>NZ_JANYGQ010000035.1 GCF_025359345.1 Mucilaginibacter sp.
GTTCCACAATTCTTTTACCTCCTGTAAGGTATTTTGTGTTAAATCCCCGGCTTCGTCAATAATTACAATGGGGTTGGGTATCATTTTCAAATAGCACTTTATGTCCTCTTTTACATCGTACCATTTGCCGCCGCTATCAAGGCCGATGGCCTTTGCCAGTATGCGGGTAAACAGGGTTATTGATTTGCCCTGGCTGGCATCAACATAAAAGCAGTTTGGCAGGGTTGCAGCAAGGTATTTTGCTGTAAATGTTTTACCTATGCCGCATTCATCAACACAAAGCTTTGCCTTACTGTATTTTTTACAAAAAAGTATATCCTCCTCAATGGTGTTAAAAACATCAGTTCGGGCCATATTCCATTGTCTGTCAACCTGGTTAACCTGCAACTTGCGTCCGAGGCGCAGCCATTGATTATCTGGCATTAAGTTTTCTAATCTGCCTAAACGTAATTTAAGGCAGTTGGCGGCGCTTATACTATAGAACTTATAAAAGGCCTCGTCGATTGTCGATCGGTCTTTTATAACCGATATCAGCGCTGCTGCAACTTTATTTTTAAAATCAATGCTTAACTGCTCCATTGCGTTTTTATTAAAATCTGTCTTTCAATTCCCTTACAAAGCTTTGTGCCGGCAACAGATCGTAATCATCTGCTGGCAAGCTTGGCATTATACCGCCGCTTTCTTTTTTAGTCTCGTTCTTTTTAAGGCCGGGCATTACGAAGTCATTAAATTGAGCCTTCCTATAGTCAATTACCGTAACTTTTTCTATCGACTGTTTTACCCGCCTGCCATAGCCCTCAATTGTTGCCACGTAAGCGCTCATAATGGTACGTGCGGCTGCATCTTCCGGTCCCTGCTCTATCTTTGCACGGTTGTAGGTTGGTTTTGGTAACGCCTCGCAAATCAGTTGGTCGTCAATGTAAACAAGCGCTTTAAATACAGCGCCTTGATTATCATCAAGCCAATACACATCAATTTTTTGCCCCTCTACCTGTTTCATTAAGTTAATCAGGTTAGCCCCGAGGCTTACCTTGCCATTATTGCCAAGCAAAAACTCTTTACGGTCGAGCCTGATAATTCCCACATTGCAGCTTGTTTGGGTTTTGTAGCCTATATATGGCAGTATGGCGGCGTAATTGGTAGGCTTTAAATCAGGATGCTGCTTTTTGCAAAATACCTGCCAGCGGCTCAGGTGTGTATGAACGCTGTGCGGTTGGTTATTCCATGTTTCAATATCAGTTAATGCATTTTCAACGATAGTTGAATATGGCAGGGCAGGCATATCGTCAGCGCCGGGCTGATTGCTCTCACTTAATGCAAAGGGCCTTGCAAGCCAGCCATCGCGCTCCTTTTCAATTTCATAACGTAGGGTTCTAAAATAGCGCTCTATCCGTTTACCTCTTGCATTATTGGCCTCGATACGCACGTGCTCAAACATTGCGCCCTCGCGTAAAAAGCTATTAACATAGCTACTATTTAAACTTGCCTCAGCTTCTAATTCGGCAGGTAAGCTAAATCCCCATTGGGCGTAATTCCTTACAAGTTGCCTGTAAAATTCAAGTATAATACCCTCTTTAGTGCTGCCATGCACCCAGCAGGTAAATGCTTCACTACCTAGGTCTATACCGTTATAAAACCAAACCCTTTTACCGTCAGCCATTTTAAACGGCGGTTGCCTGTCATCAATTGAAATGATGCTACCGGCGTATTTTGGTTTATCGAGGGAATGATGCGGCTTAAACTGCTGCATAAGTGTTTGCCGGTTACCGCTGCGTATGGCGTAGGTGCCTATTTTACTTTGCCAGCTTGCCATGTATTTTTTAACAGTGGTATCGCTTAGCTTTTTAAAGTCGGCAGGGTTGTACACCTCGCCTGATGCATTATTGATAACTTCAATGTATCCGTTTAAAAAAACTTTATATTCCCGGTGTACTTCGGTAGCGTTTGGTTTTTTACTGCGGCCTGCAAAAAGGCTTTGCAGTAGGCTTAAGGTTTCGTCTGTAACCTTTCGGGTGTTTTGGTTGCCGTGTTTATCAGATATCAGGCTTATGTAACCTTGTGTTTCAAAGTCATTTAAAACCCGTTTAAAATGCCTTTCGCTGGCCGGTAAGCTGTGTTCTATATTGAACTTTGCTTTAAGGGCTTGATTAAAGCTTTGTACATCATTATGCAGGGCATCGCCTATTGATGGCACAGTGGTATTGCCGTTAATATCTTTTTTGCGTTTGAGGTTTCCCTTCATTGATCGCCGCATGTCGATACGCGCCAGGTTTAGCAATATGGCAGCTTTTAAAACACTTGCATTTACAATGTATCGCTCCTGATATTTCATATCGAGCGTCTCTCCATTTTCAAACTGGTAGGTTGAGTAAAACCTTACAGCTTCGCCGTCTTCTTTGTAGTACTTTAATAATATGTGGTCAACTTTGCGCGGGTCTCCTAGGCAATCTTGTATGTGTGGGGGTAATGTATCAAAATCAACAAGCATTTGATGGCCGGGGCTTGACCTGTTGAGGCGCTTAATTCCGTACGTATTTTCTTTATGCCGCCAAATAACCTTTTTAAGGGCATCATAAGAATACCATGGCACAAGTTCAGCCGCATTTACACCAACTTTTTTTCCTATTTGCTGTGGCATTATTAATTATTAATTGGGGTTATTGTTCCCGCCGGTGTGCGAAGTCCGGTAGCGCGTTCGGGAAAATTATTTTCTGTAGCCGTACCTGCCTTTAGTTAACTAATGATGCCACCTTAGCATTTAGTTCATTCTGTTTGGTTTTATGTTTTTCCATAAACTCAACTGCCGCTGTAAGTACATCCATGTTGTCAGACCGGCCATCTAACACCTTTTTTACGGTGTCGTTCGCCACGCCCACTTGTTTCGCAATAGCCGTTATACCACCCCAGGGTAATGCTTCGAAAAGTTTTTTTAATGCTTGTTTGTCCATGATTCGCTAATTTTAATATATTTACATTGATTATAGTACAATTATCACTAATTATATTCTTATTTGCAAATTTTTGTTGATTTTAATAGATTTTTATTTACAAAATGAATAGTTTACGCTCAAGAATTAACGAATTAATAAGCCATTTGAAACTGTCAAAAAATGAATTCGCAAGAGAAATTGGCCTTTCAAGCGCTATGGTGTCTAAAATAACCACAAAGGACATAAACTTCGGCATCGATGTGTATCAGAAAATAATTAGTAAATACACTAATCTAAATCAGCAATGGCTACTAACAGGAGTAGGTGAAATGTGGCTATCAAGCGAAAGAAATGCATCGGTCCGCGATTCCGATTCAAAAGCTACTGAACCATCTAATATGATTGATGTCATAAATTTAGGGGTCAAGTTGAGCGAGGATATTAGTAATAGGCCGGTGCTTTACGGCGGATATTTCGAGGAGAACAAACTTGCTTTTTATCTAAAACATTCTGATAAACGATTAGATGGTCTGCTTTCAAACGCAATAGACGACCTAAAAAACGTTTATGAGGCTTATCGAAAGCTTATCCTTTTTTCGGAAAGCATGGGCGCTCCTGATTTTGTTTTAGAAAAATTTCCGGCTATAGATGAATTCAAGGTATATAAACGAAAATTTGTAGATGCTGAATTTAAAGAAACATACGGGGTAATAACAGATAGTAAGGTGCTTAAATGTGCTAAGTTAATCGACTATGAAAGCAACCTTGAGCATTATACATTTTTACTTAACAAGCTTATTGAATATATGTACAGGTACGCAGATATGTACCAGGGATATCTAACGAGCGACCCGCTTAACAGAACTAATCAGCACCAATAATGCGGCGTATTAACGCACTTAAAGAGCACAAACAATACGCAGATACCTACGCGCACACAAAATTTAAAATCTAAGTTTTTTGTAAATACTTTATTACTTATTGATTTACAACAAGTTACACTTTTTTTAACAATATACTTAAATTGTTTTATCGGGGTACTTACGTGCAAAAAATTGCACTTTAACCCCCTTTTTTTGCACTTATCGGGGTACTTACGCGTTAAAAAATACACGGTAATGTCCCCCTGTTTGTCCCCCTGTTTGTCCCCCTGTTAACAAAACAATATCAAAACACCCTTTTTTGCAACGTTTTAGGCCTTACCGCTGTCATATAACCAGGCGCAAAACAGCCGGTTATGGCAGCGTATCCGGCCGTTTTTGAGTAGTTATAGGGAGTTCTTTAAAATATTAGCAAGGTATATAAAGTGTTTTTACAGGGCAAAAAAGGCCGTTTTATACAAGTTAAGCCATTTTTTTGAGTGTAAAATATAAGATAAATGGCAAGAGTGGGCCAAAAGCAGCCGGTTTGTACAAGTATTATCGTAGATAAACCAAGAATGTACATTTCGTTTTGCCCTGATGCTCTTTTAAAATCGGCTTAAAATCGGCCTCTACAATATCAAAAAGGCCGTTTTTTTGCGTTTTGCCGTTTTATCTTCTTTTGTACGTTTGGTTATACCCCCTATACCCGCGCGTCTTTTTTAAAAAAGTTTATAAATAATTTGCAAATACGAAACTTATCGTACATATTTGTACGAAGAAATTCGTATAACTATTTAAAATGGAAATTAAACCAACAGAAAGCGAGCTTGAGATACTACAGGTAATCTGGAAAAAGGGCCAGTGTACCGTACGTGATGTGCATGAGGAATTGGCAAAAAATAAAGATGCCGGTTATACTACAACTTTAAAGCTGATGCAGATAATGCACGACAAAGGAATGGTTGAGCGCGACACAACCGCCAAAACCCACCTGTACAAATCATTGATAACCCGCGAGCAGGCACAACAAACAGCCATCGATAAAATAATCTCGACAGTGTTTAAAGGTTCAACATCTGATTTGGTGATACAGGCCCTGGGCCATCACCGTGCATCAAAAGATGAGATAGATGCAATTAAGGATTATTTGAAACAGTTTGAGGGGAAGTGATTGGAGATAAGAGTTTAGAGATTAGGCAAAAAAGACAGGTAATAAATAAAAAGGTAAACGACAGGAGCCCCGGGATTGTAACTAATCTCTAATCTCCGGTCTCTAATTAACTAAAAATGGAAACTATACTATACAACATAAGCCAGGTTTTAGGCGTCACCATTATCCACTCGTTGTGGCAGGGTTTGGTGGTGTATTTTATTTTGAGGATTGTTTTCGCCGGCTCATCGTCGTTAACGGCTACAAAAAAATATAACCTGGCTATTGGCGCAATGGTTGCCATTACAGTTTGTTTTATTTATACGCTGCTTACCGAAATTAGCGCTTACAGCTGGGTAACCTTAAAGAAAAATCAGCTTTTGGCGTTATTGCCTTATTTAAATTTGCCTACCAACAGTCACTATCAGCCGGCATGGTACTATAAAATTTCGGGGTACCTGCCATTTATATGTGCAGTTTACTTTACCGGCCTCACCATAAATCTGGCAAGGTTGGCTATGGAATGGAGCAAAATAAGGCAAATAAGGCTATCAGTTTTACCCGCCGAACAAATGCAGCGGTATGTAAACACGTTCGCACAAAAGCTGGGCATCAAAAAGCATATCCAGCTAAAATTCAGCGAGCTGATTGACGTGCCCTGTATGATAGGCTACTTTAAGCCACTTGTACTTTTACCCGTATCGATATGTACAAACCTCTCGGCTGATGAAGTTGAGGCCATTTTATTACACGAGCTTTCGCACATCAAACGGAACGACTACCTGGTGAACCTGCTGCAGCAGTTTATAGGGGTGTTGCTCTTTTTTAATCCCTTTACCCAATTAATTACCCGGATTGTAAACCAGGAACGTGAAAACGGCTGCGATGATTTAGTAGTTGAAAAAACCGGCGAGCCTTTAATATATGCGCAAGCTTTAATAAAGCTTGAAGAGGTGCGCAAAACAAATTTTAAGCTGGCACTTGCGGCAACCGGGCAAAAGTTCCATTTATTAAACAGAATTGAACGTATCATGAAAACTAAAAAACATATTGGCAGCATCCGCCATTTAATGATAGCCCTGTTTTTATTAGCAGGCACCCTTAGCTGTATTGCATGGTTTAACCCTAAAACTGCAACACCCAAAACCCTTTTAACCGATTCCACAAACTACAGCTTGCAAAGCGATACCACCAAATACAAGCACAAAAGCAAAACTGTAGCCAAAAGTCAAAAAAATAAGCTGAAGGCCGGAAAGCAAAAAACAGGCAAAACCGAGCAATCTTACAGCAATACTTATTGGGGTGATGACGCACCTGATTCGGTTAAACGCTTTTTTAATAGCGCCGAATGGAAAAGCCAGATGGATGCAGTACGCAAACAAGGCCTGGAAATGCAAAAGCATTTTAACAGCGCCGAGTGGAAGGCTCAAATGGACCAAATGAAAAAACAGTTCAACAGCCCCGAATGGAAAAAACAAATGGAAGCCATGAGCAAACAGGGCCTTGAAATGCAAAAACACTTTAACAGCGCCGAATGGAAAAGTCAGATGGACCTGATGAAAAAGCAGTTTGACAGCCCCGAATGGAAAAATCAAATACTGGCCATGGCCAAGCAGTCCGAAGAAATGAGTAAGCACTTCAACAGTGTTGAATGGAAAAACCAAGTTAAAGAACTGGAAAAACAAGGCAAGCTGATGCAAAAACAATTTGACAGTCCTGAATGGAAAAACCAGTTTAAAGAAATGGAAAAACAGGGTAAGCTGATGCAAAAACAGTTTGACAGCCCTGAATGGAAAAACCAAATGAAAGAGCTGACAAAACAATTCGACAGCCCGGAATGGAAAAACCAAATGAAAGACCTGACCAAACAGTTTGACAGCCCAGAGTGGAAAAACCAAATGAAAGAGCTGAAAAAGCAATTGGACAGCAAAGAGTGGAAAAAAATGAAACGCAATGGCCATTGGGTATTAACCGACACAACCGGCGATGTTCGTATCTACAGGTCGAAGAAGGACACTACTGAAAAAGAAGACCAATAACAAACCGGCCAAACATTAACCTTTAGCTTTTATTACCATGCAAAATATATTATTCAATATTAGCCAGGTTTTGGGTATTACCATTATCCACTCGTTGTGGCAGGGGCTGATAATATATTTTGTGCTAAAGCTGGCGCTGATGTTTGGCGGCCAATTATCCGCCTCGAAAAAGTACCTGATGGCAACGGTAAGCCTGCTGGCTATTACCGGCTGGTTTGGCTACACCCTGCTTAACGAGATACATCTTTATAACTGGTTAGCTGTAGTACCATCAAAATTATCGGCTTTGCCGGTACTGGCCGAACTGCCACAGGGCATTGGGCAATTTAACGACCAGACCATCCGGTACTATTACAGTATTGAAGAGTACCTGCCTTATATAACAGCAGTTTATATTGCAGGTTTATTGTTTAATACGGGTAAGCTGATACTGGCGCGTAAAAAAATAAATGCTGTAAAGCGCAGTATGGTGGTCGATAGCGCCATTCAATTCTCGGTAAATAAATTTACTGCGATGCTAAAAATCGGCAAAACAGTAAAAGCCGGCATGAGCAAAATGGTTGATGTACCCTGCATGGTGGGTTATTTCACACCGGTTATTTTGCTGCCCTTCAGCCTGGCCACTTATCTTTCGACCGAAGAAATTGAGGCGATATTACTGCACGAGCTTGCCCACATAAAACGCAACGACTACCTGGTGAATATGTTGCAACAGGTAATAGCCATACTGCTATTTTTTAACCCCTGTGCACAACTCATAAACAGGATTATAAACGAAGAACGTGAGAATTGCTGTGACGACCTGGTTGTAAAGGCCACCGCAGACCCTATCATCTACGCAAAGGCTTTGTTAAAGCTGGAGCAAAACCGCCAAAACGACTGGCAGCTAGCGCTGGCCGCAACAGGCAAAAAATACCATTTATTAAACCGAATTGAAAGAATCATGAAAACAAAGAAACAAATACCCAGCCTGCGCCCAACCTTGTTGGCCATGCTTATATTAACCGTGGGCATAGGCGCCATGGCCCTGCTTAATCCCGAGGTAGCGCAGGGAAAAATTTCGGTAAAGGCTATAAGCCCCGTAATCAGTCGCATGTTTGCCGATACTGGCCGAAAAGCAGCAGCAAAAAAGAAAACTGTTGTTCACAAAAAAGTGGCACACGCAGTTAAAAGCAATGACGGTGATAACGACAACGATAACACCAATGACAATAACAACCATAACGTATACGCTTACTCAGGCGATGACAGGTACGATGGTTCATGGGATTTTAAGGACCCTGAATTAGACCGGTTGAGCAAAGAAGTTGAAAAGCACGGTAACGCCATTGGCAAATATTACGAAAGTGGCGAGTTCAAAAAAACACAGGAAGAACTGGAAGCTAAAGGCAGGGAAATGCAGGCATTTTACGACAAGCCCGAACTGAAGGAACTGCAGGCCAAAATGGAAAAGATAAGCCAGGATTTCGAGAAAAACTGGGGCGAAACATCTGAAACGAGAGAACTTGAGAGCAAACTGGAAAAGCTCGGCAAAAAAATTGAAGTATATTACGAGAGCCCCGAATTCAAAAAGCTGAACGAATCGATGGAAAAAAAATACGGTATACCGCATGACCGTAACTATAACGATTATGACCGTGATAACAACTACAGGGCATACGAAGCTGAATTAAAGAAAAACATCCCCGAAGACGTACGCCAGGCTCAAGTTGACATTAAAGCAGCAGGCCGGCAAATGCGCGAACGCACCCACTCTCCTGAATATGAAAAACAAAGGGAATTATTGCGCGCTACCGGCGATAGCTTAAGAAAGGCTTTCCATAACCCACAGGCTGAGCAGCAAAAAGAAGAAATGCATGCCCTAAGCGCAAAAATGCGCGGGTATAGCCACAACCCTGAAATTGAAAAAGAAAAGGCAGCTTTACACGAAGCAACTGCAAAATTACACGCCTATATGCGTACGCCAGATTTCAAAAGGCGGTTGCAGGAATACAAGAAAACACATCCGAGAAAGTTCCGTTGGTCGGATGATAATGACGACGACAAAGGGGACAAAGCTGATAAGCCTGAAAAACAGGAAAAAGATGATACCAGCGACCAGCAATAATATAAGCACCCTGATTATATAATTCAAAGATTGAACAAACCAATTTACGTCCCTTCGCGGTGAAAACTGCAAGGGGCGTATTTGTTTGGGGTTCGATATAATAAAGTCAATACTTGCATATTTAAGGTGCCTTATAAAACTTAATTTTATATCGTTTACAAAGTATAAAGTCGTTACGATGCATCAGCTCCGTTCATTAATCAGCATACCAATCCTTACGCTAATATTTACAGGCAGTATTGCAACCGCTGGTTATTCTCAAAATACTCAAACTCCTCTCCCACCGGGAAAATTGGTTGATGCAGGCGGACACCTGTTGCATGTAAACATTACAGGTAAGGGAACGCCTACTGTGATATTGGAAAGCGGCAGTGGCGATTTTTCATTTATCTGGAGCCTGGTGCAGCCTGCAATTGCAAAAACTGTTACATGTGTAAGTTATGACAGAGCCGGCTTTGCATGGAGCGAACAAGGTCCATTGCCGCGGTCGGGCAGACAAATTGCTTATGAATTGCATACAGCGCTTCATAACTCAGGCATAAAAGGGCCGTACATTTTGGTTGGGCAGTCATTTGGCGGCTTCCTGGTACGGTCATTCGCAAGATTTTACAAAGACGAGGTAGCGGGTGTTGTTTTGGTTGATGCGTTGAATGAAGACTCAAAAATAGTGTTGGATAAAAAAGCCGTGCGCATCCGTGATTTTGCCAAAGGCCAATACGCCCCGGAACCCAAAAACATAACCAGCAAAATTATAGATACCAGTTCAGCCGCCCTCAAACCGGTGGCGCTGGATACAAGTATTGAACCTCCGATGGATAAACTGCCGAAAAAAAATCAGCAGATGCAGATATGGGCCCAGTCGCAACCAGTATTCAGGAAGGCTGCGGGTAATGAAATGAACTGGTCGCCCGAAGATGTTGCAGAAATGTATACAAACAAGGGTAAGCCCGCCTTTATGCTGGGAAACATCCCATTAATAGTATTGGCACGGGGCGATGGCGGTTATGCTGGTATGCCTGATGCTGCTGAACTGGAGAATGACCGATTAAAGCTACAGGCCGACTTGGCGAAACTATCAACAAACAGCAAGCTTATTCTCGACAAAAACAGCGGCCATAATATCCACCTGGAAGACCCTGCTGTTGTAATTGATGCCATCAAACGAGTTATTGTGGCGTACAAAACAGGTGCGAAGCTGTAGTTGACCAGGTTTATTACGTTAGGTTGAGTTGATTAGGTTAATAATTAATCAGCACTCCTTGATTATCGTTTTGAACAGGCTTTTTTTCTTTCGGACTTTCCCGACTTTTCCGACTTTCGGACTCAACTTAATCAACTAAACCGTAATTTAGTGCCTTCCAAACAGAAGGTATTTTTTTATGCTTCAGAAGCTCAGCATTAATAATTACGCGTTAATTGACAACCTTGAAATCAGTTTCGATGGCGGTTTAAATATACTTACCGGCGAAACCGGCGCGGGTAAATCAATCATTTTAGGGGCGCTTTCGCTTATCCTCGGCCAGCGTGCCGAAAGCCGTTATTTTTTCAATCAACAAAAAAAATGTGTTATCGAAGGCACCTTTAAAATAGGCGCATTTCATTTAAAACAATTTTTTGAAGATAATGACCTCGATTATGAGGCTGAAACCGTTTTACGCCGCGAGATATCGGCCGACGGCAAATCAAGGGCTTTTGTAAACGATACCCCGGTTAATCTAAATTCGCTAAAGGCTTTAGGCGAAAGGTTGATTGATATACATTCGCAGCACGCAACTCAGGAAATTAATGACCCGGAGTTCCAGCTGCTGGTGGTCGATGCTGTTGCCAAACATGATGATTTGTTGGCAGATTATCGCACCAAGTTCAGGGCGTATAAAAAAGGCGTATCAAAGCTGCAGCAATTAATTGATGACAGCGACAAAGCCAAAGCCGATTTGGACTATTACCAGTTCCAGTTTGATGAACTGGAAAAAGCTGCACTTTCGACCGATGAGCAGCAATTGCTGGAGCAGGAACTATACTCGCTCAATAATGCCGGTGAAATAAAACGGAACCTGCTGGGCGCCTTTTACCTGATGGAGGAAGGCGAAACGTCCGCCATTATACAATTACGCGAGGCTGGTCACCAGTTATTGGCACTCGAAAAGTTCAACCCGCAAATTGAAGAACTGCACCAGCGCCTCAACAGCGCGGTTATCGAACTGAAAGATATTGCTGCTGAAATTGAAAATATTGAACAACGCACGGTTACTGATGACGCGAGGGCCGAAGAAGTAAATACCCGCCTCAGCGTTATCTACCTGTTGCAAAAAAAACACCGCGTAAACACCAATGCCGAACTATTGGATTTACAAAATGAGCTATCCGATAAAATACAACAGGCTGTTTTTGGCGATGAAGCCATTGAAAAACTGAAGGCCCAGCTTGATACCGATAAAAAGGAGCTTGAAACATTAGCCGGTCAGCTATCAGCCAATCGAAAAAAGGCAGTTCCATCTATAGAAACAAAGGTGCTGCAAACACTTGCCGAAATGGGCATGGCTAACTCCAACCTGAAAATTGAACAGTTAGTCCGAAAGTCCGAAAGTCCGGAAGTCCGAAAGACGGAAAACACTGATGTGCTTACTAAAAATGGGGTTGACGAGATTAAATTTCTGTTCACCGCCAATAAGGGCCATGCATTGTCAGAGATGAGCAAAGTAGCCTCGGGCGGCGAGTTATCCCGACTAATGCTCAGCATCAAATCGCTCATTGCTCAAAACACTGCCTTGCCCACTATTATATTTGATGAGATAGACACAGGAGTTTCCGGCGAGGTAGCCAACCAGGTGGGCCAGATAATGGAAAAACTTGCCGACAACCTGCAGGTTATAACCATAACCCACCTGCCGCAAATTGCCGCCAAAGGCCAAAGCCACTACTTTGTTTATAAAGACGATGAAGGCGCAACTACTTATACCCGTATTAAGCAGTTAAATAACGACGAACGTGTTTTGGAGATTGCCAAAATGCTAAGCGGCGATAAGCCGGGCGAAAGCGCATTGCAGAATGCGAGGGAATTGCTGGGCTAGCCCTGGGCTAAGTTATAAACTTTGTCAATGCTGTAAGGAACGAAGCAATCGCGAACTATGGAGAGCCGCTCTGTAAAGTTCGCGGTTGCCGCGCTCGTTCCTCGCTCGCAATGACAAAGTTTTTTATTTTTTAGTTTAGAGGACTGTCACCAAACTGCCCATTCACCTCTTCCAGCCTTGCAATTATATCATTTATGGCTTTTTGCTGCTTTTTAATAGTGCGTGTCTTGATATAAATCCAGTTAAAAATTATCCAGGCGAACGTTATCCCGTAAGCCAGCACCTGGAACAGCAAGCTGCCGCGGCTTGCATATTCTATAAAGTAAAGCGTGATACCAATTGATAGCAAAATAAAATAAACCGTAAGCATGGTTTTATTTAAAAACTCCTGCTTATGCTTAATCCTGATCACTTGCTCCAAAAAATGCCGGCTATCAGTCTCCTCATCCGCTTTGGCTAATAAAGGTGATAGCTGGTTGGTAGTAACCAGGAAAATCACGATGGCAATTAGTATTAATATCAGCCCTATTTTTGTAGTAAGTAATTGCGGCTGGTAATACCACCAGATAAATATCATCAGCAAAATGGTTATTGATAGAATGATATTGCTCCACCATATTTTACAACGTGTTTTACGGGTAAGCCGGTTTGCTTTTGCAAAAATTTCACTCACATCGGGTGCGCTGGCCTTGCCGCGGTTCCACAGTTCCTTAAAATCAATATTCTCGCTCATATTGCTTAAATTTTTGAGTCAGCTTTTCTTTTATCCTGAATATTTTTACCCGCACATTGCTTTCGCTAAGGCCGGTTATCTTTGCTATTTCAGCTTGTTTCACATCTTCCAGTTCCAATGAAATGATGATACGGTCGGTTTCGGGCAGTTCGGCAATGCATTTATAAAGCAGGCGGCTCTGCCATTCCATATCGGGTTCCAGGGTATCTTCAATTTGTTCGGGTAATTCGGTTTTGGGCATGCGGTTACTGCGCTCAATTTGCCGCAGGCAATTGTTCGATGCGATCCGGTAGATCCAGGTACCAACCGCCGACTCATTCCTGAATTGCGGCAGCTTTCGCCAAATCAAAATAAAAGTTTCCTGCGCCATGTCTTTCGCAAGGTCCTTGTCATTCACATAGCCCATGCAAATGCGGAATACCTTGTTCCAATAGTCGCGGTAAATATCTTCAAACACCATAAATGGTTTTTACTTTGTATCCGGGTTAAGGTATGTAATTTAGCTTATCCGGGCGTTTATTTGGTGGTTAGATACGGGGGATTTAAAAATGCTACAGTCTGTAGATAAATTCCTCAGCGCTTTACCAAGGCGCGCCAACTGTTTCGTTCTGTTTCGCATTGTTCTATTCCCCACCCGGACGAAACAGCAAACCAATTATATATTCATGCTTTTATATTGATTATTTATAATATGTCTATTAATAAAATAAACAAGCTATATATATTAATTAGTTTACAAACTAAAGTGTTCCGTTCTCTTTTTGTTCGGCACATTGCGCAACAAGCCGAAACAATGCGACCTGGGAAAACATACATCTGCTAAATAACCAGCTGACATTAACTGTTTCGTTCGCTTCCTGTGCCGAACATCATGACACGGGGTGAAACAATTCATTGACAAAATTCCCAGGTGTGAGCCAATATCTAAATCTGTTTCGTTCGCTTCCTGTGCCGAACATCATGAAACAGGGTGAAACAATTTAGTGGCTGAAAATTTCCAGGGACTGCAGAAAGATAGTGTGTTTCACCTTGTTGCGCAACGTTTCGTTCAGTTAGCGAACGGAACAGCAGCAGGCGAAACTTACCTTGCAACTGATCAAAGTTTAAGCATCAATCTAACAATTTCCATCCATTTTATTGTAAACAATAAATATATACCTTTGCCACTATCATTATTAAAATCAACACATGGCTTACAACTTATTAAAAGGTAAAAAAGGGATAATTTTTGGCGCTCTTAACGAGCAATCTATCGCCTGGAAGGTAGCACAGCGCGCTGTACAGGAAGGTGCCGAAATTATTTTGAGCAACGCCCCTATCGCACTCCGCATGGGCGAATTAAATAAACTGGGCGAAGAATGTAATGCCCCAATCATTGGTGCCGATGTGACCAATAACGACGACCTGGTGAACCTGTTCACCAAAAGCCAGGAGCATTTTGGCGGCGGTGTTGATTTTATACTGCACTCGATAGGGATGAGCGTTAACGTTCGTAAGGGCATCTCCTATCCTGAAAACAATTACGATTTTACCCATAAGGGATTAGATATATCGGCGCTTAGCCTACACCGCGTTTTGTCCACCGCCATGAAAATGGATGCGATAAACGAATGGGGTTCGGTACTGGCCCTAACATACATCGCCGCCCAGCGTGTATTCCCTGATTACAACGATATGGCCGATAACAAAGCCTATTTAGAAAGCATTGCCCGCAGCTTTGGCTACTACTATGGTAAAAAGAAACATGTACGTATCAACACCATATCGCAGTCTCCAACACGCACAACCGCTGGCTCGGGTGTAAAAGGATTTGATGGCTTCATTAGCTACGCTGAAAAAATGAGCCCGCTTGGTAATGCGGATGCCGACCAGTGCGCCGACTACTGCGTAAGCATGTTTAGCGACCTTACCAAAATGGTAACCATGCAAAACCTCTTCCACGATGGTGGTTTCTCCTTCACCGGTGTAACCCCTGAAGTGATTGAGCAGATGAAAAGTTAGTTATTAGAGGTTAGAGATAAGAGATTAGGAATATCTTGATCATAAAAAAGCCTGTGGGATTACCCACAGGCTTTTTTATGATCCTTTCGACTGCTTAAGATAACTAGTCTCTAACCTCTGCTCACTAATCTCCGTCCCCGACTAATCTCTAATCTCCAGTCTCTAATCACTAATTAGATTCAATCAGTAAAAGTTTCACAACTGCATCATCTGGCCGGCTAATTGCCGTTACACCGTCAGACGCCTGCGCATAAAGTGCTAAGCTGCCTTTATTGTGGGTATAGCTGTATGATATGCCCTGGTAAACTTCAGGTACCTGCTCATACACCCCATCGGTAAACGAAAAATAAACCAGCACCCCGCCATGGTCGTTAAAGTAGCTGTCGATTTCAGGAGCGTCGATAACTGCCGAATATGTTTTTCCACCATCTGTAGTTGTCCAATCGGTCGATTTAACATTCAGCAAAATGGTTTGGTTGGGGTTAGGGGTAATGTACTTTTTGGTACATGAAGATGCTGCCAGCACTACAATGCAGCCAATAATAGATAAGATTCTTTTCATACGAGTGTTGTTAATTTATATATAAGAACAACGTTTTTAAAAAAGGTTTAATATGCTTTGAAACTTTTTTTAAAAAAATAGTTATGTCCGGCAAATGCCCCGCTTAAACAACTTAGCATCAGAAAAAATCATTAATATTAAAATAAACTATAAATTTGCATTAACTAACAACTTAGTTGTTTTATGCAAAGATTCGCCTCCCTGTTATTTTTTATTTTACCATTTGCCTGCCTGGGTCAATACACCATTACAGGTAAGGTAATTAATAGCAACGATAAAACCCCCGTGGCCAACGCAAGCGTATTTTTTAATAACGCAGTGGCTGGTTCAAAAACTGACGACAAAGGTGGGTATACGATAACAAATGTCAGGCCCGGCCAGTACGACTTTGTGGTAACGTGCCTGGGCTACGAAACTCTACACCAGGCCGTCACGATAAATGGTGATTTAAAATTGGCCGACATTAGCCTCACCCCTAAGGTGATGATGCTACAGGAAGTAAAAATAAAACCAAAAACAGATTGGTTAAAAAACTATGAATTTTTCACGGAACACTTTTTCGGTACATCGGCTTATGCCCAATCCTGTAAGATAACTACAAAGGGGCTGCCCGATTTGCTTGACCTGGATTTCGACAAAAAAACCCAGCTCTTTACAGCTAAATCATTCGACTTTTTTGAAATAGAAAATAAAGCGCTTGGCTACAAGATTAAGTATATGCTGATAGATTTTACGTTCAACCGTAAAGATGGAAGTTTTTATTTTGAAGGAAACTCATCATTCGAAGAGATGAAGGGTTCAAAATCGCAGATGAAGCGGTGGAAGGCAAACAGGTTGAGCGCCTACCAGGGCTCGAGCATGCATTTTTTACGTTCGGTAATCGGCAATACTTTTTCAAGTGAGGGCTTTAAAGTGATGCGGCTGATACGAAAACCAAACCCCGAATACACCGGAATCGGCCCAAAATACATCCAGACGCTGGTTAATAAACCCTTGGCAGCGACGGATTTTGTTAAGCTAACCAATGTAAAAGGTACTTATGCATTAAACTTTAGCGATTGCCTGTATGTACTTTATAACAAAAGGCGGGCCTACGCAGGCAACCAAGCAACAAATACTACAACCCAAACACCCGAATTTTTAGATGACCCTTTAGCTACGACGCTTATATTTAACGAAGAGTATGCCCTTTTTGATGCAAACGGCATTTTTGCAAATCCCCAAAGCGTGTCCACCGATGGCAACTGGGGCCACCGGCTAACTGCGGAACTGTTGCCGGTTGATTATGTGTCGGAGTAGAGATTAGAGGTTAGTTGATTAGAGATTGGTTAACGGCGGATTCGGGCCATCAAATGCGCAAATCCTGGTTGCTTAACTAAGCTCTAAATCAACTAATCACCAACCCCTACTCCACCTTATACCTCACCACCTGCCTGCCAAGGTTTCCATCAGCATCAATACCTTCAATAACCATGCGATAGTTGCCTTTGCCATCCGCATTAAAATAACTGAACGATGCTTTGCCGTTTTTGTCGGTAATAATATCAGGTTTCCAAAAAATGGTACTGCGCAGGTCGGTTATTTTGGGGTTGGTTTTTGAATTATCATATTGAGGAGAGTAAAATTCTTTTGCCAGGTAAAAACCTTTAGGTCTGATAGTCGCAACTCCCGGCGCATAGCGGTAATACTCCTTGCCTTTTTTACCTCTTTTTGTAGTTACTATCAATCCTCCGTTGGCCATTCGCGTTCCATATATAGCCGCGTAATGCTGGCTGAGCACTACTTCAATGCCTTCAATGTCTGCCGGGTTCATATACATGAAATCCGTGGCATCCACAAAGTCGCCGTCGACTACTACTGCCATCGGGGCCATTTTCATTCGCGCGTTCAGCGGAACGTTATTCCTGAATATTACCGACGACAATACACCTGATAAACAATCAGTGATTCTTCCGCATGTAAACCTTTCCATATCTTTTGCACTTATCACCTGGTCAGCGTTGCCTGGGCCGTTAAGGTTTACCGAGTGTGGCACCGGGCTTATTTTCTGGTCTTTTATTACAACCTCTTTCAATATAACAGCATGTTTATTAATCCCATATTTTTCCAGTTCATCGTTAAATTGTTTCTGGTTGTTTACATAAGCTGTCATATCAACGGCCGCGGTGGTTTGTAAACTATTTACGGTGATGTTTTTCACAGGCACGCCTGGTGCGGCTGCACTGTCAATTGTAAGTACCACATCATCCTGTCCTTTTGAAACTTTCGATTGAACTACAAACTTGGTGCTATCGTTAAACGCCAGGTTTTTAAATGCAAACCGGCCGTTATCATCAGTTACAGTATCCAAAAGCATCGGCATACCGCCCGCTTTACTCAGCAGGGTCACTTTACCGCCCGCAACTGGTTTCGAACCTTTTTTAACCGTACCGGATATTACCATCGCTTTTTCGGGCTGCCAGGTAATGGGTTTGGTGTCTCCGGCTAAAACTTGTTTCCATTCAAAATGCCGGTAGCCTTGTGTAAGCATTAAAGCATCAAGGTCGGCCCTGGTAGTTTCGTTTATGTTGGTGAAATAATAATTGGGCTGCTCAATATTGCCTTTTAATACCGATGTAAGTAGTAAATTGGTTAAGATGGTATTTTCGTTCAGCTCATCAAAAGGCACTTTCGTTTCGTCGGTAACCGCTACCGAAAAACTGCCTGTTGCGGGTTTGTTATCTTTGCCTTTAGCATTTAAGTCGATTTTTACTTTTTGCCGCGTGATGTAAGTTGGTTTTGCATTTATATCAAGCTTCAATTCCGCCGGATTTTGAATAAATGCCAGGCGTTCATTTAAGGGTTCGCCGGTTTGTGAAAACAATGTGAACTGCACAACCCCGGTCGGGAACTTACTTTTAGGAATTACCACGTTAAAAAACTTAGCAAAGGGCCCGCTTTGCACGGCGTAATAAACAGCGCCGTTGACCTGTGCTACCAGGCTCAATTGGCTTTGAGTACCATCACCACCAGCAGCAACCCTCACGCGGATGGTATCGGCGTTTGAATTGTTAAGGTTGATGGTATAGCCATTGGCAACAGCTTTTGGCAAATCAACAGTACCTGTTGTGCCATCCGCATAAGTAATATTAGCTTTATATGTTTTATCGGCATGTGGTACCAAACTAAAAACGCCCATACCCAGGTGTGTCGATGCAAACGTAGTTACCTCGGTTCCATCATTGTCGGTTATAGTTCCTTTTATATCTGTCCCTAAACCTCCGGGCGAAATGGCTTTAAAAGCTATTTTTGAATAATTACCTATTACCAGGCTGCCGCCTTCAGGTAAAAATTGCACATCGGGCTTACCGGCAGTCATTTTTGCAGGTCCTGTCGCATTAGCTTTCCCGCCATTTGCATTGGCATTAATTATTGAGGCAGACCCAACCATAAGCGACTGATCGAAAAAGGAATCGTCCCCTTCATTACGCATCCAGTTGGTGTAGGCCCTTACCAGGTAATTGCCCCCTTTTAATGAATCGGCCAAAACAAAATCGCCCCAGGCAACACCGGCAGCAATAGGCAATTTTATCGACCGGCTTATTGCACCGCCCGGACCAATTAAGTCAGCGTAAAATATGCCGCTTAATGCCGAGAGCTTATGCTGGGCGCCGAGTGTTACATAAGCTTTAAAATAAATAGTGTCGCCAATAGCATAGTAAGGCTTATCAAATTGCAGGTAAGCTTTTTCGATACTATGGTTGGCAGTGTAGGTGTTAAGCTTTTCGGTAACGGATTGTATTACGGTGTCGCCGGTGGCTTTTTGCGTCGCCTGGCTGAGTGCGTAAAATGGCAAAAGCAGGGTTAGAAAGGTTAGGGATTTTATCATTTAGTTGTTAATAGTTAATTACTGTACGGTGTATCTGTATACCTGCCTGCCGATATCGCCATCGGCATCAATGCCTTCTATAACTACGCGGTAGGTGCCCTTATTATCGCTGTTAAAAAAGCTGAAGGAAGCTTTGCCATCCTTATCGGTTATTAAGTCCGGCTTCCAGCAAATAGTGCTTCGGTAATCGCCGATCCTGAAGTTGGTTTTTGGATCGTCATACTGCGGCGAATAAAACTCGCGGGCTTTGTAAAAGCCTTTAGGTCGATAAGTTACAACACCAGGCGTAAAACGATCGTAACTATAATCGCCAGCCCTTTTGGTTGTTATTACCAAAATTCCATGCCCTCCTTTAGTACCGTACATTGTGGCATAATTAGGGCCAACCAGTACCTCGATACTTTGAATCCTGTCGGGGTCGATATTATTAAACTGCTCATAATCCAGGTATCCGCCGTCTACTACAATAAGCATTGGCGCAGGTATCGGATCCATTGCCCGCTTGCTATAAGGGGTGCCTCTATAATCGAAGTTGACAAGGCCAAAAAGCTTACTCTTTAAACGAAACGAAAGTGTTGCCCCTACCATGTCCTTTAATTCATCCGCAGTGATAATTTCGTCAGCATTGCCGGGGCCGTTCATGTTTTCGGAGCGCTTCACAAAATCTTTTTTCGACTTTATTTTGACCTCTTTCAGCATTATTGCATGTTTGTTGATCCCATATTTTTGCTGTTCATCGTAAAATTGCCTTTGGTTTACAAGATAGGCTGACAAACCAGCCAGAGTGCTATTGTCTAAATTATTAATAAGCGAATTTGGTATAACCGATGGGCTGGGAGCCGACAATGTATCCAACTCAAGTGTCACCGCGCTTTGCCCCTTACGCACTTTTGATTGTATCACAAACCTTGTACTATCAGCAAATGCCAAATCGTTAAATACAAATTTGCCATTTTTGTCAGTCACAGTATCTATCATAAAAAAGCCGCCTTTGTTGGTCATAAGGCTCACTTTTGCCCCCGCAGCAGGTGTATGCCATTTAACAACCCGGCCACCAATCTGCATCAATTTTTCGGGCTGCCAAGCCAGCAGCGCAGGCTTATCATCCAAGACCTGTTTCCACGTAAACTGACGGTAACCCTGCGTAAGCATTAGAAGGTCAAGATCGGCTTGTGTTTTTTCGGTAACGTTTGTGAAATAGTAATTGGGCTGCTCAACAGTTCCCTTTAAATCGGATGTTAGCAGCAGGTTGGTGAGTATTGTGTTTTCATTTTGCTCATCAACGGGCACGGCGGTTTCATCTGTAACGGCTACCGAAAAGCTGCCCGTTACGGGTTTTTTATCTTTAACGCCGGCACTTATTTCGATGTTTACTTTCTGCCGCGTATTATAAGTTTCCTGTGCTTTTACATCGAGTTTAAGCTGATTATTGTTATTGATAAATGCAAGCCGTTCATTCAATGGCTCGCCGTTTTGCGAAAACAATGTGAACTGTACTACCGCTGTCGGGAATTTACTTTTTGGTATTACTACAGTAAAAAACTTGCTAAATGGCCCGCTCTCGGCTGCGTAATAAACAATGCCGCCTGATTGTGCTATAAGATTTAACTTATCCTGCGGGCTTTCGGAGCCAGCAGCTATTCGCAAGCTGATGGTATCCGGATTGGCATTGTTAACATTTATTGTATAACCATTATTTACAGCCTTTGGTAAATCAATTGCCTGTGTTAGGCCATTAGCATAAGTTATGTTGGCGGTATAGGTTTTGCCGGCCTGTGGAACAAAGGAAAATTCCCCCATGCCCAAATGCGCAGTCGCAAATGTTGTTACTTCGTTACCCTCATTATCCTTTAAAGTGCCCTTTATGGCAAGCCCAAGGCCGTTTGGCGCTATCGCCTTAAAGGCTACTGTGGAATAGTTTCCCGCCACTAATGTGCCGCCCTCGGGTAAAAACTGGACATCGGCTTTGTTTAAAACACCTCTTTTTGCCGGTTTTACAGCACCCGGTTCTCCGCTTTCAGGAATTCTTTTTGCCGATGCTATGCCGACAGGTATAACTTGTTCAAAAAAAGAGTCGGGGCCATTGTTGCGCATCCAGTTTGTATAGGCCCGAACGCGATAATTACCTTTGGTTAAGGTATCGGCTAAGGCAAAATCCCCATGGGCAGTGCCGGCCAAAACCTGTAGTTTTATTGACCGGGCTATTTTATTGTCGGGGTCGATTAAATCGGCGTATAATATTCCGCTCAGCGCCGATAGCTTGTGTTGCGCCCCAAGCGTTAAGTATGCTTTAAAATAAATGGTATCGCCAACCGCATAATAGGGTTTATCAAATTGCAGGTAAGCTTTTTCGGCACTGTGATTTGCGTTGTAGTTACCGAGCTTCGAGGTGACAGACGGTATTACTGCGTCGCCGGCGATTTGTTGTGAAGCCTGGCTAAAAACCCAAAATGGCAGCATAGCAATTACAAAGGATAAGGTTTTCTTCATAAACTCACTGAAAATAGGGTTTTAGAACTAAAAATAGTTAAATATCCATACCGATCGCCTGTAACAAGGTTGTTATAGAAAGTGAACGGGCTGGTTATTAATCCTTTGAACTAAAAAATTAGTAAAGGTTTAATCGAACATGAAAATTTTATGAAAAAAGATTTGAGACCATGGAACATAGTCGATAGACCATGGTTTATTAGGGAATATACGGGAGATTATTCATTAAGACTTCAACGGTTTTACCGACTATGGTCTATCGTCCATGGACTATGGACTCTAAAATACATTCTTCCACATCATGCTTTCAACCGGTTTGGTTGATGGCGAGTTGTATTTGGCGTTGTCTTTAGTATTATAAAAGGTTTCTATCTCCCCTTCAACTACAAAATATATCAGCTGGCCGATTGGCATACCGGCATAGATCTTAACTGGTTGGGTGCACGAAATTTCTAAGGTCCAGGTATTGCAGAAACCTACATCGCCTTTGCCGGCCGTCGCATGTATATCAATACCTAACCTGCCTGTGCTCGATTTCCCTTCTAAAAACGGCACATGGTTATATGTTTCTGTGTACTCCACAGTTACACCAAGGTATAACGTATTGGGTTGCAGAACGAAACCATCTTTTGGGATTTCGAAGTAAGTAATTTCGTTATGCAGCTTTGCATCCAGCACCCTGTCGCGGTAGGTGGCCAGGTATTTTCCAAGGTGCACATCGTACGAATTTGTTCCGAGGCAGGTGCGGTCAAAAGGTTCAATTATAATACGCCCTTCCTCAATTTCTTCTAAAATTCGCTTGTCTGATAATATCATGATGCCCTGTAAAGAGGGGCTAAATTATAACTAATTGACGGGGTGGACAATGCTAGTTTACCAACAAAAGTTTTGTAAAGATGTTGGTAATATGATTTCACCGATTGAAAAATGATTACGCCGATTTTGTCTGAACCTTGATTTACCTGATTAAAAGATTGCCTGATGCCTGGCCGATCAAGAAAATCCCTGAATCAAGAAAATCAAGGTTCAGACAATCAGCGAAATCAACGTAATCATCATTAATCAGCGGTTATCTCGCGCACCACTACCTCGCCTGTAATCTTGTGCTTTAATATCAGCTTATGCTCGCCGGATGGCAGTATCTCCTTTTTAATTAAATAGTAATTTTCATCGTACGATGTGGTTGCAGGGCCGTTGTCGGCATCCGTACTGCCGCGCCAGCCTTCAATTTGTACCGGTTCCCACCTGCCGCTTTTGGCAGAAAGATAGGCAGCATCTATTATCGCATTTACAATATAGCCATCATAAAACGTCTCCATCGGTTCTGTTTTATTTTCGATGGAATTAAACATATCGGTAAACATGTTGGTGTAGCCCAACTCGTGCACCTCATCACCCACGGGGAATAACCATCCGCTGCTGCTTTCGGCTTTTTCGGCTACATAGCCGCCTTTGCCTGCGCTAAACATTTCGAAGCCGGTACGCAAGAAATTGTTTAGCCAGATGGTGCCTTCGGTGCCCATTACTTCATCGCGCAAGTCCATACCACCTCTAAAGCACCAGCTTACCTCGAACTGCCCGATAGCGCCGTTAGCATATTTTACCAACCCAATGGCATTATCCTCGGCCTTAATGGGGTGTACCTGCGTAGCCGCCCAGCACATCACCTCAACCGGCCGGACATCTTTACCTATAAAGCCGCGTGCTATCTCGATACAATGGCACCCCAAATCAACAATAGCACCACCTCCCGATTGCTCATGGTCCCAAAACCAATCGCTGTGCGGACCAGGGTGCGCCTCGCGCGATTTTGCCAGCAATACTTTACCGATGCTTCCATCTTTAACCGATTTAAGCGATTTGAGATATTTAGGTGTGTAGCATAAGTCTTCAAGGTAGCCGCCCATTATACCGGCTGCCTCAACCATGTCAAGCATCCGTTTTGCCTCGGCGGCATTACGACCGAGCGGCTTGGTGCACAGCACATGCTTTTTTGCTTTCGCACAAGCAGCCACAGCTGCTTCGTGCAGGTTGTTTGGTAGCGATATTACCACGCAATCCACATCGGGACGGCTGCAAACCTCGTCCATATCGTCGCTGTAAAACGACAGTTTATAATCGTCGGCAAATTTTTTGGCCTTATCGATGTTGCGCGAGTAAACGCTGATTAAACTATCCTTTGCGCGCTGCGCCTGCAGCGAGTCTGCATAAAAACGGGCAATGAAACCCGAACCTAACATGGCTATTTTCATATGGTATTTTTATATTATTTTATATAGTCTGTAGTCTTAAGTCCTAAGCCTTGAGTCAAACCCCAATTAAGCAAAACTTTTGACTCGAGACTAACGACTTTGGGCTCAGGACTTAATTCTCCCATCCTGTTGGCTTCAAAGCCGGGTCGTTTTCTTTTTTCAGGAAATCTGCGTTTGATAGTGATTCTGGCTCCCATTCCAAAATAGCTTCATCCGGTACAATATCAACAGGCACTTTGTATGATGTTGATGTTTCGTTATAAGCCAGGTTCGATTGCAGGTTGTAACACGAAATAACCGACCACCGCGGCCTGTCGCTTAGATTAGCTTCCGAGCGGTGCAGCAAATTGCTGTGAAAAACAAGGGCATCTCCGGGTTCTATTTCAACATAAACAATGTCCATAGTTTTAAGAGCATTGTCCACCATAACCATATCGGCGCCCACCTGCTCGCCGGCAAAGCCATGGTTTACCCGGCCCAGTTTGTGCGAGCCTTTTATTACCAGCAGGCATCCGTTTTGTTTGTTAGCTTCGGTTAATGCCACCATTATGCTTATTAGCTCATCAGGAAACATAAACTGGTTTTTGTACCAGTAACCGTAATCCTGGTGCCACTCCCAGGCGCCGCCAACTTTCGGCTCTTTTTGCATCAGCTTGCTATGAAAATGGCAAACCGGCGCATCGCCGCCCATTAACTGTTTAACTGTGCCCACAACTTTTTCGCTGCGGGTTAAATATCCAAAAACATCATTGCCCGGGGTAAACCATAGTGACAGTCGTGTTTTTTTCCCGCTTTGGTCGTTAAGGTCGAGCGCGTTGTTGCGCATAGCGTTGTCATCCAGCGCGGTACTGTACAACTTATCAATTTCGGCCGGCGAACAAAAATCTTTCAGGATGATATACCCGTCACGATTATATTGCTCAACCTGGGCAGGTGTAAGTTTTTCGGTTAGCATGATGTAATTTTATTAGCGTTGGTTGTATAATTAACAAAAAGCGATACAATTTAGTGTTATTTGATATAAGTTTGTTGTGCTTTTTGCAATTTTACTTTTATGGCTATAGCATACCGGCAGCAGGTTGATGACGATACAGAATTTGCGATCTGGAAGATTGAGGAACAAGCTGACGAATTGTACAGTCAACTGCGTTTAGACGAGCAGGAACAGGCCCACTACGAGAGCCTCAAAGTTGGCAAACGCAACCTGCATTGGCTGGGTACGCGTGTGCTACTGCGCAAAATGCTGCAAACTGATGAGTATATTGATTGCAAAGTCGACTCACATGGTAAGCCATATTTGGTTAATATGCCCTATCATATATCATTAAGTCACTCTTTTGATTATGCCGCCGTAATGATTGGTAAAAACCCGGTGGGTATCGATATTGAGCAGGTAAAACAAAAGGTAGAGCGTATAGCCCATAAATTTATGCGGGAAGAAGAACTGGCTTTCGTTCAGGGGCCGGATAAAATAAACCAATTGTATGTTTGCTGGTGTGCTAAGGAAGCGGTATACAAATGCTTCGGCCAAAAAGAGGTATCATTTGCTGATAACATATTATTGGAACCGTTCCAATTTGAGGGCCATGGATGGGTTGACGCCCGGCTGCTTAAAGGAGACACGGATATTAAATACGATGTTGGCTACCTGCAATACCAGGATTATATGGTTGGCTACGTAAAGGGATAATGCGATGAAAAATAAACAGGTAATTTTCCAGGATTGGGGATTGATTGATTATAAACAGGGCTGGGACCGCCAGGAAGCTTTATTTGCCGAAACTGTAAACGAAAAAATTGCCATACGGAACAAAGAAGTTGCATTGGCCGATGGCACCGGGCACACGTACGACCACAGCGTAGCCAGCGAAACATTGAATTACCTTGTTTTTTGCGAACACCCGCATGTTTACACCCTTGGCAAAAGTGGGAAGCCCGAACATTTATTGCTGGATGAACAAGGCCTAAAGGAAAAGCAGGCAGTTTACTATCCCATCAATCGTGGTGGCGATATCACCTACCACGGACCAGGACAAATAGTAGCCTACCCTATTCTCGACCTTGATAATTTTTTTACCGACATACACCTTTACCTGCGTACGTTGGAAGAGGCTGTGATACTTACTCTTGCCGATTACGGCTTAACAGCCGGTCGCTACCCGGGCTATACAGGCGTTTGGTTTGATGCCGATAATGAAAATGCACGGAAAATATGCGCACTTGGCGTACGCTGCAGCCGTTGGGTTACCATGCATGGCCTGGCTTTTAACGTAAATACCAACCTTGATTATTTTAAAAACATTGTTCCTTGCGGCATTGATGATAAGGATGTAACCAGCATGCAGCGCGAGTTGGGGCGCGAAGTTGATATAAACGAAGTAAAAAAAATCCTAAAACATCATATTTCCGTGTTGTTTAATATGGAGATGATGTTATGAAAATATTACAAATTATTTTGATTGCGGTAACAGCCTTATCAGGCTGTACAAAAAAGGCTGCAGTACCAGCCCCCATAGTTAAAACTGATACCTCTGTAACCTCCAAACCCATGACGACTCCCGCTACTTATCTTGCTTTGGGCGATTCATATACCATCGGCGAGGCCGTGCCGCAAAATCAATCATTCCCTTACCAGCTTGTCAACTCGTTAAATTCATTTAATTTTGACGTACAACCACCCGACATTATTGCTGTAACCGGTTGGACTACCGATAATTTGATAGCCGCTATTTCACAAAGCGACTTTAAAGATAAACAATACGATTTTGTTACTTTACTAATCGGGGTTAATGATCAATACCAGTTTCAGAGCAAAGACAATTACCGTACAAAGTTTGCACAAGTGCTGCATACGGCAATCAACTTTGCAAAGGGCGATGCCAGCAGGGTTTTTGTTCTATCTATCCCTGATTACGGCGTCACCCCGTTTGCTGCAGGGCGCGAGAACACAATTGGGCCAGATATTGACGCTTTTAATGCGATTAACAAGGATGAAACGGCAAAAGCTCACGTTTCAAATTATATTGATATAACGACTATATCAAGGCTGGCAGCTACAAACCCGTCATTGATCGCTGCCGATGGCTTACACCCCTCTGCCCAAATGTATCAAATGTGGGTGCAGGCACTTGAGCCTTCTGTAAAAGCAAGGCTGGAGAAATAACATCCTTCTTTATTTCCGATTATTTACTGCCCGTTGATTTGGCTTTTGTGGCAATTTCATCAATTGCCCGCGCAAACTTATCCAAATCGTGCAACGGGGTGTATACATGCGGCGTAACACGCACACAGCTTATGTTTTCAATTTTTATACCTACCACGTGTATTTTATAATTATTGAACAGGGCGGTGTCCAATTCGCCTGGCGTCATCCCATCGACACTTACACCGCAGATTGCACACGAGTACTTTGGATTTAATGACGTGTGCAACTTTACGTTGGGTATCTGCTGAACCTTTGTGGCCCAATAGTTTTTAAGATACCTGATGCGTTCTTCTTTCCGTTTGCTGCCAATACCTTCATGAAAGTTGATGGCCTCGCCTATTCCCTGCTCGATAGGGAAACTACGGGTGCCCAGCTCTTCGAATTTGCGGATGTCCTTGCTATGCGGCTCGCCGCTGCTCGATAGCGGCCATATTTTTTCTATCTTTTCCTTTCTAATCCACATCATTCCGCTACCAATTGGAGCAGAAAGAAATTTGTGCAGGCTGGTGCCAAAATAATCGCAGCCCAGGTCGGGTATTTTAAAGTCCATTAACCCAAATGAATGCGCACCATCAACTATAACTTCAACGCCTTTGGCGTGTGCCATGTCGCAAATCTTTTTTACCGGCAATATCTGCCCAACCCAGTTAATCACGTGGGTAACATGCACTAATTTTGTTTTTGAAGTGATGGCGCTTTCATAAGCTTTAACCATTTCCTCATCATTTTCACATGGCAAATTAAGGTTCACCTGGTTATAAACTATGCCATCGCGCATAACACGTTGCTTGTAAGCCTGCACCATGTGCGGGTAATCAAATTTACTGCCTACAACTTCATCCCCGGCTTTTAAATCCAGGCCTAGTATAATAGTGTTTAAAGATTCTGTTGCATTGCGGTTAACCGCAATTTCTTCAGGGTTTACACCGGCCAGGTTAGCCAGTTTCTCACGCAAAGGCTCGCGCCCCTGGTCTAGTATGCGCCACATAAAATATGACGGCCCCTCGTTTGCCAGCAGGTTGTACCGTTCCACGGCTTGCTGCACCACTATCGGCGATGGCGATACACCACCATTATTTAAATTGATAATATTGGAGTTTACACTAAACGATCGCTGGATAACTGCCCAATAATCCTCGTCCTGTGCAGCCTGCTCAGGGGTAAGATGGTTGATTTTTTGTGATGCCTTTTGCCATTCGGCGGCATGTGCCTGGTTGAACAGGCTGTTAACAGAAAAAGCACCTGCAAGGGTTGCTGCCTGTTTCAAAAATATGCGGCGGTCGTTTGTCATCATGATAAACGAATTTAGGGTTTTAAATATTGATTAACAAGCGAATGCCAAAATCAAACAAGCCTTAAATCAGGCGAATCAAGGTTCAGACATTTTAACACTCCGGCAAACTAATCGGAATGTTTATCGCCAGCCCACCGTCCGAAGTTTCTTTATATTTCGAATTCATATCCAGCGCTGTTTGCCACATGGTTTTTACTACGGCATCAAGGCTTACCTTAGCATTATCAGGATTGGTTTGCAGGGCCAGTTGCGATGCGGTAATGGCTTTTATAGCGCCCATGGTATTGCGTTCGATGCAGGGCACCTGTACCAATCCGCCAATTGGGTCGCAGGTTAGGCCGAGGTGATGTTCCATGGCAATTTCGGCAGCCATTAAAACCTGGCGCTGTGTGCCGCCAAGGCATTCGGTAAGGCCGGCGGCGGCCATTGCAGATGACACGCCGATTTCGGCCTGGCAACCGCCCATGGCAGCAGATAAAGTCGCGCCTTTTTTAAATATACTGCCGATCTCGGATGCGGTTAGTAAAAACTGTACGATACGTTCATTACTGTAACCATCACAGAAAGCTATAAAATATTGCAGCACGGCAGGTACCACTCCTGCAGCTCCGTTAGTAGGCGCAGTAACAACGCGACCAAACGAGGCATTTTCTTCGTTAACTGCCAGCGCAAAACAGCTAACCCAATCCAGCGTGTTCTGGAAGCTATTGCCGGTGCTACGAATGGCGGTTATCCATTCATCATAATTATTATAAGTACGGTCGCCTAATAATCGTTTGTTAAGACTAGCGGCGCGACGGGCCACATTAAGGCCGCCGGGCAATGTGCCGCGGGTATGGCAACCACGGTAAATGCATTCTTTTAGCGCAGTAAAAATATTTTGTACGCCCTGCAGGGTCTCCTGTTCGCTGCGCCAGGCGAGCTCGTTTTCCATTACCACTTCCGATATCTTGAGACCGGTTTTCATGCACCAATGCAGCAGGTTGCTGGCAGTATCAATGGGGAAAGGTAAGTCAACTTCGGCTTTTTGCAAGCCTTCGGCACCTTCTTTGACCACGAAGCCGCCGCCTATTGAATAGTAAGTTTCAGAAACAGCATTACCGTTACTCAAAAATGCCTGGAAGGTTACTGCGTTTGGGTGAAACGGCAGGCTTTCGTTAAAAAGAAACAGCAAATCGGCATCAACGTCAAAATTAATCTGGTGCTTGTCCGCAAGTATAAGCTTGTGCGAAGTATGGATATTAGTCGTTTTAGGGCCAACCTGGTCAACCTCGAAAGTTACCGGGTCATCGCCACTCAAGCCTAATAATATGGCTATATCGGTACCGTGGCCGCGGCCTGTTTTTGCTAACGAGCCATAAAGTAAAATTTTCACCTGCTCAACCAATGGCAGCACCTGTTTATCTTCTAAAGACTGCACAAACTGCTGTGCCGCCCGCCAAGGGCCAAGTGTGTGTGAACTTGAGGGGCCTATACCTATTTTAAAAATATCGAAAACTGAAATTTGCTCTCTTTGCACGGGTCAAATTTATGATAATATGCTTGTATTTATCTTTAAATAAAAAGTTTACAATGAGGGTTTTACAATTAATTTTTATATTTTGCATATAATTATTAACTCACTTATAAACCTAAAACTATGCAAAATTACGATTTAGATTCAAGTCCGAGCGGCTTTGTTGGTGTAATTGTGGCAGTGATCCTGGCCGCTTTAATTCCAATTCTTATTGTTGCTGTTATCACCATTGTCGGTAAATGGAAAGTTTATGAAAAAGCCGGCAAACCAGGATGGGCGGCAATAATCCCGATTTATACGTGGATTGTAATGCTTGAAATTGTGGGCAAACCAATCTGGTGGATAATTTTGTTTTTCATACCGTGCGTTAACATCATATTCATGATATGGACTATAAATCTGATGAGCAAAAGCTATGGTCAAAGTGAGGGATTTACCATTGGGCTGATATTATTGGGTTTTATCTTCTGGCCGATACTTGGTTTTGGCAATTACCAATACCTGGGCCCCTCGGCGGCAGAAGCAGGTGGGTTGAGACCACGTGACCCATTCAATAATCCTAATGCCAATAATAATTACCAGGACCCTTTTAGTAATAACCCGCCGCCACCGCAAGCTTAGTGCTACTAAAAGTTGATATTATACAAGTGTTTTGCAGCCAGTTAAACTTTATTAACTGGCTGCAAAATCATTTAATACCCTGCCCATTCAAGTATTTAACCGGCCTTGATTGCCCTGGCTGCGGCTTTCAACGCTCAATGGTTGCACTTATCCACGGCGATTTTCATAAAAGCGTTGATCTATACCCGGCAGCCATTCCGCTTATTTCATTGTCTATCTATCTTATTTTTGATAAATACTTCAAGCTCGACAACTCAAAAAACGTTGTAAAAAAAACGCTTTTTATGATTGTCGGTGGTATTATCCTGACCAGCTACTGTATAAAGATGTGGGGATTATTCAGCCACTACAAAGCATCTGCCTGAGCCGAAATATGACTGTAGTCTTTTATAATAGTTTGTAAAAACACGAGGCTGTTCATCCTTTCAGGCGGCGTTATGGTAAGATGGGCCTTAACCTTTTCGGCCATGGCGAAAACAATACTATTGTTGCCGGTTTTAAAATAATTGGCAATTACATCGTGTATTAAAGCAATATCTCCATCGTTTAATTCACCCGCCTGGCTAAATACAGGTTGGTAGGTGCTTTCGGTATTATTAAAAACAATGTTGTTCATTTTGGTGCGGGGCTCGGTGCGTACCATAACTGTGCCGGCAACAATATCACCAATACGCTGGCCATTTTCACTCATCGCAGCGGTAATCAAGGCCCCTAAACCGCCGGTAATGCCAAAGTCAACCATCCTGAATAACCAGCGTAATAAATACTGGCTAAACTTAGGGCGCGCCCCGTCGAGACTTATCACCCGTATTTTCATAACCAATTTGCCTACGCTCTGCCCGTTAAAAAAAGCTTCGCACAACAAATCGTAAAACACAAATAAAACTACCATAACTATGGCGTATACAGCCGATGCATATTCTGTGACAGCGGGAACAATAAACATAGCAGCAATAACAAATGGAATAAACACGGCATAATCCAGTAACCGGGCCAATATTCGCTCGCCCAGGCCGCCAATTTCGTAGTCTATATCAATATTCTGGGCGGTGTGTACTGTAATTATTTCCATCGTGTAACAAATATAAAATTGTTATTTATAAATTGTTTGCGGATTAAAAATTTGTATTACATTAAACAAAAAATATAATTTAGAAAATGCGCGAAGCCTTGTTTATAAAACAAAACACGCAAAGGTGGAAAGATTATGAAAATTCAAAGGCGACAAGCCCGGATGAGCTTGCGGAATCGTTTATAAGCATTACCGACGACTTGGCTTACGCCAAAACATTTTACCCAAAATCAAACACAACAAAATATTTGAATGGGCTGGCCGCTGCCTTTCACCAATCTATCTACAAAAACAAAAAAGAGAAAACCAACCGTTTTATTACTTTCTGGAGATACGAACTGCCGCTGATATTTTATAAACACCGCAGGCCGCTGCTTTACTCACTCCTGTTTTTCCTTGTTTTCTGCCTGATGGGTGCGCTATCAGCAAAATACGATAACACCTTTGTGCGCCTGATAATGGGCGATGATTATGTGAATATGACAAACGAAAACATTGCCAAAGGCGACCCATTCGGCGTTTATAAGCAGGAAGGCTCCTTTTTAATGTTTTTATTTATAGCGGCAAACAATATTAAGGTCGAGTTGATGATTTTCGTGATGGGTATATTTCTGTCAGTGGGCAGCATATACCAATTGTTGATGAACGGCGTAATGTTAGGCTCGTTTCAATATTATTTCTTCAGCAAGGGCCTGGGCTTAAAATCTATAATGATAATATGGCTGCACGGCACACTCGAAATATCCGCAATCATAATAGCGGGCGGGGCGGGACTTATCGTTGGAAACAGCCTTCTGTTTCCCCGAACTTACACACGCATCGCGTCACTTAAAAACGGCGCCAAAGACGGCCTTAAAATCGCTATCGGCATTGTCCCCATATTTATTATCGCAGCTTTTTTCGAGGGCTTTGTAACACGCCACACAGAAATGGCTATTTGGCAAAGTGTAACCATTTTAACATGCTCGCTGGTATTTATAATTTGGTATGTTATATTGTACCCGGCAAACCTTAACCGAAAATTAAATCGCAATAACCTGACTATAAATGAAACAACCTATTGAACTAAGGCGAGTACGAGACTTTGGCCAGGTTATTAACGACAGTTTTACTTTTTTAAAAGAAAATTTTAAGCCATTATTTAAATCGCTGTTTATTATCTGCGGCTTTTTTTTGGTGCTTGGTACCATTACTACTGCCTTTGCCTACCTTAAAATGTCGTCGATGTTTACCGGTCGCTTCCAAAACATACAGGGCGGGCAATACGACTATATCATCAGTTTCGTTATCAGTATGTTCTCGTTGATTGCAGCGCAGGCCTGCATACACCTGGTTACGCTTTGTTATATTTCGGTCTACCTTCAAAAGGGCAATGTAAAGCCGACGTTTGCAGAGGTATGGGGTTATTTTAAATACTACTTTTTTAGGGTATTTGGCAGCACTATTCTAATTGCAATTATGTCGGTCATAGGGTTCCTCCTTTGTGTTATACCGGGATTTTATGTATTCCCGATTTTTTACCTAATCATACCGATAATGGTTATTGAAAATTCGTCGTTTAGCTACGCCTTTAACAAAGCATTCCGAATAATCAAGGAAAACTGGTGGTCAACCTTCGGGGTTATATTTGTAATGGGCATGATAGTGGGTATTGCCAATTCATTCGCTCAATACCCTATAACCATTATCAGCATGAGCAGCACGCTTGTGTCGCTTAAAAATATTACAACGCCCCTGATCATTTTCTTTAGTGCGCTCCGTAATATTTTAATGCTTGGCTATGCCCTGCCGGGTATTGCCATCTGCCTCTGTTATTTTAGCTTAGCCGAGCAAAAAGACGGGCTGGGCTTGCTTGAGCGTATTGAAAAATTCGGCACCGGCGCAGCTGACAACTCAAATTTACCAACTGAAGAATATTAGGCAATGCAAAGGTTATCGCTGGCTTTTTTGGTACTGTTTATGGTTATGTTTTGCGGCACTGGTTTCGCGGCAGCAAAAAAGATACCCTTAAAAGTAATTACTGATACGTCAAAAATCGGCGCCCGACACTTTGACCAAAAAGCACTTGATAAATACAAAGCAGACAAAGATTTTGATTATAGCGGACAAAGTATAGGAAAGCCCTCGCTTTGGACGAGGTTTTGGGACTGGGTATGGTATCAAATTGGCCGCCTGTTTAACAGTATTCCATTTAGCGGTACGGCTCTGAAGTACTTTTTCGCTGTTTTAGCCGTCGCGTTTTTAGCTTTCGTCATATTCAAATCGCTTGGGATTGATCCGATTACCTTTTGGCGTGGGGAAGCGGCTAAAATTGCGGTTCCGTACAGCGAATCGCTGGAGGATATCCATGGAATTGATTTCGACGCCGAAATTGAACGGGCGGTAGCGCAGCACAATTTCAGGCTTGCAGTGCGCCTGTTATATTTAAAATGCCTGAAACAGCTTAGTGATAAAGACTTGATACAATGGCAACCCGATAAAACAAACACAGCCTATATTTCGGAGCTGACAGCCCCGGAGCAAAAGCGGGTATTCGGTTTGCTTACGCGCCAGTTTGAATTCGTGTGGTACGGAAACTTCGCTATTAATAAACAGGCATATACCAATATAGATATGCTTTTCACGGACTTTAAAAAGCAACTGCCATGAAAAGTCTGAGAATATATCTTATTGCCGGAGCTGTTATACTGGCCATTTACCTCACCGCGCAGTTTAACCGCCCCAAAGCGGTTGACTGGACCGAGACATTGAGCAGTAAAAGTAAAATACCGTTTGGCACCTACATCCTGTCGAAACAGCTTACCGACGTTTTCCCTGGCGCTAAAGTGACTACCTACCGTCAACCGGTTTACAACGTTATTGCCGAAGACTCCATTGCAAATACATCATACATAATAATTTGCCCGGGTGTACAGCTCTCTAAAACTGATTATAACCAGTTAAAAAAATATGTAGAAAAAGGCAATGATGTTTTTATTGCCGCAGATTATTTCGGCGGCCCGCTTACTAAAAACCTGAATATTGAAACAAAGCAAATTTTTAAATCGTTCGATTCATTTGCCGAGGTTAACTTTTTAAGCCCGCATCTTAAAACGCGAAAAGGTGTACGGATTGCCAAAGACATTGCAACTACCTTTTTCTCACAAATTGACACCGCACAGGCAACAGTTATAAGCCAAAACAGCGACGGCAAAGCCAACTTTGTCAAGTACACCTTTGGCAAAGGAAACTTGTACCTGTGCAGCACCCCGAAATTTTTCGGCAACTATAGTATGCTTAACAAGGATGCTTCAGAATATGCTGCCAAAATGTTATCCTTTGTAAAAAACACCAAAAACATAGCGCTGGACGAATATTACACCCAGGGCGATTTAGGTGATGAATCGCCGATGCGATTATTTTTGGGCAATCCCTCGTTACAATGGGCCTACTACATCGCCTTGTTTAGCCTGCTTCTATTTGTGTTATATGATATTAAGCGCAGGCAGCGCATTATACCTGTAATTGAGCCTCTAAAAAACTCATCGCTTGAGTTTGTGAACGTTGTGGGGCGGGTATATTACGAAAAGCGGAATAATGCCAACATCGCCCAAAAAAAGGTGCTTTATTTTTTAACCTGGCTGCGCGATGAGCACCAGGTAAAAACCAATAAACTTGATGAAGAATTTACTGAAAAAATTATAGGCAAGCTGGGAATTTCCCGCAATGCTGCCAACGATTTGGTAAATTATATCAGCTATATAAGCGTACAGGAGCAGGTAACCGACACCGAACTGATTGAACTAAATAAACTGATTGAACAAATTTATAACCAAGCCAGGTAAATATATGGAAGACGAAATATTTGAGCAGCGAACAGACCTTAGCGGACTAAGCCGCGCTGTTGAACAGATAAAAGCCACTTTATCCACCATAATTGTGGGGCAGCATGACAGTATCGACCTGCTTATTGCGGGTATACTTGCCGACGGACATGTGTTGATTGAAGGTGTGCCGGGCGTTGCCAAAACTTTAACTGCTAAGTTGATTGCAAAGTCGATAGACGCCAAATACTCCAGGATACAGTTTACGCCCGATTTGATGCCATCGGATATTCTGGGCACGTCAGTTTTTAATCCGAAGACTACTGAATTTGAGTTTAAACACGGGCCCATATTCGGCAACATTATATTGATTGACGAGATTAACCGGGCGCCGGCGAAAACACAATCGGCTTTATTTGAGGTGATGGAGGAGCGGCAACTTACCATGGATGGCATCGCTTACAAAATGGACGAACCGTTTATTGTACTGGCCACCCAAAACCCTGTTGAGCACGAAGGCACTTACCGTTTGCCTGAAGCTCAGCTTGACCGTTTCCTGTTTAAGATTGAAGTAAAATATCCAACCCTTGATGAAGAGATAGCCATAATAACACAACAACACAATCAAAAAACTGCCGATCAGTTAGGTCACGTAAAACCGGTGCTTTCGGCGCACGAAATAGTTACACTCAGGCAGGTAGTAAAGAATCTCCATGTGGAAGACAAACTGGTGGTATACGTTGCGCAGATAGTTCACGAAAGCCGCAATAACAAATCGCTGTACCTTGGTGGCTCGCCGCGCGCGTCGCTGGCAATCGTAAATGCAGCCAAAGCCATAGCTGCCATTAAAGGCCGCGATTTTGTTACCCCTGACGATATTACCTACGTGGCCGCCCCGGTGTTAAGGCACCGCATAATGCTTACGCCTGACAAGGAAATGGAGGGCATAACACCGGATGATGTTATTGGGCAAATTATACACAAAATAGAAGTGCCACGGTAGAATGGTGAGTGGTGAGTAGAGAATGGTGAGTAGTTTTAAGAAAGATACTAAGTGAAAAAAGTTTTCAGGCTGTTTTATACGGATTTATTTTTTACCGGGCGCATTTTCATGGCGCTTGGTTGCAATGCAGCGCTGTTTATGCTTGCTTTCTTTTTTCCTTGGATGGAGACGATACCTTTACTGCTATTTTTAACGCTCACTTTACTTTTTATTACAGACCTAGCGATGCTTTATGGCACACAAAAAGGTGTGTTTGCCAAACGCCATGCACCCGAGCGTTTAAGCAATAGCGATGAGAATGAGTTGGGTATTTATATTGAAAACTGGTACCCATTTAACGTTAGTATCGGAATAATTGACGAGATACCTTTCCAATTTCAAAAGCGCGATATCTGGTTTAAAACGGCTTTAAAACCGAGGCAGCGTAAACTTATCAGTTACAGCCTGCGCCCAACCCGCCGCGGCGAATACGAGTTTGGCTATATCAGGGTATTTGTAACCTCGGCGTTAGGACTAGTTAGGCGACGCTATAATTTTAGCCAGGGCGAAACGCTGGCCGTTTACCCTTCGTTTTTGCAGATGCGCAAATATGAGCTGATGGCCATATCAAACAACCTGTCCGAAATAGGCATAAAAAAGATACGGCGACTCGGCCATAGCCTTGAATTTGAACAGGTAAAAAGTTATGTGCAGGGCGACGACTACCGCACCATAAACTGGAAAGCCACTGCAAGGCATGGAAGCCTGATGACCAACTCGTACATCGACGAAAAATCGCAACAGGTTTATTGTGTAATTGATAAATCGAGGGCGATGAAGATGCCATTTGAAGGGATGAGCCTTTTGGATTATGCCATTAATGCCAGTTTAGTGCTTTCGAATGTGGCGCTGTTAAAAGAAGATAAAGCCGGCCTGATCACTGTTGCCGAAAAAATTGGCGCGGTAGTGCCGGCAGACAGGCGGCCAACACAGATAAACAAGATATTAGAGGTGTTGTACAAAGAGAAAACACGCTACCTCGAAACTAATATGGAGTTGTTATACGCCACCATTCGCAACGTGGTGAAACAGCGAAGCCTGGTGGTCTTCTTCACCAATTACGAAAGTATGTATGCACTGCAGCGGCAACTGCCGTTTTTAAAACGGATAGCACGTTTCCATCTTTTACTGGTCGTATTTTTTGAAAATACCGAACTCAAAAAAGTCAGCGAAACCACTGCGGACGACGTTGAAGGCATCTACATAAAAACCATCGCCGAAAAATTTGCTTACGATAAAAAGCTGATTGTCAAAGAACTGGCGAAATATAATATTCAATCGATATTAACTACTCCGCAAAATTTGACGATTAATACCATCAACCGGTATTTGGAATTGAAAGCGCGGCAGAAGATTTGAGGGACAATTCAAAATTTTGTCATTGCGAGCGAGGAACGAGCGCGGCAATCGCGAACGATGCAAGGCGGACTTGCATAGTTCGCGGTTGCTTTGTTCCTCGCAATGACAAAATTTTATATCTTAACTTAACCCGGCTTCGGGAAATTAATGCCTGCAGCGCCCAGGTTCTTAATGATCGTCTCCATCAGAGCTATCTTAACATCTAAAAAGTTAGCTGGTTCAACCCAAACGTTTACGGTTATCCGTATACAGTCGGTATCAAGCCCTACGAGGCCAACTCTAATTGCCGGTGTGGTTAACACATTTTTGGTCGATTTTACGGCATCCAGCATTATTTGTTTGGCCTTATCAATATCAGCGGCATAACCCAACCTTACATCAAAGTCCAAACGCCGCTTACCCTCGCGGGTTACGTTTACAATTACTTCGTTAAACAGCTTTCCATTCGGGATGATAACTGTTCGATTATCCGCAGTAAGCAATACGGTATAGAATATTTGTATGGATGTTACCTTTCCCTCCTGCCCCTGCGCTACAATGCTATCATCTACGTCGAACGGCTTTAATAACAGTATAAGTACGCCACCGGCAAAGTTTTGAAACGTGCCCGATAGTGCCAAACCTGCCGCAACAACAAACGAACCGATTATGGTGGAGAATACGCTTAACGGGTACCCAAGAATAGAAAACACCAATAAAATAAGGGCTATATAGAGAGAAGTAATTACAAGACTGAAAAAGAAGGGCTGTAATGATGAGTGGACTTCTCTTTTACTCATCCGGACACGTACCCGGGTGCGAAAGAACCTGATAAGCCTATAGCCTATAGCCTATAAACAATACTATAAAACCCGCAATAAACCTTGTGCCGTTGATTAGGACCCAGTCGTAAACCAGGTCGTAGTATTTTTGAAGCCTCGCATGCATAACGGGCGCAAAAATAACAATTTATTACTTACCGTAGATGGTTATGAAAAGCTCGGGGCCTTTTATTAGTACCCAGTCGACCAATTGGCTCTGGATAAATCTGGCTGCTTCTGTTATATTTTTCATAGTATTGTTGTGTATTCAAATGCTGTGCCTAAACTGTGGCTCTCTATTTAACACCCAAAAATACTGCTAATTGTAACCTAATTTTTACTTAATCAATCATTTGATTAACAAATGACCGTTCGTTTACCTTGCTATGACGAAACGGGGTGTTTCAAAAACAAAACCCTTGTCCACTAAAGCAGACAAGGGTTTTTTATTAGTCTTGAGTCATTAGTCTAAAGTCAAAAGTCAAAATTAATGACCTTCAGACTTCAGACTTAAGACTTTTGGCTCAGGGCTTCACGATTACATCATGCCGCCCATGCCGCCGCCGCCCATTGGGGGACCACCAGCAGGAGCATCATCCGGATCATCAGCCAATACACACTCTGTTGTTAACAACATCGATGCAATTGAAGCTGCGTTCTCTAATGCTACACGACCTACTTTAGTTGGATCGATAACACCGGCTCCAATTAAATTTTCGTATTTGTCGGTACGTGCATTGTAACCGAAATCGTCTTTGCCTTCTTTTACTTTCTGTACAACGATAGAACCTTCGATACCTGCGTTTTCGCAGATCTGGCGTAATGGCTCTTCAATTGCACGACGGATGATCTGGATGCCTGTGTTTTCGTCTTCGTTAGCGCCTTTAAGGTCGGCCAACGATGCTACTGCACGGATGAATGCTACACCACCACCTGCAACAATACCTTCTTCAACAGCCGCACGGGTTGCATGTAAAGCATCGTCAACACGGTCTTTCTTTTCCTTCATTTCAACTTCAGAAGCTGCACCGATATATAATACAGCAACACCGCCTGATAATTTGGCTAAACGCTCCTGTAATTTTTCTTTATCGTAATCAGAAGTAGTGGTTTCAATCTGAGCTTTGATCTGGCTTACACGAGATTTGATCTCTTCAGCCTGGCCAGCGCCATTGATAACAGTAGTATTGTCTTTATCAACAACAATCTTCTCAGCTGTACCTAAATAGGTAAGATCAGCATTCTCTAATTTGTAGCCTCTTTCTTCAGAAATTACGGTACCACCGGTAAGGATAGCGATATCTTCCAGCATTGCTTTACGGCGATCGCCAAAACCTGGCGCTTTAACAGCGGCAACTTTCAGTGAGCCGCGGATTTTGTTAACTACCAAAGTAGCTAATGCTTCACCGTCAAGATCTTCAGCAATAATTAATAAAGGCCTGCCTGTTTGAACTTGTTTTTCAAGTACCGGCAACAATTCCTTCATCGAAGAAATCTTTTTGTCGTAGATAAGGATGTAAGGGTTTTCCAACTCTACTTCCATTTTATCAGCGTTGGTTACAAAGTATGGAGAAAGGTAACCTCGGTCAAACTGCATACCTTCTACAGTTTTAACTTCAGTTTCAGTTCCTTTAGCTTCTTCAACAGTAATAACACCGTCTTTACCAACTTTTTCCATTGCTTCAGCTATTAACGCACCGATCACCTCGTCGTTATTAGCAGAAATTGAAGCAACTTGTTTAATTTTGTTGTTGTCCTCGCCGATAGTTTTCGACTGTGCTCTTAAGTTTTCAACAACAGCTGCAACAGCTTTGTCAATACCGCGTTTCAAATCCATTGGATTTGCACCGGCAGCAACGTTTTTAATACCTGCAGTAACAATAGCCTGGGCTAAAACAGTAGCAGTAGTAGTACCATCACCTGCTATATCAGCAGTTTTTGATGCAACTTCTTTTACCATTTGGGCACCCATGTTTTCAATCGGGTCTTTCAACTCAATTTCTTTAGCTACCGTAACACCATCTTTAGTGATAGCCGGTGAACCGAATTTTTTATCGATAATTACGTGACGGCCTTTAGGACCTAAAGTTACTTTAACTGCATTAGCTAAAATGTCAACACCCCTTTTCAGGGCGTCGCGTGCTTCCACATTATATTTGACTTGTTTTGCCATTTTATTTTTGTTTGAATGTTTGAACGTTGTAAAGTTGAAATGTTATGAAAATCAATGTCGGAAGGCAACTTTACAACCTTTCAACATTGCAACTTTACAATAATTATAATACCGCGTAAATATCAGATTCGCGCATAATTAAATACTCTTTTCCTTCGTACGGGATTTCGGTACCGGCATATTTACCATATAAAACCTGGTCACCAACTTTAACGGTTAAAGGCTCATCTTTTTTGCCTTCGCCAACAGCAACTACAGTTCCACGCTGCGGTTTTTCTTTTGCAGTATCGGGGATGATAATTCCCGATGCAGTTTTCTCTTCGGCCGGAGCAGCTTCCACTACTACCCTGTCTCCGATAGGTTTAATGTTTAATGACATAGTTATACAATTATTAATTTATAGTAATTTAAGTTCTGCCTGTGTTCAACATCAATTATGCCAAGCAGGCGTAAAGTTCAAAATTGGCATGCTTAGTGTTCAAATTGTCACCTTATAACAGCGAGCAGTTTTCATTTTTAATGATAGCTTAACATCACAATGCCATCATGTCAGTAGGTTTTAAATTAAAAAGGCCCTGGAAAAATCCAAAGCCTTTACTAATAATTTTATAAACCTTATTTAGTTTTTTGTGCAGGTGTTGTAACCGGGCCTGGTAAGGTTTGTGACGGTGCGTTATTAACCGGTGCAGTTTTTAATACTTTTTCAGCCTGCCCTTTCGATTGCGAGCTGTCGGCTTTATCGGCGCCGCCTTTTACAGCAACGTTAATGGCAAGTGATAATACCATTAAGGTGATAGCCAAAATCCAAGTGCCTTTTTCTAAAAAGTCGCCGGTTTTTTGCACTCCCATTAACTGGGATGAACTCGAGAAGTTTGATGACAAACCACCACCTTTAGGATTTTGAATCAACACGATCAACACCAAAAGGACACACACAATGATCGCTATGATCAGCAATAATGAATACATTTTATATTAAATTAATTGGTTTTCTTTTCTAATTGTTCAATCTTTGCCGCAAAGTAACGGCTTTTTTCCGGAAATCTCAACATCAATTTTTTGTATGATGCTATGGCCTTGTGGTAAAGCATCTGGTCGGAGTAAATGGCTGCCAGTGTTTCGGATACCAATTCGTCCCTGTCTTCCGAACTTTTCTTAGCCTTGTTCTCATTGTCCAGCTTATCACTGCTTTGAGGTCTTATCTGGGGTTCTTCCTGTATAAAGCGTTCTATAATAACCTGCTCTTTTTTCTTGTGCTCAAATACAGGCGGTGCAGCAAACGGAGGTTGCGGCAAACTTTTGTCAAGTTCCTCTACTGAAGTGATGTGAAAAATATTTTCGTAATACTGCTGTTGCAGTTCATCGGTACCAGCTTTCAACCTGGCCCGGGGTCCGGCAGTGCTTGTTTCTTCCGGTGCTGTATAAGGCTGGTAAACACCTGAATGCTCTTTGCGGGTTTTATCAAGCCACCACAAAAAGCTGTAAGGCATTTTTTCATCGTGGTACTTTGACACGTCCTGCTGGTCCGTATCGCCGGCCAATTCATTTACAGGTTCAGTAGTAGCGGCAGGCTCATTTACTGGCTCCGGTTTTTTATGTTCCCCAAAAGCGCGGTCGAACATAAAAAAATCAGTACCCGCTATGTTACCAATAATATCAGGTTCCATGCCGCCTATTTCGTCGTAAACCTCATCATCAATGGTGTGGCTTACCTCTTCCTGTTTTACCTCCGGCTGGTGGCTTTCCTGGGGTGCCGGCTCTTCTTTAATTTCAGGCTGATGATGTTCTGCCGGAGCGGTTTCATCCCACGGCCGGTATTGCTGTACGGGTTCTTCTGTTACCTTTATCCGTTCGGCAGCATAATCGGATACCGCGTGCTGATGTTCTTCATGTATGTATTCATCAGGAACCGACGGTGGTGTATGTGTTTCTGGGGCAGCTACATCAACTGCCCAATGCTCTTCAGGAGCCGGTTGCGACATATGTTCTTCCGGAGCAACAATGTCAGCAACCAGGTGCTCTTCAGGTATTGGCGGTGGAGTATGCGCTTCAGGAACATCAACTACCAAATGTTCTTCGGGGACTGGTGGTGGGGTATGTGCTTCAGGAACATCAACTACCAAATGTTCTTCAGGAACCGGCGGCGGCGTATGTGCTTCAGGAACCTCAACTACCAGGCGTTCTTCAGGGATTGGTGGCGGGGTGTGTGCTTCTGGTGCAGCCACATCAACTGCTAAATCTTCTTCAGGTATCGGCGGCGGGGTATGTTCTTCAGGAGCAGCCGCGTCCACTTTCCAATGTTCTTCAGGGATTGGTGGTGGGGTATGTGCTTCGGGCGCACCGGGGTCAACTACCAAATGTTCTTCAAACAATGGCGTTGTGTGTACATCTGGCTCAAGATGTTCTGTAACCTCGCTAGCTTCGGGAACCGGAGGCAAATGTTCTGCATCCGGATGATCTGCATTTGGCAGTTCAACGGCTTCAACCGGTTCGGGCGGAAGCCTGTGGCCCATGCCTGCAGCGTAGTTTATTATAGGTTCCGCGATCGAAACTTCTTGTTCTGCTTCGTCTTTAATTTCGTTTGTTGTGGCATCATGAATATACCCGCTATTTTCATGCGGTAATTCTTCTAGCTGTGCCGCTTCGTGTCCTTCAGTTAAATCTGCAGACAGTTCTGCCACAGCATTTTCGCCTATCTCGTGATGTTCGGGTGATGGGGCTGCCGGCTCTTCAACCAGGTGGGATTCCACCTGGTCATCAACAGGTTGACTGTGTAATGTTTCCACAACATCTGTTGCATGGTATTCATCAACTGCAGGATGCGTAATTTCGTGCTCGGTTGCAGGCAAGTCATCGGCAGCCGACAGCGTTTCAACAGCGCTATGGTCGCTAAAATAATTTTCGGCGTTGCCCGTGTTTGTATCATGTTGCTGGTGACCGTTGTAGTTTAAAGGCTGCGAACCGTTTTGAACGATAATTTTCTCGTCAGCCACACCTATTAATGATGCAGGGGCATTTATTAATTTATAAAGTGCCTTTGAATTAAAATAAACTGACGCTTGTTTTAAATTCTTTTGGTCGCTGGTATGGGCAAGCAGGGCCTGTAAGATACCGCTCTGCGGAAAATCATTAACCAACCGTTGCAAATTATAGTTATACTGCTGGGCGTCGTCGGCCGGATGGGCCAACAATGTCCATAAAAACTCGTTCTGGCTGTTATTATAATTTTGATCCACGATTGTTGAAAATACGAATTACTCCCAATTTGCAAAAGCCTTGTTAAAAATATCTTCGGTTAGCTGCTTATTAATATCCTGTATCAGCGCCTGCTCCTGCGCACCAAGCTCACCTTTAAAATCTTTATATTTTGTAAATTGTTGTTCAAAACTAAGCTTTTTATCGGCATCATAGGTATATTTTACGTTTACCGTTATGGTTAAACGTGTTTGATCGGCTAGGGGCGCTGTTGTATTGTTGGTTGCCTGTACCGATACCGGCGCTATATTATAGTCTGTAATTGTGCCCGACATTACCGCATCGGCTTCGCCATTAACAACGCTGAGGCTGGTTGTGTTTCGGATACGTTCTTTTAACGCCTCGGTAAATTGCTGGCTTAAGGTATTTACAACAAGGGGGGCGGTATTCTCAAAAAACTCAACCCTTAACGTTTTCAAGTTGGCCGGTATCGACGCCCCGTTAAGACTAAGTTTATAAGTACATGCCTGCAACAGCCAAACAAAACCAATAAGTGTTAACGCAATCCCCTTAGTTCTCATTATCAATTATAAATTTAGTTCTTTTATTTTTCTGTACAAAGTTCTTTCTGATATTCCCAGCTCGTTAGCTGCAAGTTTGCGCTTACCCTTATGTTTTTTCAAAGCTTTCCTTATCAGGTCCGATTCCTTGTCGATAAGGGACAATGATTCCTCTACCTCTTCGGCATCCTGGGTTATATTATAAGGGTTTGCGCTATTATTATTGCTAATAACGGGCTGCTGCAAAGTAAATTGCGACTCGGGTCCATTTGGCAAATCAATATCTCTATACAACTGGTTGATAGTTTGAGAATGTGCTGCGTGATTAACAGAAACCCCGCCATGCTCAATAATATCGGCGACCAGTTTTTTCAGTTCAACCATATCGCGTTTCATATCAAAAAGCACTTTATATAAAATATCACGCTCCGAAAAATCTTCCTTCTGCTGGTTGTCGACCCGCATAGGTAGGTTTCGGCCGTTTACTTCCATCGGGATATAGCCCAATAAAGTTTGCGCGGTGATGACTCGGTCGCGTTCAAGCACGGCCAGTTGTTCGGCCATATTTTTAAGCTGGCGCACATTGCCCGGCCACGAATAATTGATCAATACTTGCTGCGCTTCCTCATCCAACTGGATAGGTGGAGTGCGGTATTTATCGGTAAAGTCTGACGTAAATTTGCGGAACAGCAGGTAAACATCCTCTTTCCTGTCGCGTAGCGGTGGTATGCGTAATGGCACCGTATTTAAGCGGTAGTATAAATCCTCGCGGAACTTGCCATTTTTTACAGCGTCATATACATCAACGTTGGTGGCGGCTATTACCCGTACATTGGTTTTCTCAACCTTTGATGATCCTACTTTAATATACTGCCCCGATTCCAGCACCCGCAATAAGCGCGCCTGGGTGCCCAGTGGCATCTCCGCAATTTCATCTAAAAATATGGTGCCGCCGTTTACGGTTTCAAAGTAACCTTTACGCTCGCCAACTGCACCGGTATAGGCTCCCTTTTCGTGCCCGAACAATTCTGAGTCGATAGTTCCCTCGGGTATGGCACCACAGTTAACCGCAATAAATGGCCCGTGCTTACGCGGACTCATTTGGTGAATGATGTGCGAAAACACTTCCTTACCACTCCCGCTCTCGCCTGTTATCAAAACCGAAATATCAGTTGGTGCAACCTGGTTAGCTATATTTATCGCGCGGTTCAACAAAGGCGAACTGCCTATGATGCCGAAGCGTTGTTTAATTTCTTGAATTTCCATTGGCCCCCCAACCCCCTAAAGGGGGAGTTTTAAGCCCCCTGCCCCTAAAGGGAGGAGGATATTTTTAATACTATCTATAACTCATTAACAGCCCCTGGCTGTAAACCACGACGATATCCGCCACGGCGTAACTCTCCGCTAGTTAGCGGAGGTTTGGGGGCTGTGCGCCATACCTATAAGTGTTGCCGTCGTGCATCGCTCTATTAGTACATCCACATATTCCCCCGGCTTATACCCCTCTCCCACCGGGAAAACTACTACTGTATTCTGATCACTCCGACCCGAATAATCTTTGTTCGATTTTTTTGAAAAACCTTCTATTAGTACTCTCTGCGTGGTGCCGACTAACTTTTTCAACCGCTCATGCGAATGTTCCTGTTGTTTGGCAACTACTTCCTGTAAACGGCGTTTTTTTATGGCATCTGGTATATCGTCAGCATATCGTTTTGCGGCTAACGTGCCCGGACGCTCCGAGTACATAAACATATATGCAAAATAAAATTGAACATGGTCCATTATACTTAAAGTATCCTGGTGTTCTTCTTCTGTTTCGCTGCAAAAACCGGTAATTATATCGGTTGATATGGCACAATTCGGTATGATGCGGTTGATGGCCGCTACCCTGTCCATGTACCATTCCCTATTATAGGTACGGTTCATCAGCTTCAGCACGCGGCTGTTGCCCGATTGTATGGGCAGGTGGATATAGTTGCAAATATTATCGTATTTAGCAATGGTGTACAACACATCGTCGGTAATATCTTTAGGGTGCGAGGTTGAAAAACGCACACGCAATTCCGGGCTTATCAGCGCCACCATTTCCAATAAATTGGCAAAAGTAACATCACCTTCCTCAACTGTGTGGTTGTACATCACGCTCAAATCCTCGCCCGATGCCAGCACCTTGTCCAGTAAATCCATGCCTAACACTGGTTTCTCGGTTTCCGTTTTCTGCTCCTGTTTGTTTTCGGGTTTCCACTTGTACGAGTCCACATTTTGCCCAAGCAAAGTAACCTCGCGGTAACCGCTATCAAACAAACCTGCACACTCGGCAACTATCGATTGCGGATCGCGGCTGCGTTCGCGCCCACGGGTAAACGGTACCACACAAAACGAACACATATTATCGCAACCCCGCATTATCGATACAAAAGCGTTGATACCGTTGCTGTTTAAGCGTACCGGGCTTATATCCGCATAAGTTTCTTCACGCGACAGCAGCACATTCACCGCTTTCTGCCCGCCGTCAACCTGTTCGATCAGGTTTGGCAGGTCGCGGTAAGCATCCGGACCAACCACCACGTCAACCAGTTTTTCTTCTTCTAAAAATTTCGATTTCAAACGTTCAGCCATGCAACCAAGCACACCTACCACAAGGCCGGGGTTTTTAACCTTAGCTATGGTGAAATCGCGCAGGCGATTACGCACGCGTTGTTCGGCATTTTCGCGGATCGAGCAAGTATTTATAAATATTACATCGGCCACATTATAATCGGCCGTTGTTTCAAAACCTTTTTCAGCTAAAATAGATGCGACAATCTCGCTATCCGAAAAGTTCATGGCGCAACCATAGCTCTCAATATAAAGCTTCCGGCCATTGCTTTCAGTTTTGGGTTCCAACAATAAAGCTTCACCCTGCCTGCTTTCATCATGTACTTTATCCGGAATTACCAAATCCATCATTATTATAAAAATTAGTCTGCAAAAATACACAAAATTTAAATACAGTGTGACAGATTGGCAGTTATTTTAGTTGATTGGATTTGAGTTGATTGGGTTGCTGATTTGAAAATTTGATGATGTGCTGATTTGAAGATGATCACACATATTCGAATTAAGCGCCCACAGACCGCTTTCTTCTAAAACTTTATCGTAGTGATTTTTGTTAAATGTCGACATAAAGGCTGTATCAACCAGCCTGATTTTGACGTCAATATTACACCTTGGGCTATTGCAACGCCGGATTGTTACGGCTGCTGTTACAAAAGTTAGCAACTTAATTAATAAATTTAGCGAAATTAAAACGACCGTACAGCACGGAGGGAAGCAAAAAGGCAGATAGCCAAAAAAGATTCCCAGTAAAAAGTAAGTAAAACAATGGCAATTAATGGCGTTTAAATATTTACAGAAAAAGTGGCAAAAGGTGACGCTGGCTGTTGTGCTGGGCTTTACTGTAATTATTTTGGTGGCGGCTATTTTTATTAACAGTTATTGGTCGCCCATACTGGAGAATAAGGTTAAAGATATTGTTAGCGCCAGCAGCGATAGTTTGTATAAAGTAGATTTTTCTTCGGCCGAGTTGCATGTTCTCAGGGGCACCATAGTTATTTTTAATATCACACTAAAACCCGACACAGCCGTTTACAATGCTAAAAAAAGGCTGCACCTTGCCCCTAACAACCTGGTTGAACTCCACATAAAAAAGCTGGTATTTTCGCATATCCACCCGCTTAGTCTTTACTTTCGGCAACGACTTAACATAGGGCAGGTATTGGTTTACAACCCTGAGTTGAATATTAGCTACCAGCTAAACCATACCCGCGACACCGTGGTGAAGGATAACCGCACCGCCTGGCAAAAAATATCAAAAAGCCTCCATTTTATTCACATCGGCGATATTTTAATGGGCGATGTTAAGTTTAGTTATAAGGACTACTCGGGCAATAAACTGGCAATTTCCGAACTTAAGGAGATGAACCTGAGCGCGCACGATCTGCTGATTGACTCGGCCACGCAAACTGATAAATCACGACTGCTTTACTGCAAGGATATAACTGCCGAACTAAATAATTACAAAGCCAAAACGCCAAATGGCCTGTACTCCTACAGCATAAAATCGGTTAAATTATCTACTTCAAAATCGCAGTTAAACCTAACAGGCATATCGCTTAAACCAGCAACAACGGATGTATTTTTTACCCGGAGTCACAAAGACAGGTTCACGCTCAGCCTGGATTCGGTGCAGTTGAATAATTTCGATTTTTTGAGCTATCACAAGTACCGCACTTTAACTGCGCAAAACCTACTTTTTCACAATGGCGCCCTGCAGGTGTTTGCCAACCCAAATAAGTCAGAAAAAAAAGAAGATAAAATTGGCAGTTTCCCCAATGTGGCTATAGGTAAGTTACCCATCGATATAAAAATAGACACTATTTTATTTAAGCGAATAAACGTTACTTATAACGAGTTTAATGTAAAATCGAAAAAGACAGGGACGATAACTTTTAATAATGCTAACGGGCGGGCGTTGAATTTTACCAATAACAAAGCGGCGCTGCAAAAAAACAATATTACAACAATACAGGTAAGCAGTTATTTTATGAACCGCGGTAAACTCAACGTTGCTTTCAACTTTAATCTTACCGATAAAGATAACAGTTTTAATTATAAGGGCAGCCTGGGGCCGATGAATGCCCAGGAAATCAATAAGGCTACTATGCCCCTGGCTATGGTTAAGGTGAACGCAGGCACAATTAAACGGTTTAGTTTTGATGTAAAGGCCAACCGCAATGGCGCCAAAGGAAAGGTTGAGTTGTTATATAACGATGTAAAAGTAAGCCTGTTAAAAGCCGACACCATAAACGATAAGCTTAAAAAGAAGCTTGTCGAATCATTATTTGCCAATATATTTATCCTAAAACATGACAACCCAGATAGCCCGGGCGAACAACCGCGGATTGCTTACGTTAACTTTATCCGCAAGCCCGAAAACGCGTTTTTTAAATCGGTTTGGCAAGTGTTGTTAGATGGAATAAAACCATCTGTTGGGCTAGACGAAAAAACGTTGCAATCCATTGCCCAAATGAAGGACCAGCGTGCCGTTGATAAACAAAATCGCCAGGTAAAAAAAGCGCAACGCAAGCAACGGCGTGCCGAGCGAAAGCTGAAAAGAGAGATAAAGAAGGCGGAAAGCAAATAACCTATAACTCCTACTCTATAAGTAAAACTTATGACAATTTTAAAACTTTGTAAGTTTTATATCCCCTTTGTGCAACGTTTCCCGACCCCGCCGCATCTTATATACAAAGCATAAACTAAAAATCATGAAAAAACTATCTTATACTATTTTGGCTGCAGTTTTAATGGTAGGTACCACTTTAATAGCATCAGCACAATCAACCGAAAGCCGCCAGGTATCGGGTTATAACAAAATTGGCTCCGGCGGTCCGTTTGAAGTGCACGTAAAAATTGATGGCACCGAAAGCCTGAAAATAAAAGCCCAGCCTGATGTAATTAAAGAAATTGAAACTATTGTTAAAGACGGCACCCTGCAAATAAAATTTAAGCACCACGAAAATTGGGGCGACCATAACTATGGCCCTATCGAGGTTTATGTTACTGCCAAATCATTGTCAGCTCTTGCCAATGCAGGTTCAGGTTCAATTAAGCTTGATGGCAGCCTTACCGGTAACAGCGTTAACATTTCGTTAAGCGGTTCGGGCAACGTTACAGCCGCAGTTAAAGGCGGTGATTTTCATGCGGCAATCAGTGGTTCAGGCTCGATAGATGTTAAAGGGAGCGCTGACAAAACAAATGTATCCATCGCCGGCTCGGGCGATTTGGAAGGCAGAAACTTTAAAACAGAAACTGCCCATGTTTCAATAGCCGGTTCGGGCAACGCCCGTTTCGGCGCCGATAAAACAGTTTCGGCAAGCATAGTAGGCTCGGGCAATGTAGTTTATTCTGGCACTGCAAGCATTACTGATAACCGCACCGTTGGCTCGGGCAGGGTTAGTCATGAAGACTAATTTGGTGAGTCGTGAATTTTGAGCGATGAGTAGTTGAAGCTAAAAAATAGCACTTAATAACTTATAATATATTCTTCAAGCTGCTGTAAAAGGCAGCTTTTTTTGTAATATAACAACCTCACAAAGTCGTCAATGCGAGGAACGATCCGCCAGCTGGCGGACTACACTCGCTAATCAACGGACCAAAAACTTTGTGGTGACCTAAACGCAGCTTTAAGGTCATCATAAACATCAAGGTCCATAATTGTCCGACTCGGAGATCGCTTCGTTCCTCGCAATGACGCGTGTAGAAAGTTTTATCTACTGCAGCAACAACTTCAAATTAATCCCGAAATTGGTAAAGGCTGTATTAAATGTTTGCGAGGTATATGGTCGGGTGATGTTTGAATCGTAAAAAATATTCAGGTTAAAGCGCTGGTTTATCACATAGTCGATAGATGGGCGCACGGTGATATTTTGTGCTCCTGATGATACTTCGGCAGCTTGTACATCGGCACGATATATCAGCGTTTTATTATCCTGTAATGAGAAATCTATCTTAAAGTTTACGTCATTGTCCGTCTTGCCACTCATCAACCCAAACGGGAACCTGAAGTTTTTTGCATGATAGCCCCAGCCAAACACAAAAATACTTTCATTTTGCTGTGCCAGCTGGCTGTTGAGCAGGCTTAAGCTTAACGCGCGGCTTTTGCGGTATTCAATATTAGCCGTCATGTTATTCTTAAAGCGGGCGTTCATGCCTAACAGCGGCACAAACTGCTCGAAAATGGTAACCTGCGAAAACTGGTAAAACGGCAAAAAGTCGTTATTGGCATCGCGCGAGCTAACCGCCCCATTTGCCGCCTGGTACTGAAGCAAAGTGCTGAACCCAGATACGGTATAGGTTGAACGGTAACCATGCGTTACGTCGAAGGAATCAAAAAGCTCCATAAAGAAAGGCACGTGGCTAAGGCCGTTATAAGTTACCTGCCAGTTTGGTATCGGTATCTTAGGAAATTGTCCCAGGCTTACTTTACCGGCGTCCTTACCTGAGTAAGCAGCCAGGAAAGCAGGCACCAATACGTTTTGCGAGTTAGCGCTATAACCATCTGCGAATCCTCCCGTTGGCGCAGCAATCGAATTTGGATTTTGTTGACCTAAACGCTGCGAAATAACCGACCTGTCGCTCAAAAACTTCTGGAAGGTCGGAGAAGTATTGTCGACCCCTTTTGCTTTTGCAAATGCGGTTCCAATGGTGAGGTATGATATAGTGTAGTCACCAGTGGTTACCGGGCTAAGGTTTTGTATATTGTTCGAGCCGTCGAGCGATTTAAAATTGGTTTGGTAAGTATGGTTCTGGGTTTTAAATGCCTGCAATTCTATCCGCAGGTAAGGCACAGGTTCAAACGTTCCCTTTAAATGTAAATCCTCGTTAAGTGTTTTTACATACAATTGATTTTGCAGTGTATCAGTACTTATCCAGCCATTGGCAACCGCTTTCTGCCGTAGGTCGGTTTGGCTGCCCAGCAAAAAGCCAAGGCCTGGAGCGCCTAAGTTCAAATCCTCACCGGCAAAATTCGATTGTGGCAAATAGCCCGGTATAAACGTACCCTCGGTACGGGTATAGGTACCGCCCAAATTTTTAACGCTTGTTAACAAGCCTACAAAAAACTTGGTCAGCCCGTCCTTATTATCGGGGCCCATTGCCTTTTTTATAAACTTAAACTTGTTATAAAACTGGTCGAAGTTTAAGGTAGGGTTAAGCTGGATGGTGCGCGAATTTTGGATGCTGTTACCTACATCAAACTGCGGGCTGGCTATTGCAAAAAGTGGTTGCGTTTGCCAGCGGAAGGTGGTGGTGTAGTGGGCAATCATGCTTGTCCAGTCCAATCCCGGTATTTTGGCAAGCGGCACGGTATAGTTAAAGTTTATAGTATGGTTATAATTTGTGGCACGGCCCAGGCGTTTCAAATTTTCCCAAAGTGTATCAACCTTCAAGCCGTTTATGCGGCCGGCCGGCTCGTCGATAGTAGCAAGGTTGGTAGCGTCGATATCCATCGAAAGTGACTTCGACAGGTTCCAGCCAATGCCGTACACCCTGGTAACCGTAAAGGTTTTATTAAAGGTTGTTGGTATGGGTATAAAGTTGTTTGGATCGTTATTCCGCAGGGTATTTTCCGAATAAAAGCGATCGAACGTAATGCTGAAGTTTAACCGCGACGGCACAAGGCTATAGTTAATATCCCGAAAAAGCGCCAGCATATTACTTTTTATAATCTTAGCAAAGGGGCTATAATATTTTGGCTGGTTGGTATAATTATAGTCTAACTCCGCCTTGTAAGTTTTTTCCAGGTCGTTCTGTGTAGTAAAATCGTGGTGCTGGTATTCGGAGAATGAATACGTCGCATTAAAGTTCGATAAATCGTACACGTGGTTTTTCGCCTTTGGGTCGGTTTTTGCAATGTGTACGTTGGTAAAGCTTATGCTTTTTCGTAATGTATAATCTTCAGCAGCAGTTTTTATCGAATCACGTTTCTTTGTGTCCGTAGTGGCAGCAAGCGTTTGCTTCAATGTCAAATCAGGCGACGATGGGTCGTATTGCGGCGTGCTGACCTGCGATGATACATTGATGTATGCAGGTATATGCACCCCGCTTTTATCAGGGAAAAACTTACCAAGCTCAACATTAGCTGCCACATCATACACCTGGTTATCATACAAGCTCCGGTCCGCAAGTCGCGAATCGAGGGCGCCAAAACCGGCGGTAGTTTTACTGCCGGATACGGTAACATCGGCAAAATCAGCAAGCTTGGCGTTAAGCCTTCCCGTTGCTGCCCAGCCCCCCTTTTGGTCAAAATCAGTAAGGCGCAGTTCATCAAACCAAATGGTTCCGTCCTTATCCAGGCCGTCATCATTACTTGTATTCGATCCCGATTTTAACGGGTTTCTCACACCAAGCATTACGGCTGTAAGTCGGCTCAGGTCAGGTTGGCCTACAATGGTGATTTTGTTTATCCCATCGCTAACCGTAAACGGCAGCGTTAACGGCCATGGCTTGCCCTGGTATTTGGCATTGTTACGCGCCAATTTTGCGTTGGTTAATAACGAAAGCTGCAAATTAAGCTGGTTGGCATCTGGCCAAATAGCAGTCGGCGACGCTGTGCCCGGCTGGGTGACTTTCAGTGGAATTTCGTATTCGTAGTAGTTGTCTACATAATCAACACCCAAACGTACAAACGCACTCAAATCGTTATCCTTTATTTGTGCACCTTCGGCATGTATAAACATTTGTAAGGTTTTATACTTACGCACATCGTTATTAAAAAGGCGGAAAGCAGCCCGCGAATAGCCATCCCTAAGGCTGGTTACTCTTAACGACAGCGACTGCTCATTAAGCTTGGTATTGGCTTGTATATTGTTATAGTCAACCTGGCGGGTAATGCCCGGTGGAACCACATACGGTATAGGCTGGCGGTTACCATTTGCTTCAATGTTTACCGTTTCAACATCAAGTATCGAGTTATCAAGCGGCGGGTTTAAGAGTGTGGGGTCTGCAATTACATTGTTCGGGTTATTTTCGGTATTAAATGCCCGCCATTCGCCGCGTACCAATTGTAACGATGCAAAGCGCAATACGGCCGTATCGGCAAAATGCGTCATAAACATCCGCATGTAACGGATAGATTTAAAATCCTGGATGCCGCCAACTGTCGAATCATGTGCAGTTATCGGCACCCTGAACTGGTACCAGGTAACTTTCTCGTTCGATCCGTTAGGCAGTTTAACTGTCGATTCTACTTTATCACTAATAAAGTTTTTACCTACAACCAAATCAGCTTTACGCATTGATATTTTGTACTGAAAATACTCATCATCCTGGTCCATGTTGTTATCATGGTTGATGTCTTCACCATCGGGGATAGAGGTTGATGCCGATGTTTGCAGCCCTAGCGTGGCTTGCGATTGCTCGGCAGTGGGCGAGTTACCATCGGTGCCGTTATAGCGGCTGTAACGCTGCAATATACCGGCGCCTGCATTATCCAGGTCAGGGCCCTGGTAGTACTGGTAATCGTCAGACGAAGGATCCTTTGCAAATGCAGCCGCTGCACCAGCGCTAACCTGGCCCTGCACCTGCTGAACCACGGTTGAGAATTTTTTCTGTTCGTCTGCATCGTTCAATCCGTCTAAACCAACATCCTGCAGGGTGCGCGATGCCGGGTTGCTGTCAAATGCATTTACAACCGGTTGCAGTTTTGATACGCGCCCCCAATTGGTTTCGTCGGTATTGCTGTAATTGCCATCAACCGGCAAACCGTTTTCGAGGCTCTTGCGACCGTCCTTCAATATATCTTCTGATATATTACCGAGGTTGATGTACAAATCGCCACCTTCTGAATTTGGTTTATAGATGTAAGGGTCCATCACCCAAAACTCGATATACTGAACGTTGAGCGATTCAAAATCATTCGTATTTATGCCGCGGACTATACCGCCCCAGCGAGATTTTGGATTTACCAAAGTACCGTTGTTGTTTAGCCCTGTTGTAGCAAAGTTATAAGGGCCGCGCACCATTGGGTAAAATGCAAGGTCAAGTGTGGAGATGTTTAGTGGCTGCCCCGTTGGCGATTGCTTGTACGGGTAAACTTCGTTTTGAAGTACCTGCCTTACGTAGTGATTTGATAGTTCGTTACGGCTAACTTTTGCTGTGCCCGAGCCGGTATAAAAAACCGGGTCAATATTATAAAAAGCGAGGCGCGCCCGGTTATACCCATAGCTTAAATCGTTAAACGAGCCTGACTCGGGGAACATTTGTGGTGTACCAGATATTTGCCAGCTGTTGGCGCTTTTAACATCGATAACCGACTGGCTGTTTTCGAAATCATCCAGGTATGAGGTGCCGTGCTTGGCGCCTGCAAAATTCAAGATTGATGGACTGCCCGGCAGCAGTTGCGCAAATTCGCCGTTAAAACTCACAGACGACGGGGCTTTGGTATGTATAAACGGAATCTTATCAACCAGTCTCGTTAAAAAACGTGAGTTGGAATTATAGTTTAAGTCAAAACCGTATATGGTATTTGAGATCGATTCCTCGCCAATAATTTCATTTTGAGTGATAGGCTGCTCAGTTAAGTGCATAATTGTCGCACCTAATGCCAGGTTATCGCTCACCTTATAATCAAACCGCGAGCCGAACAGCGATTTTTGTTGTACACCAAAAAGTTCGTTGTTCTCTACCTTAACCGTAATGGGTTGGCCAGAGGCAAGTAACGCGGTGTTCAGTATCCTGATACGACCGGCGCCATAATCGATGGTATAATCGGTTCCTTCGGCAAGTTTTAAGGTCCCGGCGTTTACAACAACCGAACCTTGCGGAATATTTACAGCGTTCAGCTGGTATTCCGACCCGCCTGTCGCAGTGTAGGTACCTTTTATCAAATACCGGTTTAGCTGAGGGAAGAATTGCTGCGCTATGGTTTTTGTAGAATCATATAATTGCTGGTAAACGTAGCGGCTCTTCAGCGCGCTTTCACCTGCCGTAAATTTCTTCGCCAGGTCCGAGCCGAAAGGCTCAAGTTCCGGAAAGACGATCCGCCCGTTTTGCGAATCTATCGTGATCCCTTCCAAAAAGTCGAAATAGCCATCGGGTTGTTTGCTCTGCTGTTGGTCGAGGTTATCCAGACCTGTTAATTGCAGCCAAAGTTTGCTCTTGGTATTCTGCCCCTCATCCATTATGGTTTTTTCGATGCCCGATTCGTCCAAACGGGTCACCGTCAATTTAAAATCCTTCGGACTAACCTGGAAAGAATTTAACGAATAAATATTCTTCATCATCAGCTTCCAGGTAGGCAAGCTGGTTTTAAGCAGTTGATTTTTCAGCAATTTCACATACAATACTTTCGGGTTAACTGGATCAACCGGAACATCGCTCGAAAACTCACCCACCTGGTATTGCACACCATTGTAGGTGTATTGATAAGCAACTGCAAGCACCTCATCGTTATTTAACGGATAGTTTAACGAGATGTATCCCAATTGCGGGTGCAGCGTAAACTCCTTTTCGGTTAACTTACGGGCGTAGGTAAGCTTGCTGTAGTTGTCAGATCCACCGGTTGCTTTAAAATACGAGGCAATGGTGTTTTGCGGGTCGTTAGTCAGGCGGCTCGCGGCAGGCAGGTTATCCAGCAAGGTATTTGACTGCTGCGGAAAGCCTGGCCCCTTAAACCCGGCCGGCAAACCCGAATAAGCGGGGCCGCCGTGTACTAGTGCGGTGTTATAGGGGTTATTTTCGCCCAAGTCCATAAACGCCAGTACATCTCTCGAGTTGGTGGTATTGTTGGTCCGGTTAGTTGTCCAAACCTCAATCTTCGTAATATTTATGTTCGATGAGATAATCGGGATATTTGACAGCGCCTTGTTGTACTGGTTGCGAAAAAACTGCGATAAAAAGTAGTGCCGATTGGCCTCATAATCAGCCGGGGTGAACTTAAACTGCCCTTGTTGCGATCCATTGGTAATGGTAATAGTTTTCGACTGCGAGCGCTGCTGCGACATAATAGCCGTAACATCCAACCGGCCGAATTTCAGCTTGGTTTTTACCCCAAAAAGGGCCTGGCTGCCAGTTATCAGCGTAGTATTCAGCGGCATACTTACGGTACCGGCCTCAATCTTTTGTATAATTTCGTCGGGGCGGCCGGTGTAGTCCAGCTTTATCTGGTTCTCAAATTGGAACTGGGCATCCGTGTTATAGTTGGTGGTAATTTTTAATTTATCGCCAATGCTTCCGGTTACGTTTAGTTGTATTTTTTGGTCGAAGTTGAAGTTAAACTGGGTGCGTTGTTTGGTATTATAAAGCGGGTTGGCGTTCTTATTTATCTGTCCTGCCAATATTGCCTCGGCCGAGCCCTGTGGCTTAATATCAATAGTTGAGCCCCCAAAAATCTGGTCGAATGTTTGGCTGCGTATTTTTATTTGAGGAATAAAGCCCGGCTGCTGTGACTGGTAGGCATAACTGTCTGACGCCTGTTTAAAATTGGTGCGGATACCCTCTTTTTGTTTTATGCGCAGGTATTCATCGAAGGTAAGGTAAACCGGCGGGCGGTACAGCAAATTGCCCACGCGCTCGTACATGATATAGCGGTTAGTTACCGGGTCGTACTCGATGGTACGCACAATCGTAGGCAGAAGATTGTTAGGGTCGTTAAGCAGTACCCCCTGCCGTGCACGGTAATTTTTCGAGTCGGTAATTTTTGCGGGAATGGTAACCTTGGTCGAGTCACTTTTTGCAGGCGTTTGCTGGGCCATAACGCTCCCAACCCCGCAAAATGCGGAAATAAGCATGAAAATTGCAATAAATCGCCAGGTATAAGTTCTAGTCAAGGTTCACCAAATAATACGTAATTATAAACTTTTTAAGGCAGATTTAATAAGCTGTTCGACAGTTAAATCAACATTATTCTTATTAACCTCATGGTCTACTACTTTCTCGGCTGCATTACGTGCAAAACCAAGCATAACGAGTGCTGATAAGGCTTCTTCCCTTACGGATTTGTTTAGCGGAACAGTGCTTAAAGTATCAGGGCCTTCTTTGCGCAGCTTATCCTGTAATTCTAAAATTACCCGCTGTGCAGATTTTGGACCGATGCCTTTAATGCGCTGAATTAACGCAACATTGCCTGAAATTATTGCATTCTGTATCTCCTCGGGTGTAATTGATGATAACATCATCCGGCCGGTGTTCGGCCCGATTCCCGATATGGATATTAAATGCAAAAACAACCGCCGTTCGCCTTCATCAATAAAGCCATACAAGGTGTGTGCATCCTCTTTTACATGCAGCCATGTAAAAAGTTTACAGCGTTCGCTATTGGCCAGCTTTGAATAGGTATTAAGAGAAATATTAATGTGATAGCCAACTCCTCCCACATCAATCACTACAAAAGCGGCGCTTTTAAAGGCTAATTTACCATCAATATAGGCGTACATAATTTATCGTTTCGGGGTGCAAGGTTAAAGGCGAAAGGTAACAGGAATTTTATACTTTCAGAAAAAAAACTTATCCCCAATTCATATGAATTGTTAAATATTTGTTGAGCGTCCGGAAAGTCGGTAAAGTCGGAAAAGTCCGAAAGAGTAAAGTTTAGCAGGCGCAGGTTTTAAACGCTAAAAGCCCGGCCGATTGCAGCTTCTTTACTGACTTTCCGGACTCCCTCCTATTTCTTCACTTCCTCTCCTCTTTCCTGGGCGTCGACAACGGCAATGGTTATCATGTTCACAATTTCGCGAACTGAACTGCCGAGCTGAAGTACGTGCACCGGCTTTTTAAGCCCAAGCAATATTGGGCCGACAGCTTCGGCACCACCGATTTCCTGCAACAGTTTATAGGCGATGTTACCTGATTCCAGGTTAGGGAATATCAAAGTATTGGCCGGTTTTCCTTTCAATGTAGAGAATGGGAAGTTATCGGCCAACAAATCGCCGTTAAGTGCAAAGTTGGCCTGCATATCGCCATCCACTATCATATCCGGGTATTTTTCGTGCAGGATGCGTACGGCCTCTATCGTTTTTTCGGGTATTGGGCCACTGTTTGAGCCGAAGTTGGAGTAAGATAGTATGGCAACCCGGGGATCAATGTTAAATTTACGTACCGAACGCTCAATCAGCACCGTAATGTCCACCAAATCCTGCACCGATGGGTTTACGTTTACCGTGGTGTCCCCAAAAAAAACAGGGCCCTTTTTGGTAATCATCATGTACATACCGGCTACACGACTAACGCCGTCACCCGTTCCGATAATTTGCAGGGCCGGTTTTATTGTGGTTACATAGTCTTTGGTTAAGCCCGATATTAAAGCATCGGCCTCGCCGAACTGAACCATGCAGGCGCCGTAATAGTTACGGTCGTGCACCAATTTTTTCGATTCATAAAGGGAAACGCCTTTGCGCTGGCGTTTGCTGTACAGGTATTCGGCATATTCATCCAGGCGGGCACAATCTTCCTTGGGGTCAATTATCGTTACGTCGCCAAGGTCAATATCATTGTCGCGCATTATCTGGCGTATCTTTTTAACATCGCCCAACAAAATTGGCGTAGCAATTTTTTCTTCCCTCACAATCTGGGCAGCGCGTAAAATTTTATAAGTATCGGCCTCCGCAAAAACAATGCGCTTGGGGTTCGATTTTGCTTTGTTGGTAAGGTTACGCAGCAACTTATCGTTTATCCCTATGCGCGACCGCAGTTCTTCGGTATAACCCTCCCAGTCGGTTATGGCTTTACGGGCAACACCCGATTCCATTGCTGCCCGCGCAACTGCCGACGACACCTCGGTTATCAGCCGCGGATCCATAGGCTTGGGGATAATATAATCCCTGCCAAACTTAAGATTAGTGGTATTATAAGCAAGGTTCACCGTTTCGGGGATAGGCTTTTTGGCCATTTGCGCAATGGAATGCACGGCCGCTATCTTCATTTCCTCGTTAATGCTTGTTGCCCGCACATCCAGCGCTCCCCTAAAAATATAAGGAAAACCAAGCACGTTATTTACCTGGTTAGGAAAATCAGAACGACCAGTGGCCATAATGATGTCTTTGCGGGCGTTTATGGCGAGGTCGTAAGCTATCTCCGGGTCGGGGTTGGCCATGGCGAACACGATGGGGTTTTTAGCCATTGCCTTTAGCATATCAGGGGTAACAATATTACCTGCCGAAAGGCCAACAAAAACATCAGCGCCTTTCATACCTTCAGCAAGGGTCTTTATATCCTTGCGGGTGGTGGCAAATTCAAGGCGTATATCGTCAAGATCGGTGCGGTCGGGGGTTATTAGTCCGTTGATGTCAAACATCACCAGGTTTTCTTTTTTTACGCCCAGGTTAAGGTACATTTTGGTACAGGATACAGCCGCCGCGCCGGCGCCGTTCACTACCATTTTTATTTTATCCAGCTTTTTACCCTGAATTTCGCAAGCGTTTATTAAAGCTGCGCCCGATATAATTGCCGTACCATGCTGGTCATCGTGCATTACCGGGATCTTCATTTCAGCTTTTAGCCTGCGCTCAATTTCGAAGCAGGTTGGCGCCGATATATCCTCCAGGTTTATACCCCCGAAGGTAGGCTCGAGCGCCTTAACAATATTTACAAACTCATCAACCGATTTGGCGTTCAGCTCCAAATCGAACACGTCGATATCGGCATAAATTTTAAACAACAGGCCCTTGCCCTCCATTACAGGTTTGCTGGCTTCGGGGCCAATATTGCCCAGGCCAAGCACCGCGGTACCGTTAGTGATAACACCAACGAGATTGCCTTTGGCGGTATATTTATATACGTCATCAACGTTATCGGCAATGCGCAGGCATGGTTCGGCCACGCCGGGCGAGTAAGCCATGCTTAAATCGCGTTGCGAATTGGTGGGCTTGGTAGGTACTACCTGTATTTTACCCGGGCGCCCCTTCGAGTGGTAATTCAGCGCATCCTGGTTACGGGTGGGTTTGTTCATCTTCTCAGTTACTTGGGATGCCAAAAGTACGGATATTTTTTATTTCGAAATTATTTAATGCGGAAGTAGGCAGGGAAATCGAGTTTAACATTATAGCCAGGAGAGAATAAACCCAAGCCGATGCCTGGTGCAAACCTATACCAGTATTATAGTGTAGTTTTATGTTCCTGTGCACGGTGGAACATAGGGAACAGGGTGGAACAGCAAATGGTTGGGCCAAAGGTACAAAAACCTTGTTTTTGCGCTAATAATGCACTTTTTACCTTGTTTACTACGCTAAAAAACGCGAAAAGTACTGACAAATTGGTGTCAGTACTTTTCGTAAAAACTGCTTGCCGATTGCGGAATTAATGGAATTTCGAATCTGGTATATAACCTGCACGAAATTAAAGTCTCCCTTACCTTGGGAGTTTTAGAGGGGGCTTTGGGTCAGTTTTATAGAAGCGCGGATTATAGCAAACTTTCCTTGTATTGAGGAAATTTATTATAAAACTCCTCTTTTCGTTACGGTGTCAATAATTTTTGAATTGTGTCCGCTGAATGAATTTCAATAGTTTTAAATAAATCTGACTTTAAAACATTTTGTGTTCCGGGTTCCTTGTGAGATATGTACACCAGAGAATAATTACCGCGTTTCAGGAACTCTAGTAAAGTCTGATGCGAATATTTTTCAGCAGTATAGTCCTTTAATAATGACTGTATCTTTTGTTCATCCAAAAACAATAAAAAGTAAGCAGCGCCGCCGCTCTTTATTTTTTTCTCTTCGTCTCCACCATTCACCTGAAGCTTGACGGCTCCCGAATAAAATTCATTACTAACCAGGAAAAAACCTGGATTTTCTGCAGCCGCTGTGTCGCTTTTTGCAAATAAAAACACATCCTCCCTGGTTCCATTAACTGCCTGAATATAAAAAAGAACGGACTCTTCCTCGGTACGATAGTTTTGAATAAAAACATTTTTAAATGTTATAGACAGGTGGCTTTTATTGCAACCGGACAAGGAAATCGTAATGAAAAGCAAGAAAAATGGAATGCTACATCGTAAGTTCATATTTGTGCGCTTGGTCATTGGCTTGGCGTTCATCTGCTGAACTGGACCACTTCAGCCATATAATAAAACTATATTTTTACTGCTGAAAGTTAAAAGTACAGAAATTGTCCAACTATAGTATTACATCGAATAGCAACCATGCTGCCTAAAAGCAGGGCAGTAAATCCGAAGGTCTGGCGGTAGCAAAGGCAACTTATCATTTCATTGCAATTGTCGACGTTTTACAAGTAAAATAAAACTTCCCACTAACCTGCGCTGTATCTAACATATTTCTAATACCTTTCGTATAGTATTTCGCTGAAGTATACGTTGCAAACCCGGTTAGTTGCTGGCCTTCTTTCATAGTTGGCCTTTCGTCAAGCAAAAGCGTTTGGAATTTACTTTTAACGGTCACTAATCGGGTAAAACTTGTATCTGTCAGCTTTGATTTGAAATAGTCGCCGTCTGTTTCCTCAAAATACTTAAGGTCGAATTTATCCTCATTCAAATTAATAGTAAACCCAAAGCCGCCAAAAAAACCAGCGGCCACGCTTATCGTTAACGAGTCGCGATGCAATTCGCACTCGCATAAAACTGGGTCGCCTAAATCAAAAGGTTTTTGTACCGGCTTTTGCTTCCCGTTTTCATAGTTGGTTATAAAAATTCGGCCCCGGTTATATTTAAAAAAATCATGCAATGGCGACTGCGCCTTCGCCATTATGCTGTCAAAGCTTTTCTCGTAGACATTATATGTTTGGAAGTCGTTCAGTTTAGGTATGTCACCAATGTGATAAGTATGGTTATAGACGTAAGGACTGGATACCTTTACTTTATGTTTACAGGAACAAGTTGCTATAAGAATTGAAAAAACGATAAAGTTTTTAATGTTCATGTGTTAAGGCTGCTTTAATTCATTGGCTATATCCCAAAGCCATATGTTAGTCCCAAGGCTGGTGCACGTTACGAGTGACCGTTTCGGCAATGTTATTCAAATTACGCACATAAATGGTATCCTGTAAGCACGATATTATCAACATGCTTTTTTCATTGTCGGCAACCCTGATTTTTTGATTAGTCCCATCAATTGCCTGGACATTGTACACTTGGGCATTACTTATTTTGCATGCGAGTACGGTAAATAATAGCAAAGCTATGAGCGTGCGTTTGGGCATTGGGCGGATTCTTTAATATACTGTTTCCTCAGGGTCAGTCAGAGACGACTCTGCGTTCGACTAATGGCAGGATTAATGTTTTATTGATCTTGACTTGCGTCCATTGCAAATGTGTTTTCTATTTCCGCAATCCATGGAGAGAATAAGGGATTTTTTGCAATCGAGGGGCACATTTTATAGGCTAACAAACGAACTTTTGAAAATAAAGTATACAACATCAAATTCAAATCCAATATGCTACCTGTAGTGTTTAAGGGTTTGAAACCTGAGATATCATTGTCGTTAAAAATTAAAATATATCTTCCATTTTCGGCTTTTTTAAACGACAACAGGCGATCTCCTCCTTGTTCATAAAACCACAAATTGAATTCAACTTTATTATCATCATTGGCAAAACATATGAAGTTGTGTAATTCTTCCAAGAGTATACATAATTCAACACCTAAATTGATACAACTGTGGTCGCATATTTTTAGAACCAGCACAATTTCCCGCTCATAAAAAGATTCGCTCAAATCATAAAGCACACTTGTTATATTTTGATACTCTTCATCAAATTCATATTCCGCGTAATCAATATCGTTAGGTGAAAGCAATCTTTTACATTCTAAACCTATTATAAAATTTCTGTCGAGCATATCTCTATTTCATTATAAGTCACCCCAAATCAGCAGGGTAACAAACTTGATATTACTATTTTCACTTCGGAAAGTTACAACAAAACCCTAACTTGCATCACCACCTCATACCAAAAAACCTTTATGAAAAATAAATCACTACCCGGCAAAAAAACATTTTTGATTTTATCATCCATTGCGGTCATCTTGCTCGCGCTCCCCTCCTACGTACTGCTTAAAAACAAACCGCCGGCAATCATCGACGGGCCAGCCCCCATTACTTTAAAAGCCCAGCAAATTGCATCCGGTCTGCACGCGCCTACCGCTGCAGCGTTCCCCGTCAATGGTACCGTTTGGATTACCGAGCAGGACGGCAAAATACGACTGGTTAAAAATGGCAAAATGAGCGCTACCAACGTACTGGATCTGCACAGAATGCTAGTTAATATCAACGATAGCTACGACGAACGCGGCCTGCTTGGCATCGCCCTGCACCCACAGTTTGCCACTAACCGCAAGTTTTATGTTTTTTACAGCGCCCCTTCCAATGCGTCGAAATCTGACCATAAAGGCACGTTGGCCGAATATAGGTTACTGCCCAATTCAGATATGGCCGACCCGAAGAGCGCACGCATAGTGCTTACGGTAGAAGAACCAGAATCGAACCACAACGGCGGCTGCATACAATTTGGGGCCGATGGTTACTTATATATCGGTCTTGGAGATGGCGGCGGCGCGGGCGACAGGCACGGCGACACCGGCAATGGCCAGAAACTGGATACCTGGCTGGGCAAAATATTGCGTATTGACATTAATACTGAAACCGGCTATAAAGTACCAAAAGATAACCCGTTTGTGGGCAAAGGCAACGCTAAACCCGAAATATGGGCTTATGGCCTGCGCAACCCGTGGCGCTTTTCGTTCGACCGCGGGTCGAACCAATTGTTTGCGGGCGATGTTGGACAAGATACCTGGGAAGAGGTTGATATTATCGCCAAAGGCGCCAATTACGGCTGGCGTTTAACCGAGGGCACGCATTGTTTTAACCCATCATCCGGCTGCTCCACCAAAGGCATTACTATGCCCATAACCGAGTACAGCCATAAAGAAGGCATCAGCGTTACAGGTGGCTACGTTTATAATGGCACCCAAATTGCCGCCCTGAAAGCCAAATATGTATTTGCCGATTGGACAGGCCCCATATTCTACCTTGAAAAAAACGGCGACAAATGGCTACGCGGCAAGGTAACCCTGCAAAACTATCCAACAAATCTAAAAATCACCGCCTTTGGCGAAGACCCATCCGGCGAGTTGTACGTACTAACCAACCCTGATACCGGGCCTGGGAATACTAGCGGCGGGATGTTTAAGATTGTGAAAAATTGATTGGTAAGGATTAAGAGTCGAGATAAAAATCTCAAATTGTCATTTCGAGCGAGAGCGAGAAAACTTTGCCATTGAAAGGTATATGCCAAACCTGTCCGCCGTTCATATCCGGCGTACAAGTTTTTTCGCTTCGCTCGAAATGACATAATTTGTTAATCCTGTATATGTCTGAAGTCCCGCTTGGTTCTTCACTTTTGGCTCTTGATTCTTGACTCTTGACTCTTGATTCTTTCTTTCCTATATTTAACCCAATAATCATTACAAACCACCTAAATACATTATCATGCCAGACACCGAAAAAACACTCCCCGAAAAAGTTATTGAAGCAAGCGAAGCATTCACCAAAACGCTGGAAATGGAAAATGCAGTTGTAAGAAACCAGTTAGATGGCGTCATAAAATCCACCATCGATACGCTTCAACAGTTGATTGCACTTTGCAAGGAAGCTGTCGCTATTGGGAATGATGCTATTGATGCCACAGTTCAGCAAACCCTTACCGGCACTATACAGCAAGCACTTGCCGATGTTCAGCAAACAACGGCGCAAGTGCCTAAAACAGTTACGCCTGTATTACCTGAAACTGCACCCGGAGAAAGCCCCACCGGACAGGATTTAGACCAGGCGCTGGTACACGCGGTAGGACTGAGTTATGAAAACGCGGTTAATACGCAGCAACAGGTTAACATAACCCAGCAGGCGGCTGCCACTATGCTCATATCTACTTTGATAAGTGTGGTAACAGCCGCGTTGGGGATTGCGGTTAAGAAAGCTGAGAGTTAAAAAGGGGGCTGGTGCTCGATCTACTAATCTCCTCCATACACAAATTTCTTTCCGCTTTTTTTTATAAGAGTCACGACCAACGTGTTTTCGTTTTTTATAATTGAATCGCCCTTTTGAATTTTATAACCAAAATTCCAAGTATGATAGAATAGGTGATATGTTTTACCTTTAATTGTTACAAAAGGCCCGGTTACATTAGGAACGCTAACACTATGATCACTATACCTAACACTATCAACCCTGCCATTAAATTTGTACGCTAATAATTTGCCATCACCTTTTTTAATGAAATAACCTGCGACTATCAAAAGTAAAATTGGAGTTACAACAGCTCCTCCTATTAAGAACTTGATATTCATGGGTATTTTCATTTGTCTTTTTTTTACAAAAATCTAATTTGTGATTATTTATCTCAACTGTTGGAATCGGTTAGTTCTTAAAAATACTAATAATTGCCTGTCGTTTGTTGTCTTATTGAAAATTGGCGAACATCTCTATTCTTTCGGCCGCCCAAAAAACAAAACATACCCATCAGCATCTTTTACTTCAAACCCGCGCAACCCATCTTCATTGTCCTTAAGGGTTTGGTGAAAGGCTACACCGGCAGCGTTGAATTCGGTAAACAAAGCATCAGGGTCGCTGGTGTGGATATAGGCATCCCAGCGGGCCCATTCATGCCGGCTATGGTTGGGTACCGGCATTATATCGGGGGCAATTGCCTTCAACATAATGGAAATATTATCGCGGCCAACAATGGCCCAAAACGGGTCGCCTTCGGGTCCAATAAACCGAACTTCAAATCCAAGCTTTTTTACATAAAAGTCTATCGAATCTTTTATATCTGAAATGATAAAGAAAGGCCAAATGTGGGTGAGGTTTGACATTGTTTTATGATTTAAAAACGGCCATACCAAACGGCTTATCCAAAATTAACAAAAAGCGGTCGTTTCAAAAATAACGGGGCCAATAGTTTTCCAATTTTCTTCGTTGGTTTGCTCTGCATAGGTGTTCGGAAGATTTTTCAAATTCCCCTCTTGACCGCGTGCAGCCTTAGCTTTTGCGGTGGGGCAGAGAGGGCGCGCCGGACTGTGTAGTAGCAGGGGAGTGTTTTCCGCCATGCAATAGCGTAAATGCTTGGTGCAGAGGACACACCCCTCCACCCCTCTCAAGGACTACCGTGTACCCACATCTATCATCGCTGCAAAGTCAATGCGCCGTAGGTGCAATAGGTCGGTAGAAAAATAGTGTCCCCATCAATTTTGCGCCGTAGGTGCAACACTTAACGGACTATTTATGGCTCCTTGTGCAAATAAGCTAGGTGCCGTACCTACGGCCAATGTCATTAAGTTAAGACAAAAATGCTACTTACCCTCTTTGCGAGCAGCGAAGAGAGGGTCGGCGAGCGAAGCAATGCCGGGGTGAGTCCTCTCCGCCATGCTTTTACGTCGTGCATTGGCGCCAATGCATTTGCGTTAACGCCGCTTCGACAGGACTCACCCGGTCGACGCTACGCTGGACCTGCCCTCTCTTCGCTGCGCGGAAAGAGGGCGAAAAAGCTTAACTTAATAACATTGACCTACGGCACGAACTCATTTTCGTGCTTTTTCTACCGACCTTGAACTCCGATGGAGTTCTGAAAAGATGTGGGTACACGGTAGCTCTCAAGACGGGAACCGCACGTCTCCGCCTTTTTTAATCTTCGGAACACCTATGGTTCGCATTGCCACAGACCCCTGTCTGTCTCCCCGCAAATAACCTTTGAATTATTTAATTCTTTTCCGGAGAATTTTCAGGAAATTGTGTCGCGTATGAAGCAGGCAAAAAATAATTGGACGACAGGAAAAAAAATCAGCTTTAGATTTTTCTTTTTACTCCTGGGGCTGACTTCGGCGGTTTGCTGGATTGTGACTATTTACCTTACCTGTTTTTTCTTAATCCATCATGTTTATAATCCAGCTACCGTGTTTAAGCCGCTCGCGCCTTTTTTATATTGGCTCGACAGCAATATTTACCATACGGGCTATAACCCCAAAATACACAGGGAATTTCCGCAAGACAACCATTTTGCCGGGGTATTATATCTTACAGCCTTATATCTATCCATTGCGGGCGCCGCTATTTGGACTTTATTTGATGCCAAACGACCAAATTACAACCGGCTTTTTTATTGGTTTACCCTGTACATACGATATGTGTTAGCTATAGTAATTATTATTTACGGTTTTGATAAATTAATACCTGTTCAAATGCCCCGCCCTGATGTTGCCAACCTGGCGACACCCATCGGGGATTTAAGCCGCTTCCAGGTACTTTGGGATTTTATGGGGATATCGCCCGGATACATGATGATGGTTGGCGCCGGCGAGGTACTGGCCGGATTGTGCTTACTGTTTCGCCGCACATTCCTGTTCGGGAGCTTACTATTACTGGTGATACTTGTTAACGTGGTTGCAGTAAACTGTTTTTATAATGTACCGGTAAAAACATACGCAACGCAACTGCTGATTTATACATTATTCTTAATTATTCCTTACGCGCCGAAGCTTTACAATATATTTTTTAAGGGCATTTCCACCTCCATCCTTCCCGAACAGTATACATTAAACACACGGTTGAATCGAAATTTATTAAAGGTGCTATTGATAGTTGTTCCTTCAATACTCATTATTCCTATAGTCATCGGGTTCAGCGGAAGGTTTGCCAGGCAGGCCGAAAACGCCCGCAACCAAAGGATATACAATGTAATTACCTTCGTTGCAAAAGATACCCTGCCGCCGCTTACAACCGATACCCTGCGCTGGAACCGGCTGATGTTATTTGTACAAGGCCGTTATGCGGTAGTATTTAACATGGAAAATCAGCCAATGCAGTTCGAAATGAACACCGACAAAATAAAGAAAACGTTCACATTCCATAACGGCCCCGACAGTACCAAATGGAATGTATTCAACTATTCGTATCCCGCAAAAAACCAGCTGGAACTCACCGGGAAATGGAAGGGCCAAAACATTGATGTTTTAATGGAGCAGCAGCCGGTTGACAGCATTCCGTTAAACCGCGAGAAATTAATTTTTATAAATGACGATTAACCGGTTTCGTGACCCATCGATGCCTTGTAGAAAAATGTATAGCAGATGATTTTTGCTATCCTACTACAGCATTGATAATTCGTAGTTGCCGTGAACTATGCTTGTGAAACGAAAAAAGGCATCCTACTCCCGTAAAACGCCTTCAAATATTTTCTCAATTCCGAAACGGCTTTAGCCCTCTTGAGCGCAGCTAAAAAACAAAGCAAACAGCGAAAAATCGAAATTCCGAAATCCGAAATTCCTCCCCTACCCTTTATTGATCTTTATCATCATCCCCGGCTGCAAACGGCCTTTTTTCAAACCGTTTAGTTCCCTTATCTTGTCTACATTGGCATCAAATTTCGATGCTATGCCGCTCAGGGTATCGCCGGTTTTAACTTTATAGGTTACGTAGTTGCTGTGGGTAACTTTCTCCGGTTTTTGCTCCGGCTCATCCGCCGATTCTTTTACCTTAAGGGTTTGGCCTACTACGGCTTTGTTGCTGTGCAGGTGGTTCCAGGCTTTTAAGTCCTGTACCTCAATGCCGAAGTTATCGGCAATATCGCCCAATGATTCGCCACGCTTTACTTTATGGTACGATGGTAATCTATCAGCCTTTGGCTCTGCGTGGTAAGCCGCATAAACGGGCTGTGCTACAGGGCTTGTGGTGGTCGAGTTATTTAAAACATCATATAAAGCAGCATACTGCGCTTTGTCAATCTGCGGGATGATCATCCGGCGCGGTTTGGCGGCTGTGCCGTTTATTGCCTGGCGCTTGTACGACGGGTTTAAAATAGCAAGCTCGTGCAAGTCAAGGTTAAGCGATTGTGCCACCATGCTCAACGGCAGGTATTTATTTACCAAAACAGTATCTGTCTTTAATGATATATTGCAGGCCATCGGCGTAATATTATGCTGGCCGTAATAGTTCATCACATAAGCTACCGCAATAAATGCAGGCACGTAACCACGGGTCTCTTTAGGCAGGTATTGGCGTATCGACCAAAAATCGGTAGCGCCGCCGGCTTTTTCAATGGCACGCTCTACATTGCTTTTACCGCAATTGTACGATGCGATGGCCACCAGCCAGTCGCCAAATTCCTGGTAGGCGTCTTTTAAATAAGCCGCGGCAGCGTAGCTGGCCTGTATGGGGTCGCGGCGCTCGTCAACGTAATCATCCACGTTCATGCCGTAAAGCTTGCCGGTGGTAAACATAAACTGCCAAAGCCCGGTTGCACCCACTCGTGATACAGCATAAGGGTCGAGCTTTGATTCAACAATGGATAAATATTTTATTTCGTCAGGGATACCGGCATCATGAAAAGCCTTTTCGTAAATGGGGAAATAGTATTTGGTTAAGCCCAAAACCTTGGCCATTTCTTCGCGGTTGCGCATGTATATCTCAATATAGCTTTGCACATACTCGTTATAATCAAGCTGAATATCTTTTTTAATCGAATCCAAACGGCGCTTGTACATGCCGCTTTGGTAGCTTAACGGGGCCGGGGCATCAACCACGGGGAGGATGGTAGTATCGGCGTTGGTTTGTTGTGTATTGGTTAAAAGTTTGCTGTTTTGCAGCGTAAAAGAGGCCAGCAGAGTAGAGGAGTTAGGCGCTGCCTTAATAATTTGTAGTGATACCAGACAAATAATTAGCGTAAGCGTTTTCTTCATTCTTCAGGGTTTAACTTATCAATTTTAGAGTCAAGCAGCAAGAAAAACAACCAGGATTAGTCTTCTTGTCTTGACTCCTGATTCTTGATTTCTTGACTCTTGCTTCCCTCTAATTTACTAATATATAAAACTTTTATAGTTCAAGGAAATATTTCGAAAAATTCAATAGTTCCTGTTCTTCAAAATGTTTTGTTACCAGTTGCAACCCTAACGGTAAACCTTTGCTGTTATTGCCCGCAGGCAACGAGATGGCGGGTGCCCCTGTTAATGATGCTTGTACGGTAAAAATATCAGAAAGATACGTTATAACCGGATCTTTTTCCTGCCGGCCTATGGGGAACGCCGGTTCTGGAGCGGTGGGGATCAAAATAAAATCGTACTCCCGCAGTATTTCGTCAGTTTTTTCGCGGATCAGCCGGCGCACTTTCTGGGCCTTGGCAAAGTAGGCATCGTAATAGCCTGCGCTAAGCACAAATGTTCCCAGCATTATGCGGCGTTTAACTTCCTTACCAAAACCCTCGGAGCGCGAACGCTTATAGGTCGACTGTAAGTCAGTAGCGGCCGGGCTACGGTAACCGTAATGCACCCCGTCATACCGCGAAAGATTTGACGATGCCTCGGCCATTGCCAAAACATAATAAGTCGGCACCAGGTATTCCAGGAAATCAAAAGCTATTGGTTTAACGGTATGCCCTTCGGCTCGAAGTTTATCGATGTAAGTAACCAGCGTGCTTTTTATTTCACTATCAACACCGGGGCTCGATAATGCTTCTTGCAAATAAGCTATCTTTTTTTTGCCCGGTGCTTTAATTTCATTACTGAATGGCGGAACATCAGCCTGGGCCACCGTACTATCGTACTCATCCGGCCCGGCCATAACCTCCAGTAGCAGCCCGGCGTCTTCAACCGTTCTTGTAATAGGTCCTACCTGGTCGAAAGACGAAGCGTAGGCAATAATGCCGTGTCTTGATATACGGCCATAAGTAGGCTTAAGCCCCACCAACCCGCAAAACGATGCCGGCTGCCTCACCGAGCCACCTGTATCGGTACCTATAGCTGCCTGGCACATATTTGCCTGAACCGCCACTGCCGAACCGCCCGACGAGCCGCCGGATACACGCGTTTCATCGGCATAGTTTTTCACCGGGCCAAAAAACGAGGTTTCGTTAGCAGCACCCATGGCAAATTCATCGCAATTGCAGCGGCCAATTATTATTGCATCAGAAGCCAGCAACCGCTCAACAATGGTCGACGAGTAAACAGATGTAAAATTATTAAGGATTTTTGACGAGGCACTCACTTTGTGCCCCTTGTAACAAATGTTGTCCTTTATGGCTATAACCATCCCGGCGAGTTTGCCGGCGGTACCATTTTCAATACGGGTATCAACTTCTTTAGCCCGGGCAAGTGCCTCGTGCTCAAACACTTCGTTAAAAACGTTTAACCGCGCATTAGCGGCAATATTAGTTAAATATCCCTGAACAAGCTTCTCAACAGTAGTTTTCCCTGCTTCAATATCGCTCTTTATCCCGCTTAGCGAGGCATAAGACTTAGTCATGGGCCTAAAATAAAAAACTTATCCGTTGAATGTATAATTAATCAACAGATAAGTTAATATGATAAAACTCTGTACACCTAAAGCGGGATTTGCCCGCCCGGTTTTACAGCTTAAACTCTCGGTTTGTCGTCGTGATTGATTGTCGGACCCGAGGTTGTTGAAGTGCTGCCGCTTTCGCCGTTTTGTGCATCCTTAAATTCTTTCATGCCTTTGCCTAAACCTTTCATTAGTTCAGGAATTTTTTTACCGCCGAACAGTATTAAAATTGCAATGATGATCAGAATAATTTCTGGTGCGCCTAATCCACCCATGATTTTTATGTTTAATTATTGATTAATATTCCTGTTATGTATTCTTCGTATGTTCAGTTGCTGCCGTCTCGTGATTTGAAACTTCTGCATGGTGTTGGTGTTCGTCGGTAACTGCCACGGTGTGTTCTGTTCCGTGACCTTCAACATTTGAATGGTCCGCTGGTGTATGGCTATCGGCCACATGTTCTGTTGAATGGTCGGCAGGCATAAAAGGGTTATCGCCAACTGACACTGTATTTTCAACAGGCGAAAAGCCATCAGAATGTGCCGGCAACTCATGCTGCGCGGTTTCAGTTTGCGTTTTTGTCGCTTCCTCAACCCGTTTATCTTCTTCCCTTTTCTCCTCGTAGCTGTTTATCTGGTTGTTAATTTCGCGCTTAACACCGTCTGATGCGTCTTTAAAATCACGAATCCCCTTCCCAAGGCCGCGTGCAATTTCGGGCAGCTTCTCGCCACCGAAAAGCAACAGGGCCACAAACACTATAAGTATCATTTCGGATGACCCAATGTTCAAAAATCCCAATACTAAATTATGCATACCGATTACTTAATATATAGCCTGCAAATATAGGCAATTTAAAATTTATAATTTTCAAAACTAATTAGGCGCCAGCCATATTTTAGGGTTTACCGGCGTTTTGCCCTTGTACAAATCAAACTCAACAACTGCTTCGCCGGTTGATGAATCAGTAGCAACGGTACCAATTATTTGCTTGGTGGTTACTTTTTGGCCTGCCTTAACCGAGTATGATTTAAGGTTTGAGTAAGCCGTAAAATATTCACCATGTTTTATAACCACCAGCCAGGTACCGCTCACGTTTACTATACTTGATACCTCGCCCTGGAAAACCGCTCTTACAGAAGAACCTGGATTTGTTTTAATACCCCAGCCCGAACTTTCATTTTTTATCCCGGTTTCATCGTAATAGATACCAAACCCTTGTTTAAGGCTACCGTTTGTAACCGGCCACGGCAGCGAGCCCCGGTTTTCCAAAAAGTCGCTCGATAATTTAGCCGACTCAGGAGTTGCATTCAGCACCTCACGGTCCGACGAATTTTTATTTATCGTACGTGCCCTGGGGGCCGGTGCTTCCTTATTTTCGGCCTTTGCCCTGGCTGCTGCTGCTCTTGCTTCGGCCCTGGCGGCTTCTTCAGCCCTACGCCTTGCCTCTTCAATTTCCCTGCGGATAGCCGAAGCGATTTCGCGGTTGGTGCGGGTTATTTTCCGCTGTACCTCCTGCTGCTGCTCCTTAAGCTGCCCTTCGTGTTTCGACAGATCGGCAACCACTTGCACTTGTGCATTTTTTTCGGCGCCAAGGGTTTTCTTTTCCTTTTCCTGGTCAACCAGCAGGTTGTTTTTTTCTTTTTTGTTTTTGTCGAGCTCGTTTATCTTAACATGCAGCTCGGTTTGTGTTTCCTGTATATAACCGGCCTGCCGCTCGCGGTAAGTACCTATTTGCTGTAAATATTTTAAACGTTTATAGGCCTGGTTAAAGTCTGACGCCGCAAAAATAAACATCAGTTTATTATAAGCGCTTTGGTTACGATAGGTAAACAAAACCATTGCAGCGTACTCTTTTTTCAACTGGTCGAGCTGGGTTTGCAGGTTGCGCACAAAGTTGTTACTTTCCGATATCTGGTTGTCCAGGTTACGTACCTCGGAGTTAATATTTGCGATTTTTTCTTCGCGGATAGAAATCTGCTGTTTTAGTAAATTAAGCTGCTTTAACGTTGTTTTTTTATTGTTAGCAGTTTCCTGGTATTCGTTATTCAGTTGCTCCAACTGTTTGGTAAGCGCTTCGCGCTGGCGCTTTAAATCGGCGCTGCTTTGCGCATGCACGCTGAATGCGGCAAATACTAAAATTAAAACTAAAGCTGCTTTTAAAAACTTCATTTATTGCTATCGTTAATCTGCAGGTTGATACCGCGACGGAATTGAAAACGGAAATTCCACGGGCAAATCATAGTCTGCTTTTGTATAGTGCAAATTAACCTGTATTTTTTTATCTTTTACTACCGATGCAATATCTATTTGCGATGGCATTATTTTATTTGTGGCCTGTATAAAGGCGCTGTTGGTAACCTGTAACGTTTGCCGGGCGTTTTGATTGCTCAAATTTGTTTGTGTAGCTTTCATATCAGGCCCCAGCATCAATTTGTAAAGCACCTCGCTTAAGTTACCGGAGATGGTGGTATTACCGCTATCTGTTTTAAACTCCGCATTTTCGGTCAGCAATTCAGGTATGGCATTGCCAATCAGCAGCGATTCCAGCGTCCGATAGTTAACCTGTTCGCCTGCATATTTATTTACATAGCTAAATGGCTTGCGCAAATAAAGGCTCTGCAATTTATTGATCAGCAGCAGGCTATCGGGCGTAATCATAGCGCGGGCAACCTCAATACCTGCAATTGCGGTAATTGAAACCCATATTTTTTTGTCGCGTTGTATGCGTATATTAAGGGTAACATCATTGGTGTTGCCGTTAATATCCAGCTTGGTTTTAGCCTTGCCTGTAAAGGTGTTAAAGCTGGTTTGCTTTGATTTTATTAACTCGAGCTTAGCCGCCCGCGTATCAACCGGCTTAACTGCTGCGGTTGTATCGGCAACGCGCTTAACCACCAGCGGCTTCCGGCTTTTGCAGCCAAAGCCAAACAGTATGCAGCACAGTGCTATTAGTTTTAAACCAAGCGCAGTTTTAACCCTGGCTTTGTTTAAAACGTTATTCAATGTATTTCTTTTCATTTATTTTTCTTTCCAAAACTGGCGATGCGTCGCCCTTGTCTTTAGCTTTCTTCCAGTTTTCAACTGCGTCGTCCGCTTTACCTAAGTAAAACAATATATCGCCGTAATGTTCCAGCTTTGTAGCACTTTTTTCCTTATCGTCGGTTAAGGCTTTTTCAATCCATGTCTTTGCACCGGCGTAATCTTTTTGCCTGAATAGTATCCAGGCATAAGTATCCTCAAACGAAGCATTACCCGGCTGCAACTCGGTCGAACGTTTCGACATTTTTGCAGCCTTGTCCAGTTGCTCACCCCTTAACGATAAATAATAGGCAAAATTATTCAGCGTGAATGCATTATCGGCATTGTATGTCAATGCCTTATCGTAGGCTTCGTCCGAACTTTTGATGTCTTTTAAATCGTGGTAACAATCGCCCAACGCCGAAAAACATTGCGAAAGTAGGTCCTTATCCTGAAGTTCTAATGAAGAAGCGTTTTTTAAATAGTCAACTGCCTTTTTGTAATCCTTTTTTTGCATCCATGCCACGCCCACCAAATAATTCATCCATGCCTGGTTGGGGAACAGCGAAAGTGAGCTTTCACCATCCTTAATAGCGCCGGCAATATCGTTTTCTCCAAGATCGAGCCGTACCAGTTGCTCCTGCACATCATAAACCTGGCTGTTTAATGCTACCGATTTTTGGTACATCAGTTTCGCATCTTTTGGTTTTTCGTTTTGCAGCAGCATATCCCCGTATATGGCATAACCACGGGCATCGGTTGGGTGGGCAACGGTTAATATGCGGCTCAGCTCAAGCGCGCTTGCCTTTACATTAGGGTCGGTTAACCGGGGCAGGTAACCGCCAATTATTTTTATTTTTTGTTCGATGTCTAAATCGGGGATGGCAAACGCCAGGGTGAGTTCGTTGTAACTATGCTCTATATCTTTTTTATCCCTGTAAATATCAGCCAGTGCCAGGTGCACCAGCCCGCTGTTTGACTTTATTTTTTCGCCGGCCAGCAGAGTTTTCAGCGCCTTATCAGGCTGATTGTTTGAGCTATACAGCTGTGACAAAAACAGGTAATACTTTATTTGCGACGGATCGGCAGCGATCATCTGTTCCAGCTGCTGCGCAGCCAGGTCAACCTTATTTTGTTTTAAGTAGATTTTCTGGCGATTAGCCAGCAGGTCGTCGGTCGGGCCTGTCAATTCCTCAATTTTCTTGTAAACCTGCAGGGCGTCATCGTATTTATTCAGGTAATACAGCGCATTGGCTTTATCGTAGTAATAATCGATCTTATCCGGATTTATCCTTATAAGCTCGTTAAAAACATTCTCCAGCTTATCAAAACTGTTATTTTTTTCATAGCAATCAGCCAGCGCTGCCCAATACCATTCGTTGTCCGGGTTAACAGTAACAGCCTTTTCTAAAAACTCCTGCGCATCGGGATAATTGTTTTTCGCTTTTTTAATGATCGCCAATTCGTACAACGAAGCGTCATTCTGCGGGTCGATTTGCACCACCCTGTCGAAATATTCGAAAGCCAATGTATTGTTCTCAATAGCCTTCTCCCGCAGCCCCGAAAAGAAAAGCTGCCTCACCGTAGCGCTATCCGTAGATGTCATCGGCTTGCCGGCCACAATCACAACCTTATTTTTATTTTGAGCATAGGAAGGTCGAATCAAGAGACAAGAGCCAAGAATCAAGACAGCTGCAAGCCTGGCTTTACCACTGGTAATATTGTCTAATTGTCTGCTTCTCATTCTAATCTTTTTATGTTCGCCATACTGCCGTTGGCAACTAATCTCCAATTAACTAATCACTAATAAACTATACTACCCCAGTATGTCCATATCCCCCAGCGCCGCGTGTAGTTTCATTTAAACTATCCACCTGTTCCCAGTTTACCTTTTCGTGGCGGGCAACCACCATTTGGGCAACCCGGTCGCCGGTGTTTATTTCAAACGGCTGGTCGCCGTAGTTTATCAGCAGTACCTTAATTTCGCCGCGGTAGTCGGCATCAATTGTTCCTGGTGAGTTAACTATACCTATCCCGTGCTTAAATGCAAGCCCGCTGCGCGGGCGTATCTGCGCCTCAAAGCCTTCAGGCAGTTCGATAAACAACCCTGTCGGGACTAACTTACGCTCCATTGGTTTAAGCACAATTTGCTCTTCCAGTTCGGCACGCAAATCCATCCCGGCGGCATGCAGCGTTTCGTATGCCGGTAAGCTATTTTTCGATTTATTAATTATCCTTATGTTCATCGCCTGCTAAAAATAGCTTTTAATTCTTTTCCCTCTTTAAAATATGCACCGGCTAAAAATATCACCAGCAGCGCATTCCCTACAAATATATTACGTTTAAATACATAGAATGATAAATAAACGAACACCATTGAAATAATAATATAAACCAGGTTCTTTTTTACATTATATGGTATTGGGTAATTTTTTTGCCCCCAAACGTACGACATTATCATCATACAGGTATACGCCGCGAACGACACCCAGGCCGATGCCATATAGCTGTACGTTGGGATAAACAGGTAATTGAATACAATGGTAACAATAGCGCCTATGCCCGAAATATACAGGCCGTATTTTGTTTGGTCGGAAAGTTTATACCACACCGATAGGTTCATATAAATACCCAGTGCCACATAGCCAAACAGCAGTGGCGGTACCACATCAAGCCCTACCCAATAATTGTGGTTATTTACATAGTATTTTAATATCTGGACATTAGCAACAATGCCAACAAACATTATGCAAATGGTGATAACAAAATAGTCCATTATACGGGCGTAGGTTTGGCCTGCGTTTTTATTTTTGGCATGGCTAAAAAAGAATGGCTCGGCACCCAGCCGGAAAGCCTGTATAAAAATACTGAGAAATATGGATAGCTTGGCACAGCCGGAGTATACCCCAACATCGTGCTCACTATAGCTGGGATCCAGCATTTTACCGAGTAACAGCTTGTCAAAATTTTCGTTTACGATGAAGCTCAGGTTGGCTACCAGCACAGGCCAGCTGTATAGCAGCATATTGCTGAAAATGCTTCGGTTAAAATTAAACTGTATCCAGGCCAATTGCGGCGTCAGCATTAAAAACGTTACCGCGCTGGCTACCAAGTTCGAGATAAAAACATAGCCTACCCAGCCTCCATGGAACCAGCTTGCGCACCATTGTGCACCGGCCAAATGATTCCGTATAATGTAAGGTATAACAAAAATAAACACCAGGTTGAGCGTTACCATTACCACAATGTTTACAACTTTTACCAGTCCATATACCATTGGGCGTCCATCGGCACGCAGCTTGGCAAAAGGCAGTACGCAAAGGTTATCCAGCACCAATATCCCCAGGAAATATTTTATATACTGTTCATATTCGGCTTGCGAAGTATTTTTGCCAATCTTGATAAAACCGGCTATTTGATGCACGAATGGAAAGGTAAGCAAAAGGAACAACCCGGTAAGCAAGGCTACCGCCCAAAAACCATTGTTATAAACCTCGCGCTTTTTTTCAGGCATCTTGTTCATGTACCTGAAAAATGTGGTCTCCATACCGAACGACAGTATTGCATTGAAAATTGATGCGTAACTGAACATGGTAGTGAAAATGCCGTAAACGGCAGGATTGTAAGTGGTAGTGTAAAGTGGGGTGAGTACAGAGCTGAGCAGCCGCTGTACTATTGTAGTTAAACCATATAAGGCTGTTTGGCCTGCGAATTTTTTAGCGGTCGACAATGTTTGTATTAACGAAATTTGGTTTGAAAACTTATACCCGTATTGCTATTTTCTAACAACCTCAAAATTACGATAGTTTTTTAATTCGCCTTCATGGGTTTCAACATCATTTACTTCGGCATGCTCTGGGCCCTCATGGCACCACTCCAAAAACATCTCCATTGCAAATCTGTCGCCCTCGGCAGCCACAAAAACATCGCCGTTTGGTTCGTTTCTTACAAAGCCCTTAACCCCCAACTGATCTGCGACAGCCTTGGTTGCTGCCCGGTATGATACGCCTTGCACGTTGCCTTTTATTGTTATATCGAGGTGGGTCATTTTGTTGGAAATTGTTGAAATGTTGTAAAGTTGGAATGTTGCAATGTTAGGGAAATTTGCTTTCAAAACAAACCGGTCAAACGTTTCAACCTTACAACAATCGCCTCACCTTCGTCTCCGGCGTAATCTTATTCCCATCTAATCCTGTTATCAAATTAAGGCCGGGGGTTTTACCTGGCTCAAGGGAGCCTTTTTCATCGTCGATACCAAGGTATTTGGCTCCGTTAAGTGTTCCCCATTGTATAAGCATCTGCGTACTTATGGATTGGAATTTTTGCTGTATGGTACGCATCTCGCTTAAAATACACAGCTTGTTGTTCGATGCCAGGCTATCGGTACCCAAAGTAATATTATAACCCTGGCCGATGAATAACTCAATTTTAGGTAAAAAGCCCTCGATATAAAGATTGGCGTTAGGGCAAAAGCAGAAATGTATCCTGCGGTCGAACCGTTTGATGAAGTAGATGTCTTTTAAATTGGTGCAGGTGTTATGCACCAATAAAACCTCCTGCTTATTGGTTAGCAGCGGCAAAATTGACTGAATGGAATTACGCGCCTGCGGTTTAAAATGAGTGATGTCCAGCCCGAAGTGCGCATACAAATCATTAAACGAACCCAGTTTATACCTGTAAAATTTATTCTCGTCCTCACACTCCTGGTTATGGATGCTGATAAGGTTATGCCCCGTATCGCTGTATTTTTGCAATAACTTAAACAGTTCTTTCGATACTGAATATGGCGCATGAGGCGTAATGGAGCATGGCATCGGTTTAAACTCATTAAGCAACGACAGCGCTTTATCGAACACTTCCTGCGCCCTTCCGGGTATAAAACCAAAGGTTTCAATAAAACTATGGTAGTATAGCTTACTGCTTTTTTTTATGTCGATAGTGCTGCTGGTGTTTGAAATATCGCCTACCGCTACAATTCCGTTGTCGTACATTTCAGCATCAGCTTTGGTGGCAGCTTCCAGTACCAGGGCACTGTCAGCGCTCCTGTTAGTTTGAATATCGATGATAAAATTAACCAGGCCTATTTGCTGCTTAACTTTGTCTTTCAGATGTGAGAGTTCGAGATGGCAATGTGTATTAACAAAACCAGGGCATATAATGCCGCTAACCTGTTCAACAGGCGAGCTAAATGTTTCTGTCGACAAAGCGGGGTCGATAACCGAAATTATCTTACCAAAATCATCAACAGTAACTATTCCATTTTTAATTGGATCGGCACAAACAGGATAAACGTAATCGGCTTTAAAACTTTTCATTCAAGTATTAGTAACACTTCTCGTTGACAAATCCAATTAATATTAATTACATTAACTCTCAGTTATTGTTTTAATTATAATTGAATGTCATTCAAAATAAGATGATTTTTTTATTTAGTACCTTTGTATCGTGATTAATACAAAAGAGAAAATAGATATCCGCAGCCTAAGTCTCAATGCTTTGCAGGAACATTTCATCAAAATGGATGAAAAAGCGTTCAGGGCAAAACAGGTTTATGAGTGGCTTTGGAAAAAATCATGCTTTTCGTTCGACGAGATGAGTAATATTTCAAAAGAACTGCGTGTCAAACTGAACGACAATTTCACTATCAACAATGTTAAAATCCATAACTCACAGTTCAGCGCGGATAAAACTATAAAAAATTCTTTTATTTTACACGATACTCATTTAATTGAGGGTGTTTTAATCCCGACTCCCGGCCGTATGACAGCCTGTGTCTCGTCGCAGGTGGGCTGTAGCTTAACCTGTAAGTTCTGCGCTACCGGCTATATGGAGCGCAAACGAAACCTTAACCCCGATGAAATTTACGACCAGGTGGTATTGATTGACCGCCAGGCAAAAGAAAACTACGGCATACCGCTTTCAAACATTGTGTACATGGGCATGGGCGAGCCTTTGCTGAATTATAAGAATGTGCTGGAGTCGGTTGAAAAAATAACCTCCGAAGAAGGGTTGAATATGGCGGCAAAAAGGATTACCGTATCAACCGCCGGCATCGCCAAAATGATAAAAAAACTGGGCGACGACCAGGTGAAGTTTAACCTGGCCCTGTCCTTACACGCTGCCAACGACGAAAAGCGCAACACCATAATGCCGATAAACGAGCAAAATTCGTTAAAAGCATTAGCGGAGGCTTTAAAATATTACTACGCTAAAACCAAAAACCCGGTAACCTACGAGTATATTATTTTTGATGGCTTTAATGATAATATATCAGATGCTGCCGAACTGGCGCAATTTTGTAAACATCTGCCCTGCAAAGTAAATATTATAGAATATAACCCCATATCCATGGCCGCATTCATCAACGCCGGCGAAGATAAAGTTGAAGCATTTGCCGACTATCTGAAAAAGCAAGGCGTTAACGTTCACTTGCGCCGAAGCCGCGGTAAGGATATTGACGCTGCTTGCGGGCAATTGGCGATAAAGGACGAAGCGAAGGTATGATGTACGGATAGCACTCTCTATCACGTCATTGCGAGGAACGAAGCAACCTCTACACATGCTAATCAACGAAACGAAAAATTTGTGGCGACCTTTCAGCTGCATTTAGGTTCCCATAAACATATTGGTCCGCGAATGTCCTTCGTAGAGGTGGCTTCGTTCCTCGCCATGACGTTAGGGGTTAGTTAGTCACCTTTTTTCTTGACTCTTGATTCTTTTTCCCCTAAATTGCCCCCATGAACCTGCAACGCAGCTACCTGGCCGATTTTGTTTCATTGTTATTCCCTGAACTTTGCGCAGCCTGCCGCGAAAGCCTGGTAGCTAATGAACACCTGCTTTGTACCGATTGCCGTTTTAACTTACCCTACACCAACTTCCATTTACAGCCAGATAATATTGTTGCCCGGCAGTTTTGGGGTAAAATTAATATTGAGGCGGCATTTGCGCTTTTTTACTTTAATAAGGGTGGCAAAATTCAAAACATACTGCACCAGCTTAAATATAACGGCCAGCAAAAAGTCGGTAACCTGCTGGGCAACATAGCCGGTGGGCAATTGGCGAAAAACGAAATATTTAACACCGTCGATTTTATCATACCCGTGCCGCTGCACAAGAAACGATTCAGGGAACGCGGCTATAACCAAAGCACCCGCTTTGCCGAAGGGCTTGCCGATAAATTAAATGCTGCGGTTGAGGAAGATAACCTGGTGCGCGTTAAATCTACCGAAACTCAAACCCATAAATCCCGCTTTGCCAGATTTGAGAATATGCAGGAAGTTTTTGTGATTATTAACCCGGAAAAACTTAAAGGCAAACATGTATTGCTTGTTGATGATGTGATAACAACCGGCTCCACACTCGAGGCCTGCGGCGAACAACTACTTAAAGTTGAAGGGTTAAAATTGAGTATTGCTACAATTGCTTACGCTGAGTAGTTCATGGTTGATAGTTCATAGCAGGAAGGATCCTTCTAACCTCTGACCTCCAGCCTCTAATCACTAAAAAACTAAACCTTCTGGTATGCGCTTAGTTTTTCGAAAAGATTTTTTGGCTCGAACGGTTTCAGGATATAATCATTCATACCGGCTTCGGAAATCTGGTCGCGTTCGCTGCTTAGCATTGATGCGGTAAGGGCAATAATCGGTAACTGCTGGAAATAAGCTCCGGGTGTAGCGCGAATTACTTGCGTAGCCTCAATCCCGCCCATCTCGGGCATATAAACATCCATTAACACAACATCATAGTTCTGGTTGGTGGTAACCTTCTCGACGGCCTGTAAGCCATTTTCGGCAAAATCAGCCTGGGCTCCCCAACGGGTAAGCACTTTGTTAATTAATAACCTGTTTATGTTGTTATCATCAACAACCAGCACATTAATATTTAATTCTGTTTCCACTTTGTAGAATTTTAGTAGGTATGAATTATGCCCCTTATACGTTGCGACATTAAAAAGGTTGTAAAATAGTCCAAAGTCGATAGTCTTAAGTCTATAGTCAAAATAAAACTTGATTTAGACTTAAGACTATCGACTCAAGACTTCAGACTTAATACTAATCTATTTCAGCATGTTTCGCCCGATACAGCGGATAATCATGCATCAGCTTGTGTACTTTTTTACGCACTTTTTTCAGGTTTTCCTCATTTTCCGGGTCGGTAATTACCTGGTCAATCAGCTCAACTATATCTTCCATTTGCTTTTCCTTCATTTCGCGGGTAGTAATAGCGGCAGTACCCACACGGATGCCTGAAGTAACAAACGGCGATTTATCATCAAATGGCACCATATTTTTATTTACGGTGATGTCGGCAGCAACCAAGGCATTCTCGGCAGCTTTACCTGTGATGTTTTTATTCCTAAGATCGATTAACAGCAAATGGTTGTCAGTACCGCCAGAGATTATTTCATAGCCACGGCTTACAAAAGCTTTCGCCATTGCCGCGCCGTTCTTTTTAACCTGAACGATGTATTTCATGTAATCCTCACTCAAAGCCTCACCAAATGCAATAGCTTTAGCAGCAATGATATGCTCTAACGGACCACCTTGTGTGCCAGGGAAAACAGCCATATCCAACAACGCTGACATCATCCTGATCTCGCCCTTTGGTGTTTTTAAGCCCCATGGGTTTTCAAAATCTTTGCCCAGCAATATCATGCCGCCACGCGGGCCGCGCAGGGTTTTGTGTGTAGTTGTAGTAACAATATGGCAATGTGGCAGCGGGTCGTTTAGTAAACCGCGGGCAATTAGGCCGGCAGGGTGCGATATATCGGCCAGCACCAATGCGCCAACTTCATCAGCCACTGCACGAATAAACTCATAATCCCAATCGCGTGAGTAAGCAGACGCACCGCAGATAATCAGTTTTGGCTTTTGCTCCAACGCCACTTTTTTAAGCATGTCGTAGTCAACCAAACCGGTTTCCTTTTTCACACCATAAAAATGCGGCTCGTATAGCTTACCCGAAAAATTCACCGGCGAACCATGTGTTAAGTGGCCGCCATGCGACAAATCAAAGCCTAAAATTTTATCGCCCGGCTTTAGCACAGCCAGCATAACTGCGGCATTAGCTTGCGCACCTGAGTGAGGCTGAACGTTTGCCCATTCTGCGTTAAAAAGTTCTTTGGCTCTTTCAATAGCTATTGTTTCAATTTCGTCAACCACCTGGCAGCCGCCATAGTAGCGTTTGCCCGGCAGGCCTTCGGCATATTTATTGGTGGCCACAGAACCAGCGGCTTCCATAACCTGCCTGCTAACAAAATTTTCTGACGCAATGAGCTCTATGCCTTCTTCCTGGCGTTCCTGCTCCTCGTCCAATAGCTTAAAAATTAATTTGTCTCTTTTCATTGTGATTATTAAACGCTGCTAAGTTAGCTAAAAAATAAGTTTTGATTAAAGATTTGAGCGGTTAGCTAAAACATTTAATAGGTGCACAATTTAATTTGCTAATTAGGCACTTAAGGCAAATAAATTACTCCGATTTTAAACGTTTACCCTTGAAATTTGATGTCATATTTATTTAGCTATACCCCTATTTTATGACAGGCATAAGGAAAATATTCAATATTTTAATATTATGGGGCTGTAGTCAGGCGCCCGGCTTCGCCGAAATCCAGAAGTTGTTATACCCCAACCCTACCTGTATATCAATTAATTCCTGCTGCAGCATTTCCAACACCGCTAAAAAATTGTAAACAAATTGTACCTTATTTTCCGATTGTGCAGCAATAGCTTTAAAATCCATCATTTTGTTGATACGCAGTAAATCGCCAATTGCTTTTTTTTGCTGCTCAATAGTATATGGATATTGTACTACGGTATGGGTGACCTCCTCGCTCCGGTTAAGATATTTTTTCATCAACCGGCCATAAACTATCATCAGCTTATACAGGTTCAGTTCTGATAATTCTTCGCCCGGTTGAGCTATTGCTTCTGTTTGCTCGATATCAAACTTTATGTTGCCGCGTTTTTCCTGCATAAAGCGCCCGTCTTCCAGCGGGTGCAGTTCTTCGCATATTTCTTTAAATTTCTTGTACTCAATTAGCTTACGTATCAGATCTTCCTTGGTATCGGTTTGGTTGCCGTCATCTTCGGCTTCGTACCGTGGTAGCAGCATCTTGGCCTTTATACGCATCAAGGTAGCTGCTACAATAATAAACTCGCTGGCCAGCTCCATATTGAGGCTGCTCATCTGGTGGATGTAGTTTAAAAAGTCGTCGGTAATTTTTGCAATAGGTATATCGTGAATTTCCAGTTCATCCCGCTCAATAAAAAATAACAGCAAGTCAAAAGGCCCCTCAAACTGGGGCAGCTTTATCTCAAAGTTTTCTTCGGCTGTCATTGGCCCAAAAGTAGGTTAATTTTTAAGAGTTGTAAAGAAAGATTTACCTGCAGCGCGGCTTTGTGCCCCCAATAAAGTGGCCTATTGTAACAAAAATTCTCCAATTACAGTATAAGTGCGGGTTGTTGCAAAAATCCCGGGATTTCTTAGCAACAAAGGACTGATAAATTATTGTGCCACTTGAAACAAGACTACATGAAGTTAAATTATACCCGCATTATACTGATGGCAACTGCAGTTGTATTTTTTTATACAGCATGTAAAAAATCGGAAACAAAGCCTGCGGCGAATACTGCAAGCCTTACCGATACGTCAACTTCTAAAATTGCATTCAGCCTGATGCAGGGATTAACTGGTGCATATGGCGGCACTAATATTAACGATGGTGTTAAGGCAGAGTCGAACATAACCGACGGACAGAACAACGGCGCTATCGTATTTAAGAAAGTTCCGTTATGCGGATTTACCATCGACACCACCTTTAATACCAAAACAAAATCGGCCGATACCAGTAAAACCTTTTTCGGCAATTTTAAATTTGTATATACCTGCAGCACCGACAGGCCCGACGGCTACCTTACACATGATAGCGTAGTCCGCGTGGCTGTTTCTCCGCTGCTTAAAAATACGTTTACGGCAGCACAGGACTATACCGTAAAGGCGCTGGATACAACCTATAAGCTTGTTTCAACCAGTGGGTCGATACTATCCGTTACAGACAATGCAATATATAAGGACGGTTTTTCGGTAGGTTATGACTACAACTACAACAGCTATAAACTGCGCGGCCTAAAAATTGATTTCACAAAAGGCAGCGCCGACATAATAACCGGAGTTGCTGAATTTAAAAGCACCACCAGTTACCTGCATCCCGGCGATAAACAGGTAACAGAAGTGAGCAATACAGGTACAATCACTTTTTTGGGAAACCACAAAGCCAGGCTGCACCTTAACGAGAAAAACAAGTCGTACTCGGTTGATCTGCTTACCGGCGTTGTTACCGCCATTTGATATAGTCCTAAGTCTTGAGTCGAAAGTCCAAAGTCATTGTAGTTTTTCACTTTGGACTTAGTACTTCAGACTAAAGACTTAACAATATTAACATCCCCCCGTCATTGTGCATTAATTATTCAAAAAGGTAGTATTTAATTTATAATAAATTGCCGTACTTTGTGGGTTAAACATTGTAAGGACTTAAATGCAGGTACCAGCAGGTAATTTACTACAAAAAATAAACACCCCTTCTGATTTAAAACAGCTAAAAGAGGATGAATTAAAGCAATTGTGCCAGGAATTACGTCAGTATATAATTGATGTGGTTTCGGTAAACGGCGGCCATTTTGCCGCCAGTTTAGGCGTTGTTGAACTAACCGTTGCGCTGCAATACATATTAAACACCCCCTACGACCAACTGGTTTGGGACGTTGGCCACCAGGCTTACGGTCACAAAATTTTAACAGGTCGCCGCGACCAGTTTCATACAAACCGCGTTCATGGCGGCATCAGCGGTTTCCCAAAACGATCTGAAAGCGAATACGATACTTTTGGCGTTGGGCACTCATCAACTTCAATTTCCGCGGCATTGGGCATGGCTGTTGCTTCGCACTACAAAGGCGAGACCGACAGGCAGCATGTAGCTGTAATCGGCGACGGATCTATGACAGCGGGGATGGCTTTTGAGGCTTTGAATCATGCAGGCATCGAAAACTCGAACCTGCTGGTGATATTGAATGATAACAACATGTCGATAGACCCTAACGTAGGGGCTTTGAAGGAATATTTAACAGATATTACTACATCAAAGCCTTACAATCGCTTCAGGGATGATATAGCTAATGTACTTGCCAAAATTTCGGCTATAGGGCCTGATGCTTTTAAAATTGCACAAAAGCTTGAAAAAAGCATTAAAGGCACTTTACTTAAAAAGAGCAATTTTTTCGAGGCGCTTAAATTCAGGTATTTCGGACCTATTGACGGACATGATGTGGAGCACCTGGTAAAAGTATTGCGCGATTTGCGCGACATTCCCGGCCCCAAGCTGTTACATTGTGTTACCGTAAAAGGCAAAGGCTATGCACTGGCCGAAAAGGACCAAACCAAATGGCATGCGCCCGGCTTATTTGATAAGATAACCGGCGAAATAAAGAAATCAAAATCGGACAAGCCGCAGCCACCAAAATACCAGGACGTATTTGGACGTACCATTATAGAGCTTGCCGAGCAGAATCCTAAAATAATGGGAATTACCCCGGCAATGCCATCTGGTTGTTCATTAAACCTGATGATGAAAGCCATGCCGAACCGCGCGTTCGACGTTGGCATTGCGGAGCAGCATGCCGTAACGTTTTCGGCAGGTCTGGCATCACAAGGTTTGATTCCATTTTGTAATATTTACTCCAGTTTTATGCAGCGTGCATATGACCAGGTAATACATGACGTGGCCATACAAAAACTTAACGTGGTATTTTGCCTGGATAGAGCCGGTTTAGCCGGTGCCGACGGACCAACACACCACGGCGCTTACGATCTTGCTTTTATGCGCTGTATACCGAACATGACGGTATCAGCCCCTATGAACGAAGAAGAGTTACGTAATCTGATGTTTACCGCCCAGCAGGACGATATGGGACCGTTTGTAATCCGCTATCCTCGCGGTAACGGTGTTATGGTTGACTGGCAGCGCCCGATGAAGGCCATAAAGGTCGGCAAAGGCCGCATGGTTTGCGATGGAGAAGAAATCGCCGTATTGACAATAGGTGCAATAGGTAATGAGGCCGTTAAAGCAATAGCTGAATTAAATACCGAAGGCTTTTACCCCGCACATTACGACCTGCGTTTTGTAAAACCGCTTGATGAGGCGTTATTGCACGAAGTTTTCCAAAAATTCGATAAAGTAATAACCGTTGAGGACGGCTGCCTTGAAGGCGGCATGGGCAGCGCAGTACTTGAGTTTATGGCCGATAATAACTATAAGTCCCAGGTAGTCCGCTTAGGCATACCTGACCAAATTATTGAGCATGGTGAACAACCCGAGCTATGGGCCGAATGTGGCTACGATGCCCAGGGCATAGCCAAACAGGTTAAAAAGTTAGGTATCAAGCAGAATAAGCATATAATAGCTTCTTAATCAAGTCTTAAGTCAGTAGTCGATAGTCTTAAGTCAAAATCAGTTCGGACTTAAGACTATCGACTCAAGACTGACGACTTTAGACTACTCAATGCGCTTTATAACTCGCCAAATCGTTATACAGGCCGCGGAATGAGCTGCGCAGGCCGATAGTCACCATAGAGGTTTTGTCTTGGAACTGGCTATTTTTTTCGTTCCTGATGATCCCACCAAGCTCAATTCGCAGGTTATATTTAGGGTTTAACAAGTAGGCTATTTTACCTTCAACATAAATCATGTTAGTGGTTAAGCCCTGGCCGATGTAGTTACCCGTAAACTTTGCCGGGTTACCATAGTTCTGGAACGCATCTTTTCCATAATTCAATCCGTCGATATCCAAACCATAGTGACCGTAATCCACTTCGCCCGAAAAATCAAACCTCTTGTATGAATAGTTTAACAAACCAACAAATTCCCTGAAATTGGCACCCCAGGGATGTGCCAGCATTTCCCCATTTTCGGTATAGCTGATAACAGGTCCGCGTTCCGAATAGGTGTATGGTTTTGAAGCATTCGTTTCAACCAGGTAGTTAAGCCCGGTTACATTAAACAGGTTTGCGCCCCTGAAACCCAGCTGGTAACTATATTTATTTCTCGAGCTACCTTTGCTTGAAAAAAAGCTTGAAGATTCAAACTCATCTAAAGCAAATTGTCCATATGCAGTAATACCATCGGTAATTTTATACTTGCTGGTAAAGCCAATCAGGGCATTATCCGGAGAGCCGTTTAAAGCTTCAACCGGCCTTAGGAATATAATAGGGTTTACGTACGAAAAATCGAATGGTCTCGAGTGACCGGCATCGTCTTTATTATACCAGATAACAGCGTCAAAAAAGCCAACCGAGAAGCGGTTACTAACGTTCCAGTCCAGATAATGAAAAACCCCGCCTTTTTTACGGTTATTACCCGCGGCGTCTAAATCAACCGGATCGGTAAAACTGGCCCACATGGCCATGTACCTTACATTGCCAAGGGTTGCCGTTAACCTAAAAAACGGGTAAGGCGATGCAGCGTCTGACAGTAAAAGCGAACGGTAGCCATCGCCAATAAATGTCTTGTCGCGCCCGGCCGAAATATTCAGAAAGCTGGTGGGCGTATACGATGCGGTTGCTGTTATATAATCCCAGTCGTATCCGTTTGCTTTATAAACTTTGGCGTAAGCCTGCCCGGGTACAATTCCGGTTTGGTTAATATAAGTAGCCAGGTACGGCGGTACAACGGCACTATTTTCGTACCCTGCTACATAATAGCTGAATTTATTTCCAAACGTACCGCCAATCTGCAAACCAAGCGACACGTTGTTGGTATTCAGTTTATTCGAAAAATCCCTGCCGATGGCAAAATCGGGCAGCAAGTCAGCGTAAAACGTGGAGTTCGGGCCTTTGTAATCAATTAAATGCTCGTTAAATAATTTAGCATAAACGCCGCCGTGCGATTTGCCATCGCTGCCGTAATTCATTAAAGAATCGTAGCGGCGTTTAATCACGGAGTCGTCAGCAAAAAACGGCCTTAGCGAACTGTGCTGCCTGGTTTTGGTTGAATAAACATCGGCATTAAGTTTTTGATAAAACTGGTACGAATACTGCTGATATATTGATTGAGACCGGGCTGCGCCAGCCACAGTTAAAAATAACAGTAAAGCACCAAATATTTTCTTCATAATGCCGGTATTAGTTTTTATTCAAAGTAATTAAGCGTTTTAAAGCCGCCCTTTTTTAGGTAGTCATCCTTTTTTACCATGTGCAGATCTGATTGAACCATGTCGCTCACCAGTGCCTGCAAATCGTACTTTGGCACCCATCCAAGCTTTTCCTTTGCCTTGGTAGCATCGCCGATCAACAAATCAACCTCGGTAGGCCTGAAATATTTTGAATCGATTTTTACTACTGTTTGCCCAAACTTTAATGCATCGGTATTAAGGCCAAGTTCTTTCGCTTTTTCTTCGTCAATGTCAATAATCACACCGCGTTCGTTTTCGTCCTTCCCGCTAAATTCAACCTCAATACCCAAATCGTTGAACGACATTTTTATAAATTCTCTTACAGTGGTGGTTACGCCTGTGGCAATAACAAAATCTTCCGGCGTATCGTGCTGCAGCATCAGCCACATGGCTTCAATATAATCTTTCGCATGGCCCCAATCGCGCTGGGCCGATAGGTTACCCACATAAAGGCAATCCTGTAAACCCATAGCAATTTTTGAAGCTGCCCGGGTAATTTTACGGGTAACAAATGTTTCGCCGCGCACCGGGCTTTCGTGGTTAAACAATATGCCGTTGCAGGCGAACATGCCATAAGCCTCGCGATAGTTTACGATTATCCAATACCCGTAAAGCTTTGCCACCGCATACGGCGAACGTGGATAAAAAGGTGTGGTTTCGCTTTGTGGCACAGCCTGCACCAATCCGTACAATTCGGAAGTTGATGCCTGGTAAATACGTGTTTTCTTTTCAAGCCCCAGCAGCCTTACGGCTTCCAATATCCTCAGCGTACCAATGCCATCGGCATTAGCGGTATATTCTGGCGTATCAAAACTTACCTTAACATGGCTTTGTGCGGCAAGGTTGTATATTTCGTCCGGCTGAATTTCCTGCACCAGGCGTATTAAATTAGTCGAATCAGTAAGGTCGCCATAGTGCAATTTAAATTTCACATTGGGCTCATGCGGGTCGTGGTACAGGTGGTCAATCCTGTCAGTATTAAATAACGACGAACGCCTTTTAATGCCATGTACCTCGTAGCCTTTTTTTAGCAAAAACTCCGCTAAATATGCACCATCCTGCCCGGTAATGCCTGTTATTAAAGCAATTTTCATTAATGAGTGTGATGTAATAATTATGTAGTTGCAATATTATCCAATTTAATTGTAAATGTGGGTATGCGGGGGTGCGGTTGGGCTGATTTTTTTATTTGCAATAATCAAAGTACATTTGATTATGAACGAAAAGTCATCATCTTCAATTCAGAAAAATCAGGTCAGAGATTTTTGGAATGACTTGCCGGAACATGTAAAAGCCGGAATAGAACTAGTTCAAAAACAGGCTGCCGACGGCAAGCTTACACCACAAGATGAGGTGATGAAAAAGTATGCGAAGTGTTTATAACCGATGAGAGGGAAAACAAGAAAATCGATACAACTAAAAAAGATTGGGGTGACGGTTTTGAGAAAGAACTATAGAAGAGAAGCGAAGAATTTGCTGAAGGAACGGTTAAAACTTATACTTGGGAAGAGACTAAGCAGGCAGCCATAGAAGCTGCCATGAATAAAAGGAAAAATATTAATCTTTAATTATCTCGAGCAGCTTTTCTGGGTCTTGCCGATTATCCCAAAAAGCGGTAATTATTACTTCATTTTCGTTAAACTTGTATAAAAGGCTAAAATGCCCCATCGCTGAAATTCTTGTTTCAGGATATTTGGTAGCTATAAAAGCCTCGGGGTATTTTCTGATTACTTTAACTCTTACCGCAATGAGTTTTATGAGTTTTTCTGCGTAGGCCGATGACCCATTTCTCACGGTCCAGTATCTAAAAATCTCGCGCCGTTGCCTAACGGCGGTTTCAGTCCAGACTATCTTCCTTTTAGCCACGCCAAATCGTCTTTATCTAGCTGCTCTTGTGAAATCAACCTACCCATTTCGATATCTTTATCACTAAGTTGCAACATAGTAATCTGTGCTTCTTTGAGTTCGACTGTCGCATTATTTTCTACACTTTTGTCAATTAAACTATTTAACGCAAGTAAATATTCCTTATTTGAAATTGTGAGGAGTTTATCAATTAAATTATCCCTTAAAATGTCTACTGTTGCCATATACCAAATTTACATAAATGTCCGATTTAATCAAACAACATTTAAAAAGCCCGGCAAATATTTAATCATTGACACGTAACATTCCCCTTACTCCCTTTCTATCTCCACTAACCTTTTGTTACCTTTACTTTATAATGGTTCCATCTACCCCCAACAAATACAACGAAAAATTTCAGCAGGCAATAGCTCAGCTTAACCCCGAACAATTGGCCGCCGTCAATAAAATGGAAGGCCCTGTTTTGGTTATTGCCGGGCCGGGCACGGGCAAAACGCAAATACTGGCTGCCCGCATCGGCAAGATATTAACTGAAACAGATGCAAGCGCCCATGAGATTTTGTGCCTTACCTATACCGATGCCGGCGCGGTCGCCATGCGCAAACGTCTTTTTGATTTCATCGGGCCTGATGCTTACCGGGTTAATATTTACACCTTCCACGCTTTTTGTAACGAAATAATACAGGAGAACCTGGACTATTTCGGCAAACTGAGCATGGAGTCGCTGTCGGACTTGGATGGCGTGATGCTTTTTAACGAGCTGATTGACGAGTTCCCGAACGACCACCTGCTAAAGCGTTTTACCGGCGAAAAGTATTACGATGCCCCCCGTTTAAAAAGCCTGTTCTCCACCATGAAAACGGAAGCCTGGGACGAAGCGCATATCGAAAAAGCGGTAAAAGAATACCTGGAGGATCTGCCCAATCGCGAAGAATTCATCTACAAAAAAGCAAATATCAAAGCAGGTATAAAGGCCGGCGACCCAAAGCAGAAAGACATAGATAAGGCGCACGACCTGATGAAAAAGCTGCTGGCAGCAGTGAGCGAATACAAGAACTTCGACAAAAAGATGAAAGCCAAAAGTCGTTATGATTATGACGACATGATTTTATGGGTGTTGAAGGCCTTCCGCGAAAACGATGAACTACTACGCCGTTACCAGGAGCGTTACCAATATATTTTGGTGGATGAGTTCCAGGATACCAGCGGCTCGCAAAATGAGTTGCTAAAATTTATGCTGAACTACTGGGAGACACCAAACGTATTTGTGGTGGGCGATGATGACCAGTCGATTTTCAAGTTCCAGGGTGCCAACATGAAGAACATCCTTGATTTTGCAAACGATTATGTAAGCACCCTGCAAACCGTTGTTTTAAAACACAACTACCGCTCAAACCAGCATATTCTTGATGTTTCAAAAGCACTGATAAATAACAACCGCGAACGGCTTACTGCACAGTTGGCGCTGGATAAAAATCTGAAGGCGGCCCATCCCCGTTTTGATCAGCTGGTGGTTTCGCCGATTATAAACGAGTATGAAACACCCGGTAAAGAACTGGTGGATGTCGCCAACAAAATAAAAGAGCTATTAAGCACTGGAACCGAACCCGGCGAAATTGCCGTGATATACCGCAATCACAGCCAGGTGGAAGAGTTGATTCAATATTTAGACACCCAGAAAATCGCTGTAAATACCAAGCGCAAGGTTGATATTTTTACGCTGCCCTTTGGCGAGAAAATCATCAATATTATGCGTTACCTGGCCATGGAGATGGATTCGCCCTACAGCGGGGATGAATTGCTGTTCGAGATAATGCACTATGATTTTTTCGACATCGCCCCTATTGAGATTGCAAAAGCCAGCTTAGCCGTAGCCAAAGAAAATTATGCCACAGCACGGAACAATGAACCCATAACCTCGCTGCGCCGCTACATCAGCGAAATAAAACTGCCGGCACAAACCGGGTTGTTTGATAAATCGCCAAATTATGGAATGAAATTTTTGGTGAGCGATATTGATTACCTGTTAAATTACTCGGCCAGCAATACGCTGCAGCAGCTTTTTCAACAGTTGATAGCCAAAATGGGCATCCTGAAATATATTATGCAACAGCCTGATAAAGGCTGGTACATGCAGGTGCTCACAAATTTTTTTGATTTTATAAAAGACGAAAGCCGCAAAAACCCAGAAATAAAACTGGCCGATATCATAAACGTCATCACCCTGATGAAGCAAAATAAAATCAGGCTTGCGCTTAACCAGGTAATATTTTCCGAAAATGGCGTAAACTTCATGACCGCACACGGCTCGAAAGGGCTGGAATTTGAACACGTGTTTTTAATTGGCTGCACCAAAAAAATATGGGACAGCAAGGGCCGTAACCACGGCTTTAGCTATCCGGATACGTTAACACAATCGTCAGACGACGACATCGCCCAAAAAGAAGAATCGCGCAGGCTGTTTTATGTGGCGCTTACCCGTGCAAAGCAACATTTGCTGATATCGTATGCCAGCCAGGATAAAAACGGCAAGGACCAGGAAGCATCGCAATTTGTGGGCGAAATTTTGGCCGACACAGATTTGCCGGTGCATCACCCAAAAATCAGCGCCGATGCCATGATGGATTTTATCGCGCTGCAATTTAATGAGGCCGATAAGCCCAGGGTTGAATTGCTCGACACCAACTATATTAACCAGTTGCTGCAGGATTATACATTGTCGGTAACCCATCTAAGCAATTACCTGGACTGCCCGCTGCGGTTCTATTTCCAGTGTTTAATAAAAGTGCCATCGGGTAAAAGTCCGGCGGCAACGTTTGGGCAGGCGGTGCATTGGGCGCTGAACAAGGTTTTCAGGAACCTTAAAGCAGATGGCAACGAGTTCCCGCTGACAGATGATTTTATGAAGGAGTTTCGCTGGTATATGTACCGCAACCGCGATTCGTTTACCAAAGAGGATTTTAAATTGCGTTTGGATTATGGCGAGAAAATTTTGCCGCCCTATTATAACCAGAATATTGAGGTTTGGAACAAAAACGCGGTTACCGAGCGCAGCATAAAAAACGTGGAGATTGACGGCATCCCGATAAAAGGCAACCTGGATAAAGTTGAATTTAACGGCAAGGAAGTAAACGTTGTTGATTACAAAACCGGCAAACTTAAATATGCCAAAGACAAATTTATAAAACCTAATAACGACGTGCCTTACGGCGGCGATTACTGGCGCCAGGCCGTGTTTTACAAAATACTAATCGATAACGACCGCACGCTTGACTGGGAAGTGGTAAGCACCCTATTTGAGTTTGTTGAACCGGTCAGTGAAGGGGAATATCATAAAGAAAAGGTGATAATAACGCCGGAAGACACCGAAACCGTGACCGAACAAATTAAAGAAGTTTATGGCAAGATTATGGCACACGATTTTAACACCGGCTGCGGCAAAAAAGAATGCGATTGGTGCCATTTTGTGAAGAGCAATTTTAAACAGATTGGCGGGGTGATGCAGGAGGAAAGTGCGGAATAAATTATTATTGAACTATAGGCGCTGTTACTCCGTGCCTCCTTTGTGATCTCTGTGGTTAATTTTCACCACGTAGACACGGAGGAGGCACAGAGGAGGCAGAGAAAAGATATTTAGGGCAAAATCAACATGAAAAAACTATTACTTATCATCCCCGCCTTTTGCATTTTGCATGCATCGGCACAAACAATTATTAAACAGGACGGCATCATTAAACAAATGGTGGAAGAGGTGTCCGCAAAAAATATCGAGGCCAATATTCGCAAACTGGTGAGCTTTAAAAGCCGCCATACACTAAGCGATACCAGCAGCAAAACCGAAGGCAGCGGTGCGGCCCGTAACTGGATAAAGGCTGAAATGGAAAAATACGCCGCAGAAACGCAGGGACGGATGACCGTGCAGTTTGACACCTTCACCCAACCCAAAGGCGACAGGATTGATAAACCCGTTCACCTAAAAAATATACTGGCAACCCTAAAAGGCACCGACCCGAACGATACCCGGGTTTACATCGTATCCGGTCACTACGACTCGAGGGTAAATGATGTGATGAACGCCAACTCGGCTGAGCCGGGCGCAAACGATTATGCCTCGGGTTCGGCGGTATCCATGGAGTTGGCGCGGGTAATGTCGAAGTGGTCGTTCCCGTCAACCATTATATTTATGTGCGTGGTGGGAGAAGAGCAGGGACTTTATGGCTCAACCAATGTTGCCAAACGCGCCAAAGCTGAGAAATGGAATGTTGACGCCATGCTGAACAACGACATTGTGGGCAATACCCACGGCATGGAAAATGATTTAAAAGATAACCGCAGCGTGCGTGTATTTAGCGAAGGTGTGCCCTCAACGGCTGCCGGAAATGAACGGGAGATACGCAGTTTAATTTCGTTGGGCGGCGAAAATGATAGCCCGTCGCGCGAGCTGGCTCGTTATGTAAAAGAAACCGGCGAGCGTTATGTTGACCATTTGGATGTAAAACTAATCTACCGCCGCGACCGTTTCCTGCGCGGTGGCGACCATGTGCCATTCCTACAACAGGGTTTTACAGCCGTGCGCTTTACCGAAATGAATGAAGACTTTAACCGCCAGCACCAGGATATCCGCACCGAAAAGGGTGTCGACTATGGCGACCTGCCCGATTTTGTTGATTTTAACTACGTACAAAAGGTGGCCCGCATGAACCTTTCCGTGCTTGCCAACCTGGCCATGGCGCCCGCCGAACCTGAAAATGTAGGAGTAGTTACCAGCGATTTAACCAACCGCACCGTATTAAAATGGGAAGCGCCTAAAGCGGGTAAAAAGCCAGCAGGTTATTATGTGCTGATGCGCGAAAGCGTTAGCCCATATTGGGAAAAGAAGTTTTATCTGGAAGGTACCGGGATATCGCTTGCTTACTCGAAGGATAATTACTTTTTTGCAGTGCAGTCGGTTGATGATAAAGGGCACGAGAGTTTGCCTATTTATCCGAAGCCGGTGCGTTGATTTTTGTAGAGACGCAATATTTGCGTCTCCCGTTTGCAAATCAGAATATCCAGAGACGCAAAATATTGCGTCTCTACAAAATTACTTTACACTCTTTTTAAGTACAATAAAGTATCCCGCTACAAAAACAGCTACCGCAACAGCAAGGCTTACCCAGGTATCTTTGGTAAGCATCTCAACAGTAAAATGCGGCATAGCAGATGGGTGATTATCTCCTCCTTTAGTACTTTGTCCAAATGCTTTCATAGCCATCATTGGATGAGAGTAAGGGAAAAGATAAGCATAGGCCCATCCATTTCCGGCCAGGATACCTCCTGTGATGGTACAGATGAATCCAATTCCCATCGGTTTTAAAAAATCGCTAAATAAAAGACTTAATAAAAACTGGATAGATAGAATCCCTAAAGAAGCAAGGAAAAACTTAAAGTATATCTGGGTTAAAATACTTGCAATGCTATACTCACTAAATTTTAACGATGGTTTCAATATCCCCAGGAAATTACCAAAGCCGAGTGTAAATAACACAAACAGCGCCAGGCAAAGGAACAGGAGAAAAAAGGCATAAAAGTATTTAGCAGCATAAACTGATAGTTTCGGTATAGGCAGACTAAAAATAGTTTTCCATGTATCTGCTTTATGCTCGAGGCTATTCACTGAATACGCAATAAAAATGATGAGCATGGGCATCAGTAACAACCCCATTACACCTAATATTGGTGCGGCAAATTTAAGCCAGAGTTCCATACCGGAATTCTTCATCAAATCATCACTCTTTGCAAAAAAGCCAATGAATACAAACAGGCAAAGCAGGAACGGCAACAAAACCGCACTCCAAAAACCCATTGTTTTGCGGGTTTTGTAAAATTCGGACCGGAACGATAATATAAATCCTTTCATAATGGCTTAGGCGTGTTGGGTTATGGCTAAAAATAATTTTTCCAGGTCCTGCTGTTGCTTATTAATGCTATAAACCGTATAGCCGTTTTGGTTAAGCAGGGCGTTTATTTCGCCCATAGTTTCTTTCGAAGTGAAGGGTACAAATACGCAATGGTCGTTAACTTCAGCAACGTCAATATTATTCTTCTTTAAAAAATTAGCGGCATCAACACTTCGGTCGGTTTCAATTTGTACAGATGGTTTGTTTAATGCTTCCAGTTCCTGAATACTGCCCTGGAACATCAGTTCGCCAAAATTGATAATACCAACATGGGTTGCCATCTTTTGAATTTCGGCCAGCAAATGGCTCGATATAAAAACAGTCTTTTTATATACGCTGGTTAGTTTTACCAGCAGTTCACGTATCTCTATAATGCCATTTGGATCGAGGCCGTTGGTCGGCTCATCCAGTATAAGCAGCTTGGGGTCGCTTAACAAAGCCAATGCAATACCAAGACGTTGTTTCATCCCTAACGAGTACTGGCCTGCTTTTTTGTGGGCTGCTGTTGTTAAATGCACTAAATCAAGCATTTCATCAACCCGCTTTTCACCAACACCTAATAACAGCGCCCGGTTCAGCAGGTTTTCTTTGCCGCTCATGTGCAGGTAAATAGCCGGCTGCTCAATCAGCGAACCTATTTGCGACAGTATTTCTATGCGGTTGCTTTGCAGCTCTTTTTCAAAAATATGAATGCTGCCTTCCTGCGTTTTTAGCAGGTTAAGCAGCAATTTTATAGTGGTGGTTTTACCGGCGCCGTTTGGGCCAAGGAAGCCGTAAATACTTCCCTCCGGAACTCGCAATGATAGTGACTTAACAACCGTTTGGCTGCCAAATGTAAAGGTTAGGTTTTGGGTACTAATTACCATACTTTTTCTTTAGCTATGGCGCATACAGTTTTTACCAAACTAACGCTTTTATAAAAAAGCGAGGTCGCGTGTACTGAGGTACCAACAATAGTTTGCCTTTTTTGTTGAAACTGGTAACTTACACCCATTATAAGGGCAAAAAATACCGGTACCAGTAAAAGTATAAAAGGATTCGAGTTTTTGATAAGCGTTTTCATCGTGATTGCTTTTGATGATACAAAGGAATATCAAAAAAACAACCCGCTAAAATCATTTAGACCAACACACAGGATTCATAGATAAACAAGCTAATACCCAAAGCAACCCGTTCGTCGGGTTTTAAAGCCAGTTTATCGACAAAACTTTGTGCTATATATAATATAAATGCTTTAACCCTGTGTAAATAGTATCTTAGAAGTGATGAAAAAAAGCTGGCAAATATTTTGGCATGTGTTTATTTGGGTTCTCATAGTCTGCTTTTTTGGGTATATTATTCACGCTAACGCTAAATTAAGTACCACCTATATGCTGGTGCTTTTACTGTATAGCGTTATAGATATCAGCCTGTTTTATGTTAACTATCTGTACCTGATACCAAAGTTTCTTAATAAAAAACAGTACGGCAAATATGCCATCGCCATAGTTGTGGCATTGGTTTTATTTGGCGTTGGTAAATATGGCCTTGGATTGTTTTTAAAACCTTATGTATTAATGCATGGTAAGGTTGAGATGGGTTTTGGCGAGTTTTTTTTAAGCACCACTGTTACCAACATCATATTTTTGCTACTAAGCGCTGCACTAAAATTTACGGTCGACTGGTTTTTAAACGAACGCATTCAGCGCGATCTCGAAAACCAGCGTTTAAGCGCCGAACTGGCTTTTTTAAAGTCGCAGATAAACCCCCATTTCCTGTTCAACTCGTTAAACAGCATTTATTCGCTGGCTTACCAGCGTTCAGCCACTACGCCCGATGCTATTTTAAAGCTCTCGGAAATTATGCGTTATATGCTTTATGACTGTAACGATAACAAGGTTGATTTGTCTAAAGAGCTACAATACCTTCAGAATTATATCGACCTGCAAAAAATAAGGTTTAGCGACAAGGCGTATATTGATTATAAGGTTGAAGGTAAAATTTTAAACCAGCAGATAGTGCCTCTGCTGCTGATTGCATTTATTGAAAATGCCTTTAAACATGGTGTGGCCAACAACCCGCTTACCCCTATCAGGTTGTTGATTGATGTTGACGAGGAGCACCTGCATTTTTATATGCAGAATAAGAAACATACCAACAATCGTGATGCCTCGGGCGGAATTGGTTTGAATAATGTTAAACGCAGACTAAATTTGTTGTATCCAAATAAATATAATTTGGATATACGCGACGAAGCGGACACTTACACAGTTGAATTATCATTAGTTTTATAAAATGATTAGATGCCTTATTGTTGATGACGAGCCTTTGGCATTGCATATACTGGAAGACTATATTTCAAAAATTCCGTTTTTGAAATTAGTTAAGGCCACTACCAACCCAATTGAAGCGCTAACCCTGGTGCAGGAAAAACTGGTGGACCTGGTTTTCTTAGACGTGCAGATGCCCGAGCTAACCGGCATACAGTTTTTGCGCATTGCCAACGGCAAGGCAAAGGTTATTTTAACTACCGCCTACCCGCAATATGCGTTGGAAGGCTATGAGCTTGATGTTATCGACTATTTGTTAAAGCCGATAGCATTCGACAGGTTTTTTAAATCGGTGCAGAAGGCACAAGGGGTGTTACAACCTGCCGCCGCCCCTATTCAGCCGGAGCCGGTACAGCACCAAATTCAGCAACAGCAAAATGACTTTTTAAGCGATTTTATCTTTGTAAAAACCGAGCATAAAATCCAGAAAGTATATTTGAACGACATCCTTTTTATCGAAGGGTTAAAGGACTACATCTCGATATTCACCCCCGGCGAACGCATCATCACCCTGCAAAATATGAAGAAGATGGAAGATGCTTTGCCCGAGAAGAATTTTATCCGCGTGCATAAATCGTACATCGTATCCATCAATAAAATTGACAGTATAGAACGTAGCCGAATTTTTATAGGCGATAAAGTGATACCTGTTGGCGATACTTATCGGGAAGAGTTTTTTAAGATTATTGACGGGAAGAATATCTAGACGAAGCCCCCTAACCCCCTGAAGGGGGAACAGCTTCGCCGGCGGCTTTTTACTCCCCTTTAGGCGCCGGGGGCTGGCCGAGTTGCTTCCTTATCTCATCCTCCGCCTGCAACACAACATCATCAGCTTTCCTGCCTTCCATTTCAATAGCCGGCAGTACCGTCCACGACATGCTTAGGAAGGTATTTAACGGAAACTTGCCATACCGCACCATTTTCCATGAATTATTGATGGCAACAGGCACTATCAGCGCTTCGGGACATTTTTTTAGCAACGTGGCAACACCAGCAGCCCGGAATCTTTTTACAACCCCATCCGGCGCGCGGGTGCCTTCGGGGAATATCATTGCCGACCAGTGTTTTTCTTTCATGTCGATGCCCAGCCTGCCGATTTCGGTTAAGGATTGGCGCGAGTCGTTACGGTCGATGTTGGCGGCGCCGCCGTGGCGCAGGTTGTAGGATATAGATGGGATGCCTTTGGCCAGTTCAATTTTCGAGATGAATTTTGCGTGGTATTTGCGAAGAAAATATATCAATACCGGTATATCGTACAGGCTCTGGTGGTTAGCAACAAATATCATTGGGCGTCCCTCGGGCAGGTTTTGCTCGTTTACGAATGAGACGGTGTTGCCAAGCAGGTAGTAGGTACCCACCAGGAAAAAGTTTAAAACATCAACAGAACGCTTGTGCGCCTGGTAGCCAAACCAGTTAAAACATATCCATTGTATGGGATGGAAAATAAGAAGCACCAACCCAAAAGCAATGTAATGGATTGGCGTTAAAATGATGCCGAAAAGTCTTCTCATAAAGTGGAGCAAAATTAGGAATTTTGGTTGATTAAGTTGGATTAGCTTGATTGAGTTTTTACAACCGGCCTTCCAATATCAACAATTGCACCCGTAACACCGCAGCCACCGTCATGGCATCGGTTATTTCACCGTTACAAACCATGCTGTACAATTCGGTAAAGGGTAATTTTTTTATTATCAATTGCTCAGTGTCTTCCGGTTCGGCCTCAAACTGTTTTAAACCACGGGCAACGTAGAGGACGCTTAATTCATCACTTACCGAGTTGGATAAATGCAGGCGCTGCAACTCCGTCCACGTATCGGCTTTAAGGCCTGTTTCTTCCAGCAATTCGCGTTTAGCCGAATCCAACGGGTCGGTGCCAACAGGGCCGCCACCTTCGGGCATTTCCCAGCTGTATTGGTTTATCGGAAAGCGGTGTTGGCCTACCAGGTAAGTATTCATTTCATCATCAAGCGGTAAAACCCCGATTGCAAGGTTTTTAAAATGCACTTTGCCATAAATACCCGGATTGCCTGATGGATTGATAACCTTGTATTCAGTTAAACTTATCCAAGGATTATCGTACTCAACTTTTTCGGCGGTTATTTGCCAGGGATTATCTTCGGGGTGCTGCATATTATTTAGATTGAACCAGTAAAATTAAGCTAAAAGGCGATAGCACCTTAGTTATTTTGCATTAAGCATCATGTGAAAGCTCTGGTCTTTGGCTAATTTGTCCCAATACCGGGTTACGTAGGCTTTTACAGCTTTGGGCAACTCGTCGAAAGATTTATCCATCGTCAGTTCCGGCTCATCGCTGTCGCTGTCAGGTTCGTAAGCCCTGATAGCGTATTTTTTGTTTTTGTAGTGCAGCATCAGCTTCCAGTTCGTACCTACGAACTTTTCCTTCGGCTTCTCTATCCAGTAACTATAAACGATTATGGTTTCATAAACGCCATCTTTGTCTATATCTACAAACTTGGTGTAATCGTCGGCCATGCCAATTTCAGATTCTGCAAAGTCCTTTATCTGCCAATCCTGCGCATAGGCACCGTTTATTTTGGTATAGGCTGTGCAGAAAAAGTTTTTACCTTCTTCGGTGGCGGTAGCCAGCAGCAGGTGCTGTCCCGCAGCATCTTTATATTCGTAGCATTCCTGAACTTTCCCTTCAAATTTAACCGGGATGGGAGCTTTAGCCGGAACCGTATCATTAGCCTGTATGGTTTTCACATACATTTGGGCATCGCTTTGCTGCACCGCAAGTGTTATTGCGGCTGTCAGCACAAAGAAGAGTTTATTCATTACTAAGGGGATTCGGTATAAAGCTACAAAATAGCCCTTACCTTCCAAAAGCCCACATCAAAAACTTAGGCATAGCTTTGGCCCAGGTTTCGGTATTGTGGCTGCCGCCTACCATTTCAACATATTGAATGTCAGCAGGGCGGCTAAAGCCTTTATCTTCCAGCTCTTTTATCAGGTCGACAGTATCGTCGATCGAGTCAATTATCCCGTTTTTGTTGCGGTCGCTGGTTTCGTCTTTAGTTCCGGTTTGCAGCCAGATTTTTATGCCGGGTTTTACAGCAGTATTCCGAACAATGCTATGCATGATACGGTCGCTTTCGGAGTAGCCCTTAGTCAAATCCTTGCTTCTCCACCAAAACGAGCCGGAGAACACACCTGTTTTGTCGAACAATTGTGGGTTACTCCAGGCAATGTCAAGCGCAGACAATCCGCCTAATGAAAAACCGGCAAAGGCCGTCGAACTAAATGTCTCGATGCCGGTAAGTTTGGTAATTGCCGGCAATAGTTCAGTTTTAATAAATTCGGTGTATGGGGCTGCCTTTGCGCCGCGTTTTTTAAAATCGGGCTTGCCGGCGGTGCCATATTCCTGCAGGCGTTCGGGGCCGGCATGTATAGCAACTACCAACACAGGTTTTATCCTGTTTGCATTTATTAAATCTTCCAGGGTGTCCTTTAACTGCAGGCTTTCAATTTCCTGGCCGTCGTTAAGCAGCAATAAATTAAGGGGTTCTGTTATTTCGTTATCTTCGGGCATCAACAACGTGCAGGTTACATCGCGTTTCAGCACGTCCGATTTTAGGGTGATATTATTTTCAGTGATAGCTATCTCCATCTCAAGCCAGCTCGCGTACATCTCTATTAGTATTAATTAAAGGCGCGAATTTACGGTTAACATTTTACAATTTCATAATTTGGCCATTTGATGATTTGAAAATGACCGTTTTAGTTGAAAAGATTATTCAATGTTTAATTTTCAAAACCATTCATTTTCAAATTATTTCCTATCTTACATTCATAAATAAATTAAAAAGATTTGGTAGAAAAATATCACCGCTGGTATTCCCAGAACCTTGGGCTTGATGTAGAGATGCTGGTTTTTGGCGACCGCGGCTACCCTATCATCCTGTTCCCTACATCGCAAGGGAAGTATCATCAAAATAAAGATGAGGGGCTTATTGAAAGCGTGCGCTGGTTTATTGACGAGGGCCTGGTAAAAATTTATTGCCCCGATAGTTTCGATTGGCTTACCTGGTACAACAAAGGCGTTCATCCCCTGGAACGGGCAAACCGTTATAACTGGTACGATAAAATGCTGAACGAAGAGCTGGCGCCCTGGGCCATGCACGAAACCGGCGTAGGCAAAGTGGCCACAGCGGGCTGCAGTTTTGGTGGCTATCACGCGGTTAACTTTGCACTAAAGCACCCTGATAAGGTTGGCAACCTGTTCAGTATGAGCGGGGCGTTTGATATTAAGCAATTTATGGACGGCTTTTACAGCGACGATGTATTTTATAATAACCCTGTTGATTATTTACCCGGCAGCAACCTGGCCGATTTATGGCACATGAATATTATCCTGGGCACGGCTGAGCATGACATTTGCCGGGAAGATAATAACCGGCTGTCAAACATTCTAGGGCAAAAGCATATTAACCATTGGTTGGATGTCCGCCCGTTTGCCAGTCATGATTGGCCGGTTTGGCGGGAGATGTTTCCACATTATTTATCGACGATAAAGTAGATATGCGGAGGCTTGTTGTTATTTGGTTGTTCTTTGAGATGTTGGTTTCTTTTAAAGCAGATGCGCAGAAAAAGCGCTTCGCCGATTTTTTTAACGACATACTTGCTATCAAAGAGTTTAAAATAAATTCGACATTGACTGATGTTAAAAATCAAAAAGCCATTGGGCACAATCTGTCTATGTTTAGTAAGGAAAACGAACAGAGTACATATTTTACAAAAGACGAAAATATTGTACTTAATGGAATTGGTTCATTTGATGATGCTACGTTGATGTTTGAAAACGACAAATTAAGTAATATAACTTTAGAGTTAATTGATGAGGGGTTTGGCTGGCAATATAAACAGGCATATCAAAAATTTAAGGCCTTTTATGGCGAACCAGAAACAAAGCCTTCTAAAACCAATCCGGCGTACAGCGTGTATACCTGGCATGAGGGGGACATTGAATTAAAGTTAAGACCGCTTAAAATCTCGTTTTTGATAAGCTATGGAAGGAAAATTGAACAGAAAAAATATTGGGTGCAGAAGGACAGGAAAGGAAAAGGCAATGGATCAATCCAACTCAGTTTAATCTCTTTGGAAAAATTGGCTACAACATCGTTAACTGTTCCGGAATTTGAAAGCTATCTAACTGAATGGAAAACAGTAGGCGCAAATAATCGCGCTTTAGTTGGATTAGCAGTTAAGGAAAATTTCATAATTCCACCTGAATTTGATATCACTTATCAGTTAAATGATTTTAATATCACTGTGAACGTAAGGGATACAACAAAAAAAATCATAGGAGATTATGAGTTCAATAAAATTAAAAATGCAAGTCTTATAACCGCGCTGAAAAAGAATCTGCTAGCTTCAGATTATAAAATTAAAAAGGACCAAAGAGATCCTAAAGGAGATATATACATTAACCGAACAAAAGGAATCGGCGTGATAATAGACAATGAAAATAAAAGCGTAAGCATATTTTACCATAAACACTAACTACCATGAAAAAAATAGGCATATTATTCGGACAGGAAAAATCATTCCCGCAGGCATTTGTTGACCGCATCAACCAAAAAGCCGAAAAAAATATAAGCGCAGAGTTTGTGCGCATTGACAAGGTAATGCAGGCCGAGCCGCAGGGCTACGCAGTAATTGTCGACAGGATATCGCAGGATGTGCCTTTTTACCGGGCCATGCTAAAAAATGCAGCCATAACCGGCACGGCGGTAATTAACAACCCGTTTTGGTGGAGCGCCGACGAAAAGTTTTTTAACAATGCGCTGGCGGTTAAAATCGGCGTGCCGGTACCTAAGACGGTGATACTGCCCTCAAAAGACCACCCGGATGATACAACCGACCAATCGTTTCGCAACCTGGCCTACCCGCTGGATTGGGAAGGCATTTTTAAATACGTTGGCTTCCCGGCCTATATGAAACCGTTTGACGGCGGCGGCTGGAAAGAAGTTTACCAGATAAATAACCTGGACGAACTTTGGGATAACTATAACAAAACCAAGCAATACGTAATGATGCTGCAGGAAGAAATAATTTTTGAAGATTATTTCCGCTGCTATTGCATCGGTGGCAAGCATGTACGCATTATGCAGTACGAACCGCGTAACCCGCACCACTTACGCTACGAACATGGCAAAGCCCCGGCAGAGAAAAAACTGCTGGAAACCGTAAAAAACTATGTAATAAAGCTTAACAAATACCTGGGCTACGATTTTAACACGGTTGAGTTCGCCATTCGTAACGGCGTGCCGTATGCTATTGATTTTTGCAACCCTGCCCCCGATGCCGAAGTAACCAGCGTTGGCCAGGACAACTTCGACTGGGTAGTTGAAACGGCAGCCGATTACGCCATCGAGCGCGCCAAAAAGCAGAAAGACGACAGCGATAACCTTACCTGGGGCGAGTATGTAAAAACAGGCGCTGCCGGGCATCACCTTTTATCATCAGAAAAAAAGGTGGAGAAGAAGGCTGACAAAAAAGAAGTAAGCAAGGGAAGTATTGACCATGGTATTGCGACTGAAGGAGAAGTGAAAGTTGCAAAGCCGAAAAGGGCAGTAAAAAAATAACGATGAGTTATCCATAGCGATGGGTTTTAAACCCATCGCTATGGATAATAAACAAACCAATTATAAAGGCTAAATAAAGATGAACGAATTTACCTTAGGTGTTGAAGAAGAATTTATGGTGGTTGACCCTGTGAGCAGGGAGCTAAAATCGCACGACCAAAAAATTGTTGACAGCGCGCAGAAGATACACGAGGACCAGGTAAAGGCTGAAATGCACCAGGCCGTGGTTGAAGTAGGCACCCATATTTGCCACAATACAACCGAGGCCCGTAAAGAGGTAGGCAAACTGCGCGGCACTGTAGCCATGCTGGCCGGCGATATCGGCTTACGCATAGGCGCTGCCGGCACACACCCGTTTTCGCACTGGCAGCACCAGCTGATAACCGACCACCCGCGCTATTTTGAAATTGTGGATGAGTTGCAGGAAGCGGCTCGTTCCAACCTTATTTTCGGGCTGCATGTGCATGTGGGCATACAGTCGCGGGATATGGCCATTCATATTGCCAACCAGGTAAGGTATTTTTTGCCGCACGTTTATGCATTGTCGACCAACTCTCCGTTTTGGGAGGGACGTAATACCGGTTATAAATCATTCCGCACCAAGGTGTTCGATAAGTTTCCGCGTACGGGTATTCCTGACTATTTCAGCAGTATCGAGGAGTATGATAATTACATCAAGCTATTGGTAAAAACCAACTGTATCGATAACGCTAAGAAGATATGGTGGGACATCCGCGTGCACCCGTTTTTTGAGACCATCGAGTTCCGTATTTGCGATTGCCCTATGCTGATCGATGAGACCATGACGTTTGTGGCGCTGTTCCAGGCGCTGTGTGCTAAATTATATAAGCTGCGCCTGCAAAACATGTCGTTTATCAGCTATAATCGCGCGCTCATTAATGAAAATAAATGGCGGGCAGCACGGTACGGCATCGACGGTAAAATGATTGACTTCGGCAAGGAGATGGAAGTAAACACCCGTTCGCTGATATTGGAACTGCTCGATTTTATTGATGACGTTGTTGACGACCTTGGTTGCCGCGACGATTTGAACTACGTGCACAAAATATTGGAGCATGGAACCGGGGCCGACAGGCAATTAGCAGTTTACCAGCAAAATAATAACTTTGCAGACGTTGTTGACTACATTACGTCGCAAACGTTAAAGGGAATATAATTTTTAAGATGATACAGACAGATAAGCCGGAAATCAAAGTTGCCATTCTTGATTTTTACGATGGAATTGCAAACGAGGGCATGCGTGGTTTCCGCGAGATTTTAGACAGGTACAAAGTAAAGAACGAACTGAATTTAAGCTACGAGGTATTTGACGTACGCAAGAAAGTTGAAGTACCCGGCACCGAATTTGATATTTATATTTCCAGCGGCGGCCCCGGCGATCCGATTGAAAGCGAAGGCAGCGAATGGGAGAAAAAATATTTCCAATTGGTTGATAAGCTGGAAGATCATAACCTGTCGAACACCTCGCAAAAAAAATACGGCTTTTTTGTTTGTCATTCATTCCAGTTAATGTGCCGCAAATATCAATTGGGCCATATAAATATGCGGAAATCACCGTCGTTTGGCGTGCTGCCGGTTAATCAAACCAGCGCAGGCAGAAATGAGCCTGTATTCGAAAATATGGCAGACCCGTTTTACACGGTCGATTCGCGACTTTGGCAAGTGATAAACCCGGATGAAAAACGCTTTACCGAATTGGGTATGCAATTGCTGGCTATTGAAAAAGAACGCCCGCATGTTGATTTACCAAGGGCAATGATGGCCATCCGTTTCAGCGATTACTTTTTCTCGACCCAGTTCCATCCTGAAGCTGATGCAAAAGGTGTAAAATCGTTATTGCTGAAAGAAGAAAAAAAGAAAGAGGTAGTAAGCGAGCACGGCATTGATAAATACAACGAAATGCTGGAACGGCTGGAAGACCCTGATAAAATAACACATACCCAAAATACCATGATCCCCAACTTTTTGGACCAGGCTATTTTGAGTTTGCAGGAAGCCTGAGCCGGGATTAGGGAATTTGAAGGATTAAAATGATTGATTATGCAGGAGATTGAAAAATACAAACAACTAATTCTACCTGTGTTAAAACGGTACTTTATTAAACGAGCCGCTATTTTTGGCTCATTGGCAAAAGGCCGGATGAAAGCAGACAGCGACGTTGATTTACTGATTGAGGCCGGTGATGGCTTCACACTTTTCAATATGTTAAACCTAGAGGAAGAAATTTCCGAGTTAACAAAACGGAAGGTTGACCTCGTTGAATTCAGCGCACTTAAGACATCCATCAGGGCGGAAGTACTATCGTCTGCAATTACTATTTTATGAGCCGGTCGGACCAAGTTTATTTGCAGGATATCCTTGAATCTGTCAAGATGATTCTGGCATATATAGACAAAAAACTGAGCTTGAATTTGTAAATGATTTTATGCTACAAGATGCGGTAACCCGCAGGTTTGAAATTATTGGTGAAGCATCTACCAAGATATCAGAAACTTTAAAAACACAACATCCGCAAATACAATGGCGGTTAATGAAAGGGATGAGGAATAAGCTAATACACGAATATTTTGGCGTTTCGCCCGTCACGATTTATTCCACCGCTAAACTTGACCTCCAAATTTTAAAAGAGCAGATTGAGAAAATTCTATAGTTGACGACGTATTTTTTATTCAAAAACAAAAATCCGAATTTTCACATGAACCCTAACCTCAGAAAAACATACAACGCAAATTTCACCCCCGAAAAGTATAAAAACTTTATAGGTGATTTAAACGAGGGCCTGCGTGAGCCTATCGCCTTCCGTGTGGCTGAAACACCTATTTTTTTGACTGATGATTTCAGGGATAAGTTAATTGTGGCAGGTAATGACATCGTTAAAACCATCCTGCAACCCAATTTTAAAGAATTAACTGAAAGGGCGGTCCCCGAAAAATGGCGGGTAGCTAACGAAAACGATCATCCGCATTTTCTTGCTTTGGATTTTGGGGTTTGCAAGGATAGCGCAGGCAATATTGTCCCCAAGCTGATAGAATTGCAGGGCTTTCCCTCCTTATATGGGTTCCAGGTAAACCTGGCCGATAAGTTTCAGGATAACTTTGATATCCCGGCGGAACAAACTATTTTTTTTAGCGGATTAGATAAAGAAGCGTATATCGATCTGCTTAAAAAAACAATTGTTGGCGATTTTCAGCCCCAGGAAGTTGTTTTGATGGATGTTAATGCACCGGAGCAAAAAACGGCAGTCGATTTTTACCTCACCCAAAAATTCATTGGCACACCGGTAGTAGCGCTGGCTGATTTGGAACAGCAAGGGAACCAGCTTTTTTACCGTGTAAATGGCGAAAAGCAACGCATCAGACGTATTTACAACCGGCTGATATTTGACGAAATTGAAGCCGACCCTGATATATTTAATAAAGTGGTGGACATAAAACAACCACTTGATGTGGAGTGGATAACCCACCCCAACTGGTTTTACCGCGTAAGCAAATTTACCATGCCGTTTTTAAACGGCGATTATATCCCAAAAACACAGTTTCTGCACCACCTCAAACAAATCCCTGTTGACCTGGAAAACTATGTACTAAAACCGTTGTTTTCATTCGCAGGACAGGGTGTTATCATCGACGTAACAGAAAATGACATTAAAAACATAAATGACCCTGAGAACTGGATATTGCAGGAAAAGGTAAATTATGAGCCGGTATTACAAGCGCCGGATGGTGGTGTTAAGGTTGAGATCCGGCTGCTTTATTTATGGCCAAATGGTGATGAAAAACCAACGCTGGCTATCAATTTAGCACGTTTAAGCCGCGGGAAAATGATTGGCGTGCGCTATAACCAGGATTTTGATTGGGTTGGCGGAACGGTGGCGTACTTTTCAGTTGATTAGAGATTGGAGGTTAGAGATTAGGAAAAAACATCAAGACGATGTGAGTCTGTGAACTTCTTAAGTCAATCAACTAACCTCTAATCTCCAACCTCCAATCACTAACATTAAACCTTATACTATTTCAGTTGTCTTTAGCGTATATATATAAATTGTATTAAATTTGTGACATGAACGTGCAGGTGATTATTATAGCGATACTATTTGCAGCGGCAGTATTTTATGTGTGCAGGCTGGTTTACAAAAACCTGTTTACTAAAAAAAGCTGCGGCGGCAATTGCAAATGCGGGGTTGATTTTTCGGCCATTGAGGCTAATAAACCCTCGAAATAAAAATAAGACCAATTTATATATACTAACATAGTGTAGTATTTTCATATAAAAAACTTAATGTCTAATAAGCAGGTTTTCCAAACTGATACCCCGGGAAGATGGATCCGTTTTAAGTGGCTTAGCCGCGCAATTATAATTGTATTGGTTTTTAGCGTGGTTGCTGCTGCAATTACCGTAACGTCCAAGCATTACCCAAGCCTGCCGAATTTAAACCCGGCCCCAAAAAAGCTTACCAAAGAAGAACTTGACCAGCTAAAAAGATCGAAAAAGTTTAAAGATTTTAAGCTGGATAAAGGTGAGATACAAAAGCTTGCCCGCTCCCGTCATTTACATCAACTAAAACGCCCCAATAATAAAGACCGTATAAACGCTGCCTTTTACCGGCCATGGGAAGCGCAGGCCTACAGTTCGCTTGTTGATAATTACCCGAAACTGGATATGGTAGTAAGTGAGGGCTTTTCTATTTTTCCTAAACGGGATACGCTTGTTGCAAACATTGATACAGGCCTTATTAACCTGAATAAAAAGTATAAAAAACCGGTTTTAATATCACTGTCGAACTACGTTAATGAAAATAACGCCAAAGGCGGCTACGACTCGAAAGACGTTGAGCGGATCATCAAAAATAAAACGCTCAGGGTTGCATTTATAAACAACATTGCGAAACAACTTTCCCATTTTAAGTTCCAGGGGGTAAATCTTGATTTTGACGAGATTAAAGACCGCAACAGCAAAAATTACATCGCATTTGAAAACGATTTGTATACCATATTGCACGCCGCAGGTTTTTTGGTTACACAAAACGTTATACCTGATGACGACCAGTTTAACCTTGAGCGCCTGCAGCATATAAACGATTTTTTGTTTGTGATGGCTATTGACCAGCACAACGAAAGCAGCAATGCCGGCGACCTTTCAAACCAGCACTGGGTTGAAAAAATACTGGACGATGTTTGCACAAAAATACCGAGTGAGAAAGTTATTTTAACCGTTGCTGGCGGCGCAATTGACTGGCCGGAAACTAGTATAGGTACAGCCATAGGCTACCCGCAAGCCATAAGTATAGCCCAGGAAAAAGGAAGCAAAATAACTTTCGACCCTGTTTCGGCTAATCTTCACTACAAATATTTTGATGACGACAGCCTTGAGCATACCGTTTACTTTACTGACGCTGCCACAAATTTTAATATTATCCGTATGGCGGACGACTGGGCAACCGGTGGTGTTGCTTTATGGCGTATGGGGTCGGAAGATCCCCGTTTATGGACATTTTTCCCAAAAAACCTGTCGATAGATTCGCTTAAGAAAACAGGTATTGATGTAAAACGGCTAACCTCGGTTGGTTTGAATAATAAAATCAACTATGATGGTAACGGCGAGGTGCTCGATCTTATAACCACCCCAACGCCAGGGCAAATCGATGTGCGGATGGATACAACAAACTATGTTATAACCCACCAGCAATATGTTAAACTGCCAACAAAATATGTAATTAAAAAGTACGGTTATGCGCCGGGCAAAATAGTGCTAACATTTGACGATGGTCCCGACCCCGACTATACACCCCGCATTTTAGATATTTTAAAACGTGAAAACGTGCCTGCCGCATTTTTTGTGGTAGGGTCGATGGCTGAAAAAAATGTACCCATTCTCCGGAGGGAGTTTGAAGAAGGCTACGAAATTGGCAACCACACCTTTTTTCACCCGGATATTTCAACAGTTAGCATATCCCGCGTTAATCTCGAGCTAAACGCTACCCGCAAATTAATTGAATCGGTAACCGGCCGCAGCACCATATTGTTTAGGCCGCCTTTCAATGCCGATGCCGAACCGCAAACCCTTGCAGAAGTTATCCCGGTGGCCGAAAGTCGCAGACAAAGCTATATTAACATTGGCGAATCTATCGACCCATGGGACTGGCAGCCGGGCGTGACCGCTGATAGTATTATTGCCCGTACCATCAGGCAAAAAGACAACGGATCAATGCTATTGCTGCACGATGCTGGTGGCGATACCCGTGAGGAAACGGTAAAAGCATTGCCCGAAATTATTCATTTCTTTAAGAGTCACGGTTACAAATTCACCACTATTGCCGATGTTTTAGGTAAAACTAAAGACGACCTGATGCCGCCTATAAAAGACGATGCAAACTCTGGCGTGGTGGGTACGTTTTATAACTTTTTAATAGAGTTTTATTTTTACGGCAACTGGTTTTTGCTTTACCTGTTCCTGTCTGCCATCTTCCTGGCGGTTGGCCGCGTGGTGTTAATTGGCATACTGGCAGTAAGGCAATACAGCGACGACCAAAAAGTGAACCGCAGCGTTGCCGATCCTACAACATTGCCACCGGTAAGCATAATTGTACCCGGATATAATGAAGAGGTTACAGCGATAAAAACAATACAAAGCCTGCTTAAAACGGACTATAATATATTCGAAATAATTTTTGTTGATGATGGTTCGAAGGATAAAACCTTTCAGCTTGTCAATGACGCTTACGGACACCATCCGCTGGTCAAAGTTTTAACCAAGCCGAACGGCGGCAAAGCATCAGCACTAAACTTTGGCATAAGCCATGCGCAATATGAGTTTGTGGTTTGTATTGACGCCGATACCCAGCTTAAAGACGATGCCATCTATCATTTGATGACCTATTTTACCGATGAAGAGATCGGCGCTGTTGCAGGTACGGTAAAGGTGGGTAACGAAAACAACATTATTACCCGCTGGCAGTCGATAGAATATATTACATCCCAGAATATGGACCGCCGTGCTTTTGATTTGATCAACAGTATAACGGTTGTTCCAGGGGCTATTGGGGCTTTCCGTAAATCGGCCATATTCAAAGCCGGCGGCTTTACTTATGATACACTTGCTGAGGATTGTGACCTTACCATGCGTATACTAAAGCTTGGTTACATTGTAAAAAACTGCGCCGAGGCCATTGCGTATACGGAAGCGCCGGAAACGCTTAACGGTTTATTAAAACAACGTTTCCGCTGGAGTTTCGGCGTGATCCAAAGCTTCTGGAAAAATAAGGACGCCCTGTTCAACAAAAAATATAAGTTTTTTGGAATGTTGGGCATGCCTAATATTCTGGTGTTCCAGATCGTACTCCCCTTATTTTCGCCGCTGGCCGATTTGATAATGATCTTCGGGTTATTCAGCGATAAGCCCGGCAAAATCCTGATATTCTATGCTGCCTTTGTGGTGATAGACTTTATAGTGGCCATTATTGCGTTCTGGATGCAGAAAGAGGATTATAAGAAGCTGGTTTACATTATACCCCAACGCTTTATATGGCGCCAGCTGATGTACTATGTTCTATTCAAATCCATCCGCAAAGCCCTTAAAGGTGAACTGAGCGGGTGGGGTGCGTTGAAACGTACCGGCAATGTTGTTGTGAAGAAGGAAGTTGTGAATAGTGATTAGAGGTTAGAGACTGGAGATTAGGCGAAAATCGCTGATCCTTTGGTCTCTCATCAAGTGTCTCAATGTCTGCGTCATCAGTTGAATCAGCAACTACCAGCGATCAAAAATCAGCGGAATCAACGAAATCATATAAATCAACGGTTCTTTTCTATCAAGCACACCGCATAGGCAACAATGCCTTCTTCCCTGCCGATGAAGCCTAGCTGTTCGTTTGTAGTAGCTTTTATAGAGATATCTTCCACATCGATACCGGCAGCTTTGGCGATATTGGCTTGCATTGCAGGAATATGCGGGTTAATTTTCGGCGCCTCAAGGCATACCATTGCGTCGACGTTGTTTATTTCCCAGCCTTTTTCGCGCAGCAGTACCATAACGTGTTGCAGCAACAACAGGCTGCTGATACCTTTCCAGCGATCGTCTTTGTTTGAAAAGTGAAAGCCGATGTCGCGAAGATTAGCTGCACCTAAAAGCGCATCGCAAATGGCGTGTAATAAAACGTCGGCATCTGAGTGTCCAAATGCTCCGGCATGGTGCTCTAAATTAACTCCTCCTAAAACAAACGGATGCTGCTCTTTTAGCTGGTGCACATCAAACCCAAAACCTACCTTAATTTTAGTCATTAATGTTTACGGGAATTTTTCTCGCCGCCAAAACTGGCCGATAAAGTGAAACGTAAAGTATTAGCCAGGGGGCTGTTTTGCTGGCTTGCAGCAAGATATGAGAAATCGAACGTAAAGCTTTCGTATTTAAAGCCAACGCCTGCAGTTAAATAGTGGGCGCCGCCTTTGTTGGCATTTTGATAATAGTAGCCTGTCCTTATGGCAAACAATTGATTATACCAATATTCAAAACCCGGCGAAATCGAAATTTCCTGCATCTCCTCTTTAAAGCCACCCGGAGCATCGGCAAATGAGCCAAAAATACCTGCCGGCACCGATATATTGTCGTCTTTACCTTTTATAATATTGCCATCCACATCCCTTATGGGCGGTGTTGGCACCAACAGCTTGTTAAAGTCAACAGTAAGTGTTATTTGGTTAAAATCATCAAGGTTGATGGTGTTGGCAAACCCAATTTTTAAGTTAGCCGGCAAAAAGTATTTAGGCCCGGCATCGCTGTAACTTATTTTTGAACCGATGTTTGAGATGTTTGTACCGAATGAAAAAACTCCGTCGGTGCCAAATTCCTGCATCGGCTTATTATAGTACAATGATACACCGGCCGAAAGTGCGTTGCCCGCCTTTGCCTGCTGACCTGAGCCCGTTGCAAAGTATGCGTTTGACAGGCTGGAGTGTATAAAACCAACTGTTAAGCCCAACGAAAAGTTTTCGCCAAATTTACGTGCAAACGAGCCATTTACTGAAAATTCATTTGGCGTATAGGTTCCCTGCGGATTTTGGCTATTGTCGAAAAGTTGAATGCTGCCGTAATTAAAATACCGCAATGATGCGCCTATGGTATTGCGGTCGTCAACCTTATGTGCATAACTTAAATACGATAAACTGATGTCGGGAACCAATTGGCGCAGCCATGGGCTGTACGATAAAGACACATTGTCGTTATTTTCGAGATAGGCAAGTTTGGCAGGGTTCCAGTAGTTTGCATTCACGTCGGGTGTTAGTGCAACACCCGCATCCCCCATCGCCCCTGAGCGCGAATCGGGCGTAATATTTAAAAAAGGCACAGCTGTAGGTATGGCTGTAGCGTAATTTGAGCCATTAGAGCTGGTTTGTGAAAATGCCAGTGCAGGCAGTAAAACCGAGACTCCGACTAAAATGGCTTTGCTGTATAAAAACTTCATCTGTGAAATTTACCCTTACTTTTAAAGTAATAAATATATGCTAATTGATGCCTATTACGTACATCCGGGCAAATAAGTTTTCCACCAAAAAAACAGGGGCAAATGTAACATACCTGGTACTTTTTTCGTTAAATGCCCGATAAAGTTTTAATTTCTTTTAAAGATTAGGGTTAAATAATTAGCATTTTAGGCAAAATGTTTTAAATTTACCCTTTAAATTAACTGTAGGAACATGAAAGTACTTTTTACTAAAACTGCAATAGTACTAATTTGCGCAAGCGCAGTGCTCAGCAGCTGCAGTAAGCATCAGCAATCTGACAAAACCGGAATGGCTTATAACGACAAAAACAATGGTGGTTATGAGAAATTCAGGCAAACACACCCATCACCGGGACCAGGCCTTATCCCTATTGAAGGCGGTACCTTTGTGGTTGGTGGCAGTGCGGACCAGGATGTTACTTATGAGTATAACAATATAAAACGCAGGGTAACCATCCCGTCGTTTTATATGGATGAAACTGAAGTTTCTAACCAGGATTGGTTAGACTACCTGCACTGGATAAATATCACCTACCCCCAGGACCACGGGTTGTATTACAATGCAATCCCCGACACGCTGGTATGGCGCAAACCCTTGTCATATAACGAGCCTTATGTTGATAACTATTTAAGGCACCCTGCTTTTCAGGACTACCCTGTTGTAGGTGTGAGCTGGGACCAGGTACAGGATTATTGCCAATGGCGTACTGACCGTACCAACGAAAACATTTTGCGCGAACGCGGAAATTTAGTGGCCTGGAAAGATATGAACGGCAATGGCAAAGGCAAAAATGCCGCCCCTGCCCCCGCAAGTAAAGAGCCATTTAACACAGACATTTATTTGAACGGACAAATTAGGGGAGCCGGTATAGATGGCAAAAAGATGCTTCCCGATTTAAGCCCTAATGCAAAACCTTCGACCACCGGTAACGGAAAAGCTGGTAAAACGGTAAGGCCTGTGCGTTTAGAAGACGGTATATTAAAACAAGGCTATCGTTTACCATCTGAAGCTGAGTGGGAATACGCAGCATTGGCATTAATAGGCAATACCGAATTTGAAAATATTGACGATAACAAAGTATATCCATGGAACGGTCTTGGCGTACGTTCCTCAAAAAGGGCTACCCGTGGTTTACTGATGGCTAACTTTAAACGTGGCCAGGGTGATAATGCCGGCGTTGGCGGTTACCTCAATGATAAGGCCGACATTACTGCGCCTGTTAGGCAATACCCGCCGAATGATTTCGGCTTGTATAACATGGCCGGAAATGTAAATGAATGGGTACAGGATACTTACCGCCAAACTTCGTTTGAAGAGTTTGATGACTTTAACCCATTCCGTGGTAACGAGTTCACCAACAAAAGGTTAGCCGATCCTACAAAGGGTTTATATGCCAAAGACAAATACGGCAAACCGATTAAAGATCCTTCGCATTCGAACAAAAAAATGAAATACAGCGAGTTGGTTGCTATGCAGGCACAGGCGCAGGCAAATGGTAACGCTCCGGCTACTCCAGGTGCAGCCCCCGCTAATGGTAATAACCCTGCTGCTCCAACCACTACGTCTGCTATTCCGGGTGTTAGGAACGATTTGGCTGGAAAACCTTATAACGCTGACTACAGGGGCTATAATGATACTGTTGTTACCTCGCTTTATGGCAAAACCACGCTGGTTAACGACCACTCGAAGGTCTACAAAGGTGGCTCATGGAACGATCTTGCATTTTGGCTAAACCCTGCAACGCGTCGTTTTATGGACCAGGACGATGCAAGCGCCGAAGTTGGTTTCCGTTGTGCAATGACCTTGGTTGGTGCTCCTGAAATTCACCCTGAAGGTAAACCGCATTACAGCATTAAAAAAGGGAAACCTTACAAGGCAACAAGATAATTTGAATATTATATAATAAGAAAGGCGCTCCAAAACCGGGCGCCTTTCTTATTTCTACGCGTTACGATCCTTTTTAAAACATCATCAAGACCTGCCCTTTTTCAACTTTATCGCCAGGCTTTATTTTCACGTTTTTTACTGTAACATCGGCTGGTGCTTTGATGATATTTTCCATCTTCATAGCCTCCAGTACAAACAGGTTATCACCTTTCTTAATTTCCATGCCTTCGTTCACAAATACTTTCAACACCATGCCTGGCATTGGCGCCATTATTTCGCTGACCTTTGCAGCGTTCAGGCTGCTTAAACCAAGCTTGTCCAGCAGGATATCAAACTGATCTTTAGCCGTAACATTGTAGGTATTGTTGTTAACCTTTATTTCTGCAGTTTTCTCCGCGGTATTAAAGCTAACTACTTCAACGTTGTACGATTGCAGGTTATTTATAACGTGATAGGCTGATGGATTTAACTGCTGCATATCCGCAGTTATTTTGTTGCCATTTATCAGCAAGCCTTTGCCATTCTGGTCTACGTCGAAATTGTATTTTTCGTTAACTTTTACCTGGAGCATGGAGTTAGAGATTAGTGATTGGAGATTAGTGATTAGTTAAGAAAGACTTACGAAATTTTTGGCTATTGGGTAAGCACGTACTGTATCATGTTTGCACCCATTTTAAGGGCCTTCACGCGATTTTCCTGGGTATCGTTGGCATAGGTGCCATAATCTTCCCAACCGTTGCCTAAATCGCACTCATAGGTATAAAAACAAACCAGCCTGCCTTTGTAAATAAGACCAAAACCCTGCGGGCGCTTGCCGTCGTGTTCGTGTATTTTTGGCAGACCATTTGGGAACGGGAATTTTTGGTGATAGATGGGATGATTCATCGGCAACTCCACAAAATCAAGCTCCGGGAAAACCTTTTTCATTTGGGGCCGGACAAACTGGTCGAGCCCATAATTGTCATCGATATGCAGAAAGCCGCCGCCTGTTAAGTATTTACGGAGGTTACGCACGTCCTGGTCGGAGAAGATAACGTTTCCGTGCCCGGTCATAAAAATAAAAGGGTAATTAAATATTTCGGCACTGCCGGCTTCAACCACCTCGTCCTCTTGCTGAAAGTTGGTTTTCAGGTTATCGTTGCAAAATTTTATCAGGTTTGGTAAGGCAGTGCGGTCGCCATACCAATCGCCGCCGCCGTTATATTTTAGCTTGGCCATTTTATAGGTTGGCGCATTGAAGCTGCTGATAACAGCTACCAGGAAAAAGGCACAGACTATATAAACAGTTTTCTTCATAAATATATTACCCGCGTTACCCGCCCTTTTTGTCATTCTTCATTGCCTTCAGGAGGCGAAAAAGAAGAATTCAAATATATCAAATTACCGGTTCAAAAAATTCACTTCAAAACAGGCTTCCAGCGCAGCTGTCTCAGTTCTTAAACGGCTTTCGCCTAAAGTTATGGCTTTAAAACTATTTTTTAACGCGTCTGCGATTTCAGTCGGGGCAAAATCGCCTTCGGGGCCAATCAATATCAAATAGTTGCCGTGCGTCTTTAACTCATCACGCAAGCTCACTTTTTCACCGGCATCACAATGCGCTATAAATTTCTGGCCGCTAAATGGCTTCGCCAGTAGTTGGTTAAAAGTTAAGGGTTCATTTAAAACCGGGTGATATGCTTTGATGGATTGTTTAATAGCCGAAGTAATTATTTTATTCAGCCGCTCAACCTTTGCATCTTTACGTTCGGACCGCTGGCAAATAATCAACGATATTTCGTCAATGCCAATCTCAGTGGCTTTCTCTAAAAGCCATTCGGTACGCTCGATATTTTTTGTGGGAGCAATGGCGATGTGCAGGTAATGGTTACGCTTGTTAAACTCCGCTGTAACCGAATTTATTTGGAGGATTGTTCTTTTGGGGTGTGGGTCCAATATACTGGCAGCGTAAAGCCCGCCTTTGCCATCAATCAATTGTACTTCGTCCCCCTTCTCCAAACGCATCACACGTATGGCGTGCTTACTCTCCTCCTCGTTAAGAAAATATTTGGGATGTGCTGGATTGATGCCGGGTGTATAAAATAGCTGCATATTTTGAGGAAAAAGCTGAAAGCGTAAAGCTAAAAGGTATAAATGAAATATCCGAGCGATTGCCCGATTATTTGGGGGATGCTCAAAGATGACCCGTTTTTAGTTATTACCCGGTGCCTCCGACTATGAACTATTAGCTTTAACGCAAATCCACAGTATCCTCTTCGTTTATCAGCAACTCAAGTTTTACCGATTCAATGTTTTGGTCAGATTTTTTGAGCACGGTGATATTATATCCGTTTGATTCTTTCTGTTCGCCTACGTCAGGAATTTTGCCGAATATATCGCCCAGCCAGCCGGATACGGTATCAAAATCGCCGTCTTCGGGCAGGTCGTGCGGCAGGTGGCTGTTTACGTCGTAAATTGGCGCAAGGGCATTCACTATAAATTCGCGTTCGTTTACAACTTCAACTATTGGCTTTTCCTCATCATACTCGTCCTGTATCTCACCAACCAGTTCTTCAACAATATCTTCTAGTGTAACCATGCCTGCCGTGCCGCCAAACTCGTCGGATACAATAGCTATCTGTATACGCTTTTGCTGTAACTCAGCCATCAGATCGTTGATCTTTTTTGTTTCGGGCACAAAATATGGTTTGCGGATTATCTCTTTTAAAACGACCTCCTCACCACGCGCGAGCAGCGGTAATATATCTTTTGCGTGAACTATGCCGATAATTTTATCTATAACATCATCATAAACCGGCATGCGCGAGTAACCTTCCGAGATAATCATCTGCACCAGTTCGTCGTGCGGTGTATTTATGTCGACCCCTGATATCTTAGTACGGGGCACCATAATGTTTTTAACCACGCGCTCGTTAAAGTCAAACACATTTTGTATCAATTCATGTTCTGATGAGTCGAGCGCGCCGGTTTCCTTGCCCTGCTCCAGCAAGTACTGTAGTTCTTCGGAGCTGTGATGTGCCTCACCCTGGACAGGGTTAATGCCCATCATTCTTAAAATCCCGTTCGCCATGTAGTTTAACACCGTAATTAGCGGCCTGAACATAATGAAAAACACCCTAAGCGGCGCCGAAACGGCAAGTGCTGTTCTCATAGAGCGCTGTATGGCAATGTTTTTGGGGGCGAGCTCACCAAATATGATGCTGATAAACGTGATAAATATAAATGCAGCCACGTGCCCGAGATTTATTACAAGGTGCGAAGTTATTTCGATGCCGCACAACTGGAATACCCGCAACGCTACGTTGGTAAACACCTCCTCGCCTATTACACCCAGCGCCAGAGACGCTATGGTAATGCCCAGTTGCGTTGCCGCAAGGTAGCCGTCAAGGTTACCCATAATATTTCGGGTAAGCTTGGCCATCCGGCTGCCCGATTTAACTTTAAGCTCTATCTGCGAACCGCGAACGCGTACCATAGCAAACTCAGCGGCCACAAAAAAGCCGTTGAGCAACACCAGGAAAAAGGTAAGAAAAATATATAAACCGTTTATTTCATGTTCAGGGTCCATACATTATTTATTGGTAAACCGGAAAAGTAGACTTATACAATTCCAAACTCTCGTTTATTACTTTGTGCGCATAACGTACGCCCAACAAGTGTTCAATGGTTACGTTTTTATCTTCCAATTTTTTGTAGTCTTTAAAAAAACGTACAATCTCGGTCATGGCATGGGGAGGCAACTCGGCAAGGTCGTTTATATAGTTAACAGACATATCGTTTTTTGCTACAGCGATGATCTTGTCATCCTGTTCGCCATTGTCAACCATGTGCATCACGCCTACCACCTTAGCTTCAATAATCGACATCGGGAAAACATCGATTGAACAAAGCACCAGGATATCAAGCGGGTCATGGTCGTCGCAATAGGTCTGTGGTATAAAGCCGTAGTTTGCCGGGTACATTACCGACGAAAATAAAACGCGGTCTAACTTTAAGAGGCCCGACTCTTTGTCAATTTCGTACTTGGCTTTTGAGCCTTTTGGTATTTCAATGATTGCGTTAACAATTTCGGGAACATTATCACCAGGCGAAACCTGGTGCCAGGGATGTTGTGTACTCATTTAATTTTCATTTAACTCTTTAACACTTCGTTTGGTTACCATTTGCTTTATAAATGCGATAACCAACGGAATTGTTGTAATTATTATCAACCCGATTATGATATACTGCATATAATCCTTTAACTGCGGGAACCTTCTGCCAAGGAAATAGCCACTTAAAGTGAACGTACATACCCAGGCAAAACAACCGATAAGGTTATAAATCGTAAATTTTCTAAGGTCGACTTTAACAACACCTGCAAAGATAGGTGCAAAAGTTCTAATTATTGGGAAAAATCTGCCTAAAACCAGCGCCATGCCGCCATATTTTGTGTAAAAATCTTCTGCAAGCTTTACATAACGCTGTTTAAAGAACAACGAGTTGTTTTTATTGAACAGTTTGGGGCCCGTTCGATAACCAAACCAGTAGCCGGTATAATTGCCCAAAACGCCCGCGGCAATAAGCGAAAGCACAAGGGTATAGATAGATACGTCGAGCTTTCCGCTCGAGCACAAAAGGCCCGACATAAACAACAGGTAGTCGCCCGGTAAAAAAAAACCGAAAAATAGACCTGTTTCAGCAAATACAACAATAAGCAAAAAGTAAAACCCCAGGCTTATGATGGATTTAGCGTCCGTTAAATTTTGAAGGTGTTCCCAAAAACTATCCATGCGCTATCCGTAAAACTACAAATATTATGTGAATTTGTAATACCCATGTTACATAATTAAAGATGAGATAGCTGTTTGGTGGAATATGTTACAGAGGGAATGAAGATTTATAACGGTAGGCGCCGACTTTGACATAGTTCATTTGTGGCGACGCAATACCTCGCGTCTCCCGTTCACCGGTAATCCCGCACCTATCACGTAAAATCATTCAGAGACGGAAGTATTCCGTCTCCACATCAGAAAATTTTATTTCCTTAAAAGAATCTCGAAATCAAGCTCGGATAAACCCCGATTAGAATGGTTACAATTGCCGAAAAACCAAGCACCAGTTTATAATAAACAGGCACAACCAGTTCGGTGCGCTCAGCATCGCGGAAATACATGGCCACTATAACCCTGAAGTAATAGAATATGCTAATGATGGCATTAACCACCGCCAAAATAACCAGCCATACCTGCATTTGCATTAACGCTGATGAGAACATGTAGAACTTACCAATAAAGCCTGCTGTTAATGGTATGCCTGCTAACGATAGCATAGCAATGGTTAACACAAGGGCCAGGAATGGATTCTTTTTGGCGAGGCCATTAAAGCTTTCGAAGCTATCACTGCCTTGTTGTTGCTGCACCAATATCAGTGCACCAAATGCGATGATCGACGCGATAGAGTAAGCAGTAGCATAAGTTAATACCGAACTGCCCGAATTTGCGCCCAAGGCAACGATGGCAAACAGCAGGTAACCCGCGTGCGATATACTCGAGAATGCCAGCATGCGTTTAAAGCTATGCTGATAGAGTGCAGTAATATTTCCTATGAAGAGTGTTACAATCGTAATTACCAATAACACCGGTACCCAGAAGTCGGACAGTGGCGCAAAGCAAGCCGAAAACAAACGCAGGAATGCAGCAAAGCCGGCTGTTTTTACCACGGTCGACATGAACGCAGTGATCAGTGTTGGCGAACCTTCGTACACGTCCGGTGTCCAGAAGTGGAAAGGTGCAGCGCCTACTTTAAAGCAAAGGCCAACTATAATTAACAGTACCCCGGTGTAAAACATTGGGGTTATATCTTTAGCATGCGGATGGTCGAGCACCCAGTCGCGGATAGTTTCTAAACTGAAGGAGCCGGTTGCACCATAAATTAATGCTACGCCAAACAATAAAAACCCGGTCGAAAATGCACCCATCAGGAAGTATTTTAAAGCGGCCTCGTTCGAAGCAAAATCGCTCTTTTTTATACCTGCCAGTATGTACAAGCTTACCGACATAATTTCGATACCGATAAACAGCATGGTAAGGTTATAAAACGAGACCATAACGATGATGCCCGCCAGCGAAAACAGGATAATGGCGTAATACTCGGCAATGTGACTGCTTATCTTTTCAAAATAGCCCCTTGATAAAAATATAATCAGGATAGTTGATATAATAGTAATTGCAGAAAAAGCGATAGAGAAGTTATCAAACAGCATCATGCCACTATAAATTGGCACTGCACTACTATTCCATTCGGCAACTGCAAAACCCAAAGCCGCAAGTAAACCAATAACTGTAACCGGCAACAAAGCTTTTTGAGCCTTGTATAAACCTAAATACAAAAGCACTAAAGGTAAAACGGATATGATGATTAAAGTATTCATTTATTTTAGTTGCGGAAATTTAGGATACACTACATTAAACAAGTGGGTAACTGATGCTTCTGATATATGAAGTATCGGCTGCGGATAAACCCCCATTATTATTATTAAAGCACAAATAATTGATAACACCAGGGTTTCCGACCCGCTGATATCAGTGAAAGTAACGGTAAGGTCGTTTGTAGGACCGTGCATTACGGTTTTATACATGCGCAGCATATAAACCGCACCAAATATCATAGTTAAGCCGGCGGCGCTTACCATCCACACGTTCCATTGAAAAACACTGCTCAGCAATAAAAACTCGCCAATAAACCCGTTGGTTAACGGCAGCGCAACAGTACCCAGTACTATAATTAAAAAGGCTATTGCAAATTTTGGGGCAGTTTTGGCGATACCGCCCAGGTCGCTTATAGAGCGTGTGCCTAAGCGCCTGCTGATAATGTCCCAGATAAAGAACATACCAACTACGTTAATACCGTGGCTTAGCATTTGTATCATGGCACCCTGTAAACCTTCTATCGTCCACACAAATATACCGGCAGCAATAAGGCCAACGTGTGCAATTGAGGAATAAGCTACCAGGCGCTTGCCATCGTTTTGTTTAAAGGCGATGATAGATGCGTAACCAATACCGATAACAGCCAGCATAATACACATGCTTTCCCAATCGAAAAAGCCGAGCGGTGCATTGGGGATCATCCAGCGGATAACGCCATAGATACCCATTTTCAGCATAATACCAGATAGCAACATGGTACCTGCCGATGGCGCTTCGGTATAAGTATCCGGCTGCCAGGTGTGCAGCGGGAACAGCGGCATCTTGATAGCAAAAGCTAAAAAGAATGCCCAGAAAACAAATGCCTGGTGATGAGCATCAAGTCCTAATTTATAAAACTCGAAAATATCAAATGTTTTGGCTGGTGTTTGCAGGTACAGGTAAATGATACCCAGCAGCATAAACAACGAGCCGGAGAAGGTATAAATGAAAAACTTAAGCGTTACCTTGATACGGTTTTCGCCGCCCCACAACGAACAGATGAAGTAAATGGGTATCAATGCAGCTTCCCATCCCACATAAAATAAAAATCCGTCTAATGCAGTAAATACAAGCAATAAGCCGGCTTGCATAAACAGTACCAGTGCATAAAAGGCACCGGCATTTTTATACTGATGTTTGTAGGTAGTTAAAATAATAAGCGGAACCAGGATTGTAGTGAGCAACACCATCATCATGCTGATTCCATCGATGCCTGCGCTAAAGTAAATACCGAATTTAGGTATCCAGGGAGCGTCAATTCCAAACTGAACACTGGCGTTGGGCACAAATTTCGATAAGAAGAACAAGGCTATTCCCAGCTCGGCTACCGAGAAAGTTAATGCCGCATGTTTAGCCGCATCGTTTTTAAACAATAGAACAGCAAGGGCTGCAATTACCGGCAAAAAAATTAAAATACTAACCGTCATTTTATGTTGTAAACGCTAATCGTTCGTTATGCTTTAATTAAAATGTACATCAATATCGAGATGATGCCAACCACCATCATAAATATATAAAACCCTACATTGCCCGTTTGCAGCAGGCGCAGACCTTTACTTGTTTCAATAGTTCCCCTGCCAAGGCCGTTCACTAAGCCGTCTATTCCCAGGCGTTCAACCACCTTGTAAAAGAAAACCGATAATGCATCCAGCGGCTTACGCACAATGGCATCATACAATTCATCGATATAAAACTTATGGTATGATATATCAACCAGTGCAGGGCGTTCTTCGCCATCCTTAACCGGTACGTGTGCATTTTTAATGTATTTAACATAAGCATAAACCAAGGCAAGCAATGCACCGCCAACTGATATGCACATTAAAGTGATCTCCATGCTTTTTGAAAGCTCAGGCGCTACCAGCAAGTGTGTCGATTTTTCGAAAACCGGCGCTAAAAAATGCTCCAGTTCGTGGTGACCACCCAGCGCTTCAGGAACGCCGATAAAACCACCGAATATTGATAATATTGCCAATACAACCAATGGGATAGTCATTGATGGTGGCGACTCATGTAAATGATGCTCCTGCTCATGCGTTCCGCGGAATTTACCGTAGAACGTAAGATACAGCATCCTGAACATGTAGAATGAGGTGAACATGGCAGTAACTACACCAATAATATACATTGGCGTGCTGTGCATAAATACGTGCGCCAAAATTTCATCTTTCGAGAAAAAGCCTGCAAAAGGAGGTATACCCGATATAGCCAGCGTGCCGATAAGCATGGTGGCAAAAGTTATTTTAAGCTTGCCTTTAAGCCCGCCCATGTTGCGCATATCCTGTTCGCCGCTTACCGCGTGGATAACAGAACCGGCGCCAAGGAATAATAATGCTTTGAAGAATGCGTGAGTTAATACGTGGAAGAATGCACCGGTGTAAGCACCAACGCCCAGTCCTAAAAACATATACCCCAGTTGTGATACTGTTGAATAAGCCAATACCTTTTTAATATCTGTTTGTGTTAACGCTATCAGTGCGGCAATAACTGCGGTAGTTAAGCCTATTACAGCCACAATGTGCATGGTAACCGGCGCAAGCGTAAATAAGATGTTTGAGCGGGCTATCATATAAACACCGGCTGTAACCATGGTTGCCGCGTGTATCAGGGCAGATACAGGGGTCGGGCCCGCCATTGCATCCGGCAGCCAGGTAAATAATGGCAATTGTGCCGATTTACCTACTGCGCCTACAAAAAGCAGGATGGTAATTAGTGTAAAAGGAGCCGAGGCAAAATCTTTCGTGGCAGCCAGGCCGAAAACTGTTTTATAATCAGCACTGCCAAAAATCACCATAATGATGAAGATAGCGATGATAAAGCCCAAATCACCGATCCGGTTCATGATGAATGCTTTCTTAGCTGCATCAGCGTAATCAGGATTGGTATACCAGAAACCGATAAGCAGGTATGAGCAAAGGCCTACACCTTCCCAGCCAATGAACATGATCAGGTAGTTCGATCCCATCACCAGCAACAACATAAAGAAGATAAACAGGTTTAAATAAGCAAAGAATTTACCGAAACCGGCATCATCCTTCATATAACCTGCCGAATATAAATGAATCAAAAAGCCCACCCCCGTTATAATCAAAAGCATAATTGAGCTTAGCTGGTCAATTAAAAAAGAGAACGAAATTTTTACGTTTCCAGCGGCAAACCAGTTAAATAACGGAACATCGATACCATGCCCGGTAGCTTTTACCTGGAAGAAAACGGCCACACTTATACCAAACGAAATTAATACCACCAAGCTGCCGATAAAACCGACAACAGCCTTTGATAAAGTATTACGACCGATACCGTTAATTAAAAAACCGGCTAACGGTAAGATAGGAATAAGCCAGATATATTTGTCCATGTTGTATAACTCTTAGCTCCTACCCCTCTAAAGGGAAACGAAACTCTTTATTTGTTTTATTGTATAAATCCGAAATCGGACATCCGACTTCCGAAATCCTCACACTACCATTTCAGCCTGTTCAGCACATTAATGTCTACCGAGTTTGTATTGCGGTAAATCATTACTATTATAGCCAAGCCCACTGCTACTTCAGCAGCCGCCAGCGCCATAACGAAGAACACGAAAACCTGCCCGGTTGCATCGCCCCTGTAAACAGAGAAAGCGGTAAGCAACAGGTTTACCGAGTTAAGCATCAGCTCAACCGACATAAATATCACGATGGCATTACGGCGTATCAAAACCCCTATAACCCCTATCGAAAAAATGATAGCGCACAGCAATATGTAATGGTTAAGGGGCACGCCCTGCATAGTTTTAGTTAATGTTTCCATCAGGCTGTTTTGGGGTCTTTAGTTGCCAGTAATACCGCACCTACCATTGCCGATAACAGCAACACAGACGATACCTCGAACGGCAGTAAAAATTCGTTAAACAATATTTTTCCAAGGTTTTTCACCAGGCCAAGGTTAGGGTTGTTCAATACTACCGGCTGCGAAACTGTAAATGCCTTTAAAGCCGCTACGATGGTTATTAAAAAACAGGCACCGCCTATAAAACCGGCTATTTTAACCAGGTTTGATTTCCGGGGCTCCGATTCCTTATTCAGGTTGATGAGCATCAGCGTGTATAAAAACAACACCAGGATGGCGCCCATATACACTATAAAGTTAACGACAGCCAAAAACTGGGCATTCATTAAAATATAGTGGATGGTGAAAGTAAAAAATGTGAGTATCAGGTACAGGATACTATGTACAGGGCTTTTTGCAGTAATAACCAGTATTGAAAAAAATATGGACAGAAATGCGATGAAGTAAAATGTACTCATGGTTTATATTTCAAAATACCTTTACCCCTTTAAAAGAGCTGGGCAAAGGTATAAAACTTCTTTATTGATTTAAGGGAGCTTCTACTAATTTGTCTTTACCGTAAATAAAATCTTTCCTTAAATAATCCGACTCAACGTGCGGGCCATCCAAATAAATGGCTTCCTTGGGGCATGCTTCCTCACACAGTCCGCAAAAAATACAGCGCAGCATGTTTATCTCGTAAACAGCAGCATATTTTTCTTCGCGGTATAAATGCTCCTCGCCTTTCTGGCGCTCAGCAGCAATCATCGTAATTGCTTCAGCAGGGCATGATAATGCGCACAGGCCGCAGGCAGTGCAACGTTCCTTCCCGTTTTCATCGCGTTTAAGCGAGTGTAAACCGCGGAAATTTTCAGAATACTCGCGTTTTTCTTCCGGGTAGCTAATGGTTACCGGCTTTTTGAAAAAGTGCTTCATGGTAATTGCAAGCCCCTGCGCAATTGCAGGCAGGTAAGCACGCTCCAAAAAATTGAGCGGCTTCGACTCAAGCACCTTTTTTCTATTAGTTAATGATTCCATCTCTGCGTTCAATTAAAAAAATGTTATCCATAACCCGGTAACAATAATATTGGCAATTGCCAGTGGTATAAGTACTTTCCAGCCCAAATCCATCAACTGATCGTAACGGAAACGGGGGATAGTCCACCTTACCCACATAAAAAAGAAAATAAACAAAAATATCTTGGCGAATAACACCGCGGTACCAATCAACGGACCAATTGTAGGGCCGGTATGTGCCAGCACCCAATCCATCCCCGGGTAGTTATAACCGCCCCAATACAAGGTAGCCATTACCGCCGATGAAATAAACATGTTGATATACTCGGCAAACAGGTAAAAACCCAGTTTCATCGATGAATACTCGGTATGATAACCGCCTACCAGCTCTGTTTCGCACTCGGGTAAGTCAAACGGCGTACGGTTGGTTTCAGCAAAGGCACACACTATAAATAGTATAAAGCCAACCGGTTGGTAGAGTACGTTCCAGTGCCAGCCATGTTGCATTGCCGCAATTTCCTTTAAGCTTAATGTGCCGGTTACCATCAGCAATGCGATGATAGAAAGACCCATCGAAATTTCGTAGCTTATGTTTTGTGATGCTGCGCGGATAGCGCCCAACAACGAATATTTATTGTTTGACGCCCAGCCGCCTATCATTACACCATATACACCCAGCGATACAACGCCGAAAATGTACAGAATACCTACGTTTATATCAGTTACCTGTAAATCGAATGTGTGGCCGCCCATGGTCACCGTTTGCCCCCAGGGGATTACTGCGGAACCTATACAAGCCGTCAGGATCGCCAGCGATGGGCCCGCGATAAACAGGAACGGGCTGGCATTAGTTGGAATAATTTCTTCTTTTAAAAACATTTTGCCACCGTCGGCCAGCGGCTGTAAAATACCCCATGGACCTGCACGGTTAGGGCCTATCCTATCCTGGAAAAACGCCGCTATTTTACGTTCGGCATAGGTAGAATACATGGCAATAACCAAACTGATAAGGAAAATAATCACTATCAGTACCAATTTAATTACTATATCTGCTAGTCCCATTATAAGCGTGTGTCTCGTTCAAATTGTTCTTTATTCGCCTCAATTAGTACCGGGTTTGTCTTAACAACCGGCAGTGGCACAAAATCGTAATGATTGGCGTTGATAACCGATTTATTAGATATGTGGCGCGGGCCGTCAATCACCCAATCAGAAGTTTTCTTTTTATCAAAGCGGCAGGTATTGCAAATAAATTCTTCTACCTCGCCGTACTGGTCCTTACGGGCAGTTACGCGCAAAACCTCTTCGCCTTTATACCAAAGCGTAACTTTACCATTACAACCCGGATGGTCGCAATCGCGGTGGGCATCAACAGGTTTGGTAAACCAAACGCGATTTTTAAAGCGGAAAGTTTTATCGGTAAGCGCACCTACAGGGCACACATCAATTACGTTTCCTGAAAAATCGTTATCAACAGCAGCTTGTATGTAAGTAGATATCTCCGAATGGTCGCCGCGGTTTAATATACCATGTATGCGGTGGTCTGTAATCTGGTCGGCAGTAAATACGCAGCGGTAGCACAGTATGCAGCGCGTCATGTGCAGCTGTATTTTATCGCCGATATCAATTTTTTCAAACGTGCGGCGGTCAAATTCGTAGCGTGTTTTAGCAGCGCCGTGCTCAAAGCCAAGATTTTGCAGATCGCACTCGCCGGCCTGGTCGCAAATAGGGCAATCAAGCGGGTGGTTTAGCAGCAGTATTTCAACAATACCTTTACGAGCTTCGATAACCTCTGGCGATGTAATGTTTTGTACCTCCATACCGTCCATTACCGTAGTACGGCATGAAGCTACCAGTTTTGGCATAGGGCGAGGGTCTTTTTCAGAGCCTTTGCTTACCTTTACCAAACAGGTGCGGCATTTACCACCGCTGTCTTTCAGCTTCGAATAATAGCACATAGCAGGCGGAACGATATCGCCACCTATCTGCCTTGCGGCATTAAGTATGGTTGTTCCCGGTTCTACATCAATGGCAATGCCATCTATTGTTACTTTCATTGACATTTATATAACGTCCTTTTATATTTTAGGATTTGCATCCTTAATTGTTCATTTTGTATCAGTTGCTGACTTAGCTACCCGCCCTGTACAGTTCGCGGTTGCTTCGTTCCCCGCAATGACAAACAGGGGGCTTACGCTACCGTCTCTTCCTTCTTGGGTAACGGATCAGCGTAATGTGCCAAACCAAAATTTCTTGTTACCGCTTCTGCGCCATTGGTTACATGCCATTCAAACTCATCCCTGAAGTGGCGTATGGCGCTGGCCACCGGCCATGCTGCTGCATCACCCAGCGGACAAATAGTGTTGCCTTCAATCTTCTTCGATACATCAACCAAAAGGTCCATATCGCTCAATTTGCCATGGCCATGCTCCAAACGGTGCAATACCTTCTCCATCCAACCGGTACCCTCGCGACATGGCGAACATTGTCCGCAGCTTTCATGGTGGTAAAAACGGGTAAAGTTCCAGGTGTTGCGCACAATGCACTGGTCTTCGTCGTAAGCTATAAAGCCACCTGAACCAAGCATGGTACCGCTAACAAAACCGCCATCGGCTAATGATTCGTAGCTCATCAGGCGGGGTTCGTTATTAATTGTCTTTAAAAACAAATTGGCCGGTAAAATTGGTACGGACGAACCACCTGCCACAACGGCTTTCAGGCGTTTGCCGTTGGCTATGCCACCGCAGTACTCATCACTGTATAAAAACTCTTCAACCGGCAGGCCAAGGTCAATTTCGTATACACCGGGGTTCTTTACATTACCACCAGCCGAAATCAGCTTAGTGCCTGTGCTGCGGCCTATACCTATTTTAGCATATTCTTCACCGCCTTCATTAATGATCGGCACAACAGCTGCAATCGACTCCACATTGTTTACCACCGTAGGGCAGCCATATAAACCTGCAATAGCCGGGAATGGCGGTTTTATGCGCGGATTGCCGCGTTTACCTTCCAGCGACTCCAGCAATGCGGTTTCTTCGCCGCAGATGTAAGCGCCGCCGCCGGGTTGTACATAAAGTTCGAGGTCGTACCCTGTGCCTAATATGTTTTTTCCTAAAAATCCTTTGTTTTTTGCTTCGGCAATGGCCTTTTCCAGTATCCGTATCTGCGGCATCATTTCGCCGCGAACGTATATGTATGATGTTTTTGCACCCAACGCAAAGCTGGCAACTATCATCCCCTCAATTAGTAAGTGAGGTATGTAAGTCATCAGGTAACGGTCCTTAAAAGTTCCGGGCTCCGACTCATCGGCGTTGCAAACCAGGTAACGGGCAACGCCTTCGGGCTTGGCCAAAAAACTCCACTTCATCCCGGTTGGGAAACCTGCACCGCCACGACCACGCAAGCCCGATTTCTTAACTTCTTCAACAATTTCGTCGGGCGACATTGTTTTCAAAGCCTTTTCAACCGAAGCATAGCCGCCGTTTGCACGGTAAACATCAAAAGTGTTGATGCCCGGTACGTTTATATTCGTTAAAAGTAATTTGCGTGCCATCTACTGCTTAATATATCCTTTTGGTATGCCTGTAAAAATTTATATGCCTGATGATGCAGCTTGCAAAGGCCGCCCCCACCAGGATTTTTAATAATACCGGAGTTTTGTCGAACCCATCGTTGTTATATCCTATAACAGTTACGGTGGCAACAAATAATAAATCCGTTATTAATAAAACTTTGTTCATTTAATTACGTGCCTTAACTTTTAAATCTGCAATTAACGCGTCAACCGACTGGTTGGTTAAATTTTCATAAAAAGTATATTCGGGCCCTATTTGTAACACCGGTCCGTAACCGCAGGCGGCAAGGCATTCCACGCCGCGCCAGCTAAACAGGCCGTCAGGGGTAACTTCACCTTCTTTTACACCCAGTGTTTGTTCAATATGGTCCATTATTTTTTCGGCGCCTACAATACCGCAGGGGCCGGTGCGGCAAACCTCCAACACGTATTTGCCCTGCGGGCGCATAAAATACATGCTGTAAAAAGTGGCCACTTCGTAAACCTCAATATCCTGTATTTTCAGGTATTCGGCAACCTTATCCATCGCCTTTGAGCTTAGCCAGCCATATTCGGCTTGCACAAGGTGCAAAATAGGTAACAATGCCGATTTTTGCTTTCCTGAGGGATAGCGGCTTACTATATCATCAAACTGTTTTACCAGCTCGGGGCTAAAGGTAACCTCCTGCTGTTGTTCGTCAACTCTAAGCATCTAACTCTCCGGCTATAACGTTTAAACTACTCATGTTAATAATTGCATCACTCAATAACATCCCCCGGCTCATTGGCGCGTACATCTGGTAATTGATAAAGCTTGGCCTGCGGAAATGCAGCCTGTATGGCGACCTGCCGCCATCGTTCACCAAATAGAACCCTAACTCGCCATTTGCACCCTCAACCGAATGATAAACCTCGGTAGTTGGGGTCGGCACCTCGCCCATCACTATTTTAAAGTGATAAATAAGGGCTTCCATGTTATTGTAAACTTCCTCTTTTGGCGGAAGGTAAAAATCAGGTACATCGGCGTGGAAAATATCGGTCGGCTCTTTTTCAAGCTTGGCCAGCGCCTGCTCAATTATGCGCAGACTTTGCCACATCTCTTCATTACGCACCAAAAAGCGGTTGTAAACATCGCCATTGGTGCCAACAGGTACTTCAAATTCAAAATCTTCGTATGAAGAGTAAGGGTTCATCGCCCTCACGTCGTAATCGACACCTGTTGCACGCAGTATCGGGCCGCTCCAGCTGTAGCTTAACGCGTCTTCGGCAGTAACTGCAGCTACGTCACGGGTACGATCAACGAATATCCTGTTACGGTTAAACAGAGATTCGAATTCTTTTAATGTCTTTGGGAAAGTCTTTAAAAACTTGCGTAGCTTATCAAACGCGATGGTATTGAAATTGCGCTCAAATCCGCCGATACGGCCGATATTTGTTGTTAAGCGCGAGCCGCAAACTTCTTCATAAATTTCGTAAATAGCTTCGCGGTGCTCCATCATATACAGGAAACCCGTGAAAGCGCCGGTATCAACACCCAATACGCCATTGCAAACAATGTGGTCGCTTATGCGGGCCAGTTCCATAACAATAACACGCAGGTAATCCACACGTTTTGGCATCTCGATACCCAATAGCTTTTCAACTGTCATGTGCCAGCCCATGTTGTTTATGGGCGATGAGCAGTAGTTCAGCCTGTCGGTTAGCGGGGTTATCTGGTAAAAGGGCCGGTGTTCGGCAATTTTTTCGAAGGCGCGGTGTATGTAGCCTATGGTTGAAACGCCGCTTACGATGCGCTCGCCATCCAACTGCAGCACATTCTGGAAAACACCATGTGTTGCCGGGTGCGTTGGCCCCAAATTCAGGGTCGACAGCTCATTTTGCGGGTCGTTATCTGTATATACCGGATGGTTTTGCATCTCTGTTATCTTCCAAAAAAGTAATCTTTCTTATCAACACGGTTCGGGTCTTCCAGCGGAAATTCTTTTCGCATCGGGAAGGCCGTCATGTCGTCAACATTCAATATCCTGCGTAAATCAGGATGGCCGTCAAATATCACCCCAAAAAAGTCATATGTTTCGCGTTCCATCCAGTTGGCACCATTCCAAAGTTCGGTAGCCGTTGGCATGTGCACATCGCCATCGGTCATGAATACCTTAAGACGGATGCGTACATTGTTAACCAGGCTGTGCAAATGGTATATTACGCCTATTTGCTTTTCCTGTTCCGGATAGTGTATAGCGGTTATATCAGTTAAGTATATAAACTGAAGAGCAGCGTCATTTTTTAAATAAGATAAAATGGCAATAATGTTGTCTTTGCCTGTTTCCAGGGTAAGCAAACCAAAAGGTTCGCCAACTAAGGTCAACTGCTCCGGGAACTCCGCGTTTAATTTATTTAAAAGCTCTTCGTTTGAAAATTTGCCCATTATTGTATTCCGTATGAAGCTAATAGTTTTTGGTATTGCGGCTCATTTCTGCGGCGCAGTGTTTCGGTTTGTACCAGTTTCTGGATTGCCATAAAGCCATCAATAATAGCTTCGGGACGTGGCGGGCATCCGGGCACGTAAACGTCAACCGGGATCACCTCATCAATACCCTGCAAAACCGAATAGGTATCAAAAATACCACCGCTTGAAGCACAGGCGCCAACGGCCATTACCCAACGGGGCTCGGCCATTTGCAAATATACCTGCCTTAAAACAGGGCCCATTTTTTTGGATATAGTGCCCATAACCATCAGCAGGTCGGCCTGGCGCGGCGAAAAGCTCAAACGCTCGGCGCCGAAACGAGAAAGGTCATAGTGCGAAGCCATGGTGGCCATAAATTCAATGCCGCAGCACGAAGTGGCAAACGGCAGTGGCCATAATGAATTTGAACGCGCTAAACCTATTGCTTTATCAAGCGAGGTGGCAAAAAAACCTGCACCTTCTACGCCTGCGGGGGCATCAACTAATTGAATATCACTCATGATGTATTTGATACAAAAACCCTTCCATTTTTACTCCGTAATTTCAAACCTATTGCAACGCTTGTGAGCTTATAACAGATTGTATACTGCCGGTAAAAAAGTTTGACAAATTTACAACAATTTATAATGTAAGAGATACACTATGCAATAAGGTGAATATATTTAGAATTATTCCAAATAGTCATTTGTCATTTCGCTTCGCTGTCATTTGTCATTGGTAAAGCAAACGATTTTATGACTAGCTCCACTTTATCTTTCGGTCTTTTCAGACTTCAGACTTCCGACTTCAGACTTAATCCCAATCCAGCGCGCCTTTTTTAATAACGTAGAAAAAGCCCAACAGCAGCGTACCCATAAAGATAAACATCTCTATCATGCCGGTTTTGCCAAGATCTTTAAAATTTACTGCCCAGGGGTACATAAATATTACTTCCACATCAAACAGCACAAAGAGGATGGCCACCAGGAAATATTTAATTGAAATTGGCGTGCGTGCGTTACCAATAACCTCGATACCCGACTCAAACGGGGTAAGCTTATCCTTGGTAGCCCGTTTTGGGCCAATTTTATGGGTTATAAACATGATGGTAACCACAAAACCTAAAGCTACCAGCATTTGAAAAATGATGGGCAAATAATTAACGGGCAAACTTTGTACTTCCATGGTGCAAATATACAAATGGTTATATAATAAAAAAGCCTCCCGGTAAATCGGAAGGCTTTCTTTTATTATTGAATAATTACTTATTTGCTTTTGCCGCCGGTTTTCTTGGTAGCAAAGTAATATTTTACCTGAGGGTTTTCAGGGTCGAACGTTTGCGCCTTAGTGTACAAATCAAGCGCCTTTGCCGAGTCCTTTTCTTTATTTTCCGCATAATTACCTAAATATGCAAGAGCAACACCCATTGATGTCTTTTCATCATCCTTAAGCGGTGTCGTTTTTGCAGTAATTAACTGAACATACTGCTCAAAAAACGGCTTAGCTAAACCTTTAATATTATTTCTATCGCCGTCTTCAAAGTCTTTAACATTGGCGTGGAAGTATAAAATTTGCGCATTAGGCTTTGCACCTAGTTTACGTTCAACATAACTAAACGCAGTGTCGGCTTTGGCAAGAATTGTCGTATCAGGCTTTATAGTTTTATCTGTCTGTTGTTTAATAAGCTGGCCTTTGTAAACCTGGTAATAGCTGAAAGCTTCTTTGAAGTGGTCGTTAAGTTGCGCGTTTCTTGATCTTTCAGTAAATGTCTTTAAGGCTTGGGCCGCGTCTGCATAGTTGTGCAAATTATACAAAGTGGTGCCAATTTCACCATAAATATCCACGTTACTGGTATCGACAGTTAAGGCAGTGCGCAACGTTTGAACGCCTACAGAATCTTTTTTCTGTAATATTTGTGAACGCCCTAAATACAAATAATCATTTGGAAGCAAACGTTTTGCATCAGCTTCTTTTATCCATTTCGTCAATGCCGACTCAGCAGCAGGATAATCCTTATTTTCAAAAGCCGCGTAACCCAAATAACGGTAAGCTCTTAAATTACTTTTCGCTGATGCAGATAAATCAGTAGCAACTTTCTGCAATTGCACGTAATCTTTTGTTCGTACCAAAAAGTCAGCATAACGCATCTGCGATTCAACCGAGTAATCAGTAAGGCTGATGTATTTTTTGTATTGCTCAGCCGCATCTTTTACCAACGCATCGTATTTCGTTGGGTCTTTTGGCGACTCACGTAAATCGGTTTCAGCCCATTCGCGGTAAGCGGGACCGTAGTTAGGGTCGATAGCTAAAGCAGCTTTAAACTGGTCTTTCGATCCGTCAAAGTTATCAGCATATTGCCATAACACGCCCAGTGCCACGTTTGCAGCAGCCGATTTCTCCATCGCCAACGCACCACTATAGCTGGTATAAGCATCATTGCTTTTTAATTGTGAGCGATATGCATCGCCCATTGCGATAAGTATTTCGGCGTCTTTCGGATTAACCGCTTTGCCTTTGGTTAGAACTGCGATAGCTGCGTCAGCATCAGCAGGTGTTATTTTCGACCCGTTAATTCCTTTACTGCTGCCGTTAACCGGTAATAAATAGCTTAAACCAATGTATAAATATGGCTTGCTGTTTTTACCTGCTACGGCAATAGCCTGGTTAAAGTTATTGGTAGCAGTTGCATTATCTTTTTCGATATGGGCCACGGCACCAATACCAACCATGTTTAATGGCGATTTTGAGTTTATGGCTAAACCTTTGTTAAATATGGCCTTCGCCGAGTCGGCGTAGTCCTGCTTGATGTATACCCAACCCAGGTAAAAGTAGTTTTCGTCTTTGTCGGCCTGTGTGGTTGTCAGGTTTTTAAGCATCGACTTTGCTTTCTGATACTGCTCGGCATCGATAGCCTTTTTTGCATCGGCTAAACTCTGTGCAAATACCGATGACCCCAAAAACATCAAACCCAGCCCTGCTCCGGCTATCTTACTGATCATTTTCATTTTGCGTTAAATTTTTTTAAAGACAGTGGTATTAAAAATGAACAGCTAATTTAAAATAAAGCCGTCATAAATATCCCACCGGATTAATAATTTATTTTAGTTATTTATAGTTTGCCACGCCTTAAAGCGTGATTTAGTTAGTTACGTAAGCTTGCTACAGCAATGTTGCATTTACAATAATATAAATTTTTGACTAAAAATCAACAAACAAGTTTAAACAAGTTTGTACAATATTATATCACTGTACTATTTTCTTCACGATGTTGACCTCCCTGCCGGGAATATCAAACGGTAAAAGTCCCGATTTAAGAATAATGCGCTGCCCGCGGTCGCCGGCAATAAACGCTGCAAATTCCATACCTAATCCCATTTTGCCCGTAAAATTTAAAATATATAATTTACGGGTAAGCGGGTATTGTTTTAATGCAAGGGACTCCTGCGAAGGCAAAAAGTATTGGCCCGAAGGCTTGCTGTCATCCTTCACCGATACAATTTTAACCTTATTTACCGCGTCTTCGTAGTCTTTCTCTGGGTCATTGAGCCAGCTAAAACCGGTAATACCTATAGCATTGGGGTGCGTGCTAACGTATTGTACAACTTCCTTGTTTGATTTTAGCGAGTAAATATTTTTCTGTTTAAATTCCTTAGTACCCGAAAATTCTTTTAAATAACGTACCAAACCAGAGTTCGGGTTATCAAAAACGATGTCTTTATCGGTTTTAGTATCCCCGGTAAGCATCTTTTTTATCTCGCTTACAGTAATAGTGGTATCGTTGGAGGCCTGGTTAACAATCAATGCGATGGCATCTATTGCAAAACAGTTAACGATCAGGCTTATATTTTTTGATTTAAGTACCTTGTTTTCTTCAGCAGTCATCTCACGCGACATCAAAAGCACCCTTGCACTGTCGGCAAATAACATATTTACGGCGTTGTTCTCGGGCGCATAAATAACCTTTGGGTGGCCATCTTTGTAAAGCGCGCCATAAACGTAAAGTTCCTGGTCAACAATCGGCTTTAACGATTCATCAACCACAAATATCTTTGAGCGGTCAACACCGCTAACAGTTTTAACCTTGTGTTCGCAGCTTGCAAACAGGGCAAGCCATGCAGCGCCGGCGGTTATAATTTTTAAACTATATTTCATCGGGCTTCTTTTTTATCAAACGCGAAAAACGTAAAACTCCGTAGCCTACCAGTACCAGGCCGAAAACTATGCGTTGTGTTTTGGATAGATTGGGTAACATGGCGTCCCAAAACATCACCATCATGGCTAATGTTATTACACAAACAAACCCCAACACGCCTAAAATAAGCAAAAACCGCCTTGCGGGCGATTTTTGCTCGTTATTGTTAAATAACATCTAATACTTATTTTTTATTCAGAAAGTGCAAACGAAATTGGCACGCTGTAAGCAACACGAACCGGACGTCCGTTTTGAATACCTGGGCTCCATTTTGGTGAAGCTTTAATTACGCGGGCAGCTTCCTCATCGCAACCATCGCCAATACCACGGGTTACGTGTATATCAGTCAATGAGCCATCGCGCTCGCAAACAAAGCTTACTATAACTTTACCTTGTGTACCGTTTTCTCTTGCTACTGCCGGGTATCTCATAGTTTTCTGCAGGTAAGCATAAAACTTCTCCATACCACCCGGGAATACCGGAACCTGTTCAACCGAGGTAAAGATCTTATTAGGGTCTTCCTCTGTTACTTTGGTATCAGACGTACCAACAGGCTCGTCAATAACCACATCGGCGTTTTTGTCGCCTTTCAGGTTCTTTTGGCCAGGGTCGGCAACCTTCAATTCTTCAATTGTAGGTGGTTTTTCTTTTACCTCAACGTCAGGTTTTACAATCGGAGGCGGGAATTTAACCTGGTCAACCTTTGGTTTAGGCGGCTCAGGCGGAGGTGGCGGAGGTGGTTTTTTCAAATCCACTGGCGGTGGCGAAAGCACCACGTTGGTAATCTTGATCTTCTCTTTACCCTTTGGTATAAAGCCGGAGATCATGTCGATAATTGTATTTGCAGATATAGCCACAACAAACACGATGATACCAATAATTAAAGCTTTAGCGGTATTTCTACCGTTGTCTTTCCTTAGTTCGTATGCACCATAAGCTTTGTTGCGATCTGTAAAAACAGTATCAATCCATTTCTGGTCTAATATGTCTAATTTCGATCCAAACATTTTTTTTGGCTTTAATATTAATTAACGTTCAAGTAATACATTTATTACTAGTAATTTCCCTGTGATTTAAGTGCTTCAACCTCTATTGGTAATATCTTAACAATAGCGTATGATTTCACAGCGGTTATGCTCATTTCGTCGAGCGTAGCCACCAGGTTTTCGTAAGTTGATTTGTCGCTTGGCTTAATCAAAACGATCATAAAATTGTCAGGTGCTGCGTGTGTTGAAGCAACCTGGTTTCCGTTATCAATTAAGGCTTTGCGCAAGCCATTAGGGCCGTATCCATCAACAGTAGGTGCTGATTTTCCCGGTAAGCCCATGTACCATTCAACTTTATTGTGGGCGCCTAACAAAATAGTCATCGTACGTGATTCGGCAACAGGTAACTGGTTTTTAATAACCGAGTTATCTGGCATTGCCAAATTCATCGCCTTTGGCTTGTTAAGCGTAGTGGTAAACATAAAGAATGTGATCAATAAGAAAGCCAGATCCACCATCGCGGTTAAATCCACGCGCGTTGATGCCTTTTTGCTTCTTACCTTCCCGCCTTTATGCTTACCCCCGCCGGAGGTATCTAATTCTGCCATTTTCTAGTGTCTTTTAGGTGCCGCTTTAAGCGTCGTAATTAAATCAAATTTAAAAAGTTTCTGGTGTCCTAATACGGATATAACCGTATTAACGGACGGGTATTCTTCCAACCTGTCACCCTTTATAGCTATGCTGAAATCTTTACCGTGCAGTGCCTTATCGGCCTGGCGCGCAGTAATTATCCAGTTTGATAGCTCATTGTTTGTGGTTGTATCGGCAGGGATACCTTTTTGTTCGAAATTTTTCATCTGGTCGCTCGGCGTATTTAAAAACTGCTTCATCTGGTTCATCGGTACGCCGAAGATCTCAGTATTGGCAAATTTATTTATTTCGGCCGGGGTGAATGATACACCAGATCTCTCACCCATTGTTTTTAATGCTTCCTGGCGTACATCGTTACCGCTAAATCCGAGGAATATTTTACCTCCCTTACCTATCGATATCGTTAAAACGTTATCATCCGGTATCGTCACTTCTTTGGATGAGGGCGGGACTTCAGCTTTTGAAGGGTCCTCAACCTTTGGTTTTGCCGTTAATATGAAAAAGGTGAGCAATAGGAAAGCCACATCACACATGGCTGTCATATCTATTGCCGTGCTTTTTCGGGCAACTTTTACTCTGGGCATAATTTTAATTTTTTTAGTGTAAGTGTATAAATTGATTATACTATCCCCGGCCGCTTTTGGCGCCCGGGGTAAAACTAAGCAACAGCGTGTTGTTTATTTATTGTGTGATGCAGCAAATGTTTGAACTATGCTAAAACCAGTTTCGTCAATAGCATAAGTAAGGTTGTCAATTTTTGATGTAAACACGTTATACATGATAATTGATAACGCTGATGTACTGATACCTAACGCGGTGTTAACCAATGCTTCAGAAATTGATGCAGAAAGTGCAGTTTGGTTAGTTGCACCGGCAGCAGCCAACTCACCGAAGGCCTTGATCATACCGAATACTGTACCTAACAAACCCGATAGTGTACCGATAGATACAAGGGTTGCTATGATAGTTAAGTTTTGCTCAAGCATCGGCATTTCCAAAGCAGTCGCTTCTTCAATGTCTTTCTGGATAGCTAATGATTTCTGGTCAACGGTCAGGTTAGGATCCGCTTCCATTTCTTTGTATTTTTTCAAACCTGATTTGATCACGTTAGCAACCGAACCTTTTTGTTTGTCGCACTCCTGTACAGCACCATCAATGTTGCCTGCATTAAGGGCAGCAGTTACTTTACGTACAAAAGCATCAACGTTGCCGGTGCCCGAAGCTTTACCGATAACAACAAAACGCTCGATTGAGAAAACGATAACCATTAACAGGTACGACATAATTACCGGTACCAGGTTACCACCTCTGTGAATTTGTCCGAAGAAATCCGGAAGGCCTTTTTCTACGTCGCCGTCAGCATAGTGGCTAGTGTCGCCTAAAATGAATTTGAAGATCAAAATTGCAACCACGATACAAATCGGGATAGTTAAAGTTGCAAACATGCCTGATGAACTTGAGCTTTCTTTTTTAACAGGACTAGTTGGTTTTGTTGGTGCGTTTGCCATTACTTTTTAGTTTTAGTTTTTAGTTTTTAGTTTATGAATATAAGTTTGTTAAATGCAACATTGTAAAGTGAATAACAAAAATAGAATTTAAATGAAATAAAAAAATATTTTATGCTATTCTTTAACAAAATTTAATTTATGCTTTACCTGTTATGAATAATCGGTTGATACATAACGGCAAAAATTAAAAATTGTGTTTTGAACAAATAATATTCTGCAATAAAACCCATTTTTTTTAATAATAGCAAACAATAATGTATAAAAATTATGTTACCGGGCATTAAGTCCTAAATTCTTAGTTCAAAAGCCTAAAGTCGGCCCGGCATTATTTTACGGCAGACTTTAGGCTTTAGACTCACATTGCCAATAAATTAGCTCAGGTTGTAACAACCACATTCGGCGCGGCGCTAATTATTGCGGAATTACAATACGGGGCGTATTGCTCAAAATTCTTTATGAATAATATAGCCAGGTCATTTGCCTTTTCATCGTAAGCATCGCGGTTGGCCCAGGTGTTACGCGGATCGAGCAGGTTATCAGGCACATCGGGGCAATGAAGCGGCATTTGCAAGTTAAAAACCGGATGCTCCGCATACTTTACATTATCCAGCCCACCATTTAAGGCAGCCGATATCATGGCACGGGTATATTTAAGTTGCATCCGCTTGCCAACGCCATAGGCGCCGCCTGTCCAGCCGGTATTTATCAGCCATACTTTAACGTTGTGCTTTTTTATTTTGGCGCCCAGCAGTTCGGCGTAGGTTACAGGGTTCAATGGCAAAAAAGCTTCACCAAAGCAGGCCGAAAAGGTTGCCTTTGGCTCGGTTACCCCTGCTTCGGTACCGGCAACTTTAGCCGTATAGCCCGAAATAAAGTGGTACATCGCCTGTTCCGGAGTTAACCGCGATACCGGGGGCAATATGCCAAACGCATCCGCAGTTAAAAAGAAAATATTTTTTGGCGCATCCGCTATTGATGGAGTAACCGCGTTGCATATATTATGTATGGGATATGCCACCCGGGTGTTTTCAGTTTTGTCGATATTCGAAAAATCAACCGTGCGCGTACCTTTTACAAAATTTATATTCTCGAGCAGTGCGCCAAACTTTATGGCATTAAATATTTGCGGCTCCTTCTCGGCGGTAAGGTCAACGCATTTGGCGTAGCAGCCCCCTTCAAAGTTAAAAACGGTGTAATCGCTCCAGCCGTGTTCATCATCACCTATTAAATTACGTTCAGGGTCGGCCGAGAGGGTGGTTTTACCGGTGCCTGATAGCCCGAAAAATATAGCAGTATCACCCTTCGCGCCCGTATTTGCCGAGCAATGCATCGACAGCACTTTTTTGTCGTGCGGCAAAATAAAGTTCAGCACCGAAAAAATGCCTTTCTTAATCTCGCCGGTATAGCCCGAGCCACCTATCAGTATCATTTTTTTAGTGAAGTTGATGATAGAGAAATTGTGCTGCCGGGTCCCGTCAGCTTCCGGATCGGCTTTAAAGCCAGGAGCCGCAATTATTGTCCACTCGGGCATAAACCCGGTGTCAATAACTTCGGGGCGTAAAAACAGGTGGTGTACAAACAGGCTCTGGTAGGCCGTTTCGGTAACTACACGAATGTCCATACGGTATTTCTCGTTGGCGCAGGCGCTACTGTCGCGCACAAAAATGTCTTTATCTGCAAGATAATCGGTTACCCTTTGCAGCAGTGCATCAAACCGGGCAGCATCAAATTTAAGGTTTACCTTTCCCCACCAAACGCTGTTGCGGGTAATATCATCATCCACGATGAAACGATCCTTAGGCGAGCGCCCGGTAAATTCACCGGTATCAACGACCAGGGCGCCGGTGTCGGCCAAAACGCCCTCATTTCTTTGTAAAGCCGCCTCAACAAGTTCGGCAGGCGTTAACTGGTAAAAAACATTCCTAGCCCGATTAAGCTGCAGGTAGCTCAAATCAGGTAAATTGGCAGCACTTATTCTCATTAAAAGTGTAAAATTGGTTTGTGCAAAATTACCGGTTTTACCAGCTAACAAGCAAGAAAATATGAGTATTTATTTACATAATGTATATTTTACACAATTCATAAAATACTCATTATCAAATATTTGATTATAAATTATATTTTCAATTCAATACACTAAGTGTAGAATTTACAGGGCTGGATTTTGGAATTTTTGGACGTTTTTTTGGCACAGGCCTGCGACCTGTGCTGATGAATTTCGCCCCGTTGGGGCTTTTTAGATTTTCTTTCATGCAAAATCCAGGATAGCAAGATATTATCAAATCTACAAAGACTAAAATTGAAGACAAGTCTCTCAGCCCCAAAGGGGCGCCCTTCGCCAGCACAGGTCGCAGGCCTGTGCGAAACGGCAGATAACGCCATCAATCCCACACGTACCGTTCGTCATATTCTGCCGCATGGTCGTTAAGCATTTTCCGATATTCATCCTGAAAAAGAATACCATTGTGATGCGCATGCTGATTAGAAATATAACTGATAACCGAATCAACATCATTTGGACTAACCGAAAACCCACCGTAACCGTTTTGCCAATAAAAGTTCGCCAGTGATTGATCGCGGTTTTTCATCCACCCAGACGATGATGTCTTTACTTTTTCAGCAAGCGTCATGAGTGCTATTTTCCGGGATAGCATACACAGGATGTGAACATGGTCGGTATATCCACCAATTTTTATTGGTAAACACTCGTGCTTTTGACAAAGCATGGCTAAGTAATTATGCAACTCGTCTTCATATGGTTGATGAATTAGCGATTCACGGTTTTTTGTACTGAACACGATATGCATATAGTTTTTTACGAGGGATTGTGGCATGGCAATGTGTTGAGATTGGCGATATGATAATTAGTGTAGCTAATTTAATCTTTAACTATTACAATTACACAGGTTATTCGCTTGTTTGGCACAGGCCTGCGACCTGCGCTGATGGATTTCTCCCCGTTGGGGCTTTGGAAAGTATTCTTCTATTTCAAAATGATGCATTACCCTTTTAAATATAAGTTGGTGTCCGAAATTTGTTAGAAAGATAAATCCGCCAGCCCCAACGGGCGGCATCCGTCAGCGCAGGTCGCAGGCCTACGGTATAAGCGGCCTTTTTTCGCGATTTGAAGGAAAGGTATTTACCGGAACCCATCAACCGTAATGTCCGCAGGAACAGGGTGTATGCAATACGCCCCTACGCGAAAAAAATTATCCGCCGGCTTTTTTCGCTTTAAATCCATCTGCAGTAAGCATGGTCAAAATCTTATCCCTGAAATCGCCCTGTATTAGTATCTCCCCATCCTTTACTGAGCCGCCCACGCCGCATTTCGATTTCAACTTTTTGCCGATGGCTTCCAAATCTGCATCGGGGCCAACAAAGCCTGTTACCCGGGTAACCAGTTTGCCGCCGCCTTTGCGGTCGAGGTATATTTTAAGATTTTGCTGTTGCGGCGGTAACGCCTGTGCTGATTCGCCCCCCTCCTGCTGATATTGAAAATCAGGATCGGTGGAGTACATTATGCCGGTAAATTTATGTTTTGCCATTTTTTGAGTCTTGAGTCTTGAGTCAGAATTTGCAAATTTAGAATTTTCCCAAAAATGACTTAAGACTTTCTGCTCAAGACTTAAGACTATTTAAAAGAAGCCCCCACAATCACCTTCAGCGAATGCGGCACCAATACAATTTCAGCGTCAATACCGGCCATTTGTGGTTCGCCATCAAGGTGTAACGGGCCCGGCTCGCTGCGTTTTACCAATATACGCTGGCCCTTTATTATTTCCACATATTTTGTTTTATCGGTGGTTTTGCGCATCATGCGTATGCCCATTTCAAAAAAGCGCCACAGCGGGAATGGTTTTATTACGCAAATATCCAGTAAACCATCCTGCACCGACGCCGTGGGCGATATGTGCGCGTCATTGCCATATTGCGACGAATTGGCAAAGCTTAGCATAAATGCCTCGCGCTCGTAATCCTTGCCGTCAATGTTGATGTTGTATATCTGGGCTTTATAGCTAATGACTTCCTTTATCGAGGATTTGATATAAGTGATAAACCCGCGCTTTTTGTTATGCGAAAACACCTCGCTGATATGTGCGTCAAAACCCATGCCCGCCATATTAAAAAATGGCTGTCCATTTACCCGGCCCGAATCCATTGTTATCCATTTGCCGGTGCTCAGCGTCTCAATGGCTTTGGCGGTGTCCATCGGGATACCCAAAAAACGGGCAAGGCCGTTGCCTGAACCAAAAGGCACTATGCCCAATGTAGTGTCGCTCCCTACAATTGCCGACGCCACCTCGTTTACCGTACCATCGCCGCCAACGGCCACTACCATTTCAAACTTGCCCGCGGCTTCGTGTGCTATTTGTTTGGCATGCGCCACACCATCGGTAAAAACAATTACTGGTTTAACCAGGCTTTTATCCAGGTGTTTGTCGATGAGTTCCGGAACGCCGTCCTTTTTCTTCCCGCCAGATATTGGGTTTATAATAAATAACGCTTTCCGTTCCAAATAAATATGATTATTGCGGCAAAAGTAAATGTATTTTCGGCTTTGTAAAAATTGTTTTAATTTCGCACCCGGAAAGTGGACTGATTTAATTGCTTGTCCCTGTCAATCGTTCATTCTGAACGGCGGGGCCTACCGGATTGCAACCACGTAAAAAAGCGCTAATACCATGCTTCTTTTTACTTCAATCCTTTAAATCTTTTTATTTCGAACCGAATGTAGAGATGCAATACTTTGTGTCTCAGGATAATATTAATTGATACATAAAAAACAAAATGTCATATTTATTTACATCAGAGTCCGTATCAGAAGGACACCCGGATAAAGTTGCCGACCAGATATCGGATGCTTTGATTGACCATTTTCTAGCGTTCGACCCCGACTCAAAGGTGGCATGCGAAACTTTAGTTACTACCGGCCAGGTTTTTTTAGCCGGCGAGGTAAAATCAAAAGCCTATCTTGATGTACAAAAAATCGCCCGCGAGGTAATCAACAAAATTGGCTATACCAAAGGCGAGTACATGTTTGATGGCAGCTCGTGCGGTGTGCTTTCGGCTATCCATGAGCAATCGCCGGATATTAACCAGGGTGTTGACCGTACTGCCAAAGAAGAGCAGGGCGCCGGCGACCAGGGCATGATGTTTGGCTACGCCACCAAAGAGACTGATAACTACATGCCTTTGGCGTTGGATATTGCCCATGCTTTGTTAATTGAGCTTGCCGCTATCCGCCGCGAAAATACCGACATCAAATATTTACGCCCTGACGCAAAATCGCAGGTAACGCTGGAGTATGATGACAATAACCAGCCCATCCGCATTGATGCTATCGTTATTTCAACGCAGCACGATGATTTCGACGAAGAGAAAGCTATGCTTGAAAAAATCAGCAGCGATATCATCAGCATCCTTATCCCGCGCGTTAAGGCCAAATATGAAAAATACGCCCACTTTTTTGGTGACGGCATTAAATACCACATTAACCCTACCGGCAAGTTTGTAATCGGCGGTCCGCATGGCGATACCGGCTTAACCGGCCGTAAAATCATTGTGGATACCTACGGTGGCAAAGGTGCACACGGTGGTGGTGCATTTTCAGGTAAAGATCCTTCAAAAGTCGACCGTTCTGCAGCTTACGCAACCCGCCACATTGCCAAAAACCTGGTAGCAGCCGGCGTTGCCGACGAAGTGCTGGTACAGGTATCATACGCAATCGGTGTTGCCCAGCCAATGGGTATTTACGTAAACACTTACGGCACCGGCAAAGTTGGCCTGCACGATGGCGAAATTGCTAAAAAGGTAGAAGCCATTTTTAATATGACCCCTTACGCAATCGAGACCCGTTTCAAACTGCGTAACCCCATATACAGCGAAACCGCTGCGTACGGCCACTTCGGTCGCCCTAACGAAATAGTAACCAAATCATTCATAGGCCACGACGGCAAAGAGATCAAACGCGAAGTAGAGCTGTTTACCTGGGAGAAATTGGATTATGTGGATAAGGTGAAAGCTGCGTTTGGGTTGTAAGGTTTTCGATTTGAAAATTTGATGATGTGCTGATTTGAAGATTAAGTCTTCGGATCAGCACATTTTTATTTTCGGGATTGTCGTCATAAAGCTTCTGTCTTAATTCGTGGTTTTTTTGTAATAATCACAAAAAGTGCTGACACTAATTTGTCAGTACTTTTTGCATTTTTTATGGTAGTAAACAGGGTAAAAAGTGAATTATTAATGCAGAAACATGGTTTTTAGCAACCCGTGGCGACTATTTACTGTTCCAACCTGTTCCTTATGTTCCACTGTGAACAGGAACATAAAACTATAGTATGATTCTGGTATAAGTTTACACTTCGGCATTTAGGGGAGGAGCTTAAATTTCCATAAATAAATCTGCCCGGAGCCCCTGCGGAAACGGGAAAACATCTGCAACTTTCCTTCAACCATTAAAAACAGCACCCCATTTATTGATAACGATCGCAAAGAGCTAGAAGTTACCCTTAAAGACGGCAAAAAAGCTAAAATGAACATCACCCCCGGCACAGGCACCTGGACGGGCTACACCACCTTTAAAAACGGTATAGTGATGGCTGATGAGCTTTTGGTTACCCGCCCGGTTACCTTAACAACCGACAGCCTGCACTTTACCGCCAGCGAGCGCGAATATATTTTGCTGAATGCTATGCCGGAGGAGAAATAATTGCGCCTCGGAATAGCTGATTTTACTATCTCCGCAGTGCAATCTGTGGAGATAGTGAGATTAACTGATATACTTTTTATCGCGTAACTTTTGCAATATAAAATTGGCCTCGGCTTCACCCAGGCCATCTGCAAATTTTATGGTCTGCATACCATAGTCGAACCTTATTGTGCCGTTGCTTCCCAGGTTGAATGCATTGTTCGATCTTGTATTACCCAAAGGGCCGCGGGGTACATGTTCCTGCCAGGCACGAAAATTTCTTGCCTCCCTTAAATCATAGGTCTTCGCTTTATAAAATAGCGCGCCGCGTTTGTCGATGGTAAGTGCACCTTGTCCAACTTTAATAATTTCCTTCCCTGCAATTGTCCAAAAAAGCGCCCTGAAAGCTATAAGGCCGCCCAATGTCCATCCGCACAACCAAACTACACTAAACAAGTCGCGCGATGAATTACTACCGGTAATAAACGAGGACACCGAAGTAAATTCACCAACCGACCACATGCATAGCCATATTGCAAAAAACACCATTATAAATGCATTTCGCTTCGCCGGGATTATGATTTCTATACCGTCAAAGTTTTCAATGATATTGGCGCTTCCGCCATATGGTGTCTCCATTTCTATTTTTTTAATACGAGGAATAAATTATCAGAGGGTATTATGTTGTTCTTTTCAACTGCTTATTCTTAGCCGCGCCAAGGGAAATCCACTCAAAAAATTATTTATTTAAATTTATTTTTCGAATTTCTGCTGGTATGAAAATTGCGATACTGTATGTGCTTATTTTTTCGTCGATAGTATAAACTATCAGGAACGGGAATTTATTAGTTAATGCATGGTGAAAGTTCTGTAGTACCTTACATAATATAGTGGGTCATTAAATATCAGGTTAAGTTTGTTTAATATGGCAGCTTTAGTCAACAGCCAAACCATCTTCAAATAAAATGAAAATAGCAATTAGCTACAGACTTCGGCTGTATCAGTATAATTATGAAGTTGTTGCCTTGTTGGGGCGGTTTACATAACTGGTCGTTGAAAACAAATTTAATATATTTTCGACAAATTCAAAATCTTTGAAAGTTCATTAACCAGGAGATTATCCCTATATTCCCGCCACAGTATCTTCCAGCTCCTGGTACCAATCAGCGCCATATTTGCGGATTAGCGGGGCTTTGAGAAACTCGTGTACACGTACTTTTAGCTCGTTCCCAAATGAGCAGGCCGGGCTGCAAATGCTCCAGCGGTCGTAGTTTAATACGTCAAATTCGGGATACTTGGTTATGCGGATGGGGTACAGGTGACACGATATTGGTTTTTTCCAGCTAATGGCGCCGTGCTCGTATGCTTTTTCAATGGCGCATTTGGTGATGCCGTTTTCAAATATCACGTAGGCGCATTCTTTGTTTACGTCAACACAGGGCGTAGTGTAATCGCCTTCAAAATCGGTAACGTAGGTGCCCACAGTTTCGACCGTGGCTATGCCTTTGGCGTTCATAAAGGGCTTTACCTTCGGATAAATTTCATCCAGTATGTCCAGTTCATCGGCATTCAGGGGTGCGCCCGAGTCGCCTTCAAGGCAGCATGCGCCTTTACACTTGTTTAAATTGCAAACAAAATTCTCTTTTACTACATCCTCGTGTACTAAAACGTTGCCAACCTCTATCATTCTTATTTTTTTAGCGGATTCAGCGCGTACTTTAAATTTTTAGCGCCGGTCAAATCCATGGTAATACTGCCTACTACTAACTCAACATGGGCCTTTACAGGTATCCGGTTTTTATCGTCAGTAATCCACAAATATAGCTTACTGCTTTTTCTAAACACACGCCCCGGGATAATTGTGGGGTTAAATTTTAAACAATTAAACGTACCCACCGAACATTCCATTTTTTCTTTCCCTGCGTAAGTAATTTCCATGGAATGCACACCATCCTCCAAAAAATACTGCAGGTTAAATTTATCACCGATCTTCAGCCTGGAGATATCAACACTCCGGGCAAAATAATACGCCGATAAAAAGTCGAACGTTTTGCCTTTCATGGGATAAACGCCTTTGGCAGCCGTTATTTTATCGGTGTTATGGTCGTACGTAACGTTATCACTATGCCTGTAACTGGCTTCCTTGCGGTTTTCAGTATAAAAGTAAGGTTCAAGCGTTTTTTGGTCAACATAAGTTTCGTAGCGGTTGCGCACTTTGTAAAAAATATCAAAAGTGCCGGCGGTTTTAGCATCGGCTACAATATGATAAGCTGGCTTATCGTCAAACTTTTTGTCGCTTTCGCCAACCCTGATGGTAGCCTCAGCAGCGGTGAAAAAACCGTATTTTAATTTATAGTCAAGCTCCTCGCCCACCTTAAATGAGGGTTCGCCCAGGTAATTCATCTCCTGTGCGGATGATTTGGCCCCAATGGTTACGAGAAAGAACGCGAGCAGAAAGTATTTGGTCATCTGTATGGCTATTAGTCTGTTGTCTTTTAAAGCAAATTTAATATTATTTGTTTTGTTAAGACTCTGACTATAAACTGCTATGAAAGTAAATTAGTATTTGGATGATGACATTCGGCTGAGATTTTAGATTAAGGGTCGAGAAATTAAGACCCAAGAGTCAAAATAGGAAAATCTGCCTGAACGCGCATTAAAATCACCTGGCAAATTCAGTCGCAAAACTCGTCCCGCGTAACTGTTTCTCTTAAATCTTGATTCTTGGCTCTTGATTCTTGGTTCTTATTTCTCCCTCAATCCCTTTTCTTATAAATAGGTACTGTTGAACAAGGCTCGCCAAACATCAGGCTTTTTACAACCGGGGTAAGTTTTTTGGTTAGCTCAACATATGCCGAAACCGGCACTGGGATATCTCCGCAGCCTTTAATTACTATCCGCTGGTCGCGGTATTGTTCAACATCAAGCTTGGCTATGCTTTTTACAAACAGCACAGTTTCCAGCACATCGGCATTGCCAAAAACAACTTCTTTTGCATAGGGCGCCAGGCGGTTTGCCAGCAACATGTAGGCCCAGGCCGGCACAATGGCATCGGCTGTGCAGGTTACGGCAACAAATTGACCGCCGTACCGCGCCCAGTCATGGCCTTTCACAAACTCCCTGAAATCCTTTTCCTTCAATATCAGCTCCATGAAAAGGTTATCCTTTATATCATAAACAACCCTTTCGCCTTCAGGATAAAAGGCAGCGGGATCCAAAGTAACCAGCCCGCTTTGGGCCACCTTATTCACAAAATTTTCCTGTATTTCCATAACCGTAAACAAAAAAAATCCGGGAGTAGCTGTAACGCCATCCCGGATACAAAATTACTTTAAAAGTTACTATAAAAACTTAGCTCTGTAATCTTTTACATTCGCCTTATCTTTCAGGGCATCAAATATCAGTGAACGTGAGCGTTGCAGCAAAGCCTGGCCCAGTTGTTCTTTCTCTCTTACCGTGTTGGTAACAGCGGCAGGGTTAACAAAGCTGTCAAGTGTAAACACAAACACACCTTGTTGTCCTTCTACCGGTTTTGATAGTTTGTTTGGTTTTGAACCAAAAACCGTACCGATAACTTTATACTCAGCTGATGAACCCGGAATTATCGGATTAGCAAACACTATGTTTTGGATAGGATTTACTTTTACACCTGCTTTTTGAGCAACCTGGTCAATAGTAGTTGAGCCGTTTAACGCAGCCTGCAACTTATCAGCCAATAATTTACCTTTTACCTTGTTTTTAACCATCGGCTCAATCTGTTTTTTCACATCATCAAGCGATAGCTGGCCCTGTGGTTTAACACTTACCAGGTGGGCTACAATGTATTGGTTACCGGTGATGTAAACCTTATCCGAAAAGTCGCCCTTCTCGGCAGTAAAGGCCCATTTTACTATGTCACGGGCGCTTTCAACACCTGGTATCGAGCCTGCAATACCGTTTACATCGGTAGCAGTTTTTGTTGCCATGCCTTCTTTTTTAGCTTCAGCAGCAAAATTCTCTTTAGTTAAATTACCTAAAAAGCGCTGTGCTTTACTGTAAACTTCAGTTTGAGTAGTGCTACTTGCTTTTAACGGAACGTCAACAAGGGCAACTTTAACCACTTTCGATGAACCTTTGGTATCTTCAATTTGCACAATGTGAACACCGAATTGAGGAGTTATGATCACTTTTACATCGCCTTTTTTGAAGGTAAATACTGGGTTATCAAATTCGGGCACCATTCTGCCGCGGCCAAACGTGCCTAAATCTTCGGCTTTCATGGCAGGAACTTTCCCTGTAGCATACAGAGCAGATAATTCAGCAAATGATTTCCCGCCGTCAACCAGTTTTTTAATCGAATCGGCTTTAGCCTTGGCTTTATCAAGACCCATGCCCGAAGGGTCGATTAATATATGGCGTGCCTTTATCGAGTCGGGCTCAACGCGCGAATCAACAAGTTTGGCTATTTTATAGCTGCCATTGCTAAGGTACGGACCAACCATAAAACCATTTGAAGCGGTAAACATTACCGAATCCAATTTTGGATCGAGCCCTTTACCTTTGTGTAAATAAGCAAGCGGAACTTTTGTTTCAGAATTTATCTGCACAAAAAGCGAATCGTTGGTTGATGCTTTAAAGTCAGCCGCCATCTTTTCGGCTTGGGTTTTGGTAGCGGCCGAATCGGCTTTTGAAGCTGATGCGTTGAAGCTCACATAGTCAAAAGTCCTGGTTTCCTGCGGTGCTTTAAACTGATTTTTATGCTCATCATAATAAGCCTGGTAGTCGGCATCAGTAATGGTAACTTTATTGTCAGGTACCGATGCGTAGTCAAGCGTTACATATTTAAAATTAGCCAGCTTGTTTTTAGCAGTATAATCTTCTTTTGCTTCAAGCGAGTTAATATACAGACTGTTTGTTACAATTGCCTGGTATTTTTCATTCAGCTTGTTTTTGCCAAGGCCGTCAATAAAAGCATCCCATTGTGCCCTAACCGGATCGTCTGCTTTGGATGCCTGCACGTTTTGCTTAAACTGGTTAAATTTAGCAACATCAACCTTGCCGGTTTGCGGGTTGCCAAAAGCCTGTACAATCTGCGGGTCGGGATTGGTGCCGTTAACCATCGAGTTAACTTCGTCATCGCCTACCACCAAGCCAAGTTTTTCAACCTCTTTTGTAAGTATCATCTGGCTTATCATATTGTTCCAGGTGTTTTCCTGTATGTAAGCAGTAAACTGCGGCGTTAAATTAGCTTGTTGCGATTGCTGTTTAAACTGTTGGCTGTTTTGTTCAAACAACTTGTTAAATTTATCATACTCAACCTTTTCGCCGCCTACTTCGCCCAGCTTGTTCCTGTCGTCGCGTAAAAACGATCCGCCCGACCTGGCAACTTCACCGATGATAAATGCAAGTAATGCAAATCCAATAAAAAATGCGAGAATCTTCCCCATTCGTTCCCGCAAAAAACCCATAATACCCATAAACGTATATAATTACTTATTTCTTTATATAATAAAAAGAGGGCGCAAGATACAACTTTTACTAAAATTCTATAACACAAAATTTTGTGTTATATTTTATTAATTGTTGCAACAAAAATGGAGGTGAAATGGCCGTAAAAAAGCACTTGGGCTATATACCAATATCATCAAGTTGACGGAGAAAATGCACCATCGGTGCAAAAGGTCGGTAGAAAACAGCATTACCGTAATTTAGCGTGCCGTCAGGCACGCAACATCGCCAACGTTCCGTAACTGACGGCACGGTATTTTTGGGTTGCTTATTTTTCTACTGACCTTGGACCCCTAATGGCGCTCTGTTAATTTATGACATCCGATACCGTCACCCTACCTCCTTTTGTCCCGTATCCGTTTTCTTCCTTTTCCGCTCCAAATAAACAGCCCCGCCCAGCGCCAGCAGCAGCAACGCCGACCCTCCCATCGAAATCTTTTCGCCGGTGTAATACGATGCCGGGTGAAATACAAATTCCACCTTATGACTGCCTGCCGGTATAATGGCGGCACGCAATAAGTAATCGGCGCGAAAATACGGTTGTTCCTTACCGTCAATCAGCATCTTCCAACCTTTGCTGTAATATATTTCCGAAAAAACCGCCAGTTGCGGCCTCGACGGGTTGGTTTCATAAATCAAATGGTCGGGATTATAGCTGGTTAATTTAACAGCTTCCTCAGCTTTTTCACTGCGGTCAAATCCTTTCCCTGCAATCATGCTTTTATACTGCTGATCCACAATGGCTTCATCCTTAGGTTTAAAATTATCCAGCGCCTTCATTTCTGCATTAGCATTGGCAACATATTTAATCTTCGATACAAACCAGGCATTGCCACAAGCTTCGGGGTTGGCCATTACAGTTAAGTTTTTAGCAGTATCGGCGTTAATTATGTATTTCGTATTCAGCATACTTAAAACCGCCGGGTTAATGCGCCTGCTGAACTGGTTCTCAATCAACTCGTCCAAACGCTTTAACCGGGCTGCCGAATAACCTCCAATGGATTTATGGAAATATGGCGTAGTAGCGTCTTGCGTTAACACCTGCGTTAAATCAATTACCCGGTAGTTAGGGTCTTTATCACGCCAAATTTCCTGGTCAACATTACGAGGCTGCGGCTTCATAACGGCCTCCCTATCAACAAACTGCTCGCTTTTCAGGTAGCGCTTGTCTACCATCCATAAATCAACCAATATTAAAACCAGGAACGCCAGCGACAGCGGCATTACTTTTATTTTTTGTTTGATGCCCGCCCACAAAATGCCAAAACCCAAAAGCAGGAAAACAATTGAGCGGATGGCATCGGCACGGGCAATGGCTATCCTGTCTTGCACCAGCGCGTTGGCAATATCATTGGCCATCGGCATATTTCCGCCGGTAATGCCGGCAGATATCTTACCGATAAGCTCCTGGTGCGAGCTTGATTTAAACGAAAGCACCGCATCGGGCAACAGCGCCAGCAGTAAAGCAATACCACCGGTAATGTAAATGGCAATTTTTGCCTTTTTAAACAGCGCAGCTTTATCAGGATTAGTGATAACCTCGTTAACAGCCAACAAAGCCAGTACGGGCACACAAAGCATAGCCACGGCCAGTATCGATTCAACCGCCCGGAATTTATTATACAGCGGGAAGTAGTTAAAAAACAAATCGGACACGAACGGCAGGTTCTTGCCAAATGACAGGAACATGGTTAATACTACAGTAGCAAGCAGCCACCATTTTATCCTGTCCTTAACCACCAGCAAGCCAAACACAAACAGCAGGCAAACTACGGCGCCAAAGTACCAGGGGCCTTCGGTAAATGTCTTTTCGCCCCAGTAAAGCGGGATGCTTTGTGCAACTTGCTGGGCCTGCCCGGCGTCAACGCCTTTGCCAACCAGCACTTTGGTGATGTTCGATTCCGCGGGATCTTCACTGCCACCCGAAGCGCCACCATAAGCATTGGGCACCAAAAAGGTAAACGTTTCGCCAACGCCTTCGCTAAACTCATAAGCATAGTCGCGCGGAACGCCGCTGCCCGGTTTTTTATCCGTTTGGGTTAAATTTGATTTACCGCGTATCGAGTCGCCGGCATATTCCGCAGTGCTCCACAACAGGGAAGCGTTTACCATTAACGCCAGTAAAGTTGCACCTGCAATATAACCCAGCGATTTAAAAAATGGAGCCGTTTTTTTGCTCTTTACGGCATGATAAAGCTCTATCGCCAGCATAATCAGCAAGGCTATCAGCAGGTAATAGGTCATTTGGATATGGTTGGCTTTTATTTCTATGGCAAGAAACAGCGCCAGCAACGACGCGCCCAATAATCTTTTTCCGCGAAGCACCAGTAGTATGGAGCCAATTATAGGTGCGAAAAGGGCTATAGCAAACTCCTGGTTGGCATGCCCAGCCGCTATGTAAATAATATTGTACGATGAAAAGGTAAACGCCAGTGCGCCCGCTGCCGCCAGCCAGGGATTCAGCTTTAAAACGTTGAACAAAAAGTATGAGCCAAACAGCAGTAAGAAGACAATATAAATAGGCGAAGGGAAGGCCGTATCCAAAAAATTAACAATATGTGTGGCTATACTTCCCGAATAAGGCGCCCATATTTGAAACGCCGGCATGCCGCCCAGTATTTGGTTGGTCCATAAAATGGTGGTGCCCTTTTCGTGATAGTCGTTTATTTCCTTTTGGGTTGATTGGGCGCGCGTAACATCGTTTTGCCCCAAAGTTTTGCCCTGGAAAGCCGGGGTAAAAAACAAAAAGCTGATAATTAAAAATGCCGCAGCAACTATAAAGTGAATCCCGTTTCGCTTGAACCAATTGCCCATCTGTATTTTTATTAAAGGTTTGAAGGTTCCAAAAATAGAAATTAACGGGAGATTGCGGTGATAGGGTGGTGATTTAATGATGTAGTAAAAAATAACCACGGAAGCGCAAAGTGAAAAACACAGAACTCACAAAGGAAAAATATCGAACTGAAAGGCTCAGTGTCCTCCGTGCCTTCTTTGTGCCTCTGTGGTTAAAACTACCCTTACTACTGAAATATAAACAACACCGCCGCAAGTATCGCCAAAGTAATCATACTCAAAACGTATACGATTTTATCAATCTTGCTGTAAACTTCAAGATTTTTGCGGAGCGAGAAGAAATTATAAACGGCCAGCAGACCAATTGCCACCCAAAAAAACCAATTGATATGGGTATGATCCCAAAACAAAGTTTCGGCCAGCGATACCACAATAAAGTTGACGATAATCAACATTATCGATTCCGGTGTATTGTTGTGTTGTTTGCGGCGTTTAAATACTTCCTCGGGTATTAACATGGTTACTTAATTTCTTCGTAGTCGATAAAGTCTCCCTCAGAGTCAGGCACTTTAGCTTTGTGGGTTTCGGGGATATAATCAACCTTAACTTTGGCATCAGGCTGCTTTTGGCTGCTGTAATTACGCTGCTGGTTTTGGTGCTGCTCCTGCGCCTTGTTTACCACACTTTGAAACAGCATCGGCAGTAAAAAACGCACCAGCGCTTTTATTATATATAAAACTACTATAACAAGTAGCAAAAAATCTAATAACCTTATCATCTTAAAAAATTTAAGCCCACAAATATAATATTATAACGGCAAATTTGTTTGCATATGATTTTGACATGGTTTTTGACAATTAATTGATGGTGTTTGTTACAGGAGAAGATGTGTGGATGTGCGAATATGACAGTGTACGGATATTTGAAATAGGACGATAATGGGCCGTAGGCACTACCGCTTTGTAGCCACCAACACATAACGGTATTTTGCCCCGTCAGGGGGCTACCCCTAACCCGCGTTTAAACAATGCCGGCTCTGCGCGCCTTCTCCGCGGCCTCCGTGGTTAAATTTTCTATCAAAAGCAATCTCCCTTCCCCCATCCTTAATTTTTACTAAATTTGACACCTCAACAACCAGCTACACTATGCAACAATCAGGCATCAGCGATAATGTTAAAACCGCGTACGATGAATTTTACGAAAAGCACGACGAGGCCTGGCGCATGCTTGGCGCCAAATACAAGGCGCAGCATATTATCGACGTTTGCCGCGGCCGCGATTTCCGCAAAGTGCTGGAAGTTGGCGCAGGCGATGGCAGCATTTTAAAACTGCTGGCCGATGCTGATTTTGCACCCGAATACCACGCGGTCGAAATATCCGAAAGCGGCGTGGAGCACATCAAAACCCGCGATATAAAGAATCTGGAATCGGTTGCATTATTTGATGGATACAAGCTGCCGTTTGGTGATAACAGCTTTGATTTAATCATCCTGTCGCACGTGTTGGAACATGTTGAGCACGAACGTGTGCTACTGCGCGAATTAAAACGCGTTGCCCGCCATTATGTGATAGAAGTACCGCTTGATTACCGCGCCGGTGTTGATAAGCGTATTAAACATTTCCTGGCATACGGTCACATTAACGTATACACCCCAACCTCGCTGCGCTACCTGTTAAACACGGAAGGTTTCGAAGTTGAGGACGATCTAACCTCGTTGATTGAACCCGAGGTTACGAAGTTTAATACATATGTAAATCAAAAAAAATCAAAGAGTATTATTACGGATTTAAAGATTGCTGCTGAGTATACCGTGAAAAACAGCCTCGGAAAAATCTTCGGAAAAAAGGTTGATGAACAATTAGCCAACGCTTATACCGTTCTTTGTAAAAAAGCCGATAAACACCTCGAAATATTCTAGTAGCTACCAATGCAAAACCTTGCCCCGATTGCCCTTTTTGTTTACAACCGGCCTGAGCACACGCGCCGCACCATCAGTTATTTGCAAAAGAATTTACTGGCCGACGAGTCGCGCCTGTTTATATTTTCGGATGCGCCAAAAACGGAGGACGACAAGGCAAAAGTGGAGCAGGTACGCAATTTCATAAAAGATGTGTCCGGTTTTAAATCGGCTAAAATTATTGAGCGCAAGGAAAACCTGGGCCTGGCCAATTCCATCATCAGCGGGGTTACGCAACTGGTGGCTGAGTATGGTAAAATTATTGTTTTTGAGGATGATTTGCTGTCGTCGCCCCATACATTGGAGTATTTTAACGAAGGATTAAACCGCTATGCCAAAGAAGAAAAGGTGATGCATATAGGTGCCTACATGTATGAGTTGGCGGATAAAAAACTACCGGAAACCTTCTTTTGGCGCGCAGCAACCAGCTGGGGCTGGGCAACCTGGGGTCGCGCATGGAACCATTTCGAGGATGATGTGGATGTACTGCTCAACCAGTTCGACAAACAAAAAACCGACCAGTTCTCCATCAATGGCACCATGAACTTCTGGAAACAGTTAACGGGTTTCAAAGCCGGTAAAAATAATTCCTGGGCCATCCGCTGGTACGCCTCGATATTTTTAAAAGGCGGACTGACACTAAATCCATCCACCTCACTCATCCAAAACATCGGCAACGATGGCAGCGGCGTACATTCCAACAAAGAGGACATGTACCAGGTGCGCATAGGCAGAGCCGCTATCAAACAATTCCCCACAGAAATAAAGGAAAACCCACAAGCTTATGCCGCTATCAAAAATTTCCTGAAAAACCGTAAAGGCACACTATTGCAGCGCGGGGTTCGGTTTGTAGCGCAGTTGAGGGTGAAGTATTTGGTGAAGAAATAAGAATACCTAATCATCTCTCCCACAAGCCATTGCGAGGAACGAAGCAACCTCTGCACAGGACAATCAGGAACCGTGATGTTTGTGAAAACCAAAATGCGGCTGACAGGTCACCACACGCTTTTTACTCCTTGATTAGCATGCATAGAGATTGCTTCGTTCCTAGCAATGACGATTCGGGGGGTTATTTTTACCCTTTCAACCCCTCTACCTCTTTCAAACTCTTAGGTAAATATTTACCTAAAACCTGGCTCCCTGTCTCCGTAATCAAAAAGTTATCCTCAATCCTTATCCCACCGAAATCGCGGTAAGTATTCAATACATCGTAATTAATAAAATCGGCGTATTTGTTTTCGGCCTGCCAGCGGTCAATCAGTTCGGGGATAATGTAAATACCCGGCTCAACTGTCAGCACAAAACCAGGTTCCAATTCACGGCCCAAACGCAATGATTTCAACCCGAAAATGGAAGTTTCTTTTTTCAGTGTATCGGTATAGCCCACATATTGCTCACCCAAGTCCTCCATATCATGCGTATCCATACCCAGCATGTGGCCCAATCCGCACTGAAAAAACATGGTGTGCGCACCGGCCTCAACAGCTTCGGCGGCATCGCCTTTCATAATACCGGCTTGGGTTAAGCCCTCTACCAATTTCTGGCAGGCAGCCAGGTGAATATCTTTATACCGTGTACCCGGTTTCAGGAGGCTGATGGCATGGTTCATGGAATTCAGCACTACCTCGTACAATTCTGCCTGCCTGGTAGTAAAAGTTTTGCCAACGGGGAAGGTACGCGTTAAATCTCCGCCGTAATGCATGGCATTTTCAGCGCCTATGTCACTTAACACCATGCGGCTTTCCTGTAGGGTATTGCCATAATAGTGAGTATGCAGCGTTTGCCCGTAAGTGGTAATAATTGCAGGGTATCCTAAATGTGCGTCATTAGCAATAGCCACTTCATGCGCCTTTGCAACCAGTTCGTATTCCTTAATGCCGGGGCGGGTATGTTTAATAACCGCCAACTGCATATCAATGCTGATATCCACTGCCTTTTCCAGTTCGGCAACCTCCAGAGGCGTTTTTATCACCCGCTGACCAATAACCGCTCTAATCAGCTTTACCGAAACATATTTGGCAATATCTGCCAGACTGGTATTTAGCCACGCCGCCAGTTTAATTTTATTCTCAGGGCGATACGGCGGTAAAATATGCACCGGTCTGCCGGCAGCTATCGCTTTATGAATATGATGTGTAATCTGCTCGTACGGTTTGGTTTCGGTAACGCCAACCATGGCTGCCATTTCGCTTACAGTAGGCAAAGTGCCTGTCCAAACAATATCATCAATCGTCAGCTCGTTGCCGAAGATCACTTCCTCGCCGGTATCCGTATCGATGATAGCAGCAAGGCCGTGGGTATCCAGCCCGAAATAATATAAAAACGTGCTGTCCTGGCGGAAAAGATAGGTGTTATCCCTATAGTTCATGCTGCTGTCTTCGTTGCCCATCAGCACAATAAGGCCGTCATTAGTTATATTTTGTTTTAAAACCTGCCTGCGGCCGGTGTAAACCTGTTTGTCAAAAAGGTGGAGATTCATGTGGCAAATATAACACGATTAAAGGATTTGAAGGATTTTCAGGATTGAGTTAGTACAAAAAACTATGTCATTGCGAAGAACGAAACAACCGCGAACTGTGCAAGTCCGTCCTGCAAAGTTCGCGGTTGCCGCGCTCGTTCCTCGCTCGCAATGACAAAGTTTTATAGCGACAGACATCTAGAAAATCCTCAAATCAAGGAAATCAAGGTTCAGACAAAAATCAGCGAAATCATCCTAAATCAAGGGTTAAAATCGGTGTAATCAATCCTTCAATCCGTGTAATCACTTCAAATCCTTCATTATCTCCTCAATCGCCCTATCCAATTGCGGATCTTTCCCTTCCAGCCTGTCTGTAAACCCGTTTTTCACGTAAATATCCGGCGCTACGCCGTTTTTCTCAATGTCTTTGCCATCCAGCGTAAAACAACCCCAGGCCGGTATGCGGTAAAACGAACCGTCGACCAGGCCTTTACCGCTAGTGAAAATTATCCAGCGATAGGTTTCGGTGCCGATGATTTTACCCAGTCCTAATGTTTTAAAGCCCTGCGCCGTCATTTCGCCGTCGCTTAGGGTTTGCTCGTTTACCAGCAGTATTATCGGCTTGGCTGCCGGTGCAAAGTTTGGCTGCGGACTTTTCTTGCCGCCCCTGTATTGCCATTGCAGGTAGGGCTTTTGCGATAAAAATCTCAGCACGGCATCATGCACATTGCCACCTGTGTTGTAACGCAAATCCAATATCAATGCATCCTTTTTATAGGCATCATCAACCATATCCTCTAAAAACGTTTCCAGCGAACCGGTGCCCATATCTTTCATGTAGGCGTAGGCAATCCTGCTTTTACTTTTTTCGGTTACTACAGCGCGGTTATGGTCTATCCATTCGTCGTACAAATCGCCGTCTAATGCACCCCGGCTTTCGGGGTGTATTTTGGCTGATACTTCTTTGCCATCACGCTCAAAAGTGAGCTCCACTTCCTTATCCATCGATGGCTTGGTGAAATAATAATTCCTATCTTGCTTTTCGTCAACGGGCTGGCCGTTTACAGCTTTCAACCTATCACCGGGCTTCACATCGATACCGGCTTTGTCTGCACTGCTATTTTTTAATACGGTCGAAACTTTGTACGGGTCGTCGTTATCAAACATTATCCCGGTTTCCATGGTGGCATAGGTAAGTGTTTTACGTTCCTCGCTGCCGTTGGAGTAAAAGCCCTGGTGCGATGAATTGAGCTCGCCCAGCATATCGTTCAGCAGCGTACGCAGGTCGCTACGGTTATTTACAAACGGCAGGTAAACTGCATACCGGTCATGCATTTTCTTCCAGTCGGTTCCGTGGAACTCGCCATCATAATAGTTTTCTTCCAACCCTGCCCAGGCCTCGTCGTACATCTGCCTGAACTCGCCGTCCAAATTCCGCTCGAATTTAAAATCTATATCAACTTTCTCCAGTTTGTTGCCATCAATATTCACTGTAAAAATATTGCCTTTGGCCAGCGCAAAGTATTTGTCGCCGCTCTGTACTATGTCAAATCCGGCGCCGTCCTCGCCGCCAACCTTTTCGGTTTTATTATCTTCAAAAGGCTGTATAGTTGTCCGGTAAATGGCCCAGTTGCCTTCCGAATGGTTCGATGCATAGTACACCAGCGTTTTATCTCCCTTCTGGATTACATAAGGCGAGCGCTGCACCCCAAACCCGGGGCTCACCTGCTCCAGCCGTTTCATAATGTCATCAGTGTTAATTATAATATCTGCCGGTGGTTTAGGCGCAGGTTGTTCCGACAGCGGTTTCTTTTTGGCGGAGGCCGCTTTGTCTTTATCCTTATCTTTTTTGTTGGCCGTACTATCTTTTTTATCTTCCTTAAACAAGTCTTTCAACTTATCCAGGCGAAAAGCTTCATCAAATTTTTGCAGTGGCATGCGGTAAACATGGATATCGCCGCCGCCCGATGGGTACAAGGGCGTTGTACGCGCCGAGGTAAAATAAATGTACTTGCCGTCGGGCGACCAAAACGGATCAGTCTCTGTAACACCGCTATTGGTAAGGTTAATGGTTTTTCCCGACTTTATACCATAAATCAAAATATCCTGCTCAAAATTGCGAAAGGCAGTGTACACTACATACTCGCCGTTTGATGATATAAAGGGTGACGGGTTTTGAAAGCCCCAAATCTCGTCGGTGGCAATGGTTTTGCTTTCCAGCGTTTTCAGGTCGAGCAGCCTTACCTCGTTGCGACCACTCAGGTAAACACCTTGGGTGTGTTCCTTATTTACAGTAAGCAGCCTGTCGTTTTGCTTATCGGTAGTTATTTGTTTTTCTGTCGATGGCTTGTCGGCAGCTGTGGTGTACCAATTGGTATAGCCGCCGAAGGTTTGTGCAAACAGCAATGATTTATTGTCAGGCAGCCATTTAACCTCGGTTACCCGCTCGGCATTACCACGCTCTATCTTCTTTACGTATTTACCTTCAATGTCGCTTACAAAAAGCTCGCCGCGGCTCACAAATGCCAGTTTTTTACCGTCAACCGATACGTCTACGGCTTCAATTTTGCCCTTTACGTTAAACTCCTGCTGCTTGGTTAGCACATCATTGCGGGATAGCGAGAGGCTTACTTTCTGGCTTTGCTTCGATGCCACATCGTACACAAAAAGCTGGTAGTCTCTTTCAAAAACCACCTTTTCGCCGTTAGCACTAACCACCGGGTGTTTTATGGATGATGGAAACTGCGTCAGCGAAGTTTTTTTACCGTTGATGAAAGTGTACAGATTATACTCCCCGTTTCCCTCGTCCGATGCGAAATAGACATTACCTTTCTTGTCTATTGATGTCCAGAAATCTTTGCCTACCCAGTCGGTATATTGCTTGTAAGCCTTGGTTTTGGGATTGTACGATTGTATATCCGGGTTATAGGCGCCCTTGTAATGCTTGCGCGTCGGGAAAATATAGCTTTCCCAGGTGTCGCTAAAAAACAGTTCGCCGGTTTGCGGGTGCTCCACTACCCCGTGTATATCGTTAAAAAAGTTACCAAAAAGGCGTGTCGGCGTGCCGCCCGTTAGCGCCACTTTATATTCGCTGAACGTATTGTAGCGATTGGAGGTAAAATAAATCGATTTCGAATCCCAGGTCCACGAATCCACCTCATCCCCTGCGCTGCTAAAAGTAAGCTGCTTAATATCACCACCGGCCAAAGGCATCACATACACATCATAATTGCCAAACTGGTTTGACGAAAATGCCAGCCATTTGCCATCAGGCGATACACGCGGCATCACCTCCTCGCCCTGCATGGCGGTTATGCGGGCTGCGCTGCCGTTATTCAAATCGGCCCGCCAAAGGTCGCCTTCATAGCTGAAGATTACGGTTTTTCCATCAGGTGTCAGGGTTGGATACGATGTAAAATAAACATCGGCACTTTGCGCATGGACAAAGTTTTGAATGGTTAAAAATGATAAAATGAGCAGGTAGATTTTTTTCATATGAGATAAATTATGTAAGTCAGGTACAATTTCATTAATGTAGAGAGACAACACTTTGCGTCTCCGAAATTTTGGTTAAAGTACTATTTTACAGGATTTAAAACAAGATGGGACGTCGTAAACTTATAAAGATACCAGAGTAAAAAAAATATTGTAAATTTGATTACGTTTAAAACAAAAGCGTTTATATGACCACACTAATCATTGAAATACCGGATGATAAGAAGTCGATACTTTCTGAATTAACCACCATTACAAAAAATGCGGGGTTAAAAGTAAGTATTGATAATGATGACGATGGCCTGAGTGAAGCTGAATTCAAATCATTGCAGGACGCGTGTAATGAAGCCGTTTTGATAAAAAAAGGTCTTTCAAAAGGCATTTTACCCTCCGAATTGTGGAATAACTAAAAACCTTATCTCAGTGCCTTCACTAAGGATTTTTCAACTTTTACTCGACAGATTGGCTATCTAAAGTGATTAGCTCTATGCTGCTTTCGCCCTCTGAAAACTGCAAGTGTAAGTTAAACCCATCACAAAAATATTTATCCCATTGAGGTGTAATGCCATATAAAAAACTAAAATCACCGCCGCCAGATGTGTTAGGAAATCCTAAAATTTGTCTTGTTTCAAACCTCGAAAAGGTAAAACTCAAATCAAATGGCAACTTATCGGAGAATTGATTTACTTCAGGTTCTTTCCCAGAATAAAAATGAATTGCTTTGATATCGTAAGTTTCAGTTAAAATCAAATCTATTCCCAATAGTGGATTGAATAACATGTATACGTCAATTCCTTTTTCCAATAAACTAGCTTCAAAATATCGAGAATAAGAGGAACTATCCTTTATCTCAGAAATATTTTCACCGATCCAATTTAATATCTCCATAGTATTGTGTTAGAGCCTCGTTTACCGCGTTCGTTCCTCGCACAATAACAAATTTCAAAGCGATAGGCCTGTGCAAAACGAATGAGCATTACCTCACCGCCTTCACCACAATATAAGGCGACAACGCCTTACTCTCCACAGGTATAATCTTCGTAAACACCTTCCCGGCAACCCAAATCGCTTTTACCAGCGCCTTTGTCAAACCGGTCCGTTCTGATTTATTTTCCAGCCATACGGTAAAACGGCCATGGTAATAGGCTTCAATATCTTTTAAACCCAGCTGTTTACAACTATCGGTAAGCAACTGCAAATCCATGCTGTTAATGTTGTGTTTATCGTAATTTTCCTTGTCAAAATTACGCTGCACCCAGCCATTTACGCTTTTAAAGTTTGGCAGGGTAATAAACAGCACGCCGCCAGGTTTCAAAAACTGCAGGTGGGTTTCAATAATGGCTTTGGTATCTTTAAAATGCTCGATCAACCCAAACGAGAGCACCATATCATACAACTTTTCAGGCTTGTAATTAAACAGGTCGGCTTCAATGATATTGATATCACCTTGTTTTAACCCGTTCTTTTCAAGCAATTGATTTATTAGGTCCTGGTGAATATAATAGTCAAACAGGGTAGTATCCAGGTGTTCGTATTTTTTCAGGTAGGTGGCATAATAACCAGGGAAACCGCCAAGCTCAATGGCGTTTTTTACATTTTTTTCGGCTATAAGCTTTGCCAGTATGTTGCCGAAAACATAGTTAGGTTTTATAAAAAATATCAGCCCTTTTCTCGATTCCCAAAAGGATTTCCAAAATGAGCGGTCGGTTAAATTTTGTTCCATTAAAACGTTAGTTCGTTATATTTTTAGTCTCCCAACCGTCATGCCGAACTTGTTTCGGCACCTCACAGGACAGGTCGCTGACATGCTGGTCACTTTGCAAATGGGGTGCTGAAACAAGTTCAGCATGACGTGTCTTTATTTTTATTTATCCTTTCTTCTCCAATACCCGCGCCGGGTTTCCTACCACCACGCAATCAGCCGGTACATCTTTTATTACAACCGACCCCGCTCCTATTATCACATTATCCCCGATAGAAATATCCCCAATAATACAAACATTGGCCCCAATATCTACATTATTCCCTATCCGCGGACAAGCGCTAAACGTGCCGTCGGCTAGTTTTTTGTGGCCGATGGTAGTGCTGTTACGCAATACGCAATTATTACCGATGATGGTGCCTTTGTTAACTACCAATGCCTGCCCGTGGTAAAGGGATAATCCCTTTCCGACTGTTGTTTTACGCGGCAATTCAATACCCAGCACCCACTCCACCCAAAAACGGTAAAGCATAAAGTACGGGTAAAATATAATTTTGGTGACCAGGTAACGGTTAAAAACCATCATCAGCCTGAAAGAAAATAAAACCGATTGTGCTTTAAAATTCTGCCGGTTGGCGCTCCAATCCTGGAATAAATAAGCAAAAAAGTTCATTTTATAGTTTTCAGATTGTTGATAACAATGCTAATAATAACCCCTGTTCGTCAAATCCTCTTGTTTGTAGAGGATTTGGTGAGGCCTTAACGCCCAAAAGTAAAGTTTTCATTTTAGAATTGTTATAATTGCTGCGATAATTAGCGCCACTGAATGAAGGTAACCTTAATAAACACATCTGATGCCGGCGGTGGTGCACCAGCTGCCTGCATGCGCCTGCTAAAAGCGCTGGAATTACAGCAGGTTGATGCCATGATGCAGGTGCAGGAAAAAAAGACCGCCGAACCACTGGTTGAAAGCATCGCCAATGATTTTTGGAGCCGGTTAAAGGCAAAATTCAATTTCTTATATGAACGCCTGCCTTTCATTTGGTTTAAGGCAAAAGATAAATCGGTACGGTTTGCGTTTTCGGTAGCAGATGCGGGTATGGATATTACCAACCAGCCCGATATTCTAAGCGCCGACATATTGCACCTGCACTGGACAAACAGCGGTTTCCTCTCCGTTAACAATTTGAAACAACTGTTCTTAACCGGCAAACCCGTGTTATGGACGCTGCACGATATGTGGGCTTTTACCGGCGGCTGTCACTACTCCGGCGAATGCGATCACTTTAAACATGAGTGCGGTAATTGCTGGATGCTGCGTAAACCGCATAGCGAAGACTTATCTTACCGTGGATTTTTTCGTAAAAAATATATGCTTAAGGCCGCTAAAAATGTTGTGTTTGTAACCTGCAGCCATTGGCTGGCGGATGTTGCGCGCACCAGCGCATTATTAAAAGGCTTCCGCATTGAAACCATACCCAACCCAATTGATACCGAAATATTTTCACCAAAAGATAACGATGCAACTAGGGCAAAGTTAAATATCGGGCAAAACTCAAAAGTGATACTCTTTGGTGCGGCCAATATAATGGACCGGCGCAAAGGCATTAACTACCTGGTTGAAGCGCTAAGCATCCTAAAAAATAATTACGCCGGCGAAGTTGAGATTGTGATATTTGGCAAGAACAAAGAGTTTGACACCGGTACGCTGCCATTTAAAGTGCACGAAGTCGGGATAGTCACCTCACAAACCGAGCTGGCAGCGCTTTACAGCCTTGCTGACGTATTTGTTTCGCCCGCCCTGGAAGATAACCTGCCCAATACCGTAATGGAAGCCCTGGCCTGCGCAACGCCTGTGGTGGCCTTTAATACCGGGGGCATACCCGACATGGTCGACCATTTTAACAACGGCTACCTTGCTGAATATAAATCGGCCGACGATTTTGCTACCGGCATAAGGTTTGTTTTAAATGCAGGCAAAACCGGCAAACTTGCAGCCAACGCCCGCAAAAAGGTGCTGGACAATTTCAGCAACGAGAAGGTAGCCCAGCAATACATGGCCGTTTATCAATCGATATTAAAATAATGCCGTTCAATCCCACCCTTTCGGTCATTACCATAGTTTACAACAACGTAAGGGATATCGAGCGCACTATGCTTTCGGTGATAAACCAAACTTACCTTAACATCGAATATATAATTGTCGACGGAAAATCAACGGATGGCACTTTGCAAATTATTGAGCGCTACAAAACCCGCATAGCAAAACTGATTAGCGAAAACGATGAGGGTATTTATGACGCCATGAATAAAGGCCTTGCCGCAGCCTCCGGCGATTACGTGATATTCATGAACTCGGGCGACGAATTTTATAAAGCCAATACAGTAGAGCAAGTGTTTGAAACCGCGCCCGATGCCGATATCTATTACGGCGAAACGGAAATGATAAACGATGCCGGCGAAAGCCTGGGCCAGCGCCGTCACAAAGCGCCCACCCAGTTTACCTGGCGCGATTTTAAATTCGGCATGAGCATCAGTCACCAGGCCATCTACATCCGCCGCTCGTTAACTGAACCGTATAACCGCAAATACCAGCTCAGCGCCGACATCGACTGGATTATCCGCGCCGCAAAAAAAGCAAAAACCATAGTAAACGCAAACCGTTACGTGGCCAAATACCTGGTCGGCGGTATGTCAAAAGCTAAACATCGCCAAAGCCTGCAGGAGAGGTTTGCGATAATGAAGGAATATTATGGGTTAATACCAACCGTTTTAAACCACGTAGTGATTGCGTTTAATTTAGGATGGTATTGGCTGAGGAATAGAAGGACTAATGACTGACCCTGATTCATTTGATTAAAGGATTTTCTGCTCCTTAAACGCGCCATGCATCATGCCCATCCGTAAATCCCAAAAATCACTGTTCAGACAAAAAAATAGCGATGAGCACCAACCCATCGCTATCCCTATCTAAAAATATTTAAATTACTTTTTACCACCCGATTTCTTCGCCACCGGCTCAGCTTTCTTAGCTTCCGGTTTCTTTGGCTCTGGATCGGCGGCAGTAGCTTCCTCTTTCATTTTGCGTACGCCAACAAAACCGGCGCCGCCTAAAGCAAGCAGCAGCAATATCGAGCCAGCCAGCGAAATCTTTTCGCCGGTGTAGTATGATGCCGGGTGGAACACAAATTCAATTTTATGATTACCTACCGGTATCTGTGCCGCACGCAGCACATAGTCAGCACGGAAATATGGTTTTTCAACGCCATCAATTAGCATTGTCCAGCCTTTTTCGTAGTAAATTTCAGAGAATACAGCCAGTTGATTGCTTGTTGAACCGCTTTCATAAATCATATGGTCAGGATTGTAGCTCACCAATTTGATAGTACCGGCAGTATCAAGCCCCAGTGCTTGTTTTTCATCAATCAGCTTCTTGTACCGCTGGTCAACAATGGCTTCATCCTTCGGTGCAAAAGCACTGATCGCGGTCATCTCCTCATCGGCGTTTTTCGCATACTTAAGGCTTTTTACAAACCATGCGTGGCCGCATGCAGTTGGGTTTGCAAACATCTTAACGTTGCGCGATGTGTCTGTCGTAATAATATACTTGGCGTTCAGCATATCCAGCACGTCCTGGTTTGGAGGGCTTTGCGACAGGTGACTATCAATAAGCTCATCATAACGTTTTAAACGCGCTGCCGAATAACCGCTTACTGATTTATGGAAAAACCCATTAAACTGGTCGAACTTGACGTTGGCAGTCGCATCATACACCCTGAAATCAGGGTCAGTGTCGCGCATAATAAAATTGTCAACTTCGCGTGGTTTTACCTGGTTGTCCAGTTTATCGGCAAAATTGGCATCTTTTAAATAACGTTTACTAACCTGCCATACATCGCCTACAGTTAACACAAGCAACAGAACCGAAAATACCAGCGTATTTTTTATCCTTTCCTTAATAAATGCCCATAAAAGGCCAAATGTCAGTACCACAAATATCAACGACCTGATGGCATCATTGCGCTCCAGCGATTCCCTGTCGCTAACAATGGCTTTTGCCACGCTGTTTGCCAGGGCACTGTCGCCCTTAAGCGCCTGGGTAAGGTATGTTATCCCTGTTTGGTAATCGGCCCCTTTAAAGCTCAGGAAAATGCCCGGCATTACAATCAGTATAAACAGGAGGCCGCCTGTAATGTAAAACGCCAGTTTAAGCTTTTTAAATATGATAGCCTTATCGTCAGTGTCAACGATTTGCTGCACCGCTAAAAATGCCAGCACCGGGAAACAAAGACTGGTAACCGCAATTATCGATTCAACCGTACGGAATTTGTTATAAAGCGGGAAGTATTTAAAGAAAATATCTGATACGACAGGAAAGTTACTGCCGAATGATAGCAGCATGGTTAATACCACAGTAGCCAGCAGCCACCATTTAAGCCTGCTTTTAACCACCAGCAAACCAAATAAAAACAGGAAGCATATTACGGCGCCAAAATAAAATGGCCCCGATGTGCCGGGTTTATTGCCCCAATACAGGGTAAGCCCCGGGAAACTTTCAACAACTTGCTGGGCAGTAAGAACAGCCCGCTGCTCGTCGGCTCCTTTAGCCAAAAACACCTTAGCTGTTTCTGAATTTTGATCGAGTGTTTCGGGCCCCGAGCCAAAGCTAAAGGCGTTCGGCACCAAAAAGGTAAAACACTCGGCAACACCCTGGCTGTACTGATAGGCATAATCTTTTGAAAGGCCGTCGCTTGGTTCCTTTGTGTTTTGTTTTAAGTTCGATTGCCCACGGTAACTATCTTTAGCGTACTCGGCAGTACTCCATAGTAACGAAGCATTTATAGCGAGAGCAAGCAGCGCAGCACCCGCCAGGTAACCCAGCGACTTAAGGAATGGTTTTGTATTTTTTGCCTTCAGCGCATGGTACAACTCAATACCAAGGAATATCAGCAACGCCAGCATCAGGTAATAAGTCATCTGGATGTGGTTGGCCCTTATTTCCATCGCCAAAAAAAGCGCTGTTAAGGCACCACCGGTAAAATATTTGCCCCTCAGGGTAAGTATTATGCTGCCTATTAAAGGCGCGAAAAAAGCGATTGCAAAAACCTGGTTTGAATGCCCCGCTACCAGCAGGATAATATTATACGACGAAAACGTAAACGCCAGGGCCCCGGCTGCCGCCAGCCACGGCTTTACCTTTAAAACGCTTAGTAAAAAATAAACGCCGAAGAGCAGCAACAAAACTGTATCAACCGGATTGGGGAAAACTGCTTTTAAGGCCGATACAACATGCGTGGTAATATTATCGGGGTAGGGCGCCCATATCTGGAACGTTGGCATACCGCCGAATATCTGGTTGGTCCACAAAATGGTGACACCTTTTTCCCTGTAGTCGTTTATCTCTTTTTGGGTCGACTGGGCGCCGGTAACATCCGACTGTCCTAACACTTTACCCTGGAATGCCGGGGCAAAGTAAATAATGCATATCACAAAGAAAATTACACCTATCAAAAAGTGAATGCCATTTCGCTTAAACCAATTGTTCATCTAAGTTTTTTAAAAAAGAGCTAATATTAATTCCTCAAAAATAGAAATTAGTATGAGAAAGTGAATTATATGTTTGATTGATTTATCGGGGTCGTAAATTCCGGAATTCTGTATCCAAAAAATCGGGCATCGAACGTCCTAAGTCCGACATCATTGAACCGCTTTTTCATCTACATGAAAAACACCGGTGGTCTGCAAAATATGCCACGGGTAAAGACTATCATTGCTATCAGCGCCTACCCCCTCCATGATAGTACCATCAGGGCTTGTTATCTCAACCGGCTTGGTGGACTTAAATGTTTTGGCTGTCATGTCATAAACCAATTCTTCCGATTTAAACACATCCCCATGCGCACTCGTAGCTACAACATGCCGCCTGAATTCAATTAGATTCTCTTTCTCGCGTTGAATGGCATAGTCTGATACAACGCTGCCGCTTTCTTTTAGATTACTGTCGTAAAAAATTATTTTAATTCCTTTGGGAAACTCTTTATAAGGCTTGGGCGTGTTGTCCGAATAATCAATCATCAGCGGCCCGGTCACATGTGCCTTAACCTTCGCCGAGTCGCTGTAAATCATATCAACATCTGTGGTGCGCGAAATGGGTTTATCCTCTTCTTTTGAAGCAATTTTCTTGATGTCGTTCAACGAGTTTTCGCACGAGCAGAACGCAAGCATTATGCCCGTCAATAGCGTTAACTTAGTTGCCCGGATATTCATATTGAAGAAGAATCAAGAGTCAAGATACAAGAATCAAGATAAAAATCACAAACAGGCCTTTCCTGCAAGCAAATCTAACTCCCAAACGAATTATTGGAACTTATATTTTTGGAACCACTTATCGTTAAGCGTAAAGCCTAAATGTATGTTAACGTAGTTTTCTTTAACCAACCCGCTTGCAACCGTACCACGCTGACCTACCTCGGCAGATATGTTAATTTTATAAAACGAAGAAAGCGTTTGTGATGGCGCCAAAGGCAGGCCAAGGCCGAAAGTAACCGCATACCTGTTAATGTTGGTATTGTTTACGTTAAGGTAAGTTTGGTCGTAAATAAAGCCTAAACGGTAATCAACCCGCTGAAAATAGTTACGCAACGCGTTATTATCAGGTGTGAACTGCCCGCCCACGGCAAACGTTTTACTATTTTGTATATTTTCAGCCTTCGCGCCGTCAATAGTAAGGCTGCTCCAGTTACCTAAAGTTAAATCAGCGCCTACCAAAAATTTGTTATCTACCTGGTACGATAGTCCAAATCGGTTAATAGAAGGCAGTTTTATTTTCGATTTTTCGTTCTGGTGGTTCACTATCGAGTCCGCTGGCGCCTTTTCATTACCGCTTGCGTCGTAAGTATACTGGCTCACAATATAAGACGATGTGTTTGTTATACTATTAGCCGTTGAAGCTGAATAACCAACTGTAAAGTGCCGGGTATTATTCGCCCAATCGAACGAATACTGAAGACCCAGATCATAGTTCAAACCACCAACACTTTTGCTGTCTTCAATGCGCGAGTTTAGCGCACCATATAAAGTCGGAACTTCGGTAGAAGCTGTTTGAACTATGTTACCGAAAATATAAGAAGCATTAGCGCCGATTGACAAGTGGCCTATTCCAAACCCGTAACCGATATACGCCTTTGAAAGACCGCCGGTACCGTTGTAAAGATAATTTACTGCATTGGTATCAACCGGCGAACCCGAGCCAAAGTTTGGCTTTACCTGTTTATAATTGTATCCAACTTCGCTGTAAGGCATTAAACCAAAGCTAAGCGCCGACCGTTTGCTAACCGGTACAGCAAAATTAACGTGGCTAAGCCTGAAGTTTGAATTGCGTACACTTGTCTGCCCTGTTTGGCTTAATCCAATCGAGTTTACATAAATGCCCACATCAAAGGTAGTATAGTTGATAAACGAATACGATGCAGGGTTCTGTACGTTTATGGTGTTGTAATTATTTATTTTGTTAATAGCGGCTGATATGCCGCCCATGCCCCTTTGTTGTGGCGTTACAGCCGGGTCTATATCACCCAGCCCATATCTTGAATAAGGCGAACTTGTAGTAGCGGTTGTTTGTGCGTGTGCCCCGTATACAGAAACAGCAAATATTAGTATTATAAAAACCCTGGTATATTTAATCATTATTAGTTTGTATTGCTGCGTTTAATCCTTTTAGAACCAAGTGAGGCTCAATTTTTATATAGGGGGCAAAGATGCTATTTTTTAGCAGCGTATCAAAAAAAATACTATCGCCGCCGCTAAGCACAATATTCAGCTCTTCCCCGTTTTTTTTATAGCTTTTTATAAAGCCTTCCAATTCATATTTTATCCCGTTTTGCACCCCGGATATTATCGCCGATTTCGTGTCATTGCCGCTGTCGGCGGTAAAACTTTCATCGGCTTTTATTAAAGGCAAACCGGCTGTATAATTATTTAATGCCTTATAACGCATATTTAAACCCGGCGATATACTGCCCCCAAAATAATTTCCCTCGGCGTCAACCCAGTCGTAGGTAATGGCAGTGCCCCCGTCAATTACCATGTTGCTTTTACCTGGGTACAGGTGGTATGCACCTATTACTGCGGCCAGCCTGTCGAGCCCGAGTGTTTGTGGGGTTAAATAATGGTTGGTTATGCCACTTGTCATCCCGGCACTAAAATATACCAGCATTACTTTGCCGGCCAGTATATTTTGCCACTCCTCTTTTTCTTTTTTTACTGATGATATAATGGCCTTACCGATGGCATAATCAGCGAGGGATTTATCAATTATAGTTTCATCAACCTGGCTATACTGGTCTGTCTGTAACAGCCTGTCGTGTTCAAAAACAGCAATTTTTGTAAACGTATTGCCGATATCGATAACCAGGTTCATTTATTTTAAGTCTTGAGTCGCGAGTCTTAAGTCCTAAGTCAAAAAACAATGACCCAATGACGTAATGACCCAATGACTACGCTTTTACCAGTGACAATATCGATTCAAAAATTGCCAGCCCGTCTTCGTTAGCCACTAATGCATCCGATGCGCGTTCCGGGTGAGGCATAAAGCCAAACACGTTACGGTTTATATTGGTGATACCGGCAATGTTATCCAACGAGCCGTTAGGGTTCGATTCAGGTGTTATCATACCATACTCATCGCAATATTTAAACAGCACCAAATCATCATCATACAGCGATTTCAAAACATCAGCATCGGCAAAATAATTACCCTCGCCATGTGCAATAGGTATTTTAAGCGCCCTTTCAGGGTCTATCTGCGCAGTGATCAATGAATTGGTGGTTTGCGCCTTCATATAAATGTTGCGGCAAATAAACTTGCGGTTTTCGTTATGCAGCAATGCGCCCTGTAACAGGCCAGCTTCGGTTAATACCTGGAAACCATTGCAAATACCCAAAACATAACCGCCGCGCGCAGCAAACTGTATTACTTCGGTCATGATAGGCGAAAAACGCGCTATCGCGCCCGAACGCAGGTAATCGCCAAACGAGAACCCACCCGGTAAAACAATAAAGTCGGCACCCTGCAGGTCGTGGTCTTTATGCCATAGGCGGACCACCTGCTGGCCCATTATTTTTTCTAATACATAGATGATGTCCTCATCGCAATTAGAACCCGGGAAAACAACTACTCCAAATTTCATTAAATTGATTTTTTGTGTAATAATGGTACAAAACTAATATAACAGCCGTGATTTGAACGAATGTAAAAGTTAAAAAGTGTTAAACTGAAAATAGATGATGCTGATTAGCAGCAATAAATACAAGCTTTCGTAAAACCATTTGCTTTTGGCGTACAAAAAATAGTAAGCAAAAAACACCGCAAGCGGTACTGTGCAAAGCAAAAAATGGTTTAAAGTGAACGGCGTTTTTACATAAAATGATAAACCGGCCACCAAAAAAATTATAAACAACAACTGGAACGATTTGCGCACCTGTACATAGCTTTTAAAAAAGTTTTGCTGCAACTTAAAAAAGCAAAGCACCAGTATGGCAATAACCGGTATAAGCACCAGGTAGTTGTAATAAACAATATTAATTGTATCCGGAAATTTGGTGGCAAGCGGCAACCAGATGGCCGGAAACCGGCTGATGCTGTCGGATAAAAAATAATACACGGCCAAAAAGAAAAATATGGTCACGTAACCAATAATGCTGGCAACAACCTCGCGCCAGTTAAACGGGCGAAAGATAAACAGGGCTATCCAAAGCACCAGGAACAGGTAAATAAAGGGCAGGTAAATTACCGAACCAATAGCAACCATCATCCCCAGATCGTAAGCGGCCGACTTGGCATCACTGCTTTTATAAAAGCTGAACAGCCTGAATAGCATCCAGATGATCAGAAAATTACAAATAAGCGGCGGGCTCAATACCAAAAACGATTTAAACAAAGCCGTTGCAGTAACATACATTAAAGCAGGCAGAAACGTAGGCTTACCCAATAAGTTAAAGTGATTTACCAATCGGTTTATCAGCAGACTTTGTATAAACACAATGGCTGCGGCCAGCAAAACATTGTAAGCGGTAACTGCCGGGTTAATATACGAGCCAGGCGCAATTAACAGCCGCGCAACAGGTTCAGCAAATGCAAATTCGGTTGTAGCCGGGGCGGTAAGCAAATAGCCCGCCCGCGACACAAATAGCACTACAACAAGCAGTAAAATATTGAACGGATTAAGCGTTTTAAAAAAACCAATCATTAAGGGCGTATTTGCGCTGCGAAATTAGCACAATTGTCGTTAGGATAAAACTATAGGGTGATAATAGCTGGTAAATAACAAATATCGAACACCGAATTTTGAATGTCCAACACCCAAGTACCCTTCATCATTCGATATTGGATATTCGATGTTCGATATTTTTTCTTCTAAAACTTCTCCTCCATCATCTTCTCCAATGCAAACATCTCATCCCTCAACTTGGCAGCCAACAAAAAGTCCATATTCTTCGCGGCGGCAAGCATTTCCTTTTTGGTATTCTCTATCGATTTTTTCAAATCGGGCTTGGTCATGTAAGCCACAATCGGGTCGGCGGCAAGGCTAACCATGTCGGCTTCCACGTAGGCTTTTTGTATGCCGTCCTTAAAGTCCATTACCGATGTTTGCTCCATTATCTGCTCGCGGGTTTTACCGACAGTTATTGGGGTAATACCATGCAGCGTGTTATAAGCAATCTGTATTTCACGACGACGGTTGGTTTCGTCCATGGTGATTTGCATCGAGTCGGTAATTTTGTCGGCATACATAATTACCCGGCCTCGGTCGTTACGGGCGGCACGGCCAATGGTCTGAATGAGCGATTTTTCACTGCGTAAAAAGCCCTCCTTATCTGCATCCAAAATAGCCACTAACGATACTTCGGGCAAGTCCAAACCCTCGCGCAACAGGTTGATCCCTATCAGCACATCAAACTCACCAAGGCGCAGACCGCGCAAAATTTCCACCCGTTCCAGTGTTTTCACTTCCGAGTGTATGTAGCGGCATTTAATACCCAGCCTGTCCATATATTTTGCCAGTTCCTCACTCATACGCTTAGTCAGGGTGGTTACCAGCACACGGTCGCCCATTTTTATGGTTTTATCCACCTCTTCCAGCAAATCATCCACCTGGTTTATAACCGGGCGCACATCAATTACTGGGTCGAGTAAGCCGGTTGGGCGTATTACTTGCTCAACCACTACGCCGCCCGATTTTTCCAGTTCAAAATCAGCCGGCGTTGCGCTAACATACAAAGTTTGCGGCGCCAGCTTTTCAAACTCCTGGAAGTTTAAAGGCCTGTTGTCCAGCGCTGCCGGCAGGCGGAAACCATAGTCAACCAATGATATCTTCCTCGACCTGTCACCACCGTACATGGCGCGTATTTGTGGCACGGTTACGTGGCTCTCGTCAATAACCATCAGGTAATCTTCCGGGAAATAATCAAGCAAACAGAACGGCCTAGCACCTGGTAAGCGCCCGTCAAAAAATCGGGAATAATTCTCAATGCCCGAGCAATAACCCAGCTCGCGTATCATTTCCAAGTCGTAATTCACCCTTTCTTCCAAACGCTTAGCCTCCAAAAAGCGGCCATCGCCAATAAATTGCTTTTTGCGGGTCTCCAATTCTTCCTGTATTGCCCAGATGGATTGTAAAAAACGTTCGCGCGGGGCAACATAAAGGTTGGCCGGGTAAAGCACCATGTGCGTCATTTTTTCCAGCGTTTTGCCTGTGCTCACGTCAAAGCTGGTCAGTTCCTCAATGTCATCACCAAAAAAGGATATACGGTAAGCGTGGTCCATATAAGCCGGGAAAATATCGACGATATCCCCTTTAACCCTAAAAGTGCCACGTTTAAAATCGGCAGTGGTGCGCGAGTACAATATCTCAACCAACCGGTGCAAAAATGCATTTCGTGCTATACGGGTGCCAACAGCAAACTTAAAAACCGAATCCTTAAAATCCTCCGGGTTACCCATACCATAAATGCAGGAAATGGACGACACCACGATCACATCCCTCCTTCCCGACATCAGTGCCGATGTGGTGCGCAAACGCAGCTTTTCAATCTCCTCATTTATCTGCAGATCCTTCTCGATGTAAGTATTGGTTGTAGGGATAAATGCTTCCGGCTGGTAGTAATCGTAATACGATACAAAGTAGTTAACCGCATTCTCCGGGAAAAACTGCTTAAACTCGCCATAAAGCTGTGCAGCAAGCGTTTTATTGTGACTTAAAATCAGCGTTGGCTTTTGCGTTTGCTGTATAACATTGGCAACAGTAAACGTTTTACCCGAACCGGTAACCCCCAGCAGGGTTTGGAACGGATCGCCATTATTTACACCTTCAACCAATTGCCTGATGGCCTCGGGCTGGTCGCCAGTGGGAGAATATTGGGAAGTAAGTTTGAAATCCATAGTGTAAATACAAAGTTAACGATTAGCGGTTAGAGATTAGTTAATTAGAGGTCAGTTTATCAGTCAACATTTAATAACCGGGGTAAACCTTAATTTTCTAAACAAAATCAAAATAACAATGTGTTAATGACAACGGTATGTCAACAGGAATTTATAGATTTAATTTTTTGTAAATTTATACCTGCATGCCAACTAATCGCTAACCTCTGATTAACTAATCACTAACGCTATGACCTTCATCCTCAACGAAACCAACACCGTCGCCAATAAGTTTTTGGCCGAGCTGCGCGACAGCAGCATACAGCAGGACAAGGCCCGTTTCCGCAATAACCTGGTGCGACTTGGTGAAATAATGGCTTACGAGATGAGCAAATCGCTTAAATATGGCGAATACGAGGTGCAAACACCGCTGGGTTTGGCAAATATAAACCTGCCCGAAACTGATTTGGTGTTAGGTACCATCCTGCGTGCCGGGCTACCCTTTCACCAGGGATTTTTAAATTATTTTGATAATGCCTGCTCGCTGTTTGCCACCGCCTACCGCAAAGTGAAAAAGACAGGCGCCTTTATCATCAATATCGACCATATCTCCACTCCCGACCTTGACGATAAAACCCTGGTAATGTGTGATACCATGCTGGCTACCGGCCAAAGCCTGGTACAGGTCTGCAAAGAGTTGATAGCACAATACCAAATAAAAGAGCTACACATTGCCGCCGTTATCGCGAGTACTGAGGGAATTACCCACGTGCGCGCCAACCTGCCCAAAGCAAAACTATGGGTATGCGCGGTGGATGAGGAAATGACCAGCAAATCTTACATTGTGCCAGGGTTGGGCGATGCAGGGGATTTGGCGTTTGGGGAGAAAGTGTGAAGAGATTTACGAATTACGATTTTAGAATTACGAATGATTTTTATTCCGGAATTCGGATTTAAATGAGGAAGTGACTACAATTATTTATGGATAAAAACAAAGTTGATCTTAGATTAATCATTTGCGATTTTGAAGACATCAGTCCTGCTGAAATAACAAGGCTTACCGGTATAACGCCCATTTATGTTCGTATCAAGGGCGAAAAGCGGAACCCTAAAAACCCGGAGTCGCCGCTGTGGAAAAATAATCTTTGGTCCATTAATAGCGGCCTTGACGAATTTGCTGATTTTGATTCACAGATGACTGCATTGTTAAATATTATTGAAAGTAAAATCGACGTGTTTAAGCCCTTGTGCACAAAATATTATAGCGAGTTTGCATGTGCAGTTTTCATCTATAAAGATAACAATGAGAGCACGCCAGCTGTGCATTTGGATAGCCGGTACAGGGATATTGCATCGGAATTGAACTGTGAATTTGATTTAGACCTTTATGCGCGGTAATTAGAATCTACAATTATCGAATTACTGCTAACTTTCCAGAGCGATGAAAAAATCCAAAATCGAACATCCGACCTCCGAAATCCCCAAATACAAACACATCTTCTTCGACCTCGACCACACCATCTGGGATTTTGACAAAAACGCCGAGGAAACACTGCATGAGCTATACGAAATTTACCGCCTGCACGAAATTGGCGTACCGGCTGCCACCATATTTATTGAAACTTACACCCGCAACAACCACCAGCTTTGGGCCGAATACCACACCGGCAAAATAACCAAAACCGAGTTACGCGAAACCCACTTTAAACGTACATTCATCGAGTTGGGTGTGCATCCCGATATATTGCCCGTTGCATTTGAGGACGATTACGTAAAGCTTTGCCCCACAAAAACGAATCTCTTTCCGCACGCACATGAAACCCTTCAATACCTGCAAAGCAAATACACGCTGCATTTAATATCCAACGGATTTAGAGAGGCCTCGACCTTAAAAATTGGCAATACCAATATCGGCCGGTATTTCGACCAGGTGATTATATCCGAAGTAGTAGGTATCAACAAACCTGACAAGGCCATATTTGAACACGCCCTAACCGTTGCCGGCGCCCAAAAACACGAAAGCATAATGATTGGCGACAGCCTGGAAGCCGATGTTTATGGCGCGTTACACTTTGGCATGGACGCCATCTACTTTAATCCGTTTAATGCACCAAAACCGGATGATGTACCGGCGCAGGTGAATGGGTTGAAGGAGTTGATGGAGATATTATAACTATTGTCATTTCGACGAAGAACGAGGAGAAAACTTGTACGCGGCAAAAGCAAAGCGTACAAGTTTTTTCGCTTTGCTCAAGAGATAGTTTCTCGCTGTCGTTCGAAATGGCATATAATTATTAATTTTATAAAATATGAACCTGCATAAAGAGCGCAAAGCCATTGACGCCGCACTGGATGATTACCGGGCTAAACTGGAAACCATCCCCGAAGAGCTTTTTACCGAAACGCCGCCGGGCGGTGGCTGGTCGTACGCCGAGGTTTATTCACATATTTTAAAAGCAACATTGGGCTCTTCAATCGCGTTGGAACGCTGCGCACACAATAATTGCGAACCCACCACAAAAGGGCCTAACTTAATGGGCCGTTATTTAATGCTGATTGGGAGCTTTCCTGTAAAGTTAAAAGTACCCGAAGCCACATCGGCAAAAATGCCTGCCGAAAAAATTAGCAGAGAAGAAGCTAAAAACCTGCTGGTAAAATGCCGCAAACGCGTCGACGATACTGCTCCTATCTTAAAAAATTCATTACCAACCTCGCGCATTAAACACCCACGACTTGGCATGCTGAACGCCGGCCAGTGGTTTAAGTTTATTCGCGTACATTTATATCACCATTTAAAGCAACTAAAATGGATTGAAAAAAAATTTCAGTCAAAATGAAACCTTTTACATTTAACACAGTCTTAACAATTAAATAATCCGTTTTACCGTTATTTGTAAAAATCTTAAAAGATGCATTTCGAGTTAGGATATATGGTTGTAGGCAGCTTACTATTTTTAGTATGCATTTACTATGTAAGTCCATTTGAACTAAAAGTTAATGACGACGACGAAGAAGACTAATCGTTGCTTGTACAATGCTCCTGTATTTTTCCGGTCTAATTTACCGGGTGGAGAAATATCCCCCCAATTTTAATGGCAAAACGCGAAGTTGATATTGTAGTTATATCCGACGTGCATTTAGGTACATACGGATGCCACGCTAAAGAACTGCTCAAATACCTGAAGAGCATCAAACCCAAAATCCTGATTTTAAACGGCGATATTATCGATATATGGCAGTTCAGCAAATCGTATTGGCCCGAAACACACATGAAGGTTGTGCGTCGCATTTTAAAATTTGTTACCGATGGGGTGCCCGTTTATTACCTTACCGGCAACCACGATGAAATGCTCCGCAAGTTTGCCGATTTTAACATGGGCTCGTTCCAGTTGCTGAACAAAATTGTGTTAAACGTCGATGGCAAAAAGGCCTGGATATTCCATGGAGATGTGTTCGACGTCACCATGCAACATTCCAAATGGCTGGCTAAACTGGGCGCTGTTGGTTATGATACGCTGATACTGATCAACAGCTTTACCAACTGGCTGCTCACCGCCATGGGGCGCCAAAAAATGAGCTTTTCGCAAAAAATAAAGGCCCGTTTTAAAGAGGCTGTAAAATTCATTAACCAATTTGAACAAACTGCGGCCGACCTGGCTATTGAAAAAGGCTACCAATACGTTATATGCGGCCACATCCATCATGCCGAAATACGTGAGATGCAGGCGACCGATAATCCTGGCTCTGTACTTTACTTAAACTCGGGCGACTGGGTGGAGAGCCTCACCGCGCTCGAATACCAAAACGGCAACTGGACTATTTTTAAATATGAACCCGCAAATTTTGATACCGACGCCGACGAAGATGACAAAACCGATGCTGAAGATTTGGACGCTAAGTTGGATGTGAGCAGCCTACTTGCCCGGTTTAAACAGGAACAGGATTAATATTTGTTGAAACGTCTGAACGTTGAAAGGTTGAAATGTTAAGAAAAACCTTCCATCTTTTAACTGGTTGAACATGAAAAATCAATAATTATTCAACAAGTTTGTGATAATCAAAAAAACTTTACAACAAAATAAGCAACGTTCCAACTTCGATCAATGAAAATCCTATACGCCATACAAGGTACCGGTAACGGCCACATAAGCCGGGCCCGCGAAATTGTGCCGCTGCTGCAGCAACATGGCGAAGTTGATTTACTGGTGAGCGGTACGGAAGCCGAAGTTAGTTTGGCACAACCGCTTAAATACAAATTTCATGGGTTTAGCTTTGTGTTTGGTACCAACGGTGGGGTTGATAATTGGGCCACTTTTAAGCTGATGAACACCCCCCGGCTGTTTAAAGACATCTTTACCCTGCCGCTAAAGCAATATGATCTTATTATAAACGATTTTGAACCGGTTAGCGCCTGGGCCTGCAAGTTGCAGCGGATACCTGCCGTGTCGTTAAGTCACCAGTGCTCATTTGTATCACCAAAAACACCGCGTCCTGCCAAATGGAGCTATGCTGAGTGGCTGCTGAAATATTATTCGCCAACTGCCCACCACATCGGCTTTCATTTTGAGCGCTACGACGATTTTATCCATACGCCGGTTATCCGCAGCGAAATACGCAGCCTGGTCACTTCAAACCTGGGCCATTATACCGTTTACCTGCCCGCTTATGACGATAAACTGCTTGCCCGTGAGCTGAATAAAACCAACAAGGAATGGCATATATTTTCCAAACGACAAAAAACGCCTTATACCCAAGGCAATGTGAAGATTTTCCCGGTAAACAACCAGGATTTTAACAACAGCCTGGCAAGCTGCGAAGGCCTGCTCACAGGCGGCGGCTTCGAGGGGCCGGCAGAGGCATTGTTCCTGCAAAAAAAGGTAATGATGATACCCATGAAGGGCCAGTACGAGCAGCAATGCAATGCACTGGCGGCGTCAAAGCTGGGCGTTCCCGTAATCCACGAAATTGACGACAAATTTATTTACTACGTTAACAACTGGCTTAACGACGGCAATAAGGTGCAGGTAGATTTCCCCGATGAAACTGCGCAGATTGTGGATGATATGGTGAAGAAGTATGCCCGCAGTAAATAATCTTGTCCTCTCAAAACTTAGGACACACCACCGACGGATTGGTTGTATGTTTAAATACATAGCTAATTGATAACTCAAACCCGCCCTGTCCGCTTGTTGCATTTTTAAACGCCGAGGTATTAAAATCGTAGCTCACCCCTATCACCATGTTCTTAAGGTGATAACCTACATCGGCTACTGCGGCATCGCCAATGCGATACATACCACCAAGGATGAGGCCGTTATCGTCCTGGAATTTCATTTCGGAGTATACCCCTAAAGCTTTAATTGCATTGCCCTGCTGACTTATATAAACCGCATGCGGGATAACGTCAAAATCGTCTGATGCTTTAATCTTCACCCCGGCGTGGGCGGTAAAACGCATGGGCAGCTTGCTGGTAATACTGCCACCGTTGGTAAAAGGGTCTTTAGGCGAAGTTAAATGCGCCACGCTTACGCCACCAAAAAAATTGGCCGGATGTGTAGGATCGCCATCGTAATAAAAAACGCCTGCGCTTGCGTCAAATACGGTTGCACTGGTGGTAGCAAAGGTTTCAAAACTGGCCGTATTGGGGTCGTAACCAATTACCGGGTTATACTGGTCGTCGAACTGTAGCCTGCTCGGGTCGAAACTACGGTTGATGATGCCTGCCTGCAAACCGAAACGCAGCTTTTTAGTCTCATCGTCAGATACCGAGAACCCATAGCTGTATGAAGCATAAGCGGCAAAATAATTCCACCCTGCTGTACCCGCGGCCTGGTTGATAATGTTAAGGCCCAACCCCGATTTTTCGCCAGCCTTAAAATCCATAGAAATGCCACCCGTTTTGAAGCCGCCGGGTATGGCGTTCCATTGATTTTTGGCATTGGCATTTATACGCAGGTCGCCATCAATAACACCGGTAAGCGCCGGGTTTAGCCAAAGCGGGTAAGCATAATACTGTGAAAAATGAGGGTCTATCTGCCCCTTAACAGAGCCGACAGCCATCAATATAACAGATATAAATACAATTATCTTTTTCACCGTAATAATGTAATCGTTCCTTTTTTATTCACCTTCTCGCCGTTGGTTAAAGTAATTTCAACATAATAAACATATACCCCGGCCGGTTCTGCTTTGCCTTTAAAAGTGCCGTCCCACCCATTTTGCTGGCTTTGCGACATAAACAGCAACTCGCCCCATTGGCTGTACACATAAAATTTAAGCGTTTTAATGTTTTCGTTGTGTACATACACCACATCGTTTTTACCATCACCGTTGGGCGTAAAGGCATTGGCCACAAACACTTGGTCAATAAGCGGGTTAACAGCGATTGCTGTTAATGGCGTTGAATTCGCACTTTCCTTGCAGCTAACGTCACCGGTGGCGCGCACAATTAAAGTAACGCTCTGCCCAATTTGCAAGCCTGTAACCGTATGGGTGGTACCATTGCTGCCCGAGCTTGGCGCAGTAAACGTTTGCCCATTGTCGGTGCTTACCAGGTACCCGTCGGCCCCGCTAACCGGCGACCATTCAAAAGTTATACTGGGCGCCTTTAAAGCTATAGCCTGTGGTACAGGGGCAGGTAATGGCTGAATAATTTGAACTTGCGCCGCTGCCCTCGTTGCAGATACGCAACTGTTGTTTACTGCTTCGGCATAATAAGTTGTGTTTGCGTTTACGGGCGGTGTGGTAACGCTATTGCCGGTAAACAATATGGCACCACCGGTTGCAGATGCATACCAGTTTACAGTAACGTCAAGGTCTGTATTATTTGATGTCAGCGAGGCGGGGGCGCCGGGGCAAACATTGTCGCCCTGTGCCGAAATAGTTGGCAGCGGGATTGCCGACACATTAACTACGGTGCGCGATGTTGAGGTACAGCCTGCGGAACTGGTGGCGTCAACATAATAAGTTGTGTTATTGCTTAACGCCGGTGTCGTAAAATCGGGACCGGTAAAAACTGACGTACCACCTATGGCAGCTGTGTACCAGTTGTAAGTCAGGCCGGCCTGGGGGTTCAATATGTTTAATACTGCCGGCGAGCCTGCACAGGTTGATGCCGGGTTTGTTTGGAGCATTGGCGCAGTTGGTACAGCATTCACAGTTACGGTTGCCGGGGTTATAACCGGGCTGGCGCAGGTTCCGTTTGAGGCCTCAACATAATAAGTTTGCGTGGTATTCAGTACTGGGGTTACAAAACTTGTTCCCTGGAAAACCGCATTGCTTTTATCCGATGAATCATACCAGACGTAGGTAAGCGCCGGGTCGGGCGAGGTAATTGAAATAGTTGTGGTATTGCCGGCGCATATCGGCGCTATAGGGTTTATCACGGCGTTGGCCGGTGTTTGGTTAACCGTAATTGTTGCCATGGCACTTTGAAGCGGCACCTGGCAGGCGCCTGAAGTAACATCGCGCCTGTATGAAGTAGTTACGGTAATAGTAGACGGGTCATAATCGATACTGTTGGCGCCGGGAATCAATGTCCAGGTTGCCGCTTTATCGGTTGAACTGTACCATTTATACTGAAATGAATTGGGGCCGTCGCCGCCATTTGGCGGGCTGCCTGAAATAGGTTGCGGATCAACACTTACGCAATACGGGAACGGCGGCACTAATATGGTATTGCTTGTTACAAGCTGCGTGATATGTATCTCAATAGCGGTGCTTATAAGCGGTGTGCTGCACGTTGCTTCTGTTACCACCCTGCGGTAAAACATAGTCGCCGTTAACGAAGGCGGATCGAAATTCTTACCAGTTTGCCCGTTTATATCGGTAAAATGCGCGTCAACATTATCTGGCGATTGCTGCCATTGGTATAAAGGCGAGCCGTCCCCGCCCGTTGGCGTACTGCCGGTGATCAGTCCGGCATCGCCGGTCGCGCAAAACTGGGTTGTTGCAGGTGGGGTGAGTGTATTCCCTATCAAGGCTTGCTGGATGGTTATAGTAACCTGCCCGCTAACCAGTGGTGTGGTGCAAGAACCTGATGTTACACTACGCTGGTACGTGGTCGTTTGTGTTACCAGGCCAGGCCCGTAGTTCTGCACATTGGAGTTGGGAATATCAGTAAAAGGCCCACCGTTTACCGACTGCTGCCAAACATAGATATACGATCCACTGCCGCCGGTTGGCACCGAACCGTTTATAAATCCCGGTGAGCCGCTCGCACAAAACGTAGTTGTTGCGGGTGTTGTTATGGTATTCCCCGCCAACGCAGGTTCAATAAATATACCAATTGAATTACTTGTTAATGGTGTGGTGCATAAACCGGATGTTACCGTGCGCCTGAACCAGGTTGTTTGCGTTATTGTTCCCGGGTCGTAATTCCGTATGTTTGAGTTGGGAACAGGCGTAAAAGGCCCGCCAAATGCGGATGCACTTTCCCATGAATACGTATAATTGACACCATCGCCCCCGGTTGGCGGAGAATCCTGGATAGGCCCCGGCGTATAGCTTGCACAATGGAAACCGGCCGACGGCGCAATCAATGTGTTACCGCCAAGCGCGGGTTGTACGGTAACCGTTACCTGGTTACTGTATACTCGTGTGCTGCAGGCACCCGAAGTTACACCTCGCTGGTAAATAGTTGTTTGGGTTACCAGTCCTGGGTCGTAGTCCTGTACGTTGGAATTTGGAATATCGGTAAAGGGCCCGCCATTTACCGAGCTTTGCCAAACTATGGTATAACCGCCCTTACCCCCGGTTGGAATAGAACCCGGTATTGGTCCCGGTGAGCCGCTTTGGCAATAGTCAGCTATCAGAGGCGATTGTATGGAATTGTTACCCACCGGAGGCTGCACGGTAATTACAACCTGGTTGCTTTTTAAAGGTGTATTGCAGGCGCCCGATGTTACTAAACGCTGGAAGTAAGTTGTAGTGTTTACAGTTCCGGGGCTGTAAGTGGCACTGGTAACCGACGGTAAGATATCATTAAAAGCGCCCCCATCGGGTGAACTTTGCCATTTGTAGCTGTAATTAACGCCGTCGCCGCCGGCAGGCTGCGTGCCGCCAATTGTGCCTGGGTCACCGGGGCCGCAAAACGCCGTGGGTCCGGCTGTGCTTATAGTATTATTGCTCAACCCCTTTTGTATGGTAATAATAATCTCCTTATCGCTGGCTACAAATGTTGAACAGGCGCCTGATTTTGCCAGCCGGCGAAAATAGGTTGTTTGAGTTAATGCAGGAGCGTTATAATCGAAGCTATGCGAATTGCCGGGCAGATCAGTAAAATTTACGTCGTCAGTGCTGCTTTGCCATTGGTAGGTAAATGACCCGCTTGTGCCGGCTCCACCCGAAGGCGGATCGGAGCCATTAAAAATTGCGGGAATGGATGGGCCGCAAAAAGTAGTGGTACCCGGTTGAAACAGGTGGTTATTTGTAATTGCTGATTGAATAGTTATGGTGATCTTATTACTCGTAGAAGGCGGAATACATGGTCCCGAGGTGGCCACCCGCTGGTAAACGGTTGTGATAGTTGATATAGGCGGGTCGTAGTCTTTACCAGTACCTGCAGGGCCACCGATATTAGTAAAAGCCCCACCGTTTATTGATTGCTGCCACTGGTAGTTATAAGTAACTCCGTCCCCGCCTGTAGCCGGATTGCCGTTAATAACACCCGCGTCACCGCTTGCACAGAATGTCGTTATAGGGGGCGCTGTTATGTTATTACCTGAAATTGGCGTTTTGGGATTTACCGTTAAATCGGTATATGAATCGTAAGCTGTGAATACACCTACTGTTATCCTGCGCCTGAATGTGTACAGCTTTGGCGCATTCACATTGCTTGAAAGCGTAGCTGTAGTATAATCGATACCGTTATTTATTCCCGCGGCTGCTGACCAGGTTCCGGTCGCCTGGTTTAGTATTTCCCATCGATATGTCCCGGCTGGTGTTGGTATATCACCGGTTAGCGTTGTTTGTGTTCCGCTGCATATTGCAGGGGGTGTCCTCGCAGGTGTTACAAAAACTGAATAAGAATTACCATCGGCAGCAAAGAACTTCGCGCTTGTTAAGTCATTTACCGTGCCGGAGGCCGGCGATAAAACTGCGGTTGCAGGATTAGCCTGTATCGTTGTCAACTGTGAACTAACATTAGCACCCGCATGTACGGGTATGGCAATATAATTGCCATTGATAAGGTCGTTTACAATTACTTCCTGCCCTATTTGTGCCGGTATTTTGAAAGAAATAATCAGGCTGGGCGCAGGTTTCTTTTTACCTGCAACTACCTTTACAGGCTTCAAATAGCCTGCATCGGCGTAAAAACATACAGACATAAAAAACGCCAGCAGTGCTAAAAAACGCATGCTTTTGTTCGTCATATCAATATAAAACACCTTAAGGTTTATCTGCTCAATAAGTATCAATAACGCCGATTATTAAAAAGTATATAAAGCTACCATTACACAGCCTGTTTAAAAAATATTTCTTTCGTGCTCCGATAGTTTTTTAAAGAATACTCAATAAAAATAAGGCAATTTAACACCCGTGCTAAAATTACTTATTAGTTAGGTGTTAATAATGGCAAAACCGGCCCGGGAGATACAACTAAATATCCAGGCAATTATCATCTTTATAGAAAACTGACGTCGACTTGCGGTAAAACAATCCCGGCGAAATACCGCTGAACGAAAGTTCCTTAAATCCTTTACTCTTCAAAAACATGATGCCTTCGCCGTAAAATTCGCGCTCCGAATCATCCAAAACAACCACACCATTTGAGGTTAATGCATCAACAGCCTGCTTGCAGCAATTCACCCTGTCGCGGCCATCCACGATAATAATATCAAACTTTTTTTCAAGTTTTAACGGCATGCGGCAATAGTCGCCATCGCGCACCAGCTCGCAAAAAATCATTTCAGAATTTTCGGGTTTGGTACTTACAATTTTTTCGAACCAAGCTTTGTCGTGTTCAACCGATACTACCTGCGCAGCATATTTTGCGTAGAAAAATGTAGAATTACCAGAACCAAACTCAAAAACCGAAAGGTTTTTCTTAAGGTGCGATTTTATAAAATCAATAAACGAATAAGTAACCCATGGAATGGGGTTGTTATGCTCATCAACCGGTGTTTTATGGTCATACGCATTAAACCAGCCAATCTCGTCTAAATAACCTTTTTCGTTAAATGAAAGCAGGGTTTTGAGTCTTTTGGGACTGGCAAATACTTTATAAAGCAACTTGAGTTTACTCATTTTTTAATGATTTTTTGAACCAGCGAAATTAGGAATAATGATTTTAACATCATTACTCCCTGCTCGCTAACTTTCGGTATCAATATAATTACAAATGTGGCGCTTGCATAGGCAACTAAAGTTGAAATAGCAGCACCCATCATCCCCATGTGTGGTATTAATATTAGGTTAAGTACAATGTTAATTACCGCGCCAAACCCAGTGCGGATAAAGGTTAGCTTGCTGAAATTTTCGGCAATTAAATACTGGCTGCTGGCCGCGCCCAAAAACACAAACACCCCCGACCATATGTGCACCGATAATGCAGGCGCTGAGTAATAGTATTCGGGTTTGAAAGGTAAAATGTGATAGATTAGCGGCGAGGCAAATGTTACTATGACGGCTATTGGTAAACTGATGTAAACCATCAGGTCATACAGGTTTTGAATACGTTTTTTGTAACGTCCGGGGTCGTCACGTTTAGCGTTTAGGATAGCCGGAAAAAGCGTGGTAACAATAACTGCAGGAATGAAATTCCACACTTCGCTTAAATTTGCAACGGTTGCATAAGCTCCCGCTTCTTTTGCGCCGGAAATATTTTGCACCATCAGCAGGTCTATCTTCATATAAAGGGCAACCATAATACCTGAAATGATAAGCGGCCACGAATATTTCAACAGTTTTTTGGACAATTCGAAATTGAACGTCCAGTTATAAACGCTGCGTTGCTTGCGTTGATAGGTAAAATAATAGCCTATAGAAAGCAGTAAAAAGTCGAACGTGTAGGCGTAAACAAACCAGATAAGCGGCATTTGCAGGTGTATCAGCAATAGCTTAACCGCAGCGGATACCAGGTTGCCTGTAATTTGAACCTGCATGATGTACTTTGACTGCACCTGGCTTTGAAAATACGAATCGATGACGTTGAAGGCCTGTATAATGCCTATTGCGGAAAAAATCAACACATAATGATAGGGCGTCCCCTTAGCGGGGTAAATGGTATATGCAAAATAAATAATTGGAACGCAGCAAAAACCGGCAAATATCTTCATCCAAAAGGATGTGCCTAAAATTTGGTCCCTGTTTTCAGGAAATTGATGAAGTTCTTTAACAATGAATTGGTCCAGGCCAAGTGCGGCCAGCGCAGAGGCGAAGTAGATGTAAACCGTACCGCCGGTTAAAATGCCATTGTTTTCGCGGTGCAGGTAGTTGGCTACCGCTATCCCCACAAACATTTTTATCGCCAGGCTGCCGATGCGGCCAATAAACATCATCCCGGTATTTTTAAAATACTTTTCGAGTGCCTGCTGGTCAAAACCTGGAATGGAGGGTAAGCGCATATTTTGCACAAAGGTATTAAAAAAAGGAAACCCGCCGTTTAAACGGCAGGTTTCCTTTTTTATGTCAGCATAAAATTAATTTAGATGTAAATAGCCGTTGCCATCGATATAAACAAAGCTACCGTCGGGCTTAACCGATATGCTTATTGCTGTTGCTGTGCTTATTGAAACTGCAGCCCACGAGCCTGTCGCATCTATTTTGGCAACCGCAGATGTAGCAGCCGCAGCCCCAGACGCAAAAACGCTGCCATTGGCACCGATACCTATGTCGTTAGCCAGGAAACCATTAATAGGATTCCAAAGCCGCGTACCATCGTATTTGTAAACGACGTTTGACAGGTTGGCAACATAAGGAATTCCGTGAGGGTCAACCGCTATATGGATGCCGGCGCACTCTGGCATAGTAACCCAATTGCTGCCATCCCACTTTGAAATGCTTTTGCCGCCGGAAGGTGAAACATCGTCTGTACCGATAATGAATGCAGAGCCATCAGCGCCAATGCCTATATCGGTAGCGGTACCAGGCATTAGTTGCCAGGCCGATGTAGAATCGCGGAAACGATAAACGAGATTTGATTTGTTAACCACCCATGGCTTTCCATCGGGCCCGACGGCTATCCGGACACCTGCGCACAAAGGCAGTTTATTTAATTTATTGCCTACAACTTTGTAAATGCCAAACCCGCCGGTGGGCGACACCAAATCAGTCCCGATGGCGTAAATAGAACCATCTGCGCCAACTGAAACATCAGATACCTTGGTATCCGAAATATTATTTCCCCCTACAATCACCACGCATTTTGCCGAAACAGCATAAGTTTTATGCACTGCTGTTATCAAAACTATACCTGCACGAAATGCAGTTATAAGGCCTGTTGCATCTATTTTTACAATTGAGGTATCAGATGAGGCCCAGTTAATCTGGTCGGCGTGATAATTCTTTGCGGCAAGATACTGAGTTGTGCCCTGTGTAATGCGGACAGTATCGAATGTAAGTTTGATCGAATGGTCTGGCTCTGTCTGAACGTCAGTAACCTTACTGCATGAATTCAGGACCACCATAAATCCAAGCACTGCAATAATGATAAGGTAAAGTTTTTTCATTAAATGACAATTATAGCCTCAAATATATTCTTTTTTTATCGTGATAAAATAACGCAGTCAGAGTAACATCGCGCAAAAGATTACTACCTGGCGATAATAGTGACTAATTTTGATGATGGATTTATCCATTGTTTATATTGCAACGCTAACTAACTACCACCTAATCTTGTACGGATTACCAATGTTTATTTACCATTAACATTTCATTAATAAATCCGTTTGCGTTTGTGGGGGGCTTTAATATCCAAATATTTGTAATGAATAAATTACAAAGTGGCATGTCGGCAGTGATTAACGTATTCGCGAGGTTTTTACTTTTTATAGCAGCACTGATAATTGTAATACTGCCGGTTTCAAACCTTATATCGGGCCAGCCGATAAATCATCATCACCACACACCGGTCAATAAACATAAACTTGTACATCATCAATATTTAGAACGCGGCGGACACGACATAAGCTGGGACTTTTTTAACAAGCGGCACCTTTCGGCTCCTCCTGTGCATTTTAAACTAAAAACTATCACCGCTATATGCCTGCTATTTAGTTTGTTTGCCGCCAGCTGCGTTTTAAAATCAATAAGCATATCAAGATTTAACTTTTTGCCGTGTAAAAGCCAGTTCCCGGCGCTTCAAAAGCACGTCATTTACCAAACCTTCCTTATTTAGCACTTCTCCGGGCATTTGCCCACAATCCGTTATAATTAACATAATTACAAATTACCGGGCAGCTGTTTTTCGGCACCGGGTACATCAATTATTATAATGAATTTTGGAGAGGATCTGAACGTGCAGGTAATGCAGGTAAATAAATCATACCAGCAATATTTATTTGGCGCACTTAAAGAAATAGAAATTTATCAGCATTACCCCATTATTCTGGCTATAAACCGGGCGGGGGGGCGTATAACGCAAAAAGCAATTTGCGACCAGTTACAGATAGAAAAATCAAATATCGTTGCCATAATAACATTGTTGATAAACAAAAACTATGTTACCAAAGAGGTAAATTTTAAAGACCGCAGGGGAAAGCTCATTACCCTTACCGCCAAGGCAAATTATTTGATTGGTATACTGGATAGTTTATTTACTGTTTTTGAACAACAGGTATTTGAAGATGTCACCTGGCAGGAAAGGTTCACCTGTCTGCGTGTACTGGCAAAGGTAAACGAAAAACTCAAAGCCACAGCCAGCAACGGTTCCGACTTTGATAAACTGGTAAACCAGGTGACATTATTAAATAATGACGATGTTTTGGCGTAATTATAGGCAATGGTTATGAAACTGAACCATTGGTAACACCTTATGCTGTAACATATAATGGTTTGATAATGGCAAAAAATTGTTACAGCATGCTGATAGAAATAGCTTTGCATCAAAATATTTTTAGTGAAAAAAGTTATATTCTTCGGCGTTGTATTGCCTCTGGTTTTTGTATGTAAAAATGTTGTTTTTGCACAGGGTACCGGTAAAATTGTTGGTAAAGTAATAGACAGCAAAACCAGCGAAACCTTAATAGGCGCAAGTGCCGGCATACACGGCACAGCAACAGGCACTGCTACCGATGTTGAAGGTCGTTATGTATTAGGCGGCATACAGCCTGGCAGCTATACCTTAATTATAAGGTACATTGGGTACGAGAGTAAAATAATATCAGACATAGAAGTTAAAGCCGGCAATGCCACCACGCTCGACGTTGCTTTAGCGCAGGCCCGAGCTTCAAACCTCAAAGAGGTGGTGGTTAGGGCAACTTACCGCCAGGAGTCAATAGGGGCCTTATATGCTATCCAAAAAAACAGCATTTCTATTTCCGACGGCATATCTGCCGAACTGATAAGGAAATCGCCGGATAAAAGCACCAGTGATGTTTTAAAACGGGTGAGCGGCACAACCATACAGGATAACAAGTTTGTTGTAGTGCGTGGCTTAAGCGACCGTTACAACAGCGCGTCGCTTGATGGCTCTTCGTTGCCAAGTACCGAGCCTAACCGTAAGGCGTTCTCGTTCGATATTGTTCCGGCATCATTAATTGATAACATTATTATCAGCAAAACTGCCACCCCGGATATGCCCGGCGATTTTGCCGGCGGCAGCGTACAAATACTAACCAAAGACATCCCCGACCAAAATTTCGTAAGTTTTGGGATTAGCTATGGCTACAATACCCAAAGCACATTTAAAGATTTTAAAGGTGGTTACCGCAGCACCAGCGATTACTTTGGGTTTGATGACGGCAGTCGGAAATTGACTGCTAACTTTCCAACATCAACTCAAATTGTAAACAGGCAGCTAACTTCAAAAGGCAATATCCAGGCCATTAACAGCTTAAATAACGATTTCAATATTTACACAAGCAAGGCGCTACCTACTCAAAACTACCAGTTTACTTTAGGCGATGTGCGTGAAATTGGCAAAAACAAAAATCGGTTTGGTACTACCATTGCATTAACCTACAGAAATTCGCAAACTGTAATCCCCGACCTGACGCAGCAGTTTGATAATTACGACTATCATAACCAGCAATATAAATTCTCAACCAACATCGGGGCCTTAACTAATTTTGCCTACAGCTTCGGCAAAAGTAAAATAACCTTTAAAAACCTATACAACCGCGTACTCGACGACCAGTTTACCTATCGCACCGGCCTTAATACAAGCACATCAACCACCGGCGATAATCATTTTTACGCTTTCGATCTGCTTGAAAAAGCCTTGTTTAAAACAACCCTCGACGGTGAGCACGGCCTTGGTGCAAAAAGCGCCAAACTAAAATGGAACTTAAGCTATAGCAATGTACTGAACGACCAGCCCGACCAGCGCAAAGTAAATTATAAACAAAACGCGCCCGGCGAGCCATACTTTGCACAGGTTACAGGCCTGCAAAAAGAGAATGCCCGGCTGTTTTCGCACTTAAGCGAAAATGTTTTTTCGGGCAAGGTGGATTTTAGCCTGCCGGTTAAAATGTTTGCCCAAAGTACTTTTAAAACAGGCATCTACTCGCAGTATCGTGATCGTACGTTTAACGCCAGGTTCCTTGGGCTGGTATTTAACACAAACGACCCTAACTACGATTCGAACACAATTTTACAACGCCCTATAGGCACCATCTTCGGGCAAAATGTAATCAACGCAGGCTTATATAACCTCGACGAACTATCAAACCCTACCGACAGGTATACCGCCAACAGCTTAACCAACTCGGCATATGCCATGCTTGATAATAAAATGGGCGAAAATGTAAGAATTGTTTATGGTTTGAGAGTCGAAAAATTCAACCTGAAACTGCGTACCCAGGAAACCAATGTAAAGCAGCCACGCACCGATTTAGACAATACCGACTTACTGCCGTCAGTTAACTTTACTTACAGCTTAACAAAAAAAGCAAATTTCAGAGCGTCATACTATCGCACCGTTGCAAGGCCTGAGTTGCGCGAGGTAGCCCCCTTTCCATATTATGACTATGAACTGTTATCAACCATACAAGGCGAACCTTCATTAAAGCGTACCACTATCGATAACGCCGATATCAGGTATGAGTTTTATCCTTCGGCAGGACAAATATTCTCTATTTCGGCATTTTATAAAAACTTCACCAATGCCATTGAACCGGTTATTGATGATGTAAACTCGTCAAATACTATCAGTTATTTTAATTCAAAATCGGCCTACGTTTACGGTTTTGAGTTAGAGGCCCGCAAAACGCTCGATTTTTTAAGCAGCGGGGCTTTTTTTAAAGCGACCACGGCTTACGCAAACTTCTCTTATAACAAATCAAAAGTTACCAACCCTAACGATGGGGTTAACCGGTTAGAAAAATCGAGGCCCCTTGTTGGCCAGTCGCCATACGTTATAAACGCAGGGTTACAGCATACCGAATTTGATAACAAGCTTTCGTTGAACGTACTATTTAACCGCCTGGGCAAAAGAATATTTTATGCCGGCGGCGAACGTTTCCCAAGCGTTTATGAAAGCCCGCGCAATGTGCTCGATTTCCAGGCAGGCTATAAAGTACTGAAAAGCAAAGGCGAAATTAAGTTTAACGGGGGCGATATCCTGAACCAGAAATACGATTTCACCTATCAGCTTAATGGTAAAACATACACCCCGCCGGGTACAGGCTACACTTTCAGGCGGTACAAGCCCGGCGCAAATTATTCAATCGCATTTAATTACACATTTTAAATAACTGTAAAACTCAATAAACTACAAAACAACAAAACATGAAAAAATCATTTTTATTTTTAGCGTTAAGCGCTATCATTTTTACTACATCGTGTAGTAAAAATGGCAATACTGTTGATCCGCCCGTAACCCCGCCTGCATCATCGACAGTTGAAGTTACCGGAGATATCGCAGCCAGCACCACCTGGAAAGCTGATAAAATTTACCTCTTAAAAGGATTTGTTTACGTAACAAACGGCGCGGTACTTACTATTGAACCGGGTACCATTATTAAAGGCGAAAAATCAAGCAAGGGAACCTTAGTTGTAACCCGCGGGGCTAAGGTGATGGCTGTTGGTACTGCAGACAAGCCAATTGTATTCACCTCATCATTTGCTGCCGGCACACGCTCGGCCGGCGACTGGGGCGGTATTATCCTTTTAGGCAAGGCACCGGTTAACCAGGGCGACAACGTAGGCATTGAAGGTGGTTTGGATGCCAAAGGCGATGCTGCAAAGTATATCCAATACGGCGGTACCGCTGCTGACGATAACTCAGGAACATTAAAATATGTGCGTATCGAGTACGCCGGTATACCTTTTTCGCCTGATAATGAAATCAATGGCCTTACCATGGGTGGCGTAGGTTCTGGCACCACGCTTGAATATATCGAGGTTTACCGCTCGGGCGACGACTCATACGAGTGGTTTGGCGGTACAGTAAATGCCAAGCACCTATTGGCAATTGGTGGTTTGGACGATGATTTTGATACCGATTTCGGTTTCTCTGGTAAATTGCAGTTTTGCCTGGGCCAGCGCTACCCTACAATCGCCGACGTGTCTGGCTCAAATGGTTTTGAGTCGGATAACGATGCATCTGGTTCAGATAAAACGCCACAAACTTCGGCAGTGTTTGCTAACATGACCATGTTAGGGCCAATTGCAACTGCCACATCCGGTAACATTAACGCCAACTACACGCATGCCGCTCAAATCCGTCGTAACTCGGCTTTAAGCGTTTACAACTCGGTTTTTGCAGGATACGTTGAAGGTATATATATTGATGACTCAAAAGTTGCTACTGCAAAAGCTACTTCAAGTAATTTCTTAGCCGGCCGCTTAGGTTTTGCCAACAATATTATTTACGGAAGCAATAAAAAAGGAACCGAAGTTAAAGGCGAAAACAAAGATTTGTTTGAGGCTACTTTAAGGGCAACAAATACCTTTAGCTCTGCATCGTATGCCGACGCGCTTATAACCGATCCATTCAAATATTCGTCTGATTTTGCTAATGCAGGTACACCTAACTTTACTGTTAAAGGTGGGTCTATAGCAGAAACCGGCGCTGTTTTTGCAGGCGTAGCTAAATTAAACAACCCGTTTTTTGACGTAGTTACCTATCGCGGCGCCTTCGGCTCCACCGACTGGACTGCTGGCTGGGCTAATTTTAACCCACAGGTACTACCTTACACTACCCCGGGTGCAGTAAAATAATTAGTATTTAATCTAAACACAAAAGCTGCGTCAACCAATTGGCGCAGCTTTTTTTAAATTATAGCCATTTTACCACTGTTTTAAATGAATTTTTTGAAGGCGGATTTAGATGAAACCGATGTCCAGGTATCGCAATTTGCAAGGGCGATAGCATTGCCCGTTAGGGTTTTTATCATCCGGATGATTATTGAAAACGGAAACGCGATAAATAAGAAAACTTTTTATACCAACACTTATAAAGCGCGTACTATTGACAAGCATATTCTTGAACTAAAATCGTTAGGGATAATAAAGGTTGATACCAAAGAGGCCCAGGTTATATACTGTATTGATAAGAAACTATTTGACAGGATGTCGGTTAAGTTTAACACGCTGCTTAACCACAAAAAGTAATTTTACCCCCACAAAAAAAGCACCCGGTAAAACCGGATGCTCCATATATTTTAATTTGCTAATTGGGCGTTTTTTCAACCCAATCAACCAGTCACTTAATCAACCAAATTATTGGTTCACAAACTTCTTAGCGTTAATCCTTCTTTCGTTTTCGTTCAGGAAGATTTTACGCATACGGATACTTTGCGGGGTTACCTCAATGTATTCGTCAGCTTGTATGTACTCCATCGATTCTTCTAATGAGAATTTAATGGCAGGTGCAATACGCACGTTGGTATCGCTACCTGATGCACGCATGTTGGTTAACTGTTTACCTTTGGTAAGGTTAATCACCAAATCGTTATCGCGGATGTGCTCGCCTAAAACCTGGCCTTCGTAAATATCAACTCCCGGATCGATGTGGAAACGGCCGCGGTCCTGCAATTTGTCAATTGCAAAAGCAGTGGTTTTACCGGTATCCATTGATACCAATACACCGTTTGAGCGACCGGGGATAACACCCTTCCATGGTTCGTACGATTTGAAACGGTGTGCCATAATAGCCTCGCCGCCTGTAGCAGTCAATACGTTGTTACGCAAACCGATGATGCCGCGTGCAGGAATATCAAATTCTAAATGCTGTAAATCGCCTTTGGGTTCCATCACAAGCAAATCGCCTTTGCGCTGGGTAACCAGCTCAATTACTTTACCAGCAACTTCGCCCGGTACATCAACTATCAAAGTTTCAACCGGCTCACATTTAACACCATCAATTTCTTTAACAATTACCTGTGGCTGGCCAACCTGCAACTCATAACCTTCGCGGCGCATGGTTTCAATAAGCACTGATAAATGGAGGATACCACGGCCATAAACCAGGTACGAGTCGGGCGAGTCGGTTTCAATAACCTTAAGCGCCAGGTTTTTCTCCATCTCTTTATACAAACGGTCGCGCAGGTGGCGGGACGTTACAAACTTACCCTCTTTACCAAAAAACGGTGAAGTGTTAATGGTAAACAGCATGTTCATGGTAGGCTCGTCAATATGGATAACCTCCAATTGCTCCGGTTTTTCAAAATCAGCAATGGTATCGCCAATATCAAAACCATCAATACCCACAACGGCGCAAATATCACCCGAGCTTACCGACGTAGCTTTAACTTTACCAAGGCCCTCAAACGTGTATAATTCTTTTATGCGCGATTTTTGAATAGTGCCATCGCGTTTTACCAGCGATACCGGCATATTTTCTTTAATGGTACCGCGTGCAACACGACCAATTGCGATACGACCAACAAATGAAGAATAATCCAACGAGGTTATCTGCATTTGCAAAGTGCCTTCGGCAATTGGCGCAGGAGGAATGTTTGCTAAAATAGCATCCATCAACGGGAAAATGTTATCGGTAGGCACTTTCCAGTCGGTGCTCATCCAGCCTTGTTTCGACGAACCGTATATAACCGGAAAATCCAGCTGGTCTTCGGTAGCTTCAAGGTTGAAGAACAATTCAAATATCTGTTCGTAAACTTCTTCGGGGCGGCAGTTTTCTTTATCAACCTTGTTCACCACAACAATTGGCTTAAGGCCTAAGGCCAAAGCTTTTTGGGTAACAAAGCGGGTTTGCGGCATAGCGCCTTCAAACGCATCACACAGCAATAAAACGCCATCAGCCATTTTTAAAACGCGTTCAACCTCGCCGCCAAAGTCGGCGTGACCAGGAGTATCAATGATGTTGATTTTAACATCTTTGTACATTACCGAAACGTTTTTTGATACGATGGTAATACCACGTTCGCGCTCCAGGTCATTGTTATCCAGTATCAATTCACCTGTCTGTTCGTTGTCGCGGAAGATAGAACAACTGTGTAATATCTTGTCAACCAAAGTAGTTTTACCGTGGTCAACGTGAGCGATAATCGCTATATTTCTTATTTTTTGCATGAAAATGCGCCTCTAAATTTTGCGCAAAGGTACAGTTATTTAGTGGGATTTGAAAGCCAAGTCGGCTTTTTACCCCAAACCAAGGATTTGAGCTTGTTATTTAACAATCAGTTTTTTTGAATTTAACACAAATTACTGCAAGTAACCTAATACTGCCGCTGGTAACTGCTTTTATCTTTCTGGATTTGCAACCGCAAAACAACCGGGATTCGCTGACCGCTGAGCATCATTTTATAAAGTGAGGTATGTCATATTTCTGTCAAAAATACCGGTGTACTTTGCGCCCATCGAAAAAAGATAAAACAGTCACCTAATAAAGTAAGTATTATGAAACTTTTACAAAGCAGAAAATTTTGGATAATAACAACATTAACTTGCGTACTTGGCTATGTGGTAAGTTGTACCAAAAAGGACCAGGTAATTATGCCGGTAGCAGGAAATAACACATCTTCGCTGGTATCTGTAAAAACTACCGCGGCGCCTAACATTGATGGCAATATTGAACAGGCATGGAGCAATGCCCCTAAACTAAATTTTACGCCCACTGTGCCATACCCGGGCAATAACCTCTTTACCGGCTATAACGGACAGCAATACCCTGCCACATTACGCTCAATGTATGATGATAAATACATTTACTTTTTAGCTGAGTGGACCGATGCCGAAAAAAGTGTTTTTGTAGCAACATGGTATTTTAACCCGGCAACTAAGCTTTGGGCGCAGGAGCCCACCAGCAAAACATTCGACTCAAATGGCAACATAACAAGGGTGGCTTTGGCGAAGACAAATTTGCAATGTTATGGAATATAGACGATTCGACACCGCTATTTTTAACCCAAACCTGCTACGCGAGCTGCCATATATTTACACCATACACCAACTACTCGGTAACCCCCGCAGTTAGTGTATCAAATGCAGGCGAGGGTAACCACTACACCAATGGGGCCAGCGAAAAAATTGACATGTGGTGGGGACACTTAAGCCGCGACATTATTTTTAACCAAATAGATGACGATTACCAGGACTGGGCCGGTGGACCTGGCGTAACCGGTTTAGCTGGTGGCTCAGGCAATGGCCGCCACGTTGACGGTTTGGTAGTATCAGGCACTTCGGTAAACTTCCCTTACGGGCCTACTTATACTGTAGCACCGCCCCAGGGTGCTTTAAATAACAAACAAAGCTTAAAATTAGACGGTAATGGTGCCAAAGTTAGCGTGCCAATGTGGATAGTACCCAATGCCAGCAACTACTATTACGTATTAGCCGCTGATACAGTAGCGGGCGGTAAAGCAGCCAAAATTACCGGGGTAAGCTCAACAGGCGTTTTAACTTATAACGGCGGTTCAATCGACCCAAATTCAGGCACAGATTATCAAAGAACAGGCGATGCCACTTTTGGAGGAGATGGGCCTAAATGTTTCCCAAGCTATATCGCTTCACCGCTTATTGGCGGCAGGGCCGATATTACCGGCGCAGCGATTTACACAGGCTCGGGCTGGGTTGTTGAATACAAGCGCCTGTTAAAAACCGGTGATAACCTTAAACAGGACGTCGATCTGTCAAGCCTTAAAGATCAGCAATTTGGCTTTGCCATATGGAATAAATCAAACAACCAACACGGTATTCAACCCAATCTCACCTTAACTTTTAAGAAGTAGTACCCGGCAGTTCTTTCATAAGCTAAAAAATAAAGATCATGTCAAAAAAAATAAGAACAATAGGGCTTATAGTGCTGGCGCAATTGGCCTTTAGCATATACAGCTGTACTAAAACAACCACTGTGGTTATAGACAACACGCCCGCAATAACCACGGTAGTGAGTTTCTCGAAAGATATACAGCCTGTGCTAACACAAAGCTGTGCAATAAGCGGATGCCACAGTGGTGCAGTTGCACCCAATTTATCGGCGGCGACCGGGTACACGGTATTAACCGGCGGTAGTTTGATAAATACCAGTACGCCCGAAAAAAGTGAAGTGTATTTATGGATGACAGGTAAAAAAGCGGTAACAATGCCGTTGGGCGCTGCAAATAACCCATCAAACATAAACGCCAAAATACTTGCTTGGATAAAACAAGGCGCTAAAAACAATTAAAAAAACAACTCATGAAAAAACAATATAGATATCCGTCATTATTTACCTATTTGGCAAGGATATGCCTGGTGATTGTGCTGTGTGGAAGCTTCGGCCGGTTAAAGGCACAGGATTCAACGGCCGCTGCACCAACGGTTAACAAGAAGTCGTACGTGAAAAACACATTTGAAGGCAATTTTTTAATTGACAATCAAAGTGTGATGGTGCCCATAAAAGGAACCTTTGAATTTGATATTCAACACAGGTTCGGTAATATAAAAAAGGGAACGGCCGACCTGTTTGGTTTATTTGGGGGCGCTAATATGCTGCTTGGATTTAGTTACGTACCGATTAATAATCTGCAGTTGGGTTTTGGCGCAACCAATGAAAATATGGTAGTTGACGGAAACCTGAAATACGCCATACTAAAGCAAACAAAAGACGGCTCAATGCCGGTAAGCGTTACTTATTACGGCAATGCAGCAATGGACACCCGCAAAAAAGATGCTACCACGTTGTTTGTAAACGCATCAGACCGGTTTAGCTTTTTTAACCAGCTTATTATTGCCCGAAAGATAAACGAAAAATTTTCGGTGCAGGTTGCGCCAAGCATGTCGCATTTTAACAACCTTGAAGGATACCTGGATGCTGCAGGAAAAATACAGCCAAAATGGAATAATGATCATTATGCAATCGCCGTTGCCGGTCGGTATAAAATATCTGACGGAAGCTCACTAATTGTAAATTACGACCAGCCACTTTCACAGCACCCGGTGGACAACCCTCACCCTGGTGTCAGTTTTGGGATTGAAATGAAAACAAGCGGACACGATTTTGAGATCTTCTTTGGTAACTACAGTTCATTAATACCCCAAAACAATAATCTTTTCAACCAAAACGACTACAAACATGGGATGTTTTTAATTGGTTTTAATATTTCAAGGCTATGGAATTTTTAATTGCACATAAGAAGTTTAATCACCTTGTTTCAATTATGCTTCATGCTAAACCAAACAGACGGGTGGATATAATATAAATTGATAAAATTAATAGTGGAATGACCGGCCGATATGGCTGGTTATTTTCCACGTAAGTGACTTCATACCGCAGATAAAAACGAACAGTAAAAAACATAGCTACAGTCGCCAATAAAAATCTCAGCTGCATTATTAAAGGTGTCGCTGATTTAAATATTTAACGCTATTCGAAATTATTTTTTATGGATAACAGCTTTCTAGCGTACATACAGAAACTCGAAGCAATGGCTTTTTTCTCCGGCTACGCGTTGGTGTATACGGTTATCCTTTCTATTTTAGGAAACAGGCGGTTAAAAGGAAAACTCAGTGATAGGATAGTTTCGTTTTTACCAATCTCGTATGGCCTGATAGGAATTTTATTTCTTGGTTTTCAATTAAGAAAACTTTACCCCGACTATTCCTTTGAACATATACATTTTACGTTCCAACAGCCTTTCCTGATTATTTGGGGGCTACTCTCCTTTGCATTCCTTGCTCCTGTCCTTTACAAACGGCCTCTTTTTAGTTTACTGCATAGTTGTTTGTTTTTTTATTTCGTGGCAAGTGATTTGTTTAAACAGGCAACAACTCCATTGGCCGATACCAACATCGTAAAAAACGACATGAGGGTTTTAGCTGCAAGCGTAATACTAAATATAGCAGTGCCTTGCCTTATAACCATCCTGTTCCTGGGCTTTAATTATATAAAAAAGCACAAATCGCTAATTCCAAAAAAACAGGGTAGCAGCACATTATTCTAAGCTTTTTCGACAAGCAAAAATCACCCCTAAAGCCTATTTCCAATTTAGTGACGAGGGTCACACTAATCCCCCATGCCCGTCATTAAATTGTAAAATTCCGCGCCATACATTTGATGACATAATAGTAATCACAAATCAAACAAAAACAATATGAAACCATTTAACAAAATACTGATGATCGCACTGCTTCTGATAAGCGGCGTTGGATTAGTTGTAAGCTGCACACACAAAAATGACCCTTTGCCGGCATCTGTATCAACTGCAATAAAAATTTCACACGGCAAGCACATTCACTTGGCTGGCATTACTCTGGGTGATACCACACAGTGGAAATTTGACAAGGTACACAGCGCCGTTAACTGGTCAAGCCCATTTTTAGAAGTAGGCGCCGACCTTACCGGCAAATTTAACCAATTCGGTGTAGCTGATTTGAAAGATGCGCTGATGCAGAATTATAATACAACCAAGCAGCCGGTGCCAGATACTTCGTGGGCATTTTACGAAAACGAACCTGCCAAAACACATTTTGCCGGGTATATTCAAACCAACCAGGTAAATACCGGCGAGCCGGGCCGCGACGGAGGTTGTTTAATTACAACATTTGGCACCACCAAAATTGTAGCCGGCACACAAAACCTTACCGTTGCAAATGTAGCGCACATAAAAACTACTTCTGTAGTGTTCGACCCGCTTAGCAATGGCTACATAGCCACCTTTGATTTTACCTGGCAGGGAGGAGGATCTGCACCTGTTACCCAATCAATTAGCGGTAAACTAACCTATGTACCCGAGACATTGGTACCAGGGGCCACCTACAGCGATTTTGGATTAAAATTAGAATTCCAGATAAACAAAGCTGATTTCGGTGTAAACAACACCGAGGTTGCCGACAAGGTGAACATAGTAGTTAATGCCAACTTTAATAACAAATAGTTAACAACCAATTACCATGAAACGATTTTTAATAATTGCCGGTGTCTTCATTGTTATGATAGTCGGCGTTACAAGCTGCTATAAAGATGTAGTGCTCCCAAAAAAGGGCACCGACCCGAACGCTCCACCTGTACAATACAGCTATAAAAAAGATATCGCCCCTTTGTTTAACACAAATTGCGCGTTATCGGGCTGCCATGTAGCAGGAGTACAAGCACCTGACCTGGAAACAGCTGTGTCATACAACAGCCTGGTTAACGGCGGATTTGTCAATACCATTATTCCAACCCAAAGCGATCTGTATATCATGATCAATGGAAATATGCAGGTACACATTCCAGACGCTGCCGACAGGCAAAAAGTTTATGACTGGATTAGAACCGGCGCTCTTAATAATTAAGTGGACTTAAAAAATAACGACGTGAAACTAACAATAAAATCACCAACCCGCCTGCTTAAAGCAGGCCTGTGTATGCTCTGTTGCCTAATGCTGCACCAGGTATCTGTTTTTGCACAGGACACGGCGGCGACAGCAAAGCAAGCTGTTACCTCTAAAAAAGCAAAACCGGTAAAAAACACTTTTCAAAGTGTTTGGATAATTGACAATCAAACTGTAATGGTGCCTGTAAAAGGAACATTTGAAATGGATATTCAGCACAGGTTTGGCACAATTGACCAAGGCTATAGCGAGTTTTGGGGACTGTTTGCTTCGTCAAACATACGCCTCGGCGTTAGCTATGCGCCCATCGATAACCTTAACCTGGGCATTGGCCTCGACAAGTTCGATCTGCTGTGGGACGTCAGCGCAAAATACGCTATCCTTAAACAAACAAACGGGCAATATCCGGTAAGTATAACCTACTATGGAGATTTGGCAGTTGATACCAGGAAGGATGCCGGCAACGCCCTTTTTGCCCACCAGACAGATCGGTTGACGTCTTTTAACCAATTGATTATCGCCCGGAAAATAAGTGATAAATTATCACTGCAGGTAGCGCCAAGCATTACACACCAGAACTCGGTACAAGGTTATTATACAAAAAACGACAGTAGCGGTCAAACCATCTTTCAACAAATGAAGCATGACCATTTTGCTATTGCTTTTTCGGGAAGGTACAAATTAGGCGACGCAACCGCCGTATTAGTCAACTATGACCAGCCGATAACAAAGCATGCTACCAACAACCCCAGCCCCAATTTATCGTTTGGGTTTGAGTTTGCAACAAGCGGCCACACTTTCCAGCTGTTTATGGGTAATTATACCATGTTAAATCCCGGAAAAAACAACCTGTTTAATACAAACAGTCCTGTTGCCTATACGCAAGCCGATGGCACAAAGATTAAAGGCGGCAAATTTGTTATCGGCTTCAATATTACCCGTTTATGGAATTAACCCCGGCAATATCAAACAAGCAATATTGCGTGTTTTAATCACTAATACTTAAATGAAAGTTCTATGAAAATTAAATTAATGTTAACCACTGCGGTATTTGCCGCAAGCATGGTCAGCGTCGCGTTTACCACGGCGCAGCAACCCAAACCATGGCCCGTTCCCGAAAAGAATGCAAAAATGGCCAACCCGGTAAAATCAAGCAAAGAATCAATAGCTGAGGGGAAATCGTTATGGAATTTACATTGTGCATCGTGCCATGGCAAAACAGGCTTGGGCGACGGTAGCAAAGCAGCGCAGCTAAAGACCCAGCCCGAGGATATGACAAAATCAGCCTTGCAGGCACAATCAGACGGATCTTTATTTTACAAGATTTCTGAAGGGCGCAACGATATGCCGAGCTTTAAAAAGAAGATTCCGGAGGCCGAAGACACCTGGAACGTGGTGAACTACATACGTACGCTAAAAAAATAGCAGGCTTTAAAATAAAACAAACCGGCTTTATACAACCTGGCTGGTTTGTTTTATTTCATCAAAACAATGCAATGTAATGCACCTGTTTAACGGCACAATAAGCGCCGGGGGCATAAGGTATGTCCTTTTACCACACCCAATTAAGTGTAATAAAATGAATAATCACGAGGAATTAACACCGACAAATTCAGCATCGCGCCGAAGGTTTGTTTGGAAAGCCGGTGCCATCACTGCATTCGCAGCTATCGCCGCATCACTGGGGCTACCGCTTTTCGGAAAAAAGAACAAGGCACTACCGCAAACCCCGGTTAAATGTGGTACGGTAAGAATGCTGACACAAGATGGACGGCTGGTTGATATTGATGCGTCGCTGTTAACCGCCAACCGCAAAAAGGTGACAGACACCGAACTCAAAAACTGGATAAAAAAATAAAAGATACCCCTTAATAAAATTAAGATGGAAAATAATTCGAGAAGAGACTTTTTACTAACCGGCTTAATAACCGCCGGCCTGGTATCAGGTTGTACGCCGAAAACCGACCCTTTTGAGGCCGGCGCCAGTGATGTTGCCCTGCCCTCAGGCAAAAAGGTAAAGTTGCTTTCGGTTGACGGAGAAGAAATAGAAGTTGATGAGGCATTTTTAAAACCTGTGCCCCATATGCCGCCTGTTAGTAATACCGAAGCACGAATTGGCATCCCCGGAAAAAAGTTTGTAATGGTGATTGACCTTTCGCGGTGTAAAAACCTGAAGAAATGCCAATCGGCATGTAACCATGCGCATGAATTAAACCCCGGCGAAAACTGGATTAAAGTTGACCCCATGCAGGACGCCGAACACACCGCGCCCTATTGGGAACCAACTACCTGTATGCATTGCGACGAACCGCCCTGTGTTAAGGTTTGCCCTGTTGATGCAACCTTTAAAAGGCAGGACGGTATAGTTTTGATTGATAGCGACCGCTGCATAGGCTGCCGTTTTTGTATGGCCGCATGTCCTTATTCAACCCGGGTATTTAACTGGGGCGAACCGGAAATTGCACCAGCTATAGCCAGTCAGCCATACTCGTGCGAAACCAGCGTGCCACAAAAAAAAGGCACCGTAGGCAAATGCGATTTCTGTGCAGATATGACCCGTATGGGCGAATTGCCGCACTGTGTTTCAGCATGTCCTAACGGTGTTTTCGCCTTTGGGGACATCAACCAGGATTCGGTAAGCAACGGCGCCGAAACTTTCCGTTTCAGCGACCTGATTAAAGACAAAGGAGGCTACCGCTTAATGGAAGACCTTGGTACCAAACCAAGTGTTTATTACCTGCCGCCGGTAAGTCGCAATTTCCCTTTCGAATCGGGGCTTGAAAACGATAAAGAGCAGAATAAATAATATTAAATAGTTAAAAGTGGAAAACTCAATAACAGATGAAAAAATAATAGCCGACCTCCTGCCCCAAAAATTTGGTAAGGCAGGTAAAATATGGGTTGGCGTATTAACGGTAATTTGTTTGATAGGATTATTTGCCTATTACCGCCAGTTACGATATGGTTTGATAGTTACCGCCATGCGCGATTATGTGTCGTGGGGTATTTATATTTCAAACTTTGTATTTTTTGTTGCCATAAGCCTGGTAGGGTCGTTAATAACGGCAATATTCAGGTTAGCAGGTGTAAAATGGGGTGCGCCACTTACCCGCATCGCCGAAATTATAGCTGTAGCGGCTATCATTTTTGCATCGCTTATTATCATTGTAGATATGGGTAGTCCCGAACGGTTCTATTACCTATTCACCCACGGACGTATCCAATCGCCGATCATTTGGGACGTTATAGTAATTACCACCTATTTTTTTATCAGCATACTGTTATTATACTACCCTTTGCTGCCCGATATTAAAATATTGCTTCGCTTTAAACAAAAATCAGGCAACGGTTTGCATAAATTTTACAACTATATCGGCTCATTCTGGCAAGGGACACCTGCCCAGTTTAAATTAAGCGAAAAGGCAATCAATATACTTTGTATAACTATTATCCCGGTGGCTTTTACTATCCACACGGTTACATCGTGGTTATTTGCCACAACATACAGGCCTGGCTGGGATAGCACCAACTTTGGCGCTTATTTTATCGCCGGTGCGTTTTTGGTAGGCGCCGGGGCCGTTGTGGTTGCCATGTACGTTTTCAGGAAAGCCTATCATCTTGAAAAATATATCACCGAAAGCCACTTCGAAAAAATGGGCCGCGTGGTTGTATTACTATCGCTGCTTTACCTTTATTTTAACATGAACGAGTTTTTGACCCCGTTTTTTAAAATGAAAAAATCAGAGGAAGGTTATTTAAACGGACTTTTTAGCGGAGATTTTTCAGTGGTCTTTTGGTTCGCTATTTTAATAGGCATCATCATCCCGGTAATTATTCTGCTATTCAGGCAGGGGCGCAAACCATTGCCAATGTTTATAGTGGGCATTATGGTAATAGTAGGTGCATGGTTTAAACGCTATTTAATTGTAACGCCGACTTTGCTGAACCCCTTTTTGCCTATGCATGATGTGCCGGCAAGCTACCATCATTATTTTCCAAGCTGGGAAGAATGGGCCATAACCATGGGCTCGTTAGCCGGAACGCTGCTTATTATAACCATACTGGCCAGGATATTCCCTATCATCCCAATTCAGGAAACTTTAACCGAACAACATGAAAAGGCTATATAAAAATTTTAGCGCACTATTGGCCCTTGCTTTAGTATTTGTGGGCTACAATACCTTTGCGCAGGCTACCCCGAAAGGCGATTTAAGCATTGCAATTAATTATTTTGTTGACAACAATACGGTGCCTTCGCTGCTGGTTAGGGTAAAAACTAAAGCTAACGGCAGGTTTCAACCAGTTGAAGGCGTAACCGTTAATTTGTTTTTAGACAAAGACTCCGCCGGCACTGCCATTGGCCGTGTTACTACAAACAGGAAAGGCGAAGCAAGTATTTTTATCCCGGTATCGGTAAAAAAACAATGGGCTACTTCAGTAAAGCATACCTTTTTAGCCACATTTAAAGGCGATAAAAAGTATGAGGAAGGTAAGGCTGACTTAACCGTAGCACGGGCGAAAATAGTATTAACTACAGCCGACAAAACCATAACCGCTACGGTTTTAGAATTAAAGGACACCACCTGGACACCCGTAAAAGGAGTTGAACTAAAAATCGCTATAAAACGCCTTGGCGGCGATCTGCCTGTTAACGAAACCCCAACGTTTACAACCGATTCGACCGGGCAAGCATCCGCAGATTTTAAACGACTGGGCATGCCGGGCGGCAAATCAGGTAACCTTATCCTTATAGCCAAGGTTGAGGACAATGAGTTGTATGGCAATTTATCGGTTGAGAAAACTGTAAACTGGGGCATTAAATTTACGCCTGTAAACACATTTAACAACCGGACGCTTTTCGCCACCAGGGACAAAGCACCCATCTGGCTGCAGCTGATATCCTATTCCATCTTATTCGCTGTTTGGGGAGTCCTGGTTTTCCTGGTGTTTAATTTAATTAAAATAAGAAAAATAGGCGGGCAGGTTTAGCAAACAAGGTAAAATATAGATAAGGTGACCGGCTGTTGTGGCTGGTCATTTTTTTTGACTATGGATGCACCTCAAACATTTAACTATCGCACGATAATAGCTGTAATTAGGGTGCCGATATTAAACTTTATGTATTATTTATCTATTGGCTTTTTTAATAGTTTATTTTTATATTTAAAGCATGAAAAAAATATATACCCTTATTATCGCGCTGGTAATTACAGCAGGTATTGCTAATGCACAGGATGGCTGGGTTACCCACGTTGCCGATAACAGGGTATCGGTTAAATTTCCGGTAGAGCCCAAGGAACTTACACCAGGTTCGTTTATTACTACCGATAAAGCCGGGGTAGCTTACGTTTTCACCGTGGTTGATTTTGTGCAGGTAGCAGGCATCGATTCGGTAGCCCTCGCCCCCATGAAAGCCACAGCGGAATTTGCCGCCCAAATAAAAACCGGGCTATTGCAGAGTCTGCCTGGCGTGGATATGACCGATTTTACCATTGGCACTTACAAAGGGTTCACCAGCTACACTTCTACGGGTACAGATGCAGCTAAGAAGAAGTATGATATGTTTATGTTTATCATAGGCAATAAATTGTACAGCGTATCAACAATTGCAGCCGAAGGTTCACCTACAACAGGGCATGATACGTTTCTGGGTTCGGTGGTCGTAAAGAACTGAAAGAGTTAATCGGCTATTGTTAATTTAGGTTTGGAAAACGTATTTTTGGTAGTCAATGATATTTCATGTCCGTACCAAACTTACCAAAAATCTATCTCTACCGCCGCATAGTTTACGCCAAGCTATTCATTGATAATAACTATGCCGATAAGATAGATTTGGATAACATTGCCGATGAGGCCTTTTTCTCCAAATATCACTTTATCAGGCTCTTCAATTCAGTTTATAATAAAACCCCGCACCAATATCTTTCATCTGTTCGGATTGAAAAAGCCAAACAATTGTTATCCACAGATATGCTTGCCGCCAATGTTTGCTACGCTGTCGGCTTTGAAAGCGTGACGTCGTTTACCGGGCTATTCAAGCGCATGGTTGGCCAAACCCCGGCTGCATACCAGGCCGCACAACACCAGCGGCAGGCAGCCATTGCCGATGCACCACTAAAATTTATTCCCAATTGTTTTGCCGAGAAAAAAGGGTGGGTGGTTAGTCATTAGTCATTTCGCTGCGCTGTCATTTGTCATTAGTTTGCGTCGTCGCTGCCATGAACTTTTCCGCAATTTCGGAGAAGCCCCGCACCAAATCTATGCTCACCTTCGCTTTATCAAAACAAAAGAACAATGATTACAAAAATGAACCACGTAAGCGTCTTCGTCCTGGACCAGGAGAGCGCCTTTGATTTTTATGTGAATAAACTGGGTTTTAAAGTGCATACCGATGCGCCAATGGGGCCGGGCATGCGGTGGTTAACTGTTTGCCAACCGGAACAGCCGGAATTGGAAATATCTTTAATGTCGATAGACGAAGGGATGATGTTCAGCAAAGAGTCAGCACAGCAAATGCGCGATCTGGTAAGCAAGGGCACCTTCGGCTTTGGCGTATTTGAATGCGACAACCTGCTGGTAACCTACGAAGAACTAAAAGCCAAAGGCGTTGAGTTTACCAAAGCACCAACCCAGGAATTTTACGGTTTCGAAGCGCTGTTTAAAGATGATTCCGGCAATTGGTTTTCATTGGGGCAGAAAGGGTGATTTGAAGATTTGACGATGTGTTAATTTGAAGATTCATTTCATTTTCAAATCAACACATCTCCAAATTATTTTATTTTCAAATCAACCTACAATTTACTAAACCAGCCTTTTTTCCAAAACACAACTACCTGTATTACCCCAATGAGTATCATGCCACCGATAGCGTAAAGGTACCCATGCGGGCTATACAACTCAGGCATGTTATCAGGCAGTACTTTATTGGTTACCGGGTCGGTATGCGAAAAATTCATGCCGTAAATGCCGGCCACAAATGTTAAAGGGATAAATATTACAGAAATAATGGTCAGCACCTTCATAATCTCGTTCATGCGGTTGCTCACCATGGATAGGTAAATATCCATGATGCTGCTGGTTATTTCCTTGTAGCTTTCAACCAGGTCCATTATCTGGATGCAATGGTCGTACGCATCCTTCAAAAACATCTTTACTTCGGCGTTTATGAGCGGGCTTTCGGTACGCAGCATATCGTTTATTTTATCGCGCTCAGGCCAGCAGCTGCGGCGCAAAACTATCAGGGTGCGTTTTAGCTGTTGCACGTCGTACATAATGGTTTTATCGGCGCTGGCATACAGGCGGTCCTCAACAATGTCCAGCTGGTCGCCAAGCTTAGCCAGCAGGGCAAAATAACAATCGAGAATAGTGTCGGTAAGCGCATAGCACATATAGCCGGCACCAGCGGTGCGGATAGCGCCTTTGCCCGCCTTAAGCCGGCTCTTTACACCCTCGAAATTTTCTTCGTGGGTTTCTTCAAACGTAATGATAATGTTATCCTTCACCAGCGCCGAAAACTGGTGGTTGGTGAGCTCGTAATCCTTAGTGAACATTATCATCCGGCTCACGGCAAATACGTAGTCATCATATTCATCAAACTTGGGGCGCTGGTGTATATTGGTAATATCCTCTAATACAAGCGGGTTGATGGTTAAAATAGACCCTATTTCTTCAATAAGGGTGGCATCGCCCAAACCGCGCACCTGTATCCAGTGAGTATGGTCCTGGCATTTTTTAAACTGGTCCAGCACAACCTTTATATTTTTGCCCTCACTGCTTACCAGTTCTTTGGTATTGTACGAGTAAACCGAAATTATTGGCTTTAAGGCATCTTCGGGGATGACGATGGCGCCCGGGCTATCGCCAATATTGCCAACTTTTCGTCGCGGGTTGTAGCGGATTCTTTTTCCGGATATATTCATGGGGTACTAATTACGTTTTCAAAAACTGAAATTAGTACTTTTTGTTTCTGTGTTGATAAAATGCATGAAAAAATTAACTCCCCGGCGCTGCCGCAGCTTTAATGTCCTTAACCTCTAAAACAATACTTCCATATCCAAATAAGGTAACATTTATCATTGCCTGCCCAACCTGGGCTATGGTGCCTACCGAGTTCGGCACTACCAATTTTAGAATTGGATACAGCCAGCTAAAATATTTATAAAGTTTCAGCGTGTTCTTAGCTCCCGGTGCCGCCTTCATAAATCCCGGGCGAAAATTAAACTCCTGCTTAAAGGGCAGTTTTTTTAAATCGTTTTCGGTTTTACCCTTTACCCGCGCCCACATCTGGCTGCCTTTTTCGGTACCGTCAGTACTGGCCCCTGATACGTAGCAAAAAGTCATGCCGTTATTTAACCGGCTTAGAGTTTCGGCAACATGCATGGTTAGGGTGTAGGTAAGCTTATAATATTCCGGCTCCTTCATCCCAACGGATGACACACCCAAACAAAAGTAACAGGCATTGTATCCCACCAACTGATTTTCAATCGAACTCAAATCAAAAAAATCAGTATGGATAATCTCCTTTAGTTTTGGGTGAACCACTCCACAGGGCTTGCGGTTGATAACCAAAACCTCTGTTACCTGCGGGTGTTGCAGGCATTCATCCAATACCCCCTCGCCTACCATGCCGGTGGCACCGGTTACTATTGCCTTTATATTTTCCATATTTTCGAATTACACTTAAGAACCAAGAGCCAAGAATCACGACATGAGAGTCGAGAGCCAAGAGCCAAGAATCAAGATAAAAAGAATATTCGATAGTAGGGTGCCTTTTTCTCCTGTCTTGGCTCTTGATTCTTGATTCCTGGCTCTATTTTTTCTTACAAACTTCCTCTCATCCCAGTTGTAAAATCTTTATTAATAGTTACAGGTAACCTGCCAGTTGGTTTTAGCTGCTGCGTAATTACTTTCACCGCCGAGCGCTGCAGCGCATCAGTCATTTGGTAGCAAACCAGCAATGCGCTGCATTTTTCAATGCCTGGCAAATCGGCAATGGTGTAGGCATTGGCAAATAGGGTAATTACAGTATTGTTGTGCGCTGCCAGGCTGCTTATGAATTGTTTAATATCCGCACTGTAATCCAACTTACTGGCCGGGCGGGCGCGGGTATCATTAATACTTACGTACACCTGGTCGTAATCCTTCAGGGTTGTCAATATATTATTAAGCTCGGCCACTGTGGATGTTTTGCCTATGTTAAACCACCTGTTATAAGTATACCACTTAGCTAATTCCGCTTGGAAAACCGTCCCCTCCGCACCCACGCTTACCAATGCAGTACGGTGCAAAGGGATCATTTGCAAACCGGCGGCGCTGCCTTTCACAAGTGTTACCGCCGCATCACTCAATTGCTGAATAAGGTTAGTGGCCGCGGGCCGGTGCAAATCTTCGGCCAGGTGGTTAATATCTGTTTCGTGGTACTGATTTAAGCCGGCCCAATATTTGGCTGCAAGCACCTTTTTAACTTTGGCATTAAATTCTTCCTTTGTGATTTTATGTTTGCGAATGGCCTTGCGGATTTTCTTTATCGCCCGCTCAGAGTTTTCCGACAATTCAATTATGTCATTTCCGGCCAAAAATGCCCTTAAGTCTGCTTCGCCGTCCGGAAAATACTTTATTACCGCTTTCATCTCCATCGCGTCCGATACGACCAGTCCTTTAAAACGCAACGAGTCCTTCAATTCGCCGGTAACAATTGGCCGCGAAAGTGTTGAAGGCAAATTTTTAGTGGTATCAAGCGCCGGTATATTCATGTGGGCTATCATTACACCGCTTATATCGGCATTTATTGCCTGCTGGAAGGGGTATTCCTCCAGCGAGTCCAACCGTTGCCTTGTAAAGGGTAAGAGTGGCAAGTCAAGGTGCGAGTCCACGTTGGTATCTCCATGACCCGGAAAATGTTTGGCCGTGGTTAAAATACCGGCATCCTGCATACCCTTAAAATAGGCAATACCCTTTGCCGCAACGTTATATTTATTATCACCGAATGAACGGTAGTTTATCACCGGGTTGTTGGGGTTATTGTTTACGTCCATATCCGGCCCTAAATTCATTTGCATGCCCAGCCGCTTAAAGTCGTACCCCACCTGCTCTCCCATTTTGTAAATAAGGCTGTTATCCTGGATCGCCCCCAAAGTCATTTGGAAGGGGTATGATATTGCAGAATCTATCCGCATTCCTAATCCCCACTCCCCGTCCATCGTTATTAACAACGGCACTTTTACCAGTTTTTGATAATTATTGATCAATTGCGCATGCCGCACCGGTCCGCCCTGGAAAAACACCACGCCACCCAATTGTTCATCCTTAATCACCTTTGCTACTGAGTCTTCGTAGGCTTGCCCCCTGTCGGTATGGGCGCGCACAAAAAACAACTGTGCAATCTTTTTCTTCCGGCTCAGTTTTTTAAAAACAGAATCGACCCAATGGTTTTGGTGGTTTAATGATTGTATATAGCTTTCCTTTTGCGCAAAAACATTGAATGAAATAAAGCAGAAAACGAGTACTGCAATATATTTTAAATGGTGTTTTATTAATGCCATGGGCCAAATGTAGTTGAAATATGATTTTTTAGTGAGCAGCATTCATAAAAAAAACAATTACGAATAAACCTTTGTATTGTTTTTTAATCTATGAGATATATCAAACAAAAAACACATGAAAAAATTACTCTTTTTTGCTATATGCCTGCTGGTTGCAGGTTCAGTAAGCGCACAGGGCTATTACTCCGGCCATCGTCGTGCGGTTAGGCGTTCAGCCCCGCGCAGCTCAGCGAGCGATTTTTACCGCACCAGGGTTGGGATTGCAGGCGGCTTTAACTTTGCCGATGCTGTTGACGCCTATAACTCAAATTATTCAACAGCAGGCATTACGGCATTCCACGTGGGCCTTACGTTAGACATCCCGGTAGCTTACCCGCTGTCGTTCGCACCCGAGGTTTTATACTCACAAAAAGGTTATGCAGCAACTACCACTGATGGCAACTTTACACAGCGCAGCAACTTTATTGATGTGCCGTTACTGGCAAAATTCAGGCTGTCGCCATTCTTTAATTTCGTAGTTGGTCCACAGGTTTCGTTCCCTATATCAACAACAAATACATATGATAACGGATTTAACGGGACCGCACAGGATCACTACAGTACTACCCATGACCGTACTGTGCTAGATGGTGTGATTGGGGTTGGTGTTGATATAAATCCCAACGTTGAAATACGTGCCCGTTATACTATCGATTTTCAACAAACTGATGATAATGCTTATTATATCCCCGGTTACCGCAACGAGGTTTTCCAATTGGGTATAGGATTTAAGTTCCAGTAAAATTGGTGAGTGGTAAGTTTCGAACGTCAAAAACAACAAAAAGTCCCGCAGTTTTTTTCCTGCGGGACTTTTTGTTTTACGATATTACTGCAATGCCGGGTTTATCCTCATCCTGGCTTTAAACCACCTTTTAACCCTGCGTCTCAGCAAATTATGCTTCCGCTCCCGCTCATTAATATCAAAATCGTGGATTAACGTATAATTGTCAGCTTGTGTCTCTGGTAAAAAAATATGGGGATGGGTAATGGCCTGCAAATTTCCCAGTGGCAAATTAGCATATGGGCTATCGGCATCAATCGTATGGGTCGAGTCAGGCCCGAAACCTAAATTTGCTATCAGGTTAACATTGGGTATAATGCAAAGACCGTGGTTAAAATAATTTAAAAAACCAAGCTGGTAATCCCAGGTATCAATCTTGCCCGCCTTTAGCTCTTTAAACACATGCTCGAGCGCATCAATTATGTACCTGTTTGCAAAAACCTTCCCCATCTGGTTTCTAAACTCGCTTTCCGGGTATCGCGTTAATTCTTTATCGTAATCCTTCCAAACCCTGCGCCAGCCGGCCCAGCCCCATACATGGGTTATATTCGAGAAGTAATAGCTGGCATCGCCCCATTTTTTGCCATGTTGCAAATTGCAACCTGCTATGTGCCTTATCCGGGTATCATGGCGGTATTTTTCTAAAAGGTTATCGCAATAATTAAAAAAGTCGTCGGCAGGTAAACAATCATCCTCTAAAATAATCCCTTCTTCTTCCTGTTCAAAAAACCAGCTTATTGCGCCTGCTACCGCCTCTTTGCAACCAAGGTTTTTGTCCTGCCAAAGTGTTTTCACTTCACAGGGCCAGTTAATTAAATTTATAACGCTGCGTGCATCAGCACAAAGTTGTTTTTCGCTGGGTTTGCCGGCGCGCGGCCCGTCGCCGGCCACATATAAACGCGACGGCCTGGCTTTTTTAATCTGGTTAAAAACCTGCATTGTTGTACCCGGTCTGTTGAATATAATAAATAACACCGCCGATTTTACGGGAGCGGGAACAGAGGTAACTTTCATGTTACAAAATTGGGTAAAAACATTATAAGAGCGATACTATTTTAAAGATAAATATCGCTCTAAAACCTATTAATATCAGCAACAGCGTGTTCCACCGCCAAAGGTTTAAAACGCTGTTGATATTAACTATTACGACAGGCGGAAGCGATACGCTACAATGTTTTAACGAAATAATTCCGCAGAGGCAGAGTTTGAAAAGAAAATAGCAGCAGGATTACAATGCTGCGTTATTAAAAGAAGATACAAACCACCGTTTAACCCTCCTTTTCAGCGCATTTTGTTTGCGCCGTTGTTCTTCAATCTTAAAATCGCGGTTTATTATCGTTAGGTCGGCACGTTTTTCCGGAAGTATGAATACAGGGTCTGTAATTTCGTCAATTTCAGCCACCGGCAAGTTCGCATAAACACTTTCGGTACTGAGAGTATTGGTAGCATCGCCACCGAAGCCAATATTTGATATCAAATTTTCGTTGGGGATTATTACCAGGCCGTTGTTGAAAAAGTTTATAAAATCAAGCGGGTATGCCCATGAGTTTACTTTGCCGGCTTTCACATCTTTAAAAATATTTAGCCAGCTTTCAACCACCAGCGGGTCCTGGTAAATATTCTGTAAACGTTCCCTTATTTCAGGTTCATGATATTTGCTTAGGTGTAAGTCGTAGTCGTTCCATACACGCCTCCAGCTTGCCCACCCCCATATATGTACGCGGTTTGAAAAATAGTAGCTGTATTCGCCCCATTTCTTTCCCAACTGCAGGTTGCAACCCGTAATATGTCTTATACGGGTATCGTCGCGGTATTTTTCTAAAAGGTTGTCGCAAAATTTAAAAAAGCTATTCGATGGTAAACAGTCGTCTTCTAAAATAATACCATCCTCTTCATTATCAAAAAACCAGGTTACCGCTGCCGAAACACCTTGTCTGCATCCCCTGTTTGTTTCATTAAAAAGGGTTTTCAGTTCACAGTCCCAGTCTATCCTGTCAACAATAGCCCGTGTTTGTTTACATAATAACTTATCGGTGGCATTATTGGGGCGGGGCGCATCAGCCGCAATGTATAAACGGGCTGGTTTTGCCGCTCTTATCTGTTCAAAAACGCGGGCAGTAGTATCGGGGCGGTTAAAAATTACAAACAGCACAGCCGATTTAGTTTGATATGGGGTAATAGTAGCTTGGTACATGGCAAATACTTTATAATTGGCAACCCAAAATTCAGTAGAATATTTTAACGCTATGGTAACAATCTGAATGCAAAAGGGTTTATAAGAATATTGTTACAATTGACCAATTGCCTGATTAACAATAAACACCAGTTTGGAATTTAGTGGCCGGCGGCAAGTTAGTTGATGACCACACACAGACTTTCCGTTTGAATTTTGAAAATAAGTTATCCCGCAAAAGTCTGCATATCAATCAACTTCCGGTACAGCCCGTTGTTTTCAAGCAGTTCAAGGTGATTCCCCTGTTCCACAATCTGCCCGTTTTCCAGCACGATAATGATATCGGCATTTTGTATGGTGCTTAACCTATGCGCAATTATTAGCGACGTTCGATTTTTCATCAGGTTATTCAATGCATCCTGTACCAGTTTTTCTGATTCAGTATCCAATGCCGATGTAGCCTCGTCAAGCAGCATTATTGGCGGGTTATTGAGTACCGCGCGGGCTATACAAATGCGCTGGCGCTGACCGCCTGAGAGCTTGGTACCGCGGTCGCCAATGTTGGTTTCATATCCTTTTTCGGTTTCGATGATGAAATTGTGGGCGTTGGCGATTTTGGCCGCCGCTATTACGTCATCTTTAGTTATATTGGTTTTACCAAACGCTATGTTGTTAAAAATAGAGTCGTTAAATAATATCGATTCCTGGTTTACCACGCCGAGCAGTGACCGTAGTGAATGGCTTGTGTAATTGTTAATATTTTCGCCGTCAATTAGTATTTCGCCCGATTGTGGTTCCATAAAATGTGGCACCAAATCCATCAAGGTTGACTTACCGCCACCGGACGGGCCAACAAGTGCAACGGTTTTACCTTTTGGGATAGTGAAATTCACATTATTCAATACCTGCCTTTCGCCATAAGCAAACGACACGTTTTTAAATTCGATGCCTTTGTTAAACTCCTTAATTTCCAGGGCGTCGGGTTTATCTTTTATTTCCGGTTTTTCATCAATCAGTGCCAGTACCCGCTCACCGGCTGCAATGCCCGAGTGTATGTTACTGAACGAATCGGAGATAGCTTTTGCGGGTCGCATCAGTTGAGAAAAAATAGCGATGTATGCTATAAATTGCCCTCCATCAAGTTCCGTGCGCTTGTTTAAAATCAGGAAACCGCCGTACAAAACAATACACGATATCATGATAATTGCCAGCGTTTCAGAAACCGGCGAGGCTGATTGCTGACGCTTGGCCATCGAACGTAAAATTTTCGAATACCTTACGTTTTCGGCATTAAACCTGGTTTTAATAAAATCGGTAGCGTTAAATGCCTTTATAATACGTACGCCCTGTAGTGATTCGTCCAGGTAGCTAATCATATTTCCATAAGTCTGTTGGGCAGCTACAGCCTGCGACTTAAGTTTTTTTACGATTTTAGAGATGATAAAAGCAGACACAGGCACCACCAGCAACGACCCCAAAGTTAAGCTTATCGAAATTTTAAAAAGCAGCACCAAAAAAACGATCATCTGGAAAGGTTCCTTAAAAATAACCTGTAGCGTAGCAGTAACCGAAAATTGAACAACCTGAACATCTGATGCTATTTTTGAAATAATGTCGCCTTTGCGCTGGTTATTAAAATAGCCCAAATGCATATCCATCACATTGTTAAACACCGAACGACGCAGGTTAAGCAAGGTATGCAAGCGCAGGTTTTCCATAGTACGCGCACCCAAATAACGGAACAGGTTGCCAACCACCATGGTAACAATTATGGTTCCGCATATAAATTTTAATGCCCCCCATTGGCCCTGGCTTTTTATAAAGCCGTGCATGTAATAGTTGAACCAGCCTGTAACATCCATAAAGCCGGGCCGCTTAACTACTTCGTGAGCGGCAACTTTACATGAATCGGCTATAAATAGGGTATTCATTAGCGGGATGAGTAACGGGTAAATCATCGAGCTGAATAACACAAACAATAATGTATAAAGTATGTAAGGGATGGCGAACTTTTCAATTGGCTTGGCAAAAGATAGCAGCCGGAAATATGTCTTCATTAAAAACTATAAATAAAAATGCAAAGCTAACAGTAATTAACTAATATATACCCCACAAAGTATCCCGGCGCTTGCCACATTTTTATTACCGGGACAATAAAGGCAAAACCGCGTCCCAAACGCGCGCTACGCTAATTTTGCCGATACAGGGGTAAACTTCGGTTGCGGCAGGTTTATAAATACAAGCCCAATTACAATAATAGCAGTCCATTTTGTCGAATACGCAAACCGGGCCGTATTCGAAATATGCCGGGTAGGGCGCAAATCTTTCAAAGTGGCCGCCGCCAAGTATACAAACCGATTTTGTTTTTGCAGCGACAGCTATGTGAATGGCGCTGGTGTCATTGGCAATTACCAGAGTCGCCCTCCCAATCAACTCAACCATCTGCGGCTGCGTTGATTGGCCAATTAAATTAACCACGCTGCCGGGCGGTAAATTGGCAACAATAAATTCGCCCAAAGCCGTTTCGCCTGGTCCGCCTGCCAGGTAAACCGACTGTGTGCTCTGCTGTTTAATTTGCTGTATTAGTTCAATAAAATTCTGCTCGCCCCATTGGCGGCCAAAAGCGCCCGCACCGGGAAATATCACAATGCCACCCTCACCCGTTTTTGTCACCGGGATTGTGGTTGAGCTTATAGTATCATGTGTATTTAAAAAAGTATCGAAAAAAAACCTCGAACGCTCAAATTCAAAATGCACCCCGGCAGGTAATAACAAGCGCCGGGTATAAAATTTATCAGTCTTAGTCTTATAGCGTGCAGAAATACCCTCATTGTCACTTTCGAATCCAATTATTTGTTTTGCCGCTGTAAACCCGGCAAAACTATCATTGATAAATGTACGGGTGGACGATGGCTGTAGCGTAACCTCGTAATTAGCTTTATAAAGCCGCCATGCCAGTTTGAAGACTTTCACAGGCTGGGTAAACATGGGCCCGGCTTTTACAAATATAAACTGGTTAACATAAGGGGCGTCGTATTTCAACGCAATATCCTGCCAAAGCACGTTGCCAAGCAAATCAACCTGGTAATCTTTATAGTCTGCTGATGATTTTACAACTTCTATAAAATTTCTGAACAGGATGTAGTCGCCAATGGCATCGGTTTTTATGATCAGCAGTCTTTTTTGGGGCGACCTGAACTTCGCAAAAAAACGAAATAGCAAAGGAAGCTTCAATAGTAGAAACCGGGTAAGTCTGAATAAATTTTTATCAATGACGGCCATTATAATTAGGAATAATTACCGAAACGCTTTTCTTTAAATTCACGTTGGCTATTTAACTATTTTGTAATTACGGTATTCGCTTACCCGCCAGCCAGTGATATCTTCAACTTTTTGCAGCAATTTCCTCCTAAAGGTCATTTTTTTATGCAGTTGGTTAAGGTCGATATTAAGCTTCCAGTTGGTTAAAGCAATCCGTTTTTGCATTACCTGCGGATGGCTGCCGGTAAAATGTACCAGGCGGTCGGCATTTTTATAATCAAATTCAAATGTTTCGGGCAGGTTTTCGGCCATCCACTCGTCATCATGATAAAATAAGTTAAAATTACGAAGCTTGCTTTTCAAACCATCCGGTGGTTTTACCCAGCCATAGTGATAAATGTAAGCATCAATCAACTTAACCCTTATCTTTCTTCCGTCCAGCCTGAAACCTTGTGCATCACGATATGAATGTATCGCCTTATTGTTTCTTAGTATCCTTATTTCACGTCTGTACCACCTGCGCGAATGGCCGTAATAATCGTACGACCCGTAAAAATGGAGATACTTAAATAACAAACCTTCTATACGGTTATCATTTAAATTATCCTCCATCTCCTTTTTTATGAGCGGCAGGTACTTCTCATGCACGCACTCATCTCCCTGGATATAAAAGGCCCAGTCGGCATCTGAAGAAATTGAATTAAAGGCCTTATCTGTTTCGGCGGCAAATACGGCTCCACCATCGCGCAACGAATCGTCCCAAACAGTATTAATTATTTTAATCTTAGGCGAGTTTATATTCCTTATCAAACTTTCAGTGTCATCGCTGCAATTGCCTAATGCAACTATAAACTCATCACAAATTGGAAGAATTGAAGTTATGGCTTCGGCTACAGGGTAATCATTTTTTACTGCATTCCTGATAAAAGTAAAACCGGTCACCTTCATTATACATTATGTTTTGCAACAAATATAGCTTTCTGCTACAAAGTAAGTTTATATTATTGTCAATCAAAAAATGACACTTGTACATGTGTTGTTTAAAATACATTATATTTTTGTTACTTTATCTCAGTCATATAAAATGCAAAATACCGCCACCAACAACATCAAACCCGATTGTTCTGATTTCCGTTCAGTTGCGCGTGCTTTAACTGTTGTTGAAAATGATTTGCAGGGTGTAGGCGAACTTTTAAAAAGCCTGACATTTGTCAAAAGTGCCCCCATTATTGGTATAACCGGGCCGCCGGGAGCCGGCAAAAGCACCCTGGTAAACACTTTAATAACCGGTTTGCTTAACAATGGCAATAAAATAGCGGTTTTAGCCATCGACCCAACTTCGCCCTTTAATTTCGGCTCGCTGTTAGGCGATCGTATCCGCATGGCGCCGCATTTTAACCATCCTGATGTTTTTATCCGCTCGCTGGCCACGCGGGGTTCGCTTGGCGGGCTGTCGGCAAAAGCCATCGAAATGACTGATGTTTTACGTGCCGCAGGGTTCGACTATATTTTGGTAGAAACAGTGGGCGTTGGTCAGTCAGAAATCGAAATTGCAGGCCTGGCTGATATCACGCTCCTGGTTTTAGTGCCTGAAAGCGGCGACGAAATACAAAACATCAAATCGGGCCTCATGGAAGTTGCCGATGCCTTTATAGTAAATAAAGGTGATCGCGCCGATGCCGACTTGTTTGTTAATAATCTGAAAAAACTGCAGAAGACTGATTCCGGCTTGCCGGTTTTTAAAACTGTTGCTTCAAAAGATATCGGCATTGATAAAGTAATTGGCTTTATCCGCTCAAATGCAGGCAAAAAAAACTCACGCAAACAATTACTGCTTGCTGAAAAGGCCTATCGCATCATCCAGCAAAAACGCATGGCCGATATCGACAAAAAAAAGCTTCAGCATGATATTGCCAAAGCTTTAGAAGAACCAGGATTCAACTTGTATAAATTCATCAGCCCCCTAACCCCCTAAAGGGGGAACCGAATCGTCAGCTTGCAAATCAAAAACTCCCCCTTTAGGGGGCTGGGGGGCCTAAGCATTCATTATCTCCTCAATATGATCTGCCTCGACAGGTATATCGGCCATCAGGTCAACGTTGCCACCGGCGGTAATCAGTATATTATTTTCTATACGTATGCCAAGGCCTTCTTCAGGTATATAAATTCCGGGCTCGCAGGTTAAAATATTTCCAACCTCAAATGGTTTATAGCGGCTGGCAAAATCGTGCACATCAAGGCCCAGGTGGTGCGATGTGCCGTGCATAAAATACTTCTTATATAAAGGCATCTTAAGGTCTTGCTTGTCAACATCCGTTTTGTTGAGCAGTCCAAGTCCAATTAATTCGCCGGTCATTATCCTGCCTACCTCGTCCTGGTATTCGGTTAGCACAGTTCCGGCAACAATCATTTTGGTTGCTGCGCGCATTACCCGCAGCACTGCATTATAAACATCACGCTGCCGTTTGGTAAAACGCCCGTTAACAGGTACTGAGCGGCTCATGTCTGCATTATAGTTGGCATACTCGGCACCAAAGTCAAATAATACTACATCACCGTCTTTACAAACCTGGTTATTGTCGACATAATGTAGTACAATCGCATTTTTCCCGGACGCTATAATGGGGTTGTATGCATTGCCTGTGGCACGCTGGCGAAGGAACTCGTGGGTCAATTCAGCTTCAATTTCATATTCGGCCACTCCGGGCTTCAAAAACTTAAGTACACGTATAAAAGCGTCGCGGGTAATTTCGCAGGCTTTTTTGGTAAGCATAATTTCGGTATCCGATTTTACAACCCGCAAATCGCGCATCACCAAAGCAGAACGTTCGTATTTGTGCAGGGGATACTTCGCACGTAACGACTCAAGCAGCCTTATGTCGCGGTACGGCACGACATGGGCGTACCTGTCGTTCTCGTTTGTATTTATATATATGTGCTCTGCGTAGTTAATAATGGAGTGTAGTATAACGTCAAAATCATTCAGCCAATAGATATTTGTTATACCCGAAGCAACCTTGGCTTCTTCAATAGTATATTTGTGGCCCTCCCAAACAGCAATGTGTTCGTTGGTTTGTCTTAAAAACAGTACTTCTTTGTATAACGGATTAGGACAGTCTGGAAATAACAGCAAAATGCTTTGCTCCTGGTCAATGCCTGTTAGGTAAAAAAAATCAGGATTTTGTTTGTAAAGAAAACTTTGATCGCCGCTTCGCGGAAATTCATCATTTGAATTGAAAATGGCTATAGAACAGGGTTTTAGTCGCGAAACGAAATTTTTTCTATTGTGGGTAAATACCTCATTATTAACAGGGAGATATTTCATCTTTTAAATTTTATTAATTTTTTAAAAACATTTTTTTTCATTTATTTGTATAATAATTATAAAATTTGGAACGGTGTTTGGTTACAAATTCAAACATAATTACTATTTTTGAAAAAAATCACAATTAAAATCGTTTAATCTTAAAACTATGAACTATTCTACATTAAAGAAAACAGTCGTCTTATCATGTGTTTCCTTGATGGCAGTTGGTATAGCATCCGCTCAAACCGACTCCACTAAGAAAATGTCTGACGCGGCCGGTCCCGCCAAATTATTTGGTGGAGCTGGACAGTACAACACATGGAGCATTGGAGTTAACGTTGGCGTGACAGGATCGTCAGTAATAACCGGTGGCTTCAACAGATTTAATCAAAGCCAGCCTGCTTTAGGTTTTGGCGTTTCGGTTAAAGATCAACTTAGCCACGCATTTGGCATACAGTTAGATGCACACGCAGGTCAGATCAAAGGCAGACAAGATCAATCTCCAAACGCGAATGATCCTGGCGCTACTACCACTGTAACAGATCTTGTTACTGGTACCCAGTACGAAGGTTTCAAAACCAACTTCATTTCAGGAAGCTTGAGCGGTGTTGTTAATTTTGGTAACATCAGCTTTTTACACCGTGCTAACTCTGTTAACTTTTACGCTTCTGCAGGTTTTGGCTTCATGGTTTATGATCCGGCACCGTCAACTGATTTAACAAATTATGTTAAATGGAGCGCAGCAAGCGGTCATAAAGTTAAAGAAGTATACGTACCAGTTGGCGTTGGAGTTAAATTCCGCGCATCTGATCACTTAGACTTCAACGTTGGCTACACCGAAAACTTTGTTGACGGATTTAACGTAACCGGCGTTCACGCTAAATACCCATCTAACGACAAATATTCTTACGGATATGTTGGTTTAGAGTACACTTTAGGTTCATCTTCGAAACCGAGCTTAGAGTGGGCAAACCCAGTTGCTATGATGTATGATGAATTGTACGATGCTGCATTACGTGCGGAAGTTGAAGCTTTAAAAGGCCGTGTTACTAACGTTGAAAACGCTGTTAACGACCTGAAAAAAGATTCAGACGGTGACGGTGTTGCTGATCAATTCGACAAATGCCCTAACACTCCTGCTGGTAGCGTAGTTGATGGTTCTGGTTGCCCAATCAAATTCCCTGAGCCAGTTGCTGTTGCTACTGCTGCTCCTACTGCTACTCCTTACGGAAACATCCAGTTTGAGTTTGACAGTTCAGTATTGAAAACTTCTTCATACCCAGTATTAGATGCTACATCTGCTGATATGAGGGCTAACTCAAGCACTGTTACTTTAGCTGGTTACGCTTCATCTGAAGGTACTGCTGCTCACAACATGCGTTTATCAAAAGACCGTGCTAACTCTGTAAAAACTTACTTAGTTAACTCAGGTGTTGATGCAAAACGCTTAAAAGTTAAAGGATTTGGCGAAACCCATCCTATAGCTGATAACTCTACCGAAGATGGCCGCGTTGCTAATCGTCGTGTTGAAATGCACAAATAATTTTAATTAATTATTATATAAAAGGCCTCCTGTTACAGGGAGGCCTTTTTGTTTACCCTAAACTTCCGACTTCCGACCTCCGACCTCCGACCTCCGACCTCCGACCTCCGACCTCCGACCTCCGACCTCCGACCTCCGACCTCCGACCTCCGACCTCCGACCTCCGACCTCCGACCTCCGACCTCCGACCTCCGACCTCCGACCTCCGAC
>NZ_JANYGQ010000027.1 GCF_025359345.1 Mucilaginibacter sp.
CATCCTTATCTGACCCAATGGGCGGCGATTTTAATTACACTGAAGCTTTTAATAGCCTTGATCTTGAAGCAGTAAAAACAGACCTGCATGCCCTTATGACCGATTCGCAGGATTGGTGGCCGGCAGATTTTGGGCATTACGGCGGCCTGTTCATCAGGATGGCATGGCACAGTTCCGGTACTTATCGTATTACAGATGGCCGTGGTGGTGGCGGCGCGGGCCTGCAACGTTTTGCGCCGCTTAACAGCTGGCCCGACAATGCGAACCTCGATAAGGCACGCCTGCTGCTTTGGCCGATAAAAAAGAAATATGGTAAGAAACTTTCGTGGGCCGATTTGATGATACTTGCGGGTAATTGCGCACTGGAGTCGATGGGGTTTGAGACCTTTGGTTTTGGTGGTGGACGCGCGGATGTTTGGGAGCCATCGGAAGATGTGTACTGGGGTGCTGAAACGGAATGGCTGGGCGATAAGCGTTATACCAGTAACCGGGAGTTGGAAAACCCACTTGCTGCTGTGCAGATGGGCTTGATTTACGTTAACCCGGAGGGACCCAACGGAAACCCCGACCCACTGGCATCAGCCCGCGACATCCGCGAAACGTTTGGCCGCATGGCGATGGACGACGAAGAAACCGTAGCACTGATTGCGGGCGGACACAGTTTTGGTAAAACCCACGGCGCTGCTGATCCAGGTAAATATGTTGACAAAGAACCCGCAGGTGCAGGTATAGTTGAGCAAGGCCTCGGCTGGAAAAACAGCTACGGCAGCGGTAATGCAGGCGATACCATAACCAGTGGCTTAGAAGGTGCATGGACTACCACACCTACAAAGTGGAGTAATAACTATTTTGAAAACTTATTTGGTTTTGAATGGGAACTAACGAAGAGCCCTGCCGGTGCAAATCAATGGAAACCGAAGGATAATGCAGGATCAGGTACCGTTCCTGATGCTCACGACCCGGCAAAGCGCCACGCACCGTTTATGCTTACTACAGATATTGCCTTACGGGTAGATCCTACTTACGAACAGATATCGCGTCGTTTTCTGGCGAACCCCGACCAGTTTGCAGATGCTTTTGCCCGCGCATGGTTTAAACTAACGCACCGCGATATGGGGCCACGTGCCCGCTACCTTGGTCCGGAAGTGCCTGCGGAAGAACTGATCTGGCAGGACCCGATCCCGGCAGTTACGCATGAACTAATTGATGAACAGGATATAGCTGCACTGAAAAGTAAGATATTGGCCTCGGGACTTTCGGTATCTCAGCTCGTGTCAACCGCATGGGCTTCGGCATCAACCTTCCGTGGGTCTGATAAACGCGGCGGCGCAAATGGGGCACGCATCCGCCTCGACCCGCAGAGGGATTGGGAAGTAAACAACCCGGGCCAACTGGCCAAAGTGTTAGGAGCACTTGAAGGTATTCAAAATGAATTTAACAGCGCACAGCAAGGCGGTAAGCGCGTATCGCTGGCTGATTTGATTGTTTTGGGCGGATCCGCTGGAGTTGAACAAGCTGCAAAGAATGCCGGGCATGACGTGAGCGTGCCGTTCACACCGGGGCGTACAGATGCATCGCAGGAGCAAACGGATGTTGAGTCGTTCGGTGTAATGGAACCGGGTGCAGATGGGTTCCGCAATTATTTGAAGAACCACCATATTGCAGCATCAGAGGCTATGCTGGTTGATAAAGCACAGCTTTTGACCCTAACAGCACCCGAAATGACGGTGCTGGTTGGCGGTATGCGCGTACTGGGTACAAATTTCAACCAATCTCAACACGGCGTATTCACTAAACGCCCGGGTGCGCTTACTAACGACTTTTTTGCGAATCTGATAGATTTTAACACGAAGTGGAGCGCAATATCTGACGCGCAGGACTTTTTTGAAGGACACGACCGTAAGACAAATGAACTGAAATGGATAGGCACCCGTGCCGACCTGATCTTCGGTTCAAACTCCGAGCTTCGCGCCCTGGCCGAGGTTTATGCGTGCGACGATTCGCAGGAGCAGTTTGTAAACGATTTTGTTGCTGCATGGGTTAAAGTGATGAACCTTGACCGCTTTGACCTTGCTTAATTTAAGCAGCGGTTTATAAAATTATAATAGGTGGCCTGGCAACGGGGCACCTATTTTGTATATGGCAGATAGTGTAAGTTGACCTGTCCATTCCATTACCTGATACGTTAAAACCACTTAGCGACTATCAGCGGGATATTTGTTTTGTTACGATATTGTTAAATTTTAAAAGGCAGATTTACAGACCGGGTTTATTTATTATTTTTAGGTTTTAAACGGCTTTGGTCCTCACCCCTGGCCACGCGCTATCAGCATGTGGCAACGTCCAACACCATTTGTATTGATTAACAAGGATTTATATAATCCATTATTTACAAGCCGAAACGAATCTTTATTTTTTAATTAACATAAACAAATCTACCAATGAGCACAATCAAAGTAAAAGACGGAACCGAAATTTATTATAAGGATTGGGGAACCGGGCAACCGCTATTTTTTCATCATGGCTGGCCGCTATCTGGCGATGACTGGGATGCGCAAATGATGTTTTTCCTTGCGCAGGGTTTCAGGGTTATTGCCCATGATCGCCGCGGGCACGGCAGATCAAGTCAAACGGCCGAGGGACATGACATGGATACCTACGCAGCTGATGTAGCTGAGCTTACCCATGCGCTCGATTTAAAAGATGCGGTGCACATTGGCCACTCTACTGGCGGTGGTGAAGTTATCCGTTATGTTGCAAAGCATGGAAAGGGCCGCGTAGCCAAAGCAGTTCTGATTAGTGCAGTTACCCCAATAATGGCTAAAACTGAAAGCAACCCTGACGGTATCCCAATGTCGATATTCGACGAAATACGCGAAGGCACAGCATCGCACCGCCCGCAATATTTCCAGGATTTTACCATGCCATTTTATGGATTTAACCGTGAAGGAGCGAAAGTATCGCAGGGAATTAGAGATAACTGGTGGCGCCAGGGCATGATGGGCGCTATAAAAGCACATTATGATTGTATTAAGGCTTTTTCGGAAACCGATTTTACAGAAGACCTTAAAAGCGTAGATATCCCTGTATTGGTTATGCACGGCGAGGATGACCAGATCGTTCCCTTCCCGCTTACAGGCGTAAAAGCAGCGAAGCTTTTGAAGAATGGGAAACTTATTTCCTACCCGGGCTTTCCTCATGGAATGCCGACAACAGAAGCTGCAACCATAAATAAAGATCTTTTGGCTTTTATTAAATCATAGTAATAAGAAAATTACCGTTCCGGATAACGAGGGTAATAAGCGCTTTTGTTAACGGGTAAAAATTAACGCCTTGAAAATTATATTTCAAGGCGTTATGTATTTTCTATAAACAGCGGATACATAAAAGCAGTTGGTCAATCTATCGGCCCGGCTTTATTGCGCCCGTTGATACTAACAGCCTGTTAGTTGAAAATAAACCCATTTACATTGAAGCAATTTGTAGCATGATAAAATAAGCTGCATCTTTATTTGAGATAAGCCTGGTGTATTAATTAAAAGCTTTAGAACGCAACATGTATTTTACCGCTATTCCGGACCATTCCAAACCGGGTTTTGATGAACAATTGCATTTCAGCAAGTTCAAAAAGCATAACATAATTTTCAATGCGCTCAGTAGTTATGGACATTGCGACAAACACGTGGGTTGCCTGTCGTTTAAAACCGTATTAACCGGCGAAGAATGGTATGGTGTAAACAATAACCGGCTTGCTATCAGGCCGGGGCAATTTCTTGTTTTAAACGATGACCAAACTTACTCCTGTAATATAGCCGGCAACGAAAAAGTGAGAAGTTTTTCGGTCTTTTTTGAAAATGAATTTGCTGCATCGGTGCTTCAGGATACCCTTACCAGTGAAGGTGGGCTGCTGGATAATTATGCCCTTACCAACTCAACACTGCCCGAGTTTTTTCAAACGCTTAATAATTTCGACCTGGAATTGCAGCAACATTTGTCGGGCCTTATTGCATCCCTCGAAAACTTTGGATACGTTGCTGCAATGATGGATGAATCCCTTGTTTTTTTGTTACGTTATTTGCTGCGTGTACACAATAAAGATAGGAGTCGTTCAAATCATGTGCAGGCAATTAAATCGAGTACAAAAACGGAGTTGTACAAACGGCTATGTATTGCCAAAGATATCCTGCATTCATCGTTTATGGAAAACCCCGGCCTTGATTTTATAGGTGCTTCGGCTTGTTTATCAGTTCCCCAGCTGGTAAGGCAGTTTAAGGCTGTTTTTCACGTTACCCCCTATCAATATCTTATCCGCATCAAACTTGAGCACGCGGCCCGTTTGCTGAAACATACCAACAATCCTATTCATTCGGTCACCTGGATGTGCGGCTTCGAAGATACCAGCGCTTTTTGCCGGGCATTTAAATCGCAATATGGCCTTAGTCCCGTTGGTTTCAGAACACAGGTTTGATAAATTGAGCATCCCGGCACACTTCTCAAGCTACTTCAAATATAGTTGATGATTGCAAAATACTTTTTCTCTCATCTATATCGCGTTAAACAAGACACTGCTCAATTAAGACCAGCGCTCTGCATCCGACTAGTCTTTTTCTATCGACGTTCGCCCGGCAAACCATAGCTTAGTGTATTTTATGTGTTTTTGGAAAATTGTTTTAGCTGAACGATAAAAAATATTAATTGCCGCGAAATAAATACAGGCTCCAGGAAATTTTTGTGGGAATTAGCACATTTAAAGCTAGATATGTAAAATATCAGCGCAGCACTTCGACATTATTTAAAAAGATAAAAGGGTTCGCGGAAGGCCCGGGTGACATGTTTGCGGTATGGTTAAAATAGGGTAAGTGTAAATAGCATAAAAAAAATAATTTTATAGATGAATTTTTTTTGTGGTTGACAAACAAATTTTTGCATAGCTTTAGCAAACCAATTTCCGGACCTAATGTGTTATAAAACTCTCACCGATACTCAGTTGGCCGACCTTCTTCACGAAGGCGACGAAGGGGCATTTAACGAGATTTATAAGCGTTTTTGGAAGAAAATTTACAACGAATCGTATAAGCGTTTAAAGGATGCTGAATTAGCCGAAGATGTTGTACAAGATGTTTTTGCCGACCTTTGGATAAAAAGAGCGGGCAGGAATATTGAAAACTTAGCGGCCTATCTGGTTAGTGCAACGCGCTACCAGGTATTTATGCTGTATAAAAAGAATAATAATCAGCCATTTTTTGAGTGTCCGTTAGAATATTTGAACCATCCGTCCCTTTTTGCCGACTCTGTTTATGAAGTTCGGGAATTGAAAGATTGTATAAACGAATGGATGAGTATGCAGCCTGAAAAAAGACGGGAAGTTTTCCGGTTAAAATTTATCGAAGACAAGTCGACAAAAGAAATTGGCGAAGTATTAAATATCTCTCAAAAAACTGTTCAAAATCAGTATACAACTTCCTTGCATAGCCTGCGGTCAACCTTAAGTAAATTACTATTGGTACTATTGTTTTTATTTGCCCGGTAAGGTATCTCCCCTTACTAATTAAAAAAAGTTTTTCGGACATGGGATATTGTACCGGTTTTATATACTGTTATATATAGTTAGTGTTTTCAATATTGTATGCTATCAATGCATATGACACTAAAATTTAAGTTTTGCACTGTAATACGTGAGATATATTGCAGGTTTAGTTGATTGATTAACACGAGGGGCTGCTTATGCGGCCCCTTGTTTGTTTAAAACGACTTTATATTAAAGTTAACTTAACAGTTTGGTAATATTTTTTTGGGCTTGGGATATTTTCCGGTATTTATATACTGTATTGTATAGAGTTGATAAACTATGTCTTCACAACTGACAAAAGAATTCCTGAAATTAAAAAAGAAGTTTCTGAACGGAACGGCTTCGCCTGCTGAAATTGAATTGCTTGAGCAATATTATGAGCTCTTTGCCAATGAAGAGGAAGCAACCAGCCAACTAACCGAACCGGAAATAGTAAGGCTGGAAGAGTCTTTGAAAGAAGGCATCGCCTATCGTATTGCAGCAAACGCCAGGCAATCAATCCCATTTTATAAACGGACTTTAACACGTGCCGCTGCAATATTGGTTTTTGCGTCTGTTGGGTTGTATTTATTATATAATCATTATCCCGGGCGCCCGCAGCAGATCGTAAATAATAAGATATACAAGAACGACATAGCCCCCGGTGGCAATAAGGCAATTTTAACACTTGCAGACGGATCAAAACTGGTATTAAATAATAGTAAGAATGGCGCCCTTGCAACACAGGCTGGTATACAGATAGTTAAACAGGACAGTACGCTTTCGTACAAAGCAACGGCCGGGAGTAAAAGCCAGGCCGCTTATAATACCATCACTACCCCTTATGGTGGGCAATATCAACTGGTACTTGCCGATGGAACAAAAGTTTGGTTAAATGCAGCCTCGTCCTTAAGATACCCAACTTCATTTACCGGTAAAGACAGAAGTGTCGAACTGACCGGTGAAGCCTATTTTGAAGTAGCTAAAAATAAGAATCAGCCGTTTAATGTAAAAACAGCCACGCAGACTGTGCAGGTATTAGGCACACATTTTAACGTAAATGCCTACAGCGACGAAAAGGCCGTTAAAACCACCCTGCTGGAAGGCAGTGTTAAAGTTTCTTCGGCTACCGCGAATGTAATGATCAGTCCTGGCCAGCAATCGGCCCTTGCCAAAAACGGGTTATTTTTGATAGACAAAGATTTGGATACCGACGAAATAGTGGCCTGGAAGAATGGCGTATTTCAGTTTAACGAGGCCGACATTCAAACTATTATGCGGCAGATTGCCCGGTGGTATAATATTGATGTTGAATTTAAAGGAACTATACCTGCAAACACCTATCACGGAAAAATATCGCGCAATTCAAATGTGTCGCAGGTGCTAAAAATACTTGAATTGAGCGGAATTAATTTTACTATAGAAGGGAGGAAGATTACCGTAAAATCATAACTGGTAAAACATAAAGCTAGCGGCCAGGTCCGATAGCTTTTGCCAGCAAAAAAGCCGAAAGTGTTCGAGCACTTCCGGCAGTCCGGCTGGGAAATTTAAATGATATTTTGCTACTCATTATCTAACCCAAAACCAAACAAATGTATGGAAATTTCTACTATTTATCCGTTGCGGTGTAACTACCCACGGCTTAAAAAGCTCATGTTGGTTATGAAACTAACTATTACCCTAATTATTGCAGCGTGTCTTCATCTAAGTGCAAGTACTTTCGGCCAGAACATAACGATAGCCGAGAAAAACACGAAGCTCGAGAAAGTCCTCAATCAAATTGAGAAACAAAGTGGCTATACTTTTTGGTATAACACCGAACTGATCAAAAAGTCGCCCAAAATTTCCCTGGACGTAAAAAATGCTACGCTAGACCAAGCCTTAACCTTGTGCCTTAAAAACCTACCGTTAACCTATGCAATTGTTCAAAACACAATTGTGATTAAGGCAAAGCAGGTCAATAGTCTTGTTGCTGTCACGGAGCAGGTGGCGCCGGCAAAAATCACCGGGACGGTGGTTGACGAAAAAGGTATGCCCTTACCCGGGGCATCGGTAAAAGTAAAAGGGACAAATGCAGGGACCGTTACTGATGTAAAAGGTGTATTTAATATCGACGCACAGGATAATAGTGTTTTGGTTGTAAGCTACATTGGCTATAAAACCAAAGAAGTAACCCTTGCCGGCAATACATCATTAACTATTACGCTTACACCTTCAGATGGATTGAGTGAAGTGGTAGTAACTGCACTTGGCATCAAACGCGAAGCCAGGTCATTAGGATATTCGGATCAAAAAGTTTCCGGAGCAGATATCATCAAGGCCGATCCGCCAAATATTTCCGGCGGGCTTATCGGAAAAGTTTCGGGCCTGAATATTTCGGTACCCAATGGCGTAGAAGGCAGTTCCAGCCGTATAATTATCCGTGGTAATAACAATTTATTGGGCAACAACCAGCCGTTGATTGTGGTAGACGGGGTAATGATTGACAACGAAACTATTTTGCCCGGTGGTGTCAATATGAGTACAGAAAACCTGTTGGGACGGCGTAATGACGTTAGTCAAAGCCAACCGGTAGATTATGGTTCCTTTTTGAACACGGTTAATCCAAACGATTTGGAAAGTGTTAACGTGTTGAAAGGGCCTACTGCTGCGGCATTATACGGTGCAAGAGGTGCTAACGGTGTAATCTTGATTACCACCAAAAAAGGTTCCAAGCAAAAAGGCCTTGGGCTATCCTATAACTTTACCGACCGCTGGAACGATCCGTACCGTTTTGTAAAACTGCAGGACGAATATGGCAGCGGTATGACGCAGGCCTTATATTCGGCCGATGCTCCGTTTTTGAAAGACGCTAATGGCAACAACCGGCAGTTTAACGAAAACGACCAGTACGGCTCTGACTATGGTAATATTCCTGGCGGCGGTGCTTTTTATAATTATATCGGCTTCCCGGGCGATGGCGCTTCATGGGGCCCTAAAATGTCGGGCCAGCCATTGGTTTGGTGGGATGGTGTTACAAGACCTTATACCGGTAATTCCAACATTTTTAAAAGTTATTATAAAACAGGCCAAACAAGAACACACAATTTGTCTTTTTCGGGTGGTGGTGATATAGGTACGCTGCGCGTTTCTTACACGCGTACTGACAATGATGCGATAACTTATAACAGCAATTCAGCTCAAAATGCATTTAACATCGGATCATCTATTAATGTAAGTAACAAGGTAAAAGTAGAGGCAACGGTAAGCTATACAAATGTAAGCCGGTTAAATGCCCCCAATATTTACGGTGAGCCGAATGGTGTGGGATATATTACCACTTACGGATTGCCTGCTGATTACAAGCCACTGGAAAGAGGTTTAACCTTTAACCCGGATGGGTCACAAAACCAGCTGGTGCTTAATAATGCACCTTACCCAAGCCAGGGTGTACAAAACTACTGGTGGAACACACTTGAAAACAATACCACATTTACCCAAAATCAATTGATAGGTTCGGTGAGATTAATTGCTGACATCCTTCCCTGGTTAAATGCTACAGCGCACACTGGTATTAATTATTACACCAACCAGTTTGAAACCAAAAATACCCCAACCGATGTAACAGGATTAAATGGCAAGTACTCCAATGATTTATCAAATGTAAAAACGGTAAATACGGATGCGTTGTTAACTGCACATAAGAAAGATCTGTTTAAAGATATTGACGGCAGCATAAGCGTAGGCGCCAGTAATTATCACAACCAGATGTATGATCTATCTGCATATAATAATGGCCCGTTTGCCGTACCTTTCCTTTATAACCTGTCTAACTATACGGGCTCAAATGTTTATAAGCCAACTGAAAACAGGCTTGAAAGCGAGATCAATTCAGTATATGGTCTCCTGAACCTATCCTATAAAAAATACTTGTTTTTAGAAGTTACTGAAAGAAACGATTGGTCCTCTACGTTGCCTGCCTCAAACAGGTCTTTTTCGTACCCGTCGGCCAGCTTGAGTTTTGTATTTACCGATGCATTTAAAATGGATGCTGTAAAAAACTGGTTAAGTTTTGGAAAGATACGTATTGCTGATGCATCAAGCGCCAATGGCACAGTACCTTATCAAACCGTTTTTAACTATAATCAATCCACATTTGGTGGGCAATCTACCCTCACCGTTCCTGGCATTTTGCCAACGCCGGTGGCACCGCAAACGTCCAAATCAGTCGAGGTTGGGGCAGAGCTTGGGTTTTTTGATAACAGGATAGACTTAAACGTTAGCTATTATAATATCAGCTCTTATAACCAGATATTGCCGATCAATGTTGCCAATTCTTCGGGTGCAGGAGGTATCACTATTAATACAGGCTCGCTGCAAAACCGCGGTATTGAGTTTACGATAAACGCCAAAGCAATAAGTTCAAAAAACTTTAGCTGGGATATTGGCTTAAACGGTGCGCACAACAGCAATAAAGTGGTTTCACTTTCTCCTGGTGTCGACCAGATTCCGTTGGGTACCTGGTTTGGTGGCAATGGCGTTAATATGAATGCACACGTAGGCGATCAATATGGTACCATTTATGGTTACGATTATAAATATTTAAATGGCCAGAAAGTAGTTAATTTGATTTATGGTGATGGGACCAATACTGGTAACGGCCCTGTAATTGGTGCACAATATGCGACTACGCCCAACTATGTAAAAATAGGCAATGCAACGCCTACACTTACCGGTGGTTTATCCAACACATTTCAATACAAAAACTTCAGCCTGTATGTGCTTGCCGATTTCAAAATTGGGGGACAGATATGGTCGGCTGATTATTCCTCGTTTATGGGCCAGGGCCAGGCGCCCGAAACTCTTGTGGAGCGTAACGGCGGCGGATTACCAATCACTTATCCCGATGGAACCAAAGGGAATAACGGTGTGATACTGCAAGGTGTTACCCCTAACGGCCAAGCCAACACCGCTGTTGTAAATTCATGGTGGAAATATGCCGGTAATTATCAGTCGTGGAGCAACATACCTATGGTAAGGAGCAATGGTATATTTACCAACAGCTGGGCGAAAATGCGGGAGGTGAACCTTTCCTACAGGGTGCCTGAAAGCGTCATCAAACACACCAAAATATTGCAGGGCTTAACGCTGTCATTAATAGGCCGTGATTTGTTTTACATCTTCACCAAGTTGCCTGATAACTTGAACCCGGAAAGCTTGACCGGTACCGGCAATATGCAGGGTATCCAATGGAACCAATTGCCAGGTGTAAGGTCTTTCGCTTTCTCCATAAAATCTAATTTTTAATAAAAGAATTTACTTATCAACTTAATAATAATTGATATGAATCGTAAAAGAAATATTATATTGAAAGGGATGGGTTTTATCATGATGCTTGTTGCAGTTAGCTCCTGTACCAAAAAATTTGATACCATCAATACGCCGCCATTTGGCTCACCTATAGCCAATGTGCAGCAGTTATTTACCGGCTTTGAATCGAACCTGCAACTGGGCGACCCCCAGGTTAGCTACAACAGCTGGGTATATCCTATTACCCAGCAGGGCGTGGTGTATACCAAGGCCGATTATGTATATGGCACAGACGGGAGCGAAAACTGGAATTCGTTTTACAATAACCTGTCTAACTACAATTCCCTGATGGGGGTAATTGCTGCCAGTAAAGACCCTGCTATTTACACTAATGTAACAGCAATGGCAAAAGTATTAAAGGCATACCAGGCCGTTAAACTGTCAAATATGTACGGTGCTATGCCATATTCGGAAGCTGGCAAGGCGCTTTACTACAGCCCGACCAACAAAGGGGTGCTAACACCTAAATATGATAGCCAGCAAGCAGTATACCTTTCCTGCCTGGCCGATCTTAAGTGGGCTGTTGATCATTTAAGCGCTACAGATGCTAACCAATATTCTATGGGAAGTGGCGATGTATTGCTGCAGAATAATATAAGCCAGTGGATTGAATTTGCTAATTCACTCCGCCTGCGTGTGGCGCTCACCATGTATGATAAGGACCAGGCAGATGCCGCACCGCAGATTACCGAGGCGTTAAACAAACCTTTGTTGGATGCAGATAACATCAATGTGGGTTTCTATCCGGGTACCAATGTGCCTAATATGAACCTGGAGGCCAGGCAATATTCTTTTGGCACCGAATGCCGCCTGCGCATGGGCACTACCATGTGGCAATTGATGAGCAGTACCAATGCTACCGATGGCAGCGGTATATTTGACCCAAGATGCAGCATATTTTTTGAGCCAAATAATGCCGGGGAATGGAACCCGTTTCCACAAAATCCAACAACTTCAACGCCGCACGAATTTGGATCGCCGTATAATTCAACAAGGGATAATGACTGGTTGGATAAAGATAATGGTACAACCAACCTGTATGCAAACTTTAATTATTTTTGGGCCAGGGATGTAACTATGCCGGAGTTGTTTATGACAACTTCAGAAGTGCATTTCATGAAGGCAGAAGCTTATTTACGGGGCATAGGCACAACCGTTAATGTGGGGACGGCTATGAACGAATATATTGCCGGCATCAAGTCATCAGTAACGTTCTGGACAGATAAGGCTATCTATGCTACTCATAACAATGCAAGTATTGCGTCGATCGGTGCACATCCATGGGCTACCAGCCAACCAAGCGATGCAGCTATGAGTGCCTTTTTAGCCAATCCGGTAGTTGCTTTTGATGCGGGCAGCAGTGCCCACGCGCTAAAACAAATTTATGCGCAGGAGTGGATCGATATGTTCCGCCAGCCATGGGAAGCATGGACGCTGATGAAAAGGACCGGCCAAACACCTGCTGATCCTAATAACGCTGCGGGATATACGACTACCTATGGCAGCTATAACCGCTACCAGTACCCCAGCACTGAGCAAACCTATAATTTTGCTAACTGGCAGGCAGCAACGAGCGGCGGCGACCTAATCAGCACCAAAGTATGGATAGCGAAATAAGAAACCCGTAATAGATTGACATTTTTGTCTGTCAATTTTTTAAGAATTAATTAAATAAAAAAACCAGCCCGGGAAATTTCCCCGGCTGGTTTTTTTGTGGGCGGGTTAAGTGATTAGGCGGTTGTTTTTTAAAACAATTTAGCTAAATTTATTTCAAATAAACCTTGTCGTGAAAAAACCAATCCTTATCCTGCTCCTGGCGTTATTCAGTTTAAATTTGCTGGCAGAAACGTCCGCAATAAAACCTGATACCGTAATTGATGTTTACCTTGATGGCAACAAAAAAGAAAAATCCGCAGCAATAAGCGATATCCTTGTTGTAAGCATTGCGCATGTAAACGGGCTGTTAGCCACGCAAAATGGTGTAAAACAAGTGAGGCTGTTTATCAATAGCATCGAGATAGAAGGCTCGGTGCCTGTCGGCTGGTATTTGCACGGCGATGGCGCCGAGCTTAAGTTCTTGCTTAAGCGCACCGATTTGAACAATAAAACATGGAACATGTTGCTCGGTTATCCTGCGATCGGCGGCCAGTTTTTCAGGCTGCCATTGAGTATCAGTATAGGCCTTACCGGGCAAAGCGCGCAGGCAACCAAAATCGATTCTTTCCAGTTTGTACGCATCGACCGGGGTTGGTTTTGGACATGCCTGGCTGTAATACTCATCTATTTTGGGGTGCTGTTAAGATTTGCAACCGCGACACCCATGTTGCGCGATACCCCTGCGGACCTTACCCCGCTGGGCATTCCGGGCTTATCTGCCGGCAATGCACCTTACAGCCTTGGGAAGGTGCAGATGGCCTTTTGGTTTTCCATCGTGTTAGCCTCCTATATTTTTATCTGGCTGATAACCGACAATTATGAGCTGATAACCTCCGGAACCCTGGTGCTGATTGGCATTGGCGCTGGTACCGGGCTGGGTGCTGTAGGCATTAACAATAACAAGGCGGATAAGACAATAAAACACATACAGGATTTACAGGCACAGCAGGCCGACTTAAGGCAAGCGACGGATTTGTTGAAAGCAGCGCTGCCCGCTGCGGGGGTAGAGGCAATGATCGGGTACAATAATTTCCTGGATTGCCAGCTGACATCAAATATCAACAATCTCATAGATGGCCTGAAAACAGGTAAAGAGAATTTTATCAGCGATATACTTACCGACGAGAATGGCGTGAGCTTTCACCGCCTGCAGATGGTTGTTTTTACAACCGTGCTGGGCTTTGTATTCGTTTACACTGTTTATGCAACCCTCACTATGCCCGACTTTTCGGCGACGTTACTGACCATGCAGGGTATAACCGCAGGGACTTATCTTGGGTTTAAGATACCGGAGAAGCAGGGGTGAGGGGTGGATAATTGCCAAAAAACGTTGCTGTTCACAGTGAAACATATAGAACAGGGTGGAACAGCAAATAGTCAATACCTATTGGTAAAAAGTGCATTTACAATGCGATATGCTGGTTTTTACGTTAAAACCCACCACTAAAAATGTAAAAAGTGCTGACAAAACAGTGTCAGCATTCCATCGTTTTTAATGCCGAACTTTGCATTTTCACGGATACATGTTGGTTGAAGATTGCCGTAGGAATGTCGCCAACGGTGGTAAGGAACTGGCGGGTTTGCGAGCTATACTAATCTTCATGCCTCCTCTTCCAAAAAACCGACTCTTTCCAACGCATTTCCTGGCGGTAAAAGGTTTTTTTGTGGTTGATATAATGGCTCCAAATTTGGTCGATCTGGTATGTATAAGCATTTTGGAAATGGGCCATGTTTTTTGAACCGGGGGTTTCTATCAGCCCGAACACGATCAGCATCTCTGCGAGTTGCATAGCACCGGCCATTGCATTAAACATCCCCTGTGAAGATAGCGGGTCGAAACTTATGGCGGCATCGCCCAATGCCGCCCATTGTTGCCCCGCAACCTGGTTTAAGCGCGTTGAATTGGCAGCAACGGTTTGATGAAATTCAATATCGCCCTGGTTCCTTTCAATAATTTTCGCCATTTCGCTATTGGCTTGTGCGAGCTTAATAAATTGGCTTACATTTTTTATTTCCCGGCGGTCGATTAAGTCCGAATCGGTTTGCAGGGCAAGCATCCGCTTGTTATTGGGTAAAGGCGCGCTATACCACCATCCCAGTTCGCCCGCTGAAATTGTACTCATTTTATTTTGCTCAAAATCGGGCAACGTGGCCCAACAAGCGATCAGTTTATCGAAGTGCTGGCGCTGAATACCTAATTTTCTCGCAAAATGAGATTGCCGGCCACTTGCGTCAATTAAAAATTTTGCCCTGTAACAGTAGTCCTTAGATTTTGATGCTTCACCAACGGGTTCAGCAGTGATATGCCAGCGAAGGTTTTCATAATGCGCGTCATGTAACTTAGCCGGCCAAACACAATTTACGCCCCTGTTTAATGCTGCTTTACGCAGATAGGTTTCAAAGGCCCGGCGGTCCAAATGCCAGCCAAAGCCATCCGGGTTTCGCAAATGGTCTGCAATTTGGACTTGCTCTTTCCCCCAGTAAGATCGTGTCCCGATATTTTTCAGATGTGGGCTTTGCCTGCCAGGCAGAATGGCGTTTTCCAAACCTTCCAATAAGTCGAGCTGTTTGAGGATCCTGCGGGCCGCAGGAGGCAGGCATTCTCCAATTCGCTCAACAGGCTGGTCCAGCTTATCAATCAGCACCACGTGATACGATTTGGCGAGGGCGATAGCGGCAATACAGCCAGCCACACCCCCGCCAATAATCACAACATCAACATCGTTGTTTATTTCGGTATTCATAAAAATTACGGGTATGCCCCGTTTTTATTTAGGTATGTACCTCGAAAAACGGTTTAGTTTCTCTGTTACGCCTATATTCGCCCCTGTAACTACATGATGTTTCATGGCTAAAGGTTTCGCGGCTTTTGGAGCCTTGGAACCTAATAAGGTCAGCAGTTTTTGAACGGTTGGCGTCAACTTGAAATCATCGCTCAGTTCCTGTTCAACCAATGAAATTAAGTTACTTTTTGCACTGATTATTAAGTCTTGTTCGTTCAGCAAGTCCTTATGCGATAGATCGCTAACTGCTGTATGCAAAAGATGCTGTAAGTTTTTGCCAAGCGATTCTTTACTGTTTAATATACCTTCCAGTTCTTTCAGCGCCGCAGTAAGCAATGCAGCTTCCTGTTTTGCATTTGGTGTTATACCCACCTGCATTTTTGGCGGAAAGTTCGGATCGTTGGGCACCCCCGGACGGGGTTGAACCACGGCAAGTTTGTCAAAGTACTTCACCATACTGTTAATCTGGTTCGTGTAATTAGGGTCTTCCCCGTCCAGCGGCAAATCATCAAGCCATTCTTTACGGTAGGCAAATGCCTGTTTACGGGTTTCTTCCGATAAGGCGGGGTCTATTGATTCTTTGTAACGTTCTTCACTTAAGATATTATTAGGTACCCTGGCCGGCCAGAATGTTGGCAGGTACGGATCGTAGGCAGACGTATACCCGTCCCGGCAACTCGCCGTATCCGTTTGCCACGGAATGGCCATCCATCGTGTAATGCCACCGGCAACTTGTCCGCCCAGTAAAGGGCCCTTTGCCAAAGTAAACACATCGCTGTTCATAACCAGCCCGTAATAAGACGAATTTACAGGCGGTGTTTTCGGGGCATGTTTAAGCCGGAAGGCCGACATATACATACCGGCAGTCCGCATCGGCCAAGTCATTTCACATCCCGGGTGGAAGGCGTCTGCCAGGCAAAATTCCATCGCTGCTCTCGTAAGCATATCCGGTTGCTCGGCTACAGGTAATTTATCAATGGTAACAGGTTCCGGAACATGAGGGCAACCGGTCATGTCCACAAAGTCTGCGTCAAAGTCGCCTTTAACCCACTGATCAATAAATTCCAGTTGCAATTTGGATAATGTTGAATGCTGCCTTACCGACCCCATGGAAGGGATACTGATAGCATCACCATACATCCATGGCCACAGCTGCGGCGCCTCGGCACCCGAAACTTCGTACCGACGGAAGTTATTCGAGATCGTACGCCGCATCTCCATATTGGCAGGGGAGGGGTCGTTTAATTTCACCATCCATTTTGCCGTTGTATAATCAAATTGACCACCCCAGCCAAAAGCTGCCCCGAACCCGGCATTAACCCATTGAAGGTTCGTCATTCGCTGAAAAATAGGCAGGATATCTTTTGTAAAGGAAGGCCGGGCCGGCCTGTGAAGCATTCCGGCGTTAATCGCTACATCTCTCATTAAATCCCACATGGTACGAACCGATTTCTGCATGGGCGCATAATCAGGTGGCGCGCAAATTACCCACGCAGGGTCGACCTTAAGCTTAACGCCATTGTACTCAACCTCTGCAGTAACGGGGCCATCAGAAATATCGTCATACCACCCTTCATTATTTGCGAAGGTAATAGCGATATCTCCGTCTATATTTTTTGATACCCCGTGGCCACCCAGCATAACCAGGCGTCCCTTTTCATCCGTACGCATCTCCCCGAGATAAACAGTCTCTTCCTGGAACTTGCCCACAAAAGGATGCCCGCTATCAACATTCGGCTGGCCGATTAGCTGGTTCCCCCCATCGATAATAAGCGAATTCCTGTCGGCAACATTAATATTCCGCAGCATGGAGGGCGGAGCCGTGACAGCATCCGGAATATCCAGGGCCATTTGAAATTGGTACCACGATGACTTTTGGTTTGCCAAATGAGCATGCCAAACAATTTTAGCGTTATCGGCAGTCAATTCTTTTATTGCTTTTCCTGCCGCATTAAAACCGTAAATCCTAAACTGGGCTGCCTGGCGCTTTAGGGCCCCTGTTTGGTCCCTGTAAGCATAATCGTCCATTTTTTGTTCGGGCTCTGTAACAAGGGGGCCGATGAAATATTCTTCATCGCTATTCCCAACCCGCATCACCCCGATAGGAGGGTATATCCCCGCCGTAACAATGCAGTCGCCGTTTTCGTCTGTATTTCCTTCAAAAGGCACGTTAATGATAAGGGGCTCCTGTAGTTGCTGGCCGTTGGCCTGGTGGCGAGCTTCAGAGCTTGCAGCATAAACTTCTTTACGGGTTTGGGCAATCGACCCAAGCGGTTCATGCTGAGGCAATGTCCTCCAGATATTAAACGCCAGGATACTTCCAAATTCAGCCTGCCCTATGGCACAGATATCCTGTTTTGGGAATTCCAGTTCGGCAATACATATATAAGGGCTTTCTTCCACGCTCCATACATCCTGGGCATCATTAAGGGGCATGGTTGCATCATTTGTGCGCAGTTGTATCTCAAATCGAAACCTTGCAGCCTTGCTGCGCAGCCGTTGTTGTAAATCAAGGGCCAGGTAATTGTTATCATTAAAAGGCGTTCCACGATCCTCATCTTCCGGAACCAGGCGGTATTTAACAATATTTTCCTCACCCAATTTAAAAGGAAGAATTGCCCAATAGCCTGCGCTTAAACAACTCGCTTCAACTTTTGTCATCGCGTTTAGAATATTCGAGAGTTTCGGATGCTTATTGATGTAAGAATCGTAGTCGTGGTCAATTACGCCGGCGGTTGTAAAGCTGCACATCTGCTGCGCGTCGCGGGCAAAAAAGCGGTCGATGTTTTGGAAGATAAAATCTGCGTTAGTGCCATCGCCGAATAATTTGGGGCCTTCAACACCAAATAATTTTAGGCCGAGTCCCAGTGTGGAGTGCAAGTCGGGCGATGTTGGGGTGGTATCACTCGAAAAACGTACGGCACATTCGTAAGCGTCACCGGCAAAAATTCCAACCTTAAATTCGGGCCTTATATCTTTTTTTATCCTGAACGTGCCGTAAGCGATGCCATGTTGCTTACGGAAAACCGCCCGTTCAGCAGGCTTTTGCCCATTTTCGATTTTTGTTTTTTGCCCCATTTCAACAAACATCTCTTTGAGGCGCTGGGTAACAATTTTTATATCACCATCGCTGTCCCAACAGGTAACATCATTTGCCGTGGATCCGCTGTTTGCAGCTTTAACTTTATGCTTGTCTGATGCACCGGCGTCCGGCGTACTGGTCTTTTTGGGGTTGTTTGATTTTTCAGTCATGTGATTGCTTATTTAGTTTAGGGTTTATAATTTGTGTACAAGGTTTTCAGTCAAAAATATATGCACGCGGATCGCCTGTTTAATGCCAGCCGGGGTTATTAAAAATGTAAATCATGGTCTTGTTTTAAAAGACAACTTCCGGCCGTTTAGAACTTAATTTATCATACAGGAGCATAAAAATTACACCAGCCTGAGATGATATTTATAAGAAATAAAATGCGCGAAATTTGTGATTTATGTGATTTTTAAGGTTTAGATTTTACTTTATAAATGTAGAAAAATTATTGACAAGAACAATGCTGCAAATTAAATCCTCTCAAAAAAATCTTAGGACTTCGACTAAGAATTTCGCGGGATGGAACGTACATGCGACGGCCTGCATTCGCATAGACGGCGGCGATTCAAAAAGGTCGCATTTTAATTTACTGTTGCGCCAAATCCAACAAGTTATGGTTTACCGCGTAATCATGCTGCTGTTTTGTAAGGTAAATTACATCGTTCGAGTATCGAAGTTGGTAGAACTTTCCCGGTAAACTATTTTCATCGCCTAAATTTTTCATGAATGCCGGAAAACCGGGATCAAACCATCCGTTTGCAGAGTGGAATATATGCGAATGAATTTTACCCTTAGATAGATATTGCAATTTTACCGTGCCGTTGATTTTTCTTTGGCTGATTTTTGTTGGAGCAAATGCGCCATGCGTAATTTGGGCCAGGTGGTTTAGTAAATTAACATAAGGGTGACGCGGATTCATAAAAGAGGAATATAAAGGATAAACTACTCCCGGAAAATTGACCAGCAATTCATCGATCGAATATAGATCATCAGCCTCAGCATTATCAATTGCTTTGCTGATTTGCTCGTCTGAAAGATGTGCAAAAAGGCCAATCTTTCGCCATTGGGTTATGGTACTATCTACCTTTGCCGATGTTAGCGTGGTATCATGGCTGTCCATGCTTACAAACATGTAAGACAAAACAGGCTCCTTCATGAATATTTCAGCTTGTTCTCCGCTTAGGGCGATAAGGGCGAAGTGGTGAAAATCGTCGCCAGGGTTGCTGCCGGCGCTAAACATGACACTGTGCAGTCGGAGTGGTGATTGCTGATCGGTTAAGATTTTATTAAAGATACGGTAAAAGTCTGCTATGAAAATGTCCTTAGGGCTGATTTTTGCCTGCTTGTTTTTGAATGTATTAATTGGGAGGCTTGTGTGTTTATAAGTTCGCCCGTTGCAAACTAAACTGACTTTCAACCGGACTCCGGGTATGGAAAATGAGGTGTCCGGAATTGTGGTATAGCTAAAATTAGTAAAATTAAGGCCGGGTACTATTGATGCGATGTCGCGGTGCATTTGCTCCAGCCAAACGTCCGGGTCGTCAGGATATTTTGACGGATCAAACACCCGGTCCAATTTGCAATAGTTATTCAACTGCAATGCCGACTCTATTTTGCCATTTTTGATGTCGTTCTTCAATCGCGTAAAAGACGAATCAGCAATGATGCCATTTTTGTGCAAATCTTCGGCAACCGGCAACAATTTGTCGGGCGCCAGCCATTCCAGGCGGGCACTCATTTCTGTCAGCGTACCGATCAACTGCATTTCAGCCACGTACCGGCCACTATCGATGCCTTTTAACGTGTAAGCATAAACCCGGTCTGTAAGCAACCCAGCCTTTTTGATTTTCTCGAGTAAGTGGCGGAGCGATGTGTTGACGCTATCCTGGTTTTTTTTCGTGAGATTACTTTCACTATAGGAATACATTATACCGGTCCTACGCGGATTTATATGAAACGTCTTTTGTATCATAATGCTTTCCAATCCCCTGAGGATTGCAACACGATCAGAAGCGTGGCCAGAATATTTGAATGCTTTTTGGAGCGCAGGTCGCTGGTTGGCGGACATAACACCATATTTAACAAGGCTGTCGATAATTGCCTTGCGCGACTGCCCGCAAACCCTGTTAAACAGGATACAAAAACAGATCAGGACGATAAGGTAACGTTTCATAGCAGCAATGAAGATAAACATTGTCGTGCGATTTATCAATGAACAGGCCGCTTCACGAATGAAATTTACTGCGTCGTCGTGCAGTTGTTCGGACATATCGATAAGTATTGACCGGTCAACTAAAATGGGGTGACGGGGTTATAGCGGTGGCTGGTAAATTATTTGCTCGTGATAGTTCCCATTTTTGCGTATTCTACGTCATTGGGTTCCCACAATTCTATCTTGTTACCTTCCGGATCCATCAGGTGTACAAAACTGCCGTAACTGGCTTTTTCCACCGAGTCCGTGGTCATAATACCTGCGGCTTTCAGCTTCACTAAAAGTTGAGCCAGCCCCTCCACCCGGTAATTAATCATGAATTGCTTTTCTGAGGGCTGGAAGTATTTGGTGGTTTCCTTAAAGGGCGCCCATAATGTGAACCCTTTTTTCGTGCTGTCGGTACCCTGGTGCCATTCAAAATTGGTACCGCTTTGCACCATGCGCATACCCAGGTTTTTCTCATACCATGTTTTTAACGCAGCCGGATCTTTAGCTTTAAAAAAGATTCCGCCGATGCCGGTTACCCGCGGACCGGTGTTTGGCGGAGAGGTTATGCCTCTGAAACCATAACCCAGCAGAAATGCAACCAGCAAAAATAACGCAAGGATTAATTTTTTCATGATATGTTGATTTAAAGCCTAAATATAATCATTTCATTTATTCCGAATCAGCAGTACCGGAAAAGTCAAAGCTTCGTGATATAGCGCGAAATTTATTTCAAAATGAGACTAAAATAGCTATTGTAGGCAACTGGTATCTCTTCGCAATATTTTTGTTGCAAGGTCTAATTCTCCTACCGCTTCATCGCTAAATCGCTTCAAGGCTTCTGTCTTCAAATTTGATAACTCAGCTTTACCAAGGGTCTTAATATAGTCTCCTTCTTCCTGGCTTAATTTGCTATGTGCCATAACTTCCTTAGCAAATTTCCTGACGTCTTTGCTTAAAGATTTGTCGTCAATTGCCGCTTTAATTAATTCATCCCCTTTGCAACTGTAAACAAACCATAAGGTGAAAAGTATTGATCGTTGAGCAGTGGGGCTTGATGTCTTAAAAACCGAGATTAAATCGTCCACATAAGATGTCGTCTTTTGCGGCAGCAGCATATAGGTAAGTGCGTATCCCTGGTCGAAAGTAAAGACATGTTGCGGGAGAAAAAATAAAAATTTATCATCATTTAAAATCTTTAAAGCCGCAGCGGTTACGTTAGTCCCTTCGTTAGCCAGTTGGTTTAACATCCTGATATACATTTCGGGGTTTAAATCTTCCAGGTCGGCTTTCACGATTGCCTGGGCAATTAAATTTCTGTCGGCGCTTTTATCAGACAGGGCCAACAAAAGGGAACAGCCGTCATAATAAAAATATGGATTGTGTCCGTTTGCAGCCAATTCACTCCGCAGTTGAGGTAAATATTGTGCAGTATCATTTTTAATTTTATCAAAAAGTTTGTCCATCACCGGGAATTTTGCTTGTTGTTCGGCTTTGGAAAGCTTGCTTGGTTTGAAATTATAGGTGTTATCAATTTCTACCTTAAGCGATTGTCCTAACGCAAATGTGTTAATGAAGATAAAACCCAACAATAGTTTGATGCGCATATAGTTAACAATTATTTCGACTGGTGAAAAGGTAGCCGGGATATCCAAAAATAAGAAAAAGCTCAGCTATCACAAGGCTGGATATCTCGCGGCCGCGAAAAGGAAATGCTTGCACAGCCGTTGAGCAATCCTTTGCATAATGTCGCAGTATAGTTAGCGTTAACATGTGATATGCCGGTTGATAGCCTAACCCTTGTAAAAGATAAATTTCTGTTTATGCAGAGGGATCAATCACAGGACTTCCGGAATTTGCAGGGTATCAACATATTAAATCCTGATTAATTTATACCCAATGCAAAAAACTCTTAAATTTAGCATCTTCTTAATACATAAATATAGGTATGCCGATATTCATGGATGTTCATATTGTTCCGGGTGTAAAAGCAAAAGACGTTGCTGAGGCGCACCGGCTGGACTTGTTTCACCAGCACGAACATGGCTGCAACTGCATGACCTATTGGATTGATGAAGCCCGTGAAAGTATTTTCTGCCTTATCGAGGCGCCGGATAAAGATGCAGTGGTCGAAATGCATAGCAAAGCACATGGCCTTACCCCCAATAAAATTATTGAAGTGGATAGTAACCTGGTTGAAGCTTTCCTGGGGCGTATCTATGACCCTTCCGATGCAGCGGTCACAAATGAAGGGTTAAAAGTTTTTGCCGACCCATCTTTCCGGATATTATTGGTTACAAAAATGATTGATCCTGTTTTGCTGAAGCATCAATTCGGCGATGAAATAGCGGGCGAATTGTTAAGCACGCATTCCGCAATTATCCGGAAAAATATTTCACAACATGGTGGACGGGAAGTTGAATATGAAGGGAGCGGTTTTGTGGTTTCATTTTCTTCAGCTTCCCAAGCGGTGGCGTGTGCGTTGTCAATCCGTAAAGAAATGCCGGATTCCATTTCAAAACCAATTGATTTGAAGTTAGCGGTAAACGCAGGTGAACCGGTTGAGCACAGCGACCACCTGTTTGGCGAAACCATTCAATTCGCATCAAACATGTGCCGTATTGCAAAAGAAGGAACGATAGCCATAGCATCAGCTGTAAAAGAATTGATCGCGGATGACCTTTTCCGGAAAGATCGAAAGTATTTCCTGAACCTTTTGCCGCAGGATGAGCATTTATTGAAATTATTGTTCAGCAAGCTGGAAGAGAACTGGCAGGACGCAGATTTTAATATTTCGGACTACTGTACGGCAACTGCCATGAGTGCCTCGCAATTGTACCGGAAAACAGTAGCCCTCACAAGCCTGCCGCCCAATTCGCTTGTACAGGATTTTAGGTTGCATAAAGCAAAAGAACTGATGCGGAAACGGAATTACAACATTGCACAGGTAACTTTCGATTCTGGCTTTACCAGTGCTTCTTATTTCACCAAGTGTTTTAAAAAGAAATACGGGCTCCTGCCCATGACCTATCTCGAGCGGCTATCGTAAAATCCCACCCCCGATTAAATTTTACCACTTATTGACGGATTTGTTTCATACAGATTGCCATTTATTGAATGATTTGTTATAGCCCCCGCTTTTTGCCGGCAATATCTTTGATTATTCATTAATCCTTAAATCTAAATGTTATGAAACACATCAAAAACAACATCCTGCTTCTAGCCATTGTCCTGCTTAGCAGCATGACCGCCATGGCACAAACAACCACAGTAACAGACGCTTCATCAAAACCAAATTCAACAAAAATGAAAACTTATCTTATCGAACGCGACATCCCTAACGCAGGGAAATTAACCCCTGAACAGTTAAAAGCTATTTCACAAAAATCATGTAGTGTGCTACAAAACATGGGCCCAAAAATTCAATGGTTACAGAGCTATGTAACCGGCGACAAGATCTTCTGTGTTTACAAAGCAGAGAACGAGGACCTCATCCGCGAACATGCTAAAGAGGGAGGATTTCCTGCCAATGTGATTACCGAAATTAATACAACCATCAGCCCGGCAACGGCTAAAGAGTAATTAAACCGCAGCAATAATTTTTAAGACCCGCCTCGTGCGGGTTTTTATTTTATATGGTATTCGGTTTTAACTTCCACCCCTTTGGCAAGCGTCTGATATACCACGCAATATCTTTCGGTGAGTTTTTTGAGCGCCGTAATTTGCTCTTCGCCAGCATCTGTATCCAGGTCAAATTCCAGGCGTATGGTTTTAAAACCCACAGGGGCTTCTTTACTTACACCTAAAGTGCCTCTGAAATCCAGGTCGCCTTCTGCCCGCACGGTCCCGCTTTTTATGTTCACTTCAATGGCTGTTGCCACTGCCTGCAGGGTAACACCTGCACAAGCCACCAGAGCTTCCAGCAGCATGTCGCCCGAGCATGCAAGCATACCTGTGCCACCTGTGGCGGGATGCAGCCCCGCTTCCACAATAGCTTTGCCGGTTTCTACTTTACAGGAAATCCCTTCGCCGATTTTGCCTTCTGCTTTTAAGGTGATGATTGCCGACTCCGGCTGCTCACGATATTTATCTTTGAGCGGGGCCTGCAGGTTTTTGAGTTCTGTTACATTCATAATTACAAGTTTAATAAAAAACCAGTAAGCTGCATTGTAAAATATGCCAGGCTGCGCCGGCCTCAATTTTTGTTATACTATTTTTCATAAGGAAACTCCCCAATATAGTTACCCGCAGGGGCATAGTTGGCCACCACGTAGATGTCGCCATTTGAGGCAATTGCCACGCCCAGGCCAACCTGGGTTGTGTTTTTCCAGATCATTTGGGTGTAGTGGCCCACCCCGCCGCTGCCGGTGAACTTACCGTATTTATAATCTTTTATTTCGCTGTACCAGCTCAAAGAGGCATCCATAGGGGTGTAGCTGCCGGAGCCCATAAAAATATTCTCGCCGTTTTGGTTATTTGGCCGGTGCGAAAAGGTATTTGTGCTGGCCAGATGATCGGCCCATTGCTGGGCGTAGGCGGCAAGTTCTTTGCTCCAGGTAAGCGGAGGCACGCCTACTTCTTTTCGTACCAGGTTATGGTGGTCCAGTACTTTTTGGGCATCGGCCGAAGATATTTTGGAGCCGGTGGTGTCTATTTTGCTTTGGGCGTAGGAGAGGGTTGAGATCAGGAGGAAAGCTACAAGGATGAGTTTGTTCATGGGAGATGTTTTTTGAAGTTTTGTAATTAAAGATAGTGATTTTGAGGCTGATGGCAACGTGAGGAATTTTAAGCGGCGGTGGTTTTTTTCGCAAAGCGTTCCATTTTTACACGCGGAACACCAGGAACGCTGTGGAACATGCTGATTATCAGAGTTTTTAATTTCTGCCCTTGTTGGTGTTATCACCACGGGTGTTGGGAAGACTCATTTTGTCATTCTGAGCAGAGCGAAGAATCTTCTACGGGCGATATAAACGCGGGACAGGTATAGCGGCGACCTATCAACTTTATAAGATTCTTCACTACGTTCAGAATGACAAAAGGTTTTTTTTAAATCTTCCCAACACCTATGGTATTGTCACCAACAAGCAGGATGAATATTGTGGCGTATTTGCGCCGCCCAGTTTACGGTTTTTTACTCAATACCAATTGCGGCATAAACCTTTGACCAATTTGATAGGAAAATTTACCAAAATCAAATACAAGCGTATTGTCTTCTCCCGGTACCCCTTTTTGCGCCCCCGATGCTATCTGGTTGAAAACCGCTGCGGCTTTAATTACCAGGGCCGGATCTGCGATTGGAAGATTATGTGCGGGTAATACACGTTTCGACATAGCAGCAAAGTGCGACATGATGTTTATGCTTTTTTTATAGGCTTTCAAATCTGTGCTATCGCCCGACAGTAAAATAGGGCCCTCATAAAAGCTGTCGCCGCACCAAAAATCGCCGGCTTGTTTATCGTAAAGGCAAATCGCGTCGGGGGTATGCCCGGGTGTGGCTATCACCTGTAATTTTCGTGAACCAAGGTCTATCATATAGCCGTCACTAATAAACTTCGAAACTTTAAAGGGCTTGATAGAATAATGAGCGGTATCTGCACGGGGCAGGCGGGACAAGCAAAATGAAGCCGGGCGTACTTCCCATTTTACTTCCTGGTGCTGATATCCCCTGGCCGAGTTGTTGCGCGTGTAGTTGGTATTCATGGCCAAAACATGGCCGAACTCGCTGTTGCCGCCGATATGGTCGGGGTGGGTATGCGAATTAAGCACCGTTACGGGTAGTTTGGTTAGTTCCTTTACCACAAACGATATCGAGTCGAGCCCCATGCCCGTATCGAATAATAAGGCTTTATCTTTACCTAAAATCAGGTAGCCAATGGTTTCCTCCCAATTATACGGTTCGTCAATGGCGTAAGTGTTGTGCCCAACGTTGTAAACCTTAAACCAGGGCCTCGATGTTTTGATCTCCGCTAATTTTTCAAGTCCGCGCCGCAGGGGCCGGTCGCACCAGCTTTCAGCAGGCGGTGCTTTGTGGCTAAATATATTAAAGCTGAACGCCGGAACAATGAAAATCAAAAGCGTGATTATGACCAGGGGATGGTAAGTGTTTTTAGTCGTCATAGCTACCAAATATAATATTTTATACTGCTGTTTAATTATTTCAATGCCTTAACTTTCTCATTTTGAGCTTTCTTTTGGCCTGCCCGCGCCAGGGGGTAGCACAGTAAAATTTTGATGACATATTCGTAAATTCTCTGCAAACTATTGTAAATTTGATAAGAACAACAATTATTCAGTCAAAACCATCCGCCATGTTAAAGAAATATTATTGCTTATCTGTTTTAATTTTCAGCTTTTTACTCCTGGTAGCCCGGTCGGGCTTTGCCCAATCGACAATGTTGTCAAAAGGAGATGCAGCGCCCGTATTTAACGCCCAGGCCAGCCTGGCCGGCAGTGCCTTTGATTTTTCATTAAAAACAGCCCTTGCGAAAGGGGCCGTTGTCATTTATTTCTATCCTTCTGCGTATACCGGCGGGTGCGATGCGGAAGCACATGCCTTCGCCGAACTCAGCGATAAATTTGCCGCAGCTAAAGCTACCATTATCGGTGTATCTGCCGACGATATCCAGCGGCTGAATACATTTTCTTCCGATCCGAATTACTGTGCTGGCAAGTTCGCCGTAGCTTCAGACGCCGAAGGCAAAATTGCGGCATCATACGGCCTTACAATGGGAGCGGCAAAGCTCGGGATCAAAGACGTGCGCGGCATGGATCTTACACACGGTTTCATCCCGCGGACCACTTTTGTCATTGATAAAAGTGGTAAAGTTGTAGCTGTCTTTTCCTCACAAACCGATCACATTTCAGCTACCGACCATGTTGAAAAGTCGCTGGCGATTGTAAAAGGGCTATAATTAATATCATTAAGTTAAGCTTTTTAGTTAGCCCTCTTTACGCGCAGCGAAGAGAGGGCAGCTCCAGCGAAGCGTCGAGCGGGTGAGTCCTCTTGAAGCGGCGTTAACGCCAATGCATTAGCGCCAATGCATTGACTGCAATTTTTGCTTAAGTTAATGGCATTTGGATTATAATACGCAGTGCTTATTTTTTGCTTTTCGAAAAAGCCAATAAAAAGTTGCTGCCCTCTTTCCTTGAATAGCGTACCAGCAACGCGCTTATAATGGCCACTACACACAAAGCAAGCATTAATTCCAAACCGCTGCTAAAGCTTCCGGTTGCCTTTCGCAAGGTACCCAGCACGATCATTCCGGCGCTGCCTGCCAGTTCGTCAATCATAATTACTATGCCTAAAACCGAGCCGTAGCGTTTGCCGCAATAAATACTGGCAACCCACACCTGTATGATGGTGAACGCCCCGCCAAAACCAAACCCCGCAATTAAGGCAAACGCCTTCAATAAAAAGATACTTGCGGTTAAAGTGTTCAGCATAAAAAAACCGGCAGCCATAATGCAAATAGCCGACACCATGATATACTCTTTTGTGATCCTGTCGCTCAGGTAGCCAAAAAACAATTTGCCGGCTATCGCCATCACCGAAAAATACCCCAGCAATGCTGCCGCCGTGGCGGGAGTTTGCCCCAGATCTTTCATAACAAACCCGTGATTTTGAAGATATCCTTTTATACAAAACCACAATATGGCGGTTACTATAAGTACCAGGTAAAACGTATGGGAACGAAAAGCGTCGCTGAGGGACAGGTCGGGTTTACCGGGTAGTGTATTGGGCCTTTCGGGGAAATGGGCTCCATCGGGAACAGTGCCGATTGCAGCAGGTTCCGCTTTGATTAATAATAATGGGGGGAGCAGGAGTATTGCCGACATAATGCCCAAAAACATGCAGGCCTTTTGCCATTCGGAACCCGCCGTTACCGCAATGCGGGGGAAAATGATGCCGCCCAGGCTCGACCCTAATATCACAATGCCGGTGGCCAGGCCTTTGTAATGATGAAACCATTTATTTACCAGGTACATGAAAGAAATAATACCGGCCAGCGACATACAAATGCCGTATAATACATAAAACACGCACAATGCGCTATAGCTGGTAATATAGGCCTGCAAAAATATTAACCCCGTAGCCCCGAAAGCGCCAATCGCAATAATTGTACGCGGGTTCCACCTGTCGAGCAGCCAGCCGACAAAGGGCGAAGTAACGGCGATGGTTACAAACATGAGCGTAGGCAGGAACGCAGCGCTCTGCGGATCGAGGCCAAAGGATTTGATTTGCAGGGGCCGCATTACCGTTAAAGCATAAGCACCCACACCATTGGTCGTAGCGTACATCAGCGTCAAACCCGCCAGCATGAACCAGCCGTAGAAAACATTTTTCATAGGTGCTAAAAAAAATTTAATGAGATTTGAGCCCTAAGATAGGATTTAGGGCGAGCTTTAGCTGTGCTAAATTAAATCATTCAGGTTGTTTAAAGAGGTGTCGGAGGGTTGAGGGGGATTATGAGCTTAAGAAGCATTCCCTGCCGGCAAAGCGTTCCATTTTTACACGCGGAACACCCGGAAATACTGTGGAACATGCTGATTATCAGAAGTATTTAGTTTTAGCTGTTTATAATATGTTGATAGTCAGACTTTTAATTTAGGGTTTACAGACAGGGTTAACAGTATACCCCGGCACATTGGTAAATGCCTGATATCCAAAATATTATAAAAATAAAGGGCTTTACACCTGTAAACCCGCCGCTCCCGCCGGCGTTTTCTTTTTGCGCTGCCGCCCCGATCTATCGGGGTGGCCCGCTGACAGGTAACAAAGCGACAGGTTGTCAACAGGCTAATCAGCAATACTTGAAAATTACAAATTCAACATCATAAAAGTAGCCCGCCTTTTAACAAAGCGGGCTACTTTTATATCGCACCAGGGAGAGGAACCGAAAGTGACCCCAATATTTTGTTCGCCCGGTGCGCCTGTTATACTTTTTACTGGTTAAGCAGGTGTAACAACTCCGGTAATCAAGTCGACTAAGTAAGACGCTCCCGGGGTAAAGGTAACCTTAGCCTTATGTTTGCCTAAGTAAACAATAGTGCCGTAATAGGTTGCAACCTGTTCTTGATAGTTTGTCTGCGGGCCATACAACTTAGTGGTTGTTTTGAAACTCGTGGTTCCGGTGGTAATGTCGGCCGCTCCTGAAGCAAAGTTTACTTTAAGGCCTGCCAAATAATAAACCGAAGTTGTGGACATTGTTGAGGGCGCTTCAATATTCTTTGTTTCAACAAACGCGCTTAGCGAACCATCCATAGAGACAAGCTTATAGGTTTGGTCAAGCGCTTTCACCGCGTAGTATTGCGTGATGGCGTAAGTATCAAAAACGAAAAAACTATGGTTTGCCACATTTACCAGGCTGTCGCGAACCTGGTACCCGTTAACCTGTCCTGCATCGCAGGTGAAAGTAAAATGAAGATTTTCGAAATGTGTTTTAATAGTATCAGTGATGGGGTTTGTACCGGTTTTTGTATTGTAGGTGGTATCGATAACAGTACCACATAAAGCAGGTATGCTGTTGAGCACCCTGTTGTTTCCGCCGGCATGGGTAATATAAGGTGAAGTTATACCTTTGTTTACATCGGCCCCGCCGTATTGCCCGGTAATCGACTTATAAAATTGCGTGCCTATAGTGCTGCTCAGCGTTTTGTAATCGGTAGCATCTTTAGTGGTGTTGCCTGCCGAAGGAACACCCTGCTTTTTACACGATGCGTAGAAAAACACGACAGCCGACAATACAAATAATGTGCGTAGAAATTTTAGTTTCATATCCAGGGTATTAAGGGGCTAATTTCCCCGTGCAATGGTAGTCAATTTAAAGCGCATTATTTTAAAAAAGCCGGTTGTTGGTGCTGTTAGCGCAACATTCCACTAAAAAGTGCATTTATTTTTTAGCCAAGGCAATCCCCCCTCAGGCGCGAGTATGCCGCGCAGGCCTTAGAGGTGGGGTACTCGTGACTCGATGAATATTAGGTTTACATTACCTGCGGTAAAAATTAAAAGAACGCCTATCAAACTTTGCTATCAATTTGCCTGATGAGCTAAAGCTACATTTTTTGTTTGCGTTAATAAAATGGTTTAAATAAAAAAAGCCCGCCTTGTTTGTAAAGCGGGCTATATAAACGCTGGCTACCTAAACGCGGGGCACGAGTACGCCACCTCCATTGGCCATTGCGCGGCATACTCGCGCCTGAATGGGGGCAAGCTGACTACCTAAACGCAGGGCACTAGTACGCCACCTCTTTTGGCCTTCGCTGCATACTAGCGCCAGAGGAGGAAAGGCTGGATTTTAAATAAATGAATAGTCTGCAGCTAACGGGATTGCTGTTTATCTGGTGATTTTTTCAGAACTTGCGTATTCAATAAACTTGAGTATGCCTCAATCTGTACCACAGTTCAAGCTTTTCATTTCCTGTCCCGGCGATGTCGATAAGGAACGGAAACGCATTGTAGATTTTCTGAAAAATTCCGAGGCCGGGCTCGACCGCCGCCGGAAACCGGCCATGCTGGTGCCCTTGTTCTGGAAAAACATTGTGGCGCCCTTTGACCGTGTGCGTCCGCAAAGCGTGATCAACGTGAACTTTAACGACTATGATTTTTATATCGGGATATTGGGGCTGCGTTTCGGTACGCCTACGATGGATGAGAATGGCAATGCTTTTGGCTCAGGAACGGAAGAAGAATTTACAATCGCAGTACAAAAGAAAGATGAAGGGGCGGACATAGAGATGTATATGTTCTTTAAGAGGGTAAGGACACCTTCAGACGCCGCAAAAAAAGAAGATTATGATAAAGTAGTCGCTTTTAAGCGGAGAATCCAGCCGTCAGGCTGGGTGAATAGTTATAAAAACCCGGTTGATCTGACCGATCAGCTGGATCGCGAAATGATCCCGCTGATTGAGGAAAAGATCGAAGCTTTCAATAAGGGTCTGAAAGATATGTTCCTAGCTAAAGTGGCGGCACCGCCTGAAGTAGGACCGGCCATCGCCTTGGCGGTGCTAACCGAGGACTTTCCGGAAGTGGAGCGGCCGATCCCGCGGACGGTAAGCTTGGAAGATCCCGACCCAATCGCGAACCTATTTTTCGGCGACTGGGACAAAAAAGCCTTAACCCAATTGGTGCTGGAAGAAAAAAGATTGGTGGTCTTAGGGAACGCAGGATCGGGTAAATCCACCGAGCTGGGCAAGCTGGTGGATCATTACCTCGACCCCGGCACTTCGCTCATCCCGGTCTTTAAACGGCTGAACCAATACCAGGGAGAAGCTATGGAAGATTTTCTGCCGGTTGAATTTCAGAGCCTGCCTGAGCCAGTGGCGTTGGTGGTGCTGGACGGGCTGGATGAGGTCGAACCTGAATTTTTTAAGGACGCGGTGCGGCAGATCAACCTATTCTCGGAACAATATCCCGAAAGCTCGATCGTGGTGTCCTGCCGCACCAATTTTTACGAACTGGCAGAAGGCGCCGGCTCGGGTTTACTGGCAGGTTTCGGGCTCAGCCATATTAATGGCATTAGCTATCAGGATATTGTGCGCACATTAAATGAGCAGGACCAAAACGGCGAAGCCTTTTACCGGGAGGCCTATGACAATGGCTATCAGGACCTGTTGACCAAACCGTTCTTCCTGAATATTTTGGCGGCGGTCTATGCCAAAGAAAAGAGCCTGCAGGCCGGAAGGGCAGAAGTATTCCGCGAAGCCATCCGACTTAAAATCGAAAATGCACCGGTGACCTCCGGGGGGCAGCCGGATGACCAGGAGGCGATCTTCAGGCTACTGACTAGACTTGCTTTGGTCATGGAGTTTCTGGGCCGCAATTACCTGACGGATGCCGAAATGGAACAAACCATATCGGAATCAGCGAACCGAAACCTGCTGGAAAATACTTTTATCGTGCTGCGGCATAAAGGCAACTGGTCATTTGAGCATAATAATATCCAAGAGTATTTCGCGGCTAATGGGATGACCGGCCTGCGATTGGAGCAGGTAAAAGCGCTGGTCGCTTTTTACCCCGATTATTTGCAGGTTAAACCTGGGTGGTTAAATACTCTGTCCTTCCTGATCAGTGTCGCGGGTGAGGAGCAGCGCAAGGAGTTACTTGACTGGCTAATCGCCATAGAGCCTGATGCGCTGATAAAATTTGAAGGCGAACGGGTAGACGACGCCACGCGGTTTCGCGTGTTTTCGACGATTTTTGAGCACTTTCAAATAAATGGGCTGCACGTGCGTTCAAACAAATTCACTGAAGCAGAACTCGGGCATTTCGGAGACACGCCGGCCTCACTCGAACTGCTGAAAAGCGTGATTGCAGACGTATCAAAAAGCTTGGTCAACCGGCTGAGCGCACTGGGTCTGCTGGACCATTTTAAGCTGTCGCCTGCAGAACAGGCAGCGGTAAGGCAATTGATCCTTGCCTTTATTTACGAGGTTGACGAAAACGGAGAAGCCGTATATGCCACGATTCATGTGCTAGCCAACCTTGGGCTCGCCGATGCAGCGACGGTAAGGATCCTGGTTGATAAATTCAGGGAGCGCAAGGAGCCTTATTTTCGGGCATCGCTGTATGTACTATTGAACAAATCCGGCTTTACGGAAAATTATATCGATGTCTTCCTGGAAGGCGTCCGCATTGCGGGCAGTCGAACGGAGACGGCTAACCGCAGTTCGCTGTGGGACGAAACAGCCCAGCTAAAAGCGGGCCTGCTAAAAATGCACCAGTCAGCTGGCATCCGGACGGTTCTGGAATTCTTCCGCGAGCCGCATGACCCGAATTACCGCTATTACAGCGACAAAAAGGAAGTGCTGCAAAGCGCGGTGCAGCGGGCCGCCAATTTGTATGAACAGGATGTCAGCCTGTTCGACCTAATACTGCAACTATATGTCAATTACAGTAAATCGGGTGGGACAGATTACTTGAAAATATTCCGGGAATTCTTTGAGCGGACAGAAACCTTGTTCGCCGCCTTTAAGGCTGTTTACCAGAAAGATATCACATCTAACTTTGAACGGGAATTGCTGCTGAGCTTCCTGATCGACGAAGAATCGGCGGAATTCATCACCGAACAGTTTATTACAGGACAGCTGACCGAAAAGGCTTTACGCAGCTTTCACCATTCGGCGGAATATCATAGCCGGCAGAGCGGGCATGAAGATAGTGTGGAGGCGTTTACAGGACTATTGCTGGAAAAGGCGCAACTCACGATGCATACCGGGCCGGACCTGGAGCGTCAGCGCAAAAGGGACCAGCATGAACAGGACAGCTTTGATCTGCTATTTGATGAAGCCGGCATGAAAGCCGGGCTTGAACGCTTCTGGAAGGAGATCGGTAAAGAAGAGGTAAATTTTAACCAAGTCTGGGATTTTGCCAATCAGTATGAAAAAGATTCTGATTTGTACTTTCCGAAAAGCGTCACCGATGTGGTAGCCGACCTGCTGCGCGACTACCAGTTTGGCGCGGTAAGCGCAGAGGATGTAAAGACTTTCCTGACGGAAACTCCCGGATTTGAAGATTACCGCATAGAGGCGATCTATGGAGAATTAAAGAACCGCCGCCCGGTAAAGTTGAGCGATGCGCAACTGGCTATCATTACAGAATGGGTGAACCGCAAGGTTACTGAGCGCCCGATAGGTAAGGCGATCCATCCCAATGGAAATATCGATACGCACGTTTTGATCATGTGGTATTTTATTAAGACGCTGGGTATTATCCTGCCGGATGAAAAATTGCTGGAATTTACGTTGTTCGCCGACTATAGCCAGGGCGACAATGAGGAACCTTTTAGGCCGATTGAAAAGCAAGCAGGCCTAGAGGCGACGGAAAAAAAGGTGCAAAACAACTTAGCAAACGGCATTACCATTGAGCAGGTGTGGTCTAACAATGCAGCTTACGCCATTAGCCATAGCCTTAGCGGCATTTATGAAGCCATCAAAAACGACTTGGTACGGCTGAATGACATGCAATCGGCGGGCACGGTTATCGCCGGTAAATACCTTGAGGCGACGGATGATCAGGAAGGTCTGATGGAAGTGTTTCGCCAACTCGGTGACCAGCCTATGCGCTGGGACCTAGCCGACCTATTAAAGAGTGGCCGTTTACAAACAGAACTGGTGGTCGCCTTGCATGCCATCCAGCACTCCAAAGAAGATCCAAAAGAAAAGATACAGGCCGCCAGACGGCTAACTGAAATGGGCAGCCTGGAAGGATTTGTTTATTACGCGAATAGCATATTAAGCAAACCACGCGTGGCTGACCGTCATGACGGCTGGTTCCGGCATTTAAACAATCTGTCCGACCTCGCCTATTTACCAAAGCTGATGGAACTGCTGGAATACAGTTTGCTTCCGGAAAATACAATGGACGTGTTCAACCGGATCGATGGTGCCATATTGGACGCACTCTTCTACCTTTCCCTTTATTCGTCGGAAAACCTGGAAGTGGTAAGATCCGCTCTACAGACGAAAATTGATGCGCATGCTCCGGACTGGAATTACCTGCTGTATATGATAGAGAAAATGGATTTCCAATATAAGGTCAACCGTTCGCGCGAGGTCAGTCTGGATTCAGCCATCTCGACCGTCAGCGCATTGGGTTTCTAGAATGATCTTGTTTACCCGCTCATCCAAGCGTCCCCGCTTGGATGAGTACCTTTGCGAGCGTCTTCGCTCGCGATCCAGACCACTAATTGTCGAATCAATCCAAATTCCTAAAAAACCTTCAAATTAGGGGGCAACCTCCTTTCGTTAGCGAAGACGCTCATAACGTCATTCAGTCAAGTGTGGGCACTTGCCCGGGCGGGGTAGGGCCATAAGTGTTAGCGCAGGGACGGATTGCAAGTTTTTCCGCTAAGCCTTCTTACAGCAACGCAGGCTCTATATGGGAGCCTGCGCCATACTCGCTTACGCGAGTCTGATCTGCCAGGTTCGCATCTAAATGTTCAGTTAACTTTCGTTAGTACCATATTTGCCGGTACTGAAAATGTAGGGTCAAAATGTTCATTCCCAACGACAATATGTTCAGTATTGCTCAACGTCCACTTGGCTTTATTGGAATCGCCCTCCAATAACTCAAATAGCACTTTACAGCTTTTAGAGTCTCTCCCTAAATCTAAAAAGGAAAATGTAATCGCTTTAAGCGATTTGTTTTTATCAACCAAATGACCGCTCCTTATCGTCGTATCCTTACTTGAAGACTGAATAACTTTCCCATCTTTCGTGAGCGTATAATTGCCACGAATCATGTCCATGTAAAGGTCGGCACCCTTAACAAAAAACTTTTCCTTCATCAGGGTTATTTTAAAGATTGTACTTCCATTAGTATAAACCCATTCCCCGACAAATTTATTCAAATTAACCTCGGTGTAGTACTTCCTTTGTGGTTGGGCTTTTAAGCAGAATGTTGTCATTAACAACAGTATAACGGCGAAATATTTTTTCATGTTGGTGGTTTCTTAATTGTTAATTACAGGTGGTGACGACGATTGCGTTGCCGGTATTTGATTCAGTATTCCAGGTTGTGAACGTACTATTACCCTTTAATAGTGTAATGCCGGAATCTTTTAAGACCGTCAGTAACGCCAACTCATAGGATGTTACAAAATCTTTGCCCAATACATGTTGGTTTGCAGCCTGGCTGTTCAAGTAATAATATTGAAAATTTTGAAATTTCGCAGCGGTACTAAAGTTCGTAGCAGCAAAGGCCGCAAATTTAGTCGGGTCGTTTATTTTCATGATATAGGAGCCGGTCGGGGTAACCACTGCGGCGGTAAATTTTGAAATATCCGCTACCTTACCTAGTTGCTGTAAATCGTATATCGCCTTCACGTCGGTTCCTGAAAAAGTTGGAAAGTTATCGGTTCCGCCATAATGCGAGTGTAAAAAGCCGGCAAGCGGAGTGGTTGGATTTAAGTCAATATAGGCTTGCCCATCTACCCCCTCCTTGTAGGTGTAGGTTCCGTCTGCATTAATCATATAGCCCACTTCCTTTGCCAATCCGGTTTTCGATTGCAAATCGGCCATTTCTGACTTAAACTTCGCATCTAATGCAAGGGCTTTTGCCTGCGCACACGGGTCAGGCGGGCAGGGCTTAGCTGGTGCATCTACCACGCACGGTGTTTGTGATGGCGGAGGCGGCATTCCATCAGGCGGAGGCGCGGGTATATTGTTAATTTTTAGTCCATCGTTGATTGACTCCACCGCCTGCACCGTGCATGGGTGTACCACTGGCGGCCCCGTATGGCTGCCGGGAGGGCATGGCGGCGGAGGCGGAGGAGGACTTCCACCATTGCCACCGCCGGGCGTGGTATTGCCGTCATCGACACTTTTACAGGTTGTCGTCAAATAGGTGGCATACTGGAAGACGCCATCGGTGAAATAAGCGATGTACCAATCAGTACATACTTGAACCATAGTATTTGGCGTCAACTTCCCGGAACTAATGCTTTGCACTTTCTGAACTGCGTCTGTCCCGGCATCTGTGGTGGGAGTTATGATTTGCCCATTTTTATAGGCATATCCTCCCAAATAGGCTCCCGTCGGTGTGAAATATAGCACGCTACCACTAAAATCCGGATCGTGCTTGCGATACGTATTGTGTGTTAATTTACTAACGTCATTGTTTACATAGCTTGAATCGGCGATTATGGTTAGGACGTAGGCGTTGTATTTCTGACCGTCATTTATAAGCAGGAAATAACTGCGGCTATAGATCGGGTCCACACGCCTCGTACCGAATTGCAGGGTTAGTCCAAACTTTGCACTTGGTTCAATCGGCAATTCTATAACACTCTTGCCTAACCGTGTATACATTTCAACATGCTGCCAGTCCGGCTTAATCCATTGGCTTAAGTCATGGTGTTCTCCTGCACTCTGGGTTAATAGTTTGCCGCTTGTGCTACCGTTAGCAGGATAAGTATTTTCATACCAGGCTTTGGCCGCAGCAATTTCGGGCATTGACGGTGAATCGTGTTTGTTTTCTTTTCGGCAACTATGAACTATCAACGCTACAGCAAGAATAGCGGTCACAGCACACAATTTAACGAATAAAGGCCTAGTGTGTTTTTTTCTCATACAGTGTGTTATAAGGTTTAGAATGTCGCCAAGCTACGGGTAAAAGATTAGTCGATATGTAACAAAAGTGTTACATTTTGACAACTAATTCTGTGTTTATTTTGTATAGCCGCCATAATATTTGCCTTATAACAGATCGCCTGAGATGTACAGTATTAATACTTTTCAAATCCTCTAAAGGTTCGACATTTCGCGCGTCTTCAACCTTATTAATCTAAAAAGCCTTAGATTGAGCATTTAGTTTTCTATAGATCCATCTACGGCATATTTGAGGCTCTTCACTATAAAAAATCTTTACTATGCAGCCGCGGGCATCCGTTTTGGCTAATTTAATCGTGAAACTTAAAATCAGCCATCAATTTTTCGATATGCTCACCTTTGCCTATTTTAGGGCGTATGCATGCAAAACATAAAACAATTATGAAATTGAATAAACTCGCCATTATCGGGGGCGGGCCATCGGGTTTAGCGGCGCTAAAATGGGCGTTATACGATGGATTCGATGTTACGCTTTTTGAGCAGGGAAAGGAAACAGGCGGACAGTGGACACAGGCCCCCGGGCTAAGCGGCGTGTGGGATAGCCTGCATACCAACTCCAGCAAATACCTTACGGCCTTCTCGGATATGCCTTTCCCGGAAGATACCGAGCTCTACCCATCACATGCGGTGGTAAAGCAGTACCTCGATGATTACCGGGAAAATTTCGGCCTGTTGCCCTGCATTAAACTCAACACTACTGTAAACCAGCTTGAATGCCTTGCCGGCAAAGGGTATAAGCTTACTTACACCCCCAAACAAAACGGGCCCCGGTCAGAAATATTCGACCGGGTAATTGTGGCTTCGGGCCGTTTCAATAAACCGCATATACCGCAGGCGGCCGGGCTTGATAAATTTACCGGGCGGGTATCGCATGCCTTCAACTACCGCAGCAATGCCGACTTCGGCGGCAGGCGTGTGCTGGTAGTAGGCAACCGGGTAACAGGCTCCGACCTGGCGGCCGATCTGTCGTTAAATGAATCGGTAACGGTAATATCTTCGTGCCGGAAGCCCAAATATGTGGTAACCAAATTGATAAACGGCGAACCGGGAGACCATCAGCTATATACGCGCTTCAGAAGTTTAGCGGCAAATGCATTCCCTCCCGGTGCAGGCGCCCAAAGGCTTAAAGAGTTTATCATTAAATCGTGCGGCAATCCCGCAGATTTTGATGGCCTTAAACCAGCCGAAAATATCCTGGAAGCCGGCGTAACCGTATCTGACGGGTACCTGGCGCAGGTACAAAAAAAACGCATTACGCAAAAGCTGAATGTGGACCATTTTAATGCACGCAGTGTAGTATTTGCCGATGGAACGGAAGAAGAGATAGATGATGTAATTTTTGCTACAGGCTATGAGCTGAACCTTCCTTTTCTGAGCTCCGAAATATACCAGGCTATCAACACCGGCGATCAGCACCTCGATCTGTATAAATATACTTTCCACCCCTCATTCCCTAACCTTGCTTTTATAGGCCAGTATTTACAATCAGGCTCGTTCTTTCCCTCGCTCGAATTGCAGGCGCGGTGGATCACGGGCACCTGGAGTAACCATATCCCGGCAGCAAGTGCGGCTGAGATGCTTGATTGGATAGCTGGTTTCAAGACGATAAAAGACCGGGGAATGCCCGGCCTGCATGAAATGGCTGGCCTGGTGGCAAATGCCGCCGGTTTTGAACCCGACCTTAATGCCTTCCCCGACCTTGCAGGCTCGCTCCTTTTTGGCCCGCTGCTGCCATTGCAATTCAGGTTGCAGGGCCACGGCAGCATGCCTGGTGCCAAAGCGGTTTATTTGAAAAACAACGCCGGTAAAGTTAACAGCATCAGCGATTTGAGTGATGAGCAATTAAACCAGCTGAAAGCCGTAGCCGGTGTTTTAAAAGAAAACACGGGACTGCAGCAGCTTATTGAAAATATTTAATGGCGGTATTTTTTCATGCGCTGCATGCTTTTAATACCTTTGCCCCCATGACCCCACAGGAACTAATAACCTATTTCGAAACCGCCACATTACCCGAAACCCTTCGCCTCGACCGCGCCTCCACCCAACTGGATGTAGCGGAAGCCGTAAAGCGGAACATTGAAACCATGTTATTGAACAGCGATGGCGGCAGGGCAATGCACCGCCTCACCCGAATAAAGAACGCGCTGGAAACTCCCTATAGCGGCCAGCCGATCCCCAAATTATAATTTTCAACCAAAATGCCGGAAACAAAAAAAGCGTTCTTACGAACGCTTCAATCCCATTGGTAGATGGTTTTAATAATATTTTTTGATACTAAGCTCCAATCAGCTGCAGGAATGCAGCTTGCCGCACATTTGCATCTTCAATTTTCCTGATATCTTTTCTAAGGATCGCTCTCAATTGCTGATCGATTGATTTTAGTAAGTCGGTGGTTTTAGTTGATTTCGCTTTCATAGTTTAAATGTTTTGCTGAACTATACATAGTAAATATAGTGCCAATTCTAAAATGAGCACATCCATCGGCCAAACGGGGTTCGGTATGTATATTTTAGTATACAAGACGTACTAAGCGAAAAAAAATTGCTGGTAATGCTATTAAAAAAATGAGTTAAGCGGGGCGATTTTACTTACCTAACAAAAAACGCTCAACTATATTGATATAGGTTTGTGGTTCCTCAAACGTTGGTGCATGCCCGGAATATTCCATCTCAACAAATGTCGCATCTTTAATTAGCGAGGCCACTTCCTTTCCGTCGGCCGGTGGGTTCAGCCCGTCATATTTTCCACTAATTACCAGCGTTTTTGCTGTTATTTTTGAGAGCAGGTTTCTGAAATCGAAAGCACCTATAGCTTTGTTGGCAGCGGCGAACTGTTCGGGGCTTAGTGTGGTCTCAAATATCTCCAAATGATTTTTCATCAGCTCAGGATCATACACCATATATTTCAAAAGCTTCAAAATGGTTGCGTGCATATCCAGGCCTTCAATCTCTTTTTCGTTTTCTTTGAATAAGCGCTGAATAGACGAGGTGAGTCCGTTTGATTTGGTAACTGTTAATATCAGCTTATCGATACGTCCCGGGGTGGTAATGGCAACCAGTTGGGCAATATAACTACCCATGGAGACGCCCAGCAAATGCGCTTTTTCGAGTCCGAAATGATCCATGATTCCCAAAACATCGTTCACATGGTCTTCTATGGTATACTCTAACGGTTTGTCTGATTGCCCGTGACCACGACAATCAAACGCAATAGTTTTAAAGGTTTTCGACAGCGGCCCAATTACATTTCTTAAATGTGCCTGGTGGTTTCCACCCACGCCATGTATTAATATAATTGGGAACCCAGCCCCTTTAACTTCAACAAAAAGCTGAATACCATTAATTTTTATAAGTCCCATGCTGATCTTTTGAGGTGCAAAGGTAAAGAAGGTATCAGGATGCTAAAAGTATCTGCTGGTCTAAAATTTTCTCAATAGCATATCCCACCGTGCCCATTATAGCTGCATCCTGCCCGAGTTTTGATAAAACAACATCAACCTTTTCCCGCATCTGCGTCATGCAATACGTGTTAATTGATTGTTGGATCGGGATAGTTATATATTGCTTTGCTTCAGCCATTTTTCCACCCAGTATAATCAGCTCCGGGTTAAATAGTTGAATCAGGATAGCTATACCCCGGCCCAGTTTTATGCCGATATCAGCCAATATACTAATGGCATACTGATCGCCGCGGTTTGCCGCATCAATAACCAATTGCGGTTCTATTTTGTCTATTTCCTGGTCCGATAGTTTATCCAAAATTGAGTTCTGGCCAGATTTTATACCCTCCTTGGCCATTTTTGCCAGTGCAATGCCCGAGGCCACCGTTTCCAGGCATCCGCGTTTGCCGCAATAACATAAGGCGCCATCTTCAACAAAAGGGATATGCCCAAATTCGCCTGAAAAGCCTGAGGTTCCGTTTTGCAATTTTCCGCCCATAATTACACCTAAACCAACACCCCAGTCCATTAACAGCACCAACACATCCTTTTTATTATTAGCCAGCCCAAAACGCGACTCTGCAAGCGTTGCGCTCTTAACATCATTTTGAATGAAAACCGGTTTATTGAACTTTTCTTCTAAGGTATCTTTCAGGCTTTTAGATTCTTTTCCCGAAAATAGGTAGGTATAATTCTCGCCCAGCGCTGTATCAACCAGGCCCGGCATGTCGACCCCTATCCCGATCAATTTAGACTGATCGATCTTCGAGGCCTTCATCAGATCCTGCGCAATATTATAAAGCTGGTTTACGGCAGTTACCTCTTGTGTTATTGGGAATGTAAAGCTTTGTACACCGGTAATATTGTTATTGTTATTATCGAAAATGGCCATCTTGATCTTAAATCGTTCCATATCGATACAAAGGATATAGAATGAATTATCCTTTAGCGCATACAGATCAGGCTTTCTTCCGCCAACAGATTCACCTCTTCCTTTTCTTTCTATTAAATCCTCCTCAATAAGTTCGTTTATCAGCGTTATTGAAGTGGGTAAGCTTAAATTCAGAAAATTACTCAAACTGGCGTTCGATTGTGGGCCCTCGGCATGTATATATTTTAAAAACTTAACCTTTTGCAAATATTTTTTCCGCTCAATATTACTCAGCTCGTCTAAATAAGTTTTATCTACGAGTATCGACTTAAGGGGGCTTGAATTCATAGTATGCATGTGCAATTTAGTAGTACTACCGGTTATTTTAAAAGTACTTTTATAAAAATTTTAGTAAAGTTAAATATATTTATATAAATAATTACATTTTAATAATTTGTTTTGATTATTTTTTATATAATTGATTTTTATTTTCTTAAAAAATGCATTTAAGAAAATTTTACCAACTAAAACTAAATTAAACCAAACATGAAAAATCAATTTAAGTTAACGGTAGCGTTAGCGGTGGTTATTGCTTCCCTGGCATTTACTGTCTCTAAAACCAAAACCCCTGCATCGAACAAAAAAAGCGGCTGGATAAGTCTTTTCGATGGCAAAACCTTAAATGGCTGGCATGGCTACAATAAAACAACACCCGTTAAAAACTGGGATATTGAAGATGGCGCCCTGGTATGCCTGGGTGCCGCAAAAGATGCATCGGGAGGTGATATAGTTACTGATAAGAAGTTTGCTAATTTTGAATTGAAATGGGAGTGGAAAGTGAGCAAGGGCAGCAATAGCGGTGTAATGTATCATGTGCAGGAAGGTGCGAAATATCATGCTCCGTACGAAACAGGCCCCGAATACCAGGTTATAGATGATGTTAATTTTCCGCAGAAGCTGGAAGAATGGCAACAAGCAGGCGCCGACTATGCCATGCATGTTGCAAACAGCAATAAAAAGCTAAAGCCGGTAGGTGAGTGGAACACCAGCAGCATCATTTTTAACAACGGCCATGTGGAACATTGGTTGAACGGCAAAAAGATAGTTGAGTTTGAGGCCTGGACCGACGACTGGAACAAAAAGCGTACTGAAGGTAAATGGAAGGATTACCCGGATTATGGTAAAGCCAAAACCGGCGAGATTGCTTTGCAGGATCATGGTGATAAAGCTTTTTACAGGCACATCATGATCAGGGAGTTGTAATCCTGTTAAGTCTGTGAAATAAAAATGATATATTTTTTATAAAACCATTACTTACCCATTAATAACCATGAAAGAACCAATAATAAATACCCGGCGCGATTTCATAAAAAAGTCGGCTATCGCGGCGGCAGCATTTACTATAGTGCCGCGCTTTGTTTTGGGCAAAGGTTATCTTGCTCCAAGCGATCACCTGACTAAAGGCATCATCGGCGTTGGCGGCATGGGCCGCAACCATATCCCTTACGGCGGCACTAAAGTGGTTGCCATTTGCGATGTCGACAAAAACCACTTGCAGGAAGTTGCCGGCATGCTGAATAACGGCGCTAAAACAATGAGCGATTACCGCGAGCTTATTCAAATGCCGGAAGTTGATATTGTACACGTTGCTACCCCGCCGCACTGGCATGGCATTATAGCCGCCGATGCAGCAAGGGCAGGAAAGGATATTTGGTGCGAGAAGCCAATGACACATACCATAGGCGAAGGAAAGCGCCTGATGGAAGCAGTGCAGCAGCATGGCCGCATTTTCAGGCTGAACACATGGTTTCGTTTTGAAGATAATTTTTACGGCATGGGAACTACCGTAAAGCCTATAAAAAAATTGGTAGAAAGCGGAATGCTGGGCTGGCCATTGACGGTAACCGTTGGTCGCCATACCGGTTTCGACTGGAAGTTTTACTGGGTTGGCAAAACCAATTTGCCCGCAATGCCCGTTCCTCCCGAACTGGATTATGAAACATGGCTGGGCCCTGCGCCTTATAAGCCTTACCACCCGCACCGCGTGCACCAGACATTTAGAGGTTATTGGGATTATGATGGCGGTGGCCTGAGCGATATGGGGCAGCATTATTTAGATCCCGTTCAATACTTTTTAGGGAAGGATAATACCAGCCCGATAAGTGTTGAAATAGATGCCCCGCAGCAAAATATGGATGCCGTAGGCACCTGGAGGAAAATAACCTACACTTATGCTGATGGCTGTAAAATTATATTGGATGGTGAAGGAACAGTTGATAACGTGCCATACATAGAAGGACCCAAAGGAAAGCTATATCCCGGGTTTAAATCTGACATCCCTGACCTGGAGCGGAAACTGTCTGAATTTCCCGACCCCGAGCCACAGGTTACCGATTTTATTGATGCGGTAAAGACCCGGAAAAAATTTGCATTGAATGAGGAAAACGGTTACCGCTCATGCACCATCATTAATATGGGGCTGGTAGCGCTGCGTTTAGGTCGTTCGTTAAAATTTGACCCTGTGAAGCAGGAGTTTATTGATGATGAAGGCGCAAACCGCTTGATCTTTCCACCACTTCGCGGCCCCTGGACCATTTAATGTTTAACGATTTTAAACCACAATCATGAGGAAAATATTTATCACAATAGCCTTTTTGCTGCCGTTTGTTGCTTCGGTACAGGCGCAGCAATCTATACTTGATAAGGAACCGGCAAACAATGCATCTGAATTAAATGCTAATGCTGTTGCAACTGCGCAGCTTGGAGAAGCGGGCATAGTAAATATGTTGGGCATGCTGCAGCCAACAGGGCAGGCAGATAATACCAAGATATTCGATGCCATCAGCGGCTTTTCGTTCTATGTTACGCAACCGGGTAAAGAGCTGTGGCGCGCCATGGCGGTAAAAGCCTATGGCAAAGCGCTGGCTAAATCGGCCGACAAAGAAAACCAGGCATTTATCATCAGCCAGTTACAGGTTACAGGTAAGGATGATGCTATTCTCATCCTTAAAAAATACCTGGGCGATGAACGCCTTTGCGATCCTGCTGCGCGTGCTTTGGTAAAGATCGGTTCGCCAGCGGCGAAAGGGACTTTATTGTTGGCCTTAAGAGGTTCGCAGGGCGCATGCAGGTTATCACTAGTAGAGGCCCTGGGCGATATCCGGAATGCTGACGCCGTAAAAAGTATATCAGAACTGATAGGCAAAGACAAAAAGCAGGATAAGGTGGCGCTATACGCATTGGCTAATATAGCCGACCCGGTATCGATCAACCTGATGGCTAATGCAGCCCAGAAGGCCGGGTTTACTTACGATGAAACCAACGCCACATCTGCCTACCTGTTGTACATCAAAAATTTAGCAAAAAAGAATGTGGTAGTTGCAGCCCGCCTGGCTAAGACCCTGTCGTCAAAAGCAGGCTTGGCTAACCAGGAGCAAACGCATACAGCCGCTTTGAAATTACTGGCCGACATGCAGGGAGCCAAAAGCACCCCATTGCTGATCGATGCCGCGAGGAACAATAATCCGCAATACCGGGAAGCCGCTTTAAAATTTGCGGCGCCCTACCTCAACCCAACTAATACTGCTTTATGGGCAAAAGAATTAAGCATAGCTAACGACGGGGAAAAAGCTGCCATCATTAAAATGCTGGGCGATAATAAGGCCGCTTCGGCATTGCCTGCAATATTAGCGCAATTAAACAGTAAGGATAGCGGGGTGGTGGTTGCTGCTATTACGGCAACAGGTAAAATAGGGCAGGACAGGTACCTCAGCAATTTATTGCAGGTAATGAAAACCGGCAACGCCGCAGAAATTACCGCGGTACAAAACGCGCTCCTGATTATGAAGGGAACCACTGTTGTTGCCAAAGTAGCGAACGTTTTGCCCGAGATGCCTGCCGATGTACAGGTAGCGCTTATTAACGTATTGGCTGCGCGGGGCGCTCATGATAAGATAGACGGAATAATACTATTATTAAATAGTAGCGATCCTAAAGTTCGCGCGGCGGCTTATGCATCCTTAAAGCAACTGGCAGGTGAAGATAACTTGAATCAATTATTTGTTTTACTTTCTTCGTCAACCCAGGCAAATGAAACATCAGATATATCTGCAGCCATTATTGCGGCTATCGGGCAGATGAAGGATAAGTCGGTAGAAAGCCCCGTAGTATTGGAGCAAATGAGCAAAGCTGCGGCGGATAAGAAACAGGTATACTTTAACATCCTGGCAAGCATAGGTGATAAAAGGTCGCTTGCTGCTATCTCAAAAGCTTTCGACCAGGGTGATGCTTCCACCAAACATGCGGCTATCGCGGCCCTGTCGGCATGGTCTGATGTAAGTGCCGCGCCCGAATTGTTTACGATTGCCAAAGAAACGAATGACCCTGGGGTGAAAAACCGGGCTATTATCGGCTATGTGGCTACGATCAGCAAATCCGGTTACCCGGCAGATGAGAAGGTGATTTACCTGCGCAATGCTATGCAACTGGCACAAACCGTTCCGCAGAAAAAACTCGTACTGGAAAAATTGGCAGATAATAAAACCTTCCCGGCACTGCTATATTTAAGCAAATACCTTGACGATCCGGAATTGAAGGATGATGTGGCCAACTATGTCTCAAATATCGGGCTGTCTGATAAGAATTTTTATGGCAGCGAGGTGAAGCAATGGCTTGAAAAAACGCTGCAGATAAAAAAAGGCGGCGACAGCGATTACGAAAAAGTAGCCATTCGTAAGTTTATCGCCGAGATGCCTGCAGATGCCGGCCTTGTACCATTGTTTAACAATAAAGACCTTACCGGCTGGAAAGGGTTGGTTGGCAACCCGATAGAGCGCAGCAAAATGGATACCCAGACGCTGGCAAAAGAGCAACAAAAGGCGGATGATATTATGCGCAAAGGTTGGTACGTAAAGGACAGCGTACTTAATTTTAGCGGCGAGGGCGAAAATATATGTACCACCAAACAGTACCGCAACTTTGAAATGTATGTGGATTGGAAAATAGAAAAAGAAGGTGATGCAGGTATTTACCTGCGTGGGTCGCCACAAGTGCAGATATGGGATACATCAAGGGTAAGTGTTGGTGCACAAGTGGGTTCTGGCGGATTATACAATAACCAGGCGCATCAAAGCAAACCACTCAAACTGGCTGATAATGCCATTAATGACTGGAACAACTTCCATATCATTATGAAAGGGGAGAACGTTACCGTTTACTTAAACGGTGTGCTGGTTGTTGACAATGTAGTAATGGATAATTACTGGGACCGTAAACAACCTATCTTCGCTAAAGAGCAAATAGAACTGCAGGCGCATGGAACACATGTGTATTACCGCGATATTTACATTCGTGAATTGCCTGAATAAAATAAAAAATCAATTACAAAAGAATAGTCATGCCCGAGGATAAAGAACAATCAATAACTCAAAACTCAAGGAGAGGTTTTATTAAAACAACTGCGCTTGCAGCAGCCGGATTTATGATAGTGCCCCGCCATGTACTTGGGGGCAAAGGATTTTTGGCGCCGAGCGACCGGTTGCAACTTGCCGGCATAGGGGCCGGCGGAAAAGGCGAGAGCGATATTGGCGGCATAGTGAAAGGCGGAAAGACCGATGTAGCATTTTTATGCGATGTTGACGACCGGAGCGCGGCCACATCAGTCAAAAACTTTCCCAAAGCAAAATACTATAAAGACTACCGTGAACTGCTAGACAAGGAAGCTAAGCACATTGACGCAGTAACTGTTTCGACACCCGATCATAACCACGCCATGATTGCCATGGCGGCCATGCAGTTGGGAAAGCACGTATATGTACAAAAGCCCTTAACCCACGATATTTATGAAGCGCGCATGCTCACTGAAGCGGCAAAACGCTACAAGGTGGTGACTCAAATGGGTAACCAGGGTGCTTCGGGCGATGGCGTAAGGCGATTGCAGGAATGGTATAATGCTGGTAAGATTGGCAAAGTACACACCGTATATTGCTGGACCGACCGCCCGGTTTGGCCACAGGGAATAGCATGGCCAACAGGCAAAACCGAAATTCCTAAAGAATTAAATTGGGACTTGTGGCTGGGAAGCGCCCCCGAAAAGGATTATATTGATAACCTGGTGCCCTTTAACTGGCGCGGCTGGTGGAACTTTGGCACCGGTGCTTTAGGCGATATGGGCTGCCACCTGGTTGAACCACCTTTCAGGGTGTTGGATCTGGATACGCCGATTGCTGTAGAATGTAGTGTAGGAAGTGTATATGTAGGCGAATTTAACCGCGGTTATTTTCCTGAAAGCTGTCCCCCTTCAAGTCACGTTATCCTTACTTTTGCTAAAACGGATAAAACAAAAGGCGAAGTAAAGGTACACTGGATGGACGGTGGAATAAAGCCGGAGCGCCCGGAAGAACTGGGCCCTGATGAAAGATTTGGGGATAATGGGGTGTTGTTTATCGGCACCAAAGGAAAGATGATTTGCGAAACTTATGGCAAAAACCCAAGACTTCTTCCTTTGTCGCGCAATAGTGAAGATAATACCGCCATTACTATTCCACGCGTTGTTGGGCAGGAAGACGGGCACTACACGATGTTTGCCGAAGCAGCGATGGCCGGTTATGGCAAGATTCAGCTGAGCTCTCCTTTTGAGATCGCTGGTCCGCTTACCGAAACATTGTTGATCGCCAACCTCGCAATAAGGGGTACCGATGTGCAACGCAAGGATGCAAACGGTGGTATAAGTTATCCGGGTCGGGACATGAAAATGTTGTGGGATAAAACTAACATGAACGTTACCAACTTTGACGACGTAAATCAATTTGTAAAACGCCAGTACCGCAAAGGCTGGAGTTTAGGCGTATAAAAGCAAAACATGTCTGTACAGAACAATATAAAGGTGTTGGTGGTAGGCTGCGGCAATATGGGGTCATCTCATGCTGTGGCTTACCATACTTTACCCGGCTTTGAAATATGCGGGCTGGTATCTACCGGGAAAAGCAAAGAGGTGCTTAATCAAAATTTGGGCGGCGGCTATCCGTTGTTTGATGATTTTTATGAAGCCCTTGACGCAACGAAGCCGGATGCCGTTTGTATTTCTACCTATCCGGATACACATGAGCCCTACGCTATCAAATCGTTTGAGCAAGGCTGCCATGTGTTTATAGAAAAGCCATTGGCTGATTCTGTGGAGGGAGCGATAAGGGTTGCAGCGGCTGCGGAAGAGGTAAATAAAAAGCTGTTGGTAGGGTATATTCTTAGGTATCACCCATCCTGGGAAAAGTTTACCGAACTGGCAAGAGAAATGGGTAAGCCGCTGGTGATGCGTATGAACCTGAATCAGCAGAGCCATGGTCACAAATGGACTATTCATCGCAATTTGATGAAAAGCCTGAGCCCGATCGTAGATTGTGCAGTACATTATATTGACGTGATGTGCCAGATGACGAGATCTCGTCCAATACAGGTGAGTGCCATTGGTGCAAGGCTTACAGATGATATCCCCGAGTGGAATTATAACTATGGCCATCTGCAGATCCGTTTTGAAGATGGTTCTGTGGGCTGGTATGAAGCCGGCTGGGGCCCAATGGTAAGCGACAACGCATTTTTCATCAAGGATGTATTCGGACCTAAAGGAGCGGTTTCTATTGTCGCCAAAAATGCCGCATCGGCCGGTAATTCAGACAATATCAGGGCGCATACCAAAACCGAATCAATCAAGGTGCATTACGCAGACCTCGATGCGGACGACGAGTTTACCAGGGAAAATGAGTGGATAGATTTGAAAGACGAACCCGACCACCAGGAATTGTGTAATCGTGAACAGCGCCATTTTTTAAAGGCCATATTGGAAGATATCGACCTTTCAGAACCTGCTGCCGACGCGGTAAATAGCCTGAAAATTGCCTTTGCCTGCGATGAATCGGTGAAAACGGGAAAGATGATCGACCTGTAAGATGGTGTGCCTTCCTCTGCCGCGTTATAACATTTACCGGCAATATTAACCTCACGTTATGAAACAAATTATATTAACAAGTATTGGCTGGTTGGGTGTGGTTTTATGCACCCTGGGCTATTTATTGTTAAGCTTAAAAGTAATAAAGGCCGAATCGCGGACTTTTCAGGTATTGAACATATTGGGCGGGTTGTGTTTGGTAGCTACAGCAATTGATAATAGCGATATGCCAAATGCAGTAGCCAACTTGTTATGGATGTTTATTGGGGTATTTGCCTTAGGTCGCCAGTTACGTATCCAGGGTGCTTCCAGGGCTGAATGAGTTACCTATCCCCAAAATTTCGTAAGCTTTATTCTTATAATATTCAAGGCGCTCGGCATATGCTTTTTTATCATTTTCTAACGAAAGATAAAAATATGCGCCATCTACCAGTACGAAAATTAAGTCAGCCGCTGTTTTTGGGGTTGGAACGTTTATTAAACGCTTTTCATTGCATTGCTCTATCATTGAGGCAAGTGCAAGGCGAAGGGAATCAAGTATAGCCTTATATTTTGTTTTAATTTTTTTCTCCCTGAAGGCCAAAGCATAAAAAGTATAAAACAGGCCATCGTCAAATAGCAAATTCCATTTTTTTGAAAAAAGCATTTCAATCGTTTTTTGCAAATCAGCCAGCGTAACCTCTTCCTTATTTTTAATCGTGTAGATCAACAAATATCTTTCGAGTATATAATCTATCAGCGCAAAAGTAAGATCCTCCTTTGTTTCAAAATAATGACTGACAAGGCTTGGATTAATATCCATCACTTTCGCTATTTTGGCGATAGAAGTATTCTCATAACCTTCTTTTTTAGCAACCTTGTAAAAGGTCTTTATAATTTCTAATTGTCTTATCTCTTTAAGGCTCTTTCTACCCATGCTAATAATATCTGAAACGACTAAACTACTCAAAAGTAATCTTATTTCTGAAATTTTATAAATTGATTGGTTATTCAATTAATTTACTGCTTTTTAATGATCGATATTTCATAGGCTTGCGAATTGGCAGAATAGAAATATTTAAAATCCGGATGATAGCTTATTTATATGAGCTTTTGGCCTATAAACCCCAATATCGCTTAATAATAGGGTAATAACGTAAAACTTTTATTGCTTATAAATTCTTTCTTTGTGAATTATAAATTGATTGGTTGTTCAATTAATTTATTAATTTTTCGATAACCAATTGATAACATAAGAACCAGACCTTAGCCGCGCTTTAGATAACGCGGTGAATGAAAATTAAACTGTTAAATATTAACCCAATTATGAAAAAAAACTACTATTGATCTGCTTCATGTTCTTTGCAGCAAAGGGTTTCGCTCAAAACATCACCGTTAGCGGTGTGGTTTTTGACGCCGACGCCAAAGGCCCCCTGCCATCGGTAAACATCAGGGTAAAAGGAACAACCCAGGGTACTGCCACAAATTTACAGGGCAGCTATTCCCTTGTTAATGTAAACCCAAATGCCACGCTTGTTTTTTCCTTTATGGGGTTTAAGCAGCAGGAAATCAGCCTTAACGGGCGAACCCAATTGGACGTAACACTATCGCCTGACTATGGTAACCTTAACGAGGTTGTAGTTGTGGGTTTCGGCGCCAAGAAAAAAATAAATATTGCGGGAGCCATCGATCAAATTTCGGGCAAACAGCTCGAATCGCGGCCGATAGCAAACGTAATGCAGGGTTTGCAGGGCCTTAGTCCAGGCCTTAATATTACCTACCCCGGTGGATCGCCCGGTACCGTCCCGACAATCAATATCAGGGGTTTTACTTCTATAAATGGAGGCTCGCCGTTAATTGTAATTGACGGCATCCCGGCATCGAGCAACGACGATATGTTGCGCTTAACCCCATCAGATATTTCATCTATTTCCGTATTGCGTGATGCCGCATCGGCAGCTATTTATGGGGCAAGGGCGGCATTTGGTGTAATACTTATCACAACCAAACAAGGCAGTGCAGGTCATCAGCTCATTAGTTACAATGCGTTGTCGTCGTGGGGTAAGCCTACTATTTTACCGCAGCCTGTAACCGACCCCTACATCTACTCAAAGGTGCTCGAAACATCTACAAATAATACGCCCTGGGACTACGTGAATTACAGCGATGAGCATTACAAATGGGCCAGGGAAAGATCTGACAATCCATCTATTGCTGATACCAGGCTAAATCCATCTGATCCTACGAAATGGGATTACATGGGAAGCAACAATTGGTATAAATATTTTTTTAATGATGCGAGCTTGTCACAAAACCATACGCTGACACTTTCGGGAGGCGCCAATATAAACAGCACACCTTTAACTTATTACCTGTCTGCAGATTATACCAAAGAAAATGGCCTGAATAAACTTTCAGACGATTTCTGGAACCGCTATGGCTTGAGATCGAGGTTGGGATTTTCGCCTTTAAAGTGGCTTAAAATAGATAATAACCTCAGTATTTATGAAACTAAACGGGCCCAGCCGGCAAGCAGCATAACCGATATTTATTATTTGCAACCAACCGACGTAGCCAAAAACCCGGATGGTACCTGGGCCAATACCGGGGCAGGAAGGCTTGGAGCCAGGCTGGTTGATGGCGGCAATAACCTCCAAACTATGTTTGGTTTTCAAAATATTGCCAGCGCAACAGCTACATTCTTAAATGGCGATTTAACGGTAAATGGCGATGCCTCGTTTAAAAGAGAATTGTGGAAATACCACGCCGACGCAAATTCGTATAATATTGGCTATGGGCCGAATGATGTGCGGCAGGAAGGCGGTACAGGTGGTGTAACCGAGAATAACGGCTACCTATATAATAACGCCTTCAATTTATATACCACGTATAAAAAAACCATCGGCGACCATTTTTTTAGCGCTATGGTTGGCTATAACTCCGAAGATTATAACTATTCAACTATAGGTGCCTCGAAGGACGGGCTTATATCATCTTCATTGCCTTACCTGGCACTAACCAACGGTACCTCATCGGTTAACGCAAGCTATTCGGCCTATGCCACAGCCAGCGAATTTGGCCGCCTAAACTATACCTATAAAGGACGTTACATTTTAGAGGGCACCGGCCGCTACGATGGATCATCACGTTTCCCTACAAAAAGTCGTTACGGCTTTTTTCCATCGGCATCAGCAGCGTGGATAGCGAGCGCCGAAGATTTTTTTAAGCCTTTGGCCCCTGTAGTGTCTACGTTTAAGTTGCGCACGTCATACGGCGACCTTGGCAACCAAAACGTTAGCGATTTTGGTTATATACAATCACTGCGAACAGGTGTTTCGGGTTATTTAATAGGCGGCAATAACCAAAGCCCGATTATTACAGGCGCCCCCGGGTTAACCGTCGACCCTAATACCTATACATGGGAAAGGGTATCCACATTTAACGTAGGTACTGATATCGGCCTTCTTAATGATAAATTCCTGGTTGGATTTGATTATTATATCCGCAATACCAAGGGGATGCTTACCGCTGGCCAGGAATTGCCGGGCGTACTCGGTACCGCAGTTCCAATGCAAAATGCAGCTGACTTAAGAACTAAAGGCTGGGAATTATCTGTAACCTACCAGGACAGGTTTACGCTGGCTTCTAAACCTTTCAGTTTTTCAACCAAAGTATTCCTTTCCAATTCTGATGCTGAGATCACAAGATTTAAGAACGATCAGAATCTTTTTTCGAGCTACCGGGTAGGGCAAAAAATTGGGGAGATATGGGGGCTGGAAAATAATGGCTTATTCCAGAACCAGGCCCAGATAAATGCGCTTGATGAGTCGGGCATTATACCATGGGGTGCTTTAAGTATTGTACCGGGCTGGCCCCAGTACAAAGACCTGGATGGGAACCATAAAATTGAAAAAGGTTTAAGTGCAAATGATCCAAAAGACTTAAAAGTTATTGGTAACAGCGCCGATCATTATAGTGTTGGCGCCAATATAAATATGAATTGGAATGGCATTGATCTTTCCGTATTCATGCAGGGCGTATTAAAAAGAGATTTTTACCCGCACCATTATTTGTTTTGGGGACCATATCAGCAGCCCTATGCCAACGTATATCCATGGAACCTTAATTACTACCGCGCCACACCCGAGACGGCTGCGCAAAGAGCCCAGGATTCGAAATCTTATTTGGCAGCAGGCCTTGCCGATGCCAATACAAACTCTTACTACCCTGTACTGCAAGCATGGCTGGCCGATGCCAATTATGGCGCCGGATTGGATATCCCGCAAACAAAGTACCTGTTAAACGGCGCTTATTTACGAATTAAAAATGTTTCATTGGGTTATACCTTACCCGCCCATTTAACAAAAAGAGCAGGTATAAGCCGCCTTCGCATTTTTGTAACCGGCGATAACCTTTACGAGTTCTCGGCTATAAAGAAATATATCGATCCTGAGGCTGTAAACCAAGGGTCAAGCGCATGGGCGTATCCATTCCAGCGAAAATATGCAATCGGCTTAAACTTAGATCTTTAATTTTTAAATGATTTAATAATTATCAAAAAAATCAGTCATGAAGAAATATACCATATACATCCTGTTTATTGCAATTGCATTTACTGCATGCAAAAAAAGCGGACTCGACCGTTTCCCCCAAACGGCTATCTCACCAAATCTTTTCTTTAATACAGAAAATGACCTGTCATTATACGTTAACGGCCTGCTGTCAATGCCCGACAGGTATAGCTACCTGAATGATCAAAGTAGTGATAATGTTGCAACTACCGCTAACGTAGAAGTGAAGAATGTAATGGCCGGCAGCGCCAATTCACAAAATATCACCTCGGGTTGGGACTGGAGCCGGTTACGCGATGTGAATTACTTTTTAGAAAACTATAGTAAGGCAAAAGTTAGTGCCGACATAAAAAATCATTATGCCGGACTGGCCAGGTATTATCGTGCCTTATTTTATATGGATAAAGTTAAACGCTTTTCGGATGTGCCCTGGTACTCTGGGACTTTGAGCCCGGGCGATAAAGCTTTATACAAGGCACGCGACCCAAGGGCGTCGGTTATGGATAGCGTGATGGCCGACCTTGATTTTGCCTATCAGCACGTAAGGGAAAGCGTTCCCGCAGGTACACCCGGGAAATGGGCGGTAGCTGCATTTTATACCCGCACGGTGCTTTATGAAGGTACTTACCGTAAATATCATCCCGAATTAAATTTAGGGGGCAGTGCAAATACTTTTCTTCAAACCGCCGTTAAAATAGCCGGTGATATAATGACCTCGGGTAATTTCGCAGTTTACAATACCGGGAAACCCGACCAGGATTATGCAACTTTATTCAACAGCCAGGATCTGACTGCAAATAAGGAGGTTATTTTGGCCAATATTTTTGACTACGGTAAGAAACGGAGCGAGAATGTAAATGGGGTGGTTTTTGGCGACTATGAGCAGGCCCCTGCTAAAGACCTGATCCAAACCTACCTGATGAAAGACGGCAGCCGTTTTGCCGACCAGCCAAACCACGACAAAATGAGTTTTGTACAGGAGTTCCAGAACCGCGACCCCCGGCTTGCTCAAACCATAGCATACCCGGGATGGATCAGGGTACCGGATACAAAGCCGTATATCCAGAGTTTAAACAAAAACTTTACAGGCTACCACCAATTAAAAGGGTACATAAACAGCACCGATGCCAGTACCGTAAATGGCGTTGATTTCCCTGTATACCGCTATGCTGAAGTGTTGCTAAGCTATGCAGAGGCACTTGCCGAACTGGGTACCTTAACGCAACCCCAGCTTGATGCTTCGGTGAACCTTCTCAGGAGACGGGCAGGTTTGCCTGATCTTAATATGGCACTGGCAAATTCAGCTCCCGACGCATTATTACAACAACAATTTCCTAACATTGCGTCGAACGCCGGGGTGATATTAGAGATAAGAAGAGAGCGCAGGGTGGAGTTTGCGTTTGAAAATACCAGGTATGACGACCTGATGCGGTGGAAGGCTGGGAAGCTGTTAGCAAAAAGTCCGGAAGGGATGTATTTCGCAGGTTTAGGAAAATATGATCTAACCGGCGATGGTGTAGAGGATATTATTTTGATAGACGCATCTTCAACCATACCGGCAGAAGATCAAAAGGAAAAGAACTCATTGGGGGTGCCGTTAATTTATTACCGCACAGGCACAATCGGTTCTGATGCTACTGTATATTTAAAAAATGTTAATGCCGGTAGTTTCATCGTAACCGAATCAGTAACCCGCGATTTCCAGGAACCTAAATATTATTATCGCCCTATACCACAGCAGCAGGTAATATTGAACCAGGCCCTTAAACAAATATTCGGCTGGTAACGGGAAGTAAAACAGTTCTTATTTGATAATGAAAAATGAAACGATGAAACTAAACAGGAGATCTTTATTAAAAGCAGCGGGACTGGCCACCGGCGTGATGGTAACCGGTGGGCTGCCCGCCCTGGCTTCCATAAATAACGGTGAAGGAAAAAAAGGTAAAAAGTTAGCGCTCACTGTGGCACATATTACCGATGTGCACATCAGGGAGGGGGATAACGCGCCGGAAAGGTTTAAAAGTTGCTTAACACACATTATAACAAAACATAAGCCTGATTTCTTCTTAAACGGGGGCGATTCTATTAATGATGCATCTTATGATAATGTAAAGCACGACCTGGTTATACAGCAATGGCGTATCTGGGATGAATGCACGGCGTTGCTTGATAAATATGAAGTACACAGCTGCATAGGTAATCACGACCCATGGTGGAAGGCTCCTTCAAAGGAAGATGAAATGTACGGGAAAGAATATGTAGTTAAACGGCTGAAAATCCCTTACCGGTACTATAGCTTCACCAAAAAGAACTGGCATTTTATTGTGCTTGACGGGAACAACAGCAATATTTCGCTGGATCAGGAACAATACAACTGGTTACAGGGCGAACTGGAAAAAATACCGGCGTCAGCTCCTGTATTATTGATGTCGCATTATCCAATTTTAGGTACCACGCAGGTGCTGGTTGGTGGCGGCCATTCCGATTGTAAAAAGTTAAAAGACCTGTTTTACAAACACCGCGACAAAGTAAAAATTTGCTTAAGCGGGCACAACCATTTATCCGATCAAACAGAATATAATAATGTTTTATACTGCTGCAACGGGGCTATGAGTGGTTTCTGGTGGGGTAAAGGCGATGCGGAATCGGCCGGGCCGGGTTATTACCTGGAAACCCCGCCGGGTTATGCAATATTAAGTCTGTATGATGATGGAACTGTTGAAAATGAATACTTCCCGCATTCTTATTAACAAACAGGCAATATACTGGTTACTTTTACAATTTATATTTGTTCTTCAGCATCAGAAATGCTCTTTATAAGGTATAATACTCAAGGCGAAATTAAATTTGCCTTGAGTAAAGTATCGATATAAAAAGTGACTTAATATTGTAGTTATGAGAAATTGTTTTTTGGGACTTATCTGCGGCGGTCTTTTGCTACTAAGCAACCAGCTTATTGCGCAAAGGGTTCAACTTCCAAATGGCTGGTCCCTTTCACCCGCCGGAAACTCAATCCCGTTAAGCAGCGATCTGCCGCTCAATATGGCCATTGCGCCCGACGGAATCCATGCGGCAGTAACCAACAATGGTAATGGGCGCCCAACGATTGATCTGATCAATCTGCAGGAACAAAAGTTAGTGGCTACCATAAATGTAAAAGACGCCTGGCTGGGGCTTGCCTTTAGTAAAAACTATTTGTATGCCTCGGGCGGTAATGACAATATTGTCACCAGGTATCAGTTTACCGGGAAAAACCTCATCAATAAAGATACCATTGTACTTGGCCAACCCTGGCCCAAGGATAAGATAAGCCCTACAGGGCTTATTCTTGATGCAAAGCGGGATCGGCTATATGTGGTGACCAAAGAAAACAACTCCCTGTATGTATGCGATACTAAAACAATGAAAGTATTGAATAGGGTTGCATTGTCTGCCGAGGCCTATACCTGTAGCCTGAACCCTGTAAAAAGAGAGCTGTATATTTCTGCATGGGGCGGTCGTAAAGTTTGGATATATGATACCCAAAAGAACATATTAAAAGACTCTGTAAATACCGGGGAACATCCTACAGACCTCGCCGTTGACGCGAAAGGTAAGTGGCTTTATGTTGCCAACGCAAGCTCTAATTCCGTATCGGTTATTAACCTGAACACCCGCGAAGTAGCCGAAACGCTTCATACGGCATTATCGCCCGATGCACCTGTAGGCTCAGCCACTAACAGTGTTGCTTTATCTGCAGATGGAAAGATCCTTTATATTGCCAATGCAGACAATAACTACCTTGCAGAATTTGATGTATCCAACCCCGGTAATAGTCACTCCCTGGGTTTCATTCCTACAGGGTGGTATCCTACCTGTGTGCGTGTTTTGGGTAAGCAAATTCTGGTTACAAATGGAAAGGGCATGTCCTCCATGTCTAACCCATACAAGCCTGGCGATAAGCCGTCTTCTGATGATGCAAAATATAAAAAGAGTAATAATAGTGCCCAGTCACCGGTTAGCCCGATAAAATATATCGGGAGCATGTTTAAAGGCACGCTGTCGGTTATCCCTGTCCCAACTCCCGCAATCCAAAGTAACTATACCCAACAGGTTTACAAAAACACACCCTACTCTAAAGAACGTGAGCTTGCTCCCTCAGGCGAAACAGGGAACCCGGTTCCTGTTAAGGTCGGTGATGCTTCTCCAATTAAATACGTATTCTATGTATTGAAGGAGAACCGCACGTACGACCAGGTTTTGGGTGATATGCCCGAAGGTAATGGCGACAGCAGCCTTTGTCTTTTTGGGAAGAAAATAACCCCTAACGGCCATAAATTAGCGCAGGACTACGTATTGTTTGATAATTTCTATGTGGATGCTGAGGTAAGCGCAGATGGCCACAACTGGTCGATGGCTGCTTATGCTACTGATTTTGTGGAGAAGAACTGGCCTTACAATTATGCTGGCAGGGGAGGCAATTACGACTTTGACGGAAGCCGCCCGATTGCAAACCCTCCTCTAGGCTTTATATGGAATTACTGTCAGCGGGCCGGCGTTTCTTTTCGAAACTACGGGGAGTTTATGGACACGGGAAAACCCACTCTTGACCTGCTTAGGGAAGACGCACATTATTGCAAATCGTACCCGGGCTGGAACCTGGCCGTACAGGACGTATTCAGGGAAAAGATTTTTGAACATGACTTTGATTCCCTGGTAGCAAAGCAAAATGTTCCGCATTTTAACACGATCTATTTGCCAAACGACCATACCAGCGGCTCATCAAAGGGAGCCTATAGCCCTATAGCACAGGTAGCAGATAATGACCTGGCGCTCGGCAGGCTGGTGGAGCATATATCGCATAGTCCTATCTGGAAGGAATCTGTCATTTTTGTTTTGGAAGACGACGCCCAGGATGGCCCCGACCATGTAGATGCGCATCGTTCTGTTGCCTGGGTCATCAGCCCTTTTGTTAAGCGCCACAGCGTTAACCACACCATGTACTCTACCGCCGGGATGCTGCGTACGATTGAATTGATCCTGGGGCTGCCTCCGATGAGCCAGTATGATGCCGCCGCAACCCCTATGTGGAACTGCTTTCAGCCCAAACCCGATAGCACTGCCTACACAGCCCAAAATGCTATTGTTGACATAAGCCAACGTAATGCCGCCTGGAATAAGGAGGCCAAACAATCGGCACTATTTAATTTTGCCAAAGCAGATGCCGCTCCCGACAGGTTGTTGAATGAAATTATCTGGAAAGCCATAAAAGGATCCGAAAGCCGGATGCCGGAACCTCGGAGGAGCGCCTTTGTAAAATTATCACCGGTTAAGGATGACGATGACTGATTAGTTTCTTCGATTAAACGAATGCGGGTGTTTTAATACGCTGTGCGCGGGCAGGCTAGAAGCTAATATTTCATGAGCTTCGCAATATCTTGTCCATCTTCCTTCCCTTGGCCAACTCATCCACCAACTTATCCAGGTACCGGACTTGCTGAGTCAAGGGATTCTCGATTTCCTCTACACGATATCCGCAGATAACCCCGGTGATGAGCGATGCATTAGGATTTATCGAAGCCGCTTGAAAGAATGTTTCAAAAGTCGCTTTTTTTTCAATCAGATCTTTTAGTTGCTGGCTATTAAAGCCGGTTAGCCATGTTATTACCTGGTCCAACTCTTCTTTTGTTCTGCCTTTCTTCTCCACTTTTGCGATGTACAAAGGATAAACCGAGGCAAAGGTCATTTTTGCAATACGCTCGTTGTGTATGTCGGTGGTGTTCATACCTTATATTATTGACTTGATCTTCGTTAACCAAAAATACCTATAAAACATTGACAAGCAAAAACACAACGATAAGCACGTGCTTTGGCAAACGGAGCCGGCGAAATGCTGAACAGTCCTATGCAAAATTTCCGCCATGCGCCGATTTTAATTGGTCTGCTATTACCGCACAAGTTTTATCAGCGAAATACCCTGCCGGGGCAGCCGCAATTTTATTTTATACTCCCCTGTGCTGGTATTTATTTTTTTTGGGTTTTCCAGCATTTGCAATTGCCCGTCTGTTTCCAGTTCTGCTATTTGGGCGCTATCCGGATTTTGCGGCGATCCCATTTTTTTCCACGCTTCATAGGCATTGCTGTGTTCATCGTCAATCCGGTAATGGGTTAATGTTGCTGAGCGCATCGGTAAGTTTTTTATGGTGAGCTCCACCTGTTCAGCTTTTTGTTTGATATCGTCGTCATGGTAGTTCCAAATCATTATGGTTATGGACTGTTTATCAGCTGAAGCCAGTGCGCCAATATCTGATTCAGCTTTGCGAACACTTGAATCAATAACCGCTTTTGTGCTATACATCCGGTTTCCGTCAACCTTAATCCTTTGGCCTTTCATCATGCCAAGCATCCTGAACACATTAAGCACGGGTTTATCAACCCCATTGGTAGCAAGATCGCGGTAGCCGTAAAACCATGGCTGGTTCTCAAATTCAAACGACCATGAAACAGCGCCTAAAAAATTAACCTTTAGCGAATCGGCAAGCAAATATTTCCTGGCAAAAGAGGCGGCGGTATAACTGGCGTACATGGTGCCGTTGCGATAGGCATTTGCCGGATTGGTAGCCATACCGCAGGCCGCACACCCTTCCGGGTCTGATTCCCCGATAATTACAGGAAGGTACCTGGTTTCGGGATAAGATTTTACAATTTTGAAACCCGTGCTTATATCCCTTAACTGCGGTGCCATATTCATCCGGACATGACCATCGACTACCTGGGGCTGGCCTTTGGCATGAAAAGAAACCAGGTCGAGCGCTGTTCCTGTTTTGCCGGTGGCGTAGTTAACGCCATTTATACAATGTTCAATAAAGGCCCGCAGGAAACTTATTGCGCCCTGCCCCGAAGTACCCGCAACCTCAGGTCCGCCAATCTTTATAGTTGGCAATGCTCTTTTTGCGCCGTTAACGGCATAGTCATATAATTTAAAAAATTCTTCCCTGGTGCCCTGCCAATATTCAATGTTTGGTTCGTTCCAAACTTCCCAGTACCAGCTCTCAACCTCTTTTTGTCCGAACTTTTGCACAGAATGTTTTACCCACTGGTACACCAGTTCCTCCCATTTGTGATAGTCCTTTGGAGGATAAGCCCACCCGGTTGAAAGCTTATTTGCAGTACCCGGCTGCCAATGATGCTGATAGGGCTCAGGGTGAGTTGAAAGGGCCTCGGGCATAAACCCGATTTGGGCATAAGGTTTCATGCCGCGTTTGATATAGGTATTAAAAATACTGTCAATAATTTGCCAGTTATATACCGGGTTCCCCTTTTCATCTTCTGTATAGGCGTTGGTCGAACCCCACTTTAAAGCCGGCGTGCCATCGCCGGTCGTAAGCAGGTTATGCACCCGCATATAAACAGGTACCGGGCTTAATGACGCCAGTTCGCTAAGCAATTTCCGGCCATCTTTCATATAAGTATAGTTCGGCTCATCATGACCGAACCAGGCCCAGAACGGGTACATAACACCAGTTCCATTTTTTAAGTCGACTGTGATGTTGGCAGCTTGCTGCACCGTTTTTTGTGCGAAACCGTTATTGTAGATTGTTATTATAAGCAACAAAATTATGCAAGTATGCTGAATGCTGTTTTTCATGGTCGTTAAATAACATGTATTATCGCGGTTGATATACCTGTAAATATACCTGCGTCACTGCGTATTTACTTACGGTTCGTCTAAAAAAAAAGTAAATCTTTAAAAAACAAAAAAGCCTCAAATCTTGCGACTGAAGGCTTTCCATTTTAATAGTGGCCGAAAAATAAAAGATTTTGGACCAATTTGTGGAAGATTTTGCCAAATAAACGGAACAATCACATTACGCCATACCGCTAAATAAATGTTATTCGGGTAATTGCCCGGTTAACAGTCGGTTTAGTTTATTAAACATCATAATCCAGCCAGCGTAAGCACCTGTTTTCCTCGCTTCGGCTTCAGAAACAGCTTCATGGATTGTTGCCTTTGTTTGACTACCTATTGATTCAAACGTCACAGTGGTCATGATTTCGCCAAGCCATTGCGCCGACAAATTATCTGCCACGTCACCATTTTCATTAGTAATCCGTATCGTGAACGCCAGCTTTTCGGGTGGCAATATTTCAACGTAAGTACCCATTACCCAAGCGCCTCCATGCAGGGGATGATGAATGTAGTAATGGAACCGGCCGCCTTGTTTTACTTCGATAGACTTGTATGCTATGGTACATCCATCAGGAGCATACCAATGCTTGAGTTTTTCAGGGTCGGTCCATGCATCAAAAACCTCACCGATGGGGGCATCAAATAAGTGGGTTATTAAAAGTTCTTTGTCTTTTGATTTCATATTTATAGTTTTTTTGTTCCCGCTAAAAATTTATCCAGTTTCTCAAAGCGTTGACCCCACAGCTTGCGGGATTGGTTAACCCAATCAACCACCTCATCTAATTGATCCAGCCGGGCTTCGCAAAATTGTTCCCGGCCTTTCTGAGTAAGCGTGATCATGCCGCATTCGTTCAGAACTTTAAGATGCTTGGCAATCCCTTGCCTGGTAATTCCCGAATCTTCTACAATTTGACCAATATTTAAAGCCCCTCCCGATAGCTTTTGAATAATCATTCTCCGGATAGGGTCGGCAATTGCCTGATAAACGTCTCGTCTTTCAATCATAATACAACCATTTGGTTGCCAAATATAAATACAACCATTTGGTTGTGCAAGTTTTTTATTTTTTTGAGACGTAAACTATTGCCAAACTTTAACTAAAAACAGGCCAACTTTTGTAATGATATCCCCTTGGCTTTATATTCCCGATAAAGCTCATCTAACTAATCCTTTTGGGGGGCATTGTATGATAGGTCAAGGCCCGGAACCCATTGCCTTCAGCAGGTACGCCGGAATCTTCTGCAAGCGCTTTACGTCGCCCGGACACTACGTCTCCGGCGAGGCAAATACTAACAACGTTTTATCACGATATAAAATAGCCGATGCTCATGCCTAATAAATCATTAAAAGTTTTTACTTTGGCATATTGATGATGACGCCTTGTCGCTATTTACTAACTGTACTGCTTGTTTTGGTCTGCACAATTGCTTACGGCCAACAGGATCTCGATTTTACAATAACTGCGAGCTTGTTAACGGGCAAAAAGGTATTAAAGGTAAAGCGCGATTTTTCCGATCCTTATGCATGGGTGCTCACCTCAAACAATGGCGTGTATCGCGTAAACAGCCTAACTTTAACAATAGATGATTATACCGCTAAATTTTCTGCATATAGTAACCTTCACTTTATTGATATAGCAGGCCTCGACCAGGATGAGGTTTTCATTGCCGCTAATTCAACCAATGTAATTGAATATAAAAATGGCGCACTAAAAAAGATCGGGTCGTCTGATGGGCTCGCAGGCGCGGTAAATTCAATTGGGGTCTCCAATTTTGACGGTGTTACCGGCCGCGGCAAACTGCTTATAGGTACCGCTACAGGCCGGGGGGTATTTGATCCGGCAACAGGACAGCTTAATTATTTCAGCAACCCGAATATAACGGATATAAAAATATTTGAAACCACTTACAGGACCCTGGTATATAGAGAAAACGTCTATGACCCGCCCGATCCGCAACAATATCCGATAATTATTTCGGGGTATCAAAATGCACAGGAAGCTTATATCTACCAGTTTAACGAGAGCGGGCCTAATGTAACAACTGTATATGTTACCTTGCAAGCCGTGACTGCTATCCCGGGTTATGGCTCTGATATTTTTTGGGGCAACGAAAAAGGAATGTTCCAGGAGGCGGTTCAGAACTTTTACAATCCCAATCCGCCGTATGGGCATTACCTGGATAATACCGGCGTCAATAAAATCACGGCTATTTACGGCCTTACCAGTTTAGGCAACCCAAACTATGCCAATCCGCCATTTACCCTCACCAAAGAAAACCTGCTTATTGGTACAGCTAAGGGCTTATATTTTAGCAGCTCGATGTATGGTAATTATGACGGCAGCTCATTACGCACGTTCTCATTATTTCATTTTGACCAGCTGGGCAATGTGGCCGTTAACGATGTATGCGTAAGCGGAACCGCAAGTAATTATTTAGATACCCCAACCGGGTGTGAGGGTGGCATTTGGCTGGCCAGCGACAACGGCTTATACCTTATAAAACCCGACTACGGAAAATACTTCGACCCTAAACAGATGTTAAAGGCAGCCTCCTTTAATATTCCAAACGGCGACAACCCGGCCGAAACAACGATATGCGGTGGCAGCAGCGTTGACTTGGTTTTAAATCAATATGATGTACAGAATAACGGCATACAATGGTATAAAAACGGAAACATACTGCCCGGCGCCAACCAGGCTACGCTAAGTGTAAAAACCGCGGGCGATTATTATGCTTTGATATACGCTTCCTGCGAAAATATACATGCAGAGACCAATCACTTAAAAGTGAGTGTAACACAAGGGCCTGTTTTTAGCTTCAACTATCCTGATAAGATCCAAAATTGCAATGATGACCCGGTTACCCTTAAAACGGATGACAAGCCCGGCTACAGTTACCGCTGGTACACAAACGGAGTTTTAAATGGCGAAACGTCTCCTGCTTTTACAGTTACCCAAACCGGTAAATATAAAGTGGAAGTGAGTGCCTGTACGGATAGCTGGGTGCCTTCAAAAGAAATTGAGGTAGATCTTGTAAATCTGCCGGTTCCTGTAATTAACGCCGATAAAGCGAAATATTGTACAGGTGAAAACGCGATATTGACAGTTAACACACCCACAGACCCGGGTTATGAAATCAATTGGTTTAGCGATGGCAATGAGCTAACCGCGGACAAGAATAAAACCAGCATAACCGCAACCATTAATGGGAAATACACGGTAACTATCAGCAGCAAAATCGCAGCGTGTACAGCAACATCAAACCAGCAGCAAATAACATTTACACCCGCACCCGTTTTTACTTTTAACTACCCGGATGCCTTAAGATATTGTGACGGAACGCCACTTACCCTTACAGCCGAAGGCAGCGCTGCCTATCAATACCGCTGGTATAAGGATGATGCGCTAACCGGCGACCTAACCCCGTCCTTAGCAATAACCCGGGCAGGGAAATATAAAATCGAAGTAAGCTCCTGCGATGGTTCGTGGGTGCCATCCAAAGTGGTGTCGGTGGATTTTGTAAGCTTACCTGCGCCCGTTATCACCCTGGATAAACCGTTCTATTGTATAGGCGACAATGCTACCTTATCGGTACCTGTACCTGCCGACCCCGGTTATACTATAAAATGGTTCAAGGACAACGTATTATTGCCGGCTGCCAACAATACAACTTCGTTACCGGCAAGTATTGCCGGCGACTATACTGTTTCGATAGTAAGTAACCACCCAAATAGCGATGGGACGACTTGCTCGCAAACCTCCGCAGCTCAATCGATCAGCTTTAACCCGCCACCGACTATCAGCATCCAAAAAATAATAAAGACCACGTTATGCGACGGACAAACCGTCGATTTAAAGGTCAGCTACAATAACGGCACGGTAAAATGGTCCACCGGTGATACGAATGACCAAATAACTGTGAGCAGTCCGGGCACTTATAGAGCAACCGTTACCTCATCTGCAGGATGTCTCGCCGATGCAAGCGTAGATGTGCTTTTTTTTTCAAACCCGGTATTAAACATTGCCAATGCCGGACTGTGTGAGGCGTCGCATAAAACAGTAACATTAACAGCTCCGGCAGGGTTACAAACCTACGTGTGGAATGGACAGTCGGGCGGCGAAACCTTTACGGCAGACCACGCGCAAACCGTGACTTTAACGGTAACAGATGCAAATGGCTGCCAGGCTACACAACAGATCCAGGTTTCCGATGAATGCCCTGAAGTGAAAATACCCAATACTTTTACGCCTAATAATGACGGTATTAACGATACCTGGGAGATCTCCGGGTTAGCATATGTCCCAACCGCTGTCGTAAAAGTATTTACCAGGTACGGGCAGGAAATATATGAGAGCAGGGGTTACGGAAAACCCTGGAACGGTGAATACCGGGGCCAGAAGCTAGCCGCCGGGGTGTATTATTATATTATCACCATTAAAAATGGAAAGCAAACCTTTAGCGGCCCGGTTACAATTATTTATTAGAATAGTATTGCCCATTTTACGAATACTTATAACTGAAACGTAAAGCTTTAATTTATCGGAACGCATATTCAAACACCTTTAATTTTCACTTATCCCAACCATATCAAAATGCGATCCCACGCCAAACCTGGTTGTGTGAATAAAACTTGCGGTAAGAATGGAGCCATTATCCGGATTTTTTTTCGAAAAAAGCTTTTGTCCCCGCAGGGTTTCCGGTAGGTGACCCTTCCCTGCATGTATTTAAATGAATCAACCGAATATGGCTGCTGATTTGGGATCGGACAGTATTGCCGGCTGTTTGAAATTTGTAACTTCGAATCGTTGTGTTGCAGATTGCATCTACAATAAAACAAAAAAGCCTCAAATCTTTCGACTTGAGGCTTTTGACTTAAACTGTAGCGGGGAGCAGGATCGAACTGCCGTCCGCTTTATAGCGGATATGAATTCTACGCTCTAATCATCTGAGTTACCAAATTTTTGACGAATAATTTCCCGGGCAAATTTTCTGCCATTGGCCGATTTTAATTGGTTCTCTCTTATGATCGCTTCTTTTTTGGTTTGAAATTCTTCAGTATGCGCTATCACCCATGGGCGATATTTGATGGTGTGGCCTTTTGTGGCTAATTCATTATGTGATAAGAAACGGTTTGGCAAATCCGAAGTATAACCGATGTAGATTTGATTGAATTTATCAGAATATAAAATGTATACTGTAAACATATCCAAACTAAATAAAAAGAAAATGGCTCTTATCTGCCAAGATAAGAGCCTTATTTTCAATATAGCGGGGAGCGGCAAAAGTTCTAACTTTTATTCTGATATAGAGGCAGTAATGGATGCCAAGAGCATTGATCAATATAACTTTTCTTCCAGCAAATCCTTCCAAATAATTAAGCCTTTGTCGTCGGAGTAATCGTGCACGATGCGGCTGAAGTTTTCGGGGTTCGTTTCAAGATATTGCTGCCTACCTTTCAATCTTATTTGTCCAAGCAACGCATCTATTCGCTTTATACCCCGCTCCAATTCGTAAACAGATTTTTCAATATGCCATATGTAGGTTGCCTCTTCAGTATCTAATGTTTCCCAAACCAAATGATATTGATTAGTACCGGCGAGTAAAAAAACAAAAGAAAAAGGCTCCAACACGAAACGAAGTTTCAATATGGTTCGTTCATGTTTTTGGGAAAGGTAACGGAGCTGACGATGGTGCTTATATTGTTTAAGCGCCAGAATATTTTCTAATAAGTCATCTTCATTTGTATAGATTAATTGTTCGCTGCCACTTTGCAATTGCCCGGCATCCAATAGGTTTTCTTCACCTGTTGGAACAGCTTTAATGATTTCTTTATTTAAGAAGCGGAACTTTACACTTTCAATGACCTCGCGGTTTATCTTATCAAGATCATTTGAGGTAGCTGATTTATATACCAGCCTGTTATGTTGGAACGTGGCCCGGATGTTGATCAATACTGTTGGGCTTTTAAGAAACCGGATAAAATAAGGTTTAAGTACGATAAACTCTGGCCTGACATTTAAATTCTCTATTTCAAATTCAACTTCTTTTCCATTAAATTCAGCAACGGCATGTTTAAAAGCGATGCTACCAAATCTAAATTCCAGTTGTTCGATGGGCACTTCAATTTTCTCATTTATTTGACCGCTTACTGTTTCACTTTCATCTATCGGATTTGTTAGGCCACTTTGATCGAGCTTTTTATAATACTGGTTCCTCTTTTGAAACAGTCTTTCCAGGTAGGTAATCTTGTGGTCGCGATAATCGTAAATTACAGGTGACACTTCTGATCGTTGCACTCTGCCGATATACTGAATGAGCTTACCCTCAAAAGCGAATGGATAAACTAAGAACAAGTATTCTATGTTTTGAAAATCAGTTCCTTCACCAAAATACTGGCCCGTTGTAATCAGCACCTGAAAGTCGCCTTTATTTATGGTTGCCCATTTAGACTTTTTACTTAAGTCAGAATCTTCGCCACTTAATGCAATGGTATCGTAATGCCGTTTTAAATATTGTTGTAGAGAAGTGATATGCTCTTTCCGCTCTGTGATGATAACCGCTTTCTTACCGGTATTTAGCTGTGAAACCACATCATTTAAAATAAGTTGATTCCTTGCTGAATCATGGATCAAAATCTTAAAAAGTGTTTCGAACTTGTCTGTTTTGGTGTTGAAGGGAACAAACAGGTCGGTATCCCTAATAACGATTTGTGTACCTGTTTGAGTTTGTGCATCTAGTGCTTTAAGCTCATGGATAATTTCGCCCAAATGAATAAATATTAACTTGCCATCGTTGTACTTTCTAAATGGTGTAGCGGTAAGTCCGTACATATAGTAACTATTCAGTTTCCCGATAACGCGCTGGTAAGTTTCTGCAGGTACGTGGTGACATTCGTCAACAATAACGGTACCAAAAGCATTTATTAGTTCTGTGGATTCCGTAGATTCCAAAGCTTTTTCCATACTTTGGATCATTGCTACAGTAATGTGTTTACCGGGCTTGTTCTTTCCTTGCCCGATACGTCCAATATCCTTCTTAGGAATCCCCAGGAACGATTCTATACGTTCCATCCATTGATCTGCCAGTTGCTTGCGGTGAACTAAAATGAGGGCTGGTTGCTGCTTGTCTTTTATAACAGCCAAACTCAATACCGTTTTACCAGAGCCAGGCGGAGCCACAATAATTCCAAAATCTTTTTTTATAGCTGCTTGCTGCGCGGGTAATTGATATTCCCTTAATGCAATAGAGCCTTTGAAATTGATTAACTCTGCTTTCTTTCTTTGATCTTCGAGCACATATTCAATTTGCGGCTCTTTACAAAACCGTAATAACCTACCAATAAATCCACGAGGAACTGAAATAGAGTCCGGTGTTTCGTGCAGCAATTTAAAGTAACGTTTCACGCCAAAGGTATTTTTATTGATATTCTTTTTTACCTGGTATTCATTGTTGGCGAAGTTTAATTCTTCCTTTAAAAAACTAACAAGTGAAACAGGCAATCCTATGCGGCTAATATGAATTTCGTTGTTTAAGATAATTTCTAACTTATCCGTTATAAGCCGTTCTTTTTGAAATAATCCAGTTGAAAATTCGTTGTGATCAGTTTGTTCTTTGTATATGTAATTGAGCTGGTTTATCGTAATCCGCTTAATCGTTTTTAAAAACACCCACTGGTCATCAAAGGGCTGCAAAGTATCGGGATCAATGAAACAGCTATTGCCATTATTTAAGCTCGTTTTGTTTAAGGGTAAAGCAATGAGATTCCCCAAGCCTTTTTTTGAATGGTAGTCTTGATTGGGGAAAAGCCGGTCAAAGCTTGAGTTTTTATCAAACACTGAAATCAAACCTGCTTTCTGTAGCAAAGCCATCATGATCTTTCTGCTTCTGAATGCTTCATAAGGCTCTTCAAAAAATATCCATACGTGACCACCTTTGCCGGAACTGGAGCGCTCTAAGTAGGCGGGGATATCATATTCCTCGCAAATTTTAATAAATGCCCGGCATTCCTCAATCCAATCTGCTTCGTCAAAATCTGCTGCAATGAACCAGGATGTGTTATCCTGTAATAAAGGGTAGAGACCTAATACCTGCTCACCTTTGAGATGTTTAATTAAATGGTCATCTGTTAAGGGTTGGTATGTTTTATCAGTGAAGGTTTGAAAAGTGCCACCTTTCATTTGATGCAGTCGATATCGGTGAGGGTCAAAACTGTAAGCCGGCATATAACTGCTTTTGCCACTTTTCTCCCATCTTAATGCAAATACATCTTCTCTCCCTTTGAATAGGGATTTGTATAGATTTAATCGGTCATCTTTCATTTAAGGTAGAAACTTTAGCCTGTTTCAAATTTAGGAAACAAACTATCCCTTTTATAATTGATTTAATTTGCCATGACTTGGTTAGTATCCAGCTTTCTTTATTACAGCCTCTATTTTTGTACTTTTGCGATTGAACCATAATTCTTTCCATAATGCTCATTAACCAATCTGTCATAGCTGATATTCAAGCCATTATTCATGATGCTAAAGACAAGGCGATTAGGTTGGTTGACCATGAGCGTACATTAATGTATTGGCAAATAGGGCAACGCATTTTCGAGGAGGAACAACAAGGGAAAGACCGGGCGGATTATGGCAATTACCTCACTAAATTTATTGCTGATCAATTAGAG
>NZ_JANYGQ010000020.1 GCF_025359345.1 Mucilaginibacter sp.
ATTATATCTGAATTTGCGGGTGTTACCAAATTTGAAGCTGTTTTGGAAGGTATTACTTTCCGCGAAGAATCAGACGAGCAAACAGGTCACCGCGAAAAGGTAATTATCGATACCAGGGATAAAACCAAAAACCCTGTTATACAGGTTGCTGATAATAAAGGAAACATTATTAAAGGCTATAACATCCCGGTAGGCGCTCACATTGCTGTTGACGAAGGTGAAAAACTGCAAACAGGACAGGTTATTGCTAAAATTCCTCGTTCAACCGGTAAAACCCGGGATATTACAGGTGGTTTACCACGTGTAACCGAGTTATTTGAAGCACGTAACCCATCGAACCCTGCGGTAGTAACCGAAATTGACGGTGTGGTAACTTTAGGTGGTGTGAAACGTGGTAACCGCGAAATCACCATCGAATCGAAAGACGGACAGGTTAAAAAATACCTGGTTCCATTGTCGAAACACATCCTTGTACAGGATAACGACTTTGTGAAGGCAGGTATGCCATTGTCTGACGGTTCGATATCGCCTGCTGATATCCTTGCCATTAAAGGCCCTGCAGCAGTGCAGGAATACCTGGTAAATGGTATACAGGAAGTTTACCGCTTACAGGGTGTGAAAATTAACGATAAGCACTTCGAGGTAATTGTTCACCAGATGATGCAGAAGGTAGCTATTGAAGATGCCGGCGATACCCGCTTCCTTGAAAGGGAAGCAGTTGACAGCTGGGATTTCATGCTGGAAAACGACGACATCTTCGACAAGAAGGTTGTTACAGAGCCAGGTGATTCAACAAGCTTAAAATCAGGACAGATAGTTTCAGTAAGAAGGTTGCGCGATGAAAACTCAATTTTGAAACGTAAAGATTTGAAATTGGTTGAAGTGCGCGACGCAATTGCTGCAACCTCCAGCCCGATGCTGCAAGGTATAACAAGAGCTTCATTAGGTACTAAATCATTCATCTCGGCCGCATCGTTCCAGGAAACTACAAAAGTTCTGAACGAAGCAGCAATCGCAGGTAAAAAAGATTTGATGCTTGGCTTGAAAGAAAACGTTATTGTAGGTCACTTAATTCCTTCAGGAACAGGTCTGCGCGAATACGAAAATATCCGTGTTGGTTCACAGGAAGAATTTGACCGCTTGATGGCGTCGAAAGCTGAAGAAATAGAAGCTTAAAATTATTTCGAACAAATATATTATCAAAGCCTTCCGCACAAACGGAAGGCTTTTTTGTTAATTTAGCACCATGGAAGAACAAAACGAAAATCAACTGAATATTGAGCTTTCTGAAGAGATTGCAGAAGGTATATATTCCAACCTGGCTATAATCACGCATTCAAGCTCAGAATTTGTGCTTGATTTTATCCGTGTAATGCCCGGTGTGCCTAAAGCAAAGGTGAGATCGAGAATAATTTTGACGCCCGAGCATGCAAAACGTCTGTTAACGGCGCTTGAAGATAATTTAGAAAAATTTGAAAACGCAAATGGTCGTATAAAAATTCAGCAGGACCCATCGGGGTTCCCCATGAATTTTGGGGGCACAGTAGGACAGGCATAAATGGATAAATCGGCTAAAATATATATAGCAGGACACCGCGGTATGGTGGGATCGGCAATCCATCGCAAACTGCTTAAAGAAGGGTTTACCAATTTTGTTACCCGGACGTCAGATACACTGGATTTGCGCAATCAGCAGCAGGTGGCTGATTTCTTTGTCGACGAAACGCCCGACTATGTTTTTTTGGCGGCAGCTAAAGTTGGTGGCATTATTGCCAATAACACTTATCGGGCCGAGTTTTTGTATGATAACCTGCAGATACAAAACAATGTTATCCACAATGCATACCTTACCGGGGTAAAAAAGCTGATGTTTCTGGGCTCGAGTTGTATATATCCTAAAATGGCCCCGCAGCCACTAAAGGAAGAATATTTGCTTACAGGCTTGCTTGAACCGACCAACGAGCCTTATGCGATAGCAAAAATTGCCGGAATAAAAATGTGTGATGCCTACAGGGCACAATATCGTTGCAACTTTATATCGGTAATGCCTACCAATTTGTATGGCTATAATGATAATTACCATCCCCAAAACTCACATGTGCTGCCTGCCCTGATACGCCGTTTTCATGAGGCAAAGGAGCAGGGTTTGCCCGAGGTAACCATATGGGGGACTGGCTCACCAATGCGGGAGTTTTTATTTGCGGATGATTTAGCTGAGGCGTGCTATTACCTGATGCAAAATTACAATGAAGAAGGCCTTGTAAATATTGGTACCGGGCATGATATCTCAATTAAAGACCTGGCCATGCTTATTAAAAACGTTATAGGTTATAACGGCGAAATAAAATTTGATATCACCAAACCTGACGGAACACCCCGGAAGCTAATGGATGTTAGTAAACTGCACAGCAAGGGCTGGAAACATACAGTTGGGCTGCCTGAAGGCATAAAGATGGCATACCTGGATTTTTTAGCAAAACAAGCTTGAGTTCAGGGAACTGTTTGTTGAAAATTAAAACAATAACGGCTCTAATCTGTATTTAACGCATATTTATTCGGGCTGTGCTTTAGAGCGTTGCCGACCATTGGGAGCCGCTAATACTTACAAGTAATTTTATTTGCTTAATATTGCAGCGAATTTATTTGTAACCATATCACAAGTTTGGCAAAAATGCATTGGATGTGATTTTTATAAAATAATGAATAAACTTAAACTCTGCCTATTTATAATTTCTGTTTTTTTGTGCATCGCTGTTGTCACTCCGGCATCAGCACAAAGTATTCCGCAAAATCTTTCAAGCATAAATGTAGATGATCTTTCCGATCAACAGATAACTACACTGCTTCAGCAGGCGCAAAAAGCCAGGTTAACCGATGACCAGTTACTACAACAGGCGCAAGCGCGGGGTATGTCTGGCGTACAGGTTCAAAAACTGCAAACCCGTATAAATAATATCAGAAACAAGAACGGCGGCGGTAACAATAATAAATTAAAAAAATCGGCTGCGGATACTTTAAATGGTAAGCGTAAATCAAGTTACAGAGACACTACCAATACAGATACTTCATTAAAAAAGCTGGATTTATTTATTGATTTAAGACCTAAAATATTTGGAGCTGATTTATTCAGGAATAGTAATCCTACGACGTTCGAACCCAATTTGAAATTGGCTACGCCTTTAAACTATATTGTGGGACCTGATGACCAGCTGAATATTAATGTTTATGGGAATTCGGTGGTCGACTGGAGCCTGGACGTGTCGCCCGAGGGGAATATCAACATCCCCGGTGTTGGAGTCTTAAATGTAGCCGGCAAAACTATCGCTGATGCTACAACCGCAATAAAGAACCGGCTGAGAGCTAACAATTATGCAATTGACAAAGGTACAAACGTTAAAGTTACACTCGGCAATATTCGCAGTATTAAGGTAATTGTTCAGGGGCAGGTGGTCAAACCCGGCACCTATACCGTTTCTTCATTGGCTACTGTTATTAACGCCCTGTATGCGTCTGGCGGCCCTAACGATGTAGGGTCATTCAGGCAAATTGAGGTCATCAGGAATAATAGAATAGTGCGGCGTGTCGACTTGTATGACTTTTTGGTAAAAGGCAGTCAAAAAGATAACATATCGTTGCAGGACCAGGACGTAATTAGGGTGCCTACCTACCATATACGCGTAACGCTAAAAGGAGAGGTGAAAATTCCGGCTCTGTTTGAAGTTTTACCGGGTGAAACGCTGCAGGATGTTTTGAACTTTAGCGGTGGGTTTACCGATGAGGCATATACTGCGCGTATTAAAGTTGACCAGGTTAGCGATCAGCAACGGAGGATTACAGACGTTTTCGAAAGCGACTATAAAAATTATACACCTTTAAGAGGCGATAAATATACAGTGGATAAAATTTTGGACCGGTACGAAAACCGGGTTCAAATTCAGGGCGCAGTTTTCAGACCTGGAGAGTTTGAATTGCAAAAGGGTTTGACCCTATCGCAGTTGATAAAAAATGCCGGGGGATTAAAGGAAGATGCTTTTACCGGCCGTGGGAGCATAGTGAGGCTTAATCAGGATAATACTACACAGCAACTCTCATTTAATGTAAAAGATGTATTGAATAAGCCGTCAGCAGATATATTGTTGCAACGCGAAGATAGTGTGAACGTGGCCTCGATTTTTGATTTGCGTGACGCTTACAAGGTTACTATAAAGGGCGAGGTTAGAAAACCCGGAGATTTTGTATTTTCAGATAGCTTAAAAGTTGCCGACCTGATCGTTAATGCCGGTGGTTTTACCGAAGGTGCCAGCCCTAAACGGATTGAGGTTTCCCGCCGCGTGTACGATAATGATCCCAAGGTATTAAGCAGCAAAATTGCCCAGGTATTTATAGTTGATGTTAATGAAGGGTTAAAAGATGAGTATTCTAATTTTACACTTAGGCCTTACGATATAGTGTCGGTATATAGTTTACCGGGGTATGAGGTTCAAAAAACGGTTAAAGTGGAAGGTGAGGTAATTTATCCCGGTTATTACACCATTCAAAAGAAAAATGAGAAGATATCAGACATAATAGCCCGTGCCGGCGGATTAACCCCTTCGGCAGATATCGAAGGGAGCAGTTTAAAGCGCGACAATGCCGCGGTGCTTGGTGTGGACAAAACCAAAATTGATACTGCCGAGATAAACAGGGAGCGTATGCTAAATTTACAAAGGCTGCAAAATGATTATAGTGCAAATCCGAAAAAAGATACTATCCAGCTTAGAAATAACTATGTGGGGATTGACCTGAAGAAAATATTGCAGAAACCTGGTGGCAGTGAAGATCTTATCTTAGAGAACGAGGATGTTTTAAGGGTGCCTAAACAGCAACAAACTGTTAGGGTGAATGGTGAGGTGCTTTACCCGAGTGCGATAGTTTACAGTAGCGGTAAATCTTTCAGAGGGTATGTATTAAATGCTGGTGGATTTGCTCCCAGGGCGTTAAAACGCGGCGCATATATTGTTTATCCAAATGGAACGGTTAAAGGAACAAGTAAGTTTTTGTTTTTCAATATTCACCCCAGTGTAAAACCCGGCAGTGAAATTTATGTGCCCAAAAAGCCAATTAGCAATAATAACACGGCTCAAACAATTTTGGGCTTTACTACGGGCCTGGCATCATTGGGTGCAATTATACTTGGGATAATTAGCCTGCATAAATAAAAATTAAACTATTGTATTAATGGCCCAGGTTAAAGAAAATAGCAATATCCCCGCTGAGGAAGTTACATTAAAGGATGTAATTCTTAAACTTATAGGGTGGTGGCGGTTTTTGTTATCCAAATGGGCGACCATATTGTTTGCAGCGGTTATAGGTGCAGCAGTTGGTCTCACCTATTCTTTTATAAGCAAAACCAAATATGTCGCCGAATTAAGTTTCGCACTTGACGATGATAAATCAGGGGGCGGGGCGTTGGGTGCTTTAGGTCTGGCCAGCCAGTTTGGGATTGATTTAGGTAATAGCGGTGGTGGTGGAGCTTTTAACGGCGATAATCTGCTGGCGCTCATGAAGTCACGTTCAATAGTCGAAAAGACGTTGTTGGCAACTGTTACCATTAACAATAAGCGGCAAACGCTGGCCCAATATTATATTGAGTTCACGGGGTTTTATAGCGACAATCCAAAGTTAAGGGATGTTAGTTTTTTACCTGACGTTGAGAGGACAAAATTTACACTAAAGCAAAACGGAGCTTTGGGCGCTTTATATTCAAAAATAATCAAAGATAATTTAACGGTTGATAAGTTTGATAAAAAGCTGACGATTATCACCGTTAAGGTCGAATCAGAAAATGAGTTATTTTCCCAAAATTTTACCGAAATACTTGTGAAAAATGTTTCTGATTTTTACATAGATACAAAAACGAAAAAGTCTGCATACAATGTTGCTGTGCTGCAACGGCAAACAGATTCTGTTAGGCGCGAGTTAAACGCGGCCCTCACAGGCGTTGCAGCAACATCTGATGTTAATCCTAATGCAAACCCATCGTTACAAATACTACGGGTGCCCTCACAACGTCGCCAAGTTGATGTTCAGGCTAACCAGGCTATACTAACCCAATTAGTTGCAAATCTTGAAATATCAAAAGTATCGTTACGGAAAGAAACACCGTTAATACAGGTGATAGACCGGCCGATACTTCCGTTAGAAGAGGAAAAATTCGGGAAACTAAAAGGGCTGATTTTAGGCGGTGTGTTATTTGGTTTTTTTGCTGTCCTATTCTTCACAGTGTCAAAAGCCTGGAAAAAAATATTAAGATAATGCAATATTTTACTCTGAAAGTTGTAGGGCGGTTTTATGAGACCAGCGATACAGTCACGGTCTCATTTAAACAGCCGGGGCTTAAAAAAATAAAATATAGCGCCGGGCAGTATCTAACTCTAATCTTTAGGATAAATGGACGCAGGTATATGCGTCCGTACTCATTTTCGTCTGCACCATTTATTGATGCTGATCTGGAGGTAACAATTAAGCGGGTGCCGGGCGGTATTGTATCAAACCATATTATCGACAGTTTAAAAGTTGGTGACATTGTTGAAGTGATGGAACCGATGGGCGATTTTATATTGAGGGAGAACAATATTGCACAAGATACAAGAATTGTGCTATGGGGAGCAGGCAGTGGTATTACACCGCTTATGTCGTTAGCAAAATACGCTTTACATCAAAATATAGCTAGCCATGTAACCCTCATATACGGTAATCGAAATATAGAAAGCGTAATATTTAATGATAAAATTGAGGATTTAAAAAAACGGTTTGACAATAAGTTTTCTGTTTGGCATTTTCATACCAGGTTGGCGATCAGATCAAATAATCCCTATGTTATTGAAGGCCGTATTAGTCCTCAAAAGGTTTTATCGGTAATGCAGGATGAAAATAATTTTGATAATAGTTTACATTATATATGCGGGCCGGTTGGATTAAAAGAATCGGTTAAAGCCGTATTGCTTAACCATGGTGTTAGTAATGAGAAAATATACTTTGAAGATTTTGAAGTAGCACGCAACCCCGCTGATTTTGACGAAATAGTCACCAGGGAAGTATTAATAAAAAAAGGCGGCCAACATACAACGGTTGAAGTAGCTAAGGGTAAAAGTATTCTCGAGGCAGGGCTTGATGCTATGATTGAATTATCTTATTCGTGTCAAACCGGGAATTGTTTGGTTTGTAAAGGGCGCTTAATTAAGGGAGAAGTCAAAATGATAGGAGTTAAGAAATTGCCGGAAGATTTGCAGCAAAATGAGTATTTATTATGCAGCAGTTTCCCCCTTACAGACGAAGTTGAAATAGAAGTGGATTAATAAAATATAAATGAAAGTTGTACTATTAGCTGGCGGATTTGGAACCAGGTTATCTGAAGAAACTGTATTAAAGCCCAAACCGATGGTGGAAATTGGAGGGATGCCCATATTATGGCACATCATGAAAATATATTCGGCCCATGGATATAATGAATTTATAGTTTGCCTTGGATATAAAGGATATTTGATAAAGGAATATTTTGCAAACTACTTTTTGCATAAATCTGATGTAACGATTGATCTGGCCGATAATTCGATAAAAGTACTTGACTCACAAGCCGAACCCTGGAAAATTACGCTTGTTGATACCGGCACTGAATCCATGACGGGTGGCAGGATCAAGCGTATTCAACAATACACCAATAATGAAACGTTTATGCTAACCTATGGCGATGGTGTGGGTAATATCAATATTAAAGAACTTGCGGATTACCATAAAGCACATGGTAAACACTGTACTGTAACATCTGTGCAACCTTCCGGAAGATTTGGTGCGCTGAACATACTTGAAGATTCTACCGTTCATTCCTTCACGGAAAAACCCAGGGGCGATGGCGCCTGGATAAATGGCGGCTTCTTTGTTTGCGAGCCTGAGGTTTTTGATCATATAAAGGATGGGGATAAAACTGTTTGGGAGCAGGCCCCAATGGAACAAATAGCAAATTCAGGGCAAATGTGTGCCTACAAACATAGTGGATTTTGGAGGCCGATGGATACATTAAAGGATATGCACGATTTAAATAACATGTGGAACACAAATAGCGCTCCATGGAAAATGTGGTAAGTATGTTACATATATTACAAGAAACTTACCGTGGGAAGCGGGTTTTCCTGACCGGTCACACGGGCTTTAAAGGTTCGTGGCTCCTGAAAATCCTTACAATGCTTGGCGCCGAAGTTAAGGGTTATGCCTTGCAACCTGCCGGACTGCCAAACCTTTACGACATTATTAGCGGAGATGAACTTTGCCAATCGGTTATAGCTGATTTGCGTAACAGGGAGGCATTAAAAACTGCTGTTTTGGATTTTCGGCCCGATTTTGTTTTTCACCTCGCTGCGCAGCCGCTGGTGCGATTATCTTATCAAATTCCATCAGAAACTTTTGAAGTTAATGCGATCGGTACAGCTAACCTGCTGGATGCAATAGCCCTTTTGGACAACCCTTGTAACGCTGTTTTAGTTACTACCGATAAAGTATATCATAACAATGAGTGGGAGTACCCATATCGCGAAAATGACCGTTTGGGTGGAAATGACCCATATAGCGCAAGTAAAGCATGTGCTGAATTAGTTATTGATTCTTATCGCAATTCATTCTTCAACGTAAAGAATTACGCTACTCATAAAAAAGCAATAGCCGTAGGCAGGGCAGGTAATGTTATTGGAGGGGGCGATTGGTCTGATAACAGGCTAATACCAGATGTAGTTAAGGCGTTGAATAAAAATGAGAAAATAGAAATCAGGAGCCCCGAATCTGTCAGGCCTTGGCAGCATGTTTTAGAACCCTTGGCAGGATACTTATTACTGGGCGCCAAATTATGCAAAGACCCTCAACAATATTCTCAGGCCTACAATTTTGGCCCCGACTTAGATGATGCCCTGCCTGTTAACAAAATGGTAGAAATGGCAATTGATTGCTGGGGTGGTGGGGAGTATTTTATTAACAAGGAGATTAATCAGGTGCATGAAGCCGGATTGCTTAAATTAGATGTAAGTAAAGCGAAAGCCCAACTTAATTGGACACCCCAACTGGCAGCGTACAAAGCCGTCGCCGATACAATAACTTGGTATAAGGAATTCTACAAAAGTACAGACATGGCGGCGTTCACCGATACCCAAATTCATCAATTTTTTAATGGCTAGAGTTTTTATAACCGGTATTACTGGTTTTCTGGGATCAAATATAGCCAGGTATTTGCTTGAAGCACGGCATGACGTAGTTGCTATTTATCGGGAAAATTCATCAAGAGATTTATGCTTAACTTACATTGAAAATGTAACCTGGATAATAAAAGATGATAGTGATGAATGGATTAATAGTGTTGCTAACGGGAAGATTGATGTGGTAATACATGCAGCCTGGTTAGGCGTGGGGCACAGGGAACGGAATAACTGGGACCACCAGTTTTTAAATATAAACTTCCTGCAAAAAGTATTGCAGGTAACTCAAAAAAGCGGAGCTAAAAAATTAATAGGTTTAGGTTCGCAAGCCGAATATGGTGTTTTTAACGGGTGCATTGGTGAGAATCATCCCTTAAATGCGAATGAAGCTTATGGCCATGTAAAAATTATTTGTTCAGAAATAATTAAGCAGTTTTGCAGCTATAATAACATAGACTGGTATTGGCTGCGGCTATTTTCTTTTTTTGGGAAAGGTGAGTCGGATACATGGTTAATTCCGTCATTAATAAAAAAAATCACTATTAGTGACGAGATAGACTTAACTTTGGGCGCGCAGAAATACGCTTACTTATATGTTGACGACTTGGGTTTAGCCATAAATAAAATTATTAATAGCCAGGGAAATCCTGGTACATACAATATATCAGGAGCATCATTGCTGGCGCTCAAAGACTTAATTCAGAGGATAAGAGATTACATTAACCCAAAATTTAAGCTAAATTTTGGGGCTCTTCCTTATCGGCCAAATCAATCAATGCATATACAGGGCGATTCTGCAAAGTTCGTCGAAGCTTTTGGAGCGTTTGAGGTGTCAAATTTTGATAAATCGCTGCTGAAAACAATTGATTATTTTTTAAAAAAACCATTTACAAACAAATGAAGGTTTCGGATTTTGTAGCTACATATTTAGAAAAAAGAGGTGTAAAGCATGTTTTTGAGCTATCTGGTGGAATGATAACACATCTTTTAGATTCATTAAACCAGAAAACGTCTATTAATATAATTACCATGCATCATGAACAATCTGCGGCATTTGCAGCAGATGCTTATGGGCGAATTACCGGTATACCGGGTATTGCGCTGGCCACCAGCGGGCCGGGGGCAACTAATTTATTAACCGGGATAGGCAGTTGTTATTTTGATTCCTCTCCTGCAATTTTTATAACAGGCCAGGTTAATCGTCATGAACAAAAACGCGATAGAAATATAAGGCAACTGGGATTTCAGGAGACAGATATTATTTCGATGGCAAAACCAATTACAAAGGCCTGTTTTAAAATCGAAAGCGAACACGAGTTACCTGCTATTTTAGAGCAAGCTTTTTTAATTGCCACCGAGGGCAGGCCGGGCCCGGTGCTGATTGACATACCGATGGATATTCAGCGGGCACAAATTGATATTCGGGATTACGGTGTTGTTGCCCCAATTTTGCTGGGACCATCGGCAGCCCAGCTGAAAAATATTTTTGATGATATAAAAAAGGCAAAAAGACCACTGGTATTAGTGGGCAGGGGAGTAAGATCGGCGTTTGCAATAGAGCAACTGAAAATTTTCCTTCAAAAAACCCAATTGCCTGTAGCGACTACTTTGCTTGCTATCGATGCTTTGGAACATGATTCTCCTTCCAGGGTGGGATTTATCGGGGCTTATGGAAACAGGTGGGCAAATATCGCATTCGGAGAGTGTGATTTGTTACTTGTGATTGGCAGTCGCCTTGATATCAGGCAAACCGGCGCGGATACCAAATTTTTCGAAAATCGCAAGATTTATCATGTTGATTGTGAGCAGGATGAGATTAATAATAGGGTAAAAGGTTGTATACCTGTAATTGCTGATGCAAAACAGTTTTTTACCGACTTTGTTAATGAGGCAGCAACCGAAATTTTTGAAAAGCCAATAGAATGGTATGATTACATAAATGCATTAAGGCTCCAATGGCCTGATACGGCAGAGCTTAAGCCTGTTGGGATTAATCCCAATGTATTTATTCATGCCTTGTCCCACAATTCGAAATTAACCAAATGTTATTTGGCGGATGTTGGTAGCCATCAAATGTGGACTGCCCAATCAATAGAGATTTACAAAGATCAGTTATTTTTAACATCAGGAGGGATGGGGGCCATGGGGTTTGCACTGCCGGCTGCCATTGGGGCTTGTTTCGCGTTGAATTTAAAACCTGTGGTGGCAATAATTGGCGATGGCTGCATGCAATTGAATATCCAGGAACTGCAAACCATTGTGCGTAACAAGTTGCCTGTAAAAATGGTAGTAATGAATAACAAAAATCTGGGAATGATCCGCCAGTTCCAGGATAGTTATTTTGAATCGAGATATCAGTCGACCTATTGGGGTTATAGTGCCCCCGATTTTGAAAAAGTTGCAAATGCATACGAAATAAATGCAATTACTATTAATACTGAAGATGAAATAGAAGATGCAATAAAATGGATGTGGAACGACCAAAATGTGAATTCGCCTGTTTTACTGCAGGTGATGATAGATCCGCATACAAATACTTATCCTAAAATTGCATTTGGCAGGCCTATTACAGAAATGGAACCGTTTGCAAAACCTATTGAAATGGAAGGTACCTGATAGATTTATTTATAAATTAAAACATGTTAAAAAATATTATTGATCCTGAATTAGAAAAAAATCTCAGGAATATAGCAAAAGCAAAAACCAGCCAGGTTATTATCCCTGGGAAAAATTATATACCGGTTACAGGGAAGGTTTTGGATGAGGATGATATATTATCAGGAGTTGATGCTGCTTTAGATGGCTGGCTAACTGCCGGGCGCTTTGCCAATGCATTTGAATATGATTTTGCAAAGTATTTTGGAGCCCACAAAGCTTTATTAGTCAACTCTGGTTCATCGGCAAATTTGGTTGCATTTTACGCGCTTACTTCAACAAAATTGGGCGACCGGGCTATAAAACCCGGCGATGAGGTAATTACAGTTGCAGCCGGGTTCCCAACGACGGTAAACCCCATGATTCAGTTTGGGGCTATTCCTGTGTTTGTTGACGTTGATATTGCCACCCATAATGTAAAAGCGGAAGATATAGAAGCCGCTGTATCGCCAAAGACAAAAGCAATTATGATAGCGCATTCATTAGGTAACCCGTTTGATTTGGACGAGGTAATGCGGGTTGCCAAAAAATATAACCTGTGGGTTGTAGAAGATGACTGTGACTCATTAGGGGCTACTTACAGAGATAAAAAAACAGGCACATTTGGCGATATATCAACTTTCTCGTTTTACCCGGCACATCATATTACAATGGGCGAAGGCGGCGCTGTTTTAATAAACAATCCTGAATTGGCGAAAATTGCCGAAAGCTTTAGGGATTGGGGGCGCGATTGCTATTGTGAACCGGGTAAGGATAACACCTGTGGTTGTCGTTTTTCGCAGCAATTAGGTACATTGCCATATGGTTACGATCATAAATATACCTATTCTCATATCGGTTTTAATTTAAAGGTTACCGATATGCAGGCTGCTTTCGGGGTTTCGCAATTGAAAAAGCTTGATCACTTTGTACAGCGAAGGCGCGAAAATTATAAAGCTCTTTATGAGCGTATGAAGACGCTGGAGGAAATATTTATCCTTCCGGAGCCAACTCCAAACAGCAATCCTTCATGGTTTGGGTTTTTACTTACTTTGCGCGAAGGCGACGCTGCTGACAGGCACATGCTTGTACAGCACCTGGAAGAGAAAATGATTGGAACGCGTTTGCTTTTTGGCGGAAACCTGCTACGCCAGCCAGCTTATGCCAATATTAAGCACCGTACCATCGGAGGGCTTGAAAATACCGATACCATAATGAACCAGTCTTTTTGGATAGGTGTATGGCCCGGATTAAATGAAAATCACTATGACTATATACTAGATGTGATAAAACAATATATTAATTAGAAAAAAGATGTCGATAGTCTCAGAAATTAAAAAGAAACTGGTTGAAATAAAGGTTAACTATTTAAAAAAAGCGCAGTATAAAAATGTTCTTGAAAACCTTGGGTCCAATATTCCGCAATCAGATGATTTTAAAAATAACGACTTAGAGAAATGCTTTAGGCAAAAAAACGTTCACACAGAGAATAATGTAATAACAGACCGTATAATTCAAGCGTATAACAAGGCAAAAAAAGTTCAAAAAACCTTACCAGGGGCTTTTCAGGTGGGTAATGAATGGTTACCTATCTATGAGAATTATATGAATGATATTATTATCGCTTTAAATACGTTAAATAAAGCTGACACAAATAAAATATACGAAAATTTTATGCGTGAAGGTTGTAGCGTAGGATTGCATGGTTTACCATTTAGTATGGAGGATAATTTTTTTAATGGTAAAATTTCCAGGCTAAATGGTGACATATACTTGCTTGATTCTATTTATAGATATAATCATTGGAAGGAGCTGACCGCTAACCAATACCAGGTAGGCGACTTGTATATGCCGGACTATGGAAATCCGTACGGATATTATATAAACAATGAGTTTGTGAGAACCGGTGCAGAATATTTTCACTATTACGCCACACGTATTTCGGAGTTAATTAAAGGCGAAAAAGGGAGAAAAGTGGTGGTGGAGCTTGGGGGCGGGTACGGTGGTCTTGGATATTTCTTAAATAAAGTAATTGATGACGTTACGTATGTTGATTTTGATTTGCCGGAAAATATGGCCTTAACTGCATATTACCTAATGAATTGTTACCCGGAAAAGAAAATATTGCTATACGGGGAAGACGATTTTAATGAAGAAAGTATCTCAGAATACGATGTGATCATAATGCCTAATTTTGAAGTGCTTAACCTTCCTTCGGGAAAAGCCGATTTGGTGTTTAACTCATATAGTTTGGCGGAGATGTCGACAGAAACGATTAATACCTATATAACTGAATTGAAACGGGCAACAAAAAAACATGTTTTTCATGTAAATCATACCATCAAATCAAATTCTTTAAAAGCAGACGAGTTTGGTATCGAAGACAAAGACTTTAAACTTGTTTCAAAAAAACCAGCGTTATGGAACTTGGGAAGAGATTCAAAAATGGATGAATTCGAATACTTGTATTCGAAATAAAAAGAATAATAATTTTGATTGTAGCAGATAGCTAAAAGTTAGCGTATAGGTAATCTGGTATGATTATTAAATACACTGCAATTTCAAAGCCCTCCGCGCTAATTATAAATATGCCTAACCACGTATAATGAAGTCCATAATAAAGGTGTTTTCCGCGAAACTGGGGATTGATGGAGCCATTGCGTATACAATACTGACCAGGGTTATACAGGCTGGCAGCGGCCTTATATCAATTATTTTTATTGCGAAGTTTTTATCGTCGAACGAGCAGGGGTACTATTACACATTTGCCAGCGTTTTGGCGATACAAATATTTTTTGAATTGGGTTTAAGCGGCATAATAACACAATATGCCGCTCACGAATTTGCTCATTTAAGCCTGACCGCAGACTTCCAATTAGCAGGCGAAGAGTTTCATAAATCACGATTGTCATCGCTGCTTCGATTTTGTGTTAAATGGTTTGCAATTATATCCGGAATTTTGTTTTTTATTTTATTGGCAGTTGGTTTCTTCTTTTTCTCCTCATATAATAAAGACTTAAATATTTCCTGGCACTACCCATGGGTTATACTTTGTGTAGCTACATCGTTAAACCTTTTTATCGACCCGGTACTTGCATTTTTTGATGGCCTTAATCAGGTAAAGGATATGTCAAAGGTGCGGCTGATTCAAAAAATAGCCAATATTGTTTTGTTATTTGTGTTTTTTCTGTGTGGATTTAAATTATATGCAGCTGCTTTAGCTTCCTTAATTGCAATCGGGATCAATTACATCCAGGTGATTTTCTCTAACAGAATAAAATTATTAAAAGCCGTGTGGCGTGCTCAAAGCAAATGGAAAATAAATTATTTAAAAGAAATATTTCCCCTGCAATGGAAAATTGCATTGAGCTGGATAAGCGGTTATTTCATATTTCAATTGTTTATCCCGGTTTTGTTTGCAACAGAAGGCCCAATAGTAGCCGGGCAAATGGGGATGACGCTGGCGGCGTTAAATGGTGTGCTATCCGTATCAATTAGCTGGATTACTACCAAAGTACCCCTGTTTTCAGGTTTAATTGCCAAAAAGGAATATGAAAAGTTAAATGAAAAATTTAATTTAATCACAAAGCAAGCATGCCTGATTTGTGCGCTTTGCCTGGGTATATTTATTATTTTTGTTGAAATAGTACGACATTTTCATTTCCCGGTCGGCAACCGGTTTTTGCCAACTTTTCCACTTGTTTTATTAACCATCTGCACTTTTATCAGCCAATTTATTTTCGCTTTGGCCACGTATTTACGCTGCCACAAAAAAGAGCCCTTTTTGGTCCAGTCAATTGTAATGGGCATCTTAAGTGCGTTATCAACAATATTTTTAGGTAAATATTTTGGCGTAAATGGTATCACGATAGGTTACACAACACTAATGATATTTGCGGGACTACTTTGGGTGACTATAATTTTTAAAAACAAAAAATTGGAATGGCATCATTAGGGGAGACTATATTAACAATTGCTATACCCACTTATAATAGAGCTGTATTCCTAAATAAAGCTTTAAATAGCATTCAAACTCAACTAATCGGCTATGAAGATTTAGTTGAAATTATTGTATCTGATAATTGCTCAACTGATAATACCGCTGAAACGGTTACGGCTTTCATCGATAACGGAGTAAATGTAAGGTACATTATTAATGCTGCTAACATTGGCGCTGATTTAAATATTGCCCAGTGCTTTTTAGAAGCGCACAGTAAATTTGTACTTATTTTAGGAGACGACGATTTTTTTCTAGCCGGTGCAATTGAAAAAATTATAGCAATTATACAAAATAAGGGAGATGCGGGTATAATTTTTGTTAATGGTGCTTCGTATAATGATAAGTTTGAAGTAATAAAAACACCTTCATCTCAGGATGGTAGTTTCGATGTATACCACAACAAATCTGATTTTGTTAAAAGAGTAAATTATTATTTAACGTTTATATCTGGCAATATCATAAAAAAGGAATTGGTTGATAAGGATGTTAACCTTGATGATTTTAAAAAAACAAACTTAATTCAGTTGGGATGGGTTATACCGGCATTTATAAATTCGCCTTACAACGTTGTTGTAGAGGAAAATCTCTTGGGTATCGGCAGTGTTGAAAATACCGGGGGCTATAAATTATTTGATGTTTTTGGCGAAAAGTTTAATTTAATAATGAAAGCTTTTATTGCGAAAGGGTTCAATCAAAAGTATATCAATATCGTAAATAATAGTCTTATCATTTCTTTCTTTCCTCCCTTTTTGGTAATGAACAAATCGGCAGCAAATGGTAGGTTGGTGAGTGAAGATCCGTCGCCGGTACTATACTCTAACTTTAAAAAATACGGCGCTTTTTGGGTGGCATTGTTCCCAATATTACTTTTACCACGTCAATTTTGTAGATTTGGTATCGCTGGTTCGATGTTGCTCAAAAAGATGACAGATGTCAGGAGCATTCTTTTCGCCCGACTTAACAAGAATACCATTAGGATTGAAAAGGGTTACTACAGTTATCAATCAAAGTAAGTGAGTTATATCAAAAAGATTTTAAAAAATGCGTTTTATGTATTTGTGCTGCTAATTTATAATAAGCTTACCAAAATACTTATAAATTATACAAAGCGGGTACTTTCTCTAATTTACGGAAACATGATCAAGACCGAACTGAAAGAGATCGGTCCGGCGTTTTACCTGCAATATCCTGTTACACTTAAAGGTGGAAAATATATTACTATAGGCAATAATTTTTCTACCCGGGCAAGGCTGCGTATTGAGGCATGGGATGAATATCAGGGCGATAAATACCAGCCTAAGATAAAGATCGGCGACAATGTTAATATAAACTTCGACTGCCATATCGGCGCAATAAATTACATAGAAATTGGCGACAATGTTTTGATAGGTAGCAAGGTGCTCATTACCGATCATTCACACGGTGAAGTTTCGGCGAACAATTTATTAACAGCTGCAAGTCAACGCCCACTATTTTCAAAAGGCCCGGTAATAATTGAGAAGAATGTTTGGATAGGGGAAGGTGCCGCTATTTTGGCCGGTGTTAGGGTCGGCGAAAATTCCATAATTGGCGCAAATGCAGTAGTTACTTCAGATGTCCCTAATAATTGCGTAATAGGTGGGATACCAGCGCGAATTTTAAAACAGTTTTAATATAAATGGCAAATAAGGAAAAGAAAGCGCGTGTTATTGCATTTTATTTACCACAATTTCATCCAACGCCTGAAAATGACGTTTTTTGGGGAAAGGGGTTTACGGAATGGACAAATGTTGGCAAAGCCAAGCCGCTGTTTAAAGGCCACTATCAACCACATGTGCCGGCGGATTTGGGCTATTATGATTTAAGATTGCCCGAAACCAGGGAAGCACAGGCAGATTTGGCAAAGGAATATGGGATAGAGGGTTTTTGTTACTGGCATTATTGGTTTGGTGACGGTAAAAGAACGTTAGAGCGGCCATTTGCCGAAGTATTGAAAAGCGAGAAACCTGATTTGCCTTTCTGCGTAGGCTGGGCAAACGAAACCTGGAGTGGAATTTGGCATGGCGAAGACAAAAAAGTGCTGATTGAGCAAAAGTATCCGGGCAAAGCAGACTACGAACAACATTTTTTAAGTCTGGTGGATGCGTTTAAAGATCCACGCTATATTAAAGTTGATGGAAAACCATTAGTTTATATTTACCGGCCGTTTCAAATTCCTGATATTAATGTGTTTTTTGAAGCATGGAGGGGGCTTGCCGTTGAGCATGGACTGGCTGATATTTATTTTGTTGGCCATTGTCAGCAGTTTGAGCAAAAAAACGAAATACTTCAACTTGGATTCGACGCTGTAAATATTTCAAGAATATTTGATATAGAGAGATTTACAACCTCAAAAATTAAACGTGGTGTTTTACATCGTGTGTTTAAAAAACTAAGGACATACGACTATGAAAAGGCGTCGGCATATTTTGTGGGTAGCGAGGAGACTGAGTTAAATTGTATCCCAACTATAATTCCTAATTGGGATAACTCACCAAGGAGCGGCACCAGGGCGTACATAATGACTAACTCAACACCTGGCAAATTTCAAAAACATATTAAAGATGTTTTTAAAATTATTGAGCACAAGCCAGAAGAAAACAGGCTGGTATTTTTAAAGTCATGGAACGAATGGGCCGAGGGCAACTATGTTGAACCCGACTTGGTTTATGGAAGGGGATATTTGGAAGCAATTCAGGACGAAGTATTGGTTAAATAATGATAGCTTTGAATTTTAGTGAATTGAAATAGAAGCAAAACCTTATATTTTAGACTTTAAAAATTGATTTTATACATCTCCTTATATCTTTACTTAGTAGGGTTAAGTTTTCTTGATTACGTTAAGATTTCTAAAGTAAGCAGGGTATTGTTTATATATGCAGGTAGCGCGTTCACTTTTTTAGTGTTTTGGGCACTTGCAAGTCTCAGGTGGAAAACGGGGACCGATTGGGATAGTTATTACGATTCATTTAGCTATTTTTCGGAGGTTTACGCAAAGTTATTTGAGCCTGGTTTTTCATTTTTACTTTCCTTTGTCAGGAGTTTTACGGATAACTACACCATATTCCTAACTATATTCTCATTTCTGTGCCTGTCGTTAAAATTTAAGTTCTTTTTAAAATACCATAAAGAAACAATATTTACGGTTTTGCTATTGTTTTTGTGCTATTATTTTGCCGATATATTTGCTGTTCGGCAAAATCTCGCAATTTCTCTTACGTTATTTAGTACGATTTTTATTATTGAGCGCAAGCCCATAATTTTCGCGGTGTTTGTTGGCGTTGCTGCATCAATACACATCACAGCTGTTCTCTACTTTGCAGCCTACTATATTTACTGGGCCAATATTAGTGACCGGTCATTTTATATTTTAATAGGCGTCAGTTTTGTTTTTGGGGTATTTAGCCTTGATGAAAAATTATTGAACCTCCTGCTCCAGGTGGTTGGCGTTGGGGGCCGGGCCGGTGAGAAAATAAGCGGATATCTGAACGGCGAATACGATACGGGTAACCCAACTGGAAATCCGCTCGTGCTTTATTTACTTGGAACCGTCAAACGAATTATTTTCATACCAATTTTTGTTTTCATCAAGAATAAACTTCGAGATACCACCCCTTTGGTGCAGGGATATTTTAAACTGTACATGGTGGGTAATATAATCTACTTTTTGTTTGCTAAAGACTTAGCCGTATTTGCAAGGGCTTCAGTTTCTTACCTTTTCTTTGAGATTTTTTTAGTTGCCTATACAATAAATTACTTTAGAAATTCAAAAAAAGCATTGGTACTGGTTTTTGCGATAGCTATGATAGTGGTGTTAAGCAGGTATAATGCTCTAATTAATTCATACAAGGAACTTTATGTGCCATATAACTCAATTTTCGATAAACATTTTGAAAGGTAGTAGGTAAATGATTTTAGTTAGTGAAGTCGTTCATCCAGGCGAAGTGCACCTTGAGTTTAACGCTGCCTTGTTGCAGGTGTTTAGTTCTGTCTACCCTAACGAATCATTTATTTACCGGGCAGAAGACGAACAGTTGAAATTAGTTAAAGAGCGTATTTTAACTCCTTTAAATATTGAATTTTGTGGCTTTGATAGCTATTACGATCCTAAAGCGTTTTCGTGGCCGGCAAGAATTTTTGGAGAGATAAAAGAAATCTACCGTTCACTGCGGTTAGGGGAAAAGCGGAATGTTAGCACTTATTTGTGGACATGTCTTTTCCCGACGGGCCATCTTTTTTTAAGTCTTTATTTATTTATTTTTCGAAGTAAAAAAGCCAAACATTTAATTGTTCTGCATGGCGAGCTCGAATTTTTAAAATCAGCAAATCGAAAGAAAACCACCATTGCTTTTGGCGTTATGTTAAAACTTGCAATAAACCTGGGTAATAAAACAACCAGGTATATTGTACTTGGCGACCGCATAAAGGGCCACCTTGAGAGTTACTTTTCAAATAATGTCACTAAAAGGATAATCACAATATTACATCCTTATTCATATCATTCGGATTATAAGCAGGTTGCTTTTGACGTGGATAAGACGCCGTTAACGTTGGGAGCTATTGGAACGCAGATGCTTTCAAAAAATTCAAACTTAATTTTTGAACTGGCTCGGATACTCGAAAAGGAAATTGCCAGGGGAGCATTGGATTTCAGGACGATCGGCAAAGTGCTGCCCGAAATATCCCCGTTTACAAATAAATTGGTTAATCAACGTTACCCTGACGCATTTGTCCCAAACGCTATTTTTGAAACCGAAGTCGGGAAACTAGATTTTGTTTTGTTTTTTTATAGCAATGATTCTTATCAATTATGCGCAAGCGGGGCGATTTTTGAGGTGATCAAACTTGGAATACCTATAATTTCAATTTATAACGATTACTTTGACTGGCTTTTTAATGACTACGGCGAAATGGGATTTCTTTGTAAAGACATAAACGAGATGAGCGCGGTGATTTTAAATATTGTTAACGGGAAACTGACGACAGAAATAGATGTTTTTGTAAGAAATATAGAGACCTTTAAGACGAAAAATAATTTGCAGTCAATTGCCACAGATTTAGCGACCAAATTATGATTGAAGATATTTCAATATCGGTAATTATACCCTGTTTTAATTCCGAAAATACTATACAAGATTGCGTCAATTCGGTTTTAAACCAGTCGGTTAGTGTTAACGAACTAATTATTATTGATGATGGCAGTACCGATAATACAAGAACCATAATTAAAGAGATCCTCAAAGAGATGCCCCCTGAAATTAAGGCTATTTCAATTGAACAACAAAATCAGGGCCCCTCGGCGGCGAGAAATAATGGAGTGAAAATCTCATCGTCGGCTTATATAGCGTTTTTAGACAGCGACGATAAATGGTTCCCTGAGAATATTCGTTTAATAAAAGAATTTATTACAGCTAATAACAGTTACGACGTTGTATCAACGAAGTATCAATCGGCGCCCACAGCTTTTACCGGAGAGGTTACTTTTAAAAAATTACTTTTTAAAAATTATTTTCTAACGCCTTGTGTAGTTGTAAAAAGGAAAACATTTCAGATGCAAAATGGTTTTGATGAAGGTATGCGTTTTTCCGAAGACTATTTTTTGTGGTTGAATATAATACATAAGGGGAGGGGCTATTTATTGCCTTATACCGGTGCCCGTAATATCGAAGATAAAAAACCATTCGGGCAAAAAGGACTATCTTCCAATTTGAAGGAAATGCATCTGGGCGTATTGAAAGCATTCCAACAGCTTTCTCAGTCTCAAAAGATAAGTTATCGGGAATACCTTATGGTAGCTTTTTTTGAAAATATAAAATATCTCAGGCGATTGCTGATATCTCACTAATAATTCATTTGTACATTATATTATGAAAAAAACGTTATTGCTGATTTGCATAATTTTATCATTAAATCGTGGTACAAATGCAGCCCGCTTCTTTAAGAATAAATCATTGACTAATGATAATATTGTTTCGGTTCAAGCTTACGGGGCGAAAGGTGACGGTCATACGGATGATGCCGCTGCGTTTGAAAAAGCAATATTGTTTTGTATTAAGAGGCATAAACAATGTTACGTGCCGAAAACAAATAGTTCATATAATATCTCGACGACTATAAGGGTGAATTTAGAGCCGGGCGAATCGTTAAGTATTTCATCAAATGGGGCTGTAATAAAACCGGTAAGCCCACCTGTTAATAGCGCCGGGTGGAATTTGACAGCGTTTAAAGAACATATTTTTCTTTCGGTAGGGAAGAAAATTTATGGACTGGGGAATGACATGTTCAAGTATAGCAACGGCTCGGCGGTTGAAGTCTCAGGGCTGGAATTTGACGGCGCGAACTTGCAGGGGCCGTTTGCACCGACTGCGTTAAGCACCGATATATTTATTGGGATGCAGGTACTGGCAGAAAAGGTAGCTATATCTAATTGTGTATTCAAAAATATATATGGGTATGGAATAACAATTTATAACGTTAAAAACGCTTTCCTAAATCATTGTAAATTTGAAAATGTGGGGGGGCGGGGTGGCACCCCTATTGCCCAAAAAATAGATCGTGATGCTTTTGGCGATGGAGTTCATTTTTCAATGGTGAAAGCAAATGGTAAGGTTACTATACAAAACTGCAGCTTTAACGGGCTTAAAACCCAGGGAAGAAGAAGCAGATCTGCTATTACATTTGAGTTTTCAAATCAGCCTTATGCAGCTTTTGTTACTAATGTGAGCATTTCCGGGTTTGCAAAGTGTATGCATATAGAGGAAAGTGCTGCAACAACCGTTAATTTGGACCAGGTCCGCATGTCTGATTTTAATTTTGGAATAGTAAACGTATTGAATGATCGGTCTGTTGTTTCTCTTAATAACGTTAAAATGGATGTTGGGATAGCTGATGGCAATGACGGAGGGGATGCGCTCGCTTTCCTTAACTACCGGAGCAAAGCCAAAATTTACGTAGCAAACTCTTACCTTAATTTTAATGGAAAAAAACAATCATATCAGAGTGCGCCCGGTCTGGTAAAGGTTCGAAATACCATTATAAATGGTAATAACACAAACTTTTTTTTTGCTGATGGGAGTACAGTTTTTGATCATTGTACCTTTGTCGCTTTTGGTGGAAACGGCCCGTCATTTTGGGGCGGCATGCTTAGCAATTACAAATTAATTAATTGCACGCTAAAAAACAGTTCAACTATACATGCAAACGGGCAAAAACTTAAATTGGAAATCCAAAAAGGGCGATAATAATAAAAGCAGTTATACCTGCTTTAAAAATGTGCATTTGTTTGCCTTAAAAGTCCGGGGCGTTGCATCAAAATATCTCTTTAATTTTTTTAACTTGTTGTGAAGATACTAATAGTAATAACCAGGGGTGACTCGATTGGCGGTGCTCAAACTCACGTAATAACATTATCGAAATTGCTTCAACGCCACGGACACGACGTGCTGATTTGCTATGGCGGGGAGCTAGCGGGGCCTTTAAATCAGTTGATAGTTGCTGCCGGACTGAATTCTGTAACCGTCCCCAGTTTATGCCGTGAAATATCCCTGATCAATGATATAAAAGCAATTTTTCAATTACGTAAAGTAGCTAATAGGTTTAAACCGGACGTGATATCACTGCATTCAAGTAAAACCGGAATTGTAGGGCGGTTAAGTAACTTATTTTCCGGCCGTCCAGTTGTCTTCACGGTGCACGGCTGGGCTTTTACTGAAGGAGTAAATCGTACGGGAGCTGTTCTATACAAATTAATTGAGAAGGCCCTCGCCGGCCTGGCTGCTAAAATTATAGTTGTATCGGATTATGATAAAAAGATAGCTTTAAAAAATAATGTCTCTAATTCAAGAACGATTGAAAGGGTATATAATGGAGTTGATGTTGGGACCTATGGCAAGGATTTTTCCGGGGCGAAGGGGACAGTCGACATTGTGATGGTCGCTAGGTTTGACGACCAGAAAGATCATGAAACATTAATATTGGCGTGTAATGATATCGACAATATAAAGGTTCACCTTTTAGGCGATGGCCCCAAATTTGAAAAAACAGTCGGGTTGGTTAACGACTTGAAAATTGGCGATAAATTTATATTCTACGGATATTCGAATAGCGTGGAAGAAGTACTAAAAAAAGCAGATATTTTTGTTTTGATATCCAATTGGGAAGGATTCCCAATTTCTACATTGGAGGCTTTAAAGTATAGCTTGCCAGTAATTGTTTCTGATGTTGGCGGAGCCGGGGAGGCTATTATTGACGGCGAAACCGGGTATTCTGTAAAAAGAAAAGATGTAGCTGATTTAAAGTCAAAATTGGTTAAACTAATCAATGATCCAGTCCTTAGGCAAACGATGGGATTGGCGGGAAACAGGTTATTGCTTCAGCAATTTTCGTCCGAGGCTATGTATAAAAACACACTCGAAGTTTTCGAATCTGCTATTTTGAAAAAAAGCTCGAATTAGTCCTGTTAATAATTTTCGGTAATCCCATAGGCATATCATCCCGCTTTTCATTGTTCTCTATACATTCATTAATTATCTTTCAGGTATTTAACTATTGCTTAATATTCTCCGCGTCTTTTTGGATGTTACCTGTGGTAAACAATTTACCTGGACATCGCTCCATTAATGAAGCACTGTCGCAACGCATAAAAACAACAACAATGTGCACTTTATGTAAAAATAATGTGATTTTTCGAAAATTTCGAAGAAAATATATAAAACGAAAGGTTTAGTTAAGTACCTTTGCGGCATTGAACTTTATCATTTGGGTAAAAGTGTGAACAACATAATAAATGCCTCATCAGCGCCTATGTTATCATCTCCCTAAATTTGTATCATTTACTTATAAAAAAATTAAACAGAAGATTAATTTAATTAGTTAAAAACGACTAATTTTTTTTCTGGAAAACAAATTTTCACTTGTTTGGTTAAAAAGAAAGTGGAACTAAAGACTATATGGAATTACTGGTAGCGGAAGACGTACAATTATATAGTAGGAATTTAAATCAAGATAAAACCTCGTTTTTTGAAATTGAGCTTGGCTTTAATAAAATAGAAGTATTTTGTCCAGAAGACCAACATGACAAAATCCAGGATCTGTTATACGCGCTTTTACGGAAAAAACCTGCACGTATAAAAAAGATGTTCTCTTCGAACAAGAAGATAATTTTATACTATCAAACTCATTTAATTAATCATCTTGATAAACTTCACCTGATAAATTATATCGAAAATGGCTTTACGGCTTATTCGCTTGTTGATTTTTTAGAAGAGATAAATGGATTTACCGAGGTGGATTTACTTGACTGGGATTATTTTATAGGAAAGGATGACTTTTCTGTACTCAGAAATACCCGAAAAGTTGCGTTGAAAAGATTAGCTGATTACTTTCATGCAATTATTTTATTTGTTTTAACCTTGCCGATATCGATAATTACAGCGATTTGTATTAAGCTTGAATCTCCCGGCCCAATTTTTTATTTACAAACCAGGGTTGGCCAATTTAATGAGGAGTTTAAGGTTATTAAATTCCGCTCCATGACTGTTGATGCAGAAAGCAAAGGGGCGCAATGGGCACAGAAGGCCGATCCACGCATAACCAGGGTGGGTAAGTTTATCAGAAAAACGCGTATCGATGAGATCCCTCAATTAATCAATGTTTTAAGAGGGGAAATGTCATTGATTGGCCCACGCCCTGAAAGGAGAGTGTTTATCAATATGCTGACTAATGAAATTCCGTTCTATGAATTCAGGCACAGCATATTACCTGGTATAACTGGTTTGGCACAAGTGAAGTACCCATATGGAGCTTCGATTGAAGATGGGGTTTGGAAACATAAATACGATTTATATTATATAAGAAATCAAAATTTTTTCCTTGATGCCAAGATAATATTCCTAACGATAAGAACTGTTCTAAGTGGTTTAGGAATATAAATAAAGTCTGTATAACATACAAACGATAAGCTATTGGCTTTCTGAGCAGAAAAAATTAGTGGTTAACCTCTAATTAGCCAAACTTAAAGATGTTACTCCGCACAAGGTCTATGCAGTAGTGCCATTGATAACTACTAAAGCTACTTTTCTTCTGGTTCAATAAGTTACTTACTCGCATTGCTTTTTTACGCGTTGTTAAACTTAAAAATGCATTAGATGTGGCTGGTACAGGGATGCAATATTTTATTAATTTTGAAAAATATCAAGTGTTTGTTTAATATTTGTGAAAATTCGGTCTAAGGTTGTTACTTTTGTCATAATTGAAGGGGCGCTATTCGCAGTCAGACCAATATCGCGTTTGATTGAATATTGAATTAGCTTAAGTGAGTTTCGGGTAATTTATAGCTTATTATTTGAACATGAATTCATCTTCGTTATTTAAGCAGATAAACATGGTATCCCGCTGGATAGTTTTTACATCTCGATTTATTAATCACCTTTTTATCATCCAGCTATTGCCTATTTGATTAATACTTATTTAATATTTATCAGATAAACTCAATGGAGTTTTATCCTTGTGCCCTAAAATTGAAGAAATACATACTGAAAAAGGCTTTCAGGCGTTTATTGGAAACGTAAGAGACTCAAAAAGATGCAGCAATTGTTTGAAAAATACAAGCCTCATTACGTTTATCACACGATGGCCTATGCGCACGCTCCAATTGTGGAAGATAAAGCAACTGAGGCCATAACTAGTGTTTTAAGCATTGAAGCAGTAGTCGATTTTTCTGTAAAATACTGCATAAAAATAAATATGCCGATTGCTTCGGATAGAACAGCAAATCCAACAAATGCAATGGCTGCTTCAAAAAGAATTACTGAAATTTATCTGCAGTTGCTTAATAAGTTAATCTGTGATAGAGATCACGTTTTTACCAATGGCTCAAGCAATAATGACAGGCACGTGGCAATGTCAATAAAGCGGATAATACAAGAATTTAAAAGCAAAAATCGATCTTTGAGGAATTAGATATTACACGTAACGCTACCATATGAAAAAAATATTACTCTTCATCATCCCTCTTTGTTTTATTGGGTCGTGCAACAAAAGCACTGTTAGTAACGAGATGGTGGTGTACCATAATGACTTTGAAACCAACGATCTGTCGAACATAACCAATGGCACGATCACCCAATTTAATAACTCCTCGGTATTAGGGCGATATAATGACACCAGTTTTACCCTGTCACTAAAAAGCCTGCCTAATCACGATCTTATTACCATTTCGTTTGATTTGTATATTCACGATAGTTGGGACGGAAATAAAGCTGCTCCTGATGGACCAGACATTTGGGAAATGATAGTAGATAACAGCCGTTACATTTACACTACCTTTTCAAATTCCGACTGTTCACCAGGTAATTTCTGTTCGCCGCAGTCGTATCCACTGGATTATCCTAATAACTATAACAACCCGAAAACCGGGGCGTTCAGGACTGATTTGCCCGGCGCTTGTAGTTGGGCAAGCAGCACCCATGGCACCACAATGTACAAGATTTCAAAAACCTTTAAACATTCTGACAAAACGTTAGTGCTAAAGTGCCTGGATAAACTTGTTCAACCGAACACGATTGATCCGAAATGTGACGAAAGTTGGTCAATAGATAATATCAATGTTAAAGCAATTACCTTATGAAGATCCTGAAGCTTGCATTAATATGTGCGCTAGCAACTTTTGTGCAATTTAGCGCTAAAGCGCAAACTTTGCCTGTTGGCACAACGGCACTCGAAGACTATTACAGAAGGGCGCAACTCCTTGGAACTGCCGACTCAAGCGTGTCGTTTACAGTTCGACCTTTATTTACCGGCAGCATAACCAGGGGCACAAATATATTTTATCCTGACAGCACGGCACAAAAATATACAGGTTTTGGTTCGAGCAGGTTGTGGAAACCGGCAAAAAAAAATGCTTTTGACATTAGGTTATTACCAGTAAGCATTCAAACTCAATTTAATTCCGACCATCCCTATGGATGGAACGATGGTATAATGATACCCGCCAAAGGATTGCAGGGGGTTTTGAGCGCAGGTGTTTTTGCGCAATACGGTCCTCTGACAATACAATTGAGACCAGAGTTTTTGATGGCTGCAAACTCAGATTTTGTAACATTTAATCCTAATCATTATGATGTAATCTTCGCCCGCTACTATGATATCTACAATAATATTGATTTACCAGCTCGTTTTGGTACTTCAGGGTATAATAGGGTACGCTGGGGGCAAAGTAGCATACGGGTAAATTATAAGGCGATGTCGCTCGGCTTATCGACCGAAAATTTGTGGTGGGGGCCGGGTATCCGCAACTCGCTGTTAATGAGCAATACGGCGCCTGGCTTTTTACACGCAACGTTAAACACTACACGCCCGATAAAAACCGCAATTGGTTCGTTTGAAGGGCAACTCATAGGGGGGAAACTCAATAATTCGGGTTACCCACCCCTGGAACCGGGACATACTTATTTTGGTACCGACTTATACGTTCCGAAGCCCACGGATTGGAGGTACCTGGCGGGAATTGTGCTCACCTGGCAGCCAAAATGGATTCCTGGTTTGTTCCTGGGATTTGACCAGAGTTCACAGACCTACGGGAAAGATTTAAATGGTATTAAAAGCATCCTGCCTCTTTTTTCGCCAATAAAGAAAGTTGGGGCCCCTGATGAGGCGATCAACAAGCAAGATGAGCGAAGCTCGTTATTTATGCGCTGGTTATGGCCGCAGGAAAACGCTGAAATTTATTTTGAATGGGGGCATAACAATTATACAGGCGATCTAACTCAGGCTGGATTAAACCCGAGCGAATCGCGTGCGTACATTTTTGGGATAAGAAAATTGGTGCCTTTTAATACTGCAAAACAAGAGAATATTTTGATAGGAGTAGAGGTTACTCAATTGCAGGAAACGTCTTTCGATAAAATTAAGGCGGGGGATGAGTGGTATACAAGCAAAGGCATCCCCGAGGGGTATACTAATTATGGCGAAGTACTTGGTGCCGGCATAGGCCCTGGAGGGAATTTACAAACGCTGGAGGTAAGCTGGGTAAAAGGGCTTAAGAAAATCGGACTACAGTTTGAACGTTACATCCATAATAACGATTTTTACTATTACGCTTACTATGACAGTTATGATTTCAGAAGACACTGGGTTGATTTGAGTATAGCAGCAAATGGTGAATGGAATTATAATAACCTGTTATTTAACGTAAAGATACAGGGTATAAAATCGTTAAATTATCAATGGTACTTAAAACAGATTGGCAATACATATTTTACAAATGGCGCCAACGCAATTAATTTACAAATTCAGGCAGGTGTTACATATAGGTTTTAATTGCTAAAGTTACAGATGAGAAAGATATTTTTTATATTAAGCATGGCGTTAGCCTTTACTGGTTTGTTGAAAAGTAAAGTAAACGCTCAGTCCGTTCCGGTTGGCACACCTGCGCTTGACGATTATTATCGCAGGATGCAGTTACTTGGAAAGGTCGACTCGAATGTTTCGTTCACCATACGGCCGCTTTTTCCTGGCGCTGCGTTTAAGAAGCACAATGCATTCGATCCCGACACCACTTTAAAAAATGATAATTGGACCCCTGCAGGACCTGTTAGCTTTGGCAACGGTGCCGGATCGTTTCAAATATTGCCGTTTAGCTGGCAACAGCAATTTAATTCTGACCATCCGTATGGCTGGAACGATGGAGCGATGATACCAGCCAAAGGATATCAAACTATGGTAAGTGGCGGAATATTTGTAAAATATGGCCCTTTAAGCATTCAATTCCGACCGGAGTTTGTTTATGCTGCCAACCCACCTTTTAATGGATTTGCTTCGGGCCGTTCTGACCAGGATTTGTTGGCTTATTACCATTTTTATAATAACATTGACAACCCGGAACGCTTTGGCACCAAAGCCTATAGCAAAGCATTTTTAGGGCAAAGCAGTATCCGATTGACTTTCGACCCTGTATCAATCGGGCTTTCAAATGAAAACCTTTGGTGGGGGCCGGGTATCCGTAATTCGTTGATCCTGGGTAATAATGCCCCCGGGTTTAAACATTTTACAATCAACACGGTACGCCCGATAAACACCCCTATAGGGTCGTTTGAGTTTCAGGTTATTGCCGCACATTTGGATGCTACAAACTTTCCGCCTTTATTAACGACTGCTACCTCAACAGGGACCAACCTGGTACGGGCAAAAAACAATGATTGGAGATATTATACCGGGGTTAATATTAATTATCACATAAAATGGGTTGAAGGTTTGACACTGGGACTAACCCGGACCTTTGACGCATACCATAAAGATATTAATACACTTAGTGAGTATGTCCCTTTCTTTTTTCCATATCAAAAACAGAGCACCAACGACGGTGACCCAATCCCACGCGACCAGTTAACTTCATTGTATGCAAGGTGGTTATTTACAAAAGCGCAGGCTGAGGTTTATTTTGAGTATGGGTTAAACGATAATTCATACAATTTCAGGGATTTTATTGGATCACCCGACCATTCCCGTGCTTACATATTTGGGGTGCGTAAAATGCTCCCTTTTGGCGGCGATCCGGATCAGCATATTTTATTAAGTGGCGAGATAACACAGCTTTCGCAATCTGTGGATAGGCTGGTAAGAACTGCAGGCGGATGGTATGTTCATGGTGGGGTAAGGCAAGGCCAAACTAATGAAGGACAAATTATTGGTGCAGGTACGGGTTCCGGGGGGAACCTTCAGTCGATGGATGTGAGCTGGGTTTCAGGCTTGAAAAAGCTCGGCATTAGACTTGAGCGCTATGAGCACAATGTCGACTTTAGCAGTGTAGCATTTCCAGACATAAACGGCAACAGTAGAAAATGGGTCGACTTTGCATTTGCCTTGCAAGGGGAGTGGAATTATAAGAATTTGATATTTAACGCTACCCTTGAGGAGGTGAAATCGTTAAACTACGAATGGGTTTTAAAAGATTACAATTCATCGCAATATTATATTCCGCATAACACAGTCTATAACCTTCACGCGGTAATTGGCGCAACTTATAGGTTTTAGGCCCTTTTTTTCCGGGTTACCAGTATATAAAAGCTGAATAATAATCCTGAAATTATCAAGCCACTTAATATGGCAATAGAATATTTGAGTTTGTTTTTCTTAAGCGGCAATTCAGGTTCGTCAACTATCTGAACGGTTGGTGTTTCCTGGGCTAGCATTGTTTTGCTTGATTCAAGGTTTTTAACTGTTTCAGAAAAAACGGTTGACAGAACAATCTTGTCACGCTCTTTTATATCAACATTGGCTGATGCCCGGGTATAAGCGGGATTAACATCAAGCAATGTTTGGTTTGCACTGGATAAGTCGTAAGTTTTATGGTTTAAAATAGCACCAATACTGTCAGCGCGTTGCTGCAGTCGCTCCACATTATTTCTTAGCCGCTTCGTTTTAGTGGTGATAAAAAAGTCAGTTGACTGTTTAATCATCCTGGTGCAAAATAGTTGAGCCAGCTTTTCATCCTTCATAGTAGCGTTTACTTCGAAGAAGCCAAGTTTTTTATCGGTTTTATCAATCCCAAACTCGCCTGATAAAATAAGTGTGGTCATTTCGTGCAACAGACTATCCTGCAGGCGTGTATTGTTTTTACCATTTAAGGGGAAGCGTGTGATTTTGCCATCAGGGCTGTATTTAAGCCACTTTTTATCAAGCTTGTTTACCGCAGCATAGCGGTCGGCAAGGGTTTGCGTACTATCGTAAGCAGTTAACAGTGTGGCTTTTATCAATTTATGGCTCTTTATCAACTCCTCAACATTATCGCCGGCTAATACGCCGCTCGCGCCGCCAAGTCCATCGAGATTGAATCCGAACTGACCGGCCAGTGCCGAGAGGCCACCTGCGCTGCCTGATGATTTAGCATCATCCACAACAAACGTCAGTCGGGCAGTATAGGATGGTGTCCACAACCAGGCCGTTAACGCACCGACAATGGCACCGACAATTAAAACCAGCGCCAAAGCTTTTTTAAATTGAAAGATGTAGGCTATATCCGCAACACGGTCTTGAAGTACCTTTTTTATAGAAAACTCGGGCTCGTAAGGATATGGTGGATTTTCCTGGCTCATTCTTATTTATGTAAAATGGCAATAATACTAACTATTGCAGTTAACGCTGCAGCTATGCTGCCAATATCTCCTACGCCTATTTTAATACGGGTATCTGGCGTTTTTTCAGGCACTATGATCTTACTTCCGGGTTTTACTGATGGATAATTGCGAAAGAACAGAAAATGCCGCACAGGTTGGTTTAAACCATCGGGATACTTAATATAAGCACCTTTTAACCTCGCCTTTTCGGTTGTGCCACCGGCCGCATTAATGTAATATTTAAAACTGCTGCCGTTATAGCTTATATACTGCGGATTGTTTACAGAGCCAGATACTTCAACATATGAGATAACCCTCGGAACATAAACACTGTCGCCCGGCATTAATACCATATTGCTGTTTTCAATTTTATTACCGTCCTTCCGGGTAAGATCAACATTTACCCGTATTCCTTTTCTAAAAACCTGGGCATTTTGCAGCGAACCGTAAGGAGTTACACCTCCGGCCCGGTTTAAAAAATCAAGCGCAGATTCGTCCTGTTTTTGAACCGCATAATCGCCCGGGAACACCACCTCACCTTTAATGCTCACGTTTCCTAATGAGCGATAGTTGACCAGGCGCGGCACATAGATAAAATCCATCGGCTGTAATTCAATGTCCTTGCCGGCCTCCGGGCTATTCATATTTACAACAAAAGTATTTACTAATTTATTAGCTACTGTGTCCGATTCGTTTTTTATAATCCTTGATATCTCAACATGATGGTCGGCTGCCTCGTCAGCAAACCCACCCGCCATTGCAATTACATCAGCCAGCTTTAATCCGGAGCGGTATGTGAAAACGGCCGGCTTCCGTACAAATCCGTCTACCACAACTTTTTGGTTTGATGTGAAAACATCGCGGTTAAGCACCATCACCGAATCTTCGCGCAATAAGGCAACGTCATTCTTGCCGGCGATTACATCGCCAGGGTTAAATGATATCAGTTGCCGTTCGAGGTTTGGCATTGTTCTTTTTATATAGCCGCGTTCCATATAGGCTTCGGGTTTTAATCCTTGCGCACTTTTTAGCAGCGCGCTTAAAGTAAAGCCCGCAGTAAGCTCATAAACGCCGGGGCGGTACACCGCGCCTTCGAGCACTATTCTATTGGTGTAGCGGTTTGTAATGGCTCCTATTTGTACTAAATCGCCATTATGGGGTATGTAGTTTGCAAACAAGTTTGCCGGTACGTCCTTAACCTCGCGTTCCAGCGCATTAATTTGATCGACCTTGGCAATGCCTTTATAGGCTACATCAGTAAAGCCGCCTGCGTATTTTATAAGATCGTCTAACTGTTCGTTGTCTTTTAACTCGTAAATAGCAGGGTTTTTTACTTCGCCGCTAATGCCAACACGTTTTTTATAAACCGGGATGCGTATTACATCCTGATCCTCGAGCCTTATATTACCATCCAACAGCCCCTGCTGAAGAAATGCGTAAAAGTCGACCGTTTTGTATACTTTATTATTTCTTATCAGCTCAATGTTTCTTAGCGAACCGTTTTGATTTGGGCCGCCTGAGTTGTATAAAGCGTTAAACAAAGTTGAAAGGGCCGATAGTGTATATGACCCCGGGGTCTTCACTTCGCCCACCAATGTAATCTTGATACTGCGGGTATTGCCGAGGTTTACAGCTAATTGTGTTTGGCCGGAGCTTAAGGCAGGGTAAACCCTGGCCATTTTGGTTTTAATAAGTTTTGTGGCCTGCTCAATAGTAAAACCATTTACATAAACTATACCGGCGTAAGGTACCTGAACATTTCCTTCTGGTGTTACCTTCGAGCGTACGCTGCTTTCATTCAATCCGGTTAATAGTACAATCAATTCATCGCCAGGGCCTATCACATAGCCTTTAGGCGTTGCGATGGAGAAATTTGGCTGAAAACTTAAACTGGTCTGGTTAAAGAAATCGCTTCCGTAAACACGTAAGCCATTGGTGCTGGCGGGAGCTGGGACAGCCGTATTTGCTTTTGGGGTTAATACCGTGTCATTCTCGTCCCTTGAAAAATCTATCTTTTTCTTTTCAGTTGACTGGGTAGATTTTGTTCCTGTTTTTTTGTTGAGGCCAAGCAGCGTTACACGGTTTTTAAAGGCATCAACTTCACCTGCAGGCATACCCTTTTGAATGAGTATTTTATAAGCATCCTGTTCAGATACGCCGGAGTCCTGTAATTTTTTCCAGGCCATTGTTATTTGCTCATCGCTCAAAGCGCCAACCTTTATGTTTTGGATATTTGCGAGTGATACATCCTGCGCTGTTGCCCTGGTTGAAAAGGCCGTTAAGGCAAACAATAAAATATAGAATAAGTATTTAATCCGCATGTAAAAATTGAAGTTAAGCTTAGCGTTGCAAATATAAAATATTAAATCAGTGAAATACCATAAATAGCAAGCCTGTGGTGATCGCAGCGTTAACAAAACGAGAGCGGCTTGGTTTGCTGGTTTTTAAAATAAAGTGATTACAAAGTATCCCTGGTAATTGCCGCGGACAATTTGCCTACAAGCCGGGGATAAGTTTTTGAAGGCTTTCGTAGTGCGTTTTGTTGTTTATAAGTTTGTTAATATGCCCGAGTGCATTTTTTCCCATTTCGGTAACAAGGCTTTCATTATTGTACAGGACTTTGATTCGCTCGGCCAACTGTGCGGCGTTGCCCGGTTCAAACAGCAGTCCTGTATAATTATCAATAACCATTTCGGGTATACCTCCAATACGAGCGCCAATAACTGGCTTACCCAGCGCCATAGCCTCAACCACAGTGAAGCCTAAAACCTCGTAACACTCCGACGGACAGATCAAAAAATCAGCCCCCTTAACAATTTGTAAAACTTCTGACTTGCTTTTTTTTCCTAAAAACTCGACATTGTTTAACTGATGCTCAGTTTTTAATGCTTTTAATTCCGCTTCCTGGGTGCCGTCACCTATTATTTTAAGCTTGATATGGGGGAAAGATTGCATCGCTTTTAATAAGGTATGCGCGCCTTTAATCCGCTCCAGCCGGCCTACAAAAATTATATACTTTTCGGTTGTTTGCGCTGGCATCAGCTTTACCCTTTCAATTTCAGCATAGTCGTAGCCGTGATAAATTTGTACCAGCTTATCATTAAAAAAATTGAATTGCTTATATTTTTCAAGTTGAAAAATTGACGGGCAAACAAAATAATCTACGTAGGCATAATAGTTAAGGTATTTATGAACGTAGTTTTCAAGCGCAGCCACCGTGCTTGCCAGGTATGAACCTTTTTTGCATGAATGGGTAATGCAGTTGTAAAATTTACCGCCAAAGCACCTTTCGCACACCTGGCCATGGCTTACAAAAATACTATCCGGGCAAATGGGTGTATATTCATGCAAGGTCCAAATGATGGGAATATTTCGTTTTTTTAGAATTTTTAAAATAGTTGGGGTGATATAATGGTGGATAACATTGATATGGGCAAAATCAATTTGAACATCATTCAGCAGCTTTTCAAGGTTTTCCTGGGCCTCAAATGAATATATGCTTTTCATTACCACTTTTACTCCGGAGGATATGCTCCGTTTGTTAACCTTTTTGTAGTCGATGTTTTCAATAAAGTAGCTGCTGTATTCCGAAGGTAGGTTCCTGTCATCTTTCATAGAAAATGGCACAACAATGTGTCCTTTTTGCTGGTAAATATTTACCACATTTTCGACATAAGTCCAGTCACCTCCGGTCGGATACCACGCCCAATTAACAACAAGAATATTCATTCCGAATAATTTCTTAACTTAAATAAAACAAAATTCAAAGATGCCTGTATTAAATGATATTAGTACGATAAAACCAGAAGTTTAAAATTTGGAGGACAATTTTACATTAATAACGGGCCGCTATTTACCCGGTAAGGTCATGAAAATGACCCTAAAAATTAACTCGGTTAAACAATGTTGACCCGCATTGTATCGAATTGATGTAGATTTTCCACGCTGTATAGACTTCCGATAAAGCATTTTGGACGACCCGCTGGTTATAATACCCGTATTTAATTGGTATTTTGGTTGCTAAAATTTTATCTAACTATACTAAAAGCCAAAGTATTTGAATTATTTTATCGATTTTTTAACAGTTTTAAAAAAAATAATCTGGTTGGTAAGGCAAAAAAAGTTAATTTTGGAAAGTGAAGACTATCTATCCCGTCACACTTTTGAATCAACTACCAGATTCTACCTTATGGTTTTAACATTTATATGAAGAAAAAGATTTACATTGCAGGCGCAGGCGGAATGCTTGGGGAAGCTTTTTATCGAATATTTAAAGATGAGTATGAAGTTAAGTGCACAGATAAGGATGTAAATGAAAAATGGCTTAGCTTTTTGGATTTTCGCGATTTTGAGAAATATAAGAGAGAAGTAGAGAGTTATAAACCAGATTATCTTTTTCACCTTGGCGCCTACACCGACCTTGAGTTTTGCGAACTTAATTTAGACGATACCTACCTTACCAATACTACAGCTGTTGAAAATGCTGTATTCATAGCTAACAACTTAGATATCCCTTTATTATACATCAGCACTGCCGGTATTTTTGACGGCACAAAGGACTTTTACGACGATTGGGATGAGCCTAATCCGCTTGGCCACTATGCACGTTCAAAGTATATGGGTGAACGTTATGTGAGAGAAAATGCAAAGCGCTATATTATTTGCCGGGCAGGATGGATGATGGGCGGTGGGCCATATAAAGATAAAAAGTTTATAAACAAGATAATTAAGCAGTTGGCCGGCGGTAAACGCGACTTGCATATTGTAAACGACAAAGATGGTACGCCAACTTTTACGGTTGATTTTGCCAAAAATGTTAAGCTGCTGATTGAAAAAGAATATTGGGGCTTATATAACCTTGTTTGCAATGGCGAAACCAGCAGGCTTGAAGTAGCTGAAGAGCTGGTTAGAATTTTGGGCCTCGAAAATGAAGTTACCTTCCACGAAGTTTCATCAAGCTATTTTAAAGATACCTATTTTGCACCCAGGCCGCCGTCAGAGCGCCTGATCAATAAAAAGCTTGAGTTGAGGAACATGAATATTATGCGCGACTGGAAGATCGCACTCGGCGAGTATATTGATGACTACTATGTTGACTACTTGAAGGAAAAAAATATCTATTCGACAAAAGAAGATACCATTACTTTATAACTACTACCAGCCATAATGCGCATTGCTGCCTTCGGTTTCCGGTCGGTCCCGCCATCGAAAGGTGCTGCCGGCGCTGATAAATTTGCTTTAGAACTTTTTCCGCGACTTGTTACCAGAGGCCATAGCGTTGTGGCCTATAATCGCCGGTACCCGGATGTTTTTGTTGATGTAGACGACTATAGGGGTGTAAAGATTAAAACCTTTAAAACTACCCCAAAAAAAGGATTCGATACACTGCTGCACTCCTTTAAATGCACCTGGGATATTATTGTAAATAACACCGCTGATATTGTGCACATACAAAATGGAGGCAACAGCATATGGGCGCTGCCCTTGCGCCTTTTTGGCAAAAAAGTATTTATCAGCCAGGACGGAGTTGATTGGAAACGCGATAAATGGCCCTGGTACGGTAAATTATATTTAAAACTTTCGTCATTTATTACCGCACACATACCCAACGAGGTGATATTTGATAACGTAATTGCCAAAAAACTTTTTGAAGCAAAATTTAACAAGCAATTTAAGTTTATACCCTTTGGCAGCGAAGTCGAGCCAGGCAACGGTAATACCGGAATTTTAACAAAGCACAATCTTGAAAAAGGCGGCTATTATTTATTCGTTGGCCGCTTTATACCTGATAAGGGCCTGCACTACCTGATACCCGCGTTTAAGAAATCGAACTCAAAAAGAAAGCTTGTGCTAATAGGTGGTTCACCCAACCCTTCGCCATATGAAAAGGAACTGCTCGATATGGCAAATGAGCAAATAATATTCCCCGGTTATGTTTATGGCGATGATGTAAATACCCTGATGAAAAATGCTTATTGCTATATCCAGCCATCTGATGTAGAGGGTTTGTCGCCGGTAGTGCTAACTGTGATGGGGCTTAACGTGCCGCTTATAGTAAGCGATATTGAAGAAAACCAATATGCAGTTTTAGATACCGCCCGCATGTTTAAGCAAGGCAATATTGAATCGTTAACCGAAGAAATAAACTTTTGCGAGGCAAATCATTCCGAAATGCTTGCTCTTGCAGAGAAAGCGCAGGTGCGTGCGTTAAGCGTATTTAACTGGGAAATGGTTGCCGATGAACATGTAAAAGTTTTTGCAGAGGCCTAAATAGCCTTTTTAAATACTTCAACAAGTTGTAACGCAGTGTTACGCCACGAGAATAATTCAAGGCGTTCTCTTCCTTTGTTTTTCATGTCCTCACGTAATTCAGTATCATTCAAAACTTTTTTGATTTTTGCCGCCATATCCTCAATATCAAAAGGATTGAACTGTAGGACGGCATCGCCGCCAATTTCGGGCAGGCAGGTATTATCGGCTACCAATACGGGCAAGTTACTTTTAAATGCTTCGAGGACAGGGATACCAAAACCTTCATTTGTAGATGGGAAAACATACAGCAGTGCATTTTGATAAAGCGCTCCCAGGTCGCTATCAGTTAAATAACCGGTGAGTAATACATCATTGTTAAGGCTGTTAATCTCAATAGCGTCTAAAATTAGTTTGTAATCGCTGTCGAAGATATTGGCAGGGGTGGGGCCTGCTAGTACTAATTTTAAATCGGGGTAGCTGGCTTTAACTTTTGCGAAAGCTTCAATAAGCGCAGGTATGTTTTTTCGTTTAAACATTGAACCGGCGTGCAGGAGGTATTTTTGTGGTGCTATTCCAAATTTGCTTAATATCAATTTGTCAATCTGAGAATTGCCGGCAGTAGCTAACTCTTTCGGCCCTTCATATATTACTTCCAGTTTTTCATGGGCGATGCCGGTAAAATGATGAATTTGCTTTTTCGACCATGCACTGGGCGTAATTACAAACGGCGATCTTTTCGCAGCTGGTACCGCTGTTTTCATATACAGCCATAGCCATAGCTTACCATAGGCCTCGGGCGATTCAAAACAAAAAGCATCATGAAAAACAGGGATGGTTTTGTACCCCAAATGAATTAGGGGAACGCAGTTATCAGTGCAGAAAACAATGTTACAACCTTTAAAAAAGGCTTTTAATGGTAAAATCAATTGCTTCCATAACTGGTACCTGGCGTGCTCAATATATTTTAGCAATTTGTTGTTACCGGCGTAAACAGGAATGCTGGTGTCGATAAAATGAAAGCGGATTGTGGCGCTTTCCATGTTTTTAAATTCTTTACAAAGTTCCTCAAGGTAGGTGCGTGTGCCTGTTTTGGCCACCTGCAAATCGCGCACATCAACGGCTATGGTTAATGGTTTCGGCATTTAATTTTCTCCCCTGGTTTTTATCAGTTTGGCAGGCACGCCCGCAATCACTGAATTTGCAGCGAACGATTTAGTAACAACGCTGCCCGCTGCAACTACGCAGCCATCACCAATAGTGACGCCCGCCAATATGGTTGAGCCGGCGCCGATCCAACAGTTATTGCCAATGCTTACGGGTTGCTTTGTCACGCCTTGTTCCTTTATGGTTAGACTCATATCGTTGTAGAGATGATTTTCTGAGAACACCTGCACATTTGGCCCCATTATCACATCGTTGCCAATGTTTATACCGCCTTGGCCTGCAAAATAGGCCCGTGCACTGATGCCTGTTCGGTCGCCAATAGAAATACCTTTGCCACGGTAGGCAATTATCCCGGTGCAAAACAGTATCGAATCACGGGCGATAGAAACGTTGTCGCCAAAGCTGATGCCGTTTTCAGACAGGGCGTTGACGCTCACATTATCCTCAAGAATCAAATTTTTACCGGCTGTTATCTTGTAGCCATGCCTCACTTTAACATGACTTCCTCTGAAAAGTAACCCTTTTGACTTTTTTAAAAACGGCTTTAAAAACAGTCCACGGGTAAACTGTATCAACCTCACCCAGGCAATGCTAAATAAATCCCTTGATGAATGGGGGCTTTCCCACTTATAATTAGGGTCGTTTTTTAATGTTTTTATCAGCTTTTCAATCATTATTTGCCGGATATAATTGTTCCGTTTGGGGCTTCATAATAATACTCATCAATAATCCACATAAAAACCAGTTTACGTAAGATATATACGATGATGACTCCACTTCTGACGTTAACAGTGGGATAAAGAACCCAACTTTTATTAGTAAAACAGCCATACAAACCTTCTTTTCCCGCCCGTGTAAATGTGGTAGCCATTTTAGGCTCGTTTTTATCAGCATGATATAAATCCACAAGTATAAAAATAAGGCAATTATACCAGCTTGTACCCCTATTATTATATATTGGTTTTCGCCGCCCACGTTTTCGCCAAGGCTGCCCGCAACACGACCTGAAGTACCCAGCCCCAGGCCTAAAGGTTTCTCAATCATAGCCATCAACCCTTCGGCCCATTCCAAAAGGTGGCCAACGCTCGATGGATTGCTAAAGTCGATGGTGTTCATTATCACCTCTGTGATGCCACCCTTTTGAACGCCAAATGCGGTAAAAAGGTAGATAAAATATAAAGCTCCCGTACCCAGGATAGCATGTACAGTGTAGGTAATATATTTCTTTTTGGTGATTAAAGCGTATACATAAATTATAACAAAATAACTTACAAACGGCGCCCGCGATAAAGCAAATACAATTGAAAGGAATGATGCACCCAAAGCAAGCATGCCTACGCCATTAGGCTTAAACTTGTTATCCTCGCGGTTAAACAACGCTATAATAACAGCCAAAGCCAACAGGGTAGCAGAGGCGTGCTCCAACGGGTTGGCAAAAAAACTGGCAAAGCGTTTATACCCGCCTTCGGATTGAAATGTCCAGCTCAGGCCAAAATCGCCGCCGGGTTCGAAGTTGAAGAAGTAGTAAACGTATTCGGCAAAGCCGGTTTTGCTTTGCAGGTGCTGGTTAAAAATCACCTCGGTAAGTACTACACAGCCAGCGGCAATGGTTAGTAAAGCTATAAAATTGAAATATTTACTTACATACACCGCCTTTATATCCATCAGGCGCCCGGTAAAATATATCACCACAAAAAACGATGTGCTTTTAAAAGCCATCAGCCTGTTAACAAAGCCTTGTTCACCAATGGGCAATATGACGTAAATAAATGTGTAGCCTAAAAATGCAAGTATTGCGTAATCAATTAAATGGAGACGTGGCCGGTATTGCAGCGATATGATGTTTAAAAACAGCACGCTTAATACCAATACTTCCTTAAAATATTGAAATATGGGAATGAAATCTTTAAGACCGAGCAAAAAGGCAACCGACATTGCCGTGGTGTACATAGAAAGGCCGAAAATGAAGAACACCAATATCCCCTGCAAATTCCCTTTCACCACCTCACGGCAGGCGACAAAAAACGAAGTAAGGAAAATGAGCGGAAATATGAATAACATCCTTTTTTACGTGTATCGTTTCAGTTATAAATTGTAGTTTAGTCAGAAGTCCTGAGTCTGTAGTCAATAGTCTTTTCTTTGGACTCTGGACTTAAGACTTCTGACTCCCCAAAGGCCAAATTAGGCTTTTTGGCGTGAAAATCCCCTCTTTTAACCCCTTAATTAAAAAGCCTGCTTTTTGCGTACGGCGGCGCAACAACAAATACCCAAGCAACGCCAGGTAGTAAAAACCGTTGTAAACCAGGTAAACAGGGTACAACAACGGGTTGCCATACCGTCTTAATATCCAGATATGGTTACGACTGGTATAATAGTGAATAACTGGACTTAAAGTACCTTCTTTTTTTGGTGCAGCTACTTTTGCAGACACTCCCGCCTCGTGATACATTTTACATGACGGGAGGTAATGTACCTCGAAACCGGAATCACGCAGCCTGAACGAAAGCTCTACATCCTCGAAATATAAAAAGAATTGCTTGTTAAACATTCCGCTTTTTGCAAGTGCTGAATTGCGGAGCAGCATGCAGCAGCCGGTAACCCATTCGGCTTTTTTGTAGGTATTTAATGCATCGGCATCGGGCACAGAAAGGTCAGATATAGTTTTGCCGGTAAATCGGTTAAATTTTCCTTCACCGTTCCAGATTTGGGTTTTATCATGCATCCAATAAATCGCCGGTTGCACAGCGGCGGCCTCGGGATGGCTATCCATGTGGTGAAGCAGGCAGCTAACCAGGTTGCTATCAACTTCTGTATCAGTATTCATCACCAACGAATAGGTATAACCGTTATCGATGCTGTATATAAGCGCCTTGTTATTGCCTTCGGCAAAGCCGAGGTTTTGTTGATTATCAACATAAATTAAGTCCGGATATAGCTTTTTTAATATCGATAGAGAATCGTCGGCAGAGCCATTATCGGCCACAATAATATCAAACAAAGCCTCATCGCAATAATGTTTAAGCGAAGCGATGCAATTAACCGTATGCACAGGCGTATTCCAGTTGAGTAATATAACGGCTACCGGCTTAACCATTTTGGGTGTAGGTTTTTTTTATGGCATACTCGTACATCAGTACGGCGCTTGTTTCAATTATCAAGGTAAATGCGCCAATTACCAGGGCCCCGCCAATGTTAACCAGCGCAAACGCAACAAGTACCGATAATATAAAAAGATAAACCGCAATCCTGAAAATATAAACGGTGTTGTTTTTTAAAAGCTGGTCGAGCACGTTTAACACATTAAGCGCCGACATTATCGGCACAAAGGCCATTACCCTTAAAATTAAAACAGCGGTAGGGTTGTGTTCTTTTGATAAGACAAACACAATAAAATCGGCAAGTATAAATATCAGTATAGAGCCGGCAAAAAAGACGGCTGCCAGCAGATACTTTGTTTTTTTGCGATAGATATTCCATAACCCGTTACTTTGCTGAAATAAGCGCGCCGCATTTGGATAAATAGCGTTTGATACCGTAATAAGCAGGATCCGGCACTGGCCGATGATTTTATCGCACAAAGTATAAGGGCCTAGCAGCGCCGCATAACCCCAGCGTGGCATGGCAAATATGATGATAGACTGCTGCAAGTTAACCGAGATGTTATTGATGGTGAGGTAAGAATTATCTTTCCCTATTTTTAGCATTTCCTGCCGCGATGGTAACTTAAAGCCTAACCCGTATTGCGAGGCAAAGTAAACAAGCAGCCCGATGTAGGTAATTGTATTGGCCCCGCCCAGTATAAAATTTACCCAAATGGCATCGTGCGGGCTTTTGACAAAAATCAAAATGGCTATAATTGAAGCTACGTTTGAAAGCATGTTTAATAAATTAAACAACTTCAGCCTTTCGGCGCCAATAAAGAAACATAAGGGGTTAAACACCTCAGCTAAAGCGATAGGAATTGATAGCAATATGTAGGGGTAATAATCAACATTAACCCACTGCAGACCAAATAACAGGGCTATAAAAAGCACGAAGATAACTACCCGAATGAAAAGGTTGTTGTAAAATACGGTGCCCAGTTTTTTTTGATCAGTTAAATAAAACGCTACGTCCCGTACGCCAGACTGGCCGGTACCATAGTTAATAACTGAACCCGCTAATTGTGCAAACTTGCTGGCAAACATTATGATGCCAAATTCCTTTATACCGATAATGCGTGTAATGATGGGGATAAGTAACAACAATAGCAGCATATTTGAAATTTGGATGCTGCTTAAATTTAAAAAGTTGGCTATGATGTTGGTCGCCTTTAGCTTATTGTAAATGTTAGTTACGCGTTGTTTCAAGTGGTACGGATTGCGGGCAAATTTAACTTAATTTAACCGGAAAAATACGGTTTAATGATGGAGAAATGATACTGACTGGCGCATTGAACATTTGCTTAATTATGCGTTGGATAAATAATTATATTCGTGAATTAATAAATTTACCGTATGAACTACCTTAACCCGGAAATAAAAGATCTGAAACAGCTTGGGATTGATAAGCGTGAAGAATACCTTGACGCCAGTCCGTTCCCCAGTATAGTGTTTGACAATTTTTTTAACGAGGAAGTTTTAAACCAGGTGTTGTCCGATTTTCCGGATTTATCGCAAAAAAAGGAGGTTATTAGCTACGATAACCACAACGAAAAGAAATTTGAGGCAAAGGGCGAGAAATATTTTAGCGATATAACCAAAGCGTTTACCCATTATTTAAACTCGCAGCCGGTGCTGGAGTTTTTACAGGAGCTTACGGGAATAAAAGAAACCCTGCTACCCGACCCATATTTTGTTGGCGGCGGGTACCACGAGATTAAGCCCGGTGGCTTACTGAAAGTGCATGCCGATTTTAATAAACACGATTTTACCAAACTTGACCGCAGGATAAATTTATTGGTTTACCTGAACAAAGACTGGGAAGAAAGCTATGGCGGCCATTTTGAGCTATGGGATAAAAACATGACCAAATCGTGTAAAAAAGTATTGCCGGTATTTAACAGGGTAGCTATTTTTTCGACAACAGACTTTTCATACCACGGCCACCCTGATCCGCTTACCTGCCCGCCGGACAGGAGCAGGAAATCGCTGGCGTTTTATTATTACTCAAACGGACGGCCCAAAAGCGAAATAAGCGACCGCAGCCACGGTACCGTTTTTGTTAACCGGGCAAAAATAAAGGATGATATAGTAAAAGAGCCGATCACGTTCAGGGACGTGGTGCTTGATATTGTACCGCCTATTTTGATAAAGGCAGCAAAAAAGGTAATGAAACGCGGCTGAATTCATCCGGGATAGTGTCTTTTCAACACTAATGTTTAAATTTTTGCCTCTAATTTGAAATATAGTGGGCATATTTGTAATAGTTGCCATAAACACCATCACCTTGTCGGCTTAAACTACCTTTAAGTATTGGCATTTATGCGAAAAAAGATTTTTTTATATGAAAAACATAGTGGTTTTCGGAGCTTCGGGTCAATTAGGGCAGTGCATAAAGGCTGTTGCGGCCGAAAAGCAAATAACAACATTGATTTTCCCGCCCGAGGAAGACGCCAATATTTTAAACACCGCCGGTCTTGAAAAAATATTTGACCAATACAAACCGGGTTGGGTTATTAATTGTGCAGCATATACCGCAGTTGATAAAGCGGAAGATGAGTTTGAAATTGCTGAAAAAGTTAATAAAACCGGGGCCGAAAATCTTGCGAGATTGTGTGACATAAATGGTGCAGTATTGATTCACATATCCACCGATTTTGTTTTTAAAGGTGATGTTGCCCATCCGCTTAAAGAAGATGATACAGCCAACCCGATAAGCGTTTATGGGAAAACAAAGCTCGACGGCGAATTAGCGGTTGCCCGGGCATTGAAAGAGTATTTCATTATCCGAACCGGCTGGCTGTATTCGGAATTTGCAAACAATTTTGTAAAAACGATGCTGAAACTTGGTGCAGAGCGGGATGAGCTAAGGATTATTGCTGACCAGGTTGGCACGCCGACCTACGCTATCGATCTGGCTGGGTTTATTTTAATGATTATTTCGGGAGATAGCAAAGCCTATGGCACCTATCATTACAGCAACGAAGGCGTAACATCGTGGTTTGATTTTGCACGGGCTATTTTTGATATATCGGGTACGGAGGTAAAAGCCATACCGGTTCGTACCGACGAATATGTAACAAAGGCCACGCGGCCCGCATATTCGGTAATGGACAAAAGCAAATCAAAACAAACATTTAATATAGAAATACCGTATTGGAGAGACAGCCTTGTAAATTGCATAGGCAAACTTCAAAAATAACCCCAAATCTTCTACATGAAAGGAATAATTTTAGCAGGCGGGTCGGGCACCAGGCTCTACCCCATAACCAGGGCAATAAGCAAGCAACTGATGCCCATCTATGATAAACCGATGATTTATTACCCGCTATCGGTTTTAATGCAGGCAGGCATACGCGAAATTTTAATAATCACAACACCCGAAGACAGCGACAGCTTTAAACGCTTGCTTGGTAACGGCGAGGAACTCGGTTGCAGCTTTAAATACGCCATACAGGAAAAACCAAACGGCCTTGCCCAGGCTTTTGTAATAGGTGAGCAGTTTATCGGTAACGACAAAGTAGCGCTTATTTTGGGCGATAACATATTTTACGGTACAGGTTTTACCGAGCTGATCCGCAGTTTTAACGATGTGGACGGCGCTGCTATTTTTGCTTACCCGGTTGCCGACCCTGAAAGATATGGCGTTGTAGAATTTGATTCGGATTTTAAAGCTTTATCTATCGAAGAAAAGCCGGCAAAACCAAAATCAAACTATGCTGTACCCGGCCTTTATTTTTACGATAACAGCGTGGTTGATGTTGCCAAAAAACTTGAACCGTCTCCCCGCGGAGAATATGAAATTACCGATGTAAACAAACGTTACCTGGAGCAGGGCAACCTCCATGTTGGTGTTATGGATAGGGGTACTGCCTGGCTTGATACCGGTACATTCGATTCATTAAGCGATGCTTCTGAATATGTGAGAGTTATTGAAAAGCGACAAGCAACCAAAATAGGTTGCATTGAAGAAGTTGCCTGGCGGCAGAAATTTATTGATAACGAGCAATTGAAGGTGCTGGTAGCCAAGTATATTAAGAGTGGTTACGGGGCTTATTTGCAGACGCTGCTGGACTAAAGGATTTCGGAAGTCGGATGTTCGATTTCGGAATTTTTTTGACGCCGGAAATGATTTAAAATTTATTAAATCCGAAATGGAATATCCGAAATTAAAAGGCATTAACTATTTTCGATACCAAATCACCTCCCGCATCTACCCAAATAATCTCTTTGTCTTTCCCAAACCAGGTCATTTGCCTTTTGGCAAAGCGGCGGGTGTTTTGTTTGATAAGTGCAATTGCGGTTTGTAAATCAGTTTTCCCGTCAAAATAGTCAAACAATTCGCTGTAGCCTACGGTGTTTAATGCATTTAAATGTCGGTAGGGCAGGAGAGATTTTACCTCATCTATTAAGTCTTGTTCAACCATTAAATCAACTCTGTGGTTAATTCGATTGTATAACACTTCGCGCGGGAGGTTTAATCCAAATTTTAGTATACGGAAGGGTCTTTTGTTACCGGCTGATTTGCGGAATGACGAGTATTGTTTGCCCGTGCCTTCAAATATCTCCAGCGCACGGATAACGCGTTGCGGATTATTGATATCCACCTGTTCAAAATAGTCCGGGTCGGCGGCTTTTAGTTTTTCCTGCAGATAAATCAGGCCATTATCATTAAGTTCATTGTTTAGCCTATTCCGCAATTCGGCGTTGACGTCCGGGAACTCGTCAAAGCCTTCGCAAACTGCCTTGATGAATAAGCCGGAACCACCTGCCAATACCACTACATCATGAACTTTAAAAAGTTCTGTCAACAGTTCGAGGCATTGTTTTTCGTAGTCGCCTGCTGTGTAAGTTTCTGTTATAGAGAGGGAATCGATAAAATAGTGCTTAACCGCCGCTAACTCTTCGGCAGATGGCTTTGCAGTACCAATTGACATTTCGCGATAAAACTGCCTCGAATCCGCAGAAACAACCACGGTCTTAAAATGCCTGGCTACCTCAATAGCAGCCGCAGTTTTACCCGAAGCAGTGGGGCCGGCAATGACGATGATGGTTTTTGAGGAGTCCATAGTCGATGGACCATAGTCCATAGTAGAAATGCGTTTATCGAAAAATGTTAAATCTATGGACTATCGACAATGGTCCATAGACTAAAAATTAATAATCGTCGCCGTGCGAAAGTTTGCTGTCGTCGTCGAAGCCTTCATCGTCAGAAAATTCGCTGCCGAATTCATCTTCTTCTTCCTCATCATCTACGGCAACTTTAGGAACGATATCTTCATCGGCCGATTCGCTAATTTCTTCAAAGTCCTCGGCATCTTCTTCACCGATGGCCATTTCGTTCAAAAAGTCGAAATCGTCGCCTTCGGGTGCTGCAACAGGTACGTTAAGCACGTTACCAAACTGTTTTGGAGCTTCGCCGGTTGATTTGATAACCGCCGGGTAAGTAACACCTGGTGTTTCGTCCAGTATAATTTTCATCAACTCAACGTGAAAATCAAAGGGGCGGTCGAAGTTGAAAGTATAATAAAATTTTTGGTGCGGGTCGTCGATATAACTCAGCAGCTTCACCTTGTCCATAAGGGCAACCTTACGGTCAATTCTTTTCTGGTTGGGCATAAAGGTAATTTCCTCGCCCTTTATCCACTGGTCGTTGCTGATATAAAAGGATGAAGAATATTCAGGATTGTATCCTGTTGATTGATGGATCGCCCGGTGAAGGTCTTCAAATGTCTGGTTCGACTTTACGTCGATTTCTCTTACCACATCATCATAGTCTTCAAAAGTAATCCTGAACCTGTATAGCGCCATTTTTTAAGTATAGATTTTTTACAAAAATAGTAATGTTTTATTTATTTCGGATGTCGGATGTTCGATTTCGGATTTATAAAGATGCTGCATCAATTATTAGAAATCACTAAAATGTGAATTGTATAGTTGGGTTTTTAAATCGTAATTCGTAAATCTTATATCGTAAATCGTTACGGCTTCCCTACAACTTTTAAGCCAATTTCTTCGCCTTTGGCAATTGTGTACTGAATAGCCTCTTCGCGGCGGTTTGGGATTTCGCCCTCAAGTATGGCTTCGCGTATCTGGTTTTTAATAATTCCCACTTCCCGCCCTTCTTTTATGCCAAAAAGCTCCATAATATCGGTACCTGTAACAGGCGGCTGCCAGTTTCGGATGCTGTCGCGCTCTTCCACGTCCTTTAGCTTTTGTTGAACCAGCTCAAAATTATTGCGGTATTTTTTTACCTTATATTCATTTTTTGTGGTGATGTCTGCTTTACACAACAACATCAGGCTTTCAATATCCTCGCCTGCCTCAAAAAGTAAACGCCTCACAGCCGAATCGGTAACGATTGATTGTGCCAAAACGATGGGCCGTAAATGCAATTGCACCATTTTTTGCACAAACTTCATTTTTTCATTCAGCGGCAGCTTTAGTTGCGTAAACAATTTTGGCACCATGCGGGCACCTTTATCCTCGTGCCCATGAAACGTCCACCCGTGGCCGGGTTCAAAACGCTTGGTGGCAGGTTTAGCAATATCATGCAGTATAGCTGCCCACCGTAGCCACAAGTCGTCAGTCGTTTCGCAAATGTTATCCAAAACCTGCAGGGTGTGGTAGAAATTGTCTTTGTGCCCTTTGCCGTCGATATAGTCAACACCATAAAGCACCGTCATTTGCGGGAATATTTTGTGCAGCAGGCCAGTATCAAACAAGTAATTAAACCCAATGGATGGTTTTGCCGACAAAATTATTTTGTTCATTTCCTCGGTAATCCGCTCCTGCGATATAATGCTAATCCTGTCTACATTATTTTTTATAGCAGCAATCGCCACCTCATCAATTTTGAAATTGAGCTGCGTAGCAAAGCGTATGCCCCGCATCATGCGTAAGGGGTCGTCGCTAAAGGTTTCAACCGGGTTTAATGGGGTACGGATTAACTTGTTTTCCAAATCGATTATGCCACCAAAAGGGTCAAGCAGTTCGCCATAAGTGTCTGGATGCAATGATATGGCCAGGGCATTAATGGTAAAATCCCTGCGTTTCTGGTCATCATCCAAAGTTCCATTCTCCACTATTGGCTTCCGCGAATCGCGGCGGTACGATTCCTTGCGCGCGCCTACAAACTCAATCTCCAGGTCGCGGTACTTAAGCGATGCGGTTCCAAAATTTTTGAAAACGGATAACTTTACGTTTAATTTACGGGCAACCGCCTCAGCAAATTCAATGCCGTTACCAAGCACTACAATGTCGATATCCTTTGACGGCCGGTTTAAAAAAATATCGCGCACAAAACCGCCGATAGCATAAGCCTGCACGTTGTGTTCGCCGGCAAGCTTTGATATCGTTGAGAATATAGGGTTTTGTAAGTGCTTGACCACAGATTTAACAGATTTAAATGATTAACGCAGATTTTATTTTTTAACCGCTGATTATTTTGATTTCGTTGATTGTCTGAACCTTGATTCGCTTGATTTAAGGATTTGTTGATTCTTTGTCGATTGTTGATATTCGATCTTTTCTCCTAATCTCTAATTAACAAATCTCTAATCTCTAACGACGAATAAACTCAAACTTTCCATCAGGGGCTAAGCGCATTATGGTTGATGGGTTTTTAATCTCCATGTCGTACTGGTCAATGTCTACTACATAATCAACGCCGTTTATTATTTCATCGTCAATTTGCGAGAAATATTGCGGCGATGGTTTGCCGCTGATGTTCGCCGAGGTTGATACCAGGGGCTTACGCATCCGCTGTATCAGCTGCTGGCAAAACGCATGTTTGGCTATTCGGATACCTATGCTACCATCGGCCGCTATTAATGCGGGCGAAATATTTTTGGCGCCGGGCATAACCAGGGTTAGCGGATTTTCGGCATATTCTATCAAATCGTAAGCCAAGGGGTTCACATCGCTGATGTAGCTTTCCAGCTTATTTTCGGTATCCAGCAAAATGATCATGCTCTTAGCCTCATCGCGCTGTTTCAGCCTGTAAATTTTATTTACAGCATCAGTATTGGTGGCATCACAGCCAATTCCCCATATAGTGTCGGTAGGGTACAAGATGATGCCCCCATCCTGTATCACCTTAAAAGCTTTGGCAACTTCGTCTCTAAGCATGGGGCAAATATACAGTCAATGCGTTAATCATTTGTAATTCATCTAACAGTTGCATGCATTTTGGTATACCGTAAAGCTTGCAGGTGTTTTTTACACAGGGTTCACAGTCTAGTTTTCCTGCACGTAAAATGGTCAAATTGTGTTTGTTATAGGGAGCGGTGTTGTGTTCGTTACCTGCGCCAAATAAAACAACGGTCGGCGTTCCAACTGCGTTAGCCAGGTGCGCCGGGCCCGAATCGGTAGTTAAAATTGCTGCGGACGAGGCCATTAGACCCGCTAAACCGGGCAAATTCGTTTTGCCGGCAAAGTTCTCAATTCTTTCGCTGTTGTCAGCGCCGGCAATAAGTTCATCAACAAATGCGGCTTCCTTTGGCGAGCCGATAAAAGTTAGCGTTGTGCCGGTAAATGTTGATGTCAGCAAATTAATAATTGCCCGGCCCTTATCTACCGGCATTCGCCTCGATTCAGCTTCAGAGTTAAAATTAACCAACAAACGGGCGTTATTTTTTTCAGTTGGCGGCGGCAACAGCATAACCTTCCTGGTGGCTTTGGTTTTCCCGGTAAATTGTTCCAGCAAAAACAGGTATTCATCAACGCGATGAAGATTTGCAGGTGCCTTATAGCAATTTGTCAGCAGGAAAAAACCACCCTCCTTTGCAAAACCAACCCGCTTTTTTGCTCCCGTTGCCCGTGCCATAACCAATGATGACAGCGAAGCAGGCAGGTTGAAAAATATATCATACTTCTCACTGCGAAGGTTTTTACCAAAACGATAAACTCCGCCGAGTCCCTTGTATTCTTGTTTTGAAAATGGGTGTACTTTATCTATCCCCGGTATCAACGCAGCAATGCCCGCCAAATCCTTTTTTACAATCACATCAACCTTCAAATCCGGGTAAGTTTCCCTTACAGTCGCCACGAACGCAGTGCTCATCACCACATCGCCGAGCCAGTTAGGAAGACGGATCAGGATTTTCATGGGGTTAGTTGATTAGAGATTAGCTGATTAGAGATTAGTTAATTAAAGATTAGTTGAATTGAGCAGTTTTATGAAGTATCACTCTACTCAACTAATCTCCAACCTCCAATCTCTAATCACTACACTGCTACATTATTTTCGCGCAGCGCATCATTTAATGATGTTTTTTTATCGGTCGATTCTTTGCGGGTACCGATTATTAAAGCACAAGGAACCTGGTAATCGCCGGCAGGGAATTTTTTAGTGTATGAGCCTGGAATAACTACCGAACGTGCAGGAACGCGGCCTTTGTATTCGATAGGGTTTTCGTGGGTAACATCAATAATTTTGGTCGATGCGGTTAATACAACATTTGCACCCAATACCACTTCGCGTTCAAGGTGTACACCTTCAACTACTATGGCCCTGGAGCCCAAAAAACAATTATCTTCAATTATAACTGGAGCTGCCTGCACAGGTTCAAGCACACCGCCGATGCCAACACCACCGCTTAAATGCACATGTTTGCCAATTTGCGCACACGAGCCTACAGTAGCCCAGGTATCAACCATGGTACCTTCATCAACATATGCGCCTATGTTTACATACGATGGCATCATGATAACGCCTTTTGCAAGGTGCGCACCATAACGTGCAATTGCATGAGGAACCACACGTACACCAGTTTGGGCGTAATCCGTTTTTAGTTTCATTTTATCATTAAAAACAAACGGGCCAACTGAAATTTCTTCCATCTGGCGGGTGGGGAAATACAGGATAACCGCTTTCTTCATCCACTCGTGCGTGTGCCAGCGTGTGCCAATCAATTCAGCTACGCGCATGGTACCTTTATCAAGGTTTTCAATTACCGTATCAATAGCGTTAACGTACTCGGTGTAATTCAGCAGGTTCCTGTCTTCCCAGGCAGCTTCTATCAATTTTTTAAGGTCTTGCATTAGTAAATTTTAACTTTCGGCAAATTAAAGGATTTTTAAAGAATTTGTTCAGTAAAGTTAACATACAATTAAACAAATGGAAAATTGTTTAGGTTGAATAGACAAGTGTGTAAAACTTTGTAATTTTGACCACTTATGCCGGTTAAAGAAAAACTTAGGATAGATAAATATTTGTGGGCGATAAGGCTTTTTAAAACCCGCACCCTCGCTTCAGACGCGTGCAAAGCCGGGCGCGTAAAGCTGGATGGCCAGAATATTAAACCTGCACACGAGGTGAAAATAGGAGAGGTGTACCAGGTTTCAAAAGGGCCTGACAGAAAGATAGTTAAAGTTACGGGTATGCTGGAGAACAGGGTTGACGCCAAAACAGCCGTTAACTTTTATGAAGATGTTACTCCGGTTGAAGAAACGCATGCCTTTAAATCAATGTTTCACGCCCCGGTACTAAAACGCGACAGGGGCACAGGCCGCCCAACGAAACGCGACCGCCGCGAAATTGACGACCTGAAGGACGACTATTTTGAAAAAGGCAACTAAAAACAACCGCTATATCGTTATCTTGGCAAAAAACTGTACAAATTTAAGCTGCAAAATTTGAATGATAAACAGGCATACCACCTTTTTTAAAGCCTTAAATCTTGTAGTCGACTACCTGGTATTGAACATTAGTTTAATAGCGACTTATTATATTGAAAACAGTACCAGCATATTAGCGGGGAGCAATAAAAAATACCTGCCCATAGTGCTGGTTTTTAATTTGATATGGATGCTGTCGGCCAATATAGCAAAGCTATATTTCGATGTGCTGAACAAGGATTCAATCATAACCTTCCGCAACGTAATTAATGCCTATTTTCTGTTTATCAGTTTTATCTGCTTTACCATATTGATATTAATTGGTACTGAGGCTTATTTTATTACCCGGCAATACCTGTTTTACTCGCTGGCACTGTTTGGATCGTTGTTAGGGTTTTGGAAGGTTATTTTCCTGCTGATACGTAAAAGGCAGCGCGCATCGTTAATGGATACGCGCAGAGCGGTAATTGTTGGCGCCGGTCGCACCGGGCAAGATTTACACGAATACCTGCTTAAAAACTGGGATACCGGTTACCGGGTGGTAGGCTTTTTTGATGATGAGCCTGCCAACGTTAGCGAAGCAGGTTTGTATTTAGGCGATGTAAAGCACTGTATTACATATGTGAAGCACCATAAAATAACCGAGATTTTTTGCACGCTGCCGGTATCCGAAGCTAAAACCATAAAAAAGCTGATGTTGGATGCCGATAAAAACCTTATCCGCTTTAAATCGGTACCTGAGTATTACGACTACGGCAACAAGCCGGTCTATATCAAAAGTTTTGGGCAAATACCGGTGATATCTGTCCGTGCCGAGCCTTTGGAAAACTTGTTGAACCGCTCGATAAAGCGGACGTTCGATATTGCATTTTCATTGTTTGTTATCCTTTTTATTTTCAGCTGGCTGTTTCCCATCCTGGCGCTCATTATCAAACTTGAATCAAAGGGGCCGGTGTTTTTTGTGCAATCGCGTTCGGGGCATAATAACGAGCCTTTTAACTGTTATAAATTCCGCAGCATGTATGTTAACGGCGATGCTCATAAAAGGCAGGCTACACGCAACGATAGCCGGGTTACCAAATTGGGAGCCTTTATGCGGCGAACCAGTTTGGATGAACTGCCGCAGTTTTTTAACGTGCTGATAGGCAATATGTCGGTAGTGGGGCCGAGGCCGCATATGATAACCCACACCGAGGAGTATTCGGAATTGATAGACATGTTTATGGTAAGGCATTTTTTAAAGCCTGGCATAACCGGCTGGGCGCAGATAAAGGGCTTCCGTGGCGAGACCAAAACGGTTGAGGATATGAACCAGCGTGTTGAGGCTGACTTGTGGTACCTGGAAAACTGGTCATTTTTGCTCGATCTTAAAATTGTTTTCCTAACGGTGAGGAATTCGCTGGTAGGCGATGAGAACGCGTTTTGACACGCGATCTTTTAGAATAATTCTTTTACAATATCTTATATGAACGACAAAGCTTTAATTATCCTGGTTGCCGGCCCGTACCGTTCAGGAACCAACGATGACCCGGTACTGATGGAAAACAACCTGCGGAAAATGGAAGAAGCCGCGCTGCTTATTTTCAGGGCGGGGCACATACCGGTTGTTGGCGAGTGGTTTGCACTGCCGCTATTAAAAGTCGCAGGGTCAAAGTATCCGGGGGATGCTATTTATGAAGAAATTTCGTACCCGATCGCCCGCCGGATGATTACCAGGGCCGATGCGATATGGCGAATTGAAGGTGCATCAAAAGGTGCCGACGGCGATGTAGAAAAGGCGCACTCACTGGGGATCCCGGTTTATTATAAGGCGGAAGATATACCAGGAATTTCGTAACCTGTTTTCGTGGGATAACCAAAAGGCCAGCCCCAGCGAATGAGGTATAAGCCTGCAATGCGTTCCATTTTTACACGCGGAACACCCGGAACGTTTTGAAACATGCTGATTATCACGCATTCCAATTTTAGTGCATTTGTGGATACCTCAACCAGGTGTTATAAAATCAGTTTTTTAGATGTGCAGCTGTGATTTGAAATTAAATCTGCTGCTATCCAATTTCCTGCCAGCGTTTAAAGGCAGGCAGGGCTTCATCGCGTAATAGTTGTACAAATGGCAGCTTGCGTTCGTCCATACTGCATGCCATTTCATCATAAATGAAATGATCGTCAAAGCCTATATTGGCGGCATCTACCTTGGTGTTGGCGTAGTAGATCTTGTCTATGTGTGCCCAGTAAATGGCGCCCAGGCACATAGGACAGGGCTCGCAACTGGTATAGATTTCACAACCGGATAAATTGTAAGTACCCAAGGCCTTGCACGCCAGTCTTATGGCCGAAATTTCGGCATGGGCGGTTGGGTCATTCTCCGGTACTACTTTATTGGCGCTGCTTGCCACAACCTCGCCGTCTTTTACAATCACTGCACCAAACGGACCGCCAAGGCGCTGCTCAATATTGCTTTCGGCCAATGCAATGGCCATCCGCATAAAGTTTTCATTCATCCCGTTTTCCATTGGTTCAAAATTAAAAAACCCCGGCTATTTGCCGGGGTTTTTGTTTATAATATCAAATTTATAGGCATCTGCACATTAGTGCATCTGCATTATCTGCACATTATTTTTTCTCTTTAGCATAGGCGTCGTTCAGCTTTTTCAAATAATCAGCTGTAACGTCAAGGCTTGGGTCAGCATATAAAAGCTGGGCATTGCCTGTCTGGAAAGTCAATACCATTTTATAGCCATTTTCTTTGGCGTATTGTTTAGTGAACTCATAAACTTTTTCGTAAAGTTTTTTGCTTTCGTCGGCCTGGGCGGTTTGCATCTGGGCGCTTGCATTTTGCTCGTACGATTGTTCAGTTTGCCCTTCGCGCTGTAAACGTTGCTCAGTAGTCTGGCGCTGGTCGGCGCTCAGGGTAGCAGCGTTTTTTTGGTATTCCGCAATTTCGCGCTGTAAGGCCTGTCTTTTACCACCGACATCATTCTGCATGCTTTTGCCTTTATCTTCAAGGCGTTTGCGCATATCAATCGAGGCATTGTATTTTGTATTAACCGTATCTTCGTTTATGTAAACAATTTCGGGTTTTACACTTGTTGCTGCAGCTGGTGTGGCCGGGGTTGCGGGTTTGTTTTGGTTACATGCCACTATGCTTCCGGCAAGTAGAGCACCAAGAGCAATTTTTGTAATAATTGAAGCCGAAGTTTTCATTGTTTTAATTTGTTTTACTGCGATTTACGCAAAGAATTTTGCTTGTTTTGATTTATAAAAATTTTGACAAAGATAAACTTTCAGCACAAGTATCCTAATTTGATGTGCGAATGTGTAAATGTGCGGTTGTGCGGTTGATTTGATGTCCGAATTTGCAGGTGTAAAAGTGAAGAAAACACTCAGAAGAAGATTAATCTCCGCCTTATCCTGTTTCTCACCCACACATCCGCACATCAAAAATCTGCACACCAATTTTACATGTTTTCCACACATATTACTTATCCACAAATGCGGTAATATGGGGTATTTTTCGTACTTTTGAAGGTTATTGTTTTTACCATATATGAGCGAAGAAAAAGAAGATAAATCAAATTACTCAGCAGATAATATACAGGTTTTAGAGGGTTTAGAGGCGGTGCGGAAACGCCCGTCGATGTACATCGGTGACACTGGCGTTAAAGGCCTTCACCACCTGGTGTACGAAGTTGTAGATAACTCGATAGATGAGGCACTTGCCGGCTATTGCGACACCATAAATGTAACCATCCACAAAGGCAATTCAATTACCGTAGTTGATAACGGCCGCGGTATCCCTACAGGTATTACAACCAAAGAAAAGGTATCGGCATTGCAGATTGTAATGACAGTTTTGCACGCCGGCGGTAAATTCGACAAAGATACTTACAAGGTATCCGGCGGTTTGCACGGTGTGGGTGTAAGTTGCGTTAACGCGCTGTCAATCCACATGAAAACCGTTGTTGAGCGCGATGGCAAAATGTTTACCCAGGAGTACTCGCAAGGGAAGCCTTTGTTTGAAGTAAAGGAGATTGGAAAATCAGACCGTACAGGTACAACCCAAACCTTTCAGCCGGATCATGAGATTTTTACGCTTACAACCGAGTATAAGTACGACACGCTGGCAGCCCGTTTACGCGAGCTGGCTTACTTAAATAAAGGCATCCGTCTAACACTAACTGATGAGCGTATACCCGAAGAGGATGGTAGCTTTTTAACTGAAGAATTTTACTCCACCGGCGGCTTGGCTGAGTTTGTCAGATACCTTGACGGCACCCGTACAGCTATAATACCGGAGCCTATTTATGTTGACGGTATAAAAAACGGCATCCCGGTTGAGCTGGCTTTGCAGTACAATGATACTTATTCAGAAAACGTGCATTCGTACGTGAATAACATCAATACTATTGAAGGTGGTACACACGTTGCCGGTTTCCGCCGTGGTTTAACCCGTACTTTGAAGGCTTATGCTGATAAGGAAGGCCTGTTAAAAAACATGAAGATTGAAATTACCGGTGATGACTTCCGCGAAGGGATGACTGCAGTAATTTCGGTTAAAGTGCAGGAGCCGCAGTTTGAAGGACAAACCAAATCGAAGTTAGGGAACAACGAGGTAATGGGGGCTGTGGATATGGCAGTAGGCGAAATTTTAGGTAACTACCTGGAAGAGCATCCTAAAGAGGCCCGCATGATTGTGAACAAGGTTATACTTGCCGCAACTGCACGCGCTGCTGCCCGCAAGGCACGCGAAATGGTGCAGCGTAAAAGTGTAATGGGCGGCTCAGGCTTACCCGGTAAGCTTTCAGATTGCGCCAACAGTGATCCTGCATTGTGCGAGTTGTACCTTGTCGAAGGTGACTCGGCGGGTGGTACCGCCAAACAGGGCCGTAACCGCGAATTCCAGGCTATTTTACCACTAAGGGGTAAAATACTGAACGTGGAGAAAGCCATGGAACACAAAATTTACGAGAACGAGGAAATAAAGAACATGTTTACCGGGCTTGGCGTAAGTCGCGGTACGCCTGAGGATGATAAGGCCCTGAATATGGTCAAACTGCGTTACCACAAAATTGTGATAATGACGGATGCGGACGTCGACGGTTCGCACATTACTACGTTGATATTGACTTTCTTCTTCCGTTATATGAAGGAGCTGATTGAAAACGGTTATGTTTATGTTGCTTCGCCGCCGCTTTACCAGGTTAAAAAAGGTAAAGAATTTGAATATTGCTGGACTGAAGAACAACGCGATGCTGCCGTACAACGCCTTAAAGGCGCGGGTAAAGAAGATAGCGTACACATTCAGCGTTACAAAGGTTTGGGTGAAATGAACGCTGAGCAATTGTGGGACACCACCATGAACCCGGCAACCCGCACCCTAAAACGCGCCAGCATTGAAAACGCCGCCGAATGCGACCATACCTTCTCCATGTTAATGGGTGATGAGGTTGGCCCTCGCCGCGAGTTTATTGAGAAGAATGCGAAATACGCGAGAATAGATACATAGTATTTATTTGTCTATATTTTTGAAGGCCACTTGAGTAATCAGGTGGCCTTTTTTTGTGCAGCTAAAAAACAACAGGGTGTCCGAAATCTTATTGTCTATGGAAGAACGGTTCCCCTCTTGAGAGGGGCTAGGGGTGTGTTATTGAACTATCCTCCAAAATACTTGGTTTTCCTTAAATTCTTTTCTATTATTGATTTATGCCCCGCAAAATCATCCCATATAATACAAGCCTAAAACAATTCGCCAGAAAATTAAGAAACGACAGCACCCTCGGCGAAGTTTTGCTTTGGAATGAACTGAAAGATAAACAAATGTATGGGTACGATTTTCACCGTCAAAAGCCGCTGTTAAATTATATCGTCGATTTATACTGTTACGAATTGGATTTAGTGATTGAGATTGATGGCCAATATCATAGTTATGAAGAGATATCAAATGCTGACGTCTTACGCGATGAGGAACTGGCTGCTTATGATTTAGTTGTCTTGCGATTTACCGAGCGGGAGGTTAGAAAGGATATGGTTAACGTTTTGAGGACAATTGAAAATCATATTTTGGAGCACGGGGCTAAAGGGAAAAAGTGACTTTTTGTTCCCCTCTTGAGAGGGGGCGCATCTGACTGTGTAGTGGCAGTGGTGTGTTCGTCGCCATGCAATATTCGCAATGCACGCGGGCTGACACACCCCTAACCCCTCTCAAGAGGGGAACTTGTTTTTGGAACGGAAAAAAGCTATTGCTTCTCTATTATTCATCGCAAATTCGCAATGCACGCGGGCTAACACACCCCTAACCCCTCTCAAGAGGGGAACTTGTTTTTGGAACATTTAAGTTTTTGGTCCGATACAGAGGTCAGTCGCTTTATATTGTCCTCTTCAACACCATCTTCTCTTTCCCATAATCAATTACCGCTTTATATTTCATCAATATATCACCACCTATAACGCCTAAAACTTCGGGGTGCCCGAGCTGGCGATAGGCAATATTTATGGTTGATAAGTCCAATACGGCTACTTCAAATTCATCAACCAAAAGTTTGCCTATATGCAAGTCGCTAATTAGAGCAGTAGACGATTCCATGGTGGTGGTGCCGAGGCCTGTCGAAAGGCGGTCGCTGATGTTCAATACGGCTTTGGCGTAGGCTTGCAGCAGGAGGGTTTTGTCGAATGCGGTTTTTGATGCCCCGGTATCAAGCACAACTTTAAACCGTTTGCCAAATACCCGTATGTTTACCAACGGATGATAACCTTCCTCATCCAGATCAATGATGTGCAGGGGAACCCGGTATTTTTTTGTGGTTATTTTTTCGGTTTTAGTCATGGTATGAGGCCTCTTGCGCCATTTCGATAATTATGGTGTCCATGCGCTGCAGCTCATTTTGAATATGAGCCAGCAACTCCGCGTTGGAGGGATCGTCCTGGAGTAAAATAAACAGGCCCTGTAAATTAGCTAAGGGGCTGCGTATTAAGTGCGACTGCTTCCAGGCCATATCTTTAATACTGTTAATATGGTTCTGTATCCGTTCATATGCACTTTTTAAATCATTCTCAGCCTTAAGCTTGGCAGTGATGTCGTTTGTCATCGACAATCTAACCGGGCGGCCTTCAAATATAATGTCGTACGACATTATTTGCACGAAGATAATTGAACCATCTTTTTTAAGGTGCCGCACGACGCGGCGGCTATCCCAGTTTTTTACCTCCTGCCTGTAGCCTTCCAATTGTTGTTCATAGTCTTCCTCGGGCCGGAACACCTTTGCGTTTTTATGTATAAGTTCTTCTTTAGTATAGCCGTAAAGGCCAGCTCCGGCATCGTTTACAGCAATTATGGTTTGGTCGTCCTTGGCGATCATCCACATCGGCATAGGGTTACTATCGAAAAGCAGCCGGTATTGCTGTTCAGAAGATCTCAGTTCCTCTTCGGTTTTCTTTCGCTCGCTAATGTCAATCATCGAGCCGATAATTGTAGGCAGTCCTTCAATTTCCGCCCTGCTCCCATAAAATTCGACCCAATTTGACGTGCCGTCTTTCTTTTTACCCTTTGCCTCGTAATTCACACTTTCAACTTCGCCTGCTATCCGTCGCCTTACATTTTCGATTGCAATACCGCGAAAACTTTCATCAAGTATTTGCTCAACAGCGAAGGTATTGACCATTTCGGCGGGTTCGTAGCCAAATACCTGGGCAAAGCGAGGGTTTACGTAAGTAAATTTACCATCCTGCACAATGTACACGCCTACCATTGATTTTTCGGCGATTGTCCTGGATTTTAATTCGGCTTCCCTAAGGCCGGCTTCCATTTTTTTGCGGTAAGTGATATCGCGGGCAATTACCATTATCCGGTCGCCCTTAAAGCGCTTCACATTTACTTCAACTGTAAAAATGTACCCATCTTTTCTTATAAATCTCCTTTCGCGTATTACAGGCGCGCCTTCGTTATCCATCTTTTTTGGCAACGGGTCGATTTTTAACTCCTCCGGGTCAATTATTTGAATAATGGTCATCTTTAGCAATTCTTCGCGGGTGTAGCCCATCATTTGGCACATTGCAGCATTTACGTCGGTAAACCGGCCCTGTAAATCCAAAATATAAATAGTGTCAGATGCCTGTTCAATAAGCGAGCGGTATTTGTCTTCGCTGTTCTGCAATTTGCTGTACTTGTTTTTATTTAATCTTAGTTGGGTAAAAAGCAGTATAAGTCCCACTACGATATGACATAGCGGGAAATAAAATTTGGTAAAAGCTGAACTTATAATCAATCCCTTCAGCGGCAAAATATCAAATATCCATACCACTATAGCTGCGCACCCAGCAATAATAGACATGGTTGCTATTATTAAAACGATGATATTTTTGTTGGGTTTAAACATTTGGAGATGAAAGGTCTGGCTTTAAATTTTTGCTTAAATGTTTAATTAAAGTGTAACGGCTGCGAAAATTATTTACTATTGAACAATAAAGCAAAGCGCTTACTGTTAAGATAGGCAAATTTATAGCTAATATTCTTATACGCCACAGCATTTATAATAAATGTGTGCGAAACACCATTAAATTAACTTGAGCTCGATATAAGAATCGGAACACCTCAAACTTTTACTTCGCCTCACCTAAACGGCGAAGCCCTCATGTAATAATCTTCTCCAAAGGAGAGGACTTGAGCTTCGCTCCTCGAGGTTTCCTTTTAAGCACCCTCTCCTTTGGAGAGGGCAGGGTGAGGCGACGAGCGGCTATTGTGGTTTTACCCGCAGCTTGATCGATCGTATTCCTATACCGAACTTACAATAAATTACTCAATAATTAATTAAAACGGATAGCCTATAGCAAGGTTAAATATGTAATTGCTTCCGCGCCATCTGGCATCGGTGAAATCGATGCCATTTATTGTGGTGCGCAGGCTGGCCGGCAGGCTCGGCTTTATCAGCGGGAAGCCAATATCAGTCCGTAAAATGAGCACTGTTAAATCAAGCCGCAGGCCAAAACCGGCATCGACCGCCATTTGATTGATGAAGTTGCTGCCGAATGCTGCGCCCGGTTGAAATTTATTAGGCCTTAATAGCCAGATATTACCGGCATCAACAAATAAAGCGCCTTCAACAATGCTGAATAGCTTAGGGCGGAATTCGGCATTGGCTTCAATTTTTATATCTCCCGATTCGTCTGCAAGGAAGTTTGAGCCTGGTGTAAGGCTTGGCGGCAGGTTGTAGGCGCCGGGGCCTATCGACCGCGCCTGGAAGCCCCTCAAACTATTTGGCCCCCCGATAAAAAATTGCTGACTGTAGGGGAGTACCGTCGAATTGCCATAGGGTAATCCTACCCCCACAAGCAGCCTGCTGGCGAATTTAATAGCCGGTGTAAGTTTATGGAAAAACCGGAATTCATTCTCCAGCTTAACATACTGGTTAAAAGGCGTGCCGAACAATTTGCTGACTTTGCCGCGCAGTGTGTCGGCGCCGGTTAGTATACCGTAAAGGTTGCCCGACATGCTCACCTTGCCATTGTAATAAAAAGTATTGGTCCGGTAGTCTTCAGTGGTATTGGTATACGTGTACCCGTAGCTCGGGCCGAAGGTAAACTGGTTGTTAATTACGTGGGCCAGCGCTGGGTTGCGGGTATGTTTGATGCTATCCATGTAAATTTTGCTTACACTGGCGGCATCAACGTAAGTTATGTTTATCAAGTTCAGATCGTGCTGTTTGTGCAGGCTTGGTTTCCAGGAGTAGCCGAACGATCCATTAAATGAATTTAGCGTGTATAACTTAGTGCGGTTAATTAAAGTATAACCGGTTGTTAAAATGGTATGGGGAATAAACGCATTGTTCGTAGTGAAATTAAACGGACTTATAAACCTTGGCCAGCTGATGGATGGCTGTATACCCGTTTGGTAAACGTTGTAGCCGTTGTTATTACTGCCAAACTGTATATCCGTACTTGCAAACAGGGTAACCGTAAATAATTCGGCGCCCTTAAAGGTGTTTTTGTTGCGGAAATTAAGGTTTACCTGCGTACCATTATAATTTGCAGATGTTTGCCGTGCCAATAAATCGAGCGAGAGCGATTTGCGTTTGTATTGGGTTAGCTGGTAATACACATCTAAAAATGCAGAATCGGGGGTAACATCCTCAAACCTGTTTTTAACATATTTAAATGGCCCAAGGTTTATCATCCGGTTTAGCGAACTGTTGTGTTGCGTACGGTTGTAAACATCGCCTGGATGCAGTAACACCGAGTTTTTAAAGGTAAAGGGCCTCACGGTGTTTTTAGGATCAATAACGTTGTACCAGCGGTATTTTACTGCCGAATCAAGCTTGGTGCCGGTATCGCGTAATGAGTAATGCGGATATACGTAGATGTTCCTGATTTTATATATCCATCGTGCTTCATCAGGTGTGGCATCCTTAACCTTCACAAACATATCTATCTGGTGATTGGCTACGGTGCTGTCGTACCGCATTATCAAATCCTCAGGCGCAAAATAAAAGAAGCCTTCTTCCTTTAAACGGGCGTCAATGCGGACGCGTTCGTTTTTAATAATATCCAGGCTGTACTTATCGCCAACTTTTAAAAACGTCTGTGCCGATGTGCCGGTAACAGCTGTATCCAAATCATCTTTTTGGGTTGGAAAAGTTATGGAGCGGTAATGATACGATGGTCCCGCCTGCACTGTGTAAACCGCCTTGGCGGTTTTGCCTTTACTTACTGTATCTCCACTTACCTGTGCTAAAAAGTAGCTTACATTTTGAAGCCTGTTTTGCAAAATGCCGCTGTTTTTTTCTAAATCAACATTGCTCACCAATACAGGTGGCTCGCCAAAATGGGTATTTAAATAATGCCGCAGTCCCGTGCGTTTATTAGTACGTGTTTTATTGTAGATCCATAGTTTTACCCGTAACCCCAAAATACTTGCATTTGGTATAGGCCGCAAGAGGGACTGTAAATTTCCTTTCAAGTCGTCTGCGTCGCTCTTTTTAATATCCTTATCGGTAATTTTTACCTCGCCGCCGGTGTACAGTTTTTGGTTTGCGGCCAAATACTTGGTATTGCTACAGGCACTTAAAAATAAGGCTATCGAAATAAATATTAAATATCTAAGCTTGGCCATGGGTTAATTTGATGTTTTTTTGATTTCTGCAGGCGTTTGTACCGGCGCTGCTGTTGAGTCGGCTTTTTTATCAGCCGCCTTTTGTTCTGTTTTTATCTGTTTTTGTTTGTCGTTGTAGTCTTTTTGCAGCTGCTTATCCTCTTTCGACCGTTTCCTGAATAACTCTTTAAAGCGGTTATACTCGTAAGTTAGGGTAAAGCCTATACCCGTTTCAATTACCTGGCCCTCCACAACAATAAACTCATCCTTTCTGTAAACCCGCACCATGTAGCGGCCATCTTTAGTTATTTTATAATTTACCGACACGTTGCCCGCTATGTCCGTTGATTTTTGACCTGGCTGGTTTTGGCCTTCCAGGTTAAAGTTGTTGCCTACGGTCACCGTTAGCCGGTCGTTCAGGAATTGCTTGGAGAGGCCCACATTCAGATCCGTTCGGTTCTGTGCCGTGCCGGAGGAGTAATCCTCGCCCGAAGTCAGGTCGAAACTTAATTGTACGCCGCCTATAAGGTTACCTGCCAGTTTGTTCAACTGGTCGGATAGCAAACTGCTCACACTATTGCGTATTGCGCCGCCAATGCCCGCATTGCCCCCCTGGCTCTGGAACGGATTATCGCCGATAAAATGGCCCAGCACCAGCACGCCTAAAACCTGTTTGTTTAGCTCGTTAGGGTCTTGCCTTATTTGTGCAAGCCGGGTATTTACAGTAGTTATCACATCGGGCGATACCGTGTAATTGCTATCCGGTAACGTTATATCAAAACTGATATCGGGCTTTAACAGTTCATTCTTTAATGTAAGGTCCACATGGAAAGGCAGTTTTTGCTTTAACATGGTATTGGCTGTGCTGCCGTCGTCCTGCTGGTTTACCAAATCGATAGGAGGGACATTGGCTATGTAGGTAGCAGTAAGGTTAACGTTTGCGCTGGTTGGGTCGCCTGTCCAGGTGATGGTACTGCCCGGTTTAAAGTTAAATTTGCGTTTTACAGTTGCGTAGGCCAGGTTATACGAACCCTGGTTAACTGTGTAAGTACCGGTTAAGTTTATTTTACCGCTCGGGTCGATGCCGGCGTTTAACTGTGCATCACCTTTTAATTCCACAATATCGCCGTTGCGCTCATCAACTACAATAGTAAATTTTGCATTTTTATTTACGGTGATGTTTGCTGTTACGTCAAGTCCGGTAATGTCAGATTTTCGCAACGAATCCAGCTGTTTGGCAAGGAATATGGAATCGAGCTTTGGCGCGTTGGGGTTTATTACTTCAACAACACCTTTTCTGTCCTCAATGCCAGGGTCATCAGTCGGTAATACTATAGTCAGATCGGTTTTGTCATTAACAGTTAGGTTGGCATCAACCACGGGCTTGGCCATATTGCCGCGTATACGTATGCGGGTATCAATAAACAGTTTGCCATAATACAGCTTATTATCATCCTGCGTGGAGTTTATAGCCCTGAAATTATTGGCATTAATATCTATCCCGAACCTGTAGTCGGTAAATGTTTTGGTATAAAGCGTACCGGTAACTACGGCCTTGTTGCCCAAAGAATCAACAAGATTAAAATCATTAAACAGTATGCCGTCGTTATTAAATGTTATCTTTTCGTTGGGCATTGTGAAGTAGGAGTTCAGCATCGATACATTGAACCCTACTTTGTTAAAATTGATGTCGCCCCTTACCACGGGCGCGTCTGTTGTCCCTGTTATCTTTAGCTGCCCGTTAATGTCACCGCTTGAGCGCCTTATGCTGCCAAAACTAAAGCCCTCAATGCTCTTCATTTTTAAGGTAATGATATTGAGGTTTAAGTCAAATTTGCTCTCGGGTGCAGTATAATATATGCCGTTTAAATTAACCTGGTTGCCCTTACCGGTAACGGTAACATCGGCAGCGTAGGCGTTGGCGGTTTGGTTATTTACCTTTAGGGCTATATCGCCAACGGTATCTGTTTTAAAGTTAAAATCTTTCACATTCAATGCGGCCGTAAATACCGGCGAGGCCTGGAAATTGCTGATATGCGCATCGCCATTTATCACGCCGCCCACTTGTAACGAGTCTTGCTGCGCCGCTTTGGTTAACGTTTCAATCTTGAAGTTTTTAAAGCTCACGGTAATGGGCGCGTTAAACTCCTGCGTATCGCTGTTGATGCTTAACACCTGGTTGTTGTTGGTAAGCGCGAAGTCGCGGGCCATTATGCCTTTGCTGCCAAACTGCAGTGCATTATTGGCGTTAACTGTCCATGGGGTATAGTCTAATATCAGGCCATCCTGCAAAAAGTTAAACTGGTATTCGTTTGGCAATACGCTAAAAACGCCTGCCAACCGGTAGCGCTCCTTTTTGGCGGCATCGCGTATCTGTAAATTTACATTCAGCTTGTTGTTTTGCGCACTGCCGGTTAGGCTGGTGTACAGTAAATCGAGGTTGGATGATGCTTTTACCTCATCAACATTAAAGCTGTAATTAAGCGCGTTATTTTGGGTGTTTATCGCAAATTTTACGTTGTTAACGGTGTTAGCGCCGTAAATAATCTTCGGTGCGGATCCGTCAACGGTTAAATCACCGGCCTGGCTATCAAAATGACCGCTTATCAATACAGGGTCCAGTCGTTTTAAATCGGGCACCAGTTTGTCTGTTAATGATGTCTTAACCAATCTTAAATCAAACTTAAATTGCTGCGGCGAGTATTTTGGTTTAGGTGCATTTGTAGCAAGATTTGTGTTGTAGTATTTGTTGATTAGATCCTGTATGGCAGGGCCAACCTCTGTTAGTTTGTATTTGCCTGCCATGTGGGCATTTAGCATCGGAGCCTTTAAACGCAGGGTGCTGCTATCAGCATTTGCGGTTGATACCAGGCTTATGGTATCCAACTTAATTACCTGGTCTTTTTGAGCGACCAATAGATCGGTAACCTGTATTTTTGCATTCAAATAATTTGGGTCGGCGGTGGGCACATCGGCAACAATTTTACCATGTACACTCATCGCATTTTTGGTAAGTTTTAAGTTTTGCAGATTGATGCTATCCAGTTGTAGAGTTGCCGCAACTGACGGGTATTTTTTGTTCATATCGGCCTTGCCATCTAATGCAAAGCTAATATTAGGGTCCTTCATGGTGGCTTTGGCGGTGTAGTTGCCGTCGTGTGCCGTGCCTGCCATAACCAGGTTTTGGTAATTATAGCCTTTTACATAAGCGCTAGCCACATTGCCGCTGAATTGCAAATTAGCTTTTTTAGGATCGAGGCTTACGCCATTTACCTTAGCGGTAAGGGTAACGGTGCCTACAGTTTGAGGCTGCTTGGTCAGTGCGCCAACATTTAAATTGTTGGCCTTAATATTAGCCGAATAAACTTCCTTGCTGGCGTGGTTACGGTTTTTCATCGTTGCATCCAAATCAACCGCACCGTAGGTTGAGCGCAGGGCCATTTTGGTGGCGAAATCGTACATGGTACCTTTAAAAGTACCCTTCAGCCTTAAATTGGCCGGAATACTCACCGATGCAGGAATTATTGATGGTGCAACCAGTTTGCTAATGTCTTCGCGACTGGTAGTAATGTCGTCAATCTTAACATCAAAATACGACTTATCCATATTGGGTAAGCCCTTCATTGTTGCCGATGCCTTAATATGAGTATTTGCCAGGCCGCGTACTTCTAAGTCGGGGATACGCAAATCGTTTACTTTGCCTATCACTTTACCATCGATCCTGAAGACTGAATTTGGCGAGCTTTTAAATGGCTCCATTGTCGCCATAGTCGGCATTAGCAGTAACACATCTTTCAAACCAAGGCGGCTGCCATCTAAATTTGCATTAACATAAAGCTGGCCTAAATCTTTGGTCAGTGATTCTATTGACGGATAGCCCACCTGCAATTGCTTCTGCAACACGGTTTGCGGGGTTTCAACATACAAATCGTTCAGGTAAGCCGTTTTTGGTCCATATAAAAACGAGGTATGGAATCTCTTTAAAACGAGGCCGCTCTTTTCGCTGAAGGTAAAGTCGTTCACTTTGCCTTTTATGGTGTCGGTGCTGTAGGCAATATCCTGTACATTGGCGTTCAGGTTTTTGATATTCATATGTCCAAAATCGAGGCCTTTTGCCAGGGGATTTTGTGCATTGTTATCAAACTGGATATTATCGTTGGTAAAAGTAACCTTCGCCAGGTTGGCCCGCCAGCCCTTGCCACTTTTGGGCGAAGCCATCAGTGTATCTAACTTTTTAACCGCTTTTACTATTTTCTCCTTAACGTTTTCGGGTTTGGCAAACACAACGACAGCTTTAGTGTCATTTAACTCAATATTTTTGATGCCGACGATTTGATTTTTCAGGTCGATCTTGTCCATCTCCACCAAAAACTTGCCCAGATTAACCTTACTGCTCATATCCTTGCTGCGATAATCAACCTTAACTTTCGATACATCGATAGTCCCCAGGTCAAGCGTCATGTTGATGGGCGTGGTAGTGGTATCAACCGGTATTATTTTGGTGCCATTTGAAGTTACCGGCGATTGTATAATGCGGGCGTTAACATCCGAGAGGTTAATTTTCGGTATGGTAAACTTCATTTTATCCATATCAAAATTCTTAATCCGGGTATCAAAATGCCCGAGTATGAATTTTACATCGTTGCCGGTGATTTTGTCCTTATAGCTTACATTGATTTTATCGAGGATGATTTTGTCGACAGAGAACTTCATCGTCGAGGCGGTATCAGTTGGCTTTACCGGCTTTTTTTGTTCGCCCGCAAAAGCTTTCATAATATAATCGAAATTGAACGTGCTGTCGGCGCCGCGGCTTATATTGGTGGTAATGCCTTCCAGGTTTATTTCGTTCACCTCAACCTTATGGCTAAGTAGTTTAAACAGGCTGATATCTACTTTTAGCTTTTCGCCGGCTATAAGGGTGTCTTTGTGCTGATCCTCAAAATACACGTCCTCCAGCACGATCAGTTTTGGCAGACCAAGGCTGATATGGCCTATTTTAACGGGTGTATGGATTTTATCGTGTATAAAAGAAACAGCCTTATCCTTAATAAAATTTTGAACGGCAGGAACCTGTATTAAAATTACGATAAGTATTACCAGGAAAAGCAGGCTGGCAATTATCCAGAGGATGGTTTTTAGGGCTATTCGGCCAAATCGTTCCAATTGTATAGTTTTTTCAAAGGGTAAGTTTGTTTTGTTCTTTTATTATAATCAAATAACTAAGCTAAAAGTTTTTACAAACCTTCCAAAACTTTAACAAAATAGAAGATTTTTTACTTTTTTAAGGAATTCAGCATTTTATAACCCACCAACTCTTCCCAGCGGGCGCCGGACGGACGGTAGTAAACTAAAACCTGGTAATCGTTTTCGGTTTCAAAATAGCTGCCTTCGAGGGCGGTGATATCAGTTTTTCCTTTTCGGTCGACCCAAACATAGGCGTAATCATAAACGCCCTGCTTTAAAAATATGCTGTTTACATATTTGCCCAGGCCGGCATCAAACGTCATTTTGCTGTGTTCGTCAAGCTTATAGTCGTTAAAACGACCAACAATGTAAGGGCTGCCGGCATTAGGCTGTTTGGTTGTTGCCAGGCTGAACAACATGTGTGCGTAATCGGCATCATTGCGCGGGTCGGTGCCGTCCTGGTTAAGTACGTAGTAACTGCCGTTGAGGTCGTATTCCAGGGTGTAATTTGGTTTATTCCGGTCAGGATCGGTAAGCATCAGTACCGAGTTTGCGGTATCGCGGTAGATGTGTTGTATACCTTGCGAGTTTAACTTAAGGGTACGTGTATCAAAATGCCGGAACTCATTCACTGCGGGGAAATCATTTATCGTTACATCGCTGTAAATAAGCTGCGTACCTCGTATGTAAGTTGGCTGCGTATTCAGTATCCCGGTCTCCGGACGGTTGTTTTGCATTATCAATGTACGCACGTCGCGGCTTGGGTTTTGCACCCGCAGGCTGCCATAATCGAGCGTAAAGTTTACCTTTTGATTAGTTTGCCGGGTGGCGTTGTCGTTTGATGGCACAAGCTCGGCCGCTATATTAATCTTCGGACTAACCACATACAGTTTACGGGTAAGCACCAGTTTGGATGGGTCGCTGTTTTCGTAAACCTTTAGGATATAATTGCCCGGTATTTTAGGTGCGATGTTTTCGTTGGGCAGCTTAAGCTCGTAGTGGGTGTACTTTTGTACGGTGGCGATGGAGTAGCTGTAGTTTAATATGCGGTCGTCGTTGTAGTTTTTTAAATACTCCGCAGTTGAGATATTTGACGAGTTCCACTCTGCGTCGCAATGCTCAATGGTATAATGGTAGTTTAGTGTGCCGCCCGCGAGATTATCAAATCCAAGTGTTACTGTTTCGCTTGAATTTAGGGGGATAATAGGGAAGGAGGCAGGTTTAGCCGAATTATAAAATTCAACACTTTTTATTTCATGGCGATAAACGCTGTCGGTGTAGGGTTGGGCGATGGCGGAAATAGAAAAGAATACGAATAAAATTATGAGAAATCCTTTGAACAGCGTGTGATTTTTTTTCATAATACTTATCAATAATCATCATGTCATTGCGAGCGCAGCGTGGCAACCGTACGCTGTACACAACCGCCAATGCAAGTTCCACAACTTTCCATCGGCTCTGTATAGTTCGCGGTTGCCACGCTGCGCTCGCAATGACAAAGTTTATATTCTACGCTTCCAACTCCATTATCTGCTCGGCCAGTGCTTCCCATTGCAGTTGTATGTGGCCAAGTTCCATTTTCTTTTTATCGTAATTGATGTTAATTTCCTTCATCTTAGCCACATCGTTATATAGCTTATCGTCGGCTAATTGAGCTTCTAGTTGCTTTACCGTTTTTTCAAGCACGGCAATCTGCTCTTCCATTTTGCCCAAATCCTGGTTCAGCTTTTTTAACTGCTGGTGTTTGTTTTCAGAGTGCGGTTGTTTAACAGGTGCTGCTTCTTTCTTCTCTTCTTTTTTAGGCTGAGGTGCAGGAATGGCGGCCTTTGGCTCCAGTTTGCGTTTGGCAAACCAAACATCAAACTCAGCATAAGTGCCGGGGTATTGTTTTATTTGCTGGTCCTCAATAAACCAGATTTTGTTGGCAATGTTATCAAGGAAATACCTGTCGTGTGATACAACAATGAAGGTGCCTTCAAACTGCTGCAAGGCCTGTATCAATATATTTACCGATTGTATATCAAGGTGGTTGGTAGGCTCATCCAGTACCAAAAAGTTAGCATCCGCTGTAAGCGCTTTTGCCAGTGCCACGCGCGATTTTTCGCCACCCGAAAGCACTTTTATCTTTTTAAATACATCATCGCCAGTGAACAAAAATGAACCTAAAATGCTGCGCAGTTCAGTTTCCGTATGTTTCGGGGCGAAAGATTGCAGTTCTTGTAAAGCCGTGTTTTCCAAATGCAATGCCTCCAGTTGGTGCTGGGCAAAAAACGTTTGGGTAACATTGTGGCCTGTTTCGGCTTTGCCGGTAAATTCGTGGTCGGCACCGGCAATAATGCGCAGCAGGGTCGACTTACCTTTACCGTTGGCACCTATCAACGCAATTTTATCGCCTTTTTCAATAATTGCCTCGGCCCCGCTTAAAATATCGATAGCCGGGTATTTTTTCGTTACATTATCCAGGGTAATCACATGGCGGCCGCTTTGCTTCGAGAATTTGAAGCTGAAGTTTACCGATGGGTTGTCATCATCCACATCATCAACCCGCTCCATTTTGTCCAGCATTTTTATACGGCTTTGCGCCATTTTTGCTTTGGATGCTTTGGCGCGGAAACGCTCGATAAGCCGCTCTTCCTGCTTTATTTTCGACTGCTGGTTTTTAAACTCACCACGCTGAATTTCTTCGCGCTGTGATTTTTCCTCCAAATAAAAAGTATAGTTGCCCGAATAAACAGTCAACTTGCCTTTGCGCGACTCAACCGTACGGTTTATTACTTTATCCAGGAACCATCTATCGTGCGATACGATAACAATTGCACCATCGAACGCTTTCAGGTAGTCTTCCAGCCAAACAATTGAGGGTAAGTCGAGGTGGTTGGTAGGCTCATCCAGCAGCAAAATATCAGGTGCCTGCAATAATATTTTTGCCAGCATTACCCGCATGCGCCAGCCTCCCGAAAAGGTGCTGAGCTTACGGTGTGTATCGGCCTCGCTAAAGCCAAGGCCCGCTAAAATTTCGTGTGCTTTATATTCAATGTTATAGCCGTCGAGGGCTTCAAATTCATGCTGCTTGTCGCTTAGCTTGTGCAGCAGGTCTTCACTATAATCGGTTTCTAACTTGTGGAGTATAGTTTCAATCTCATCGTGCAACTGGTTTTGGCGCTCAAACGCTTCCATGGCCACATGCAGGATGTTTTTTTCAGACGAATACGACAGCAAATCCTGGTTGAGGTAGCCTAAAGTAAGGTCCTTAGCCATTGATATAGAGCCCGAAGTAGGCGTATAATCGCCTACAATAATTTTGAGCAGGGTGGTTTTGCCGGTACCATTGGCGCCAATAAGGCCGATTTTTTCTCCCGGTTTTATGTGCCAGTTAGCTTCATCATATAGAGCGCGCGCACCAATCTCGAACGTAAGGTTATTTATAGCTATCATTTGCGCGCAAAGGTACGATTTTTGGGGGAAGTCCGAAAGTCCGAAAGTCGGTAAAGTCCGAAAGACCGAAAATCTTCCGTAATCATATAACCCTTTTACCCCTTACCTTTCGCCTTTAATCTTTAACCCACCACTTCCATCCACGTCTTCGCCATCAGGGCTTCGCCGGCAATACTTGGGTGCACGCCGTCCAGCGTCCAGTAACTGCCGGGGGCAAGCTCCAATGCTTTGTCAAACGCGCTTTGGTAAGGCACAAACGCTGCATCGTATTCATTGGCGATGTCTTTTGCCGCTTTGCGGAATAAATCAAACGTGGGATACCATTTGTCGTCAACCGCCCTAACACCTTTTACACCAAATGGCTCGCAGACAACCAGTTTAACATTGGGCAACGCTTTTTTTGTTCTGTCAATTAGCGCGTGGTAATCGGCAATGTAATTATCAATAGTACCGGTGTATCCGTTGGTAAGCGTATGCCAAAAATCGTTTACACCAATGTGGATGCTGAGTACAGTCGGTTTTATACTAAGCGCATCAGCGTCCCAGCGCTCGGCTAACTGGTAAACTTTGTTTCCGCTAATGCCGCGGTTGTGGATTTGCAAATTCAGCTCCGGGTACTTTATTAATAGCTGGCCGGTGGTTAGCAATACATACCCTGTGCCTAAAGTACCTGTGTCGTTTGGTGTGAATTTGTTATGGTCGCGGCCCCAGTCGGTGATGGAATCACCCTGGAAAAGGATGATGTCATTTTTTTCGAGGCGGATTTTTTTAGCTCCGCTTTCGGCCACGGCAGCCTTTACAATTTGTGGCAGCGATAGTGATAGTGTTGCCAGTGTGCCTACAGAGGCGGTTTTTATAAAGCTGCGGCGGTTGGCATTGGAATTAAACTTCATAGTTGACGGTTCATAGTTCATGGCCGGAAAGCCAGTTGGTGTTGCTAATATAGAAATTAGTAGGCAATAGTTTTTGTAATTGCTCATTTTGTTACGATGCGGTGAAATACTGAAAATTGACTCGTCCGAACTTTTTCTTTCGGACTTTCCGGACTTTTCCGACTTTCGGACTTCCCCCAAAATTCCTACCTTCGCACCCATGTATTTCCTGCTGAAACCAATCCTTTTTAAGTTCGACCCGGAGCGGGTGCATTACTTTGTAACAGCTAATTTAAAGCGCTTTAACCGGTTTCCCGGCGGTGCGGCTTTGAGCAGGGCGATATGGGATGTTAAGGATGCCAGGCTTGAGCGGGAGGTGTTTGGCTTGAAGTTTCGAAACCCTGTGGGCCTTGCCGCCGGGTTTGATAAAAACGGCGAAATGATGGGCGAAATGGCTAACATGGGTTTCGGTTTTGTTGAGGTTGGTACTGTTACGCCGCTGCCGCAGCCCGGTAATCCCAAGCCGCGCATGTTCCGCTTGCCTGCTGATGGCGGACTGATCAATCGCATGGGCTTTAATAACCTTGGAGTTGACGTGGTGGCTGAACGGTTGGCGGCATTTCGCAAGAGCAAAGCCGGGCAAAAAGGATTGATTATTGGTGGCAACATCGGCAAAAATAAAGTAACGCCGAATGAGGACGCGGTTAGCGATTACATCAAATGTTTCGACCGGCTTTTTGATGTGGTCGATTATTTCGTGGTAAACGTAAGCTCCCCTAATACACCTGGACTGCGCGCCCTGCAGGAAAAAGAGCCGTTGATGGATTTGTTGAACACCCTGCAAAAGCGTAACAATAAAAACGGTATCAGCAGGCCCATTCTGCTGAAGATAGCGCCCGATTTAACTAACGAACAACTGGATGATATTGTGGAAATTGTGCAGCAAACCGGCATTGCGGGTATCATTGCTACCAATACAACCATCAGCAGGGAAGATTTGACTTCTCCGGATGAATTAAAAAACGAAACAGGAGGCCTGAGTGGCGTCCCTTTAACCAAACGTTCAACCGAGGTGATTGCCTACCTGCATAAAAAATCAAACGGCGCATTCCCGATAATAGGAGTGGGGGGTATACACAGTGCTGAGGATGCTATTGAGAAACTAGATGCCGGGGCTGTGCTGGTACAATTGTATACCGGGTTTATTTATGAAGGGCCGGGGTTGATTGGGCGGATAAATAAAAGGATATTGAAGGGGTAGGTCTCACGTTCTACACGCGTCATTGCGAGGAATGAAGCAACCTCTACACACGCAAATCAATGAAGCGAAAACCTTGTGGCTACCCATAAGCGGCTGCAAGGTCCGTTCGGCATAAAGGTTCATGAATGTCCTGCGTAGAGGTTGCTTCGTTCCTCGCAATGACGGGCCGGGGGGCAATAAAAAAATCCCATCGGCACAAACCAATGGGATTTATATCATTTACCAGGACGCAATAAATTGCTTCCCAAACTATTTAATCAAACAAAATTATTTTGCAGCTGCTGCTTTTAACAAAGCGGCATTGTTTATTGCTATCTGGTTGCCTTTTTTCTCAGCACTGCGGCTTCCGGGCTCCAGGTTGGTAGCCAATTTCAAAAACTGAACTTCTAAACGTGAAGTAGTTTTGTTTTTCCTGTCTTTTCTTTTTAAACGAGTAACGCCCATGATGGTATTATTTTAATGTTTTTAAATCTTCCGAGGTCGGGAGCGGATTCGAACCGCTGTAAAAGGTTTTGCAGACCTCTGCCTAGCCACTCGGCCACCCGACCTTTTTTCAAGGCTGCAAAAATAGCAATTATTTATTGCTTGCCAAGTTTATTTCTGCTTATTTCTGCACAAAATAATGCAGTGGCTATGCCAACGTTTAATGATTCGGCCTTGCCAGCCCTCGGGATGGTCACAGCTTTGCTGATCAGCCGCTCAATTTCGGGGCGTAAACCGTTGCCTTCGTTGCCCATAACTATTAATCCTTCGTCGCCAAAATTGGTTTTATAAATATTTTCGCCATTAAGCATCGCCCCAAAAACAGGCAGCCCAACCTGTAGTAAAATTGTGGATAAATCAACATAATGCACATTTACCCGTGCAAGCGAACCCATGCTGGCCTGCACCACCTTGGGGTTGTAGGCGTCGACTGTATCGTCTGAACAAACAATATCATCAATGCCAAACCAGTCGGCAGTGCGTATTATGGTACCCATATTGCCGGGGTCCTGCACGCCATCTAAAACTAACGAGAACTTTTGTCGGAGCTTTTGGTTATTAAGCGGTGCGTGTTGCGGGATTTTAACAAGAGCAATAACCTCCTGCGGGGTTTTTAAACTGCTTATTTTTTCGATATCTGTAACAGAAATATTATATAAGTTTATTTTTTGGGATAATTTGAGCACTTTTGGGTCGAACGAAGCGGTATGGTAAATAGCTTCAATTTTGTAGGGAGAATTAATGAATTCGATAACCGATTTATATCCTTCAACTAAAAACTGGCCGTATTCTTTACGCTCTTTTTTGTTTTGCAGGGACTTTAGTAAACTGATTTGAGACTTTGAAAGCATATATAAAACCTGTTGGTTACCGCCTTACAATATTAAGTATTTTGCTGCTCTTTATCGGGTCGGGTTGCAGTTTAACGCGCAGGCTGCAGGGAAACGAGTCGTTGGTGCGCAAAATTAACATCAAGGGCGTTGATAAAGAGTTCACCGATGCGGCATTGTTGTATGTTGATAAAGGCCAGCAACCCAACAATGTTATTAACCTGCAGTTTTATTACCTATTCAGTAAAAATGGTAAGCGGGATATTGGCGAGCCGCCTGCGATTCTTGACAGCGGTTTGGTTGAATTTTCGCGTGTTCAGATTGAACGTTTCCTGCAGAATAAAGGCTACCTGAAAGCCAAGGTTACCGACAGTATAGAGATAAAGAAGAAAAAAGCAACACTTAACTTCACAGCGGTTGAGGGGCCTATGTTCAGGATACGCAAAATTCAGGATAGCATTGCCGATAAAACTGTACGAAATTTATACCGGGTTAACCGCCCACGCTTTTCACACGTGCAGCCCGGCGGCCGGTTCGATATGGATAGTTTAGCTTACGACCGCGACGAGTTTTACTTGATAATGAAGCGCAACGGCTTTTACGATTTTTATAGGCAGTATGTTAATTATCAATACGACTCAACATTCCGCAGCAGCGTGGTTGATTTAAAAATGATTATTGATAACCCTGTGGGTCGGCCATTTCACCCGGTTTACCGCATTAATAATACACTTATAACCATATCCAAAAGTAACGGGCGTAACGAAGGTAAAGCCGATACCATACAGGTTGATACGCAGTTCAGGTTTGTTGATTATTCAGGCAGGTTTAAACCTCATTCGGTAACCAACTATGTTTTTCAGAAAAAGAGCGATTTTTATGATGTTGACAAACAAACCCTGACAACATCACGACTTTCAGAACTGAACGTATTCCGTAATGTGCCAAACCCTACGTACATAAAATTGCCTGATAGTACCAATCGCCTGGACACAAGGATTGATATAACGCCGCTAAAGCACTTTAGCGATAGGGTTGAAGGGGAGTTTTTGTTTGCCGGCGGTAAATTTGGTTACAATCTTGGAAATACATTTACCGACAGGAACCTGTTCAGAAATGCCGCCATATTACAAATAAAGACCAACTGGAGCGTGTTGTTCGACAATAATAACAACAGCATAAGCAAGGCTGCCATTTTAAACCAGGATCTAAGGATTGGCGCAAACCTGGTTTACCCGCGGTTGATAGTGCCCTTTGTAACGCTGCCTATCTTTGGTAAATATGCGGTACCGCATACCACGTTTTCATCAAACTACCAGCTGTTTTATCAAAAAGGGCTGGTATCGCGCGAGAGCTTTACCAACTCCATAACGTACGATTTTTTCGAGACCAGCCACAAGCTGCACACATTTACACCCATTAGCTTTGAGTTCTCGAAAGGTACAATTGACCCTGTCGCACAGGTCGAGTTGCTTAAAAAAGATTTATTTGCCTACAGTTATTTGATTGGCCGCACCATTTTTACCATAGGCAGCCAGTATAGTTACCAGTTAAATACCGACCGGTTAAACAGCTACGGTAACTTCACTTATTTTCGCGGCAGTATAGATGCTGGCGGAAATACACTTGACCTGCTAAGCAATGCTTTTAACACAAAGCGGGATGCTGCCGGTAAACGCACCATTTTTGGTTATCCTTTTGCACAATATACCAAATTAGAGGTCGACCTGCGTATTTACAAAAGCCTGGGCGGGGAACGGCAGTTTATTTTCCGCTTAAACCCCGGCATTGGCTTACCATACGGCAACTGCGATGATCAACACTGGATTTTTGAAAAGGAATTTTATACAGGTGGCGCAAACGATATGCGCGCCTGGCTGCCACGCACGCTGGGCCCCGGCAAGTTTAACCGTGCCGAATTTTACGGCCCTCCAACACCGGGGAACGACAGCCTGCGCACCCGTTTGAAATATCTTGACCAGTTTGGCGAGGTGAAAATAATTGCAAACGCCGAGTATCGCTATAAGCTTGCCGATAACTTTTTTGGAGCCAAGCTTAAAGGCGCATTTTTTATCGACGCCGGTAATGTTTGGCGGCTGCATCCCCAACCTAATGAAAAGGATGCAGAATTCAGGTTGAACAATATTCTGCCATCTACAGCCATTGATATTGGCACCGGCTTCCGGTTCGATTTGGCCTTCTTTGTGTTCAGGCTGGATGCTGCACTCAAGTTTAGAGACCCCCAGTTCTCCGGCTCAAACTCATGGGTACTGGTTAAAAACTTTAGCGAACTGTTTAAGTCGGGTGCATTTAAAGCCAATTATAAAGCCACCAACAGCGGTGATTCCTACAATTTTATGCAGCTGAACTTTGGGGTGGGGATGCCGTTTTAGGATTAGAGATTAGATGGGCTTACCAAGGAAGATTCACTTTTGTTTAAACAGATGAATTTGTATATTTGTGTATGGTAAGAACAATTATCACCCCTGAAAATACCAATGTTCAGTTGGCTATACCTAAGGAATATGTCGGTAAAGAAATCGAGGTTACAGTTTTAGCACTTGATGAGTTATCCGGCGATAAGCCCGTTAAGGTTACTATGGCCGACTTTTGGAATACCATATCGGATGATACAGCCAAAATTCTGCACAAAGATGTGGAACATAGTCGCAACGAATGGGAGCGAAATATTTAATCGACACCAACGCGATTATTGACTTTTTTAACGGTAAGCTACCCTGTCAGGGAAGGCAACTGCTATCAACAATAGAGCCTGCCATTTCAATTATCACCCGCATCGAATTATTTTCAAGGTAGCAACATAAATCAACAGGAACTTCAGCAACTACAACGATTTGTTGACATTGCATTGATTCACTCAATCAATTTACAGGTGGCAATTGAAACTATCGAAATAAGAAAGAAACATAAAATAAAGTCCCGGATGCTATTATTGCTGCCACGGCTATAGTTTACGATTTTAAATTGGTTACAAGAAATGTTTCTGATTTCGACAAGATTAGTAACCTGGAGCTAATCAATCCTCATACATTATAGCACAATAAAGCTTTTTTCTGTAGGATGAATCAAAAATATTCCCCTTGGTTAAGACTTCGTTTCTAGGCCGTTATTTTACCGGATAAGTATTTCTACGCAACAAACTCACGTACAACTACACGGAATGTTGCGTGGTGGCAACCTTGCCTTATAGTTTATTTAGCTGAAACTTTGGGTTAACAAAAATCGGGTAACTGAAATGGTTTACCTGTATGATGTTTTGGAGGCTGTGCCGAAAATCCAATTGTAAAGAGTAGGCGGCTAATATATAAATCTACTACTACCATGAAATTCGTTATCAAAGGCAACCTGCGTGGTTTGCTGTGTTCTGATTGTGAGTTGCCTATAAACGGCACCTCTGTAAAAATTTACAAGCCCGCTGCCGACAGTCGCGAAACTATGCTGGCCGTGGCGGATGCAAAACAAACCTTTCACCAAACCAGCGCCGATGAGCTTAAAGCCAAAGAGAAACTATTTATTGCTGAAGGCCAAATACAGGAAAATGGCGACTTTGAAGTTGACCTAGGCGACCGCAGTGGCTACGATGGCGGTGCATTGGAGATTGACTGGTACTGTGGTACCGGCCCGATAAAAATCGGTCCCGGCCCAAGGAAGGAGCTTGATCTGCAATTTCATATCACCACGCTGCAGCCTATGTGGCAGGGCAACAAAGGCGATACCCAGTTTGCATATTTTGAATACAGTATCGACTCCAAATGGTTTTGCCGCATTTTATCACTTTTTGATATATGGGTGGTTTGCGGCATAGTTACCGATTGCGAAACCCGTAAGCCTATCAGCGGTGTAAGGGTATTTGCTTACGATGTTGATTTAATACAGGACGATACCCTCGGCGACAGCTATACTGATGCCAATGGCAAGTTTACCATAGTTTACCCCGGCGATAACTTCAGAAAAACACTGCTTTCGCCGTGGCTGAATGTCGAGTGGCCCGCCGGTCCGGATTATTATTTCAGGATTGAATCATCATCGGGCACCGTATTACTGAGCGAAGACCGTACCCGCGGTCGCCAGGCCGACAGGCACAATGCACACAACTGCTTCTGCGTAAAACTTTGTGTAAAAGGCGGGCCGGGTGTTAGCGATGTGCCATGGTTTACTTCGGTAGGCAACTTCAGCATCACATCAGACATCGATGCTGCCGGCAAAACTCAAATTGCCAAATTTGGCGCAGGTGGCGTTGGATATGGTTTCTTTGGTTCAGTTAAACTGGGCGGTTATGCTACCAAACGGGTGCCTACTGCACCTGGCAGTGCGTTGTACTACCGCTTTTTGTACTCGCTGGATAATGTGAATTTTACCAAGATCACTACCGCCCAAATGGAAAATACCGCGTTAAAGGTTGCCACCCGGCAAATAACCTGGCACGGTGGCGTTGCCTTCCAGGATGTGGTGATTGACATTAATCAGCCAGCATCGGTGCCTGATAGCATCCCGGCAGATAACTATCCACTGCCGATAGCCGACCACGTGCTGCATCCTGATGCTGATGGATGGGTAAGGGTTGATCAGCCCGCGCTTGACAATGGTTTCTATGGTTCACTGTTTTATTTAAACACCACTACCATTTTAGCCGGTGGCGATGCAAGTGTTGGCCAGTCAGCAGGTGCTGCGGTTAGCGCTGCGGACCAAAAAAACGGCAAAATGCTTTACATACAGTTTCAAACTACCGACGACCCATCAAACCCGGGATCACCAAACCTGAAAACACAGGTACTTGTTGGCCAGATTTATGTGAACAACTGGAACGAAGTAACCCTGGTGAAGCTGGAAGAATTATACGCAGGCGGCGGAAGTGGCTGTACGCCGGTTCAAACCCAAGCTCATATTGATTACACGGTTGATCACGAGCTGATTGCGGCTTGGAACCTTAGTATATGGTCAAATGCTACCGGCAGTATAGGCGGCCTGCCATCAGGCAATGTGCCGAGGGGAGTGGCTGCTCAGTTAAACCTGGCTACAGTTGCAGGTATTACACCGGCATTTGCTACCTGGCCATCATGTGCTTATGAATTGTCGCTAAATACTGTGCGCAAGCTTACCACTGGTGAATATAACGATATATGGAAGTCAAATCCCGTATTGTTCTGTAAATAAGGCACTCTACATCAAATCTATGAAAGCCAAGGCGCTGCGGGAAACTGCGGTGCCTTTTTATTTTGGTCATTTCGCTGCGCGGTCATTTGCTTCGCGTCATTGGTTAATTCGCTGCGCTATCATTGGTCATTTCATTAGTCTAAACTGTATGCCTGCGCTAAATCTTTGTGCCAGTATATTGATGATAAAAATAAAGCACCTGGAAATCAGTATGTTTCATGGCGTTCCGGGTGTTCCGCTGTGAAAATGGAACGTTATGTGCTGACACAAGTGATTTCCCGGCTACCCCAGGATTTTGCGGTGTCATTTGTCATACGGGTGAAATTAGGAAAGTCCATCGATTTTTAATCGTAAAATATTTTACTGCCAACAGTATCTTACAAATGACCAATGATAATTTATTTCCCTACTTTTATCTCAATGAAATTTAATTACCCCAAACTGCTGTTTAAGGCATTTTTGTTATTGATGCTGGCTGGAATTATTGCAGGTTGCGGCAAGGAGCCGTTTCAGCCTAAAACCAGTGGTATCACCTTACGGGATTCAACCGGCGGCTCCGATACAAGCGGCAGTGGTGGCATTGTTTTGTTGCCTGATACCGTGCCAAGTTTTTTTAGTCCGGCGGGTGTTGCTGTTGATGGCGGCGGCAATATTTACGTTGCCGACTATGGCAACAATCTTATCCGGAAGATTACAGCATCGGGCTTGGTGAGCACGCTGGCAGGCAGCGGCAACCAGGGTTCAATAAATGCCGGCGGGGTTTTGGCATCATTTAACCAGCCAACAGGCATAGCCGTAGATGCCACCGGGAATGTGTTTGTGGGCGATGCAGGTAACGACATCATACGAAAAATTACCCCCGATGGCACGGTAACAACGTTTGCCGGAAGCGATAGTACCGGGTATGCCGATGGTGCTGCTGCCACAGCTTCGTTTTTTCACCCGGAAGGCATAACCCTTGACGGCGCCGGCAATGTGTATGTAGCCGATGCGGGTAATAATCTTATCCGCAAGGTGTCGGGTGGTATTGTATCAACTATTGCGGGAAACAAAATAGGCACTACCGCTGATAATATTTTCAGCGACCCAACCGGCGTTGCAATTGATGCCGGCGGAAATATTTATACGGCCAATTTTTTAGCAAGCAATATCCTGAAAATAAATACTGCTGGTACGGTAAGCGTTTTTGCCGGGTCGGGCAATATTGGTTCGGCTAATGGTACGGGTATCGCTGCGTCTTTTTATTTTCCCAATAGCCTTGCAATCGATGCTACGGGGAATGTTTACGTGTCGGACGGTGTTAATAACCTTATCCGCAAAATTACACCCGATGGTACGGTAAGTACATTTGCAGGTAGCGGTGTTGCCGGGGCAGCCGATGGCGCAGGAATTGCAGCCTCATTTAACGGACCAGCCGGTTTAGTGGTCGATGCCGTTGGTGATGTGTACGTAGCCGATGCTAATAACAATCGTATCCGTAAAATTACACCAGCAGGTTTGGTAACCACCATTGCAGGCAGCGGGCACGCAGGTTCGCGTAATGGGCAAATCTCAGCTATCAGAAACTCAAAAACAACAAGAGCCGTTGTTAAACAAAAACTACCGATTTTTTATAAAAGCAGTAAGTGATTTGAAAATGCCAATAAATCACTAATTCGCTAACTCACCAATTCACTAATTAATATCTCAAAATATAGGTTGCTGCCTGTTTTTGCTCGTCGAGACTTAGCAAGTCGCCGTGATAAGCCCAATTGGACTGGCCATCGAAAACTATTTTGCCTAAATAATCGGGATTGATGTTGTCGGGCATTCGGGTGTTGGACTCCATTGTTTCCAGCGGCTCGGTAAACAGGGTAGACTCATCGCCAAAAGCATCCTTATAAATGCGGTAAGCGCCGGTGTTCTGCAGCCCTTTTTTGTCGTTTCGCTCTAAAACGGGCTCAACAATTACATTCCTTTTTGTGCCATCTTCTTTAACAAGGCTAAGCTGCAGCGGGTTAGTCATTTTATTTAATATTGATGAAGATAATACAGCCAGCAACAGGGATTGTTTGTGGGTTGAATAACAATTTAGCCATGAAGTGTCCTTCATAAAGTCCGCAAATGAATACAAACTAACCTTTTATATCTCTTCCAGCAGCCGTCCCTCAGTATCCCAGAAAAAAGTCTTTTTTAACGCGTTATTGTAAGTTACTAAAGGCCATATTCTTATAAGTTATCTTTTTGAGATATAAAATTAATTTTAGAAAAATTTATTTTCTTTAATAAGCTGGCATCATATTTATGTAGGTAGAGGAACCGAATAATTATAATTATGGAAAACTCAACATCAACCACAAATAGCGCACTTTTAAAAATGATCGACCTTAAATTGAAGGTGATTCTTGAAAATGATTTGCGAAATTTCAGGATGATGAAGCAAGTGCAAACTAACCCTGTTAAGGCAAACCAGGCCATAGCAGCTTAATAATAAATACAAAACACAAATACCATGGAAACTACAGAAAAATCAATCGATGTATTGAACGATTTAATTGAAATTAATAACGACCGCGTTGCCGGTTTTGAAAAAGCAAGCAAAGACCTTGACGAAGGTGAGTTTGAGCTCAAGGGCATATTTGACAGATTTGCTGCCCAAAGCAGAACGTATGCGTCGGAACTATCATCGGAAATTGGCCGCGTTGGCGGTGAGGCCGAAACCGGCACGAGCGGCACGGGCGCATTGCACCGTGCATGGCTGGATGTTAAGGCTACCTTTAGCGGCCACGACCGCAAGAGTATCTTAGAAGAATGCGAGCGCGGCGAGGATGCCATCAAAAAAGCCTACCGTACCGCACTTGACCCTGAAAACGAACTGGCGTTTGAAGCCGCCGACCTAATACGCAGGCAACAGCAAGGTATAAACGTCGCACACGATCAAATTAAAGCCCTGCGCGACGTCCAAGCTTAAAAAAGGACTAATAAATTATGCTGAGGCCGCTTCAGAAATGGAGCGGCTTTTTTATTGTCAAAACATTCCTTTCAACCCATCGATAACGCTTTGAAAAAACGTGGGCATGTTAAGGTTGTTGTGGTAGTTGAAGTAAAGGAAAATACAGAAGATAATAATGGCTATAATAATAAACCTTTTAAACATGTATGCTAACAATACCAATGCACACGGGATGGCCAGCAGCCATATCCAAACGATGTGGATTGGGCTAAGTTTATCATCATGTTTATAAACGTAGTAGAGTATGCCGTTTGAGCCCTTGTCGTTTTGATGGCGGACATACAAAAAGGTAGATTTTTCAATCTTATGGCGATAAAATGCGGTGCCTTTATCAAACGTTAGCTGGTCGTCGATACCGTTGATACTGAAAGTAAAAACACCGTTTACGTTTTCCTGGATTATGCCTGCGGTATCAGTGGCAATTACAGCAACCTCGCTGCGGGCGAAAGGGTTTTCCTTAACCACAAAATGTTTAATAGCAATGGTATCTGCAAACGCAAACGTTGCTGTTGCAGATACAAGGAAAAAAAATAGTAATAACTTCTTCATTTTAATGCAGCAATCAGGCGCAATAAAAGTAACATTTTTAGGCTATCAGTTTAACAAATAAATGCTTAAATTAAGTATACTGGCAAAGCTTACCCAAAGCAGGTAAGGTACCAGCAGCCAGGCCGCTGTTTTGCTGTATTTCTTAAACCACCTGATATTTAATATGATGCTTACCCACAACAGCAGTATGACAAATAAGGCCGGCAAAATACCATGAAGCCCGAAAAATACCATCGACCACGAAAAATTAAATGCCAACTGGACGATATAAATGGAGGCTGTTATTTTGTAGGTTTTTGAACTGTCGCGCCGTTGCCAAACCAAGTAGGCGGCAATGGCAATCATTATATAAAGTGCGGTCCACACCGGGGCGAAAAGCCAGGGCGGCGGGTTAAATGTTGGTTTGTTAAGCGTACTGTACCAACTTGCAATTTGCGGACGGGTAAATAAAGATGCCACAAATCCGATTGCCAGCGTAATTACCAGGCTGATAAGAAATGGGAATAATTGGAATTTTTTTGACGTTGATGATTCCATAAATATTTAACAATTAGTATTTAAATGTGTTTTAACTTGAATTTATCTGGTTGATAGCTAGTAATATACAAGAAAATTGAAATTAATTCTATAATATAGATAGGAATTATAGAATTAATCTGTATGTTTGCATTAACAAAATCGTTCTTTATTTCGCTTATCCAGAAAGACTGAGGGAAAAGGCCCTGTGACGTCTTAGCAACCTGTGGGTGAAAGCTAAACATAATTGACCGAAACTACGAACGTGAAATCTCGCAGGTAGGGTTAATGTTTAGACTTCAATACCAAACGCAAGGTGCTAACTCCTGCTCCGTTCTCATACGGAGAAAGATAGGTTATCCCCGGCTCCCCGGTCTCCCTGGTTAAAGTGATTAAATAGTTTTTTTTATAAAGTCGCGTGACCGAGAGGATAGGCTGGGGCCTGCAAAACCCCATACGGCAGTTCGAATCTGCCCGCGACGTCTGTGTGAAAGTCTTTAGTCGTAAGTCTAAAGTCATTAGTCACTTATCTAATTAAAAATTTTATCAGGCTTAAGATTTACAAATAAGACAATCCTTTTAATTGTGTTGGTTCGTAATAGAATGGTGTAAAGGGTTCCTCCGCCAATTCGCAGCTTACCAGCATTGATGTGAAAATTACATTGCCAAATATGTTGGCTATCGCCGTGTCTGCAGCATCGCGCCCCGATGCTATTTTTATTAAACCGTTTAGCGGTACAAGGCCCGTGGCATCAAACAAAACCCATTCATTCCCCAAATAGGCTTCGAAACAGGCGTGAAAGTCGGCCGGTTTTAGCTGATAGGCATAGCCGGTAAAATAACGGGCCGGTATGGTTAGCGCGCGGCACAGGGCTATGCCCAGGTGTGCAAAATCGCGGCAGACACCCTGTTGTTGAGTTACAGTATCATAAGCCGACGTTTGTGCATTGGTTGAGCCGCTTAAATACTGTACATTTTTATTTATCCAGCCGGTTAAAGCCACTACCTTTTCAAATGGATTAAAAATATGCCCGAACAAGTTGTTTGCCAACCGGTAAAGCTTATCGCTTTGGCAATAGCGGCTGGGGTACAGGTAGGGGAGAATGGCATTGTCCATTTGGGCAATGGGTATTTCAACCAGGTCACTATAGTCTTTTACTTCGCAGCAGTTATCGATGGTAGCTTCGTAAGTTACTTTTATCGAACTGTTTTCGGCAATTTCAAATCTCACCACCCGGTTATCGCTCTGCAAGGATTGTAGCTCCTCAATCTTAATATACGGTTCGATATTAAATGTTTCGCTTATTACGGTTTGATGGGGCGTGCGCTGTGCGTGGATGTTCAAAATCAACGTTCCGGGCGATGCTGCCGTGTATTCCATTTGGGTGAGGACGTTGAATTTCATTTTTGTAGATTGTTGTAACGTTAAAATAGTTGGCAAATAACCTGGCAGTGGGAGACGCGAAGCATCGCGTCTCCAAATCAATCCAATTTATTAAAAGCTTCGTCCATCCAGCCTTCGGATATGTTTTCGAGCGCTGTTTTCAACTCTTCGGCCCACTGGGTTGATATGTATTCCAAATCCTTTTTCTCGTAGCGTTTCTCAATAATGTGGAAGCTGTCTTTTTCATACAGCGCCACATCTATGGGGAAGTCGACATTATTTGAGCTTACCCTGGTCGAATCAAACGAAAGGAAGCCCGTTTTAAGTGAAAGTTTCAGGCTCGAATCTTCAGTCAATATCCTGTTTAATATAGCTTTGCCATGACCCGAGTTACCGATAATCACATACGGCGCGCCCTGGCCCAGCTCAACCCAATTGCCCTCGGGGTATAACAAAAACAGTTTGTGTTCATCATCATCCTTCAGCTGCCCGCCAATTATGGTGTTTAAATCAAACTTAAACCCGGCTTTTTCAAGCGCCGCTTTGTCTTCACTGGCCACTCGTTTTACTTGTTCGCCAAAAGCATTTACAGCTTTGTACAGCTTGTTATATTCTGTGGTTTCGAGCAGTTCATTAAAATAAACCAAAGCCTTATCCCTCACCGACCGTAAGCCGCTGGTCATAATAAAAAGCGAAAACTTGTCTTTTTGTTCAATGGTGATTTTCTTTTTTATTGAAGTTTCCGTTCCTGATGTTATGCGGGTATCAGCGATGGCCACCAGGCCTTGTTTAACTTTAATTCCTAAGCAATAAGTCATTATTAATAGTTGTGGATGAGCAAAAAGTTTTACGGGGACAAATTAAGTAAATAAGGGCTACAAGCAACAGCACTATTACTTAAAATAATTAACAGTATGGCCAACCACTTCCTTTACGTAAAAATTCCAGGTACTCAGCGGGCCGGCATCTGGTATAAAGTCGGTTATGGTAAATTCGCCATTGCCGGCAATGTAGCAGCAAGGGAAGGGCACCACGTCCATTTTTTGCTTTTTAAAGATGGCAATTGCCCGCCTCATATGAAAGGCCGATGTAACAAGCAGATAAGGAGGCTGGAGGTGCTTTTGGGCCAGTATGCTTTTTGAAAATGCCGCATTTTCGAGCGTATTGCGGCTTTGGTTTTCAATAACGATAAGGCTATCGGGTACCTTCAATTCTTCAAGTTGTGTTTTAACCCAATCGCTTTCCCTAAAGCTGCCGGCCAGCAAATTGCCGTTGCCGCCTGATATCAATATGTGCGTTGCTTTACCGGTGGTCAGTAACTTTAGCGATTGTATAAACCTGTCAGACATGGCATTAAAAACGCCTTTCCCGTTTGCGTCAACGCCCGAAAAACCGCCCAACACAATAACGCAGCTATAGGTTTGATTTGTTAGCGGCGCAGGTTTAACATCCCATCGCTTTGCAAATTGGTTTAATAAAAAGGGGTTGGTGAAAATTAGCAGCAGCACCATGGCAATGGTGAAAAATCGCCGCTTAAGATGAGGTTTGCGTACAATCAGCGATGTAATTAAGCAAACTGCAATCCAGGTAAAAGGGAAAATAAATACCAGCAGCAGTTTGGAGAGCACAAAAAACATAGTCGATTTAATTTCGATAAAAATAGGTTTTTTAACGGTTTTTGAGCGGCTAAACCCGCTATTAAAACAAAAAAAGCAAACCGGGCCATCCGGATTTGCTTTTTACTATAAACAGTGTTGATTGAGTGTTAAAACCCGGTGTCCTTCATTTTAATATAATCATCGAGCGAGGCAACGTTATGCAGGCCCTTACCTTTTGCTTTTTCAATATAGGCAACAGATACGCCATGGTCCTTCAATTCTATTGCTTTTTCAAGTGACAGGTCTTTAAAGCCAAGCGCCTTTATCCCCGAAATAAATTCGGGGCTAACACCATGGTCCTTTAGTTCCTGGGCCCTGTCGAGCGATATGTCTTTGTATCCTGCATTTTGCATTTTTTTGAAAAATTCCGGGTTCACGCCGTGGTCGCGTAAATCTTGGGCTTTATCAAGGGTTAAGTCTTTGTAACCCATTTCCTGCATGCTTGCTATGTATTTCGGGTTAACACCGTGATCTTTTAAATCGGTAGCTTTATCCAGGGATATGTCGGTGTAGCCCATCTTTTTAAATTCGCTGATAAACTGCGGGCTTACGCCATGATCGCGCAATTCCAATGCCTGGTCCAACGAAAAGTTTTTGTAGCCCATTTCGTGGAAGCCGTTAATGAATTTAGCGCTTACACCATGTTCGCGCAGTTCAACAATCTTGTCGATAGGCTGGTGACCATAATTTTCAGCTTTAAACAAATCGAAATATTCGGTTAGTTTTTTGCGGTTCAGATCCTGCTGAGCAAGGTCCCTGAACTGGTCGTTGCTGATGTCAGCATAACCATTATCCTTCAAAAAATCAAAATATGCTTTGTTGATGTCAGTAAAAAATACGTCAAGCATCAACTGATCATCCAACTCTTTATAGCCACGCTGTTCCAGGTACGATTTCAAGCCTGCATTTTCTGTAAATGCATAACTGCCATGGCCGAACCGGCCCTCAAAAACACCTTTGAAATCCATTTTCCCGGATTCGCGGGTTAGGGTGAACTCGCCTATTTTACCATCAGGCAATGTACCTAATTCCGACGATCGGAAGTTGCGGCCCGAGTTCCAGCGATGGCCGTAGAACTGGATATTTACCTGGCCTTCTTCTACTATAGCGTCCCATGTGCCGGGTGCGTGGTTTCCGTTTGAGTACCAGCCATTGTTGTCGTCATCCTTGTCGCCTTTAACTTCCGATTTTGAAGCCGATTTAGCGGCCGATTTTGAAATGGATTTTTGCTGGGCCTGGGCACAGCCCGACAATGTTGCGAACAGCGCAAAAGCTGTTAAGCAAGGAATAAATATTTTCTTCATAATGGTTTATGTTTTATTTGCCTTCGTTGAACGAGTTTTTTAACTGCATGTATTTTCGCAGGTTATCTGACTTGAAACCTTTTTTCTGCATTTCTTCCACGTACTCGGGCGTAACGCCGGTTGATTTTAAGCCCGGTAATTCATTTAATGAAATATCTGTAAAGCCCAGTTTTTTAAACCCGTTGATGTACTCGGGAGTTATGTGCAGCGATTTGAACGTTACCAGGTTATGCGCAGAGATGTCTTTATAACCGGCATCCTGGAAGCTTTTTACAAATTCGGGTGTGATGTTCAATGATTTAAAAGTAACCAGCTGGTTGATAGGAATATCCTTATAGCCAATAGCATCAAACGGTTTAATATAATCACCGTCAATCCTTAGTGATTTAAGGGTGATTAGTTGGTTTACGGGCACATTTTTATAACCAAGAGCTTCAATGCTTTTGACATATTCGGGGTTAATATGCATCGATTTCATGGCCACCAGTTTATTGCAGGGGATATCGTTATACCCAATGGCTTTAAAGCTGTTGATATAAGCCTCATCAACATGTAGCGATGTCATAGCCACCAAATTATTGGCGGTGAGTTCGTTGTAACCGTTTTTCTGCAGCATTTCAACATAGCTTTTTTGCAAGTCGACCAGGAAAAAAGCAAATGCGTGGCGAGGGCGCACGTCAGCAATGTTATGGCTTTTTATGAACTCGCAAAAAGAATTGTCGGCAGTAAATTTATAATGGCCAAACCCTTCATCGCCATCAAACTTGCCGGTGAACGATGTGCTGCCGGCCTCGCGTTTTAACGTGAAATCGGCTTTCGCATCTTTAGGCAGGGCAGGGAAATCGCTCAATTTAAAGGTTGCATCGTTCGACCAGGTATGTTCGTCATCTTCGCCTTCCTTGCTACTGCCGCGAAACTCGATACTGATCCTGTCGCCATGGATAGTAGCAAACCAGCTGCCTTCGCTGTGGTCATTATCGCCATCAATATTCACGTCAGGGTTAACATCCACATTTATTTCGGGGTTGATGTTTTCATTAATGTTGGTGTTTACGGCGCGGTTAACGTTAGCGTTAATAACCGGGTTGATGTTTGTATTAATGGCTGTGTGGATAGCTGGGTTAACACTTGCATTTATACTTGAAGTGATGGCCGGCCTAACGTTCGCATTTATAGCTGCATTAACGTTTGCGTTGATAATCGGGGTAAGGTTTGCGTTAACATTTGCAGCAACGGCCGTGTTGATACTGGTGCGGACAGCCTGGTTTACAACAGGGTTAACGTTTACAACCGTCTGCGCCATTGCGCCCCGGTGATAAAAAAAGCATACTATGCCGCAAAGCACGGGCAGCAGGCGGGTTATTTTAATTTTTTTCATGATGTTGGTTCATTTGTTCGCTGATTCATTGTTTCATTGGTGCACGCTGGTTAAGCATTGCTTGTATGGTTAAATACTCCGATAAAAATTAAAGGTTACAGACTTTTATTTTTTTAATCTCTAATCTCCAACCTCTTATTAACTACTCAAACGAATTCTTTAGGCGTATGTACTTATCTACATCGTTTGAATTAAAACCTTTGCCACGCATTTCTTTAATATAAGCAGGCGTTACCCCGGTGGCTTTTAGCGACGATAGCTCATTTACCGATATGTCATTAAAACCAAGGTCTTTAAAGCCTTTTACAAAATCGGGAGTTACACCAAGAGCTTTTAATGAACTCAGGTGATTTACCGGGATGTTTTTGTAACCAACAGCTTCAAATCCTTTAATATAATCGCCGGTAATGCCCAGCGCTTTTAACGAGCTTAAACTGCTGGCGCTTAAATTTTTGTATCCCATCGCCTCAAATCCTTTGATATATTCGGGTGTAATATCCAGTGATTTAAATGATGTTAATACACTTGCCGCAAGGTTATCATATCCTACAGCTTTAAACCCTTTAACATAATCTGGCGTAATGCCCATTGATTTGAATGACGTAAGTACGCTTGCCGCGAGGTTATTATAACCTACAGCGTTAAACCCCTGGATGTATTCAGGTGTAATCCCCATCGATTTGAAAGACGTAAGTACGGTTGCCGCGAGATTATTATACCCTACAGCGTTGAACCCTTTAACGTAATCAGGCGTAATACCCATTGATTTAAATGATGTAAGTACATTCACCGCAGGGTAATCATATCCAATTGCTTTAAACCCTTTTACATATTCTGGCGTGATATTCAGCGCCTTTAAGGACGTAAGCTGGCTGTACGACAGGTTTTTATAGCCCATTGCCGCAAACGAGCGCACAAAGTTCGAATCGATATTCATGGCCTTGTAGCTTGATATTTCGTTGGGCGATGGCATGCTGTCTTCTCCGTAGCCTTTGCCATCTTTCAGCTTTGCCTTTCGCAGGCTATTTATGTAGGCGCCGGTAATGTGCTGAGCCTTAAAGCTGATGAGTTGGTTAAAGCTCAGGTCTTTGTAGCCGGCCTTGCGGATTTCCTCTACATAGGCATTGTCAATATGCAGCGCCTTGCCCGATACCAGTTCATTTGGCGTAATGCCCGAAAAGCCGTTCGCTTTCCACATTTTTATGTATGGTTCATCGACCTTAAGTGCTGCCATTGATATGATGTTGTTTTTCGACAAATCGGTATAGCCATTGCGTTTTACCATGGCTATGTACTCTTTGGTAACATTCACCATAAAAAATGCAAAGTAGTCGTCATCGTCCCCAGCTTCGGTAATGCCTGCCTGTTTCAGGTACGCGTCGAAACTTTTGTCGGCAGTAAATTTGTAATGGCCATAGCCTTCGTTACCCTCAAATTTTCCGTTAAATAAAACCGAGCCGGCTTCACGCTTTAAGGTAAAATCGCCTTTTTGGTCGCGCGGTAAGGCAGGCAGTTCACTTAACAAAAAGGTTGAGCTGTTCGACCAGTTGTGGTCGTCGTCATCACCTTTAAATTCAATGTTTACCTTCTCATTTTTGATAGTTGCAAACCAAACGCCCTGGGTGCGGTCGGTATGGTAATTGTTTCGATGTACAGGGTTCGTTGATTTAACTTTAACTTTAGCTTTTGTAACCTGGCTGTAGGCCATGGGGTTATTCAACGCGCAGGCCAAAATGCCCAGCAGCGGCACCAGGAAGAAGTATTTCCACATGATGTGAATATTTGATTTTTTTGAGTTCATCATGAGTATGCGTTTTTTCAATAATGATTGGTTATAGTTGGTGGTAATACCCAACGACAGGTGCGGAGCAGATACTTTCAGCAGGCTCATCTGGTAGCTTTCGCGCTCCACTTCTTTGTGGCCAAGCACGGCATCGTCAGTTAAAAATTCAAGGTTGTTTTCAAGTTCGGTGCGGTAAATCCAGGCAAAGGGGTTAAACCATTGCAGCACCAAAACCAGTTCGGCTAATATAATATCAAAGCTGTGGCGTTGCTGGATGTGGATTTTTTCGTGCAGTAAAATCTGGCTGTAGGTATCCCAATCGTATTTTTCTGGGTTAATAAAAATATTGTTGCCGAAAGAGCAGGGCGCCTTATCGCCCGTAAGCTCAACTATACGATACCTGCCGTCCTTAATAACAGGTTTGGTATAAGCCTGGTAAAGCAATACAACTACCTGCAACAAAAGGTTAAGACCAAAAGCAGCAACACCAATCCAGTAGATAAAAAACAACCATTTTAGTACTATTTGCATTAAGGGTACAGAGGGGGGAGTTGCAGTTGTGGTAGCAACAGCAGTCGCAGTGGCAGGGTTTATCCTAGGGACCTCAATCGTTTTGATTTTAAAAATTGGGTGTGATATTTTAACCGGCGTTTCCGGTTGAACGGCTTCCGGCTGCGGGTCAACTACTATTGGCTGTGGTGGTTTTACCTCATCCTGGTTTACAATCGTCGGCGTAATACTATTGCGTAACGACCATTGCTGCGGGATGGATATAAACGGCAGCGCGAACGAAAGGGCCAGGCAAAATATCAACACCAGGCGATTTAGGCGGTAAAAGGTTTCGCGCTGCAGTAACAATTTATAAAACAGCAGGCAAACCGATATCAGCAGGGCAACATGCAGGATATAGGGTATCATTTCTTTTGCGATTTAATAAGGTTTACTATTTCGTTTAGTTCTTCTTCGGATATTTTTTGTTCTTTGGCAAAAAACGCAAGCATGCTGGGATACGAATTGTCGAAATAATCTTTTACAATATCTTTCATGGTATGCTGTTGATAAGTGTCTTTTGATATGACTGGGTAATACCTGAAAATGTTGCCAACTATTTCGTGCCCGAGGAAACCTTTTTCTTCCAATATCTTCACCATGGTGGCAATGGTGTTGTAATGCGGCTTAGGGTCGGGCATTTCCTGGATGATTTCTTTTATAAAAGCATTTTCAAGCTGCCATACGGCCTGCATTATTTGTTCTTCTCTTTTAGCCAGTTTTTGCATAACAATATTATTTTTTTGTAAAGGTTGTACTAATTCGTTAGTATTGCAACTAATCAATTAGTATTTATACTAATCTAATAGTATTTAAATTGTAAAGTATTGATTTACAGTGAGAAGTTTTTTATAATGTAGAGACGCAATACTTGCGTCTCCCGCGTGCAGGCAATTATTATGCATTTTCGACATACATGTTCTGAGACGCAAAGTATCGCGTCTCTACAAAAAATAAATTATGCAACCATATTATTCTAAAGGCGTCTTATAACGCAAATCCAGGAATTAAACTGTTCGCCAGCGTGCAATAACCATACTGTTATCGTACGTACGCTTAAAATAGATATACCATAACGCATTGATAATTAATGAATTATAAAAACGGCATAGTTTTAGCCGGAGGCCTTTTACAAAAATCACCCGTCATGATAAAAAATTATTTACTCATCGCTTTCCGTAACCTTAAAAAACATAAGGCATTCTCGTTTATCAACATAGTAGGGCTGGCCATAGGTATGGCTGCCGGATTGCTGATAATTCAGTACGTGGTATTTGAATTAAGCTATGATAATTTTCATGCGAAAAAGGAGCGGGTGTTTCGTGTTGCGCAGGACAGGTATAACAACGGCAAACTTAGCACCCAATGGGCGGGAGGAGCATTTGCTGTAGGTACAAAGTTCAAAGCCAATTTTCCGGAAATTGAAGATTTTGTAAAAGTAGTTGAGGCCGGCCCGGTATTAGCTATTTATAAAGAGCAGCGGTTGAGCCTGCAGAAAACATATTTTGCGGGTAATTCGTTTTTTAATATTTTCAGTTACCAGTTCGTCAGTGGCGACCCTAAAACAGCATTGCAGGAGCCAATGTCGGTAGTGCTGACTGAAACCAATGCAAAGAAACTTTTCGGCAACGAAAACCCGGTTGGTAAATTGCTGAACTTCGGGTACGACCAACCTGTAAAAGTAACCGGCGTTATTAAGGATTTTCCTGTTAATACTCACTTTAAATCAGATGTATTGCTGTCTTATGCAACACTTTTAAAATTTGTGGGCCCTAAAAGAGACCTTGATAACCAGTGGCGTAATGATGGCTGCCTTACTTACCTTTTATTAAGGCCCGGCGTTAACCCTAAAACACTTGACGCGAAGTTTGTACCGTATGTGAATAAAGAATATGCGGCGTTTAAAGCCGACGGCGACGGAGCCAAATATTACCTGCAGCCACTGGAAAGCATCCACTTAAAATCACACCTGATGTTTGAGGCGGAACCTAATGGCGACGGTACATCAGTATACCTGTTGGCCGGCATAGCCATATTTGTGATAATTATAGCCTGGATAAATTATATAAACCTGGCTACCGCACGCGGCATAGGCCGGGCGAAAGAAGTTGGCGTACGCAAAACACTGGGTTCGGCAAAAGGACAGCTTGTTGCGCAGTTTATGATGGAGGCCATGCTGCTCAACGGGCTGGCTATTATAGTTGCTATAGCTTTAATTATTGTGTTCCTGCCGGTTTTTTCGGCTATATCGGGGCAATATATTAGTCTTACGCTGCTTATCGAGCCGGCATTTTGGGCCGGGGTTGTCGGGTTGTTCCTGTTAGGTTCATTCTTCTCAGGTTTTTACCCTGCCATGGTGTTGTCGAACTTTAAGCCGGTTGAGGTGATGAAGGGCAAACTTTCCGCATCGCCGCGTGGTATTTTATTGCGAAAAGGGATGGTTGTATTCCAGTTTGCTGCTTCCATATTTTTGCTGATTGGCTCGCTCACCGTGTTTAAGCAGATACAGTTTATGGAAAAACAGAGCCTCGGTATTAATATCAACCAAACGCTGATCATTAAGCCGCCACTGGCAAAGGTCGACTCGTTTTACCGCAGCATGAGCGCGTTTAAGAACGAAAGTTTGCGCAATGCAGCCGTGAAAAGCGTAACCGTATCCACCTCTATCCCCGGCGAGGCAGTGCAATGGAACGCCGGTGGTATAAAACTGGTTGGTACCGCCGAAAGCGAGGGCAAACAATACCGCGTTATAGGCGGCGATTTCGACTACCTGAAAGCCTATGGCGCAAAGCTTGTTGTCGGGAGGGTGTTTTCGAAAGATTTTGTTACCACCGACCCAAAAACTGTAGTGCTATAATCGCAAAAACCAAACCTGCACATAGCCTAAAACGAAAACCGCAGAAAAATAACATTTAAAGCCTGTTTAAATCGTCTTTAAACAGGCTTCTTTTATTACATTTGCATCGCTAACATTCACTTCAACATCATGCCGAGGCTTTGTTTACCCTTTATAGGTATAGCCCGGACGCATCGCGCTTTCGGGCGCGTTGTTGTGGTGAATGTTAGCGCTTTTATCCGTCCGGGCTCTTTTTTAACCTAATGGATAGTTAGCGGTCAGCACTTCAACCTTTCGCTTTACATAGCCCGATTTATTATTTATGGTTACGTTCTGCTCCACCGACCACATGTGCCAGCCGTGCTCTTTTGCATATCGCATCAACACATCACTTGGATAGGACGACAGTAGGAACTTACCTTCAATCTTACTTAGCGTTATTAGCAGGTTTTCAAAGTCCTGTTCGCTATAGCCATCATAGTGGCCGCAATCGCTGTTGAAGTAAGGCGGGTCGCAGTAAAAGAAGCTGTTTATACCATCCCGGCTTCGGATGACATATAAAGCATCAGCACTCTCTAATTGAACGTTCTGAAGCCTTATTGCAAGGTCTTCCGTAAATGCATCCCGCTTGTTAATGATCTTCTTTGTAGTGGTGTTCTTGGCTTTGTCGTATCCAAACGAACTGTCGAGCATTGAGGCAAAGCTTTGCGTACTTAATAACCAAACTGCCCATGCCCGTTTTATCTCATTGAATAAGTCAGGATTGTTGTATATAACAGAGGCCTTACGGTGCAAATCTCTGCTATGCAATGTTATCCTAATCTCCTTTTCGAGGCTCACAAAATCATTCTGAACTACTTTATAGAAGTTCATTAACTCTTTATTGGTATCATTCAAAACCTCGACAGAGGATGGCTCTTTAGCAAAGAAGATAGCGCCACCGCCAGTAAAGGTTCACCATAAAGCGTATGCTCAGGTATCAAAGAACAAATTTTTGCAGCTAACTTTTGTTTCCCGCCGTAGTAGCTAACCGGCGTTTTCATTTTCACGTTTGACATATAAATTTTAATAGGGGTTAGTTGCTTTGCTTACCCTATTTTAGATATGTCTTTATTAAGCTTGCCGCTGACTTCTATACAGCCAGCTTCCAAGCCATTCCGCCTGCGATGGCGACAGGCTGACACGCTCGTAATAGTGAGCTGCGCGAATGGCGGATAGGGCTAAATCAAAATCGCGTTCGTCTAAAGCGTTGATACAGCTGAATGTTTGATTGCCATACTTGCCGTCCACAGTCAAAACCTTGGGTTTAACTACATTGCAGGCCATCTGGGCGGCTCTGATCACAGAAACAATGCAGGGATTAACCGAACAATCAAACAGTGCATTAGCCTTAATTTGGCTCACAATCTTATCCAGGCTCAGCACACCCCAATAGTTTGTTTTATAAAACGCCTGTACATTCGCCTGTAGCTGCTGGTTGCCGTTTAATATTGTGTTTAATTGGGCTACTGTGATGCTTGGATTGCCTTTCTTTATGGCATCTACAAATGCCCAACCCGGCCACTTTTGATTTTGGCTACGATCTATCCCGCGATAGGTTTCAGCCTCATTAGTGCCGGGGTCGTAACCGCCCTCGATGCCGAGGACGGTTCTTTTGTAAGCTGTTAGGAAATCTGCCATTTTAATTAGTTGTTTGGGCAGGTGGAGCGGTAAGATTAGCGATTGCTTTGTCCTTATCGGCACCCGATTTACTCGCTATGAAATAAAACGAAGGTGCGAGATACATTATATCCAGTAAACGGCCTTCGGTAGTTTCTTTCAGATGCCCGAATACTAATAATACTGGAACGCCAATAATAATGACGAAAGCAAGCGCAGCCTGTGCTTTGGTGTTGTGAATAAAATCTAATAGTTTCATAAAATTAAGGGGTATTTAAATGGTGTTTAAAGCGCATGTATTTTCTCGCAAAGCGGCAATAAATCCTGTGTAACGCCGCCCGATCTGCTTAATGTATATATAGTTTCTTTTAGATAGGCCGTTTGTGTCGCATCCAGTGTAAATTCTTTGTCAATGCCTTTCGTAGCATCCCATATAAACCCATTTGGAGCAGGCTGCAAGCTTATATGCTTGGTTTCTTGCTCTGTAATTGCTGTTAATGCCCTTATATATCTTTGCAAACTCGCTTCTGTCATCGTGTCTTTATTCGCTGCAAATATTGCCGGAAACACCAACCTGTCTTTAATTGAAAGTATCATAATTATGGTTTAATATTATTGCCTACATAAATGCCGTTTACAAAATGCAATACCCAGGTATCGCTACCCCTATTGTATTCTACATCTTGCGTAATTCCGGTGTATAAAGTACTCGCAACGCTTATTTCTATAAACCCATCTTTTATACTTAATCCCCCTTCTAAATAAGCGGCAATGTTGCCCGTTGATATCGTAGCGCCTGCTGCCTTACAGTGCAGCGCAATATTGATAGATGATGTAGTGTCAACTGCCTGAAATACAGCTACAGCCGCGTCAAGACCACTACTGCCATCTGTACCAATGTAAGCTTGTGCTATAACGGCACCGCTACCATTCCTTTTTATAGTTTTTAAATAAACATCTCTAGTCGAATCGTTAACTAAGCCAACAGTATCTATACTCCAATTGCCAATAAAACCGGCTGTAGCAATCATTTTCCCCTCATTATTGACCCTAAACGGCGCGGTATCTTTATGGGCATAATCAGCGCCCGCCCAAAACCTTACAGATTTATCAACCCCACTTACTACATTATCAATCACGCCGGTGATACCTGCGTTGCCAACAGGGCCAGCGCCTACCAATAATGTGCCTGATGCAATCAGGCCATGTGGCGCATCAATAGTTACGCCCCAATAATCAGTAATTGCCTTTACCCCGTCAGCTGTGGCTTTTGCCTGCAATGCGTTGTTATAGGCCGAGTTTGTTGTTTTGCCAATATTGGTAACATTCTTTTTCAGGTTCTCGTTGGCAACAGCGCGCTGCACAACCGGGCTAACGGCTACAGTTTCCGAAAGTTCGGGCTTAAATAGCCATGTTACCTGTAAGTCACGAGTAAATGACGTTATCCTTAGATTGGCATCGAGGCCCAAATCGTCATCCTGAACAGGCACATAATTACCCAGTTTTAATATGGTGTTTTTCCGTTTAAAATCTAGCGGGTCACAATCAACCTGGTAACTAACTATCGGGTTACAATTAGCATCTAAATATGCTTGTGCCCGCTCCTGTAATTCAGCCTCTGCATCGTCGATATATCCCGATGGCATGGCAATATCAGTTATTACATATTCATCGCCCACAGCGGGCTTAATGAGGGCTGTAGGAACAATAAAAGCCTTGTCATCCTGGTTTGGGTTTATCTTAAATGATTGAGTTGCATTATTGAATGAATTTATCTCGAAGGTATACCCGGCAAGCTGGCCGGTATTAAAAGTGAGATGGGCGGTAATGCCCGCAAGTTTTACAACGTTTAAATCAAAGTCGATCGCGCTGTCAATAAAGTTAAACTGGTCAGTAACAGTGGTAACAATTCCGGTGCGATGTGGGTAGACATCATCAAAGGTTACGGTGCGTTCAATTACACCATATAGCACGCCGTTAGCTGAATCGTCTCCTATGTATACATTTTTTTCTAAAAACGGGATACTGCCGGGAAGCTTGAGGCGGTTAGAGAACCCTTTATAGTCGGCAGGAATATTCTTTTCTCCGCCATAGGGGTATAACCTGGTAACCATTTTTTTATTGGTTGACGTAGTCCGGCTGATATTATACAATCCGTTACCCCTCCCATATTGCAATGAAAATAACTCTATATCGCCACGGTTTGTCAAATGAATAGTTTGTCCATCAATCCACCACTCTACATTAAACTCGGCAGCAAGCGTGGCTAAAACGCTCAGGCAACTGTCGTCGGTATTAAATGTTAGGTTTCGGTAGTCGGTAGTATCAACGGTCCCTTTTACCCAGCCAGTTTGGTCGCGGTTGGCGTTAGCTATCAGCAAGTCGACAAACGTATCAAGCGTTCCCATTAATGATTGCCCTGACAGGGTATATGCGTTATCAGCATCTGGGAATAGGTACCCGGCGTTGTCGAGGTAATATTGCCAGCCTTTAAAAGTCACCGTATAATTAAACTCTTTGCTCGATGCTTTTTTAACGTCAGCTAAATCAAACAAAAAATAACGTTCAATATTGTCATCAACAAAAACATCCACGTAGTCATTAATTTGAAAATCAGCAGGGCCGGGCAGGTCAATGTTCATGGTAACGATATTCTCGCCCATAATCTTTTTTGATTGCTGCCCGGTCGGCTTTACTGTAGCGATTACATCGCTGCCACGTTTGATATAATATTGCATTTACGCGTAATATTTAATTACTGCTTTTTGCTGTATCCCTATTTGGTCATACCCGCCCGGTGCCGGGTGTACGCCGTTGGTTTGCATGCTTACCTGGTCGGCACTGTTGCAATCGTTGGCAGCGTAAAGCGCCTTTTGCATGTTGTAGGTTCGGTCGAGCACACAGCAAAAAGGTATGAGGTAATTACCAGCAGTTTCTTCGGTGGAATTGCTGAATTCCGCAATTAACCGCATCTGCCAAGCTTGTATATTCTTATAATACCGCTTAAGTGTTTGCCCGGTTAAGTAACTATAACCAAAGCCATCCTGTGAAATTGCAGGGGGTATCGCTATCATAATGCCGCACCGGATACCGCTTACAGCAGTGTGAACACTGGTCAAAATAGCGCGTAACTGTATAACCATGGTATTTATTGTCGCTAATAGGCTTCCATCGTCGGTAAATCCAAAAACGTCATTAATTCCAAGGTGAATAGTAAACCAGTCCCCCGAGTTCATTACTATACTGTTGGCGATCAGGTAATGGCTGTAATTAACTACAGTACCGTCCCAAAGCGGGTTACCAGTTGCCACCGATGTAGTGTTATAGCTTATGCTGGCGGGGCCTACGCCGCTAACTTTCGTAAGCGTGGATGGCCCTGCTGTTGGCGTAGTTGAGCCAGTGGTGCGCTCGGTTGAGAAATACCCCGTACCCGCTGTAATATTTACCTCGCGCACTGTGAATTGGCTACCATTACTGGAGTAAATATCGCCAACACCTGGGTTACTCGCCAAGCCTGTCAAATCAAACCTGTAAAATGTTCGGCCAACAGTTGCATAATCGCTTATTTTCCAGCCTCCGCGACCTTCATGTTTGTTTGCGCCGCTGCCCTGTGTACCTTTAAAGGTAATTGTCATTGGGTCGGTTCCTTGCTGCGCAATAATAATTGATTGCGGGTTACGTGTGGCATCATTGGCCAATGTGCTGTCCCCAAATGAATTAACAAACCTGGTAACGCCTATACCGGCAGCTGCCGCTGCAATACACAATGTGCCGGACCAAGTTGCCAGTGTAACGCCATTAATAGGTACTATAGTTATTACCAGTCAGCTGAATTATATCCGTGCTAAAAAACTGGGGTACGATAAAACAAACGTATTCTCGTTCTGGATGCGCGATGCGGCAAAGCACTATGATGCCGTTAAAGCTGAGCTGTTAAAAAGCCCCGGCGTGCTCGATGTTACCCGGTCGAACCAAAACATAGTGCGTTTCGGTGGCTTCACCGGGGATAACGACTGGGATGGAAAAGAGCCGAATACCACCTTTATTGTGCACTGCATAGTTATCGACAAAGATTTTACCTCCTTTTTTAAGATGAAAATGGCCGAAGGCAATACCTTTACCGGTGCTGTGAGTGATACGGCCCATTTTGTGCTGAACGAGGCGGCCATCAAACAAATGGGCCTTAAAGACCCCATTGGCAAGCGTTTTATGATGCAGGGCATTAAGGGTAAGATCATCGGTGTGGTGAAGGATTTTCATTATGCATCGATGAAGGAAAAAATCACCCCGGCCGTGTTTTGGTACCAGCCGCAACATTTCAGCACCGTGTATGTAAAAACCACTACAAAAGATGCCAAAAAAGCACTTGCAGCAGCCGGTGCGCAGTTTAAACAATACAACGGCGAATACCCCTTTGGCTACGCTTTCCTTGATGATGTATTTAACAGCCTCTACCAGTCGGAACAACGGGAAGGCTCGCTGTTTAACTATTTTGCCTCCATCGCTATATTTATATCGTGCCTGGGCTTGCTAGGTCTTGCCGCCTATACCGCACAGGTACGTACCCGCGAAATTGGCGTGCGCAAAGTGCTGGGCGCAAGTGTAACCCGGCTGGTTGGCCTATTGGCGCAGGACTTTATAAAACTGGTGCTGATAGCCATTTTAATAGCATCGCCCATAGCCTGGTTTGCCATGCACAGCTGGCTGCAGGCCTTTGCTTACCGTATTGATTTAAGCTGGTGGGTGTTTATTGTGGCGGGTTTGCTCGCGGTTATCATCGCATTTGCCACCATGAGTTTCCAAACGGTAAAAGCGGCGTTGACTAACCCGGTGAAAAGTTTGCGGTCAGAGTGAGTTCATGGTTCATGGTTGATAGTTCATGGAAAAGAGAGTCAAGAGCCAAGAATCAAGAGTCAAGGAAAGAAGTACGGCCCTAATTGCAGCTATGAACTATGAACACCTTTTCAAACTGAAAAAAAATACTTCCGTTATGTAACAGAATTACTACTTTGGCGCCTAATTATAAACCGGTTGTTCAGGGCGCATTTACAAGGGTGTTGAATATCAATCAGCCCGGTTGTTTAACAGGGTTGCATGAAGTTTTTTCTCTCGATTTTTATTATCTTATTTGTATCGACCAGGCTTTATGCACAGCAAAGCCCGGTTCCCATTAAGCGGATACCCGTACACCGCAACGGAATTGTAAAAGATACTATCCGGATTGATACCCTGGAGCGTCAGCCAAAAGTGCCATTGTCTAAACAGGAAGATATCGGTGATGCACTGTCGAAATTGTTTCACAGCAAACCCACACCGGCGGTCGACAGCATTACCAGCAAACCTGAAATCTCTATTGCGCCGGCTATCGGTTATACGTTGCTTTCAAAGTTTGCACTGGTGATATCGGGTAATGCAATTTTTAAAACAGCGCCGCAGTCCCGTATTTCCACAATAATTGCCAGCACATCGTACACCCAGAATAAACAGTTTACCCTGCCTATTCAAACCAACATCTGGAGCAAGGACAATACCTACAACTTTGTAGGCGAATACCAATATTTTAAATACCCGCAAAGTACATACGGACTCGGCAGCAACTCGAATATCAAAAACGAAGATCCGATGGATTACTCGTTTTTTAAATTTTACCAAACAGTGCAGCGCCATGTGGTTGGCAATCTATACGCCGGCCTCGGCTTCATTTTCGACTCGCACTGGAATATATCCGACAAGGGCAACCGTAACGGAACAGCCGACGATTATACAACCTATGGTAAGCACTCGCACACCGTTGCCTCGGGCCTTACCTTCAACATGGTGCTCGACTCGCGGGACAATGCCATTAACCCGTTTAAAGGGGGATATGCCGCCCTGCAATACCGCGACAATTATGAGTTTTTTGGCAGCAGCATGCCATGGCGGTCGCTGATACTGGATGTACGCAAATACATCAGGTTCCCCGAAAATTCGGACAACGTACTCGCATTCTGGAATTACGACTGGCTGATTTTAAGCGGCAAACCCGGCTACCTTGATTTACCGAGCACACAATGGGACGGCAACACCGCCACGGGTCGCGGTTACATACAGGGCCGTTTCCGGGGTGCGCAAATGGTATATGCCGAAGCCGAATATCGCTTTAAAATCACCCGCAACGGCCTGCTTGGTGGCGTGGTGTTTTTAAACGGCGAATCGTTTTCAGCCGCGCCTGGAACAAGCCTGCAGCGCATACAACCAGGCTACGGCCCCGGCTTACGATTAAAACTTAACAAAACCTCAAACACCAATATCACCATCGATTATGGCTTCGGCCGGCAAGGTAGTAACGGGTTGTTTATTGATATAGGCGAGGCGTTTTAATTTTTGGGTTGATTAGGTTGATTAGGTTGGATTGAGTTGATTAAGTTAACTTTCTTTCAAACCCTTCTTCTTTTCGTCTTTCGGACTTTCCCGTCTTTTCGGACTTTCTCGTCTTTCGGACTTTCCCGACTACAATCGTTAATTCTTGTTAAAACCTGTTAAATAACTGTTAATCACAGCAACTGCGCTTTTTCCTGGTACTTCAATGCCTTAGCTTTGGGCAACAATAATTGAAAACCTTATGTTAAAAAGCTATCTAAAAATCGCCTGGCGCAACCTTATCCGGCATAAAAGTTTTTCATTTATCAATATCGGCGGATTATCGATAGGGATAGCAGCCTGTTTGCTCATTTCGCTGTATGTACATTACCAGCTAAGCTTCGATGCTGCCAATACCAAAAAAGACAGGATACTTCGGGTCAGCAATGTTATCCACACACCCGAAAACGATAACATCAACATGGCGCTAACGCCCGAGCTGCTGGGCACCACGCTAAACCGCAGTTTTCCGGAAGTGCAAACGGCGGTGCGTTTTGCACCAACCAAAGGTGTGATAAAACTAAACGGTCAGATTTTCAAAGAAGATGATGTTTATACCGCCGATGCCAATATATTCGATGTATTTGATTATAAGTTTGCCGAAGGCAGCCCCGCCCAGGCACTTACCGATTTGCATGGGTTAACGCTAACCAAAACCGCCGCCATAAAATACTTTGGCAAGGGCAGTGCCCTTAATAAAACCATAACCTGCAACGGTAAACTTTACCATGTAAGCGCCGTGCTGGAAGACCTGCCCGAAAATAGCGACCTTAAATTTACCATACTGCTGCCTGCCGAGTTTTATAAAACAACCAGCTGGCTGCAGGATGATTTTTCGGTTTATACCTATGTACTGTTTAAGCAAAAGCCCAACGCCACTGCATTTGAAAAAAAGCTCGCCAAATTTTCGAAGGAAACCATCCAGCTGGAGTTTAATAAAATAGGCGCTACCAAATACTACGTTGAATTTAATACCGAGCCGCTGGCCAATGTGCATTTCAGCGTTGGCAAACTGGGCGACACGCCGAAAGGGGATAAGCAGCTGGTTTACATCTTTTCGGTTTTGGCATGCGTTATTTTATTTATAGCGCTGTTAAACTATATCAACCTGTCCACGGCGCGCGCTGCCGAACGGGCCAAAGAGGTGGGCGTGCGCAAAGTAAACGGCGCGGTGCAGGCCAGCCTGGTAAGCCAGTTTTTGTTCGAATCGTTTTTTGTGACGTTGATTGCGTTGGTGATAGCTATCGGCCTAAGCCTGGCCATGCTGCCGCTTTTAAATGACTTGCTGCAAATAAAAATTTCATTCTTTAGTTCGGGCTTTACTTTCCTGTTGATTTGCGGATTGGTTTTGGCGTCGTCGCTGCTTACGGGTTTGTACCCGGCGTTTGTGCTGTCGGCGTTTACACCGGTTGCTGCCCTAAAGGCAAATTTCAAACATGCGGCAAAAGGTCTTACCCTGCGCAAAGTTATCACCGTTACCCAATTTGTAGTTGCCACGGTGATGATAGCCGGTGCGTTTATTATGAACAAGCAAATTAATTTTGTGCAACACCGCTCGCTGGGTTACGATAAAAGCCAGGTGCTTAATGTATCGCTGCCTGATGATTCGGTGGCACTAACACGATTACCCGCTTTTAATAACGCCTTAAAACAAATGAGCCAGGTAAAAGGCACATCGGTACAAAGCGGTTTGAATGTTGATAACGGCGGGCAGGCAAAATCAACTACCATGGTTACAGCCAACGGTAAAAAGCGCGAACTGATGTCAAATTACTTTTCTATTGATGACAAGTTTATCCCGCTATTGAAAATGCAGGTGTTAGCAGGGCGTAATTTCTCGGAACAAATGATCACCGATAAAAAGCAAGGCTTTATAGTAAACGAAGCATTTGTTAAACAGCTTGGCTGGAAGCAGCCCATTGGTCAGCCTATCAAGGGGATGGAGCATGAAGGGCATGTATTAGGTGTTATCAAAAACTTTCACTACGAATCGATGCACAACCCGGTGGCGCCAACGGTATTTGTTTACACAGGGCCAAAGCCGGCCGCTGTACTGGTAAAAATAAGCCCCAAATACCTGCCGCTGGTTAAAACTGCCTGGCAAACCTGGTTCCCCGATTATCCCTTTAATTACGAATTTATAGATACTGCCCTAAATGATCTGTATAAAAAGGATGTTACCAGCATCAGGCTGTTTAATTATTTCACGCTGCTGTCTATTATCCTTGCCTGTCTCGGCTTGTATGGCCTGGCCCATTTGATTGCTATACAGCGCACCAAAGAGATCGGCATCCGCAAAGTACTGGGCGCCGCACTAAACCAGTTGCTGGTGCTACTGGCAAAGGATTTTGTAAAACTTGTGGCCATTGCGGCGGTCATTGCCATACCTGTCACCCTGATTATAATGAATAAATGGCTCACAAGCTATGCCTACCACATCAGCATAAACTGGTGGCTGCTGGCATCGCCTGTTTTTGTTATTTTGTTGATTTCCGTTTTGGTAATAAGTTATCAAACCATAAAAGTAGCCGTTACCAACCCGGTGAAAAGTTTAAAAAGCGAATAATACCTGTACCATATCCACAAAAACTTACGGAGTTTTCAAAACTTCGTAAGTTTAAATTCCGATTTGTTCTATATTTGCAGCATTGCTCCCGTAGTTCAACGGATAGAATTATGGTTTCCGGTACCATCGATATGAGTTCGAATCTCGTCGGGAGCACTTTTACGGGAAGTTAAAAATCCCAAAAAATCAAAAACGCCCCTTAGCCCAAATCAGGGGCGTTTTTTAGTACTTCATGATTGGAAGAGTGTGGCCTTTTCACTCAACAAAATTCCAACATTTCTATGAAACCAATTCAGGGAATAACTATGTCCGAATGCACTGTGCAGCTGTGGTACAATAAGCAGCGCGTAAGAAAAGGCGAATATGTGTCTCTTTACCTACAAATCATCGTGGGCGGAAAGCACAAACCGGTTAAACTACCGAACCTTAAATGGCCGGAGGATAAGTTTGATTGGGATAACAAAAAGCTTTTGGAGCGATTTAAAAAAGACCCCGACCTGGTAACCTATAACGCTATTATTGAGCGGGAGCGTAATAAGTATTGGGGCATCGTAATGAACTTTGTAAAAGAAGACCGGCAATTCTCCCTTGATGATATCTTGAAGGGGGCAAACCTTTTCCGTAAGGGCACTAACTTTTGCGAATTCATGACCCAGGCGGTCATCGACAGGCAGAAGACAAAAATTAAAAATGACATGATAAAGGAGAGCACGGCCGAAAAACAAGCCGGTACCTGTCGAATGTTTACCGCTTTTTTAAAACATAAGGATTTACCTATAACCCGTATTGATGCTGCGCTGCTGGAAGGGTTTGCCGATCACCTGCGCAAAAAAGTTGGCGAAAACACGGTTTGGATGCGCATACAACATGTAAAATCTTACCTGTCTTATGCTGCCCGGCATAACGTAGCAATTAACCCGGACTATAAAAACTTCGTGATATCGATGCAGGAAAGCAATCCCGTTTGGCTTGAGGAAAAAGAATTGAACAGAATGCAGCAGTTATATATGATCATGATTAAGTTAAGTGTGCTCATGTTTTTAATTGATTTTTAAGAAAGTCCCCTCACCCTCGCAGCTCGGGGACTCCAACCTAAACCTTGTAACAAGAATGGCACCTTGCCATCTACCACCAAAACCCCGCCGTGTTATGGCGAGGCGTTTGGTGCACGACTGCGGCCTCCAGCGTAATTGTGTTTATCAGACTACCACCGCTGTTCCTGCCCGTCAAAGGATCTTACTTAATCTCCGGCCAATCCCAGTAAGCTTGTCCTTCGAACGCTTCGGATTTATGATGCACGGAATAGCGCAAAACATTCGTGGCGTCAGGATTCATGGGAAATACTGACAGGTTTACGATAGTGTTGCCAAAGTCCTGTACAACAATTGCAGGTACAACCTGAGCGTTATTTGCTGCTGTAATCGGGTCTGCACCGTTTGGAAAATAATGGAGGATTCTACCTACTGTTGGTGATTTTACTGTGTCCATAGTTTGTTATTAAATGGTTTCTACCACCAAAACCCCGCCGTGTTATGGCGAGGCGTTTGGGTGAAAATGCCGGCGGCGCAACCGACTACAAAACCTATTCTATCGCTATCCAATGACGGGGTGTTATGGATCATAAAGAACATTCGCGCGCCAATATCTGCCGGGCCGGCAGACTGAAACTTAAATCACTTCGGGTTAATGAATGATTATCTAGTATATAGCATATAAAGAACGATGCCTAATTCCGGCGGGGTACCGGGCCCGAACCGGTTAAGCCTTTTGACAAACCGGTATAAAGAACTATTCCCCAATATTGCCGGAAGCGTAACCGGCTATTCACTTTTTAAAATTCTTTCTATTACACATGGCCAGGTGATCCGTCAGCTCGCTGATGTCATATTGGTCTAAATATTTTTCAATCATTGCCTCCAGCCAATGCAGCTCGAAACTGGCCAATGTACTGGCAAAGTCCGGGTCGCGCTGCCTCCTGTATATTAACCCTTTGCGGCGCCGGTAAAGCTGCAGCAGTGCCTCCATAAACAAGATGCTCATTCCTGCCCCTCCGATATCCTTTGACAATGCTCAAGCACCGGCAGCACGCGGTTTTGATAAATCACATAATGCTCCGACTTCTCGGCCGGCGCAAGGGCCTCAAATACCGCGCGGTTGCTGTTAACCCGGTCGCACAGCTGCCAGTATCCGTGCTTATCGTAAACTCCTATCAGTACTACCAGGCCTGCAGCTTGCTTAAGCGCAGCAGCATTGTGTATCATTTCAAAAACGTACATGCGCTGGTGCAGCCAGCCAGTTAACACCTTAATTATGTAAAGCCGCAATTCGGCATACATGGCCTTTTTAGCCCGGCCTATCAGTATCACCTGGTTAGTTCCAGGGAAGTCTACCTCCTTTGGCTTGCTGTCGGGGTACTTGTAAACCACGTGCAGGTAAGTCGGATATAGGGTTGCTTCGGCGGTTATCATACCAGTTGTTTTTGGTGTGCCAGCCAAACCAGGTCCTTTTTATTCATCAGGCCTGCTTTTAACTGGATATTTTTAACATGAATTTTCACGGTTTCCGGGCTGATGTTCAGATCGCCGGCGATCTCTTTGTTTAACCGACGCCTACCGATGTGCGCCAGGATATCCGTCTGCCGGTCGGTCAAGGCCTTGCCCTGGCCGACAGTAAGCAGATTACATAAAATTCCGTTGCCTGGGCATGTAGCGCGCACCGGGCATTGCACATATTCGGAATGAATGAATTTGCCGTCTGCGTAATCCGGCTTGTCGTCAAACAGGCCATAAACGCAGCTGCAGTATTTCTCAAGTAAATCATCGCCGGCATATCCCATGGCTACCAGTTGCCGGAGCTTTGCCGGGTGCGCGTCGATATCGGTTATTACCATTGCTTTGATATCTGCCGGCAGGTCCTTAACCCGCCATACGCGACCGCGGGTAAGGGCGAAGCATTTTTCCGCATCGATAGGGGAGCGGAAAAACTCGATGCTGTCATCGGTTGGGAATATGCCTGCTGGAAGGTTCATAAGGCTGCGATGGTGTCTTTGGCTGATTTTACTTTATCCTTATGTGAGGCCACCATCTCTGCGGCAGCGATTATTACATCGTCATTTTTAGACTCGCTTTTTAAGGCCCGGCCAATTGATTTTTCTGAAAGCCCAAGTTGAGCCGCTAATTTTTTAAGTGAGCCCCTCGGTAATTCCGCCCTGATTTTTTCTATTTCTATAGCTGAAAATGTCATAACACTTAAAGGTTATTGTTTGATAAATGATAAAATGTCAACTTGCTGTCTAGTAAATGTCTATATAATGTCCACAATAATCGGACATTAAATGGACATTTCAAAATATAAAGTGAAAAAAATGTCCAGCGAATAACCTTTATTTTACATTCCGTGATACACAGGGGCCAGGTTTTATCCAATTACATCGTCAGAAACCGTATTAACAAGACAAAACTTGCTAATAAATTGCCGTGGACTGTCAAGACAATTTCCCGACATGTCGAGACGGCCGATCTATCGCTGGAGCGGTTGTTAATGTATTCGGAAGCATTGGGCCATGATTTTTCGGACGAGATCCCGGAAATGGCGGCGCTGAAGTTTCATTTAAAAGAGCCGGCCGCGCCTTATGAGATGAGCACAAAGGGGAATATTTCGGAGGCCGACTATTACAAGGATAAATATTTCAAACTCCTGGAGAAATACAACGAGATGCTGGAGCAGTATAACCAGTCGTTGCAAAAAAACACACGTTAAGGCAAATTAGATTCCAACAATTATAGTTAACCAACTGAATGACAGGTCAAGAAATTATTTCGTCGGGAGCACAAAATTTCAAAAACCTCGATTTCAGCTTCGGAATCGGGGTTTTTTGTTAGTTATATTTATTTATAGTTTAAAAATAGCTTTTAAGTCTAAAAAATGTGCTTTTAGCGTTCGATGTCCCCTTAGGCTACGTTCATTTAGCCACATTTATTTTAGTCGTTTCTGAACAAAAAATACTCCCTAGTTTTCGAACAAATATCCACTATAAGCCAAACCTTTGGCCACGCTCTTAAAGTTGTCGCCCGAATTCAGCTTGACGTGCGGGAACCTGGTTTTGAACAGGGCCTGGATACTGCTTACCATTGAAGTACCGCCGGTTAAAAACAGGCTGTCGATATGTTGGGGATCGATATTGTTCCGCAGCATGAAGTTATCGAGGTAACCCGCTATCCGCGCCACATCTTTAGCAATGATCTGTTCATAATCGGGTAGGGGGATGCGCTCATCGATAGCTATCCCCATTTGATGGTAGCTGAAGCTGGCGGTGTCTGCATTTGTAAGCGTGATCTTCGTTTTTTCGATGGCCTGGAAAACCGAATAGCCCAGGTTATTGTCTATCAGGGTGACCAGGTTTTTGAACAGCGGGTCTTTTCCTGAAAAATAATAGTAATCCTCGATATCTTTTTTGATCCGCAGGCCGTTAAAGAAGTTCATTTGTTCCCAGGAGCAGATATTTGCAAACAGCGATACCGGCACTGTCAGCACTTTACCGGGCGTAGCTTCGTAGCGGGTATTTTTTCCAAAATAAGGCGTGCCTTTCTCCCACATGAAGGCGGAATCGAAACTGTCACCGCCTACGTAGATGCCTCCGTTGGCCATCATGTCGTTTTGCCGGTCCTTGCTGCCCGCTCTGGCCGGGTCGAGCACGAGGTAGGTAAAGTCTGTTGTGCCGCCACCCAGGTCGGCGACCAGTACGTTTTCTTTTTTTGTAAGAGTTTTTTCATAGGCAAAAGCCGCGCCTATGGGTTCAAACTGGAAGCGGACGTCGGTAAAGCCGGCCAGCTCTGCGGCCTTGCTGAGCCGGGTCTGGGCCAAGGTGTCCTTTTGGGTATCGTCATCATTAAAAAATACCGGCCTGCCGATCACCGCTTTGCGGCAATTGTGCCCGGTGAACTGATCTGCGCGTTGTTTTAATTCTTTTAAAATGATCGCCACCAGGTCGGGTGCGTTGTACCGTTTATTATGGATGCGGGTTTCTGTGAAGCTGCTCCGGGACAGTATCTGTTTCACCGACTTAATAAAACGTCCTTGCATATTATCGCTCAAATAGGCTTCGATTGCAGCTTCGCCAACCACATAACCTGCTCCGGGCTCCTGGTGAAAATAGATCAGCGAGGGGATGATAATGGTACTGTGGATCTCTTTTGTTTCTTCATCGAAGATGGCCAGCGCCGAATTGGTGGTTCCAAAATCAATTCCATACAGGTACCGCTTCATAACATTGAAAATTTAAGGGCGGCGAAAGTATCAAAAAATACGCTGGAATCAAAGCCCCGGCACCGGTATTAATACTGTTCCTGGATTTTTACGGGTGCGGTCATCGCGTCGCAAAGCCAACAGATATTGAAGCGCTGGAGATCTGTCATGACCTGCGACGATATTAAAAATTTTAGTCTAAGTAGCCGTTCAATACCCAGGTGCGGGAACTGGCGCGAAGCCTGGCCAGTGCTTTATCTTTGATCTGCCTCACTCTTTCGCGGGTCAGGTCGTATTTATCCCCGATCTCTTCCAGGCTATGCGCCTGCCCGTCACCCAGTCCGAAAAACAGGGTTAATACGTCTTTTTCTTTTTCGCCCAGCAGTTGCATGCTTTGCGCAACCTCTATCGATAAAGATTCCGTGATCAAACCCTTGTCCGTCCCCGGTTCGGAACTTTGCAGCACATCGAGTAAAGTATTGTCCTCTTCACTTGAAAAAGGTGAATCATAGGAGATATGCCGGCCGGAATGGCCCAGCACATCACTAATCTTTTCGGCAGTGGTCTCCAAGCTTTCGGCAAGTTCTTCCGGCGTCGGCTGCCGTTCATATTGCTGTTCCAGCTGTGATGCGGCTTTGGCAATTTTGGAGATATCCCCAACTTTGTTCGACGGCAGCCGGACCATACGTGATTGCTCGTTGATGGCCGACAGTATGGATTGCCTTATCCACCATACTGCGTAGGATATAAATTTGAAACCTTTGGTTTCGTCAAAGCGTTTCGCGGCTTTAACCAACCCAACGTTGCCTTCGTTGATCAGATCACCGAGCGTTAGTCCCGAACTCTGGTATTGTTTAGCCACCGAAACCACGAATCGAAGGTTCGCGGTGGTTAACCGTTCCAAAGCGGCCTGGTCGCCTTCACGGATTTTTTGCGTTAAGATCACCTCTTCCTGCGGAGTAACCATCGGAATCTTTGCGATATCTGACAAATATTGATTCAACGATGCGGTCTCGCGATTGGTGATCGACTCACTAATTTTAAGTTGCCTCATTTATTTTTAATATTTAATGTGAATGCTAAAGATCCGGTGCCTTAGGATACGCGACGGGCAGAAATAATCTTCTGAGAGATGGCAGTAACGTACTGATGCCTGCGGAGAAAGGTATGCTGAATTCTTTAACGTACAAAGATAAGCATAGCCGCAAAAAATAGTGTTATTTAGATGTCATAACACGTAAAAAGGTGATTTTTCAGGTCACTTGTTAGGGGCAGTCAACTGAATTGCCTTTGGTGTTGTTTTACCAATTCTTTTGTCTCGGTGGGAAATGAGTTCGCAAAGCGCAATTGCAGCTTCTTCAAAATCATCGTGGCCATCCGGGAGTTGCAGCCAGTTGGGTTCAAAGGCTTCCCCGCCAAAGTCAAAGTCTGTTACAGCGGGGACTTCAGCTTTTAAGCTGTTATGATCTTCCCGGTGGGCGGCGATCCAAATGCCGTTATGGTGAAGGTTTTTAGCGACTTTCCGGAAGATCAGGACGATCTTGCCTTCAAAATAAATATAGAACATACCTATGGCGGGTTTGATAACTACCGAAGCCGGCAGGTAATCCAGCAGAAAATCATAAGGCATGGGCTTTTTCATCACAACAAAGGTAAATTTGCTTTGTTATAAAATACCATGGCGAAGATATTTATCACAGGTTCGGCGGATGGTTTAGGCCAGCTGGCGGCAAAGCAATTAGTTAAAAGTGGGCATGAAGTTGTACTCCATGCCAGGAATGAAAAACGTGGCCAGGAAGCGCTGAAACAGGTGTCCGGCGCAGCGGATGTGCTGATTGCGGACTTGTCCGACATAAAGGAGATTAAAGCGCTGGCAGAGAAAGTAAATCTTTTAGGACCATTTGACGCCGTGATCCATAATGCGGGTGTTTACCAGACCGGGGCGCAACAACTGCTGTTTGTAAATACGCTGGCGCCCTATATCCTGACGGCAATGATGCACCAGCCGAAACGCCTGGTATATTTGAGTTCGGGCATGCATTTATCAGGCAGGCCGGAATGGACGGATCGGCCGTCTTATTCGGATACTAAACTGCACGTTTTAATGCTCGCAAAAGCCCTGGCCAGGAAATGGCCGGAAGTATATGCCAACGCGGTCGATCCGGGCTGGGTGCCCACTAAAATGGGCGGCGCTGGTGCACCGGATGATTTGGAAAAGGGTTACCAGACGCAGGTTTGGCTGGCGGTCAGTGACGAGCCCGGCACTTTGGTCAGCGGGCAATATTTTCATCATCAAAAATCAGCGCGTTATAACCATTCTGCGGACGACAGGACCATGCAGGACCGCTTGCTGGAGCAATGTGCCCAACTCACCGGTGTTTCGCTTTAAACGCTTGTTATCGCCAACCCAGCCCGGGCGCAACATGTCCCAAAATTGCAGACAACGCATGAACATTGTAGTCAACACCCCTAATATATAGTTACCAAAGTTTTCTTGCACTATTTTCTTCTTTTGATTTATTGAACAACTCATCGCATAGTAAAACCTTGCTGAACGCCCCTTTGACCGATATGCGCTCGCCCCGGTTCGCAGATGAAATGAACAAGATGGCAGACATCCCGGGTTAGTTGGCATAACCGAATTTCGGGGAACGGTGCTTTAACGTAGGTTTACGCTCTGGTCAATAACCCGGGGTATTATGCTTTAAGGTTGACGCAGTATAAGTTGGCCGGGGAATTATTCGCTTTAAAAGTGAGCAACTATCCGGCGGATGCCAACCCCCAGGATTCTTATGGAGACTTTTACCTGATCATAGGTGACCAAAAAATTGCCACCTTATGTTTTAAAAAGGCGTTGTCTATCAAATAGATACCGGAAACAAGGGCTAAACTAAATTTACTTTTGAAAAGCGCGGTAAAGCCGGAATAAAGAGACACTTTTATATAAATTATGAAAAAATACTTCGCGATCTTATTGAATATTGGTTTCTGGACCTGCTATTTCATCTTGATTGGTATCCTTTTAGGCCTTTATAACAAAAGCAGCCCGCCCACGGGTGATCACGTTGCACGGGTGATAAATGCGTTTAAAAACTTATTCCTCTTTTGTATCCTCCCTTCCGCCATTACCTATGTATTATATTATTTCCTGTTGTTCCCAAGGTACTTGCAGCAACGGAAGTTTTTACTGGCGCTGGTTTTTGGATTACTGATCGCCGTCGGCGTAGCAGCGCTTAGTTACCTGCTCCACCGTTACCTGATCGAAACGGGCCACGTCCTCGATATGGATAAGGGCGGCAAAAACGGCCGGTCAACTGCTATAAAAGTGATCATGGTGACGACTTTTATTGACATGGTATGCGGTATTATGGCTTTAGGCATCAAAGGATTTATCACCTACCTCTACGAGATCAGGCTGAAAGAGCAGTTAAAGGAAAAAAACTACGAAATGGAAATGGCCCTGGTCAAATCACAGCTAGACCCTCACCTTTTATTTAATACCATCAATAACATTGATGCGCTGATCCTCAAGGATGCGGCCAAGGCTTCTAATTATTTAAATAAGCTATCAGGTATCATGCGGTTTATCCTTTACGAAACCAAGACCGACCTGATTTTATTGCACAAAGAAGTGGAGTACCTGGAGAAATATATCGCCCTGCAAAAAATAAGAACGGCGAACCAGGATTATGTACGCTTTTCGGTAACCGGCGTGATGGGCAATAAACTGATCGCCCCGATGGTCTTTATCCCCTTCATTGAAAATGCCTTTAAGCATACCAACAATAAGAAATTGGAGAACGCGATCACGATTGAGATCTATGTCCATGATGACTATATCCGGCTGGTCTGCGCCAATAAATTCAATCCGCGCCCGTCGGTCCGGCAACCCGATAGCGGCCTGGGCAATGACCTGATCCGGAAACGGCTTGAATTGCTTTATAAAGGCAAGCATAACCTGCGCGTAGATAAGACCAATGAACTGTACACGATTGACTTAATGATTCCAAATGGATAAACTGACCTGCATAATTATCGAAGATGAGCCGTTGGCACTGGAAAAAACAAAGGACTTTGTAGAAAAGGTCCCTTTTTTGCATTTGAACGCCACATTTGACAACGCCTTGACCGGGCTGAATTACCTGAACAATAATAAGATCGACCTGCTTTTCCTCGACATTAATATGGATGAACTGACCGGTATTGAACTGCTGGAAAGCACAAAAATCAGCAGCCAGGTGATCATTACCACGGCTTACCAGGAGTACGCACTTAAAGGTTATGAACTCCAGATCACCGATTATCTGTTAAAACCCTTTGAATTTAGCCGTTTCCTGCAGGCGGTGAATAAAGCACAGGGGAATTTAATGCAGAAAAAATCGGACACCACAGCTGATTTCATATTTGTGAAGACCGAGAACCGCCTGGAAAAGATAATGATCAGCGAGATCATTTATATTGAAGGAATGCGGGACTACCGGAGGATTCATACCACCACCAAAAAAGTGATGACGCTGCAAAATTTTAGTGAGTTTGAAAGGCTGATCCCAGCCAGCATTGTCTGCCGGGTGCATAAGTCTTTTATGATCGCGGTGAGCAAAATTGAATCTATCGAACGCAGCCGGATCAAGATAGCTGACCAATTGATCCCTGTTTCAGATACCTATAAAGACACTTTCTTCCAACTGATTAATAGCAGAGCTTAAACCGGCCCTGCTTTGCAGATGGGAACAACCCATATGCAGACATCTGGCGCCACTTGGCATAACAGAATTTACCACCCTAAGCCATTCATATACTTTTGTTTAAGAAAAAAAATCAAAACAAAAGAAAATGAAAAAAACCTTGCACACGGGATTTCTACTTGGTATGATCATCCTGACTTCATCGGCCTTTGGCCAAACATCGGATACGGTTAAGACCGCCAAAACTTATTTAGACCCCGTAATCAACCTGGTGAGTACCAACTTGAATTACGGCGCTGCTAACAGCAGTTTGAGCGATTATAAAAAATCGGTATTGGGCGCACAGGTCGGCGTATCGTTCCAGGCAGGCATCACGCCTTCATTCTCTGTAGTACCCGAACTGTATTTCTCGATGAAAGGCGGCAAATTGAAAACTGGCAACCCGTTAACAACAAGCGAATCCACAATTCGAACCTATGCCATTGAGATACCTTTACTGGCGCGTTTCCATTTCAGCGAATTCCATGTGAATGCCGGGCCTTCCATCGCCTATAATTTTTACGGAACGCGAAATATCAACGATCAAACCAGCGACTTGGCATTCAATTCATCAACCAATGGCTTCAGGCGCTTTGATGCCGGGCTTCAGGCAGGTGGTGGTTATACCTTTCATACTAAAACAAAAAGGATAGCACTTGACTTGCGCTATAATTACGGCCTGACCAATATTTCTCATGGACAGGAAATGTATAACCGCAGTTTTGTTGTCAGTCTCCACGTTTCTAAAGCCTGGAAGACCAACCCATTCGCTAAGAAATAAGATCCAACATAGCTATTAACCCATTCATCATGAAACTCATTGCAATCCTCGTTTTTCTATATCTTCCATCATTAGTATTTGCGCAATCCACAGCGGAACTAAAAAGCGACTTTAAACTATTCAGGTCGGCTTTGGAAGAAGGCCACCCGGGTATCTATCGCTATCATTCGAAAGCAACTATCGATTCGATTTTTGACGCTGCCGAAACAGCCATCGACAAATCTGTTGGTGAACGTGACTATCAAATACTGTTGAGTAAAATCGTTGCTCAAATTGGTTGCGGGCATACCGCCGTCCTTGCACCAAAAGAAACACAGGACAAATTTGATGCTGCGGCTACCGCCATTCCGTTCCAGCCGTATTATTCGGATGGTAAGTTGTTTGTTATGACTAATTTTTCGACTATTCCCGATAGAGGTTTCGTAGGGACGCGTATCGTATCCATCAACGGGCATGCTGTAAAAAATATGCTTCAGGCGATGCTGGCCATTATGCCGGCTGACGGGGACAACCAAACTTATAAATACCGCAACCTTAGCTATTCCAAATATTTTACCAGGTACTATGATTACCTGTATGGAGATACCAGCGCTTATACAGTTTCTTATGTATCAGGTAAACAGGTAAAAACAGTCAAATTAGCAGGGTTACTTTTCAGCGAACTGAATGCTATCCGCGATAAAAAATATCCTGTTCATTTTTTATCAAACCCACTTGAATTTAAAATAGCAGACGATAAAAAGACAGCTTACTTAAAAATTGAATCTTTCGATGGTGATGTATTGGAACAGAAAAAGCTGGACCTTCCAAAATTCCTGCAAACCGCGTTTAACCGCATCGATTCTAACAAGGTCAAAAACCTGATCATCGATCTGCGGAATAACCATGGCGGCACGGATGAATATGGAAAACTCCTGTTCTCATATCTGATCGTCCATGAGTTTGATTACTATTCTTCGTTAACCATTAACACAAATAATTTCGGCTTTTTTAAATACACACCAATGGCAGGGCACAATGTTCCCGCCAGCCTGATCAAAGCCAATGCGGCAGGAACTTTTGATATTATCCGCCACCCTAATGTGGGCAGGCAAAAACCAATGCTGCCAGCCTATTCCGGTAAGATCTATATATTGATGAACGGCGGTTGTTTTTCTACGGCTAGCGAATGTATCTCGATGATCCATTCCAATACCAATGCGGTTTTTATAGGTGAAGAATCTGGCGGTGGTTATTACGGGAATAACTCGGGAATGGTGCCGGAGATGACCTTGCCGGCTACGAAGATCCGGGTCGCTATCCCTTTAATGAAATATGTTATGGCCGTAAAGGACTATCCATTTAAGGGGCGTGGTTTGTTTCCAACTTATACTGTGATACCGACCATAGCCGACAAAATTAGCGGGAATGACCCGGAACTGAACTTCGCCAAAAAACTGATCGCTAAACTTTAAGCAAATGACTTCCAATAGAAAAATCGCGTTGGTAGCAGGGATCTGCTATCTGCTCACCTTTGTATCCATCCCCACGCTGGCGCTATACGTACCTGTGCACAGTCCCAACTATATTACAGGCCATGGGCCGGATACGGCTGTCATTATCGGCGGCGTACTGGAAATCATTGTGGCCCTGGCCGGAATTAGTACCGCCGTTATACTCTATCCGATACTTAGGAAGAAGCACGAAAGTGCCGCGATAGGCCTCATTGCTGCCCGGATATTGGAATCCGGCACCATATTCGTCGGTGTAGCGTTCCTCTTGTCGATTGTAACCTTACGGCAAACCGGCGGCGGCGTTGGCGCTATTGGCCAAACATTGGCTATCCTGTATGACCGCATCTTTCTGCTGGGACAAAGTTTCATGCCGGCTATCTGCGACCTGTTGCTGGGCATCATGCTTTACCGGTCGCGCCTGGTACCCAGGGCGCTTGCGCTGATCGGCATCATCGGTGCAATTCCGTTGCTGGCGGGGTACTTCGCCATTCTGTTCGGTTTTATCGGTCAACATTCCGCTTTGGCAGGTTTATCTGCTGTGCTGGTAGCGCTGTTCGAGTTTTCACTGGGCCTCTATCTCGTTATCAATGGCTTTAAATTATCACTGTTAAAGTAATTCTAATGGGCTCTCGCCGGGGGCACAAAAAGTTTTCACACGATGTTATGATAGCGTGAAAATTGTCAAAGGAGCAATATTAAAGCCATCTGATTGTTTTCTGAAGTCTTTTTTGCGTTTTATATAGCCCGGCAATTGGCATCGCCGGCAAAGCAATTTTCTTAGTCTTTTCTCCTGTTTAGCACAAGTATCCACCGACGCAAAATATTTTTTTCGTTTTCGAAGGGATAATTTAGGGGTACCCATGTATATAGGTTAATTGTAGTGCTGTTGTAGTGTATTTGACTTATTGAGAAACAAATATTTTCTGCTACCTTGCTTTTGCAATTGACGTTAAGTGTTCCCTGGGTTATTAATATTTAACTTTAAATATTAATGAAAGCCAATAGCGTAACTCAATAGCAAATAAGATGTCTGCAACCGGTAAACCCGACATACACCGGTCAGCGTAATAGCATGTGCAAGCACGATGCTTGGTTCCGTTTTAATATTTGTGAAAATAGCCCCTTGTTAGTTTATTTAAATGACAGGGTGAAAATATTAACACGACGTTTCAGTTTCCGTTAGGCCAATTTATTTGTTTATATATTTTTTACCTAAATGAAGTTTACAAACAGCATCCAAAAAGCTATAACTGATCGGTTACCTTATTTTCGTTCGCATTCCCTGAAGTTCGTTATTGCGGGAATATTGCTTATAATAATGGGTTTTTCGTTGAGTACCCAACGCTTAACCACCGATGCAGATAATGGAGGACTCTTTCTGCCCGATGGTTTCAAAGCTTTGGTTGTTGTCGACAGTTTAAAGGGGCAGGCAAGGCACATCGCTGTCAATTCAAACGGCGATATTTATGTAAAAGCCAGGAACCATAATTTAAACGGCGGCTATGGCAATATTGCATTACGAGACACGGATGGCGACGGTAAAGCTGACGTAATAACTCCTTTCGGTAAATATGACGGCCACACATACGGTACAGCTATGCGGGTCAATAACGGCTACCTGTATTTCAGTTCGGAACTGATGGTTTACAGGATGAAGCTTAAACGCGGCCAACTGGTGCCCGATAGTAAAATGGATACGATCGTAATTGATAATCCCCCTTATCATGAACACCAGACAAAACCGATCGCTTTTGATAACAAAGGGCACATTTATGTAGGGTGGGGCGCCGGATCAAATGCCGGACAGGAAAAAAACCGTATCCCTGGTTCTCCTGGCACTGGCGATCCCAATTCACCCGAAAATAGCAATCCCTGGTTAAAAGATCATGGCGGCATCTGGATGTTTGATGCTAATAAAACTAATCAGCATCAATCAGACGGGATAAGATATGCCACGGGATTAAGAAGCCTTGTTGCGTTGGATTGGGATTTTAAGAGTAAATCACTTTATACCGTTATGCACGGTCGCGATGATTTCCGGATGATCTGGCCCGATATTTATTCGCCATGGCAAAGCGCCATGCAGCCTGCCGAAGAGTTTTTTAAAGTAAACCAGGGGCTTGATGGCGGCTGGCCTTATTATTATTACGATGGTATTAAAGGCAAAAAACTACTAAATCCCGAGTATGGCGGCGACCAGGTAAAAGAAGGTAATGGTTCAAAACTTACCCAGCCATTAATGGGTTTCCCGGCCCACTTTGCACCCAACGACCTATTGTTTTATAAAGGAAAACAGTTTCCGGATCGTTATAAAAACGGTGCTTTTGTTGCCTTTCATGGTTCTACAGACCGGGCGCCGTATCCGCAGGCGGGCTATATTATTGCATTTGTGCCCTTTAAAGATGGAAAACCTTCGGGCCCCTGGGAAGTTTTTGCGGATGGCTTTGCCAAAGTTGATCCTATTGTAAGTGTTAGTAATGCAGTATACCGCCCAATGGGTTTGGCTGAAGGCCCTGACGGCTCTTTGTATGTAAGCGATACTGAAAAGGGCAAAATTTGGCGCATTTTATATACGGGCGACAAAAAGGCGTTTGGGACAGCCCAGCTAGCGGCGATGGAAAACCGAAAAATGACAGCATCTAATATCAAAACACCCGATGAAATCAAGGATAACCTGTTCAAAGATATGCCGGGAACATCCGTGGTATACACCACTTATTGTATAGCATGTCATCAAAAAGATGGCAAGGGAGATGGAAATCGTTTCCCCCCGCTGGCACAGTCCGAGTGGGTAAATTATAATACAAACCGGTTAATCAACGTGATACTAAACGGACTGAAGGGCCCCGTGCAAGTAAAGGGACTTCCCTATAACGAGGTAATGCCCGGCCACGGCAGCTTCCTTTCGGACGAACAGGTCGCTGAAGTGCTCACCTACGTAAAATCGAACTTTAATAACTTACCCGAAATTGTAACGCCGGCACAAGTAGCCGCGGTGCGAAAAATGACAACGAAATAGACCAATGACAAGAAACTCATTTAATTCAGCACTTAAATACAAACCGTTGATACTTGCCGGTCTGTTGGCAGTTATGGCAGCGGGTTCAAGTGCACAAACCGCTGATACAACCAGCCTTTTCAAATCTTCGCTGTTTACGCCGGTTAAAAGTTTTACTACCGGTGTTGAAGGGCCTGCTGTCGATAAGGATGGCAATATTTACGCGGTTAACTTTGATCACGACGGCACCATTGGCAAAATGACGCCGGATGGAAAAACCAGCATATTTATTGAACTGCCTAAAGGAAGCATTGGCAACGGGATCAGGTTCGATAGTCATGGCAATATGCTTATTGCTGATTATACCGGGCACAATATTATTAAAGTTGATATGACTACCAAACAGCAAAGTGCTTTTGCCCACGAAGATGGAATGAGCCAGCCCAATGATATCGCCATTGATAATAAAGATAGGCTATACGCCAGCGACCCGAACTGGAAGGCCGGGACAGGTAAGATCTGGCGTATTGACACAGACGGAAAAGTAACCCTTTTAGATACCATGGCAACTGTTAATGGCATTGATGTAAGCCCCGATAACCATACCTTATATGTGAATGAAAAGCGTAAAATATGGGCCTATGACCTTTCATCAAAAGGTAAAATAAGTCATAAACGATTGGTTATAGAATTTACCGATTTCGGAATGGACGGACTACGGTGTGATATAAAAGGCAATATTTACCAGGCCCGGTTTGGCAAAGGAACGGTAGCCAAAGTATCGCCCGATGGAAAAATTCTGCAGGAAATAACATTGACAGGCAAGCGCCCAACCAACGTTTGCTTTGGCGGGCGCGACGGCAAAACCATGTATATCACCTTGCAGGACCAGGGCAACCTGGAAACATTCAGGGTAGATGAAGCCGGTCGCGAATGGAAGATGTCAAAAGAACAGAAATGATAATATGAGAATAAAAAAAACACTAGTAGTGGCTTTATGCATTGCGTTTGCTGCAAACTTCAGCCATGCATCGGCCCAGGTAAAGAAAAAAGCTATCGTAAAAAAGACGGTGGCCGCAGCACCAGCTAAAGTAATACCACCGCCACCGTTTGCTACAGCGCAAGAAATTGAAGACGGCAAAGCCCTTATTGCTAAATTGGATTGCCTTGCATGCCACAAAATAGACACCAAATTGGTTGGGCCGGCCTATACTGCCGTTGCCGAAAAATATCCGCAGGATCAAAATTCGGTCGACATGCTTTCACAAAAAGTAATTAATGGTGGCAGCGGCGTGTGGGGACCCGTCCCGATGGCTCCTCATCCGGCTATCACATTGGCCGATGTTAATAAAATTGTAAAATATATTCTTACCTTAAATTCAAAAAGCCTCCCCGTCAACTCAAAATAACCTGAATAACAAGAAAACAAAACATCATACAAACTAAACTAAAACTAAAACACCATGGAAAAGAGAAGATCTGTTTTAAAAAAAATCCTCGCCTCAGTAGCCGGATTGTCCGTATTCGGGATAAGCAAGGATGCAATGGCAGCACCCGCTGATGAAAAAATAGTTAATAATGTAACAACATTGCAGGATGTGCCTTTATTTTCCGGGTCAACCAAACTTGGTAATATGGTTTTTATAGCAGGCAAAGGCGCACACGTTGAGCCATTTGAGATTAAAGCGCATACCGAGATCGTACTGAAAGAGCTCGAAAAAGAACTGATAAAAGCAGGTTCGTCCATGGAAAAAGTGCTTAAAGTGGGCGTATTTCTGAATGATATTGCAGACTACCAGGGCATGAATGAGGTTTACAAAGGCCGTTTCGGTAAAAATCCACCGGTTCGCACCACTGTTGCCGTGGCCAAAGGCGGTGTTCCCGGCAACTCATTGGTGGAGATGGATTGTATAGCTTACATATAAACAATATTAAAAATGAAACGCAGAGATATATTAAAGGGCCTAACCCTATTGCCATTGGCAAGCGGCCTGGTGAGCAAGGCAGCATCCATTGGAGAAATTGCACCATCCCGGCCAAAAGCAGCAGAACGCGACCTGTTTAAAGAACTCGGCGTTACACCGGTAATTAATGCATCGGTAACCATGACGTTTTTATCAGGGTCGTTAATGCTTCCTGAGGTACTGGAAGCTATCAATTCAACGTCGCATGATTTTGCCGACATGTATGAATTACAGGATAAAGTAGGCGCCAAAATTGCAGAAATGCTACACGTCGAATCGGCTATGGTTACCTCGGGTGCTGCATGTGCTATATTACTGAGCACAGCTGCCGCTATAACCGGTACCGATCCTGAAAAGATCAAACTGTTGCCAAATCTGCCCGGGCCACGGCCTGAGGTAATTATGCAAAAAACACACAGGTACCTTTTTGACCAGGCAGTAACCACCACCGGCGCTAAAATTATTGAGGTAGAAGGGGCCGACGAAATGGAAAAAGCGATCAACGATAAAACTGTAATGGCGCTGTTCTTTAATGCCGCCGGGAAAAGCAGTATTTCGCATGCCGATTTTGTGGCTATAGCTAAAAAACATAATATCCCGACCCTTTTGGATGCCGCTGCAGACGTACCACCGGTAGAAAATTTGTTTAAGTATCAGAAGATAGGTTTCGACCTGGTAACATTTTCGGGCGGTAAAATGATCCGCGGGCCTCAAAGTGCCGGTTTGCTTTTTGGCCGTAAGGATTTGATCACCGCCGCACGCCTCAACCACAGCCCAAATGAAGCGCCTATCGGCAGGCCTATGAAGGTGAACAAGGAAGAGATGTTTGGGATGTATGCCGCTTTAAAAGCTTATTTGGAAAGGGATCATAAAAAGGAATGGGAAGAATGGCTACAGCGTGCCAAACACATCGGCTCGCAGTTGGAAGTTGTGCAAACCGTAAAAACAGAAACAGTTGTTGATCCGGGCCCGGCAAATGCGTTCCCGAGCCTGAAGGTAACCTGGGATCAGGCCAAAATTAAAATTAAGCCAAAAGAAGTAGTATCCGCTTTAAAAAGCGGTACACCAAGCATTGTTGCCGGTGGCAGGGCAGACCACTTGCTTATTGGCGTAGTGCTTTTGCGCCCCGACCAGGTTGATGTTGTAGCAGGCAGGGTAAAAACTATATTACAGCAGGCTACCTGAAAATGGTAAAATTAATATTGATGGTAACCAAAACTCAACTCAAATTGCGAAAAAGCTTATTATTATTCATACTGGTGGGTTTATTCAGCCAGGCGTCTTTGGCGCAATCTTATGATATCGTGATTAAGGGCGGGCACATTATCGATCCCAAGAATGATATTGACGCCATTATGGACGTTGCTATAAGTGGCGGTAAAATTGCGCTGGTATCTAAAAATATAGATGCCAAACAAGCCATCCAGGTGGTTGATGCAAAGGGGTTTTATGTAACCCCGGGCCTGATAGATATCCATACCCATAATTTTGTCGGCACACAACCAGATCACCAGTACGAGGATGGCAACCTGGCTATTGCGCCTGACGGATTCACCTTTAGAAATGGTGTTACAACCGTTGTGGACGCGGGGAGTTCGGGCTGGAGAACTTTTCCAACTTTCAAGGCGCAAACTATTGATGGTTCGCAAACCCGCGTGCTGGCGTTTTTAAACATTGTGGGCGAAGGCATGCGGGGCACCTATGAGCAGAACCCTAACGACATGGATGCCAGGATGACCGCTATGGTGGCAAGGAAATATAAGGATATTATTGTAGGCATTAAGCTGGCCCATTACACTGGTCATGACTGGACGCCAACCGACCGCGCGGTGGAAGCGGGTACGCTTGCCGGTGGCATCCCGGCAATGATAGATTTTGGAGGAAGTAACCCGCCAATGTCAATTGAAGAGTTGTTTATGAAACACCTTCGCCCGGGTGATATTTTTACCCATTGTTTTGGTCAGCTGGGTAACCGCGAATATATTGTTGATTTACAAACCAATAAGGTAAAACCATTTGTTTACGAAGCCAGGAAACGCGGGATTGTATTTGATGTAGGCTATGGTGGTATCAGCTTTGCTTATTCGCAAGCTATACCTGCAGCCCTGGAAGGCTTCTTTCCAAATTCTATCAGCACCGATATCCACGTTGGCAGTATGAATGATTCTATGAAGGACATGCTTACCTGTATGTCGAAATTTTTGGCACTGGGGATGAATTTGCACGATGTGATACAAGCCAGCACATCAAACCCGGCGAAGGAAATAAAACACGAGGAGTTAGGGAACCTGTCGGTAGGCGCAGTTGCCGACGTAGCTATACTAAATATTCGGGAAGGTAAATTTGGGCTGTTTGATTATACCGGTTATAAAATAGAGGCCAGCAAGAAGCTGGAATGCGAACTTACCATAAGGGCGGGTAAGATAGTTTATGACCTTAACGGTATTGTAACGCCTATTTATCCGCCAAAGGCAGTAGTTGTTAGCAAACAGGCAGCCGTAAACGGTGAGACACATTAGTCCGGAAGCCAATTATGTTAAATTATAAGAATCCAGAACCAAGAGTCAAGAGCCAGGAATCAAGATAAAAAACGACATGCTAACCGTCTAATCTTTGCGGGAATTTTACATCTTTCCCGTATCTTTCTTGACTCTTGATTCTTGACTCTTGTTCACACAAAAATTATGAGATACTATAAACTTTTACTCTTAACACTTATTGCCGGTTTTTGTAGCTATAGATGTGCTAAGGCGCAAACCATTTCAAAAGATGAACTGATCTTTTATACATCCGAATGGAAAGGCGAGCGTTTTGCTGATGGCAGGCCAAAAATACCGGATGCCCTGGTTGAAAGGGCAAAAAAAATCAGCATAGAGGATGCCTGGACCGTATTAAGAAATGAGGGCTACAATAACCAGTTTGAAGGCGGGTGGAAATTGGTGAATGACACCATACCTGTTGTTGGCAGGGCAGTTACAGCCATGTACATGCCAACCCGGCCCGACATAGAAAAAAACATTAAGGCCAGGGGTGCAACGGAAGGCCGAAAGGGTAATACCAATGCATGGCCGATAGATGTTTTAATAAAAGGCGATGTTTATGTTGCCGATGGATTTGGTAAGATCAGGGGAGGAACTTTGATAGGTGATAATCTGGGCAATTCCATATATAATAAAACAGGCAACGGTGTCATCTTCGATGGCTCGGCACGCGATTTACAGGGACTAAAAGAGATACCCGGTTTTAATGCCTTTGTGCGTGATTTTGATCCTTCGTATTTGGAAGAAATGATACTGATGGGGCTCAATACACCCATACGCATAGGCCATGCCATTGTTTTACCGGGCGACCTGGTAATATCCGTAAAGGAAGGGGTGCTTTTTATTCCCGCCCATTTGGCCGAAAAGGTGGTCGCAACGTCAGAGTTTGTTGCATTGCGCGATAAATTCAGTCACGCCATGCTGAAAGCCGGCACGTTCACAACCGGCGAAATTGACAGTCAATGGACCAATCCAATCAGGGAAGCTTTCCTGAAGTGGCTTGACCAAAACCCAAAAGACGGAAAAATGACAAGGGCACAGTTGGACGCCTTTATGGAAAAACGCACCTGGTAATAAAGAAGAAAACGAATTTTCGCTAATTAAAACGAATTTCACGAATTAAATATCTTGTTTTAAAATTCGTGAAATTCGCCTTCATTCGTGGTAATTAGTGTTTATTAAAAAACATTTAAGGACTTAAATCCATAACCTAAATTTAAATTTTGAAAAATATTAGTCTTTATAAAGTATTGGCAGGCATTGCCGTACTTTGCCTGTTAGCTGCTTTATGGTTCATTTGGCATGATGGTATTGCCCATGCGGGCTATTATATCATTGCATTCTTTATTATGCTGGCCATTGCTTGTCGCGGGTCGCAAACGCTGAAGGGATTTTCATATACCATTATCATTTTTGCGGCGGTGACAACGGCATTGTATTTTCCGCAATATTTTATCCAGGTGAATGGGTTCAAACTTTCCGGGCTTATTACACCGCTTTTACAGCTTATTATGTTTGGAATGGGCACATCAATGGGGCTGGAAGATTTTGCCGGGGTTATCAAAATGCCGAAGGGTGTGTTTATAGGTGTCGGGAGCCATTTTATAATTATGCCGCTGCTTGGTTTTACATTAGCCAAATTAAGCGGCTTTCCGCCGGAGATCGCCGCCGGAATAATCCTGGTAGGCTGCTCGCCGAATGGCATGGCTTCTAACGTAATGTCATACCTGGCGAAGGCCAACCTTGCATTATCAGTTACAATAACCGCGGTTTCTACTATGCTGGCGCCCATTTTTACGCCATTGCTGATGAAGTTGCTTGGAGGTGAATTTATTAAAATCGACGCCCTTAGCATGATGTGGGATATTGTGAAAATCGTGATCTTCCCTATTGGAGCTGGTATTCTTTTTAATAAATATTTATTGAAGCGCGCCTTATGGCTGGAAACACTGATGCCATTGGTATCTATGTTCGGTATAGCGTTTATTATCGTAATTATTACCGCCGCCGGCAGGGATAGCCTGTTAAATATTGGCGGTTTGCTGGTTTTACTAGTGCTGATACATAATTTAATGGGGTACACATTGGGTTACTGGTCGGGGCGTTTATTTAAAATGTCTGAACGCGATTGCCGCACCATGGCGATAGAGGTAGGGATGCAAAACGCAGGCCTGGCATCGGGACTGGCAAAAGCGATGGGTAAAATTGCTACGGTTGGTCTGGCGCCTGCGGTGTTTGGTCCGTTGATGAATACTACGGGATCGTTATTGGCTAATTATTGGCATAGGAAACCGTTGGGAGATGATAAGCGTGGGGAAAAGGTCATTTTAACAACGAAGTAACTGCTCCGAAATGTACATTCGTTTTTATTCAAGGCGACTAATTGCGTAGATTTATCTACACGATGTATGATATGGACGTTAAAGACCTTATACCAAAACATAAGGATGATCAAAAAGTGATTGCCAGACTTAAAAGGCTTTCATTTGAACAGATAAAGCCCATTGTTCCAGAGTTATTAGAATGGCTTCAAGACATGAACTGGCCAATTGCAAGGTCTGTCGCGGATATCCTGGAACCATTTGCAGACCGAATTGCTCCCGAGATCATTAAGATATTTAAAACTAACGACGGAGTTTGGAAAATGTGGGTGCTTAGAAATCTTACAAGACACACTGAGAGTACTCTTTTGTTAAGCGAAATAGAGCGGATTGCAAAATTTCCGACAAGAGATGAAATCGAGGAGGAAGCTAATCTTGAAGCAATTGCTATTTTAAATGGGGAATGTAAATGAGATCATATGGCCGGTATCATCCAGTGCCATGTAAAAAAGCCCCCCTCGTTCATGAGAGGCTTCCGGGTCGATAACGGTGCAAAGTTCGAACTGTTTTATCGAAAATTAATTCCATAGATTTATTAAATTAGACAATCGACTAAACAGGTATGAAAAAAATATCCTTCATAATAATATTTTTATTTTTCTCGTATCAGGTAGTATCTCAACAATTGTTAATGGCCTGGAGTCAGCAGGACATTCCGAATTATACAAAAGACATGTATGATGCTGCACAGAAATGGACATCATCTGAATTGCTCGCAAAGAATTTAACCAGTAAGTCGTGGAGTGACGTTTTTTTAACGTTAAATGCTTCTATAAATAATTACTCAAAAGATAGCAGCTATTTAAAAGCGCTCACCGGTCAACTATTAAATAATACCGAGACCAAACTTGACGGAACAAACCGGCTGATCATATGGGATAGAATTGTTAGTAAAGACATCATATTTGAAGGAAAGGGATTAATAATCGATAACGATTTGTACAAAGTTGCGGGAAGGGCAAATCAGTTGTTACAGTCCCTTACACATAAAAATTTTGGCCCTGTTACCATAAACTTAAATGAAAAAGACTTAAAAAAACTTCAGGGAAAATGGTTGAGTTATTTGTCAAATCTGCCGGTAGAGGAATATAAACCAACGCAATATAAAAATGCTAAGATCGCTAAGATTTGCAGTCCGAGCGCTGTTCACGCGTTGATTATTTCGTTACAAAACGCCCCCCGGAAAGCGCAGATAATAATAAAATGTTTGAGTAAGGTTTACAATCTTGATAAAATGCCGGAGGATAAAAGCTCTCCCGCTAATTTTTGCGATCCCGATAGCTATACATATACTTATTTGGGAATGTTGTTTGGCGATGCTAAACCCGATGCCGCCAGGGATGCAAACTGGTGGCAGGACTTTTGGCAAAAGAAGCACGATAAATTAATTTGGAATGAGGACAAGGGAATTTATGAAGTTTCTAAATGATTTCATTACCAAAAACAAACCTGCTGATTCAAAAAACTTCCATTTTTATGAGCGCTCTACCGGATCCTTGATGATACAAATTTCGAACCGGATTTGCAGGCAATTGCTAAATTCTATTTGGAAATTTTCATAAAGCTTGTTCGATGTTTTTCCTTATGAAATTGTACTGAAACAGGTAGAACTGATGCCTGCATTTTGGAACAATAAGAAAAATTTATTTTTTAAAGCACCGTAAAAATACCCTTAAAATAAGGTGTTTTTTACGGTGCTTTAAGTTTTTTAGACCTTCTACTTTAGACCTGAATTTAACAAACAAAAACGGAGCAGGCCAAAAATCCGAAGAAGAGTAGGCAATTACACAATTGGTTCTTATGAAAACGAAAAAAATCACACTTGGGCATCAGAATTGCGACTGCCACTGTTTTATTATTCCGGCAAAAATACTTAGAAAGTTTTCCCGCGACAAAACCCTATCAGCAGGCGAACGTAAAGCTTTTTCTGCTGCAGCGCGGTTTGAAAATGAATGGCGCAAGGCTCGTGAAGCAAAATCGCTTGTTTCTTTGTCAGCCCAAACGATACTGCCAAGTGGTTTGACAGTAAGACCCGTTTCACCGCCCACGGTTACAGTTTTTGATTGTAAACATCACAATACCTTGCCTGGCGTATCAATTTCTAACCCCGGTTCTTCTTCCGATCAAACATGCAAGAGGGCATTTACCGAGACCACAAGTGTTGCCTCCTTTTATCAATCAATTTTTGGCAGGAATTCAATCGATGACGCAGGTATGGCAATGCTTTCATCAATCCATTACAGCGTTAAGTATAACAATGCTTTCTGGAATGGCGGCCAGATGACGTATGGTGACGGCGATGGAAATATTTTCATCGATTTCACGAAAGGCAATGACGTTATCGGTCATGAGTTGACTCATGGAGTGACACAATATACGCTGGGGCTTGCTTATCAGGACGAAGCAGGGGGCTTAAACGAAAGTATTTCTGATGTATTTGGTTCCATGTTTCGGCAATGGCAAGGCAATCAGGATGTATCTCAAGCAGACTGGCTTATAGGTAAAGATATTATGGGTCCGGGGGCGGTTGCCAGAGGCTTTAGCTGCTTACGCGACATGTCAAATCCGGCTGCAAGTCATTGTCTTTCTCCGCAACCAACCAAGTTTTCACAATATCGTAACGGAATGGATCCGCACGAAAGTAGCGGAATACCTAATTTTGCATTTTACAAGGTGGCTATGGCCTTAGGTGGTAATAGCTGGACTATTGCGGGCCAGATTTGGTATAACGCAGTAACGCAGTTTGGTCCATCACCTAATATGACGATGAAGCAATTCGCTGACCGAACCCGTAAAGTAGCAGTAAGCCTTTTCTCATCTCAGAAATCGGTTAAAGTCGCGGTAGATAATGCATGGAAAGCAGTAGGTTTGTAAACAATAAATAACAATGTCGAAACTAAAGATTGAACGGTTAGGCGGCCTGGCAGGCTTCGGAAGTCAAAACTCCCATCTACGAAGCGTTGGTGAAATTGATATGGATACACTTTCTGAAAAAGATAAGAAAACTGTCGAAGATTTGTTCGCGTCACAAGGAAAAGTAGAAAAAGACCTCGCTGTGGATGTCTTTCGTTATAGAATTTCGAGAACGACGTCTGAAGGAATAGAAAGTGTAGAACAAAGCGAAGAAAAAATCCCGGTTGCTATTAAACAAACTGTTAAAGACGAAATTATTTAGAGCCCCCTGTAGGTCAAATTTATTTATTCCGGCAGTAATTCCAATATTGTGTGGCCCCTGCCGATATTATATCATACAAAAAAGCGCCTTTCCTTAAAGGAAAGGTGCTTGGGGGAAGAACTGCCAGATGTAGCTGCGTCTCCTGGCCGATTCAATCCCTCTGTTCGAAGTTTGCAACTTCTTGCGACTATACCAGTAGTCTCAGGACTAGATTATCAACAGAAAACGCCCCTCATTTGCATAAGAGGCATTCGGGTAAATGATGAGGCTCGAACCCACGGCCCTTGGTGTTGCAAACCGCGCATCAAACCATTGCGTCGGATAATTCTTCAGTACATAAAAACTTTTTGCAATAGATTCTTCAATGGAATGAGTGTTATAAAATGCGCCTGGCAACGCAAACCACTAAAAGAAAAATAGAAATTTTCGATATAGGTTTTGATGATATCAAGTACTCTATCCTCATCAAATGTTATACAGAATTTTATGTTTGTGTAAAATTTTTGTTATGTTTAATGCTGTATACTTTCTCATTTATTTTCAAAAGTATATAACATTAAATAAATTATGTCTGAAAGTATTGTAAGTTTTAATGAAGATAATACTGCAATATGGCTTGCCTTTAAGGCAGGCGACTGGGAGGCATACAAGAAATTATACAATGACTACTTTAAAATGCTAAATAATTATGGCTATAAATTTACAAAAGACGTAAATATTATTGAGGACGCTGTGCACGATCTGTTTATTAAATTATGGACAAACAGGGCCACTTTAGGTACCCCGGTGTCGGTAAAAAATTACTTATACAAGTCGTTGCGAAATGCAATTTTTCGCAAAATGCAATCCCAATCGCGGTTTGTAGATTTGGCGGATGAGCCTGACTACAGCTTTTCGGTTGAACTCTCTTTTGATCACCAGATCATCGCTAATGAAGAGGAACGCGAACTGCATCTTAAACTAAAAACGGTGATTAAAAACTTGCCTGCCAGGCAGCAGGAGATTATTTACCTCCGCTTTTATGAGGGTTTAGGATATGATGCAATTGCCGATATTATGGAGATAAACACCAATTCGGCATATAAACTTCTTTATAAGGCTTTTAATAACCTGCAGGCCGCACTAAAAACAACCAAACTGGTTATTTTTCTAAGTCTTTACTCCTGCCTGGGGGCAAATATTCATACAAAATAATTTTTTTCGCTTTTGAAGGGATAATTTAAGCCCTTCCATGTATATAAGGTTAAAATTAGAAACTTATATAGCATGGATATTGCGAAATATAGTACTTACACCCTCCAGGACTTTTTAGATGACGACGATTTTATTCGTTTCGTAATTAATCCATCAAAAACCGATATGATTTTTTGGCACTCGGTTACAGTAATGTACCCCGCACAACAAGAGGCTGTTGACGAGGCCTCAAAAATTATACTTGCCTACCGCAAGCAGGATGTTTTTACAAACCAGGCCAATCAGCAAAAAGTTTGGGAAAACATCGAAGCTTCTATTAAGTCTCAGACGGTTGCAAAACAAAAAATATTCAGGCTAAATACATTTATGCGGGTGGCGGCTATGCTGTTGTTGATTTCGTCGGTGGCTATTATGCTATGGGTGCTTAAACATAACTCCAAAACGGAGTTTGCTACCGCCTTTGGCGAAGTACGTACCATTACGCTGCCCGATAATTCAGTAGTTATCTTAAATGGGAATTCCAAATTAAGTTATGTGAATAACTGGGATAATAAGCCAAGAGAAGTTTGGATTAGCGGAGAAGGCTTTTTCAATGTTAAACACCTTAACAAAAACCCCCATTATATAAGGCCCACCGAAAGGTTCATTGTTCACTGTAATGATGTAAACATAGAAGTATTGGGCACTTCATTTAATGTACGCACCCGGCACGATAAAACTAACGTTGGCCTGATAAGCGGCAGGATACGCCTGGAATATCTTGAAAAGGCATCAAGCCAGAATCAGCGCCTTATTATGAAATCGGGCGATTATATAGAATATGCACAGAAACACCTCGTTGCTCAAAAAACGCTGGCTATACCTGAAAAACTTACAGAATGGACCAACCATCAGCTATCGTTTAACAATGCAACACTGGCCCAAATCAGCGAGGTAATGACCGATGACTATGGCTATCACATTGAAATTGCAGACCCCGCACTTGCCAATCTGAAAATTGAAGGGGAGATAAGTGTTTCAAATGTTGATGAGTTGCTCGAAACCATTTCAACCACGTTATCCGTGAAAATTACACACTCGGATAAAAACATAACAATCACTGAAAACTAACTAACTAATCTCAAAACAAACTAATTATGCAAAAACTTGACTTATCAGCATCTTTTAAATGTTGCTGTTTCTTGTTGGCATTGCTCGGCCAGTCGGTTTACGGCTTTTCGCAGACAGCATTTGCAAGCAGCAACAGCTTTCATTCAAAAACCAGGACTCCCAGCGTGCAGCAAGCCAATGAAAACAAAGTGCTGCTGAAGGATGCGCTTGACAATCTTAAAAAGCAGTTCAATGTTCAAATTGCTTACCACGAAGGATTATTAGACAACAAATTTGTACCGGCCAGTTTGGTTACCAATGCCCGGCTGAACAATCTTGGCGAAAACCTGAGGCAATTATTATCGGTTTTCCAGCTCAACTACCGCAAAATCAATGACAACCAGATCTCTATTTTTTCTGTAAAAGAATCTGCTGATAACCGGGCCCCTATTATTATAGCAGTTATTAATGGAAAGGTTGTAGATGCTGCTAATAATGAACCAATTATTGATGCTTCTGTGATTTTAAAATCTGATCCCAAAATAGGTACATCAACAGACGGGTCGGGTAGCTTCAAATTAACTATACCCGACAAATATGCAGATAAGCTAGTTACCCTCCAGGTAGGTTATATTGGTTATGAGCGGGCAGAAGTGACAGTTTCTGACTTCTCAGTCCCTGTTCAAATAAAACTAAAAAGAAGTACCAGCACACTCAACGAGGTTGTGGTTACTGCGCTTGGTATAAGTAAGCAAAGAAAATCGCTTGGTTATTCAGTAACTGAGGTAAAAGGAAGCGAATTTACCCAGGCCCGCGAAAACAATGTAGCCAATGGCCTGTCAGGTAAAGTTGCAGGTGTGAATGCTGCAGGTTTGTCAACAGGTCCGGGTGGCTCGAGCCGCATAGTTATCAGGGGTAACGGAGGCCTTGCCGGCGACAATCAACCGCTATACGTGGTTAACGGTATGCCAATTGACAACAGCGTACCCGGCGGCCCGCCAACTACAAATGGAACAACCAACAACGTTGACCGTGGCGACGGCATAGCTGCCATAAACCCGGATGATATTGAATCGATAAGTGTGCTGAAAGGCGGCACCGCTGCTGCCCTGTATGGCTCGCGCGCTGCAAACGGCGTAATCCTTATCACCACCAAAAAAGGCCGCGCCCAAAAAGGTGTAGGCATTGAATTTAACTCAACCGCAACCTATGACAATGTAGCTGTTTTTCCTGATTACCAATATGAATATGGCCAGGGAGACGGTGGTGTTAAACCTACAACTTTAGCCGCTGCGCAGGGTACAGGCAGGCGGTCATGGGGTGCCAAAATAGACGGTTCAACAGACTATGTGGCTGTTGACGGTAAAACGCACCCTTATGTTGCTCAAAAAAATAATTTAAAAAATTATTATCAAACAGGCAACACTTATACCAATAGCCTGGCATTTGTAGGCGGCAGCGAGGGCATTACTTACCGGTTTTCGTTAGCCGATTTGAACAGTAAAGGTATTTTACCAGGCACTACTTATGACCGGAAAACGTTTAATCTTGCGGTAAACGCCAAATTAAACAGTAAAATATCTATCGAGGCGCTTGCCCAGTATAACATTGAAACCGGGCATAACCGCACCGGCGCCGGCGACGCGTTGGGCAATCCCAATTGGACGCCCCTGGAAGTTGCTAACACAGTAGACATACGCTGGCTGAACCCCGGGTATGATGCCAGTGGCAAGGAAATAGTTTGGAACGATGCTTCCATCGCTTCAAACGGTTACTTTGTTATTAATAAATTTAAGGAGGATGATGTTAAAGACCGTTTTATAGGACAAGGCTCCGTTTTATATACCCCAATAAAAGACCTGGTTTTTAAAGCCACTTTAAGCCGCGATTTTTACAACTACACTTATTCAAACGTATTGCCAACAGGTACGCTGTATATACTAAACGGCCAGTACCAGGCTATTCAAGCAGACGTTTCCGAAACCAATGAGCTGGTTACCGCTACTTACAAAAGAAAAATTGCAAAAGATTTTAACGTTGGAATTTTAGGTGGGGTTAATGGCCGTCAGCACATTACCAGCCAGCAAACTACTAATGGATCCCAGTTTGTAATACCTTTCTTTTACAGCACAACTAACCTGGCTACAATATCGAATACCCCGTATTATGCCAAAATAGTAACTAATTCGGTATTTGGATCGGCAGATTTTGATTACAAAAGCCTGTTCTTCTTATCATTCACCGGCCGCAAGGATTGGTTTTCAACGCTTAGCCCGCAAAATAACAGCATTTTTTATCCGGGCATAGGTGGTAGCTTTATACTGTCTGACGCGGTTAAATTACCTGAATTTTTCACCCTGGCCAAGCTAAGGGCCTCATGGGCGCAGGTTGGCGGTGGTGCACCGGATCCGTATGTAATTAATCTTGCATACAAAAGTATCCCCAGCGCCGGGCAACCACTACAAAACGTAGCCAGCAATGATATCACCAACAGCCATCTTAAGCCCTACACTTCTACAACCACGGAAGCCGGCATTGAATTACAGATGTTAAGGGACAGGTTAGGTTTAGATGTTACCGTATATAACCGCAAAACAACTAATGATATTGTAAACACCGCTATAACCCCAACATCGGGTTATAATAATGTGATACTGAATGTGGGCGAGGTTGACAATAAAGGTATTGAAGTGCAATTGAACGGTGTACCTGTTAAAACATCAAAATTTAGTTGGAATGTTAATTATAACATAGCCTATAATGATAATAAAGTAGTGAGGCTTGCGCCCGGGCTATCTACAATACAGCTTGCCGCTACCGTAAATAACTACGGCCTGCTAAATAATACCGAAGGCCTGTCATTTGGTACAATATATACCACGGGAATGAAGAAAAATGCTAATGGGCAGGTGATATTCAACTCGACTACCGGGTTGCCTGTAGCTACAGGGTATGTCCCTGTCGGAAAAAGCGTTGCGCCGGTAACCATGGGTTTAACCAACGAATTCAGGTACAAGCGCTTTTCATTTAGCTTCCTTCTCGACGGGAAATTTGGCAATAAGGTGTTTTCAGAAATGGAAGTATATGCCACACGCCTGGGTTTAACAAAAATGACTCTGCCTGGTCGTGAAAACGGGCTTACGGTAACCGGAGTTGACCAAAACGGTGCTCCTTATTCGCGTACTGTACCCGTAAGTGGCTTGCGTACTTATTATGACAATTATAAAATCTATTCAGATTTGTTTTTACACGATGGCAGTTTTGTTAAGCTGCGCCAGGTTATACTATCATACAACCTGCCTGCGCTTGATTTAAAGGCGGTGCATATTCAGTCGGCGAGCATTTCATTGGTATCACGCAACTTGTGGACTATATACAAAAAGACGAAAAATTTTGACCCTGAAGAAAGCTTCACCAACAGCAATAACCAGGGCTTTGAATCAATTGGTTTGCCGCGCACCCGTTCACTCGGCGTAAACCTTTCTGTTAAATTCTAATATTTAAACTTGAGTACGATGAAAAAATATACTTATTGTATGCTGATGATACTCGGCACTATTACAATACAATCATGCACCAAAAACTTTGATAAGTTTAATACAGACCCCAACAGTTCGCCTAAACCCGTGCCGGGATATTTATTCACCAAGGCAGAATATGACGGTGTTTCGAACATGCTGAACCTTTTGCTTGGTACAATGCAATATACAACCAGCTTTAACGATGTAGCAGGTTTTGGCTCGAAATACGTGTTGGCTCAAAGCGCGCAGTCGTCAGCAGCATTTAGCAACTCGTATCAAAACCAGATAAATGAGTTGGTGGAGGTTATCAAGGCTGCCAGTACTGATGTATCGCAAAGTAACCTTGTTGCCGAGGCGCGCATCTGGCGGGTATATTGTTTTGCCAGGCTTACCGATCTGTACGGTGATATCCCTTACTCTCAGGCCGGCCAGGGCTATAACAGCGGAATATATAAACCAGTGTACGATGCCCAGAAGGATATCTACGCTAATATGCTTAAAGAGCTTGACCAGGCAGCAACCAGCCTTGATGCAACAAAAGCCACATTTGGCGATGCGGACTTAATTTATGGCGGTAACACCAACAAGTGGAAGAAATTTGCTTACTCGCTTATGTTGAGGTACGCGCTGCGTATGACAAAGGTTGATATTGCCGGTGCCCAGTCATGGGCGACAAAGGCTATAGCCGGCGGCGTTATTTTAAGCGATGCTGATATTGCCAAAGTACCTTATGTAGGTTCAGGCCAGGATATCAACAAAAACCCGCTTGCCAATAACCTTTGGAACAGTGATTATATTGCGCAGGATGGCATTACAAATACAGAAGGTGGTAAATACCAGGATGCATTTATAAGCCATCTTAAAGCCAATAAAGATCCCCGACTGGGCGTAATATCCATTGTTTACAACAATAAGGTTGCTGATACCAGTTTTGCTATGCAAAAAGGAATGTCGGCCGGGTTGAATACAAAACCTGTCGATTTTGTAACTTATTCGGAGCCTAACCCCAAAACTATACTGTTGTTAAATTCTCCCCGCCTTGTATTTACTGCTGCCGAAAGCTATTTCCTGCTGGCCGAGGCTGCTTCACGGGGGTGGTATAACGGCTCATCTGCTTCAGCTGCGTATGAAAACGGCATAGCTGCTTCTATGCGCCAATGGGCTATAATTGGCGGCGCCCCCGGAGTAATTACCGATAACCAGATCAATACTTATATAGCAAACCATAAATTCAATACGTCAGGCACGCTCGACCAAAATATGGAACAGATATACACGGAGTTTTGGATTGGGGTATTCCCCGACGCAGAGGAAGTTTTCTCTACTTACCGCCGTACAGGCTACCCCGCTTTAGTGCCTAATAATTATGTAGGCAATGCTACAGGAGGCAAAATCTTCCGGCGGATGCTTTACCCTATAAGTGAACAAAATCTTAATGCAGCGTCCTATGCCGCAGCAATAAGCCGCCAGGGCCCCGATGATTTCCTGACGAGGATTTGGTGGGACAAACAATAAATTTAAACGAGTTAATTACCTTTGAACTTCAGGAGGGGGAAACCCTTCCTGATTTTTTTTGTCCGTTGTGTCGGTTCGTTTGCCCTTAAAATTTCGTACTCCAGTAGCTACAAGTTGTTCCCGTTTATCGAAATAACTATCTTTCCTTTTGCCGAACCATCTTCCATTGCTTTATAGGCCTCATCAATAGTTTCAAGAGAAAAGGTTCGTTCATCTACAGCCGGCCGCATTTTTCCCGCCTCAATCAGTTTGGCGGCTTCAGTTAAAATTTCGCCATGGTGCCTGCGGCCATTGCCTGAAATTAGAGGGTAAAGCGTAAAAACTCCCGAATAGCTTGCACTACGAAAAGAAAGCGGCGCCAAGCTGTGTGAACCCCAACCCAGTATACTAACAACATGCCCGGTATACCTTTTAACCGCTGTAAACGAAGCATCCAACACTGCACCGCCAATAGTGTCGAGGATTACGTCGAATCCTTCACCTTTTGTAAATTCAACTACATACCCCTCAACATCGTATTTAGTACGGTCAATAGGTATAGCGCCATAGTTACGAACGACTGCCACCTGTTCCGGGCTTACAGTAGTATATACAACGGCACCTTTTGACATCGCAATTTGTACGGCGATATGCCCCACACCACCCGCGCCGCCGTGTACCAGCACGGTACTGCCCGGTTGTATATTAGCCCGGTCAACAAGCGCTTCCCAGGCTGTGATGGTAATTAACGGTAAAGCGGCGGCTTCCTTAAAACTTAAATTTACGGGTTTAATAGCCAGGAGATTAGCATCTACTGCCGCATATTCGGCAAGGGTGCCCTGTACACCGGCTATGCCACCTACCATCCCGTAAACTTCATCGCCTACGGCGAAGGCGGTTACATCCTCGCCAACTGCCACCACAACACCTGCCATATCAATGCCCAATATAGCGCCCGGTATTTTTGGCTTAGCGTGGGCGGCCTGGCCCGATTTGATTTTCAGATCGAGCGGGTTTACGCCGCTGGCCATTATCTTTACCAATACCTCGCCTTTTTGTGCGACAGGTTTTTCTATCTCTTTTAATTCAAAGGGTGTATTGAACCCGTTTAAAACTAATGCTTTCATTTTTCTAATCTTTATTTCATTACAAAGGTATATCAGCTACAGGATCAAATAGTTGTATAATTACACCATTTTGTTGTAAGTTTGCGACTATGTTTAAAGATCAACTAAGAGAGCCATTTGAGCTTGTCTTGAAAGAATACCTGGATATTTGCCCGCGGGGCAGGCATGCACATACTTTTTTTGAGTTGATTTATATTGTAAGTGGTACCGGCACACAGGTTATTAACGACCTGGAAATGCCTTATCAGAAAGGTAACCTTTTTTTGGTAGCACCTAACGATAACCATTTGTTTAAGATAAGCACCACCACCCAGTTTTTCTTTATCCGGTTCAATAATGTTTTTATCCAGGCATCAAAAAAAGATGAAGACCTGCTCCGGCAACTGGAATTAATCTTGCAGAATTCACGGAATGAACCGGAATGCATATTGAAAAGCGAAGCGGATAAACACTATGTGAACGTGTTAATGGAAATGATTATTGCTGAACACCTGGGTAGCGGCTTGTTTCATAAGGAACTGATAAGGCAACTGGTTAATACGCTGTTGGTCGTTATCGCACGTAACATTTCAAAGGATTTCCCCGAAAAGATCGCGGAAGCAAGCGAAGATAAAACGCTGGATATTTTACAATACATCCAATCGAATATTTACTACCCCGAAAGATTACGCGCCGATGCTATTGGTACCTCACTGCATATTTCACCACATTATTTGGGCCGGTATTTCAAAAAGCAAACCAACGAAACTTTACAGGAATATATCCTCAGCTACAAAATGAAACTGATTGAGAACAGGTTGCTTCACAGCAATATGCGCATGAAAGAGATAGCGGATGAATTTGGGTTTACCGATAAAAGCCACATGACCCGCGCCTTTAAAAAGTATAGGGGTATAAACCCCTCCGAGTTTAAAAAAGCAGGTTGAAATTCCAATATGGAAAAAAGACCGATGTCAGCAATTTTTGCAATGTAAACTATCAGGATGCCTGGGCAAATTCTTCTTTATAAACAGGCTCAACCTTAAGTTCCCTGCGGATGGCATCGTTCTCCCTGTCATCATATTTTTCCTTCAGCTTCTTAAAAATCTCGAAACTAAAAGCGTCATTCATTGGTAAATGGTATTTGGGAACAGCCGTATCGGGATGCAGATGCAAAGCTTCAGCCGATACTTTTAAATTCTCGTGATTGATATGGGTAAGGCCGGTTAACGGGTCCGTGTCATAAATAACGAAGGTGTCTATTAATCTTCCTTCATTATCGGTATAAATTACAGTGTCGTGTTCGTTGAATAGTCTCATTTTGGCGATGTGTATGTTCATTAAACATATTCATTAAACCAATTGTTTTACCCCGTGGTTAATTTTTTTAGTTATTTATGCAAATTTAGCTACCTGTGGCCTGTGTTTTAGGTTTGTAGACCAATCGATCGGTTATTATTGCATTATAATTTATAAAAATTCTCTAGGATTAAATTATTTACAAAATACCTAAACAAATTTTACATTTAACTGCTTGTGCTTATATAAATTATCGCCCCATGAAAAGCACAAAATCAGACATCTCCAAAAACAACAACCAAAAACAGGAAAACCTGGCGCTGCACAAAGAAGATAGCGCAGGACAGCCAATGACCACAAACACAGGTTTATTAGTTAACAACGACACAAGCAGCCTTAAAGCGGGCGAGCGCGGGCCTTCGTTATTAGAAGATTTTTACCTGCGTGAAAAAATTACTCATTTCGATCATGAGCGCATACCCGAACGCGTGGTGCACGCGCGGGGTGTTGCCGCCCATGGCTATTTCCAGGCTTATGATAGCTCATTCAGTAAATATACCCAGGCAAAGTTTTTAACAGATCCCTCGCGAAAAACGCCTGTGTTTTTGCGATTTTCAACAGTTGCAGGCTCGCGTGGATCGAGCGATTTAGCAAGGGATGTTCGGGGATTTTCAATAAAATTTTATACCGAGGAAGGAATTTTTGATATGGTAGGCAATAATATGCCGGTGTTTTTTATCCAGGACGCCATTAAATTCCCCGATTTAATACATGCTGTAAAGCCTGAACCACATAACGAAATCCCGCAGGCTGCATCAGCACACGATACTTTTTGGGATTTTATCTCGCTGACACCGGAAGCCATGCACATGATAATGTGGGTTATGTCTGACCGGGCATTACCGCGTAGCTTGCGCATGATGGAAGGTTTTGGAGTACATACCTATCGTTTTGTTAACGAAGAAGGTAAGGCTACGTTTGTAAAATTCCACTTTAAGCCGGCGCTGGGCGTACACTCGGTAGCGTGGGATGAGGCACAGAAGATATCAGGCAAAGATCCCGATTTTCACCGCCGCGATTTGCACGAAGCCATTGAAGCAGGCGCGTACCCCGAATGGGAGTTTGGGGTACAGTTAGTTGCTCAGGAAGACGAGCATAAATTTGATTTCGACTTATTGGATCCGACCAAACTAATCCCCGAAGAGTTGGTGCCGGTACAGCCGATTGGTAAGTTGGTGCTTAACCGCAACCCTGATAATTATTTTGCTGAAACAGAGCAGGTGGCATTTCACCCGGGCCATGTTGTGCCGGGCATCGATTTTAGCAACGATCCGTTGTTGCAAGGGCGCCTGTTTTCGTATACTGATACGCAGCTTACTCGCCTTGGTGGCCCTAATTTCCAGGAAATACCAATTAACCGGCCGCTAAATACCGTTCATAACAACCAGCGCGACGGACACATGCGTCAGCAAATTAACCAGGGTAAAACAAGCTATCATCCAAATACCGTAGGCGGTGGCTGCCCTTTCCAGGCAATGATGAAAGATGGCGGGTTTAAACACTTCGAGGAGCGGGTTGAGGGTAGCAAAATTCGCGCCCGCAGCAAAAGCTTTATGGATTTTTTTAGCCAGGCTACCATGTTTTTTAACAGTATGAGCGAGGCCGAACAAAGCCACTTGATCGATGCACTTCGTTTTGAGTTGGGAAAAGTTGATATCCAGGACATCCGCAACCGCGTGGTTGGCTTGCTGACTTTTGTCGATAAAACGTTGGCCAAACGCGTAGCCGAAGGCTTGGGTATGGAAGTGCCGGAACCGCAGCAGCCCATAAACCACCAGTTGGGCGCCGACGACAATCCGAAGGATTACGAGCCGGTGTTTAAAAAGCCTGCTGTAGAAAAATCTGCGGCTTTAAGTATGGCTAACACAGCAAAAGATTCGATAAAGACGAGGCAGGTTGCCTTCCTTGCGGCTGATGGCGTGGATGCCAATTCATTGGCATCTGTAAAAAAAGCCCTGGAAGCCGAAGGAGCAGTGGTACGGGTTGTAGCGCCACATAACGGCTTTATTAAAGATTCGGCCGGTAAACAAATTAAAGTTGATCAAAGCTTTTTAACGGCTGCTTCAGTTTTAGTAGACGCAGTTTACGTACCTGCCGGCCAAAAAAGTGTTACCGCCCTTTTAAACGAGCCGGATGCCATTCATTTTATAAATGAAGCCTATCGCCATTGTAAACCAATAGCTGCCGATGGTGAGGGCGCTGATCTGATTAAAGCCACCTACGTTGGGACCAAACTGAACATAAAGGCCGGCAATGACGCCGTTGCCGGAGTTGTCATAGGAAATGCCGGTAATGATTTATCTGCGGCCTTTATTGATGCTATAAAGCAACACCGCTTTTGGCAGCGTGAGAAAAAGGACAAGATACCAGCCTAAAGCAAAAGGGCAGACTGATATTCGTTATCAGTCGGCCCTTTGTTAATTACAGTTGATGGTTCTTAAATTCTAAAAATTAGCCCTCAAAGTTACCCCATATGTCCTTGGGTTACCCAGGTGGGTCGCGCCAAAATCATAAGCGTAATCAATGTAGGTTTTATTGGCAAGGTTGTGTCCCCAAACAAACACCTCGTAGTTTTTAAGGCTTACACCTGCGCGGGCGTTAAAAATGTTGTAAGCTTTTTGTTCAATCTGGTTAGCTAAATCAAAATATTGCTTGCCAAGGTAACGCCACTCGCCGCGGGCTACCAGGCGGGTTGTGTGGGTATTGTCAAGCTCGTAAGCATATTGGAGGGCAAGCATTGAGGTTACTTCCGGCGTATAGACCTGGTGATTGCCTTGTAAGTTTACTGCGTTGCCGTTGCTAGCCACCAGCAGGTCCTTGTAACGGGCGTGGGTGTAGCCAAAATTATAATCTACATCCAAACCTTTAAATAAAGTAGCGGCAATTTCGGCTTCAATACCTTTGCTTTGCAGCTTGCCGGCGTTTTTGGTTACGGTAATGGCATCAGGCAGTACCAGTGTTGGCACCTGGGCATTGTTTACAAAAGTGTAAAACGCAGCAATGTTTAATCTTACCCTTTTATTAAATAGCGTGTTTTTTGAACCGATTTCGTAATTATCACTGTATTCAGGTTTGTAGGCATAAAGCGGGGGCTGCGATGGATCGGAGCCTAATTGACTGATTCCACCTGCGCGAAAACCACGACTATAGCTTGCAAACAGGTTGTTATTTTCAGATACATGGTAAGCCACGGTTAACTTCGGCGTAAATGCTTTGAAGTTTGCTTTTGATGAGGTATCGGCCTGGGTTACCATTATATCGCCGCCATCAGGTTGGAATTCTCCTTTAACTTCTTCTTTTTTGTGCTCTAAGTCATAACGCAGGCCCGCGGTAATATCCCATTGTGGATTGATTGTATAAACAACCTGCCCAAACGCAGCAAAGCCATAGTTGTGCTCAATATTGGTATTGATGCTGGTAAAGTCGGGAAATGGGGCGCCTACAGCAGCAGCGTCTGCACCGAAATGCGTGCCTGTTTTTGTAGGGGCGCTGCGGTAAAATCCATAAAGGCCGGCGGTCCATTTTAACGGCGACAGCGACGATGCGGGCGAACTAAACCTGAATTCCTGGGTGCCAACTTTAACATCGTTCCAGTTGCTGCCGTAATTATTAATTAATGATACAGCATCGATAGGAGAGAAGTCGCCGTCGATAGGCGTGGTGTAGTACCGGTAGTTTTTCTGGTACGATGTTACCGATGTAAAGTTAAAACCGCTTCCTGCATAATTTGCAGATAACGAAGCATTGAAAATGTTATCGATAATTTTTGTTGTGGCATTTTGGTCAACCTTGAACGGATTGCTTATCGCATCGGCAGGGTTGCCGGCTAGCGTGAACGGGCCGTTGTTGCGGTTTTCGTAATTCTTAACATTTAAGGTAAATGTCAGCTTTTCGTTTGCTAAAAACTTTAAGTAATAATTGCCTAGAAAATAGTGTTGTTTATCAAATTTGGTGTTATTAAACTCGTTGGTGTAAAAACCGTTAAAGCCAGAATAAACACCGGCAACACCCAAAAATAACTTATCCTTTATCAGCGGTGCGCGTAAGCCCAGGCTGTAACGTTGTTCGCCGTAGTTGCCAAACTCTGCTTCGGCAAAGCCGCTGGTTTGGTTTGATGGCTTTTTGGTAATTACGTTAATAACGCCACCCAAAGCATTGCGGCCATATAAAGTTCCCTGAGGGCCACGTAAAACCTCGATGCGTTCTACATCAAAAAGCTGCGGTATATAGGTATCCAGGCTAAACTGGTTTATACCATCAATGTACGTTACCACGGCAGGGTCGTATGATGTAGTTGCGATACCGCGTAAACCGGTAACGTTGCGGTTGTCACCCGGACCGGCCGAGTACAGGTTAGGCACAATGCCGGTTATATCTTTCAGATTTTGCAGGTGATACGCCTGCACATCATTTGCCGAAAGGGTTGACACGCTTACCGGCACCTGCTGCAATTGTTCTTCACGCTTTTGAGCGGTGATAACTACTTCATCCAGTTGTTTACCGGCATCCTGTAGGTTTATGTTGAAGAGTTGGCCTTTACCGCTTACGCTAATAACCTGGCTGCGCTCAGCATAGGCTTTGCTGGTAATATGTAGTGTGTAAGTACCCTGCGGAATATTGTTAATAGCAAACTCGCCTTTAGCATTGGTAACCGTGCTGTAATTGGTGTTAAGTAATGCTACAGATGCACCGGCAACCGGTTGCGAATTGGCGTTGTTAACAACACCCGAAATAGAAGAACGATTTTGTGCGATTGCCTGGCAATAAATAGCCAGGGTAAAAAATAGGAGAAGTAATTTTTTCATCAGAAAATTAGAACAAATAGTGTAACGTGCGGCAAATTTAGCAACACTACGGTGGATAAATAAAAAAGCAGGATAATTATTACTAACTACCCTGCTTACGGTTTTTTGCTGGTTTTATTGTTTAAGCGACAAAATCCAGCTGATTATTTTTTGTGCGTCAGCTTGTTTAAGGGCAGGGTGAGCCGGCATTGATACATCACCCCAAACTCCTGTTCCGCCTTCTCTTACTTTTTGGGTGAGGTGGGCCATTGAAGCCTTATTGTTTGGATATTTTTTTGCAACATCTGTAAATGCCGGGCCAATAGATTTTTCACTAACCTTGTGGCAGGTTTTGCAGTCAAGCGTAAGCATTAAAGCTTTGCCCGGGCTGTTTGCATTCAGATTGCCCAGGTTTGATACCATGCTACCGGGCATAATGTTAACCTGCTTACTTTTTACAGTTGCTGCCTGGTCGTCGGTTACATCAACAGTAGCATTGAAATTTCCTTTTTTGATATAGGTGTAAGTAAGTCTCGGTACGGCAGTCTTTTTGGTTACTCCATTGCCTAAATCCCAGCTATAGGTCATTTTGTCGCCTTCAGGGTCTTTAGCTTTAACGGTAAAAGTTACGGTTAACGGTAAAGCGCCAAAGGTCTTGTTGGCAGTTACACCGGCAATATCTGGTGCACGGTTACCACGCAGGTAATCAATCCTTGACAAACCGGCGTCGGCGTTTTTGGTGAACCAGCCGCTGCCATATTCCAGCATATAAAACCTGCCATCCGGACCGGTTTCCATATCAATGGCCGAGGCGAATTTCAAGGTTGGCACAAATGGTTCCATCTTGTCGAAATCGCCATTGGCCTGCAAAGTGATGGCTTTTATCCAACCGCGTATCCAATCGTACATAATAACTTTATTGTTATAATAGTCAGGGAAACGGGTGGCTTTCGGATACATTTCGTTATGATAAATAGGCCCCGCCATAGTGGTACGACCGCCGGATCCCACTTCAGGGAAATCAGTTGAGGCAGCGTAAGGGTACCATATCATTGCAGGTTGCGCTGGTGGTAGTTCGCGCAGGCCTGTATTGTTTTTTGAGTCGTTTATCGGGTGCGCCGGGTCAAATGCAGCGCCTGATTTACCGGTAGCATAATCGTAAGCACGGTAAGGGATATTATTCCCTATAAAAAATGGCCAGCCGAAAAAGCCTGCCTGGCGAGCCTGGTTAAATTCGTCGTAACCACGGGGTCCCCTGGTCTCAAGGCTGTCCTTATTGGCATCGGGTCCAACTTCACCCCAGTATAACCAGTTTGTTTTTTTGTCGACAGCAATACGGTAAGGGTTCCTGTCGCCCATTACAAAAATTTCGGGACGGGTATCTGGCGTTCCTGGTTTAAATAAGTTTCCTTCGGGGATATCGTAAGTGCCATCAGGCTTCATTTTTATCCTTAGGATTTTACCACGCAAATCGTTGGTATTGCCAGCCGAACGGCGCGAATCGTGGTTTTGTAATCCCGGACGGTCATCAAGCGGGGCAAAAGCATGCGTGTTATAAGGCGGCCTGCCGGGCTCATCAAACGGAGTTGAATTATCACCGGTAGAAAGAAATAGCATGTTATCCTGGCCAAAGGCAATTGAACCACCGGTGTGGCAGCAAATTTCGCGCTGCGAGTAAAGCTGCAGTACTATTTTTTCTGTTTTGTTGTCGATGGTATCGTTTACAAAAGTAAATCGTGATAAACGGTTTACACTGGTATCAGTCGGGCTATAATAAATATAAACGTAGTGGTTATCCTTAAAATTGGGGTCGGCCTGTATACCTAAAACACCTTCTTCGGCATTTACACCTTTGGTATGCGTTTTAAAGTATGCATTTAAAAAACCGGCCTGTTTAATTGTCTTTGTATCGTTTTTGTAAAGCATTATTTCGCCGCGGCGCTGGGTAATCAGCACATCAAGGTTCGGTAATACGGTAAGCTCGGTTGGCTCATAAAAAGTGCCTGTAACCAGCTGGGTTTTTGCAAAGCGGTTATCTTCGGGTACGCGTTCTGTAGTTACCTTGCCATAGTTAAGCTTTACATGATCGCCAATGGCATATTTAATGCCGCCTAAAATGTGCTTTAAGTAAAGTGGGTCGCTGTACGATTCGTCGGTATGGCCCAGCTCGGTGTACCAGGCACGGCCCCCTTCAAAACTATGGTACCATGCCATCGGATGGTTTGCGCCATTGATGCCGCCTTTATAGCTGGTTTCATCAATGGTGATAAGCACATGCATATCTTTTATCAAATCCTTGTAGTTGTACCATTCGTCTTTGCGTTTCCACTCGGCAGGCAAATGTTTGGTTGAGATGTGCGTACGGTCAACAACATGCAGCACGGCTTCCTGCTGTGCAGGGTGGCTCACGAAGTAACCGCCTACCAACCGACCGTACCAGTGCCAATCATACTCGGCATCAGCAGCAGCGTGTATACCTACGTAACCACCGCCGGCTTGTATGTAACGTTCAAAGTCGTTACGCTCAACAGCAGTGAGCAGGGGACCAGTTGTGCTTAAAAATACTACTGCACTGTATTTTTTCAGGTTGCTTTCAACAAACTTTTTATCGTCTGATGTGGTATCAACAGCAAAGCCGTTTTCCTTGCCAAGTTTTATAATGGCATCTACACCCAATGGTATTGACGCATGGTGAAAACCGGCAGTTTTGGTGAAAACCAGGACTTTGGGCTTTATGGGAGCAAAACCCAAAGACAGAAGTGGAACAAATAGGAGTAAAATAAATTTAAGGCGCATTGACTTATTGTTTAATGATGAAAATTGTCGGTATTTATTGTTGGTTTTACGGCACGTAATTTAGGTAAAAAACGGTTAAAAAATCTGTTTAAAGCCAAAATGAGACTTAATTGTTACCAATACACCAATTAGTTGTATTTTTTGAGAAAAACACAAAGAAAAGGTGTGTCTTATTGACACATTGATATCGCGGACGTAGTAATTGGAGTGAAAAATGCCATTATGTTAACGGCCAGGTTTTTTAATGCGACCTAAGATGCTCCTATTCGGAAATCATCCCCTCAACTTATCCAGCAAATCGCTCAATTGCCCGGCTTCTTCTTCGGTCAGGTTATCTTTGAGGAATTCTTTTATTTTAAATTCTTCGTCCATTATGGCGAGCGTTTTAAGGCCTTGTTCGCTTATGCGGATGTCGACGGCGCGGCGGTCTTTGGTGTTGGTGCAGCGTGAAACAAGGCCTTTTTGCACTAGCCTGTCAACAATACGCGATGCGTCCGACATTTTATCAATCATTCTTTCTTTCAGCAGGTTTACTGTGGCTGGGTTTGGATATTGGCCCCGTAGAATGCGGAGAATATTGAATTGTTGAATTGTAATGTTATTTTTTTCGAACAATGAACGGGTCTCATTATTTACCCAGTTATAGGTGTATGAAAGATTAATAACTGCTTTGTGATAGTTATTTTCAAATTTGCTGCTTTGTATTTCGTCGTCTATGCGCATAGGCTTAATATTAATCGGAACCAGGAACCAGGACCAAGAGCCAAGAATCAAGAGCCAAGATTCAAGAATCAAGAGCCAAGAATCAAGAGCCAAGAACCAAAATGAAGAGAAAATTAAGTGACAAGACTACTCTGTTTTAACACTACCCTAACCAAGGCCGTATCTTGGCTCTTGATTCTTGGATCTTGACTCTTTTTCTCATTACAAATATCTTTAATTATTTCTTAACATCAGTAGCCTGCTTTGGTTTTCCGAAATCCCAGGGGCAGTTAAGGCACTTGTTTTTGCAGCAATAGCCGCGTTTAAGATGGTATTCTTTGGTGAAAACAAAATTGCCATCTTCATTTATATAATAATCAACGCCTTCTACCAGCATATCAATTTAAAATTTTTACAGCGATATCATCGCCAAAATATTTTTCAAGGTGTTTGCCATTGCCGTGCAGTGTCCATATTTGTTTGGGGTCAACATTTTTAACCGCTTGCAAAATGTCGTCCCAATCCACATGATCCGATATAAATAACGTGTCCTGTTTATTTACCTGCAAATTTTTCCAGCCCGATGCGAATAAACGCTTTACACCAGTTGCCCTTATATAACTGTCAAAGGTAAACGGCGGAACGATGTAAACAAATTCTTCCTGGCTTTTCATCAGTTTGCGACCGTAAATTTCGTGCTTCCCTAGAGTTATCCCCATTTTTTGATAGATGGCATTAATCGGCATGATCCGGTGGTGTACCAAAATCTTTTTTTGCGGTGCGTGCTCACTTATCATGTTTATTAAGCGCTGGCTTTTGCCGAGGCCGTAGGCGCCAAGTAAAATATTAAGCTTAATATCGTTCAGTTTTTTGATCTCCTCAACCGGATCCGGATGCAAAATGGCAGGGTCGGCAAAGGTGCTCTCGGTAATCAGTACGTCGGCATTAACCCATTCAATAGGTTCGCAGGTTGTGTCAGGTTGTACTTTGTAGTCGCCGGTATATAAATATTTGATGCCCTGGTATTCCATTAAAACCTGTGCAGAGCCCAGCATATGCCCCGCCGAAACGAAGGTTATTTGAACCCCGCCAACCTTAAATGCGGAATGGTAACCTGCAATATTAAAAATCTTACCTGCATTTTTACTATGGCGCAGCTTCATAAATGCATGAGTTGCTTCGGTACAAAATATGTTGGTATTGCCCGGCAATGCGTGGTCGGCGTGGGCGTGAGATATTACTGCATTTGTAACCGGTAATTGCGGGTCTAAATAAAAGTCACCGTATTTGCAGTAAAGGCCGTTGGGGTTGAAAATAAGAAAATCGTCTAATATCATTAGGTCATTGAGTCATTAGGTCATTGAGTCATTTTTTTGTATGTGGGTCTTAAGAGGTAAATTCAATGACCTAATGACCCAATGACAAAAATTTATGGTGCAATTCCAAAACCTGCGGTATTACCAGTTGTACATCGTCATTAACAATTATAAAATCGGCCAGGGTTGACTTTTTTTCTTCTGAAAACTGCTTTGATTCGCGGCTTTCAATCTCTTCCCGGGTTAAGTGGTCGCGTTGCATTACCCTTTTTATACGGGTTTCAAAGGGAGCCCGGATGGTGATTGAATAATCGCACATTTTGTACGAGTCGCTTTCAAACAGCAATGCTGCCTCTTTTAAAATATAAGGGACATCGGCCTTAACGTTTTTTACCCATTCATCAAAAGCCCTGAAAGTTGCCGGGTGCACCAGTGCATTTAGCTTAGCCAATTGCTCTGCATCGTTAAAAACAATACCTGCAATATGCTTGCGGTTCAAAGTGCCATCATCAAAATACGATGAATTGCCAAATGTTGATTTAATGCCGGCTACCAGCAACGGGTCGGAGACCATTACCGATTTTGCGGCATCATCAGCATAAAAAACAGGGACGCCCAATACCTCAAACACCTTGCTTACGGTGGTTTTGCCGCTGCCTATATTACCGGTTAAGCCTACTTTAAGCATTATTTTTTAATAATAAAGTCGATATTTCGAGGTTCAATCTTCACGATTTTGGTGTACGCAGGCGATTTGAAAATCACCACCGGCAAAGCCTTATAACCATGTTTACGCCAAAGGTCCAAATCAGCTGTAGCCTCAAAAAAATCTTCGTCGGTTTGGGCGTACCGGGCTAACGATGTGGTGAACGTAACTTTTACCTTTTGCGGAAATATTTTTACGTCATCATAATTCCGGTTGTTTGTCAGTTTAACCGGTATCTCCAGGGTTTTCTCCGTAAACTCATCAACAGGGATATTTACCTGCGTACTTTTAGGTACAACGCTTAAATTCCCCTCTTTTACCGGCTGTAGCGTTACACGTTTACTAACAGTTTCGCCAACGCTGTCCAGTTGCAGCGTATCTGTTTTCCAGGTTGTAATGTTGTCAATAACGTTGGCTGGGCCGTTAACAATAACGTAGGCCGGGTTAAGCGTAATATTGCCCGATTGAGAGAACTGGCGTTTATATTTTACCGCGCTCACCAATTCAATCGGTATCCTTTTTACTTTCCGGTTCGAAAAATCAAAGTAAAGCGTGTCGGGGCTGAAGCCGGTAATTTGCTGGCTAATTTCTTTTTTATCATTAATCAGGCCGAGTTGCGAGCTTAGCACCACGTAGCTTTTTGTTTCGAGGGTCCTCAGGTCAATGGTAATTGTGTTTGCTTCTTTATGCATTTTAGCAAACAGCATTTGCCAGCCACTCCCGTTAAGGGTAGCATTCACTGTGTCGGACTGCAGGGAATGGAAAGCCCGCCTTTGCGGTGTGTTTTTAAAGTTTAAGATCTCTTTAACGGTATAACTATAGCTGTTTGACAATACAGTAAATACCCACGCAAAAATGGCCAGTACCAGGCATGTAAAAAATGCTGATGCCCGCCTTCGTTCTGTTGCAGATAATTTAATTATTGCCATTTTAAAAAGATAAAAGCTGAAAGATTAAAGCTAAAAGCCATTATTGCTTTTTTACTTCACACTTTCAGCTTTGAGCTATATTAGTTGCTTTGTGCTTTTAGCTTTATGCTTTCAGCTCAAATTACGCTTTCGTTACCACTGGCGGCGTATTCAATGCTTTAGACGCTTCTAAAGATATCGCCGACTTATCAAAACGGATCTTACCATTATCAACCTCTACTAAAAAGGTGGTTTCGTTAAGGTCAATAATCCTTCCGTGGATACCGGCCGTGGTTACAACCTTGTCTCCTTTTTTCAGTTCGTTAACGTATTTTTTTTGGTCTTTTTGCTTTTTAACCTGTGGTCTGATCATAAAGAAATAAAACACTATGGCAATTAGTCCAAATACTACTAATTGCTGCACACCAAGGCCACCGCCTGCGGCTTGTAATAAAACAGTTGCTATCATTTTAAATTATATATTTATTAGTTAAGTGTTACCTCGCCAATTAAATGCACCCGCGTTTGGGCCGGGTTGGTATTGGCTGTAACTGTAATTTGCTTATCCTGCAAACCAAGTTTGCCGGCGCTGTCAAAAGTGACGTGTACATTGCCGCTTTCGCCCGGTTTAATAGGGGCTTTTGGCACTTCGGGTTTGGTACAGCCACAAGTTGCAACCGCATCGGTAATAATCAATGGCGACTTACCTGTATTGGTAAATTTAAAATCGTAGGTAACTTTGTCGCCGCGTTTAATTTTACCAAAATCGCGGGTGTCTTTTTCAAATTTCAATACCGGCGCGTCTGCAGCATTTGCAGTGGTGATGTTTGCACTTGCCCCGGTTTGGTTCGAGTTGCAGGCAGTTAACAACATTCCTGCCGCTATTAAGCTTAAAAACAGTTTTTTCATTATTTTAATGATATTATTCCTCTATTAAACCCCTGCCGATTTTCTTCACTTTGTTTTGTGCTTTAAGGTCGGCTAAAATTTTGTCTAATATACCGTTAATAAACGAATTACTCTTTGGCGTACTAAACTCTTTCGAAATCTCCAGGTACTCGTTTATAGTAACTTTTACAGGTATTGACGAGAAGTTGGCAAACTCGGCAATTGCCATTTTCATCAACAACGTATCCATCATGGCAATACGGTCGGGCTCCCAGTTCTGGGTTTTGCCGGTTATCAGTGCCTGGTATTCATCGTTATGGCGTATGCTTTCTTCAAACAGGTTTACAATAAATTCGCGGTCCTCGTCCCAGTTGCCTGTTACTTCGGCCAGCTTGTTTTCCTGTGGGTTGTCAAACGAAAAGTTCTTAAATGTTTTTGCAATAAGGGCCTGCAGCACATCCTTATCAACCGGCCAGTATAAAAACTTATCTTCAAAAACCTGCTCGGCTAATGGCGATTTTAAAATCACTTTCTTGAAAATGAATTTAATAATGTCTTTATCAGTTTGTATGGTATCGCCGGTTTTTTTCAGGTATTCCTGGTAGTCTTCCGATTTTTTAAGAAGGATAAATAGCGACTTTACCAGCTCGGGCTCAAAATCCCATGCCACTTTATATTTTTTCAGGCCGGCTAAATATTCTTTGTTTTGATGTAACGAGAGGATAAACCTGTTGCTTAATATTTTAAGATTTGCATTCAGGTCGTCGGCTGTGGGTAAGTGCTTGGTTGCCCTTTCTTCGGCATCATTTTCAGCATAGCTCGTCACTTCTGATATTAATGACAACATCCAGATATACATTTCATATACCTTGTCAATTGTTATCAATAAATTTTTTTCATGCTGCTTGATGTCGCCGCTGTTTGATTGGTGATAAGCGTATAACGACTGAAGAACTTTTACCCTGAGGTGTCTGCGGTTTAACATTTTTATAAGAACGAATTTGTTTCGGCAAAAATAAAGGAATTCTGTTGAATTTTAATAGGTTGATTTCACTTTTTTTATATCTGCAATGCGTTTTTCAGCAATTTTGTTTGCCGCCTCTATGGTAGAAATACTTTCGGCTTTCGAAAGTTTTAAAACATTGCGCGTAGCTTCATAAATATTTTCGGTAAGCTGCATGGTCCTTTTCTTGCTAAAGCCCATCAGCTCCGAGTAACAGTTGATAATTCCGCCGGCATTTATTACGTAATCGGGTGCAAACAAAATGCCTTTGTCAAGCAGCATTTGCCCATGAATGCTTTCATCTTGCAGCTGGTTATTGGCCGAGCCGGCGACAATGGCGCATTTAAGTTTTTCGATGGTTTCGGTATTAATGGTTGCCCCCAGTGCACACGGTGCGTAAATATCGGCGTCGATATCGAAAATCTTATGATTTGAAACAGCCTCGGCATTATATTTTTTTGACACCTGGCCCAGGCGCTCCTCGTTAATATCGCTGATGAAAACCTTGGCGTTTTCGTCGCGCAGCAGCTTTACCAGGTTTTCGCCTACCTGGCCAATTCCCTGAACAATTACCGATTTACCGGTTAGGGTATCAACACCGTAAAGTTCCTTCACACAGGCTTTTATCCCCATAAAAACGCCAAGCGCAGTAATAGGGGACGGGTCGCCGCTACCGCCAATGGTCTCTGGTACACCCATAACGTGTTGCGTTTCCATACGGATGTACTCCATATCGCGCGGGTTGGTGCCCACATCTTCGGCTGTAATAAATTCGCCGTTGAGGTTTTTTATAAAGCGGCCGAATTTGCGCAGCAACGCTTCCGATTTATCTTTTCTTGAATCGCCAATAATAACAGCCTTGCCACCACCCAGGTTAAGACCTGCAATGGCAGATTTGTAGGTCATGCTTTTTGAAAGGCGCAACACATCGTACAAAGCATCAGCTTCGGTTTTATAGGCCCACATGCGCGTTCCGCCCAGGGCAGGACCCAGCGTGGTATCATGAATGGCGATGATTGCTTTTAAGCCGGTATCCGGGTCGCTGCAAAAAACAACTTTCTTGTGCCCGTAAGCCTCGAGCTGGCTAAAAATTGATTCACTGGGGTTTGAATTTGGCATCAGTAGCGACAAAGTAAATTATTTTTGTTAGGGCTCCGGACAAAAGTAGAGGTTTTTTTTATAGACGCAAATTTTTTGTTGGGGGAGACTGGAAAGTCGGAAGTCCGGAAGTCTGAAGTCGGAAGTCCGAAAAGTCGGGAAAGACGGAAAGTAGCTTAATTCTGAGTTTTATGCTTATAGTTTGGACAGATTGTAATCTTTCCGGCTTTACCTGCCAGCGTATTGAATATTTAAATGCAATATCCTACTTTTGGTCTTTTCCGACTTTCCGGACTTTCCGGACTTTCGGACTTTCTTCTTATGAAAGACCTCGCATACCTCAATAAATTCTTCGTTAAATACCGCTGGCACCTTATCCCGGGCGTGCTGTTTGTTATCATTTCAAATATTTTTGGCATCCTGCCGGCAAAGGTTATTGCACAGGCGCTTGATTTGGTTACTGAAAATATTGCCATGTACCGCTTGTTTTCCGGTTTTAACCGACAGGGACTTATTTACCAGATCTTTGGCTCAAGCTTGTTGCTTTTTGGTGCACTGGTACTGGTTTTAGCACTATTACGGGGGCTATTCCTGTTTTTTATGCGGCAAACCATTATCCTGATGTCGCGGCATATTGAGTTCGATCTTAAAAACGAGATCTATCACCACTACCAAAAACTATCACTTGCCTTTTACCGCCGCCATAACACCGGCGACCTGATGAACCGTGTAACTGAGGATGTAAGCCGCGTGCGCATGTATCTTGGGCCGGGCATTATGTACACCATTAATACCGTGGTGCTGTTTATTATGGCTATTTATGTAATGCTCACGGTGAATGTATCGCTGGCAATTTGGTCGGTGCTGCCATTGCCTATCCTCGCCGTTATAATATATTATGTAAACAATACCATTAACTACCGCAGCGAAAAAATACAGCAGCGCTTATCTGCACTTTCCAGTTTTGTGCAGGAGAATTTTTCGGGTATCAGGGTCATCAAATCATACGTGCGCGAAAGGAATGTGAAACAGAAGTTTGCAGCCGAGAGCGAGGACTACAAAACCCACTCAATGGAACTGGTTAAAGTACAGGCCATGTTTTACCCCGTTATGCTGCTGCTGGTTGGGCTAAGCAATGTTATTACTATGTATGTGGGCGGCGTTGAAGTAATGAAGGGTAACATCACACCCGGTAATATTGCTGAGTTTATTGTTTATCTTAATATGTTGTCGTTCCCGGTTATTGCGCTGGGTTGGGTAACATCTTTGATTCAGCGGGCAGCCGCTTCGCAAAAAAGGATAAATGAGTTTCTAAGCCAGCAGTCCGAAATTATTTCGCCAAATGTTGCAAAAGTGCCGGTAGCCGGGCATATTGCCTTTAATAATGTATCGTTCGTTTACCCCGATACAGGTATACAAGCGCTAAAAAATGTATCGTTTACCGCTAATCCCGGCGAGATGATTGCTATTATCGGCCGTACGGGTTCGGGTAAATCAACCATAGCCAATTTAATAATGCGGATGTATGATACAACCAGCGGTGAGATTTTGATTGACCGGCAGCCAATAACCGGCCTCAATTTGGAAGGCTACCGTTCGCAAATTGGCTTTGTGCCGCAGGAAGTATTCCTGTTTTCAGACACCATTGCCAACAATATTGCCTTTAGTGCCGATGTACTTGAGATGGACAAGGTAAGCCAGGCCGCAAAAGACGCTGCCGTGTATGCAAATATTATGGAATTGGAGCATGGCTTTGAAACGTTGATAGGGGAGCGGGGAGTAACACTTTCGGGAGGGCAAAAGCAGCGCGTTTCGATTGCCCGGGCGATAGTTAAGCACCCGCAAATACTGATTTTTGATGATTGCCTGTCGGCGGTTGATACCCGGACCGAGGAAGAAATATTGAGCAATTTGGGCCGGAATATGCTGGGAAAAACCAGCATTATAATTGCCCACCGGATATCGACCATAAAAAATGCAGATAAAATTTTGGTAATGGATAACGGCGAAATAATTGAACAGGGCACCCACAATTACCTGATGGAGCAGAAGGGCACTTATTTCGAATTGTACGAAAAACAACTGCTTGAAGAAGAAGAAAGTGCCTGAAATGTGTTGAAAATTCAAATAATTTCAACAAAAGCTTAATAATGTTGGAATAAATACTTGCTCTTTGAAAAATTATTTATATTTATGCCAACCAAAACTAGTTACGATATTTAATATTATGGGAGATTTTGAAAACAGAGAGCGTGAAGAGGTTTATTCAAAGAAGGTAAGGGCGGGGAAGCGGACTTATTTTTTTGACGTAAAGGCGACCCGTTCAAACGATTATTATGTTACTATAACCGAAAGCAAAAAACGGTTAGAGGACGGCGTTTTTATTAAGCACAAGATTTTTTTATATAAAGAAGATTTTGAAAAATTTGCGGACGGCTTGAAGGATACTATTGAGTATATTAAAGCTAACCAGGAAGTAGTTGAAAAACGCTACGAATACAGCGAAGCCCAGGAAGTTACTAAAACAGCCGATGAGGACTTCTCGTTCGAGATATAAAAAGAAACAAACTAACTAAACTAACCATTTTTAAACCCCTGCCTGTGAAACAAGCAGGGGTTTTTAATTTGGCCTATGTTATCGTGCCATTGATGACGCTGCTACGCCAAATATTATAACACCGATAATCATCAGTGCATACAGGCAAAGAATAACTATAGTAAGTATACCCCAAAGCTTAAAGAACGATTTTAATTTGCCGAAGGCGATTGTTACCTGGTCGGTATCGCCAAACATTACACCTTTTTTAATTTTGCTGCCAAACTGGTACAAGTAAAGAGAGAAGAAAAAGTAAACCAGGGCAATTAGCAAGTAAATTACCGCAATAAACCCGCCGCCCATACTTGCCAATATGCCTGCAGGGCCATTTGCAGGGGCCAACTTCGCCATTGTAGCCATCATTGCGCCGGCAAATAATGCGCCAATCACTATAAAGCCGCATAATACAAAGCCAACTATCCCCAGGAAATTAGCCCATTTGCCTGATTCGCGGAGATAAGTTTGCGCTTCAGGTGTTAAAACCAGCCCTGCGCCCGGGTCCACAAAATTTTCTGTTGTTTCCATTTATTGAATTGTTTTAGAGTTTTAGATTACACTAAAGTTAAAAACTATCAATAACTAAACAACACGCGTCGAAAATTATTTGTGATGCGCTATGTGATGTATTAATATGTCGTGCATTATCAACGAAGCAATAGAAAAATAGATAATTAGCCCGGTAACGTCAACCAGGGTGGCCACAAATGGGGCCGACGACGTTGCAGGGTCGAGTTTTAAACGCTTCATCAATATTGGTAGCATCGAGCCCGCCAGCGAACCCCAGAGTACTATACCAACTAACGAAATGCCCACAGTAAACGCAATTAATAACGAGTGTGGCCCGTAAATTTTGCTGAATGAGGCCCATACTTCAATACGTAAAAAGCCTATAGTGCCCAGTATGGCGCCCAACATGAGGCCCGAAAGTATTTCGCGGCGCATTACCCGCCACCAGTCTGCAATGGTAACCTCGCCAAGGGCCATGGCCTGTATAATAAGTGTCGATGCCTGCGAACCGCTGTTTCCACCGCTCGACATAATCAGCGGAATAAAAAATGTAAGCTGTATTACTACGGCAATCTCATCGTTAAAATACTGCATAGCGGTTGACGTCAGCATCTCGCTTAAAAAAAGGATGATCAGCCAGCCTACCCGCTTTTTTACCAGTCTGAAAAGGTTAATATCCAGGTAAGGCTCGTCCAAAGCCTCGGTACCACCAATTTTCTGAATGTCTTCGGTATATTCTTCGTTGGCTATCCACAAAATATCGTCAACTGTAACAATCCCTAACAGTATGTTTTGCGAATCAACGACGGGTAGCGCCGTACGGTTGTTCATCCTGAAAACATTAATGGCATCTTCCTGCGGATCGCTTGCGCTTAATGATATCAGGCGACCGTCCATCAGGTCGGTAATCTTGGTTTCAGGTTTTACCAACAGTATTTCGCGTATCCTTATATCGTCCAGCAAAACCCCGCCTTTATCAATCACATAAATAACATCAATCGTTTCGGAGTTTTTACCATAGCGCCTGATGTGCGATAGTACGCGCTCCACATCCCATTCTTTTTTTACGGCGATATAGTCAGGCGTCATCAACCTGCCTACAGAATCTTCCTCATAGCCTAAAAGCGATAACGCTTCTTTGCGGTCGGCGGGAGATAAGTGCAGGATAAGCTTCTGAACAGCGTCGCCATGCAATTCGGCGAAGAGCGAAGTGCGGTCGTCCGGGGGCAATTCGTTTATCAGCCCGGCTACTCTTTCGCCTGAGAGTTTTTTTATAATACGCTCCTGCGTAGGGAAATCAAGGATACGGAAAACATTTACTGCGCGGTTTAGCGACAGTGTTTCGATAAATAATGGGCCATTTTCAGGAAGTTCACCTATCAGCTCTTCAACGTCCGATATATTCAGGCTGTTCAAATATTCCTGCAGCTGGGCCTTGTCTTCATTTTCCAACAATACATTTATTTGGTCAACCATCTCTTCCATAAAAAAACCTCCTTTTACATATTTATTTTCGCCTCATTTTGTGCCGCCGCAAAAGTCGTTTATTTTTTCAAAAACCGGGCAACTTTTTCTGTTATCTTTGCGGCTTTGTTAGAGCCAGGAATCAAGAATCAAGAGTCAAGACTTTTTTTCTTGATTCTTGGGCCTTGACTTTTGATTCTAAATAAAAATATGGGACTTCAATGTGGTATAGTAGGTTTGCCGAATGTGGGTAAATCAACTCTTTTTAATTGCTTGTCGAATGCTAAAGCGCAGGCGGCTAACTTTCCTTTTTGCACTATCGAGCCGAATGTAGGCGTAATAACCGTTCCGGATGAGCGCCTTACCAAGCTTACCGAAATAGTTAATCCTAAAAATGTGGTGCCCAATGTTATCGAGATTGTTGATATAGCTGGCCTTGTTAAAGGCGCCAGCAAAGGCGAAGGCCTGGGCAACCAGTTTTTAGCCAACATTCGCTCAACCAATGCCATCATTCACGTTTTACGTTGCTTTGATAACGATAATGTGATACACGTTGATGGTTCTGTCGATCCGATACGCGATAAGGAAATCATCGACACAGAATTGCAACTGAAAGATTTGGATTCCATAGAAAAGAAAATCCAGAAGGTTGAAAAAATGGCCAAAACCGGCGGCGACAAAGAAGCGAAAAAAACCTTTGATGTGCTGACCGTTTATAAAAACCATTTATTGTCAGGCAAATCTGCCCGCACTGCGCCGGTGGCCGAAGAGGACAAAGAATATATTGAAGATATTTGGCTGTTAACTGCCAAACCGGTAATGTATGTTTGCAACGTTGACGAAGCTTCAGTTAATACCGGTAATGCTTATGTTGAACGTGTTAAAGCAGCCGTTAAGGAAGAAAATGCCGAGGTGCTGATCATATCGGCACAAATTGAATCGGAAATTTCGCAGCTGGAAACCTACGAAGAGCGCCAGATGTTTTTGGACGATTTGGGTTTAACCGAATCGGGCGTAAACAAGCTGATAAAGGCTGCCTACAAACTGCTTAACCTGGCAACCTACTTTACCGCTGGTGTACAGGAAGTACGTGCCTGGACAATTACCAAAGGCTTTACCGCCCCGCAGGCAGCCGGCGTAATACATACCGATTTTGAAAAAGGGTTTATCCGCGCCGAGGTGATTAAGTTTGAAGACTTTGTGAAATTCAACGGTGTTGAGGCTACCATCAAAGAAAATGGCAAGATGGGTATCGAAGGCAAAACCTATATTGTGCAGGACGGCGATATCATGCATTTTAGGTTTAATGTGTAACGTTCAATAAATTATGGCGCATAACGATGGGCGATGCCCATCGCTGGTGTATATATCCCCTTCGGGGAATTTGTAATACGTTACTTAAATTTTAGAACCCTGAAAGGGTTCAATACGTCAGCGCAGGGCATCGCCCTGCGCGAAAACGGAATTGAGATCGCGCATTTAAACATACACCATATTTTTTTACCTTTACGGCTATTAAAACTACCTATGGCCGCTTTTAAATTCTACGCAAAAAACGTTTCTGTTTTTATCCTTTTATTGTTCCCGTTTTTACAGGCATCTGCACAAACCAGTTTCGAGCTAAACCAGGGATGGAAATGCCAAAAAATCAGCGATGTAAAAGCTGATGGACTGAAGATTTCAAATACTGATTACCAAATTGACAACTGGCTGCCCGCCACAGTTCCTGGTACTGTATTAACTACGCTGTTGAATAATAAACTGGTGCCCGATCCTTTTTGGGGGATGAACAACGCCCGCATAAAAGATATTTTTGATACCGGCCGCGATTATTACACCTATTGGTTTGTTAAAGATTTCACGCAGGCTGCGGCAACCGGCAACAACCAGGTTTATCTGAATTTAAGGGGCGTTAATTATAGCTGCGAGGTTTATTTAAACGGTAAAAAGGTAAATAAGCAAACACACTTCGGTATGTTTTTGCGGCAGACTTATAATATAACAGGGTTAATAAACAAAACGGGCAGAAACCGCCTGGCTGTATTGGTTTATCCGCCAGACCCGGTTGGCAACGCCAATGGCGGCCAGGGCGGCGACGGGCAGATCGCCAAAAATGTGGGACTGCAATACACCGCTGGCTGGGATTGGATACAACCCATGCGCGACCGCAACACCGGCATTTGGGATAAAGTAACCATCGAGACTACCGGGGCTGTAAGAATTACCGATCCGCATGTAATAACCGTTGTGCCGGGCGTAAGGCAGGTAGAGGGTAAACAACAGCCTGCAATAATTAAATCATCGGCAACTTTAACCAACCCAACAGGTAAAGCGGTAAGCGGTGTATTACAGTTTAATATCGATGGGCAGCGTGTGGTGAAAAATGTGGTTTTGAAACCCAATTCGTCATTAGAAGTTAGCCTGGGCGATTTGGTTTTAAACAATCCTAAGTTATGGTGGCCAAATGGCTATGGGAAACAAAACCTGTATAAAAGCTCCATCCAATTCAATATCGGCAACAAAATTTCTGATAAAACAGATGTAAACGTTGGGGTAAGGGAAATACAAACCAGTTGGAACGAACAAACCAAAAGCAGGCAGGTATTGGTTAACGGCCAAAAAATATTTATAAAAGGCGGAAACTGGATCATATCCGATGCCATGCTGCGCTTTTCGGATGCGCGGTATAATGCTGAGGTGCGTTTTCACCGCGATATGAACCTTAACCTTATCCGTGTTTGGGGTGGGGCGTTGGTGGAGCGGCCGGAATTTTACAACGCCTGCGACGAGTATGGCCTGCTGGTTTTCCAGGATTTTTGGATATCGGGCGATGCCAATGGCCGCTGGATGGACCCAATGAAAAAAGACGACCAATGGGTTCGCCGCAAATACCCGGATGACCATAAACTGTATGTACAATCGCTTATTGACCAAATAAAGCTGGTGCGTAACCATCCGTCGCTGGCTATTTGGTGCGGTGGTAACGAGATAACCCCGCCTGAAGATATACTGCTGGCAGTTCGCGATACCATTTTACCGAAATTAGATAACACCCGCTGGTTTGTTGAATATTCAAATTCTGATAAAATGTCGCTCAATACACTTGGCGGCAATGGCGATGGTCCGTATGGAATCCAGCCTGATTCGGCATTCTGGAAGGTACACACTTTTCCGTTTAACTCCGAGATTGGCTCGGTGGGCATCAATGATTTTGAATCGTTAAAACGCTTTATACCTACCGGCAACCTGGTTGCTCCGGAGTTTTATGCTGATAATAAGAAAAAATCAAAAGTCGATTCTGTTTGGGATTACCATAAGTATATAGGCTACGATGCATCTATCGAGCCTTACGGCAAAGCAACCGATGCTAAAGATTTTGCGGCGAAGGCACAGCTGGTTAACTATAACCAGTACCGCGCGCTGATGGAAGGCTTCAGCAACCGGATGTGGGATTGGTACACCGGCGTAATCATCTGGAAAACACAAAACCCGTGGACAGCTATGCGCGGGCAGATGTATGATTACTATCTCGATCCCAATGCCTGCCTCTATGGCCTCCACAGCGGCAGCGAACCACTGCACGTAATGTATAATCCGCTTGATGGCATGGTTACCATCGTAAATAATACCTTCACTACCCGCCGCGATTTAATGCTCTCGGTTAAAACCTATGATATGCAAGGCAAAGAACGCCTGATTACCCAGGTTTTTGAAGAAATACAGCCGCAATCCGTCAAAGGTTTTATCCCGATGAAAGAGGGTATTGATAACCTTGCCAAAAAGGAAGGCGTTTTTCTTTCGCTGCGTTTAACTGATGTAAACAAAAACATTGTAAGCGATAACCTGTACTGGCTACCCGATGAAAAAGGTGTTTATTCCGGCCTTAAAAAGATAGCACCATCACAATTAGAAACAGTTGCAAAACAAACCGCGCCAGGAACAGTAGAAGTAACCCTAAACAACCCGGCGAATGCACCGGTAGCATTTTTTAACCGCCTGTCATTAGTTGATGCGCAAAGTGGCAACCGCCTGTTGCCGGTGTTTTATAGCGATAATTATGTGTCGGTATTACCCGGTGAGCACAAAACGGTCACTATAAATTATGATGCCGGTAAATTTAAAAATGTGCCTGTTGTTAGTATTAACGGGTGGAATTTGAAAGAGAAAACGGTGGATTTAGCCAATGGTGGAAAATGATACGACTGATAATCAGTGTGTTTCACAGCGTTCCGGGTGTTCCGCTGTGAAAAATGGAACGCCCCCGCCGGTGCTTATGCACAAGTTCACGTGTCTCATTAAACAGCGAAATCCGGCTCTATTTAGCCGCCATCGCCTCAACTTCCAGCTTCCATTTTGGTTCGAGGAGTTGGCAACAGATAACGGTTGATGCCGGTTTATTGTCGCCCATATATTTCATCCGCAATTGTACATTGACCTCATCGTACGATGGGTCGGCCAAATAAGTGCGGATGGAAATAACGTTTTCATAGCCCATCCCTGCTGATTTCAGAATAGTACCAATATGCTGCCAGATAATTTCGCCCTGTTCTTCAAAACTATCGGGCATGGTTTTCCCGTCGGCCAAATAGCCGTTTAACCCGCTTATTATCAATAAGCTCGAATCGCCTTTTACTTCAACGGCATGGCTGTAGCTGCTATATGGCGGAAATACGCCTTCGGGATTGTGTTTTATAACGGGCATGTTACTCTATTTTAAATCAAACGCGGGTTGCATCTTCTTAAACAATAAAGAAAACAACCAACCCACTAAAACGCCATAAAGCGCGCCACAAATAACATCTATTGGAAAATGCACCCCCACATACACCTGCGCAAAACAAATGGTGCCGGCCCATAATATCGCCCAGAGCCAAATCCATCGCCATTTTTTATGAAACAGCGTGATGAGGAAAAAAGCCATGGCAAAATGATCAGTGGCATGGGTTGAGGGGAAGCTATAACCCGTGCCGCAGTTTATGCGGACAATATCCGTTTTCGAAACCACTACATCGCGGCAGGGGCGGTCGCGCTTAACCAATTGTTTTACGATGCTGGCGCTGGTAAAATCGGCAAATCCGGCCGCAAGAGCTAACAGTATGATGATGATGATGCCCTGCTTTTTATACTTGTAAATACAAAAGCCAATAATAAACAAGTACAGCGGTATCCAGAATTTCGGATTGCGAAACCAGGGCATAACCAGGTCAAAAAATGGATTAGCCAGGTCGTGGTTTATAAAATAAAAAAGATGCCGGTCGAACTGAATAAGGAAATCGGGCATGGGTTAGTTATGGTTTATGTTTTGAATCAAGAGTTAAGATACAAGAGTCAAGAATCAAGAAAGAAACTAAATAATATGCAAATTCATCGAAAAGGCAATGCTTTGGCGGACCACCTTTTTACTCAGTATAAAATTCTAATATTTTGCTTTTTATCTTGATTCTTGGTTCTTGGATCTTGACTCTGTTAACGACGCGGTAAATATAATTAAATAGCCGGGGCTTAAAACTATGCGATTTTTATTATTGCTTTGGTTAAATATCTTATTTTTGCGCCACAATAATATTTACGCTTTGACATTAATAAAATCAATTTCGGGAATAAGAGGCACCATAGGCGGTGCGGTGGGCGAGGGTTTAACCCCGTTAGATATTGTAAAATTTACAGCTGCTTACGGCAGCTGGGCTGTTAGCAAAAGCGGTATCAAAAAGATTGTTATCGGCCGCGATGCACGTATATCAGGTAGCATGGTGAACAGCCTGGTGATTGGTACGCTGCAAGGTTTGGGTATCGATGTGGTTGATATCGGCCTTTCGACAACCCCAACTGTGGAAGTTGCAGTACCCGATGAAAAAGCTGCCGGTGGCATTATTTTAACTGCCAGTCATAACCCCAAACAATGGAACGCACTTAAACTGCTGAATGCCGATGGCGAATTCATTAGCGATGCCGATGGCAAAGAAGTGCTCGAAATTGCCGAAAATAGCGATTTTAAGTTTGCTGATGTAAACGATTTGGGCAAGCTTACCCTTGACGACAGCTACCTGCAAAAACATATTGATAAAGTGCTGGCCTTGCCATTGGTGGATGTTGAAGCCATCACCAAAGCCAATTTTAAAATAGCTATTGATTGCGTTAACTCAACGGGCGGCATATTTGTGCCTGCTTTGTTAAAGGCACTTGGCGTAAAAACAATTTTCGAGTTGTACTGCGAGCCTGATGGTAATTTCCCGCACAACCCCGAGCCGCTGCCTGAAAACCTGGTGGCGCTGTCAAAAGAAGTGGTAAACAAACGCGCCGATTTAGGGATAGCCGTTGATCCGGATGTTGACCGCCTTTGCTTTGTAAGCGAGGACGGTAATGTTTTTGGCGAGGAATATACACTGGTAGCGGTTGCTGACTATGTATTGAAAAACAAAAAAGGCAATACCGTATCAAACCTGTCATCGACCCGCGCATTGCGCGATGTTACTGAAAATGCAGGCGGCGAATATCACGCGGCTGCAGTAGGCGAGGTGAACGTGGTTAACAAGATGAAGGAAGTTAATGCGGTAATAGGCGGTGAAGGCAATGGCGGGGTAATTTACCCGGATTTGCACTACGGAAGGGATGCTTTAGTTGGCATAGCTTTATTTTTAACCCACCTGGCTAAATTTGGTAAATCAGTGTCGCAACTGCGCAGTACTTATCCGGGTTATTATATCTCGAAAAATAAAATTACCCTTACACCAGGGATGGATATTGATGCACTGTTGTTAAAGGTTGAAGAAAAATACAAAAAACAACCTCACAGCACAATTGATGGCCTGAAAATAGAATTTGACAAAGAATGGGTACATTTGCGCAAATCAAACACCGAGCCTATTATCCGTATTTATTCGGAAGCAGATTCCGAAACGGTGGCTAATAATATAGCCAATAAGATAATAGCCGATATAAATGAAATTTTAAAACTGAGTTAAGTTAGTCCGAAAGTCGGAAAAGTCCGGAAGTCCGAAAGAAGACAGATAATAGTTTAAGTGGATTAATGAGGGGACAAATCACTAATTCACTAAATCACCAATTCACTAATTGCTACATGCGCGTTTATTTAGATAATGCTGCCACCACGCCGCTTGATCCTGAAGTATTAAAAGAAATGTATAAAGTTATGGAGAACACCTACGGTAATCCATCCTCCATACACGCCCACGGCCGCGAGGCCCGTACTTTAATTGAAAGGTCGCGTAAAACCATTGCAAACTTGCTGCATACTTCGCCGGCTGAAATATTCTTTACCTCGAGTGGTACCGAAGCTGATAATACTGCCATCCGTTGCGGTATAAACGATCACAACATTAAACACGCCATTACCACCCGCCTGGAGCACCATGCCGTATTACACACCATGGAAGCTCTTGAAAAAGCTGGCACTATAAAACTGAGTTTTGTTGATGTAGACAGCAAGGGCAACCTTGATTACGACCACCTGGAGACTTTATTGAAGGCTAACGACCGCAGTTTTGTATCGCTGATGCACGCCAATAATGAAATCGGCACACTGTCTGACATGGAGCGCGTAGGCGACCTTTGTGAGGCTTATAACGCCATTTATCACTGCGATACCGTACAGACAATGGGACATTATACGCACGATTTAAGTAAGTTGAAAGCGCATTTCCTGGTTTGTGCCGGTCACAAATTGCATGGCCCGAAGGGGGTAGGCTTTTTACACGTAAACCATCGCATAAAAATAAAACCTTTAATATACGGTGGCGCGCAGGAACGCAACATGCGCGGCGGTACCGAAAATATCTACGGCATTGTAGGCCTTGCCAAGGCCCTCGAAATTGCCTACGCCGAAATGGAGCAGCACCAGCAGCATGTACAGGGCCTTAAAACCTACATGATGAACCAGCTGACAGAAAGCATTCCCGGCATTAGCTTTAATGGCGAAACCGACCCGGCTAAAAGCTTGTACACAGTATTGAACGTGCAGTTCCCCGAAATGGAAATGGCCGACATGCTGTTGTTTAATCTGGACATTGCCGGCATCTCGGCATCGGGCGGCAGCGCATGCAGCTCGGGCAGTGATATTGGTTCGCATGTGTTAACTGCTATCGGTGCAAGCCCGTCAAGGCCATCTGTAAGATTCTCATTTTCAAAATATAGCACTAAGGACGAGGTTGATTTTACTGTAGCCAAAGTCCGCGAGCTGTGTTTGGTTAACGCCTGATTTTTATACTGAATTTTCGTTCGGGGTATTTTATTTGATGATTTATAAATCAACATGGCACAATTGTTGGGTTTATTTAATTACAAATTAACACTACCATGGATTCAGATAATAAAAATTACGGAAAAGAGCAGGAACGCCCGGGTCAAGGTAACCCGAATGAAATTCCTGAAAAAAAACAATCAGAACATGAGCAATCCGGCTACTCGCCACAGGCAGAGCAGGAGCAACAGCAAGACGGCGGCGACGCTTCGTATAGCGAACAAAATGACGTTACCCCGCCAAACCATAAAGAGTTCCCTTCAGTAGGTAATGCTACCACCGACTTTAAGCCAAGTAACCATGGCCGCACAACCGGCAGGATGGTTGGCCACGAGCCCGGCACCGAAGGGATATAAATCTCCCAATTTCTAACAACAAAATCAGTATTTACAACAAAAAGGTTATCGGTATTGATAGCCTTTTTGTTGTTTTAACCAATAAAAATAAAAGTTATGATAACTGATAATCAGGATCCGAAAACCAGGGAAAAGGAAGAAGCCGATATGGATAATCCTACAAAACCTTTTGCGAATGCAAACGGTGAATACGCAGCAGAAATAAACAAAGGCGACCAGGACGCAAAAACCTACAAAGGAGAGGGCGGCGATGAACCGGAAGGCCCAAACTGGGATTTAGACAGCAAAGATGCTGATGGCGATACCAGTCAAAATGCGGGCGTTTTTAAATAGAAAAGCCACTCATTTAAACATGTCATTAAAAGGCGCGAAGCAGCAACTGTAGACGGTACAGGGCAGATAGTTATCCGAACCATTTACCGATTGCAGTTACTTTTATTTTGCCACTTTAATTGGCATAAGGCGCTCTTGCAATTTGTCTGTTAAATTGTATATCTTCATGGTGTAAACTGCATTCACAGTTTACGTTAAAGCCTTGCCATCATGAAGTCTCTCAATTTTCTCTTCAAAGTAGCTCTGTCTGCATTTTTAACTATTCCTTTTACTGCCCGGGCCATTGATACCAGGGACACCCGAATGCTCACGCAGCCGGCCATTAGTGGTAATCATATTGCTTTTGTTTATGCAGAGGACCTCTGGATAGCTAATACCGACGGTTCACAACCAAAACGGCTTACTGTTGATGAGGGCGTTGAGTCGAGCCCGTATTTTTCGCCTGACGGCAAGTGGATCGCCTTTAGTGCGCAATACGATGGCAATACCGATGTTTTTATTATCCCGGCAGAGGGCGGTGTTCCAAAGCGCCTTACCTGGCACCCGGGGCCCGATCAGGTACGCGGTTTTACGCCTGATGGGAAATCGGTACTTTTTGCATCCCAGCGTTCAACTTTTACAAACCGGTATGCCCAGCTCTACACAGTGCCGGTAAGCGGTGGGGCCGAAACCAAGCTCGAAATTCCCAACGCGTACCATGCAACCTTCTCGCCCGATGGTAAATGGATGGCCTATACGCCAATCCCTGATCTTTTTAAACAATGGAAGCACTACCGTGGGGGAGCAATAACAAATATTATGCTTTTTTCATTTGCCGATAAATCGGTAGTAAAAATACCACAGCCCGAAGGTGGTTGTAATGATACACAGCCTGTCTGGCTGGGCGGTAAGATATATTTTAGAAGCGACCGGAATGGCGAATTCAATCTCTTTAGCTATGATATTGCTTCAAAGGAAATCAAGCAACTAACTTCTTATACCAATTTTCCGATACTGTATGCCAGCGGCGGTGATGGGAAATTGATATTTGAACAGTCCGGATATTTGCACGTCTTTGATCCGGCAAATGGAAAAGCCGGCAAATTAACCATAGGCATAGCTGCCGACCTGCTGGAACTACGGCAACGTTATGTTAAAAATGTCGGTTATATCCGCTCGGCCGATCTTTCTCCTTCGGGTTCGCGCGTGGCTTTTGATTACAGGGGCGACATTATTACCGTGCCTGCGGATAAAGGCGATTATCATAATCTGACTCAAACCACCGGTGCGCATGAAAAATTTCCGGCATGGTCGCCTGATGGAAGATCTATCGCGTATTTTTCAGATGCTATGGGCGAATACCAATTGTATATTAGGCAACAAGACGGCAAAGCCGAACCGCGCGTAATTAAATTGGATGGCGCCGGATTTTACTCAAGTATTAAGTGGTCGCCTGACAGTAAAAAGCTGAACTTTACCGACAACAGCCGAAGCCTGTATTTGCTGGATGTGGCATCCGGCACCATTATCAAAGTTGATTCTGATGAATTATATACGCCGGGTCCATTTCGCGATATGTCAGCAAACTGGTCGCCGGATAGCAAATGGATCGCTTATGATAAAATTACCGCCACACAATTTAAACGGTCATATATTTACTCCCTGGCACAGCAAAAATCCTTCCCGGTTACCGACGGTTTAAGCGATGCTTCAGAACCCACATTTGACAGGGCCGGCAAATTCCTTTACTTTTTTTCATCAACAGATGCCGGGCCGGTGGTCAACTGGTTCGATCAGTCAAATATCGATTTTCATAAAACTGCTTCTATTTACCTGGTTACGCTGCAAAAGGAAACCGTTTCGCCCTTTGCTAAGGAGAATGACGAAGAAACAGCAAAGGCGGAGGACAAAAAGGAAACAAAACCGGATGATAAAAACACTAAGCCCGCTATCGAGAACAAAGATATTAGGATTGACTGGGAGGGCCTTCAGAACAGGATCGTTGATCTCCCGGTTAAGGCCGGCAATTATTCGCAGCTATCTGTTGACAATAGTGGTAATGTATTGTATGTGAGCTACCCGGATGAAGGGGCGGGCACCCTGCATAAATTTGATTTCAAGAAGCGTAGTGATAGCGAGGTTTTGGACTTGAATGGGTACGGGCTCAGCTCCGATGGAAAAAAAATGCTTTACAGTAAGGATAATACCTATTTTGTAGCTGCTGCCGGCGAAAAGCCTGAACCTGGAAAGGGAATGGTTAACATGAGCGATGTGCAGGTAAAAATAGACCCTCCAGCCGAATGGGCAAACATGTTTGATGAAGCCTGGCGCGTTAACCGTGATTATTTTTACGATCCCGGGATGCATGGCGTCAACTGGCTGGCCATCAAAAAGAAATATGCGGTTTTTTTAGCTGATCTGTCCTGTCGTAGCGACTTGAATAGTGTGTTTCAGTGGATGTTTAGCGAACTGTCCGTGGGGCACCACTTTATAACAAATGGCGGCGACCGGATGTTCACGTCAAAGCCTGTAAGTGGCGGTTTGCTTGGCGCGGATTATATCGTTGTGAATGATAAATACCAGTTTAAAAAGATTTACGGCGGCCTTAACTGGAACCCTAATATGCGCTCGCCGCTTACCGAGCCGGGCGTAAACGTAAAAGCAGGTGAATACTTATTAGCGGTAAATGGGGTAGAGGTTAAGGGAACTGAAAATATTTACAGCTATTTTGAAAATACGGCCGGCAAGATAGTGGAGTTGACTGTGGGACCTAATACCAATAATACAGCATCGCGGGTAGTTAAAGTAGTGCCGGTTGATAACGAATACGCACTTCGCAACCGCGACTGGGTAGAAGGTAACCTGCGTAAAGTTACCGAAGCAACCAACGGGCAGGTAGCCTATGTGTATGTGCCTAACACTGCGAATGAAGGACATGATTATTTTAAGCGGTATTTTTATCCGCAGGCAAACCGCAAAGCCATTATCGTTGATGAACGCTTTAACGGCGGCGGCAGCCTGGCCGATTATTACATCAACCTGTTATTGAACCCCTACCAGGCCAACTGGCACATGCGGTACGGTTTGGATCTGAAATCGCCTTCGGCATCCATACAAGGGCCAAAAGTGATGATAACCGACGAAACAGCCGGCTCGGGTGGTGATATGCTGCCGTGGATGTTCCGTAAGTTTAAGGTAGGCACCCTGGTTGGCAAACGTACATGGGGCGGTCTTGTTGGTATTTTGGGCTTTCCTGAATTTATTGACGGAGGCACTGTTACTGCGCCTAACGTAGGTATCTGGACCAAAGACGGTTTTATAGTTGAAAATGTCGGTGTTGCCCCTGATATCGAAGTGGAGCAAACGCCTGCTGATGTTATTGCCGGCAGAGACCCACAATTGGAAAAAGCTATTGAAGTTGCTTTAAAACAATTGAAAGAAAACCCGCAGGTTGACCCGGTGAGGCCACCATTCCCGGTAAAAATTAAAAATTGAAATCGGCGTTGTGTCAAAACAAAGCAGGCCCCAACTAACATCGGGGCCTGTTTTATTATATGTTGAAAGCTTTTAGCTCAGTTGCTCATCATTTTCATGAAAGAAGAAAGTCTCTCTTTCATTTCCCTGCGGTCGACGATGAAGTCAAGGAATCCGTGTTCCTGCACAAATTCAGCAGTCTGGAAACCTTTTGGCAAGTCTTTTTTAATGGTTTCCTTTATAACCCGCGGACCGGCAAAGCCAATCAGCGAACCAGGCTCGGCAATATTAATATCGCCCAGCATCGCATACGACGCTGTAACACCACCCGTAGTTGGGTCTGTCAGTAATGATATGTAAGGTATTTTAGCCTGTGACAGTAACGCAAGTTTTGCCGATGTTTTAGCCATCTGCATTAATGAAAATGCAGCTTCCATCATCCTTGCACCACCTGATTTCGAAATCATCAGGAATGGAATTTTATGCTCGATACTATAATCGATAGAGCGGGCAATTTTTTCACCCACTACCGAGCCCATCGAGCCACCTATGAAGTTAAAATCCATGCAGGCAATAACTATGGGTTGGTCGCCCATTTTACCTGTTCCGGCACGAATCGCGTCTTTTAGCCCGGTTTTTGCGCGGGTCTCTTTCAGCCTGTCGGTATACTTTTTAGTATCCTCAAAGTGCAGCGGGTCGCCCGATACCAGGTCGGGGAACAATTCAGTGAACTCGTTATTGTCAAAAAGTATGGAGAAATATTCTTTTGAACCTATGCGCAAGTGATAACCGCAGTAGTGACAAACATATTGGTTTTCAACCTGTTCAGAGTAGTGGAGGGGCTTCTTACATTGCGGGCATTTGTTCCAGATTCCATCGGGGGCTTCCTTCTTTTCCTCAGTGGTCGTAATTATCCCTTTGATTTCACGTTTAAACCAGGCCATATCTATATCTAACTCTTTCAATTGACTGCAAAGTAACGAAATATTTTTTGAGATATGAGGGGTTAGATTTGAGATATGAGATTTGAGACGTGATATTTAAGATTAGCCAAAAAAGCGGGTTAATATGCTTTTTTGACTAATTGATTGATAGTTAAGAACTTGCCGATAATTTTTCCCGACTTAGGTTAACACTGTTAACACCCTTTCGCAATCCTGTCAGGGGCGGTCCCATTGCCAAAATCAAAATTTAATTAGCCTTTAAATGGCTGTTTTTGACAGATATATAATTAACAACTGTTTATTCAAAAAAATGCAAAATATTCCATTTGTTTTGTAGACTATTATCTAAAAGCCTAACTTCGAGGCCCAATTAAAAGTTAAATGGATTTAAAAAATTACAAGGGCGTATTGCACGGAGACCAGGTGCAGGAGCTATTTGAAGCCGCCAAAAAACACCAATTTGCGTTACCCGCTGTAAACGTAATCGGCACCAACACTATTAACGCTGTTATGGAAACAGCTAAAGCCGTAAACTCGCCGGTTATTATCCAGCTTTCGAACGGCGGGGCGCAGTTTTATGCGGGCAAATCGCTTGATAACTCGAAGTTGCAGGCCTGTATCCTTGGCGCTGTATCTGCTGCAAAGCATGTACATTTATTAGCCGAGCACTACGGAATTGCTGTAATATTGCATACCGACCATGCCGCCATGAAATTTTTACCATGGATAGATGGATTGTTGGACCACGGCGAGAAGTTTTTTGCTGAAACCGGTACACCGCTTTTCTCATCGCATATGTTGGACTTATCTGAAGAGCCTTTACACGAAAATATCGAGATATCTGCCAAATACCTTGCCCGCATGGCAAAAATGGGTATGACGCTTGAGATTGAGCTTGGCGTAACCGGTGGTGAAGAAGACGGCGTTGACAACTCTGATGTTGACAGCTCACGCTTATACACCCAGCCTGAAGACGTTGCTTACTCGTACGAAGAACTATCAAAGGTTAGTCCGCGTTTTACCGTTGCAGCTGCTTTTGGTAACGTGCATGGTGTTTATAAACCAGGTAACGTTAAATTGCAGCCGGTGATTTTACACAACTCGCAGGAGTATGTTAAAAAACATTTTGGCCTTACAGCTGAAAAGCCGATCAACTTTGTATTCCATGGTGGTTCAGGTTCGAGCCAGGAAGAAATAAGGGAAGCAATTTCGTACGGCGCCATTAAAATGAATATAGATACCGATATGCAGTGGGCATATTGGGAGGGTATTAAAGATTACTACAAATCAAAAGAAGGATACCTGCAAAGCCAGATTGGTAGTCCGGATGGTGAAGATTCGCCAAACAAAAAATACTACGACCCGCGCGTATGGTTACGCAAGGGCGAAGAAAGCTTCGTTAAGAGGCTTACTGAGGCGTTCGGCGATTTGAATTGCATCGACGTAAATAGCAAATTGTAAATACTTGTAGAGACGCGATACTTGCGTCTTTGAATACAATTACAAATAGAGACACAGATATTGTGTTTCTACTGTATAAAAAAGCGATAATGTCCACAAAACATTGTCGCTTTTTTTTGTTTTGTATCAAAACAGAACATCATGGCCAAAAAAAAGAATTTCTTCGAACGCTTTGCCAACTGGGCAACTAATGCCACGGGCAGTTCGGCTGCATTTATCATAGCAGCAAGCATCATATTGATATGGATTGTTACCGGGCCGGTATTTCAGTATTCAAATACCTGGCAGTTGATAATTAATACCGGTACCACAATTATTACCTTTTTAATGGTGTTTTTAATCCAGAAATCACAGAACAAAGACTCAAAAGCCATACACCTTAAATTAAATGAACTGATAGCCTCGCACCAGGGTACAAGTAATCGTATGGTAAATATCGAGGATCTTAACGAAATTGAATTGGACCAATTGCATAAATTTTATGTACGATTAGCTACATTAGCCGAAAAAGAAAATGACCTTACCTGCACGCATTCAATTGATGCGGCTGAAGAAAACAATAGTAATAAGCTGAATAGTGTTAAGCAACGAAAATCGTACATAAATGCAGGCAACCATAACAGCAAGCAAAGTAACTGACCCGAATGACCTTGAAATAGTATTTGCCATTCGCCGCGAGGTGTTTGTCGGCGAACAAAACTGCCCGCCCGAACTGGAGTGGGAATTTGAAGATGAATCCACTCATTTTTTAGCAAAAGTAAATGGCGAACCCGCCGGCGCATCCCGCTGGCGTAAAACCGATAAAGGCTATAAGCTGGAGCGCTTTGCCGTGCTTCAGAAATTTCGGGGCTTTGGGGTAGGGCAGGAACTGGTTAAGACGGTTTTGGCCGATTTACCCGAAGATGTAACCTATGTTTACCTGCACGCCCAAATACAAGCGGTAAGCTTATATGAAAAATTTGGTTTTGAAAAGCTAGGGCCGGAGTTTGAAGAAGCGGGGATACGGCATTATAAGATGGTGAAAAAGCACTAAAATCTTTTTGTCATTTCGAACGAGGAACGAGGAGAAATCTTATAAAAGGGACACGCAAACTGTGTAAGTTTACGCTCATCATCAGTCTATAACATCATCGTTTAAAAAATTCCAATTCGGATTCACCGACTCAACTAGCAAATCCTTTTTTTCGCGTCGCCATTTTTTTATTTCCTTCTCCCTGGCTATTGCATATTCTATGTGAGAGAAGTGTTCATAATACACAAGATTGTAGCAATAATATTTGCCTGCAAATGTATGCGGCTTACCCTTGTTTCCCTTGTGTTCGTATAGTCGTCGGCTAAGGTCGTTGGTTACACCTACATATAATACAGATTTGTCGGCATTTGTGACTATGTACACATAAAAATTATAGTTCCACATATAGCATCATACTGTATGTTGTATAAGATCTCTCCTCGTTCCTCGTTCGAGATGACAGCTGTTTGTTAAATAAATATTCCCCCTGCATATTCCATTGCTTCCCTGAATTTGCCCATATCGAGTCCTGTGGGCTCATTTCGCGCCTGGAGGTATCCAATTAGGTTTTCAGTTGCAATATTGCCTGTAAGGTCATCTGCAGCCATGGGGCAGCCTCCGTAGCCTTTTATGGTGGTGTCAAAACGACGGCAACCACTTTTGTAGGCTGCTTCGATTTTTTCATGCCATGTATTTGGCGTAGAGTGCAGGTGGATGCCAAATTCAGTATTAGGAAACTGCCGGGTAAGCAGCGGATAAATATCAGTTATTTGCCCGGCGCTGGCGGCTCCGATGGTATCGGCTAATGCAATTGTCTTAATACCTTCGTTAACCATTTTTCCGGCCCAATCTTCAATAATAGCTGTGCTCCATTCGTCGCCATAGGGGTTTCCGAAGCCCATGGAAAGGTATACCAGTAGTTGTTTGTTAGTGTTAGCACCCAATTCATTTATCCGTTTTACTGTTTCAAAAGATTCTGCTATACCCGAATTTGTGTTGCGCCGTTGAAAAGTTTCAGAAATAGAAAATGGAAAACCCAGGTAGGTTATTTCGGGATGTTTTACTGCATCCTCAGCACCCCGGTAATTGGCTATAATGGCTAATAGCTTTGACCGGTTGTTGCTTAAATCAAGTTTACCTAACAATTCTGCTGTATCACGCATTTGCGGTATGGCTTTGGGCGAGACGAAGCTGCCGAAGTCAATAGTATCAAGACCCACCTGCAACAGCAAATTAATATAGGCTGCTTTTTTATCGGTCGGGATAAAGTCGTGCAGGCCCTGCATAGCGTCGCGCGGGCATTCGGTTATTTTTATTGGGGAATTTGTCAAGGTTAATCTGCTTTAGCTGTTTGTTGACTTTTATCGGCCAGCGTTTCTTTGTTAAGACGGCGGATAATAAGCCTGTTGCCGCCGTTAAAGCTAATGTAGCTGCCAATCCAGTTAACAAATACAATTACTTTATTGCGGAAGCCTAACAACGAAATCAAATGTACAAACATCCAAACCAACCAGGCAAAAAATCCCTGGAATTTTATCTTGCCTAAATCGGCTACTGCTTTGTTGCGGCCAATGGTAGCCAGCGAGCCTTTGTCGTTATACTTAAAAGTTCCGGTTGGCTCGCCGTTAATGGTTTGCATAATTGTTTTGGCAACAAACTTACCCATTTGAATAGCCACCTGTGCTACACCGGGATGGCCTTTTGGGGTATCGTCTGTTATCATGGCAGCCACATCACCTATGGCAAAAATGTTTTGCGTGCCGGCTACGCGACAGCTGCTATCCACCCTAATCCTGTTTCCCCGTTCTATAATATCTTTATTAATGCCCGCCGGTACCTCGCCCATAACTCCGGCAGACCATATTACATTTTTGGTTCGGATGGTTTTACCACCCTCAAATTTTATCTCGTCGCCATCGTAGCTTTCAACTTTTACGTTTAGTAATACCTCAACGCCCATGTCTGTTAAAAACTCCCGCGCTTTTTTTGAGGCTTCGTCTGAAAACGGCCCCAGCACTTTTGGTAAAAAATCAACCAGGTAAACCTTCATATCCTCTTTTTTCAATTCGGGATAATCTTTGCAGAGGATGTGGTTGCGGATCTCGGCCAACGCACCTGCCAGCTCGACACCGGTAGGGCCAGCGCCAACCAGTACGAATGTTAGCAGCGGCTCTTTTTCGGCCTTTGTAGGCACTAATGTTGCTTCTTCCAGGTTTTGCAAAATCAGGTAACGAAGGTTCAATGCCTCGGGTATCGATTTCATTGGCATGGCAAATTTTTCGATATCTTTATTACCGAAAAAGTTGGTGGTTGAGCCGGTAGCAATTACCAAATAATCATATTCAATTTCGCCAATGGACGTTTCTATGGTATTCATTTCCGGATTTACTTTTGATACCTCGGCAATACTAAAACGAAAGTTTTTTTGCCCCGAAAAATTCTTACGCAGCGAAAAAGCAATTGATTCAGCCTCTAAACTACCGGTGGCCACCTGGTACAGCAGTGGCTGAAACGTATGGTAATTATGCTTATCCAGCATTAATACCTCAACCGGTTTATCTTTCAGGTTCCCCGCAACCTGCAGGCCGCCAAAACCGCCGCCTACAATTACTACTTTCGGAAATTTTGCTTTATCCTTTGTGTCCATAGCGAAACTACTTTTAACTTTTTAATGAAACAAAAAAGGCCCCAAATGTTCTTTGGGGCCCTTTGAATATTTGTGAATTTTACTTATCTCAGATCTTTTTTCCCAAAGTCGATGATCACCGGTGTTGCTACGCAGATCGACGAATAGGTACCAAAACATACGCCGATCAACAACGCGAACGAGAACCCGCGGATAACATCGCCACCGAAGATGAACAATACCAGTAATATCATTATTACTGTTAAAGCCGTAATAATTGTACGGCTTAACGTGTTGTTAATCGCATCGTTAATAACTGCTTTAGGATCATCAGTTTTTGCATGGTGCAAGCTCAGGAACTCGCGGATACGGTCAAATACCACCACCGTATCGTTAATTGAGTAGCCGATTACCGTCAATATCGCCGCAATAAATGATTGGTCAATATCGAGTGAGAATGGCAACACATCCTTAAATAACGAGAAGAAAGCCAATACCATCAACGCATCGTGAGCGGTTGCAACCATCGCACCCAAACTAAACTGCCATTTGCGGAAACGGATGAGTATGTAGGTTGAGATAATGATAATTGCAAAAATTACCGTCAACAATGCCGATTTCTTCAAACCATTCGCTATGGTTGGGTCAACCTTCTGACTGCGACTAATATTAGCTGCTGTTATCTTTGTTTTTGGGTTTGTACCAAGCGCTTTTATCAAGGCAGCCTGTACTCTTTGGTCGGTATTGCGTGCGGTGTCGTTAATCAAATATTTGGTGGTTATACTCAATCTGTCTGTCCCAAAGGTTTTCACCTCGTTACCTTCCCCTAAATATTTGTCAACTATATGCCTTACGTCTTCTGTAGAGACATTCGGGCTATTAAACTTCACCTGGTAATTATGACCGCCCACAAAATCAACCCCGTAATTAAAGCCCTGTGTTGCCATTGAAATTAAACCGGCAACAATAAATATACCCGAGAAGATATAGAATTTGAAACGGTTTTTAACAAAAGCATAGTTTGCGTTTTTGAAAGTATGTGAGCTCCATGGATTAGAGAATTTGATATCCCAGCCTTTTTCAAGCATCCATTCAAATATCAATCTTGATATTAGCAGTGAACAGAATAATGAAGTTATGATACCAATCATTAAAGTGATGGCAAAACCCTGGATAGGGCCGGTACCGAATACATATAATATTGCACCTGTTAAGAAGGTACTTATGTTTGAATCGAGAATAGACGATAACGCATGTTTAAAACCATCTGCAACGGCAATTCGTAACGATTTACCAAGAGCTAATTCTTCACGCACACGTTCATAAATCAGTACGTTTGCATCCACCGATATACCCAGGATCAACACTATACCAGCAACACCCGGCATGGTTAAAACTGCGCCAATGCTGGTTAGTACGCCCATTAAAAAGAATATGTTGACGATTACCGCAACTACTGCAACCGTGCCGGCACGATTATAGTAAGCAATCATAAACACCAGCACAACCAGTAAACCTACAAGGCTCGATATTAAACCCGCGCTGATGGCTTCCTGGCCTAAAGATGGACCTACCACCGTTCTGGCAACAATGTGCGCAGGCGCAGGTAAGCGACCTGCTTTTAACACGTTAGCCAAATCTTTTGCTTCGTCGATAGTAAAGCTACCTGAGATTGTAGAAACGCCGCCAGGGATAGGATTGTCTACACGTGGTGCTGAATAAACGTTGTCGTCAAGCACGATAGCTATCGACTGGTGGTTTTGCGGATCGGCACAAGCTTCGGTCGTTATCTGGCTCCATTGTTGGGCACCATCCGAGTTCATTACCATTACCACTTCATTACTTCCTTTTTGGTCAACGTCGTAACGTGCATCGTTAATCACATCGCCGGCAAGCGCAGGGCTATTTCCTGCGCCTACTAATCTAATAGCAAATAGTTCGAATGTTTTTGTTTTATCTAAAGGTTTTACCGACCAAAGCAGCCTCATAGACTGAGGGATGGCAGCCTTAACCTCCGGAATGCGCAGGTATCTGTTAACCGCTGCAGTGTCCTTTAACTCAGCACGGCCCACTACCGGTCCGGGGGCATATTGAATCTGCCCGTTTTGCCCCTGGTAAACCAGTGGTTTTAACACGGCAAAAAGAGGATCGGCGTTTTGCGCGTTTTTAGCCAGCGCCGAAGTATCGCCCTTAGCATTACTTTTTTGAACTTTGTTCAGCAATGATAACGAGCCTTTGTTTTTTGCAGTATCCGTTTTTGCGGCAGTAGCAGGTGCTTTGCTATTCGCAGCAATCGGGTTAGCAGGTTTAACTTCGGCCGGTTTGGCGGCAGTTTTTGAGGTGTCTTTCTTTTCGGCTTTCTGTTTAGCAGCTATAATGCCATTTATATTGTTAATCAGCGGGAACACCTGGCTGTTGCTATAAGTTTGGTAAAACTCAAGCTTGGCAGTACCCGATAATAGTTTACTCACACGTTCAGGGTCTTTAATGCCCGGGAGTTCAATTAAAATACGGTCGGAGTTTTTTGGGCGCTGTATGTTTGCATTGGCCACGCCAAACGCGTCGATACGTGTGTTAAGGATGGTGTACGATTGAGTTATCGCGGTGCTCGCTTGGTCCAGCAGATAGGTTTCAACTTCGCTGTTGGTGGCGTTAAACTTAATATGGTCCTGGTTATCCTTGGTTGCAAATATTGCGGCTAGCTTTCCGTTGGGATTAAGCTTTTCATATTCGTTAACAAACAAAATGATATAATTGTCCTGGCTGCCACGTACCTGGTCGGCGGCGGCGGCGGTTAAAGCCTGGTTAAATACTACATCCTTGTTATCGTTTGCTAATTTCTTTACCAGTTCTATCAGCGAAATTTGCATGGTCACGCTCATACCGCCTTCAAGGTCCAAACCTAAGGCAAGCTTCCTTTGGTTAACGTACTGATAATCGTGTTTGAATAACGGATATACCGGCTGTGTTGCAATTGAATCCAGATAAAACGTTCTCTTTGTTGAATCGCCCTTTGAAAATACCTCCGCGTCCTGCTCAACTTTGTGAGCAACCCATGTAAATGAAAGCTGGTATATACATACGACAGCCAGCACTATGGCGAAAAATTTAACAACCCCTTTACCTTGCATTGTGAATTAAAATATGTAATTAATTAGTTTATAAGCATTTTAAATAAGACGGCAAATCTAATAAAATTTCCTAAGCATGAAATTTTTAATTTAAAAGAGTAGGCAGGGAATAGAGATTAGAGGTTGATGATTAGAGATTAGGTTTTTTATTGACTGATAATGAGATAATTAATTAAATGTAAATTGTTTATTTTTTTAGAACAAAACTGCCTGTTTCTTGTTTTTGATGCCTCGACAACCCTGAAACTAATCTCTGATCATCAATCCCTAATCTCTAAACCCGCTCGTAGGTGATGAACGAATAAGGCAATGAATTTTTCTCATCAGGCTGATGGTCCTCGCGCGAAACTTGCAGCCAATCTGTCTTTTTAATTTCTGGAAAAAAGCTGTCGCCTTCGAATTGTTTGTGCACAACGGTCAGGTAGATCCTGTCGGTTAAATGCAGCGACTGTTTATAAATTTCGGCGCCGCCAACAATAAATACCTCCCGCTCGGTTCTGCAGAGTTCGAGTGCTGCTTTTATCGAGTTTACAACTTCGCAGCCTTCAATCTTGATGTCCTGACGTGTAATAATAATGTTACGGCGATTTGGCAGCGGCTTACCAACGGACTCATAAGTTTTACGGCCCATTATAACGGTATGGCCGCTGGTTATGGCCTTAAAGTGTTTTAAGTCGTTAGGCAGGTACCATAATAATTTATTGTCTTTACCGATGGCGCGGTTTTCGGATATGGCTACTACTATGGAGATGGTCATTGGGTCGTTGGGTCATTAAGTCATTAAGTCATTGGGTCATTAAGTCATTTTTATGATGACAGTTAATCACTTTTACCTTTCCCAATGAATTTGATGTAAATATTGAGTTTTAAATGTATGGTTTCTAATTGCTGAAGTAATAACTGGTAATTCTCGTCGTCCAACAAATCTCTCGTTTTTGCTTTTTTTAACCAGCCTTTTGTTTCTATAATAGATCCCCGGCTAAAATAACAGAAGTTTTTGTTTTCTTTATAATGAAACCTTCCAAATCCTTCGGCAATATTGGCACTTATAGAATCAGCGGAACGTACTATTTGTTTTCCAACAGTGTCTTTTGCAAAGAATTCCCATTTTGTGGCGATAAACCAAATTTTTTCTGAAAAGGCTTCAGCTAAATTATAAACTTCAATGTCTTCAATTCTATTACTCATTTATTTGTGATAATGCAACTAGCAAACCATACCAATGACCTAATGAAATAATGACCCAATGATTAAACGGCAACAGCACCTTTAATGTGCGGCCATGGGTCGTAGTTCAATAATTCAAAATCCTCGAATTTAAATTGAAAAATGTCCTTCACGTCAGGGTTGATTTTTATTGCAGGCAGCGGCCTTGGCTCGCGGCTTAATTGCAGCTGTGTCTGTTCGAGGTGGTTGTTGTACAAATGAGCATCGCCGAAGGTGTGTATAAAATCGCCATACTCGAGGTTGCATACCTGTGCCATCATCATCGTTAGTAAAGCGTATGATGCAATGTTGAATGGCACGCCCAAAAATATATCCGCGCTGCGTTGATACAATTGACACGACAATTTGCCGCGTTTTTCCCCCTTCAGGGGGTTGGGGGGCTCTACGTAAAACTGGAATAAACTGTGGCAAGGCGGCAGCGCCATCTGGTTAACGTCGGCCACGTTCCAGGCCGATACCATCATGCGGCGCGAGTCCGGGTTGTTTTTTATCTGGTTTACAACCTGTGTAATCTGGTCTATATGCCCTCCGTCCGGTTTTGGCCAGCTACGCCACTGGTAACCGTAAACGGGACCAAGATTACCTTCGGCATCCGCCCATTCGTCCCAAATCTTTACACCATTATCTTTTAGGTACTTGATGTTAGTATCGCCGCTTAAAAACCATATCAGCTCGTGGATGATGGATTTTAGGTGCAGTTTTTTGGTGGTCACCATCGGGAAGCCCTCCTGCAGGTTAAAACGCATCTGGTAGCCAAATACGCTTAGGGTACCGGTGCCTGTGCGTTCGTGCTTCTGCGCGCCGGTTTCCATCACATGCCTCATCAGGTCGAGATACTGTTTCATTTTTTGAGTTGGTTAAGTTGACTGGGTTTGGATTAAGTTGATCAAATTTCGAAAGACCGTCAAAACATTATCACCCAATCAACAGAAATAAGTGCAAATAAAATTAAACTAAGTTGGTAAACCTACTGATGTGCAAAAATACAGCATTGTTAATCATTCTTATCACCGCAACATCATAACTTTGCAAAACCTTGAACCTGCTGTGGTAACGCACCAGGTTGCGGGGCGTTGGCTGTGAAGACACAGCCAACGGGAGGTGAGATCTTTTTTAACTTAACGTGAATTTGATATAAGGGGGGAGCACTCGATTATCATCTACTTACATTTATTTAATCATTGGAATGGAATTAAACTGTCTGATAATGAGTGTGTTTCATAGCGTTCCGGGTGTTCCGTGTGCAAAAATGGAACGCTTCGCCGGCTGTTCGCAGTGATGTAGCCATTTGCCTATATCGAACTCACCTTTAACTTAATAAACTCAATCAACTCAATCCACCTTAATCAATCATTCACTATTCTCCACTCACCACTATGCTCATTTTCCCTAACGCAAAAATCAACATCGGTCTAAATGTACTCAACAGGAGGGATGATGGCTATCATAACCTTGAAACCATTTTTTATCCTGTCAACATAAAAGATGCACTTGAAATTGTTGTGGCCGACGAATTGAGTTTCGAATCGTCCGGTTTGGAGATACCGGGCAGGGTGGAAGACAACCTTTGCATCAAAGGCTATCGTCTGCTGAAAAATGATTTCAACCTGCCGCCGGTAAAAATTCATTTGCATAAACATATCCCGATTGGCGCGGGGCTGGGAGGTGGCTCGGCAGATGCTGCATTTTTTATCAGGCTGATAAACCAGAATTTTAATTTAGGGATGACAGATGAGCAAATGATCGGCTATGCCCGCAAACTTGGCGCCGACTGTGCCTTCTTTATCAAAAACAAACCTGTATTTGCTTTTGAGATTGGGGATGAATTCGAACCAGTCTGGCTCGACCTTTCCAAATACCAGGTCGTGTTGGTGATGCCGCCTGTACATGTGTCAACAGCGGAGGCCTATCGCGGCGTAAAACCCGCACCGGTAAAAGATTCGTTGATGGATTTAATTTACGAACCGATCGCTGACTGGAAAAAATACATCAAAAATGATTTCGAAGCATCGGTGTTTAAAAGCCACCCGGAGATAAGAGGGGTGAAGGCCGCCCTTTACGAAGCCGGCGCACTGTATGCCAGCATGAGCGGAAGTGGGGCATCAGTTTTTGGAATATTTGAAACAGCGCCGGATTTGAGCGCTCTGGAAATTGAGAACGAAATTTTTTATTGTTAAGGTCTAAACCGGAACCGGGATTAAGCGGACTTTACAGATTTTTTTGATGTGGACTGTTTTTTGAAATTCGTCGTAATCTCTAAAATCTGCTTAATTCCGGTTCAGGTTCACACTCCCGCATCCTCACTAACACCCCGCCCCACGCCTTCGGCCCAGTCATGCTCTCCCCAGCCTTTGGCTACGGCGCTTAATAAGCGGTTGTGGACGATGGAAACAATTGGCATGGGTATTTCTGCTTGCTGTGATAATTTGGTGGCTATACGCGCGTCCTTATAGCCCAGCTTGGTTTTGAATCCCACAGGTTGGTAATGTTTGCCGGCAATTTGCTTGCCGTAGTTTTGAAATATGGGTGCGTTGAAAATTGTAGCCCCGAAAAACTCCGCCACCCTTGTCCGGTCGAGCCCGTTTTTTTCGGCGAGGGTATAAGCCTCGGCCATCATCTCCATCGATGCCATTATCATAAAGTTCCCGGCAACCTTCACAACGTTGGCCGCGCCGGCATCTTCGCCAAAATCAAATATACCCTGACCCAACGCTTCCAGTATTGGCTTCGCAATTTCTTTTGATTGCAGGCCACCGGAAGTGCATATCCAAAGCTTCTTCGCCGCCGCCGCTTCAGGCCTGCCAAAAACAGGGGAGGCGAGGTAGTGGCTGCCGGCATTTTCGTGCGCTTTTGAAAGCAGTTGTGCGGTGTCCGGGGCGATGGTGCTCATGGAAATATGGAGCGCGTTTTTGGCCAGTTTTTTCAGGATACCTTCGTCTCCCAGAACTGCGTCTTTTAATACCTCATCGTCTGATAGCATGGAGATGATTACAGACACGCCTTCGGCTGCTTCGGCTGGTGTTTTACATTTGATGATAGCAGACTGCTCAAGCTCATCTGCCTTTGCAATTGTACGGTTATAAATTTGCAGGTGATAGCCTGCACTTATCAAATTTTTTGCCATCGGCGTACCCATATGCCCCAAGCCGATGAATCCTATTTTGTTATTCATACTTTTAGTTGATGTAATCCTTGTCGTCGTCACTTAGTGTGCCAGGAGTTGATTTGTCTGAGGCGTTGTCCGTGTAGTCGCCACCAAGTTTTTTAACCCGTTTTGGCCGGCCTACCAGTACGCCAAGTACAAACGAAATAATCGCTACAAAAAGAAGTACCACCAGTTTGGACATCCGGAACACGGCCCAAAGAAAGTTGAAATAAACTGCGCCGGTATTTTGCATCAGCACAACCGTAAGCAGGATGGTGATAAGGACGATGATGATGGTTTTTATTCTCATGGTGATTTAGTTTAACATTTAATACAATATCCTGTTTTTTTTAATGGAATAAAAATCGCTCAATGTTTTTCATTTAATAAAATCAGGGTGAGGGGGAGGTTCGCAAATTTTAGTAACCATTTTTCCGGTGTTACAAATTGTCGTTGCAACCGCATGCGGTTGCAAAAAAATGACCTTCCATTTTTGACAGAAATATTCGACCCGAAATTCGCATCGATAAACGAACTGCCAGGCAAGATTTGTCGATCCCTTTAATGTCGATTCCTCGCTTGCTGTTTCGTTCCGCAAAATTTTAAGTCTATAAAACTCCGGGCAACAGGCCGAAAATATCCTCGAATTTTTTCGGTGTTAATTTTAGTTTGGTATACATCTCCGCGAAATTTTGATTTCTTGAAAAATCTAATTTGGCAATTTCGGTACACTTAGTCTTAATTTAATTTTTAGAGCGGGCATTCTGACAAAAACTTTAATTAATCTTTGTTATATATTTGATTTATAATAAAATAAATGGCTAAAATATGATATGTGTTTTTCCATGCTAAAATAATTGGTAATATGATTTTTAGAAGCTTTATTTTATCGGAATAAACAGTTTTAATAGTGGTTGTAAATATTTGATTATAAAGTAATTATAATATAATATAAAATAGCTAAAGAGAACAATTTTGAGTATTAACATAGTTACTTACGGTTGTGAGTTCAGGTAAAACCAGATAAGAGCATCTTTGCTTCCAATACACTTATAAAATTTATGAAATTTGCCTGTAACGCTGCTAAAACTTTTAAATGGTATGCCGGGGGCTATGAAAAAGATAACGGCTTAGATGGCCTTAAATGGCGCGGGGCTTTCAAGTCATTTTCTCCCCCACCCTAAGATGAGGACGGAAGTCATTCAAAATAATTGATGCGGAGAGCATGGAAAGATGCGAAAGTCAACGGTCAAAAACCACAATAAATAGAGGTAATCAGGCCTGATTTTTTCGCCTGGCTATTTGTTTTTGGGCCACAGGATACAGGAAGATTGTGGACAGCAACAGCACTGCGCCAACCCAAAAACCCAGGGTCATTTTGTTCATATCCTTGAAAAAAACAAATGACATAACGATGCCATATACAGGCTCGAGATTCGTAATCAGGGCTACTCTGAATGCCGAAAGTTCGCGCATTACGGATACACCGGCTACGTAGGCGAGCGAAGTGCAGATGGTGCCAAGGATGAAAAGATAACCGATATCGGCCCCCCGCAGTGCCATCGATTGGTTGAAGCCGCCGGTAAATAAAAGGTAAATTGATATCCAGACAAAGGCTCCCGAAAGCTCGTAAAATGCTATTACCGGTGCTTCGAACTTTTTTACCTGGCGCGAATTGATGATGGAAAATAGGCTGGCAAATACTGCGCTTAATAATCCGGCTTCTATACCCTTAGTGTATCTGCCTTCAAATTTAAAGATGGTGGCTATTCCTAATATTATTAAAATACCAGCTAGTATTTCCAACTTCGAAATCTTCTTTTTATTGATTAGCGGTTCGAAAATTGCGGTGAATAAAGTAATGGACGAAAGGCAAACAAGGGTCACCGGAACGGTAGATAATTTAATAGAAGCGAAGAATAATATCCAGTGTCCGCCTACTAAAGCGCCCGTAAATATCAGCTTAAAAAAGCTGCGCATATCTAACTTTAGCGCTGTCTTATTGAACTTAAAATATAGGAATAATGACAGAGATGCAATGAGTACGCGGTACCAAACCAGGCTTACCGCCGACACTGAAATAAGTGCACCGAGTATACCGGTAAAGCCCCAGATAAAGACAGTAAAATGAAGGATAAGCAGGTTTTTATTTAACCCCGGCAAGGTATTTTTCGGGTCCATTATTTGGGCGCTTTTGACAGCAAATATAGCCCAACTAATCCGAATATTCCATTAGGTATAAATACCGCGATGATGGATGGCATGTTGCCTTTTACCGCAAAAACAAATGCAAACCTGTCGACGACGATGTAGGCAAAACAAAGGAAAATACCTATCCCCAGGGGCAACCCAATGCCGCCGCGAACCTTACGCGAGGATATAGAAACACCAATAAGCGTAAGCACATATGATGATAATGGGTACACAAAACGCTGGTCGAACACATAGGTCATTTCCTTTAAAGCACCGGTGCCGCGAAGCTTTTCCTTTACAATATTTTTGCTCAGTTCGCCTGTTGCCATGGCGGTGTAGCCGTTATCATAGGTGATAAAATCCACCGGCCGCATATCCAGTACCGTGTCTTTGGATCGCCCGGAGCTATCCACATATTTTTCTTTCAGCCCGTTTATGTACCTTACGGTATAGCTTTTAATGGTCCACACCCGCTTTAATGAGTCGTACACAATAGTGTTGGCCAGCAATTTTTCCCTCAGCTGGTCACCGTCAAACTTCTCTAAAATAAACTGGTAGCCGGTACGTATTGAATTATCAAACGACTGTACGTAGGCAAAAGTGTGTTTGTCCAGCTGTATGTGTACCTCGCTTTTCGCCGGGTCGTCACCGTTAAAACGATTGGCATTTTCGAAGGATATTTTCAGGTTATTAGTATACGGAATAAGGTAAAGATTGGCGAAGAGCGACACCAAAAAAATCAGCGTGGCGCAAATAAAATAAGGCCTTAAAAAGCGGTTGAAACTAGCCTTGCCGCTTAATATCGGCACAATTTCCGTTTGGTTGGCCATTTTGGCCGTAAAGTATATTACCGCCAAAAAGTTAATAAGCGGCGATAGCAGGTTCATATAAAAAGGTATAAAACCTGCGTAGTATTTAAATACAATCTCGTTTAAAGTATTGTGGTTTTTAAGGAAATTATCAATGTGTTCTGATATATCAAAAATAACTGTAATCACCACAAAAATGCCCAGCGTAAACGCAAACGTGCCCAGGTATTTTTTAATAATATACCTGTCGATTGTTTTTAAGTACCTGTATAAAATGGCTTTCATTTATAATCGTTGCGCTAGGCGGTTTACCATTGCATTTTTCCAGCTATAAAACTCGCCAGCAATTATTTTATTGCGGGCTTCGGTAACCAACCACAAATAAAAGTGCAGGTTATGCAAAGTAGCTATCTGTGCGCCCAGCATTTCGCCTGAATGTATCAGGTGCCTAAGGTAAGCTTTTGTATAGGCAGTATCGGCAAATAAATCGCTATCCTGTTCAATAGGCGAAAAATCGTTCTTCCACTTCTCGTTCTTGATGTTAATAATGCCATTTTTTGTAAACAGCATGCCGTTGCGTGCGTTACGGGTGGGCATTACGCAATCAAACATATCAATCCCGAGGGCAATGTTCTCCAAAATATTAACAGGGGTGCCTACGCCCATAAGGTACCGTGGCTTTTGTTCAGGTAAAATATTGCATACAATTTCCGTCATGGCGTACATTTCTTCCGCCGGTTCACCAACCGAAAGGCCGCCGATGGCATTTCCTTCGCGTTCAAATGATGCAATAACTTCTGCTGATTTTACCCGCAGATCCTTGTAAACAGAGCCTTGTACAATAGGAAAAAGTGTCTGGCTATAACCGTATTTTGGCTCCGTACTATCGAACCGGTCGCAGCAGCGCTTCAACCAGCGGTGCGTCATATCGATGGAGCGGCGGGCGTAGCCATATTCGCATGGGTAAGGGGTACACTCGTCAAACGCCATTATTATATCGGCGCCGATGGTGCGCTGGGTATCCATCACATTTTCGGGTGTAAACAAATGTTTTGAGCCATCGATATGGGAACGAAATGTAACGCCCTCTTCCTTTATTTTACGAACTTCCGTCAGCGAATACACCTGGTAACCGCCGCTGTCTGTTAAAATAGGGCCGTCCCAGCCGTTAAATTTATGCAGGCCGCCGGCAGCTTCAATAGTGTTTAATCCCGGCCGTAAATATAGATGGTAGGTGTTGCCCAGTATTATCTGCGCCTTAATATCGTTTTTAAGTTCGTGCTGGTGCACCGCTTTAACGGTCCCCGCCGTACCAACGGGCATAAATATAGGGGTCTGTATAGTGCCATGGTCGGTGGTTATTTCACCTGCCCGTGCTTTCGAAAGCGGGTCCTTTGCTGTTAAGTTGAATTTCATTATAAGGATGCAAAATTAACATAATAATTATGTTGTAAGGTTGGAATGTTGTAAAGTTGAAACGTTATTGGCATAGCGAATATCCTTTCGACTTATTTAAAATTACGATATTTCAACCTTGCAACATTTCAACCACTTCCTTAATCGCAAATGTTTTGATTTATTTAACATTACAATATTTCAACCTTACGACATTCCAACAATTTTTGCGACCTTTGCACATTATTTTTGACCCCGGTTTGGAAACATATTTACACTACGCGTTATTTATTTCACTACAGTTTTGCTTCCTTATTCAGCTATATTTTTTAATTGCCAACCAAAGCAAACTCAACAAGTTTAAACCGGTTGAATCGCTTCCTGAGGTGCTGATCCCGGTATCAGTAATTATAAGTGCCCGTAACGAGGCCAATAACCTGCGCGAAAACCTGCCTTCAATACTGGAGCAAAATTACCCGGATTTTGAGGTGGTTGTTATAAACGATTGCTCGTACGATGCATCGGGCGATGTGCTCGATGAGATGAAAGAGAGGTATCCGCGCCTTAAAGTGGTTACCATTACCGAGCACGACAGGTTTAAAACCGGTAAAAAATTCGCATTAACCCTGGGCATAAAGGCTGCAAAAAACGAATACCTGTTGTTTACCGATGCCGATTGCGTACCTGCTTCCGACAACTGGATAACCTATATGGCCGCTAATTTTACCAGGCCCGATCAAATTGTTTTGGGTTATTCGCCATATAAAAAAACACGCAATTTCTTGAACCCGTTTATCCGTTTTGAGACTATAAAAACTGCCATTAACTACCTGTCGGCAGCAGTTAGGGGTGATGCTTATATGGGGATAGGGCGTAATCTGGCTTATACTAAAACTTTGTTTTTTGGGGCCAAAGGGTTTGCTGCACACATGCACGTAATATCAGGCGATGACGATTTGTTTGTAAACCAAAACGCCACTGCAGATAACACGGCCATCGAAATGAACCCCGATTCGTTTGTTTATACCGATGCTAAAACCACTTTGAATTCATTGTTTCGTCAAAAAAAGCGCCATTTTGGGGTGGGTAAATTGTATAAGGCGAGGTATCGACGCATGCTGAGTATCGATGCTGCGAGCGGTTTCCTGTTCTATATTTTATTAACATTATGCTTAGTTTTCAACTTTGAGCCCCTGTTAGCCGCAGGTTTGTTTATGTTTAGGTTGATTTTTCAATTAATCATATATAATAAGCTATTTAAACGATTGGATGGCAAGGGCTTGTTATGGTACCTGCCCTTTTTTGATGCGATTTATTATATTTACTTAAATACTTTTGGGTTAATTGGCACTTTTATAAAAACCACTCAATGGAAATAAATTCGAATTTTACCGAGAACGCAAAGAACGATTTTCACCTTGTTGTAAGGGCCCGACAAGGCGACCAGAAGGCTTATGCCGATTTGATGCACAGGTATAAGGATTCTATTTATTTTATGGTGCTTAAGATGGTTAACAACAAAGAGGACGCAATGGACCTTACCGTTGAAACCTTTGCCAAGGCATTTGAGAAATTGGAAAAATATCAGCCCGACTACGCCTTTAGCACCTGGCTATTCCGCGTAGCAACCAATAACTGTATCGATTTTATCCGGAAAAAGAAGCTAAACACCATGTCGATCCACGGCATGATGGACGAAGACGGTGAGGAAAAACAACTGCAGATTAAGGCGGATGTGCTGAACCCTGAAGAAGTTTCAATAAAAAAACAACAAACCCAGGAGCTTAAATTACTTATTGAAAGCCTGCCACCGCGTTACCGAAACCTAATTACGCTGCGCTACTTTGACGAGCTATCCTACGAAGAAATTGCCCAACAGCTCGACCTGCCTTTAGGTACAGTTAAGGCCCAGCTTTTCAGGGCCAGATACCTACTTGGTAATATAATTAACCGGTTTAACAGGGATGATATCTGATTACCTGCTAAAATATTTCCCCAATCTTACGGCGCAGCAGCAACAGCAATTTAACCGCCTGCCCGAATTGTACACCTTTTGGAACAACCAGATAAACGTAATATCGCGCAAGGATATTGACATGCTGGGTGAGCGCCATGTTTTACACTCGCTGGGCATAGCCAAAGTAATGGCGTTTTTACCCGGCGAAAACGTACTTGATGTGGGCACAGGCGGTGGTTTTCCAGGTATTCCTTTAGCTATTCTTTTCCCCGAGACACAGTTCCACCTTGTCGATTCTATTGGCAAAAAAATAAAGGTGGTGCAGGAAGTCGCAAAAGCGCTTGGTCTTAAAAATGTAAAAGCCAGCCACCAGCGCGCCGAACAGGTTGATGAAAAGTTTGATTTTGTAGTGTCGCGTGCGGTTACACAACTGAAGGATTTTTATCCATGGGTGCGTGGTAAGTTTAACAAGCAATCAAAAAATAAGCTGCCGAACGGCATTCTTTATTTAAAAGGAGGGGATTTGGCGCAGGAAATTAAAGAATCTGGGCTAAAGGTTAGCCAATACCATCTTAAGGATTATTTCGCCGAGGAGTTTTTTGAGACCAAGCAAGTTATCTATATTAAAGCATAACCGTTGATTTTCGTTTGATTACGTTGATTTCGCTGATTCTTTAAGAGGCGCGATAGTTATCATTTTTCATTACAGTGTACAAATCGGTGTAATCATTGAGTTTCAATCAGTGTAATCTGTCATATACAACAAATTGCCGCGACGGTTTTTGGCCGGTCAGCAATTGGTTCTTCGCTATGGAAGATTGATGTTATTTTTTTGTAGGATATCCAACTACAACAACCTCGCCTGCAAATGATGGATCTTTGAACAACTTTTCGCTTGCTGGTTTGGGTGCTTCAATTCCATCTAAAGCAAAACTCACAGCCATTTTATAGTTGCCGGATTTTGCTTCCACCGAGCCTGTAAAAGCTTTTACAGCCCTAACGACTTCTTCATCGCATCCATTCCCGACACCCTTCAGCACAACTACATCACTTATATTATGGTTATAATTCACATTGAATTTAACAACTACGCTTCCTACAATGTTACCTTCGCGGGCCAATGCAGGATATCTTATAGTTTTCCGCATAGAATTGAATAAATTCTCGAAATCTTTCGATACAGGTGGAATTGGTTCCATTGGCGGCGGTGGCATTTTCTGCAATTTTAGCATTACCGGCGCGGGTTGTGGTGCATCGATCTTTACATCAGCACTTTTAACAAGTTTGCCCTTTATCCTAATTGGGCCCGCATCAGCCAACTTCAAACCAGCACTTTTGCTGTCCTTGACAATTATCTTAATGGGGGCCGCATCATCCAACTTCAAGTCGGCATTTTTAGTCTGCTTGCCGTTTGGCCTAACCGGGTCAATAGTTATTTCTTCTGCTGATGCAGGGGCGTCTTTAATGGCTATCTCTTTTTGCCCGTAGAGGGTATCTTTAAATGTAACGTTGGGCGCTCTTTTAACTTTTGTTTTGTTTTTTGAAGGTTTAACATCAACCAGTTTCAATTTTTTAATTGTATCTGTTGTTTTTTGCGGCACCAGGTCAATCAGCCCATAGGTTTTACTGAACCCTAAGGTTGATGCACATAGCAAGCCGGCGCATACCGGCAGGGCAGCGAGGTACTTTAGCCTTGCTAAATTACCCGAACGTTTTTGGTTTAACATAATGATCCTCTTTTTTAGTAAATTATAATTGAAAAATGAATTTGAGATAGACGACCCACTTAAGCCATAAGCATTGCTCACCAAAAACGAAGAGTAGGTGAGGGTGTCGTTTTCATAAGCGGCGGTTTGCTCATCAGCAATATACTCATGCACGGTTTTAAGGCTGCGTTGCAACAGGTAGATGAAAGGATTAAACCAGTTGATGATTTTCACCAGTTCCAAAAAAACGATATCTACAGAGTGTTTTTGATCGATGTGAACCAGCTCATGCCTTATCATGGTATCAGCGCCGGATACATTGGTACCGATAAATACATAGTTGAAAAAGGAAAACGCAGTGTTTGCATCCTCGACTTTAACAAGTTTATACTTATTATGCAGCAGGCTTTGTTGTGTTCGTGTTAATTTTAAAAGTTGAGAAATTTTTAAAGCAAACAGGGTCAGCATTACCACTGCGCCGGTTACGTATCCAATTACAAGCACATTTTGCCATGTAAAATACGTTGGAGTCGCAACGTTCTGATGGAGGTGCGGATTGTATACAATAGTTGCTAGTACTTTGCCGCCGTCTTCGTATGATTTTAACCAGCCCACTTGCACCAACGGGATAATGTATGATAAAACAGGCGTGCATAACAAATAGGCCCGGTTCAATTTGTAATACGTTTCCCTATCGAGCAGTAAAAAATACAGCGCATAAAATACCCCCAGGTAAATATTCGCTTCCAACAGGTAATGCAGCCAATTCATGATTTTTTGTTTTTTAGGTTGTCAATCAGTTTGGTAAGCTCATCGAGCTCCTTTACATCCAGGTTTTTTTCGTCGACAATAAAAGACACCAGGCTTTTGTAGGAATTGCTGAAATAGTTTTTCATCATCTTATCAAAAGTGAATTTTTTGTAAACATCTTCGCTGATGGCAGGGAAGTAAACATGCGAGTTGCCGTAGGCTTTATGGTCGATAAATCCTTTGCCTTCCAAAACCCTCACTACTGTCGACACAGTGTTATAGGCTGGTTTTGGGTCAGGCATTTCCTCAATAATGTCTTTCACAATGGCCTCTTTTAGCTGCCACAGTATTTGCATCACCTGCTCCTCGGCTTTTGTAAGTTCTTTAATGTTCATAGCAAACTATTTTTATAGTTGAGTAAAGGTAGAACTATTTTTATAGTTTGCAAACTATTTTTATAGTTTTTTATTTTTTGCTAAAATTGTTAGGATTTTTATATTTTAGGGCGATAAAGCCTCGCAATAAAATAACATACAGCAAGGCATCAGATTATGTCGTTACTTCACCAGGTTGCCTTAACATTTGTAAAAAACATCGGCCCAACATTGGCCAAATCATTAACCGCACATTTCGGCGGGGCCGAACAAATATTTAAAGCACCAAAAGGCAAATTGTTGAAGGTGCCGGGAATAGGAGAGAAGACCGTCAGCCAGCTTGACTTTGACGTTGCATTGAAGAAAGCCGAGCAGGAGCTAAAATTTATTGATAAGAATGGTATCGACGTTATATTTTACACCGATAACAGGTACCCCAAGCGCTTAAAAAATTGCAATGATTCACCTGTATTACTATACGCAAAGGGCAATGCAGATTTAAATGCCGAACATGTGGTAAGTATTGTTGGTACACGTAATGCTACTGAATATGGTAAACAGCTATGCCGGCAGTTGATTGAAGAGTTGCAGCAACTAAATGTTTTGGTGGTTAGCGGCTTAGCGCTCGGTATTGATGTGGCTGCTCATAAAGAGTGCTTAAAACATAACGTACCCACTGTTGGCGTAGTTGGTCATGGACTGGATAGGATGTACCCAAGCCAGAATCGGGCTACTGCCGATAAAATGCTGGAAAACGGTGGCTTGTTGTCCGAATACCCTTCAGGTACTATGCCAGACCGTGAGAATTTTCCACAGCGTAACCGTATAGTGGCCGGTATGGCTGATGCTACTATAGTGGTTGAAGCAGGGATAAAAGGCGGCGCGTTAATTACTGCCGAAATTGCCAACTCCTACAACCGTGATGTATTTGCCTTCCCGGGCAGGCTGGGCGATGAATATTCTGAAGGCTGCAATTTTTTGATCCGTAACAATAAGGCGCAACTGCTCACCTGCGCAGCTGATTTAGCTTTCAGCCTGGGCTGGGAGCAAGGTGATACAGCGAAAGCTTCAATCGAGCAGTTTATTTTGCCATTTGACCTTACGCAGGATGAAAGCCTGATAATTAATCTTTTACGTGAAAATAAAACTCCGCTTGCTATTGACGACTTATCAATAAAAACAAATATGCCGACCAGCAAACTGGCCATGAATTTATTGAATATGGAAATGCAGGGTTATATAAGAGGCTTGCCGGGGAAGATGTATTGCCTTTCGTGAATAGGTTAGGTCATTGGGTCATTGGGTCATTGAAATTTTGAGAGTGTAAGGTAGTCAGAATTTGATATTTTTCGTTGGGAATGCTGACGAACAATTCGTTAATGACTCAATGACATAGTGACTAAATGATTTTTCACCCGTTCGGCCAGCTAAAATAAGCAAGCGTACCCAGGCCTTTGCTAATTGATGCCCAATCATCTATTTCAAAATCAATTACTGCAACCGCGCTGGTGTGAACCTCCATGGCAGCACCGGTTAAATATTGCAGTATGTAAGCTATGCCTGGGTTATGACCAACAAGGGCTACGAAGTCGTATTTGTCTGGCAGATCGTTAATTATTTTTAAAAGGGTTTTTTCGCTCGCTTCAAAAATTGACTTGTTGGTGGTGGGAGCAGGTAAGCCTAAGTGGTCGGCAAATATTTCAGCCGTCGTAAGGGTGCGCAATGCGGGGCTGGCTACAATATATTCAGGTACTATTAATTTCTCTTTCAAACGATCAGCCATAAAACCCGCGTCCTGCATGCCGATGTACTTTAAAGGCCTGTCGAAATCCTTGCCCCCGGTATCCTTTTCGGCCTTTGCATGTCTTACCAATAGTAATTTTTTCATGGCGATTTTAATTTAACCAGCCTCGCGGCCCATCCACTTGTATCTAATAAAAACGCTGCAAATTAACGTTTAATTGATATTTAAATGAAGGTTATTTTGATATAAATTGTTTTAATAAAAATAAACGGGTGTCGGCTTAACGGCGGCTGCACTTAGTTGATAAATTCGCTTAGTTTGGCAACAATAGTTTCGGGTTCAATGTTATAAAGGCATGCATAATCCTTTCTGAAACAGGGCCTATTTCCATAAACAGAGCATGGCCGGCATTCAATATCGTCTGCAATTATGTTGTTTTCCGATTGCCCGTAGCCTAAAAAACCTGCATAATGGTGTGTTGCCCCCCAAACCGAAACTACCGGCACTCCCTCAAGCGAAGCCAGGTGCATTCCTGCCGAATCCATACTCATCATTACATCAAGGTTGCTGATCAGCGAAAGTTCCTGTTCTATAGTTAAGCGGCGTACCAGCGAGGTAGCGGCCGGATATTTTTGCTCCCATTGCAGGCAAATCTCTTCTTCCAGCAATGAGCCGCCAAATAAAAACAGTTTTACATTTTTATTATCTAACTGCTTAATAACCTCTTCCGTTCGCTCCAGCGGATAAATTTTGCCTTTATGTTTGGCAAAAGGGGCAATGCCGATCCATGAATTTGCCTTGTCGCCGGTTAGTTTAATAATATCGCCGGTTAATGGTTGTCGATTTTTTTTAAGCTGATGCTGAAGTTCTATTTGCAATCCTAACCCTCTGAAAACATCGGCATAACGTTCTGTGGTGAGTTTGAGCGGTTTTAAAACCTTGTTTGGAAAGCGGGTCAAAAGCTTTTTTTCGTCCCTTCCTTTATCGATGTATACATAAGGTACGCCCGAAACCCGGAACATTTTTCTTAATATTTTCGAACGTAAATTGTCATGCAAATCGGCAACAGCATCAAAGTTTGACATTTTTTTCAGCGTCCGAAATAGCTTAAGCACACCGGTGAACCCTTTATACCCCAAAATTAAATCGGCAGCGAAATAATTTAGACGGGGGATATTCTTAAAAAATCCTTCAAAGTCAGGTCGGGAAACAAATGTTATTTCTAGTTCGGGATTTTGACTTAGCACTGCTTTTATAACCGGCACCGTCATAGCCACATCGCCCATGGCCGAAAAACGGAATACCAGTATATGCTTTGCTTCTGGCATTTATTTTTTGCTGTTATACAAAACGGGGTTAAGCTCGGGGTCGTTATACATTTTCATCTGGCGGTAAACCTTCATGTATTTTTCACCACGTTGTATATCGTCAATCAGTTCGTCAATAGCTATTGAAAGGTCTGTTTGTTGCTGCAAAAGAATGCCAAGTTTTGTCTTACGCTGAGCCGAATCAGCATCGCTAATGTTTTTTCTTAGGGTTTCCTCGTGCATGTGATAAATCTTCAGAGCCAGTATTGATAGCCTGTCGATAGCCCAGGCAGGGCTTTCTGTATTTATCCGCGCAGTAGGCAGCGGCTTAACATCTTTGTACTTATCTAAAAAATAGCTGTCAATTTCTTCTACTAAATCAGTGCGCTCCTGGTTGGATTTATCGATGCGGCGTTTCCATTTCAGGGCAACAACCGGGTCGATGGATGGATTTCGAATTTCATCCTCCATGTGCCATTGGGCTGTGTCTATCCAGCATTTGGTGAATAATAAATTTTCAAACGAACCCACTTCGTAAGGGTTTTCATACCTCGCGTTGATATCATCATATAAATGATAATCATATATCGCCTTTAAAAATACCTTGTTACAAAGTCCGCTTATCATTTTACCGTGCTTGTGCCTTTATTTTGTTAATAATAGATGTTGAGGAATAGCCCTCAACAAAAGTAATAGTTTTAACCTCGCCGCCGTTAGCAATAACTTCTTTGGCGCCAACAATATTGTCTATAGTATAATCTGCGCCTTTAACCAGTATGTCGGGTAGTAAAGTACTTATCAAATTAAGTGGTGTATCTTCTTCAAATAGTACCACGCCATCTACAAAAAACAGCGAGGCCAACAAGGCTGCTCGATTGTTTTGGTCGTTTATTGGCCGGTCTTCGCCTTTTATCCGCCTTACAGAGCTATCTGCATTTAAGCCGATTATCAGTTTGTCGCCCAATTCGGCGGCTTTCGCTAGGTAAGTAACATGGCCTAAGTGCAATAAATCGAAAACACCGTTGGTAAATACTACCTTTTTGCCGTCTTTCTGCCAGGCAGTAACCGTGGCTTTCAACCGGGCTAAAGGCTGTATTTTATCTAAAAGCGTTTTTTCTAAGTCGGCTCTCATCAGTTAAAATAAATCGTCAACCGCTTTACACAATATATGCCCAATCAAAATATGCATTTCCTGTATGCGGGCAGTGATATCCGATGGTATTATCACATTTAAATCGCAAATACCGTTCATTTTTCCGCCATCCCGGCCCGAAAGGCCCAGGGTTTTGCAGCCGAATTTTGTAGCAGTTTCAAAAGCATTTAAAATCCCCTGGCTATTGCCGCTTGTTGAAATACCTATAAATAAATCGCCGGGCTGTGCCAAAGCCTCAACCTGGCGCGAAAATACATGGTCGTACCCGTAATCATTGGCAATGGCAGTTAGGGCCGATGTGTCAGTTGTCAAAGCAATTCCGGGTAGGGCTTTGCGGTGTTTCACAAAGCGTCCGCTTAGCTCGGCAGCAATATGCTGGGCATCGGCAGCGCTGCCGCCATTGCCCGCTGTTAAAACCTTGTTGCCGTTTTGTATAGCAGTAATAATCATTTCGCAGGCTTTTTCAATATCGCCGCTAAGCTGTTCAATTACCTTGTTTACAAGTTGTTGGTGATCTTTAAGTTCTTCAATAACCATTCTTTATTTCGGATTTCGGAATTTCAATTTCGGAATTGTAGAAATTTTAGATTTCATAAGTTCCAATTCGGATTTATATTTAATTCGCTTGCAAATATACCAATGAACTAATGAACAAGTGAACCAATGAACTAAATCTCCATATCTTTAATAATTTCATCAATAGTTGTTGTGGCACTACCTACATGCCGTATCACTATGGCGGCAGCATGGTTAGCCAGGTCGCAGGCTTCTTCAACCGTAAAACCAAGGGCTAAAAAATAAGTAATGGCTGCTATTACCGTATCGCCGGCACCAGTAACATCGAATACCTCGGTAGCCTTTACCGATAATAATTTACTGCTTTCCGGAGTCAATATCGCCATTCCTTCTTCAGAAAGAGTAACCACCAGGTACGCAGTTTCGGTTTGCGCAAACACGGTTTTGGCCGCTTCCTGCAACTCGTCAATATTTTTTATCGATTCGGTTTTAGCTGCCTCAGCCAACTCTTTGCGGTTGGGTTTTATTAAAAAGGCGCCTTTGTATTTTTCGTAATTAAAACCTTTAGGGTCAACAATTACTTGCTTATGATGCACGGCTGCAATCTTTATTAGGCGTTGTGTAAGGGCCGGGGCAAACAAACCTTTGTTATAATCGGAAAATATAATGATATCTGCCTTATCAATGACCGAAGTAAGTTTCTCGGCCAGTTCGTTTTCCAAGTCCGCCGACAAGGGATCGGTGATTTCACGATCAACTCTAACTAATTGGTGCCGTCCGGCTAAAACCCGGGTTTTAATGGTCGTAGGCCGTGCACTATCTTTAATAATAGTATTGGTTTTTACGCCTTCGTTTTCCAGTATTTCAATAAGCTGAAGGCCGGTGGCGTCATCCCCAATAACCCCGGCAACGGTAACAGTTGCACCCAGGGCAACCAGGTTTTGAACAACATTGCCTGCGCCACCAAGCGTAGTCGACTCATTTTTTACGTTTACGATCGGCACCGGTGCCTCAGGCGATAACCGTGTGGCATTTCCCCAAATGTAATGGTCAATCATCAAGTCGCCAATAACCAGTATAGCAGGCTGTTTTTCGGTTGATTGTATGGAACGTACTCTATCTATTAGGTTCATTGGTTCATCGGGAAAAGTTCATAGTTGATGGTTCATAGTTCATGGCAGCTGCAAAGGTTTTTTTTAACCTCTCGTCTCTAACCTCTAATCACTGAAGTTTTTTGAGAAAAAAACTTCCCAATTTCCTGCAATGATAACGCATTTAAACATCTTTCTTTATATAAGCCGCCTTTGCGGGCAACCAGTATGCCATAATACATATCTAAAAAGCCTTCTTTGCGGTGCGCGTCTGGGTTAATGGATAGCCAAACACCTTTTTCCAGCGCATATTGGTGCCAGCGCCAATCCAAATCGAGGCGCAGTGGATTGGCATTTATTTCAATCACCACATTGTTGGCAGCACAGGCATCTATCACCTTTTTGTAGTTGATGGGGTAACCGTTACGGCTTAATAATAAGCGGCCGGTAGGGTGGCCCAATATGGTGGTATATGGGTTTTCAATTGCTTTTATCAGCCTTGATGTTGCTTTTTCTTCATCCATTTTCAGGATGGAGTGTACCGAGGCCACTATAAAATCAAACTTTTTCAAAATCTCATCCGGGTAATCCAGTGAGCCATCGTACAAAATATCCGATTCGATACCTTTAAATATATGGAATCCATTCAGTTTTTTGTTCAGGCGGTCAATTTCTTCGTGCTGTTGTAAAACGCGCTCAATTGCCAGGCCCTTGGCGTAAAATGCACTTTTGCTATGGTCGCACATGCCTAAGTATTCTAATTTTAGTTCGTCACGGCAATACAGCGCCATTTCTTCAACGGTGTTTATGCCATCGCTCCAGGTACTGTGGTTGTGCAGAGTGCCTTTTAAATCGGCATGGTTTACCAGCTGCGGAAGTTTATTTGTTTCGGCCCGTTCTATAAACGTCGTGCCTTCGCGTAACTCAGGTTGCACATATTCAAGGCCTGATTTTCGGTAAATTAAATCTTCGCTTTCGGGCTGGTCAATCGGTTCAACGGTTTTGCTTAAAACGGCTTTAACATGCTCGTCGTCGCCGGTTTGTTCAAAAAGTTCTTTATAAAAGTAACGCTTCTCCACACACACCACTTCAACCTTTAAACCATTAGCCAATTTTCCTTTTACGTGATTTTTATCCGGCTCTATCTCGCCCATTACTTCAGATTGTACCAGCGTAGTAAATGCAATTTGCTGGTCGCGGCAGCCTAATACTATGATAAGCTTATTTATAATTTCGCAATACCTGCGAAACTCGCCTGCAAACTCTATCAACCCATCCGGAAAAATGCCCTTTAGCTGTTCTAAAAAGTCTTTAGCTTCCTGCTCAACTTTGGCGTAAAGGAATTTGCCATGGCTGGCCATGTTAAATTCAATTAAATTCCGTATGTCTTCCTGTGTTTTAAGTCCGAAGCCTTTTGCTTCAACCAGGCGGTTTTCGTTACAGGCATAATAAAGCTCGCCAATGTTCTCTATTCCCAGATCTTTCCAAATAATGGCCACTTTTTTCGGGCCGATACCTTTTATGCCCATCATCTCAACAATTCCTTCCGGAGTTTTGGCGAGCATATCGTCCAATTCGGTCATCGTGCCTTTTTCAAGTAGCTCGATAATTTTACTGGCTGTGCTTTTACCAATGCCATCGACTTTTTCAAGCTCGGCAAAGGTCTTCCCTGCAGCCGGGAAATGCAGCTTATCAACCTTAAAAGCAGCATTAGCCAATGATTTTATCTTAAACGGATTTTCCTCGTGCAATTCCATCAATTGCGAGAGCAGGCGAAGCTTACGGGCTATGGGTTTATTTTCCATAATTTAATTGAGGGTGTAAAAATACGAAAGCCGCCCAATACCAGGCGGCTTTCCCATAAAAATATCACTAAAACTTAATTTATCTCAATGTCATAAGGCATCCTCGCCTGTGGGGTGCGCATCATCATGGTTACTCCTTTTATCTGCTGGTAGTATTTAAAATTATCACCCAGTTCCGATTTCACAAAGTGCATTTTTAACTGGTCGCCGCCGAGGCCGAATTTATTCAGGAAGCTTTTTTGGTCGGGGTAGGCCACAATGTTGTATTTTTTAATGTGGGCCTTTTTTGCAGCAGAGGCTATGGCATCATTTATATTGCCCAACCTGTCCACAAGGCCTATTTTTACAGCTTGTTCGCCGGTCCAAACGCGGCCCTGGCCGATACTGTTAATGTAAGCCTGAGTTTTGTTGCGGCCAGTGGCTACAGCTTTTGTAAAATTATCGTACCCGCGGTTTACCTGGTTTTGTAAAATTGCTTTTTCTTCGGGTGATAAAGGCCTGGTTAAATCGCCTAAGTCAGCATATTTGCCGGTTTTTACACCGTCGAAAGTCATACCCAGTTTGTCGGTAAAAAACTTTTGCATATTGGGCAGCACAGCAAAAATACCTATGGAGCCAGTAATGGTATTGGGTTCGGCAATTATCGAATCAGCAGCACAGGCTATGTAATACCCGCCAGACGCGGCCACATCGCCCATGGAAACGATTATTGGCTTAACTTTTTTGGTCAGCATAACCTCGCGCCACATCACATCCGAAGCAAGGGAACTGCCACCCGGTGAGTTGATACGGAAAACCACAGCTTTAACTTTGTCATCTTCACGCGCTTTGCGCAACGCTTTTGAAATTCGTTCGGAGCCTATGCTATTATCGTCGCCTTCGCCGCCAACTATATCGCCCGATGCATATACTATGGCAATATTGTTTTTCGAAGTTTCTTTTTTATCTTCTTTAGCCGACTCGCTTGTACCGTACTCACTTAATTCAACGGTTTTCAAATCGTCGCCGGCATCAATTCCCGCACGCTTTTTCAGATCATCTAAAATTTCATCCTTGTATTTTAAGCCGTCAACCAAGTGGTATTTAAGGGCGTCCTCAGGTTCGCGTATTTTCAAATCGTTGGCTATGGCAAATAACGAATCCTTGCTTATTTTGCGACTTTGGCTTATCCCGGTTAAAAAATGGTCGTAAAGCGAGCCAAGGTAGGAGTTTACCTGCAAGCGGTTGGCGTCGCTCATTTTTGTTAAAAAGAAAGGCTCAACGGCGCTTTTATAGGTGCCCACCTTAATTATTTGTGCCTCTATACCTAATTTATCAAGAGTGCCTTTCAGGAAAGTGATTTTTGAATTAAAGCCTTTAAAATCAAAAAGGCCTTTAGGGTTGATATATACCTTATCGGCAACCGATGCCAGGTAGTAGAAGCCCTGGGTATAAATTTCGGAGTAGGCAACTATAAATTTACCTGTTTTTTTAAAGTCGATAAGTGCGTTGCGTATTTCTTCGGTGGTAGCTTCTCCGGTTTGCAGTATGCTCTCGTCCAGAAAAATGCCTTTAATATTTGAGTCTTTTTTTGCTTTTTTAATGTTAGCAAGTATGTCATTAAGGCCCATGGTTTTTTCGCCTTCCACGCCTAAAAAGCCAAGTGCTGCTAAAGGGTTATGTGGCGTGCGCTCGGTAATGGGGTAGTTTAGCTTTATTTGCAGCACCGAGTTTGGGGTTACATCAACGGTTTTTTCACTGTTGCCATCAACCAGGCCCGCTATTATGCCGATAACAATAATCAGCAACACCACACCTGCTAAAATAAAACCCACCATACTGGCGAAGACAAATTTGAAGAATTGTTTCATTAAATGTTATAAATCTTTTATCTATGCAAACTTAGCAATTCGATATCGTATAATATTAAGAGTGATATCCATAATATTTGTTACAACATGAATAGGGTTTTTTTACTTCTCGGCAGCAACCTGGGCAACAGGCAGCTGTATCTGCAACAGGCAATTGAACTGATTGGTACCCACTTCGCCCCGGTTGCAAAAACATCATCAATATACGAAACACAATCATGGGGAAAAACCGATGCGCCCGACTATTTAAACCAGGTTGTAATGTTGGAGACGGAAGTCCCGGCATCTGAATTACTGCGTAAAATACTGGATATTGAACTTATGCTGGGTCGTAAACGTGAAGAGAAGTGGGGCTCACGCACAATTGATATCGATATACTTTTTTATGGTGATGAAATAATAGACGATAAGAACCTGCAGGTTCCACATCCCGAATTACACAATAGGCGCTTTACATTGGAACCCCTTGCAGAAATAGCGCCCGGCCTGCTTCACCCTTTATTAAAAAAGACTATCTTAGACGTGAAAAATAACCTTAAAGATAGCTTGATTGTAAAAAAGTTATAATTTTGGAAAATATAAACCAAGATATGTCATATATATTCCCCGAGCATGACCTGGACCTATCGTTTTTATTTGAAATTGCCGACGGCAGTGACGAATTTATTGTAGAATCCATAGATATGTTCCTGCAGCAAACCCCTGATTTGCTGCAAACCATTACCACGGCTATTGACAACAAGGATTGGACCCTTGCAGCACAGGCTGCACATAAACTGAAACCCAATCTTGGTTTCTTCGGTATGCCCATAAGCCAGGCCACTATACAGGAAGTTGAAATAATGGCCAAGAACGGCGCCCCCGAAGAAAGTCTATTGATATCGAAATTCAACGACGTGAAAAGTCTTATTATCCCAAACCTAGACAGGCTGGCAACGATAAGGGCTTCTAAGGAATAGAGACCAGCGGTTGGAATTAGAGATTAGCAATGCGAAATTCGGGATGCCGATTGCGGAATTAGAAATTTGTCCATTCAACTAATCTCTACACCAAACTACACTTCAGTTATACTAAAGCTATAGCTTTCCATTATTAAATTAGCTAGCAGGCTTTTGCAGGCGGTGTCAACTTTGCTGCTTGCAGCTTCTTTGTTTTCTGCATCAATTTCCAAAGTGATGTGTTTGCCAATACGTACATTTTGAATTTCGGCTAAACCCAGGTTTTTCATGCTACCGGTTACGGCTTTACCTTGAGGGTCGAGTATTTCTTTTTTTGGCATTACGTCAATTTCGGCCTGGAATTTTTTCATCAGTGTTTGTTTAAAATTTACCGGTTACGGTGTCTTAACTTTCTTTTTGGGCGGTATTCATCATGCTCGCGCTCAAAAATTTGAACTGGATAAGTGATAAAGTGATATAAAACAATATCACCGCCGGAACTGCCGCAAATTTAAAAAATAGAATGAGTATTGCCGAGAACAACAGTAATAAATAACGCGAAATATTTTGGTTAAAATCGCGGTTTTTGAATTTTAACGACATCATGGGTACCTCGATAACCAATAAAGTACACATCACGACACATAACACCGATAACACCCATGGGTTCTGCAGTGGTGGGGTAAAATATTTGTTATGATGGTCGAGTATCAGTGGGAAAGAGGCGATCAGGATAGCATTTGCCGGTGTAGGCAACCCGATAAAATTTTCTGCTTGCCTGGTATCCACATTAAATTTCGCCAGCCTTAATGCCGAAAATACGGGTATTAAAAACGCTATAAAGTTTAAGTATTGGCTGATATTATCTATCTGGCGGGCCTCCAGCAACAACTGGTACATTATTACTGCAGGCAATACGCCAAAGCTTACCATATCAGCCAGCGAATCCAAATCTTTGCCTATGCCCGAAAACGATTTGAGCACCCGCGATGCGAGCCCGTCAAAAAAATCAAATATGGCCGATAAAAATATGGCGTACGATGCAGCTATCAACTCGCCCTTGAAGGCTAAAACTATACCTATGCAACCGCTGAAGAGGTTTGCACAGGTAATAGCATTCGGCAAGTGTTTTTTAAGACGATTCTTCATTCCGGTATGAAGGTATCAACATTTTATTAAATAAATATGAAGTTTACCATTAACTTTCTGCTAATATAACTTCACAAATTTTAATTTATTACGAATTCATCGAAATCAAAAACTCTTCGTTTGTTTTTGTGCCCCTTATCTGGGCCTGTAAAAATTCCATCGATTCCTGTGAGTTCATGTCAGCCAGGTGATTACGTAATATCCAGATCCGTTGTAACGTTTCGCGGTCAAGCAGCAAATCGTCGCGGCGGGTACTCGAAGCCGTGATATCAATAGCAGGGAATATGCGTTTGTTGGACAATTTTCTATCCAATTGCAGCTCCATGTTACCGGTACCTTTAAACTCTTCAAAAATAACCTCGTCCATTTTCGAACCGGTTTCTGTCAATGCTGTAGCAATAATGGTTAATGAACCGCCATCTTCGATGTTACGCGCGGCGCCGAAGAAGCGCTTAGGTTTGTGTAATGCATTTGCATCAACACCACCTGATAATATTTTACCGGATGCAGGAGCAACTGTGTTATAGGCACGGGCTAAACGGGTGATAGAGTCAAGCAGGATTACCACATCGTGACCACATTCAACCATGCGTTTTGCTTTCTCCAGTACAATATTGGCAATTTTTACGTGGCGCTCGGCAGGCTCATCAAATGTTGATGATACTACTTCGGCGCGTACGCTGCGGGCCATATCGGTTACCTCTTCCGGGCGTTCGTCAATCAGTAATATAATCAGGTAAACTTCCGGGTGGTTTTTGGCAATGGCGTTGGCCACATCCTTCAGCAACATGGTTTTACCTGTTTTTGGCTGCGCCACAATTAAACCGCGCTGCCCTTTACCGATTGGCGAGAACAAGTCCATAATACGGGTAGAGTAATTACCAGCATCAGTAAACAGGCTCAGTTTTTCGGACGGAAACAATGGCGTTAAATGGTCGAAAGGTACGCGGTCGCGTACTTCGGCAGGTATACGGCCGTTAATAGCTTCAACACGAACTAGCGGGAAGTATTTTTCACCTTCTTTTGGCGGGCGGATGCTACCGCGAACGGTATCGCCGGTTTTAAGGCCGAATAATTTTATTTGCGACTGTGATACATAAATATCATCAGGAGAAGTCAGGTAGTTATAATCCGATGAGCGTAAAAAGCCATAACCATCAGGCATAATTTCAAGTACACCTTCGTTTACTATTACGTTATCAAAATCAAGGTTGATAGCAGGTTCCTGGCTTTTTTGCTGGGTGGTTTGGTTATTTACACGGCGCTCAAATTTTTGCGGGCGGCCTTCGGTCACAGTTTCTTCGTCCTTTGGCTCGCCTTCGTCTGATCTTGATGCCGATACTGCCGGCATTATAGGCGTAGTATTGCCGTCTTCAGATTCGTCAACAGGTGCCTCGTCATCAGGCATATCAAAAAGGTTGGTATCATCAAGCGGGACCTCAACTCGTGGGGTATTGCTGTTTTTTACTACTCGGATGCGTTTGCGTGTTTTTTCGCCGGCTTCGGCGGCAGGGGTAGGGGGCAGTACAGCAGCATAATTGCTGGCAACGGTATCAGCCTGTGCGCGGGCTGCTTCAATTAGTTGTTCCTGTTCAACAATCCTCGTTACAAGGGCAGCTTTTCTAAGTTCGTCGGCTTCTGCAATACCTAAATTTTTGGCAATTTCGCGTAACTCAGAAACGAGTTTATCGTTCAATTCGTTTGTATCAAACATATTATGAATTATAATTCAAAGGGATTTTAATAATTTTTGTAGTCGTATTTATCTTCAATAGTACTATGGAGTCGTGATGTCTTACCCGGCAATTAAGCTATTTGCCCGGTAACGGGCTTTAATGTATTAACAAATTCTTTTTATACTTTATTAAACGGAGATGTTTTTATTACGAAAATATTAACTATGCAACTTGTTTTGCAACATCTAAACCCATGTAAATAATTTAATAAAATAACGTGGAGTTTTAAATTGTTTCTTTAGTGCAAGAAAAATTCAACGGAAAACACTGCAATTTTAGTCATTTAATTTAAATTATCAAACTATTTAAAAAAATATACTTTATTGGCCAACACTTCAACTAAATTTTAGTTTTTTTGGGCATTCAAAAGTAAAACACCGCTCATGATATCGCGCCAATACCTCATAGAACAGATAAAACGTAAAAAATCATTTTTATGTGTAGGGCTTGATACGGATATTGAAAAAATTCCAGAATTTTTAACAGAATATCCCGACCCGATATTCGAATTTAACAAACGGATTATTGATGCCACGCACGATTTATGTGTCTCCTATAAGCCAAACGCAGCATTTTATGAAAAACATGGTGTAAAAGGTCTGCAAAGTTTAATTGCCACCTGGAAGTACCTGCCTAAAGAATGCTTAAATATTATCGACGCCAAACGGGGCGACATGGGCAATACATCAGGCATGTATGCCAAAGCCTTTTTTGACGAGGCTGCGGCGGGGATGAGTTTTGATGCGATAACGTTATCGCCTTATATGGGGCACGATGCGGTATCGCCTTACCTCGAATATAAAGATAAGTGGGTGATTATTTTGGCGCTAACGTCATCCGCGGGCAGTAAAGATTTTCAGTACTTAACCACTGAACATGGTTTTTTATACGAAGCTGTGATACAAAAAGCCAATACCTGGGCAAATGCCGACCGCATCATGTATGTAGTAGGTGCTACTAAAAGCACAGAGTTTACCAACATTCGCAAATATGCACCCGATAACTTCCTGCTGGTACCCGGTGTAGGCGCACAAGGCGGTAACCTGGCTGAGGTTTGCCACTATGGGATGAATAAGGACTGCGGGCTGATAGTAAATGCATCACGTTCAATTATATACGCCTCAAACGGGAAGGACTTTGCCGAAGCGGCAAGGGCCGAAGCGATGAAAATTCAGCAGGAGATGCAGGTGGAGCTGGAGAAGGCGGGGGTGATTTAAAAAAGACACAAGAAGTCAAGAGGCAAGAGTCAAGAAGTTAATACTTTTTTCTCTTGTTTCTTGACTCTTGATTTATTGCGTCTTCCTCGTTATACTTCCAGCTTACCTTCGATAGAATCGTCCAATGTTTGTCCGATAGCGGCACCGACCAGCATTTTTGCAAAGGCAATCGTGTTTCCGTGTTTGTTATCCCAGTAATAACCTTCGATAGGTTCAACCTTTATTATGGAAATGCGCGGGTCGTCTTCGCCTTCGGTAAACCAGGTTTTCATGATGGGTTCCCAAAGCTCTTTGATTTTCCCTTTATCTTCGTTAACCGATGCAATGCCATAAATATTCAGGAAATCGGAATGTGCCGAGCCCTGGAACAGGAGATGTACAAAAGGGTCGTGCGATACTTCGTCGTTTTTATGGCTGTCGTTTGAGCTCAAAAACCAAAAGTTGCCGTCGTCGTCAATTTGCTGTACTGCCATTGGCCTGGTGGTAAGCGGAATGCCGGTTTTAATATTGGTGCAAAAAAAGCAGGTTTTAGTTTTGTAGGCCAGTTCTCTAATTTTTTCAATGGCTTCAGCGCCATTAAGGTCTTTGGCGTTTTCCTCGGGTTGTTGTTGGTTAATGCTGTCCATAACAAAATGTTTTTAATTGGTGATGTACTAATAATAACCAATCGCCAAAACTATTGTTTAAGGAAATTAATTTAATTGATAAAACATGTGGTTGTAGGGAATGACTTAGATTGAACCAATATCTTTCAGTCGTTTTATTACTGCACCGGCTTCCACTGTGTCAAATTCATTTTTAAGGTAAATTTCGGAAAGATATACCACCTCTTTAACCAACAACACACATGTAATTACCCTTGCACCACCTGACTTTCCTTTATTTGTACCGGAAATGGCCATCCTGATTTTGTAAACATTTTGTCCAAGATGTATTCCTTTCGTCGGATTTTTTTCTAACTAGTCAATAAGTTTTGCGAGGTCACCCTTGATGGCCTTGTGCTTTTTAGCTATTCGTTTAAATTCGTTGTCGAACAACGCCGAGACTTTGACATTATAACTCATTAAGTAAAGTCCTGGCGTCTTTTAACTCAATTTTACCTTCCTGATGTAACCTGATTTCTTCAAACGATTTCTTAAGGTTGTTATAAAGTCGTTGTTCGGATTTATTTAAGGGCCGGTCCGTATCTGCTGGAGTTGCTTCTACATTATAACTCAAACCAAGTGCATCTAAAACAGCCTTTACTGCTTTTTCGGATTTTTTATTGTCGATATTTACCGTCAGCGTTGTCATAATATCAAAATTACAAATTTCTTTTAATATTTATTTTGATTTGTAAATCATCACCCAGCAAACACCATCTTCCTGTCCGGAAACTTTACAGCATAATTATCAACCATATTCCGGATATAATCATTACCGGGATAAGGCGTAAGGTGGTTTTTCAATTGGTCTAGGCTGTCGGCGTTAAAATAGTGCGAAATATAGCCCATGCCGTAAAACTTGCCTTTTTCAATCAGCAGGCAGCTGTGCTCTTCATCATTACGACCGGCATCGCGGATAGCAAAAGTAGGGAGGGCTTTGTTCAGTTCATCAATTGCCAGGTTTACCCGCTGGTTGTAATCGTCAACCGACTCATGGCCCTCACAGGCACAACTACCCACGTTAACCCCAGCGCATCCTGATGTGTTGTTTTGTATGAAACACAGCTTCGGGCATAGTTTGAAGGTGTCTATTAACTGCATTAAAATGCTACGACCCTCAAACAGGGTATTGCAACTGTAAATTGCCCCGGTCATTTTACGATGCTTATCAACAGCAAGGCGCAGATAGCCGCGCTGGTCCTCAAATGCGTATAAGCTGTAGGCGTGCTCAAACCGTTTGAGTGACCGGTTGTATTTTGGCCATAGGCGTTTTATTTCAACAGCTTCCAGTACAAAGGCAACCAGTTCGGTGCCGCATGTTTGGAAAGTAATATTATGAATGTTGCGCAAAAACTCCTGGCGCTGCACCCCGGGGTTATTACCGGTAAAATGGCTGCATACACGCTTTTTTAAATTTTTGGCCTTACCAACATATATCACCTTACCTTTTTGGTCGTGGAAATAATAAACTCCCGGCGACGGTGGTAAAGCTTCCACGTCCTTTTTCGGCAGGTTAGCCGGCAACACCTGTTCTTTGGAGTTTTGCTTTAATGCAAGCGGAATATGGTTGCCATTATCTTTTGCTAACAACATCGAGAATAAGATCGATGTGGCCTCAGCATCCCCCGCCGCCCGGTGACGGCTTTCATTTTCGATCCCTAAATGTCGGCACAATTTACCGAGACTATAGGAGGGAAGACCGGGCATTATTTTACGCCCAAGGCGTACTGTACACAGCTTATTGCATTGCAATTCGTAACCTGCAGCAGCCAGATGGTAACGCACAAATGAATAATCGAAATTAACGTTATGCGCAACAAATGTTTTATTGTTAAGCAAGTGGTAAATATCATGTGCCACATCCTCAAACGGCGGTGCGTTTTGTACCATATCATTAGTGATGCCGGTTAGTGCACTTATATAAATAGGTATTTCGCGGCGGGGGTTAACAAGGGTAGAATAACGCTCAATTACTTTTTTTCCGTTATGTATACAAATAGCTATCTCGGTAATGCCGTTTGCGCTGGCATGCCCTCCCGTGGTCTCGATATCTACTATTGCATACATGGATGTAAATGTAGTAAGTTTTTGCTAAATTAATTAGTTTTTGTTGAAATGTTGTAAGGTTGAAATGTTGTAAAGTTATTTTTGAACGCGGCAAAAGTTTAAACAAAAAAATAACCCGGCAGATTTTACCGGGTTATTTTTTATCTGAAAGGTCAACTTTTCAACTTTACAGCATTTTAATTTTTAAAAAATATTACTTCTTTTTTGAAGGGGGCAATTGCTGCTGCTGTTTCTGGCGCATCATTTCTTCCATACGAGCCTGGAAACCGCTGGTTTTCTTTTTGGCATCAACAGGTTTCTTTTTGTTTTCCTGTATCTGGGCATGTATTTTTTTATCGTCAACCATTAGCCTGATGATGTACTGTTGTAAAAACGTCATCATGTTGGCCAAAAAGTAATAATAATTTAAACCTGCAGGGAAGCTATTCAACGCGCCAAGGAAAATAATCGGGGTAATATAACCGATATATTTCATCTGGCCCGAAGCACCAGATATCTGGTTGTTAAAGTATGTGTAAATAAGCGTCGATATCGTCATTAGCACGCACATTAAGCTTAAGTGATCGCCGACAAACGGAATATGCGGGAATGTGATTATCGAATCATAGGTCGATAGATCGTGCATCCATAAAAAGCTTTGGCCGCGCAACTCGAATAAGCTTGGGAAAAACCGGAAGAATGCAAACACTATCGGCATTTGTATCAGCAACGGCAAACATCCGCCGAGCGGGTTAACGCCTGCTTTTTTGTAAAGCTTTAAATACTCTTGCTGTAAAAGGGTTGGGTTGTCTTCGCCAACTTTTCCCTTTATTTCGTCCATCTCAGGCTTCAATACGCGCATTTTGGCCATCGAAAGGTATGACTTGTAGGTAAGCGGAGATAATACCAGTTTTAGTACCAGTGTTAGCGCCAGGATGATTAATCCATAATTACTGGTAAACTGGCTCAGGAAATTAAATACCGGTAATACCGAAAACCTGTTGATATATGCCAGGAATCCCCAGCCCATGTAAACCTGTTTCTCCAAATGGTAACCCTGTGTTTTAAGGAAGTTATATTTAACCGGGCCGAAATAAAATTCCATCGGATAGCTGCCATCGGTGCTTTTTGGTATCACCATATTGGCGCTCATTCGCTTTACATCAACAGTATCTGTTACATCGGTAGTTACTCCCAGGCTTGATTTCGAAAATCCGTCTTTTGCAATTAATACCCCGGAAAAGAAGTGCGCTTCGAAAGATACCCACTGCATCTTTTTATCGCTGATTTCCTTTGTGTCGTCTTTGCTCTCACTAAGGTAATCCAAATCGTTTTCGGTATTAAGGTAATAAACGGTAGTATACCTGCGCTCCTGCTCCATGTCTTTTTCCTGCCTGCGCATGCTGGCCGCCCAGCTAACATTAAGCTTATTGGTATTGGCAATCACCTGGTCGAGACCGGTGGCTTTAACCGTTAAACCAACTTTATAACCTGTCCCTTTTAACGAATAAATGTAGTCGATGTATTGCGTGGCGCTGTAATTTAAGCGCATGGTTATGCTCGACGAGTCTTTTTCAGCAACCTGTAAATCGCCGCTTGTCGGTGTAAAATAAAGTTTATCGGTATTGATGCTGCTGTTGCCGGCTGCAAAGGTTAAACCAAAACTGTTTTTATCGCCATCAAATAAAATAAGGGGTTTTTTATTAAAGGTTTTGTAATCTTTCAACTCAACCGAATATACCTTGCCGCCTTGGGTGCTTAGTTTTACGCGGATGTCCTTGTTTTCAAGCGTTACAAATTTGGGGGTACCGATGGTTGTTGCACCAAAAGGTGTTTTTAAAAGATTTGAATCAACCTTTGTTGCTACAGCCGCTTTTGCCTTTGAAGTATCGGTATATTTTGCGGTAGTAATAACACCGGGTGTTTTAATCAGTCCTTTTTTAACAGAATCGGTATGCGCCGTTATTCTTTCTTTTTTTAGGTCTGCGTCGCTGGGCTTCATCAAAAAGAACGAAGCGCCCATTATAATCATAATCAGGAATAACCCTGTAAAAGTATTTTTATCCATTTCAGTGTATCGTACAAAAAATTACTGCTTGCGGGCATAAGCCATTGAAGCGGCGACAAAGTTAATAAAAAGTGGATGCGGATTTGCAACTGTTGATTTTAATTCGGGGTGAAATTGTGCGCCTACAAAAAACGGATGGTTTTTAAGCTCAACTATCTCAACCAGGTTGTTTTCGGGGTTAAAACCTGTTGGGGTTAAACCGGCGTTCTCGTAATCTTTTAAATAATCATTATTAAACTCGTAGCGGTGCCTGTGGCGTTCGCTGATGCGGGTTTTTCCGTAGAATTTCTCAGCCTTACTGCCCTTTTTAATATCGCAGGCATAAGCGCCGAGGCGCATGGTACCCCCTTTATTTACCACCTTTTTCTGCTCTTCCATCATGTTGATAACAGGATAAGGGGTTTCGGGGTTCATTTCGGTGCTGCTGGCATTTTCGAGTCCCAACACGTTGCGTGCAAATTCAACAACCGCGCATTGCATGCCCAGGCATATACCAAAAAACGGAATGTTGTTTTCGCGAACATAACGGATTGCTTCAATTTTTCCTTCAAAACCGCGCTCTCCAAAGCCGGGGGCAACTAAAACGCCATGCAGGCCTTTCAATTTTTCAATGGCGTTACCGGGAGTTAACTGTTCCGACGGGATATATTCAACTTTTACTTTTGCCTCATTTTTGGCGCCGGCGTGTATGAATGATTCAACAATAGATTTATAGGCATCCGGCAGTTCAACATATTTACCTACCAGGCCTATGCGCACCTCGAAAGTCGGGTTTTTTAAACGGCCCAAAAAGTCTTTCCAGCTTTCAAGGTTTGGTTCGTTTTTATGCGGCAGCTTTAGTTTGGCTAATACCGTTTTGTCCAATTGTTCTTTCAGCATCAACAACGGCACATCATATATGGTTGATGCGTCTATCGATTCGACAACTGCATTAACGTTTACGTTACAAAAAAGGGCTATTTTTTTTCGGATGTCAGTATTTAAGTGATGTTCGGTGCGGCAAACCAGGATATCCGGCTGTATACCATATTCCAGCAACATTTTAACCGAGTGCTGTGTAGGTTTGGTTTTCAACTCGCCTGCAGCAGCCAGGAAGGGGATAAGCGTTAAGTGAATAACCAATGAATTGCCTGAGCCAACTTCCCACCTGAACTGGCGCACAGCCTCGATATACGGTAATGATTCAATGTCGCCAACTGTACCGCCCAATTCGGTTATGATGATATCGTAATCGCCGCTTTCGCCAAGTATGCGGAAATTTCTTTTTATCTCGTCGGTAATATGGGGTACTACCTGCACGGTTTTGCCAAGGAATTTACCTTCGCGCTCCATATTTATCACATTTTGATAAATACGACCGGTGGTAATATTATTTGCTTTGGATGTTGGGGTATTTAAAAAACGTTCGTAGTGGCCAAGGTCGAGATCGGTTTCGGCGCCGTCCTCGGTAACATAACATTCACCATGTTCGTAGGGATTCAATGTTCCCGGGTCGATGTTGATGTAAGGGTCGAACTTTTGGATGGTTACGCGATAGCCGCGCGCCTGGAGTAGTTTAGCTAAGGAGGCCGAAATAATGCCTTTGCCTAATGACGAAGTAACGCCACCCGTAACAAATATGTATTTAGTCATGATTTTTGTGTGTTTGGACCGGTTGTGAGGCCGGAACAAATTGTTTGTGTACGGGATACAAAAGTAAGAAAATTTTTGGGGTTAAGCGGGCGATTTGAAAATTTGATGATTTGAAAATTTGAAGATAGAACTAAGTTAAAAACCTTAAAATCAATTATTCCTCTTTCAATTCCTGACCTGTGTTGTACAAATGGATAAGTCTTTGTATTTGTTTAAAACTAAATTTATCGTCCGCCATATACTTGTTGTAAATTTCCGGTTTGTCCTTAAACATCTCGCCAAGCAGGTCTTTGCGCGACTTGCGACTCTTGCCCAAGAAGATTCCTGAACTTTTAAACCCGGTTACGTAGTCACTATTTTTACCAATGTACCAGTCTCGTGTGGAAGTCGTGGTCATAGTATTGCCAAATCCCATGCTTGTAGAGGTATTTATCAGTTCATAAAGGCCTATCTTTCCTTTCTCTATTACGGTCATAAACATCGGCGTGGCACTGCTGTCTTTATTAACGGCACGATATGTTTTCTGTTCGGTTATCAACGAGTATTCCTTAATGTTTTCGATGGTTATCTTTTCGGGTTTGCCCATTGTTGCGCTTTTATACTTTGTTCTACCGATAAATGGTTTTTCAACATTGCATCTAATTGAATCGCCTTTAATAGTGATGACGTAGTCCCAATAACGGGGTTGTGCTTTAGCGGCAGTTACAGATATAAATAATCCGATAAATAAGAAGGTTCTGGTTATTTCTGAATTCATTAATGTTAAAAAAGGTTGTTCAATTTTTCCATGTCCTCCGGAGTGTCTATCGCATAAGTCTCCAATTCCGTTTCCGCAACTTTAATACGATAGCCATTTTCAATCCAGCGCAATTGTTCCAGGCTTTCAGCTTTTTCTAAAGATGATACCGGCAGTTTGGTTATTTCCTGCAAAACACCGGCCCGGTAGCCATAAATGCCGATATGTTTAAAGTAGGTAAAGTGGCTCAGCCAGTTTTGTTGTTCCTGCCCGCGGATGTGGGGGAGTGGCGAGCGCGAAAAGTAAACAGCCTCAGACAGTTTATTGATAACCACCTTTGGCGAGTTTACATTGAACAACTCCTGCTCATTCGCTACTTTTTTAACCAGTGTGGCAATTTGGGTGCCGGCATCGTTAAAACAAAAAGCAAGCTTGGTTATTTGTTCCGGGTCTATGTAAGGCTCGTCGCCCTGTATGTTGATGATAACGTTGTATTGTGGATGCTGAATGGCTACTTCAGCGCAGCGGTCGGTGCCGCTTTGGTGGTCGGCCGAGGTCATTATGGCAACACCACCGAAACCAAGCACGTGGTCATAAATGCGGTTGTCGTCTGTGGCAACAATTACTTCAGTAAGATGAGTGCATTTTTTAGCCTGCTCATAAACTCTTTGAATCATGCTCTTGCCGGCAATGTCAACCAAAGGTTTGCCCGGGAAACGGGTAGAAGCAAAGCGGGCTGGGATGATACCGAGAATGGTCATAGGATTTACGATTTTAGATTTACGAATTACGATTTAAAAGGATAAGCAATCGTAATTCGTAAATCGTAATTCTAAAATTAAAACAACCCGTTCAACTCCCGCTCAACCAGTTGTACAATAGTAGCAAGGTCTTCGGTATTGTTGGCGAAATCTATGTTGTCCTTATCGATAATCAGCAGCTTGCCCAGTTTGTAGCCTTTAATCCATTTATCGTACTTATCATTCAGTTTCGACAAATAGTCGAGCCTGATGCCGCTTTCGTATTCCCGACCGCGGCGCTGGATGTTGTTAACAAGGGTCGGTACCGATGCCTTAAGGTAGATCAACAAATCGGGTGGTTTTATAAACTCGGTGATGTTGTCAAATATTGCGGCGTAGTTCTCGTAATCGCGCGTTGTCATCAGGCCCATATCGTGCAGGTTTTCTGCAAAAATATAGGCATCCTCGTAAATGGTACGGTCCTGTATCAGGTTGTGGCCATTTTTCTGGATATCGATAATCTGGCGGTAACGGGCATTTAAAAAATATATCTGCAGGTTAAAGCTCCAGCGCTTCATGTCGCTGTAAAAATCTTCCAGGTAGGGGTTGTTATCAACCGCCTCAAATAAGGGGTCCCAGCCGTAATTTTTTGCCAGTAATTCGGTAAGTGTAGTTTTACCGGCGCCTATGTTTCCTACAATAGCAATGTGCATATTCTTAGTTCATGGTTAATAGTTCTTGGTTCATAGCTGGAAGCGGGTGGTCTATAGTTAGTTCATGACCCATAGTCAATAGTTCATGGTAGAATATTTGATACATAACACCGTGCGTTGCAGAATGAAACCCGGCCTAATATACAGTTTGAAGTAAGAACTATCAACTGTCAGCCTAAATTTTTCCGGCTATGAACTATGAACCCTGAACTATGAGCCAATTAAAAACTCCTGAAACCAATAATCTCGCGTACTTCTTTAATAGTTTTCGATGCGCTTTCGCGGGCTTTTATAGCGCCGTGGCGTGCAACCTGGCGCAGGTACGACGAATCCTGCGAAATATCTTTAATCCTGTTGCGGATTGGTGCGGTTGCCATAATAATATCTTCGGCAAGCTGCTTTTTAAGATCGCCGTAGCGTATCTGGCAGGTGTTGTATAAGTTATCAAAATGTTCATAAGTATCGGCCGATGAAACCACTTTGATAATATCAAACAGGTTTTGAATTTCGAGCGGTTTCTGCTGATTTTCAGTGGTCGGCCCACCATCTGTAACGGCTTTCATTACTTTTTTGCGGATAACTTCCGGGGTATCCGACAAATAAACCGCATTGCCTTCGCCTTCCGATTTGCCCATTTTTCCTTTACCGTCAAGTCCGGGTATTTTTACCAGGTTCTCACTAAAGTTAAAAGCAAACGGTTCGGGGAAATAGTCCTTGTTATACAAACGGTTAAAACGGTTTGCAAACGTGCGCGCCATTTCAAGATGTTGCTCCTGGTCTTTACCTACAGGTACTTTTGTGGCACGGTGCAGTATAATATCGGCAGCCATTAAAACAGGGTAGGTTAATAAACCGGCATTAACGTTGTCAGGGTTGGCGCGCACCTTGTCTTTAAATGATGTGGCACGTTCCAGCTCGCCCAAATAGGCGTTCATATTCAGGAAAAGGTAAAGCTCCGCAGTTTCCGGTACGTCCGACTGCAGGTAGATGGTGGCCCTTTCCGGATCAATACCTGCTGCTAAATACTCTATCAATACCTGTTTTACGTTTCCGTGCAGGTCGGCAGGAGTGGGGTGAGTAGTTAACGAATGTAAATCGGCAATAAAAAAATAGCAGTTGTACTCATGCTGCATTTTTACAAAATTCTGTATTGCCCCGTAATAATTTCCAAGGTGTAAGTTCCCGGTTGAACGTATACCACTAACAACAGTTTCCATGGCGCGAAAGTAAGGAATTTTTATATTTTTGATGGAGATGAAATTGATATTGAAAAAGGTGCACATCTATCTTTACGTTTTTAGTGTAGCGCTGTCGTATTTTTTATTCTGGCCTTTTTTTAAGTTTTTTTCGCTTAAACCCAGCCGTTATCGCAACATGAACCGCTTTCGCAGGTACTGGGCGATAATAAGCTCTGCGCTGGTAGGTTTCTTTTATCGGTTTACTTATGAAGAGCCTATCGATTGGAGCAAGGCTTACATAATTTGTCCTAATCATACCTCAAATCTTGATATTTCAGCCATGTGCGTACTGGTTAACACCAACTGCAGTTTTATGGGCAAAGAGGAATTGAAAGACGCGCTTGTAACCGGATTGTTTTTCCGCACGGTTGATATCCCTGTAAACCGCGACAGCAAAATGTCATCGTACCGGGCGTTTAAAAAAGCTACTGAGAAATTACAGGACGGGATTACGCTTATAATTTTCCCCGAAGGAAAAATAAGCGACGATTATCCGCCAACTTTGCATGAGTTTAAGAACGGTCCGTTCCGTTTGGCTATCGAGCATAAAATTCCTATTATCCCGGTATCATCATCAAACACCTGGCTTAAGCTTTGGGATGATGGCACTAAACATGGTACGCGCCCGGGCATATGCGAGATTTATGTGCACAAACCCATAGAAACAATAAACATGACTTTAGATGATTCCGATAATTTGCGCGATAAGGTTTATAATATTATTGCCGAAAAAATTGGCAGCGAGGGAATAGCCGCCGCGATGATATGAATAGGATAGTAACTTGTACAAAAATTATTTTGCTGGTTGCCATCCCATTGATGGTTATTGCTAAAATATACCAGCTTAATAAAACCGATTTTGATATGGATTTGCTGGCTAAACAGCTAACCCCTTTGCAAAGTCACATTAAACCAAATTGTAGCATCGGTTTTTACAACAACAGCAATGATCCCGCTTTATTTGTCGAGATGCAATATGTTATGGCACCCCAGGTTATCAGCAATAAAATTACGCCTGATACCTTGCTGGTAATACAATTTAACAACAAGCCCCTTACAACATTCTCTAATTACCGAGTTGTTGCGCAAAGCCAGGATAACGGCAGACAGGTATCGCTAATAACTAAAACTAACTAATATGGTGCTGACAGTTACTTTTATTAACCTGCTGTTACTATACGTTGGGATAAATGCCGCTGTAAGAAAAATTACGTCTGGCGATAGCAGGGCATTAACGATACTTACATCCGCAATTAGCCTGGTAGTAGCCTTAAGTTTCGTGTATTACTTAATGCTGGTGTTAAATCAGAGTTTTGTTGTGCTTTTAATAATGTTAAGTGCTATAAACCTTGCCCATATTTTTTTTACCAGGCATTCTTTTAAAAATTATCGGCTCAAACCACTAAGTAATAGCCACGTTTGGGCGCTGGCAGCGGCGTTTTTTTTAACCTGCTATTTCATGTTATATGCTAGTAAACATGGCAACTGGGACGCTTTTGCCATGTGGAACCTGCACGCAAAGTTTTTTTACCATCCGGAGTTGTGGAAACATCTTTTTACAAGTAAACTAAGCTACTCCGCGCTTGATTACCCGATGATGCTACCATCAATAGTTGCTTTTTTTTGGAACGCAGTGGGTTCAATGTCGCCTTACGTGCCCTTACTTTTTGCATATGGGGTAATGTTAACCATCCCCTTATATACGTATTTCGCATTGCGCGACGAAGGTTTAAAGTGGTTGTCGCTTGTCGCTCTTGTAATATTTGTGACGGATAATAATTTTAAACAAATAGCAACTTCACAATGTGCTGATAGTTTACTTTCGTTATTGATTTTGATGGTTTTTGTGCAGTATGAGAAGCTCAAAGGCCAGATTAACAACCGGGCTTACCTGCTTGGATTTATTTGCGCATCGTGCGCCTGGGTAAAAAACGAGGGCCTGGTATTTTACGTGTTATTTACAGTCGGGTTTATTCTAAGCAACTACAAGCATCTCCGGGCGTTAAAAAAGTATTTGATAGGTGCAATTGTCCCAACGTTGGTGCTGGCGTCGTTCAAATTATTTTTTGCCCCTGCAAACGATTTAATTTCGGCAGATAACAAGCAATTGTTCTCGCTTTCGGTGGTATTAACAGATTGGAGCCGGTATGCCACAATTTTTAAATTTTGGCTTAGTACGTTGTTAAGCAATTATATATACGCTTTGATTTTAGTTTTCGCTGCTTTTGTAGTGAACCGGCGGCTTTTTGCATCAATGCCAGCTATAATTATAGCTTTGCTGCTGCTGGGCTATTTTATAATATATCTGGTAACCCCGCATGATTTAAACTGGCACCTGTACACTTCATTGTACCGTATAATTCAGCACGTCTATCCGGCTTTAATATACCTGATTTTGCTTGACTTTAAAGGACCACAAACACGCCAACATCTGGCGTTGCTGAGTTAATAACCAATTCAATCTAACCCATCATAATCAAGTAGTCAAATTTATCTATTTTTGGGAACCATGAAACTCGCCTTAAAAAAGATTCATACGCACTTTTACAGGTACAGTGTGGCTTTCTTTTTTCTGCTTGTTTGGCCAATTTTATATTTTTTATCGCGCCGGCAGATCCGCTTTAAGCACATTAATGGCATAAGGAGGTTTATCATTTTTTGCAGCACCGTTATTTCGGGAATATTTTTTAATGTTGATTATGAAACAAGTGTAGATTGGAAGCGCACGTATATTATAGTTGGCAACCACACCTCGAACCTTGATGTTTCGGCAATAAACCTGGCGGCAAAAAATAACCATTGTTTTATAGGTAAAGAGGAACTGCTGAGCAACCTGGTGCTGGGGTTCTTTTTCAGGACGATTGATATTACCGTTAACCGGGACAGCAAAATTTCATCATTCCGGGCGTTTAAAACAGCCGCCGAAAGGATAAAGAATGGTGTAAGCGTTGTTATTTTCCCCGAAGCCACTATCCCGGACGATTACCCCCCGACCTTATTTCCTTTTAAAAATGGCGCGTTCCGCCTTGCTATTGAACTGAAAGTACCCATTATACCAATAACATCAGTTAATACCTGGAAAGTTTTATGGGATACTGGTAGCGAATTTGGCAGCAGGCCGGGTATTTGTGATATATTTGTGCACAAAGCTATTGAGACGGCTCATTTAACCGTTGATGACGCCGACACTCTGCGGGATGAAGTACATGAGATTATTAAACAGAAATTAGCAACAGCATGACCATTGATAAAGAGACCGTTGATAAAATAGCGCATCTTGCCCGCCTCGAACTTAGTGCCGGCGAAACCGACGAGATGATAAAGGATATGAGCAAGATACTCGATTTTATGGCCAAGCTTAATGAAATTGATACATCGGGTGTTGAGCCGCTTGTTTATATGACCGATGAAGTAAACGTGCTGCGTGAAGATGTGGTGAACCAACAAATTACCCACGAGGAAGCTTTGCTGAATGCACCTAAGCACGATGATGACTATTTTTTGGTGGCAAAAGTGATAGAGAAGTAAGTCCGAAGTCCGAAGTCCGAAAGTCCGAAAGACGCTGCGCTGCTTTGATAGACTGTTTATTTGATATTGACTTGCCGATCCCAACTTTTTTCTGTCTTTGCCGTCTTTTCGGACTTTACTGACTTTCCTGACTTTTCTGACTTCAAACTGTAACAAAACCTACCTTACCATAGTCAAACAACAAAAACACATGCAACCACTTATTAGTCTTACAGATATCGGGCGTAAATATGTTATTGGTACTGAGATAATTCATGCCTTAAAATCTGTTACATTAACTATTAATAAGGGGGAATTTGTTGCGCTGATGGGACCTTCAGGTTCAGGTAAATCAACGCTGATGAATATATTAGGTTGTTTGGATACGCCTACCAAAGGCGAGTATATATTGAATGGAATTAATGTTAGCCACATGACGGATAACGAACTGGCTGAAGTACGTAATACCGAGATCGGCTTTGTTTTCCAAACATTTAATCTGCTGCCACGTAACACCGCCCTTGACAATGTTGCCCTGCCATTGGTTTATGCTGGTATTAATAAAGAAAACAGGCAGGCCCGCGCCAAAAAGAGCCTGGAAAACGTAGGACTTGGCAACCGAATGGATCATAAACCTAACGAGTTGTCGGGGGGGCAGCGCCAGCGTGTAGCTGTAGCTCGTGCATTGATTAACGATCCATCTATCATATTGGCCGATGAACCTACCGGTAACCTGGATACCAAGACCTCCATTGAAATTATGGGGTTATTGGAAGATATCCACGCCAAAGGCAATACAATTATACTCGTTACCCACGAAGAAGACATTGCTATGCACGCCCATCGTATAGTGCGCATGCGCGATGGTTTGGTAGAAAATGATTACGCTAATCCAAATGTTATTACTGTTGACAGAAGTAAAGTAGTAGTGGAGTAATCTTGTTGCTATTTCAGTCGAACCCGATAAAGTTTTCGTCCCTGGCGTGGTCTTCTAATATCTCGAGCAGTAGTTCCCACTGCTTTATTTCAAATGGAATTAAAATTTGCTCGTTGCTGCTTTTAACTTCAAAACCTTTTTTTACAAGTGTTATAGTTTCTATCTCGGTCCACAGAATACATTTGGGTTTGCCAAAAATACTTTTCGCTATTACTTGATTTACGGCGGCAATTACTATACAATTAAACTTTTTTGCGATGAGTTTAACGCCGCAAAAACCTAGCATGATAATGAGCAATATGCCGATGTAAAATTCTTTATCTGCATGTTCAAATCCTTTAAGCAGCATTATTACTGCCATTCCGGCTGCCATTGTTAGACATAAAATTCCCCAAGCCAGGTAGGAGTTTCCTATGGTAAACGTCACAGGCAAAATATAGTCGGACTCTACGGTGTTTTCCATATTTAACAATATGATACCAGGTGTAATAGCTGGTGAGTTGCTATTAAGTATAATCTCTTCAGCAATGTGAACAAACGCGGGTTATAAATTCGGCAAGGTGGAGTGTTTTTTCGGCTGATACCGGTTCATTGTTACCTACGATAAGGGTATGTTCAACTATTTCAATCAAAAAATGGTCGTGGCGGATATCCATAACCGCATTGCGGAATCTCCGGTCGACGCCTTTAAGCGCCTTTTCGCGGTCGTTAACCAATACGTAAAATGTGTCGCTAAATGCTTTGTCTTCAGCAAAATCCAATTCAACAGGGTGCACCAGTTCAATAATTTTATCCGCCAGTGTCTCACGCCGTATCAGCATACGGCCAAAGTCAGCTTTTAAAAATGCAAGGGCCCATATTTGATAGTCCTTGTCGCCGGAGACCTTCCCTTGTCCGGGGTGACGGGATTCGGTTTCAACAAAAAGAATATAACAGTCGTTGTTATTATCCTGCTTGATAACAAACGAGTCACGTACGGTAATTTCAAGATAGTTTTTAAAAACTTCAAACAATTCCAGGTGGAAATCAATTTCGCCGGTAAATTCTAAATTGAATTTTAATTTAAGAATAGTGTACGATTTGTAATAACTTTCTATTTCTTCTTGGGTAAGTCCGTTGGTATCAAAAGGGTAGTTGTCCATCACTTAATTAAAACGCCAAATTAACTTGTTTTATTTATTAGTAAATATAAAATTTCATTTTTGAGTATTAAGCTCATCTTGAGGCCATTGTTCCAGATTGATGACATAATAATTTCAAGCATTAAAGAAATGAAAAATAAATTTTGAATTAGTTAAATAAATTTAGTGAAAGTATTGTTGAAATAAATATTTTTGTTGGTAAATGAAAAATATATAATCCAGGTATTTTTCATCATTAATGCGGAAAGAAAACCTTAACTATTACAATTTTTATCTCTTTGTTTTTTTTATAATAGTTGCGCCTGCAACTGTTTGTGGCCAGTATGAGTACAAAAATGTCGACAGCTATAAATCATTCCTGCAAAAAAATACGATTCAAAATACACTGCAATTAGATAAAAAAATACAAAAGCAGTACAGCAATATTATCGACGAAAAAAATAACGAATTGATTGACCGGTTAAAATCAAAGGATTTTCTGTTCGATACCGTAGCCTATCCTTACCTGAATTCGATATTTAACCATGTGCTGTTATCCAATTCGCTGGATAAAAACCAGTTTCACTTTTTTATCGACCGCACTTTTGATGTAAACGCCTACAGTTTTGAAGATGGCACAGTCGTGTGTAACCTGGGCTTGCTGGGGGGAATGGAAAATGAAAGCCAGTTAGCAATGGTTTTTTGCCACGAGATTGGGCACTATCTGCTTATGCATAGTAATATATCGATAATTAGTAAGCTTAATAGATATAATTCACACGAGTTTTTAACCCAGATAAAGCAAATAAAGAAACAGGAGTATAATACCAAAAAGCAACTGGAGAATTTATTGCTTACAGATGTTTTTGACAGGAGCAGGCACAGTCGCGGACAGGAAAAAGCTGCCGACTCACTGGGTATGATATTGTTTAGCAATACAAAATATGGTGCTAAAACTGTGCCCGCCATTTTTGATTATCTCAATTCGGCCGAAGGCCTACCGAACGCAATTACAATCCAATCTTTTCTTGACAAGGAAAAAATTACGATTGATGATTTTTCGGTCGCTGCCCCTCCAAAAAGGATTCACTTCGGTACTACTGAGAAAAAGGGAATAATTGATTCCCTGAAAACCCACCCCGATTGCGATAAGCGAAAGCTACAAATGCAAAGTTTTTTCGGGCTGAACCCCAAGCCAGGTGTTGATTTTATTACCGGCAGCAAACAGGACCTGGAGAAAATAAAAAAATACGCACTTTTTGAAGAGGCCAGGTATTCGAAGGACAAAGGTAACCTGGGCCTTTACCTGTACCAGCTTATTCAAATAGACGCGATGTTTCCTGCAGACAAGTACACTAAAAGCTGGATTTACAACACACTAACATCGTTATACACGCATCATAAAGCTCATACTTTTCATGAGGTGGTAAATGCTGTGTATATCCCGAAGAATGATAAAGACCAATATGCTACGCTTTTAAAATTATTGGATAACCTGAGCCTGGAAAAATTAGACGAAATCATCAACGCGTATTACGCAAATAATAATTCATTTATCAGAATTACTAAAAATTAACAAATCCCTAATTAAATCATGAAGTTTAAACTATTACTGATCATTTTCCTGGCCATTTCTGCAACGCAAAGCTTCGCGCAAAATGCTGCGAAGGCTTTTAGCGACGTGAAAAATGTTACCGTCCGCAACGTCGGAATTATTAAAAAAAATAACATCGTAAAGGGGTATTTTACTTTTTACGAGTACGACAAGGCCGACAAAAAGAATCTTATTTACAAACTAAACCTGGTTGACGAAAACTTAAACGACCTGGGCACGAAAGAAATTACCGGCCCCAAAGACTGGGAACTGGTAAGCAGCGGCTTTGATGGCAATAACTTTTGTTTTAAATTTTACGATGATAAAAAACGCACATTCGAACTAAAAGTATATAACCAGGATGGTGTAGAAGTGGTTTCAAACCCGTTGAAAATAAATTACAAGCCTTCGAGTAATTCGAAGTACGAGATGTACCAGCAAATGACAAGCCCGGAGCTAAATATTGTTGAAAATAACGGCTTTGTTGATTATACGTTTAATGACCCCAATGATGCATTTATCATCAGCTACGCTAATGGCAATACGAAAAATACCTGGCAACAAACTTATCAACCTGAGGGTAAATCGAAAGTTATGCTGCCAACATTTTTGAACGGGAACGATGAAGTGATTTTAACAGCCGTGACCCGTATTGAAAAAGGTATGTATAATACCAAAACACAGCATACCGTATTGGCAAGCAGTGCAAAAAACGGTGCCCAGCTGTTTGAGGTATCAACAGAAATTGATGATAACCATGTAGTACCGATTAACGCAATTTTTGAAAATGGAAATATTGTAGTGATTGGACTGAACTATAAGTCGACCAAAACTCTTACTTCCCCGCCGGATGGCATAGCTTTTCTGATATTTGATAAAAATGGCAAGCTGGTTAAAAGTAATTTTAAAACATTTGAGGAGACTTTAGGTAAATTTTTACCACTAGAAGACCATAAGTTGAAAGACGGTTATTATCTGTACATACACGATATAGTGCGCACGCGTAGAAACACCAACCTTGTAGTAGCCGAAAAATTTAAAAAAGTTGTCGACGTGGGCGGGGCTGCGCTATCGTTATTCAGCAGTAAAGCCGGACCTATTAAATTGCAACTTGAAAATATGGTAGTTATGGAATACGATTTGGACGGCAACCTGTTGCAGGCCAAAGAAATACCAAAAGCTAAAGGGAGCACTGGTGTATTCCCATCTTACACAGGCTTTCTGACGCCGTACCTTTTAGCCACGGTATCTGACATATTTGGCTGGATGGACTATATGTACACCGTTAAAAGCGATGACAATGGCGATATAACCTTTAGCTTTGTTGATTATGACAGGCTTGACGCCGGTGCGAAAAAAACCGAAAATTTTGGACAGATAAAATACCACGATGGTAAAATAACTGTCGACAAGATTCCTGTTAAAAACGAGAAAGCAACTTTTTCGCGTTTAATGAGAGCCAGCACAAACCATGTGTTGCAGGTAAACTATTTTAAAAAGGAAAAGAAACTTACCATGGATATGATTAAGCTGAACAACTAAATGTTTAGCAAAAAAGCCCGGTATGGCAAACTGCATTTTAGTTTGCCATATCGGGCTTTTTGTAAAGGACGCGCGTAGCTGAATTTCGCTGGCTCCATTTTATTTGAAACGGCCTAAACTCAAAGTGCCTTCATCTTCCCGCATGAGCAAGCGCAATTGGTGTCATCAACTCCGAAACTATTTAAAAAATGCTGGTAAAACGCGATTCGGTCGTTCATGCTGAAAATGTTCTCGCCTTTATTGCATTCAATCGGGCCATTGATAATATTGATCGTCATGCCAAAACCAGGGACGCGGTTTGCAGCTTTATCGGCTGCATTTGGCTGCCATTTGCCAATCATTACATCATGTGCCGATGGTCTGGCGGGTTGCGGTGTCATCCAAAAATAAATAGCCGTTTTAAAAGCGGTCACCGCATCAGTTTCAACCTGCTCGGGGTTGTTTAATAATATTTTTTTATCACCGAAAATACAGTCAGATGCATAGCCGTAGTTGCCATTGTAACTGATTTGCAAAGGCCCGCGGCCGTAGTATTTTTTACCCGCAACCGCAGGGTAGGCATCATTTTCCGAAATATAAGGTAATGATGTGTTGTTTTCGTGGATAAACATCAGCCCGTCGGTATAGGTTCCATTTTCGCCGTGGCGGGTTTCATGCGCTATGTTCGCAAAAAAGGCAGCCAGCTCTTTTTTGTTGGTTTGCAGGTCTTTTTCGGCGCAGAAGTTTCCGTAGTTAATGGTATAGCTGCTATCTGGTTTCTTTTTGGCCCAATCTTCATTCCAATCGGGATCCTGGCGCACTACATCAGCTTTGCCGGTGGCCTTATCGGTACGCACAATCTGGTAAACAGATACCGCCCGCCGGGTTATTTTTACCGATATGTTGCCCATTTCTTTTACTGCCCTTGCAAATGCTGCATAGGTGTAAAACTTATCACGCATGGGGAACAAGGCATTAAACTGCGCTTCGTTTAAAAAGCTGGTTAAGGCAGGTTTGGGTTGCTCCACAGCTTTGGGGGGCGCTGCCGGTCCGGCGCATTTCACGCTTGATAATATTGTTGCGGCAAATAAAAAGGTGATTATAATAAGCAGGGGCTTTTTCACGATGGTATGGTTTAATTATAAAATGTAGCGGCTATCGGCCCGCCAGTTTTGCCAAAATTGACAATAAAATTTATATAACGCCTAAAACCTAATAGTGTTTCCCCCAAAAGCCGTGGAAAAATTTTAAATTGAAATGAGATGGCATCCCGATTCAAAATCCTAAATTCGGCAACCAACATTAGAAATTCAAAATTTCATATGAAGATTTATACAAAAACCGGCGACAAAGGCCTTACCTCACTAATAGGTGGTACGCGTGTTGCCAAACATCATATCCGCATTGAAAGCTACGGAACTGTTGACGAACTCAACTCATATATTGGTTTAATAAGCGACCAGGATATTTCCGTTCACGATAAACAAGTGCTAAAACAAATACAGGACAGGTTGTTTACTATAGGCTCATCGCTTGCTGCTGATCCTGAAAAATCAAAGATGGTGATACCCGATCTTTATATGACGGACGTTGAATTACTTGAGAAGGAAATGGACGCTATGAATGAACAACTGCCAGAATTAAGGCATTTTATTTTACCGGGGGGCAGCAACGCGATATCATATTGCCATATTGCGCGCTGCGTATGTCGCCGGGCTGAGCGAATTACCGTACATCTTGCTAAAGAAAGTCCTGTTGATGAAAAGGTGACCATTTATCTAAATCGCCTGAGTGACTATTTATTTACACTTGCCCGCAAAGTCGGCCATGAAAATAATATACCAGAGAATAAATGGATGCCAAGGGGGGAGTAGGTGAGTGGTTGATTAAGAGAGTGGTTTATTAAGTTTAAAATGTCATTTTTACTGTGAACTACGAACCATTAACCATTAACTGCAACTAAATGAAAAAAAATATTGATAATCGAATAAAAAATATTATACTTTTGCGAAAATGTTAATTTACCGATAAAATAAATTATATAGAATATGTATTGGACACTAGAACTGGCATCACACCTTGAAGATGCACCCTGGCCTGCAACAAAAGATGAATTGATTGACTACGCCATCCGTTCCGGAGCACCTGTTGAGGTTATTGAAAACTTACAGGCATTAGAGGATGATGGTGAGCCGTACGAAAATATTGAAGAGATATGGCCTGATTACCCTACAAAAGATGACTTCTTTTTTAACGAAGACGAGTACTAAAACACCTGTAACTCATAAAAAACCCTGATAAACAGGGTTTTTTTATTTTTACTCTTTTTTGGAATGGGTTTTGGTATTGATGAGCGGTAACATTTATCAACTAAAACTTTACAAAAAATGAGAAGTATTCTTTATTTAATCGCCGTTGTCCTGGTAATCTTGTGGATACTGGGATTTGCCAACAATTATGGTGGCGGCCTGATCCACATTCTTTTAGTAATTGCTGTTATTGCAGTCCTTTTAGGAATTATTAGAAGAGCATAAGTTAGCTAAGAGTCGATAGACCCGGTACCGTAGTTTGATTTCATTATCGAGCATGGTCTATGGTCTATCGGCTTTTCAAAATCGCTTCTGCAATGGCAATATCTTCCGGAAAGGTTATCTTAATGTTTTGGTGGCTTCCTTCAAATAAATTAATTTTTACGCCCGTTTCTTCAACTACACTCGCATCGTCGGTAAATTTTGAGTCAAAGACTTGCTCATAAGCCTTTTTTATTTGTGCCGACTGAAATGTTTGTGGTGTTTGCACCAGGTAGACGTCATCTCGCACCAAACTTCGCGATATACTTACTTCTATCAATCTTACAGAATCCCTGCTTTTAACGGCCGTAACGGCATTGCCATGTTCTGCGGCATATTGATACGTGTTTTCAATTATCGTGCGGCTAATGAGCGGCCTTACAGCGTCGTGCACGGTTATAACAGCATCTGTGTCCGTTATTAAATCAAGACCATTTTTTACTGAATGAAACCGTGTTTCGCCGCCTGTTATCAATTGATGCGGTACTTTAAAGTGATATTCAGCGCATAGCTCTTTCCAATAGGTATGATAGTCGGCCGACAGAACTAAAATAATCGCGGGGTTAGCTGCTGAAGAGTGAAAAGCTTCGATGGTGTGCATTAAAACCGGTTTGCCTGCAAGCAGCAAAAACTGCTTCGGCACGGTGGCCTGCATACGGGTGCCGGTGCCGCCGGCAACTATTATCGCAAAAAACTTAGGGGTTACCGTCATTGTCATCCAAAGCTATAAATCAATCTGCATTAAAAATAAAAAAGCCCCTTTAAATTTTAAAGGAGCCTTGTTTTTTAAATCCGGAATCGAAAATCGAATTTCGAAATTAAATTATCAGCATGGCATCGCCGTAGCTGTAAAAACGATATTTTTCCTTAACTGCCACTTCGTAGGCATTCATTACGTTTTCATAACCGCCAAAAGCACAAACCATCATCAATAAAGTTGATTCGGGCGTATGGAAATTGGTGATCATTGAACTGGCAATGCTAAAATCATACGGTGGGAAAATAAACTTACTGGTCCAGTCGTTTGCCGGCTTGAGCGTTTTATTTGCCGACACAGCCGACTCAATAGCACGCATTGATGTGGTACCAACAGCACAAATTTGTTTTTTACGTTCGATGCCGCGGTTTACAATATTTGCCTGTTTTTCTTCTATAATAAACTGCTCCGAGTCCATTTTGTGCTTGGTAAGATCTTCAACCTCAACCGGGCGGAAAGTACCAAGGCCAACGTGCAGGGTAACTTCGGCAAATTCAACACCTTTTAGTTCAAGGCGTTTCATTAGTTCGCGGCTAAAGTGCAAACCGGCAGTAGGGGCTGCAACAGCGCCTTCGTGTTTTGCAAAAATGGTTTGGTAACGCTCTTTATCCTCGCTGGTAGCTTTACGTTTAATGTATTTTGGCAGCGGAGTTTCACCTAATATTTCCACATTCTTGCGGAATTCTTCGTCGGTACCATCGAATAAAAAGCGGATGGTACGGCCGCGCGAGGTGGTATTATCAACAACCTCGGCAATTAAAAGATCATCATCGCCAAAATACAGTTTGTTGCCAACGCGTATTTTACGGGCAGGATCAACTAAAACATCCCACAGGCGAAGTTCTTTATTTAGCTCGCGCAGTAAAAAAACTTCAATAGTAGCGCCGGTTTTTTCTTTGTTACCGTACATGCGTGCCGGGAATACTTTGGTGTTGTTAAGGATCATTACATCCTTATCGTCAAAATAATCCAGTACGTCTTTAAATATTTTGTGCTCAATTTTGCCTGAATCGCGGTGTAATACCATTAAACGTGCTTCGTCGCGCGTGCCTGCCGGGGTATGGGCAATTAATGATTCGGGCAAGTTAAATTTAAATTGAGATAATTTCATGCTAAAAGATGTGAATTTTCAAGGGCGCAAATGTACGAAATATATTTGGAATTTCACGGATGTAAATTTGATTACACCAATTGCTTATCAATACAAATAATTGTTAATAATAGTTTGAAATAATGTAACTTAAATGATTGCCTGTCGTCTAAAAATCATCAAACCCTGGTATCACTCGGTGCTACCGGTTAAGTCAGAGTAAATAATCGGTGTAATTGCGCGGCAATTGGTGTAATCACAAAAAACAAAATAATGATATTTTTAAAACTCTTTAGGGAAAGCTTTCTGTTTGCTTATGATGCCTTGAGGCAAAATAAGCTTCGTACATTCTTGTCGCTGGTTGGCGTTACCATAGGCATATTCCTGATTATCTTTGTTTTTTCGGCGGTTGATACCCTGAAAAACAACCTGCAAAAGAGTGTTAATAAGCTGGGCAGCAACAGTATTTATATACAAAAATGGCCATGGGTAAATAACGAGGATTCGCCCTGGTGGAAATACCTGCAGCGCCCCACACCAAAATTGCGCGAGTTTGACGAACTGCAAAAACGCAGTCAGACTGCGCTTGCTGTATCGTACGAAATCAGCATAGACAACCGTATAGTAAAATACCAGAGCCATACGGTGGAGGGTGCACAAATTGATGCCACATCGCACGATCATGATAAAACCTGGAACTTTGACTTTGAAGACGGACGCTATTTTACCGAAATGGAATCGCGGTCGGGCAGCCCGGTTACGGTGATAGGGCATGATATTGCTGCCGATCTTTTTCCCGACGGAGGAGCCGTTGGTAAAGCCCTTAAAATAATGGGCCGCAACGTTACGGTAATAGGTGTATTTAAAAAAGAGGGAAGTGATATTTTAGGAATATCGGACGACAAGGAAATTTTGTTACCCTTGAATTTTGCCAAAAACGTGATTGACGTGCAAAACGCAAGCTATAACCCGCAAATAGTTGTGCGGGGTAAAAATGGCTTAAGCGATTTGGAGGTTGAAAGCGAGGTGCGGGGACTAATGCGTTCTATCCGACGTTTAGGGCCTAATAATGAAGATAATTTTGCGCTAAATAAAACCACCATACTTTCTAATCAATTGGATATAGTGTTTAATGTTTTAACCAAGGTTGGCGGCTTTATCGGCTTGTTTTCAATATTGGTTGGTGGCTTCGGCATTGCCAATATTATGTTCGTATCGGTTAAGGAACGTACCAATATTATAGGCATCCAAAAGTCATTGGGCTCCAAAAATTACTTTATTTTACTTCAGTTTTTAATTGAATCTATCGTTTTATGCGTGATGGGGGGCTTATTTGGGCTCGGGATGGTTTTGGCGGTAGCTGCGTTGGTAAAAGCCGGTACCGACGTGCAAATTGTACTCGATATTAAGAACATTATCCGCGGCATATCTTATTCAATAATTATCGGGATGCTCTCGGGAATTATCCCTGCGTATTTTGCGGCCAAGCTGGATCCTGTTGAAGCGATAAGGTCGAATTAAGTCCGAAAAGTCCGGAAAGTCAGTAAAGTCCGAAATATGGATTTTAGTAATTGACTATTATTATTCGAATTTTTGCGATTTCCAACCAGCTGCAGCTTCTTTACCGACTTTCCGGACTTCGGAGTTCCGGACTAGTCTCATCCCTCTGCTTCCATGGCCACGTAATGCCCTGCTATCTTTTCATATAGCGTATCAGGCACAAACGGTTTGGTTAAATAATTACACATACCTGCAGCGAGGGCCTTGGCATGGGTTTCGGGCATCGCATCGGCGGTAAGCGCGATGATAGGGGTCGAGGTATTTGTTTGGCGAATTATGCGTGTAGTTTCAAACCCATCCATTCCGGGCATTTGCAGGTCCATTATTATCAGGTCGTAGTAATTGTTGTTTACCATCTCGACAGCCAGTTTCCCACTAATGGCTTCCTCCGCCTGCACCTGCCATTTTTTAAGGAACTTAGATGCTATCATCAAATTCATTTTGTTATCGTCAACAACAAGCACCCGCATGCCCTGCAGGTTGCGTTCGGTATTGGCTGTAGCAGGCGTTGAAAGGTCGACTGCTTGAACCTGCCTGGCAATACTAAATGTAATTTCGAAAACAAATTGAGTGCCTTTTCCCGGCTCGCTTAAAACTGAGATATTGCTTTTATGCAGTTCAATTAAACGTTTGGTAATAGCAAGCCCCAGCCCCGTACCACCATAATCAACTTCATGATTTTGCGATTCCTGCATAAAAGGGTCGAATATCAGCGCCAGGTTTTCAGGCGCAATACCAATCCCCGTATCAGCTACAGTGAATTTAATGGTGATGTGTTTGTCATCACACATTTGTTTGTTAACCAACAGGCTTACTTTGCCCTCGTGTGTGAATTTAATGGCGTTGCTTAACAGGTTATTAATTACCTGCCCAAGTCTTACCTGGTCGCCTATTAAATATTCCGGGATGCCTGAGTCAACCCCAAGTTCAATTTCAAGATCTTTTTCGGCTGCCCTTGCATAAAACGATTGTTTTATTTTTTGAGCGAGGTTTATAACACTAAATGGCTGCACATTCAGTTCAAGTTTGCCGGCTTCAATTTTGTTATAGTCTAAAATGTCGTTAATTATGGCCAGCAGGTTCTCGCCGGAGAATTTTAAAATATTTAAGTATTCAAGTTGCTCAGGCAGCGGGTTTTCGCTAAGCAATAGGTTGGTAGTGCCTATTACTGCATTCATAGGCGTCCGTATTTCGTGGCTCATTATCGAAAGGAATTCCGATTTAAAGTGCGACGATTTTTCGGCCTGCTCTTTGGCCGAGATGAGCGCCTGGGTAGCTTTCTGGCGGTCGGTAATATCTTCGCCAATGCCTGTAATTTCTTTTATTTTACCGTTTTCATCATAGCTAACCGTGTTCTGCCAGCTGATAATGCGCTCCTCGCCGTTGCGGCACAGTACCGAATTTATAAATTGCGCATCAAACTTGTTATTTCTGAATGATTCGGCCAATGTTTCTCTTTGGTTTTCCGGTACAAATTTTTCAAGCCAGTTTAACCCTAGTATTTCATTTTGGTCGTAACCGAGGATATGAGCCATCTGCTTGTTGCAAAAAATCAGGATGCCTTTTTTATCTATCGATACGGCGGGGAGGTTAATGGTCTCCAGTACCAGTTTATATTTATTTTCGGTGCGCTGGTAATCTATCTCCGCCTGTTTTCTGTCTGTTATATCCTGGATGGTGCCAATAACTTTGCGTACGGAGCCGTCATCGCGCCTTAGCAGTTTCCCAACGATAATGCTCAGGTATTTCACATTGCCGTTTGGCGTAACTATCCTGTACTCGTACGATGTGTTGGTGATGTTCGAAATATCTTTTAAATGCTGTTTAAGAATATGCCTGTCATTAGGATGGGCATATTTTACCAACATCTTTACGATGCTGTTTTCGTTAACCGCGCCCGGTTTGAGTTCGAAAATGTTGTTTATCTCTTCGCTCCAGGTAAGTTTGTTTAAAATAATGTCCCAGTTCCAGTTTCCTATTTTGGCAATTATTTGCGCCTCAACCAATTCGGCCTGGCTTACCTTAATCCGTTTTTCAGACAGGCGGGTTTCGGTAATATCCTGCAAAATGCCAATAATACGTTTTAAACTGCCATCACTGTTTTTTATCAGTTCGCCTTTTAATACCTTTATGTACTTCAGTTTACCACGAGGCGTGATAATTTTGTGCTCGAATTCTCCTTTGCCAATATCCTGTATGTTTGTAAAATAAGCATATGCAGTTTCGCGGTCATCAGGATGGATCAAGCTCAGGTAATAATCAAATTTCTCTATTCCTTCTGGTACACCCTTAACTTCAAGTATGCTGTAGAGGCTTTCAGACAAATGGGTTTCGCGTGTTGCCACATCGAAATACCAGTTGCCAATTTTGGCTATTGATTGTGCCTCGAGCAACAGGTTTTCATTCTCCTTTAAAGCATCGGCATACTTTTTTTGTTCCGATATGTCACTTACAGAAGCAGATATGCGCGAAGTGTATTTTCCGGTCCTGTCAAAAACAGGGCTTACTTTGGCAACCAGCCATTGCCCTGTGCCGAAATCGCTTTGATAAGTGACGGAGGTTGGCTCATGGGTTTTTATAACATAATCTAAAGCATCGTCAAATTTCTTTGCCTTTTCATAACCCAAAACCTCGCTCAGTCTTTTTCCTACGCAGGTTTCGGGGTTAATCACCCGGCCTTCAATTCGCCTGAACCAGGTATTGAGGCAAACTTTATCCTCATCAAACTCAAAAATTACATCGTTTAGCGAGTTGATAAGCGCATCAAGCTTTTTACCGCTCTGACGCAGCTCTTCGTCGTTAATTATAAGGCTTTTATTAAGGTCGATAACGTGGGCAAGGGCCTTTTTAAATCTTAGCTTATAAGCCATCATTACCAGGAATGACACATGGGCGATACAGGTAAACGTGAGTAACAGCAACACCAGCGTAGTAACGGATATGTACAATTTAGGCGCGGTAATGTAAGCTATAATAGTAGCAACTATATTGGCCGAGCATAGGACTACGAACTCCCAGCGTTTTTTGCAAAAAAGGGTGAGGGCGATAAAAATGGTGATAGCGCTGAACAGGTAAACATGTTCGAAGCCATTTTTACTGAGTAATATGCCGTTATTAATTGTTAAAAATGAAATGATCGTCAGGTACTGACTTACGGTATCAAAAAGCCTAACCCGGTATAACGAAAATGCCAGGGCCGCCGCGCATAACCCGCTGCAAACCAGGCGCAGCCATAGTGGATCGTACGAATTGTAGAAACACAAATAATGGAGTGAAGGACTGGCAATAAACAATCCAATCAGTAGTAACTGATAAATGGTATTATCATTTTGAACAAATAACAGCAACCTGCTTTTGAAAGACATACTAACCAGTTTTTTTAATTGTGAATAAGTGGATTGTTTATCAAATTTTGAGACTTAAGTAATACAGGCATGAAAATTTTACAATTGTGAACTATCTTAAGGGCTATTAATACGCAGATTTCGTTACATTTGTTGCAAATAAATATTTTCCTATGTCGGCTACTGCGCAATTAAAAATTGGCGATACAACTTACGAGCTTCCGGTAATAGAAGGCACCGAAGGCGAAAAAGCAATTGATATTTCGAAATTAAGAGACCAATCAGGGTATGTAACTTTTGATACCGGCTACAAAAACACAGGCGCAACAAAAAGCGCTATTACTTTTTTAGACGGTGAAAAAGGCATACTCAAATACCGCGGTTACCCCATAGAAGAGCTTGCCGAAAAATCGAGTTTTATTGAGGTTGCCTACCTGCTTATCCACGGCGAATTGCCGACGGAAAAGGAATTGGCCAACTTTCAGTACGAAATAAGCCGCCACACGCTGGTACATGAGGATATGAAGAAGTTTTTTGATGGTTTCCCGTCAAAAGCACACCCAATGGGGCAACTGTCTTCGCTTGTATGTGCGCTATCGGCATTTTACCCGGAGTCGTTGAAATCGGTACAGACCGAGCAGGAACTGCACTTGAGCATTATCAAGATGCTGGCCAAAATGGCGACTGTAGTTTCGTGGATATACAAAAAGTCTTTGGGCCACCCGCTTATTTATCCTCAAAACAAATACGATTATGTAACCAATTTCCTGTACATGACCTTTGGCCAGCGTACCGAGCAAATTGAGATTGACCCGGTAATTGTAAGCGCAATGAACACCTTGCTGATATTACACGCCGACCACGAACAAAATTGTTCTACTTCCACTGTACGTATAGTAGGTTCGTCCGAATCAAATATCTATGCATCTGTTTCAGCCGGTATTTCTGCATTGTGGGGACCACTGCATGGTGGTGCAAACCAGGCCGTAATTGAAATGCTGGAGAAGATAAAAGAGGATGGGGGAGATACCGATAAATGGATTGCCAAAGCAAAAGATAAAAACGATCCTTTCCGTTTAATGGGATTTGGGCACCGTGTTTACAAAAACTTCGACCCTCGCGCTAAAATTATCAAAAAAGCCTGCGACGATATTTTAGAGAAACTCGGTATTGATGATGAAGTGCTGGAAATAGCTAAAAAGCTTGAGGAAGTAGCCCTGAAAGATCCATATTTTGTTGAGCGCAAGCTTTATCCTAACGTTGATTTTTATTCAGGTATTATCTACCGTGCACTTGGCTTCCCAACCGATATGTTTACTGTACTGTTTGCCCTTGGCCGTTTGCCAGGCTGGATTGCACAGTGGAAAGAAATGAAAGAAAACAAGGAGCCAATCGGCCGCCCGCGCCAGATCTACGTAGGTGCGGTTAATAAGGAATATGTTGATATAAAGAACCGTTCTTGGTAGAATGAGTTCATAGTTGGTGGTTCATAGTAAGAGGGCTTTAGCCTGACTATAATAACATAAGGTCCGCAGTTCATTTATTGAATTGCGGACCTTTTTCTATTGGGATTAAGCTAATTAATAAAAATGATTATACCGCTCGTTACTAATCAGCGTAATCATCTTGCAATCGGTGAAATCATAAAGATTAAAAAAGCCCGCTGGTTATTAACCAAACGGGCCTTTCAATCAATCCAATCAACTCTGTTATTGTTTTATCAGGCTATAGAAGTAAAACGCAGGATGAGTTAAATCAAGCGTCACCTTATAGTCGCCGGTTACAGTAACCGGAATATTTTCGCCACCGTATTTTAAAATACCGTTGGCAGGCTTGTTGTCGCCAAGGTTAATGTCCCAGGCATCGTTGGCCCTGAATTTGCAGAAACCACCTGCAGTTAAATGAATAGTGCCGCCCCAGGTTTGGGTTGCTGAATCAAAAGTAAGTGCAGTACTTGCACCCCAGCCGCCTGGTGTAGCATCGCCTATTATACCCCATTGGGTTTTAGTTACCGACCATGTACTGCCAGTTAAATCTGCTTTTAATAAGTAATAGCCAGTTGATGGAACTGATAAGTTACCACCGCTTGTGCTCAATTTTCCGCTGCCCGCATCACCATAGTTGGTGTGGTTCCAGTCAGGGTCGCTGGTATATTTAAATTCCAGTGAACCGGCATCTGTATAGTTTACATAGCCTTCGTACAGTTTGTTATCGCTTGGCGATGAAATACGCATAGCTGTAGCAGGCGACCATCCCTGGTAAGCTCCCGGTACATACAATGATGCATAAAAAGGGATATCAAAATACGGCGTAACGGTTAACGTCAAAATATTTGAATAAGTGGTTTGAACATTTGTTGCCAGTTCAGATTTAATGCGGGTTTCCAACTGTGCAGGGTTACCGGCAATAAGGCCCATGGAAAGTAACATGGTATTTAAATCGGCACCAGTGTACGCTTTTGATTTAGCTGTTAAACCAATATCTTTACTGTTTGCAAAATTAGCGCCTTTTAAAGCTATCTGTAAGGTATAAGTAACCGCAGATTTGAAGCCATAGTCGGTTGGTGTATAGCTAAAAGAAACTGCGTTATCACCAGCGGTAGCACTGGTTAATACAATTGTTGTTGCCGAAGCAGTTAATGCGCCGGGTTTGCCGGATGTAGCCGTTACCTTGACGCCATCCTTTTTACAGGATGCCAGCATCAGCAGGGCTATACTGCTGAAGGCAAGGAATTTTGTTAAAACTGTTTTCATTTTTAATGTTTTTTAATTTAACTCACTTATTGATAAAGAGGGCTGAACTATATGTTTTAAATTGTTTTAATAATTAGTAACCAGCGTTTTGTTTCAGGTTAGGGTTAACTGCCCTGTCCTGGTCGGGTATTGGGTACAAGTTGCGGAAATCGCCAACGCTTGCACCATTTTTTACGCCACCTTTAAACGGCCACACATAAGTAGCAGTTGTAAACAAGCCGTAACGTATTAAGTCCGAACGCCTGAAACCTTCCCAGAAAAGCTCACGGGCACGCTCGTCTAAAATAAAGTTGGCTGTTAGCTGCCCGCTGGTGATATTACCGTTGGTATTGCCATAAGCACGCTGGCGCAGGTTATTAACGTAGGTTAAAGCAGTTGGAAGATCAGCAGCGCTGCCACTTTTAACTGCTGCTTCGGCAAAAATAAGGTACTGTTCAGCCAAACGGAAGATCGGCATATCCACGTCCGAAAAATCCTTACTGCTTGCATCGGTACCGTTAGCATTTAAGTTCCTGAATTTGGTAACCGAATAACCATCTGTAAATGAGGTGATGTCGTTTATAGCAAGTGTTTGTCCTTGTGTCCAGAATTCTGCCCTGGTATCAGGATTGCCGTTGTTCGGGAACGAGGTTGTAGTATTAGCCGGGAACAAGGCAACTAAAGCGCTTGTTGTACGGATACCGCCCCAGCCACCACCTATACCAAAGCTTGAAGCTGGCATCGAGCCGCCAACAGAAGCATGCGTCATGAAGGTTGTACCACCGTAACCCTGAGTTTTCGCACCATTGTAGTTAATAGTGAAGATAAACTCAGAAGTATTATTGTTGTTATCGGCAGTCATCAGGTTATCATAGTTATTGATAAGTGTATAGCCTGCGCCTATCACTTTTTTCGAATAAGTAATAGCATCTGCATACCGTGGGCTGCCTGTGTAAACGCCGGCATTTAAGTAGATACGGGCCAGGAGTGACCAAGCAGCAGCTTTATCGGCACGGCCATATTCGTTTGCCTTAGGGTCAACTAACAAGGGGTCAATTGCTTTCAGTTCACTTTCAATGTAAGTAAATAATGTTTTACGGTCTGTTTGCGGAGGCAATATTGAACCTACAGCATTAGCATCGGTTACAAACGGAGGGTTTGCAAACAAATCCATCAACACAGAGTACTGGTAAGCGCGTAAAAAACGTGCCTCGGCTGCGAAATGGCGGATGTTATCAGCATCAGCACCTGTAAAACCCCGTTTCGAAATCTCCGCGTCAGTCGACTGGCGGATAAAATCATTTGCCAAAGTAATCTGGTACATTGAGCGGTAGTATAAACCGGTAAGGATTACGTTGCCTGATGACCAGTTCATGTTGTGGAAATCCGGAACACCTGGGTCACCCCAACCAATTACGGCTTCGTCTGTAGGCAGCTCCTGGGCATACCATAGCAGGCGGAAAAAGTCAGAAGTACCTTCGTCAATACCCTGAATGTCACCAGAACCTGCCGGCCCGGAATTTCCGGTTAGCGCAAAGCTGCCATAAACCTTTGCCAGTGATTGTTTGTACCCGGCCGCAGTGCTATACACCGTCTCGGATGTTACCTGGTAATTTGGTGCAAGAATTTTGTTTTTGTTGCACGATATTAAGCTGCTGGCAATCAGGCCCGCAGTTAATAAAATCTTTAGTGAATTTCTTTTCATATTAATGTCGTTTACAATTATCAATCTCAAATTATTTCAATGCCAGGTTTAAGCCCAATGAATATATCCTTGGCCTTGGATAAAAATTATTATCCAAACCGCTTGATACTTCAGGGTCAACGCCTTTGTATTTTGTAATGATAAATACGTTTTGAACGTTTCCGCTAATCCTCAGGTCACCGGCGCCGCTAAACAACTTGCCGAAATTGTAACCTATATGTATGTTATCCATCCTGAAGAAAGAGGCATTTTGAATCCAGTAATCTGATAATACGTCCTGGGCAGAGTTACCTGTTAGACCGCTGTTTAATACATCGCTCGAACCGTTGTTTATAATGGTTAACGGGTTTATAAAGTTACGCTGTACGCCTGTGCTTGATGCTACGTTGTTGTATACATAGTTGCCAAGGCTTGCACGTGCAACAAAACCTATGTTCCACTTTTGGTACCTGAAATCAGAGTTCAAGCCAAAAAATGCTTTAGGGTCGGGGCTGTGATCATGTAAACGGTCTTTATCGTTTATGATGCCATCGCCGTTTTGGTCAACAAACACACCGTCAATTGGTTTACCGTTTGCGCCATACACCTGTTGATAGTCAAAGAAAGTATTTCTTGTATAGCCTGGCTGGTCAATTTGTATGAAGTTACCTGTACCACCCGAAACGCCACCAACTTGTATACCCGGATAGTTTGGATTAGCTATTGTTGTAAGGTTGGTGATTTTGTTTTTGTTATAAGTTACGTTAAAACCTACGGTCCAGCCAATATTCTGGCTGTTAATGATCTTATCATTAATAGAGAATTCAACGCCTTCGTCTGTCATATCGCCTACGTTACCAATAATGGTATTACCGAAGTTTGTGCCCGCAGGTTGCCCGATAACCACCAATAAATTTTTGGTCTTCCTGTAGTAGTAATCTACAGAGCCTGTTATGCGGTCGTTAAGGAAACCAAAATCAAAACCAGCGTTGGTTGTTGAAGTTTGTTCCCAGGTACGGCCGGGGAAATAAGCACCCGGGCGGTATAACTGGTAAAACTGGTTACCAAACTGGTATTGTGCAGTGCTGTTACTTAAGCTGTATTGCGACAGGTACTCATAGTCGCCAATACCTTCCTGGTTACCGGTTACACCATATTCAAGGCGTAATTTAAGGGTTGAAAGCGTTTGGTTATTCTTCAGGAAATCTTCGTTATTAATTTTCCAGGCCAAAGCAACGGAAGGGAAGTTACCAGTACGAATGCCCGGAGCAAATTTAGTTGAAACATCACTACGGAAACTGGCAGTTAAATAGTATTTCTGGTCATAGTTATAGTTTAACCTGCCGTATAACGATGTAAGCTGCGATTCGTTAGTATAGGACGGATAGTTTGAAGCTGAGTTAGGATTCACTGTGCCATCGGCAAATTTGCTGCTGTAGAAGAAACTGCTGTTCGGCAGCGAATAGAAGTTTACGTAGTCAGTTTTCTTAAAATCCTGGAATGAGTAACCTGCAACCGCATCGAAATGGCTCTTTATGCTTTTAATATCTTTAAAATAACTAAAGAAACCTTCGAACAAGCTATTTCCTGTAACTTGTTTGTACTGGCTGTCGTTACCGCTATAGTACTTGCCTGTAGCAGGGTCTTTGTAGCTGTAATAATTTGAGGCCGCGTCGCCAGGTATTTTATCAAAACCTGTACCTCTGGAGCCGTCGTAGGATACGTTAACGTTAGCATGCAAATCAGGAAAGAAATGGAATTTATAATCCAAAGCAAGGCTGGTAATTGCCCTGTAAACTTTGCTTTCGTTATCGTTTTGCTCTAATAAGCCAACGGGGTTAAGCGGAGCTAAGGCTTTAAGTCCGCTCGCGCTGGTTGGGTCCGGATCAAGCGGCTGGAAATAACCGCCATAACGTGAAAATTTGCTATCATCAGAACGTACCGGAACAGTCGGATTAAAATTTACAGCGCTACCTATAATGCCACCTTCGTTAGCAAACCTTTGTTTTACCTGCGCACCCTTGAAATTGAAGTTGATTTTCAAGTGATCGGTAAACAAGCTTGGGCTAAGGTTTATAGCTGCTGTAGTTCTTTTTAATGATGTTGTTTTTAGTATACCGTCCTGGTCGCTGTAGCCAACAGAAACGCGGTAAGGTAATTTACCTGTAGTACCTGCTAAGCTTAAGTTATTATCAGAACCTATTGCCGTACGGTAAATTTCTTTTTGCCAGTCGGTATTGGCGGTACCTAACAAATTAACATACCTTTTGTCGGCAGTATTGTCATTTGCTTTGATGTAAGCGCGAAATTGATCCGGGTTAAGTACAGGAGCCTCTTTTGTTAACTTTGAAACAGAAAATAAGGAGCTAAAGTTGACAATTGGCTTACCTGCCTGGCCCTTTTTGGTGGTAATTAATATTACACCGTTTGATGCCCTGTTACCATAAATAGCAGCAGATGATGCGTCTTTCAATATCGAAAAGCTTTCGATATCATTAGGGTTGATCAAATCAAGCGGGTTAGCCGCACCTGCAATACCATCGTTACTTAGCGGAACGCCGTCAATTACAATCAAAGGGTCGTTGCTGCCGTTAACCGAAGCACCGCCACGTATGCGGATTGTGCTGCCTGCGCCCGGAGCACCACTGTTTGATATAATAGAAACACCGGCAACTTTACCTTGTATTAATTGCTCAGGAGTGGTAACAGACCCTGTATTGAAATCTTTTGCCGTAACTGTGGCAATTGATCCTGTAAGGTCCTTGCTTTTTGCACTACCGTATCCGATAACCACTACTTCGTTCAAATTGGTGTTTTGCGGTTTTAAAGCGAAATCAACTGTAACTACGGAGTTGCCTACTGTTACGGTTTTTTGAAATGCAGTATAGCCTAAAAACTTTGCGGTAACGGTATAGTTACCTGGTTTTAACCCGGTAATGGTATAGTTACCTGCACCATCGGTGGTGGCACCCATGGTGGTTCCGTCAATACTAACGGACGATCCTGGCAAGGGAAGATTGGTTTCATCAATCACCTTACCTTTTATGCCGCCAGATTGCGCAAATGCCATAACTGACATCATCAGGAACGCGCACAAGAGGACATACTTTTTTGAGTAATTTTTTCTCATATACTTAATAGTTTTTAAATTAAAAAAGGGCATTAATATGCCGCGTACAATTGGTTTGTTATTTTTGCTGAACCAGCATGTGCCTAATTTACACTTAGAAGTAATAAAAGCAAATATTATATAAAAGATAATTTTAATGACCTTAATTCAAGCGAATTTAACTTTAAAGAAACATTAAAACGATACTATTTATTTTAAGAAATTTTCAATTTTTACGCATAATTTTGAGAGAAACAAAGTTTTTAATTTTATAAAGTGTCAAAATTACACAATTGGCAATTTTACTAATATGTAACCTATTTCCGGGAACGTTCCCGGAAATTAACTGTTAACCATACACTTATTACCGATGAAAAAAAATATTTTCTGCGCGTTTTTGCTTTTTGGCCAAAGTTTTTTGTTGTTTGGGCAGCAAAAAGTAACCTTTAAAACAGGCATTTTAGCACCTTTAAAAGCTGCCTCTGAACACCTTTTTTTGGCAGGCGATTTTAACGGCTGGAACCAAGGAAATAGGGACTGGGAAATGGGGGCCGACGGGCATGGGGCATACGCCATTGTTAAGAACATGCCGAGGGGGCTTTACCACTTTAAAGTAACGCGCGGCGACTGGAAAACAGTAGAGTGCACAAAAGATGGTAAGCCTACCGATAACCGTACTGTTAGAATTGTAAACGATACCACCATAGTTGTGGATATTGAAAACTGGCAGGACTATTTTGCTGCAACACCGCAAGCCCATACCGCCAGCGCGCAGGTGCACATTATAAGCGAGAAATTTGAAATACCACAACTTGGCCGCGAGCGCAGGGTTTGGATTTACCTGCCGGCAGATTATCGATCAACCAAAAAGAAATTCCCCGTTATTTATATGCACGACGGGCAAAACTTGTTTGACGCTTCAACCTCTGGCTATGGCGAGTGGGGTATTGATGAGATTTTAGATAAGCTTGCCGGCCAAAAAGAGTGCATAGTTGTAGGTATTGACCACGGTGGAGAATACCGCATAACCGAATATGACCCTTATGATTCGAAATACGGGAAGGGCAGGGGCAGTGATTATGTTGAGTTTTTGGTGAAAACGCTTAAGCCTTACGTTGATAAAAATTATCGGACAAAAGCAGATGCGGCAAATACCACCATAGCGGGCAGTTCAATGGGAGGACTAATCTCAATGTACGCTGCATTAAAATACCCCAGCGTATTTGGTAATGCCGGCGTATTTTCGCCGGCATTCTGGATAGCGCCGGACATTTACAAATATGCTGAACAAAAAAAACTGACATCAAAATCGCGTTTTTACTTTGTTTGCGGCGATGCTGAAAGCGACACCATGGTAGCCGACATGAAAAAAATGGCGGCTATTATACGCGGTAAAATATCAAACGAGGCCAACTCGCCTATAGTAATAGTAAAAGGAGCCAGCCATAACGAAAAGCAATGGAACGGCGATTTTCCGGGGTTTTATGAGTGGCTGATAAACTAAGATTTATGAGATTTATAGGATTAAAAGATTGGGTTCGTAATCCTAAAATCTTTTAATCCTATAAATCTTAGTTTAATCCCCGTCCTGGACTGTAAACTGGTAAGTTTCCGTATTACCTATCGGTAAATCAGATATCGCTCCCCGGTTTAGCTGCCACCAGAAACGTTGTCTTGGTTTTTCACGGTTGCCGATTTCGTTCATCGAGTTAGCATCGTACAACCGGCCGTTAACCATTACGTATTTTATTCTTTCGCTGTTCCTGATATCAACAAGGGGGTTGGCGTCCAGTACAATCATATCGGCAAGCTTGCCTAACTCCAGCGAACCAATTTCTTTATCCATACCAAGGTAGGATGCGCCATTCATTGTTGCACAACGGATGGCCTGCAGCGGCGTCATACCGCCTTGCGCCAGCATCCATAGCTCCCAATGAGCGCCCAGGCCCTGTAACTGGCCATGTGCACCCAGATTTACCTTTGTGCCGCCGTCTGCAATTTGTTTTACGTATTTGGATACCTCGATGTGGCCATAATCGCCATATTCCGACGTACTCCTGCGCCGCGACCGTGCATCAACAATTGATTGTGGCGTAAAATTCAGCAAATGCTCATTTTTCCAAACTTCGGTGCGGTCGTACCAAAACGTTTCACCGAACTGGGTGCCATAAGCAACGATAAGAGTAGGGGTGTAAGCCGTTTTGCTGGCGTTCCATAAGGTTTTTACGTCTTTATAAATTGGCCAAACCGGTATGTTGTGCTCAATACCGGTATGCCCGTCTAATATCATACTCATATTGGTAAAAAATGTGGAGCCGCCTTCGGGTACAACTTCCATTTGCAACTGGCGGGCGGCTTCAATAATCTGCTGGCGCTGCTCACGGCGTGGCTGATTATAGCTTTTTACCGAAAATGCCCCTACCGCTTTTAAACGACGGATGTTGGAGAGTGCATCGTCAAAACTATTTATTACAGCCTTAAAGTCGCCATCGGCTCCATATAGTATGGTACCTGTTGAGTAAACCCTGGGACCAACCATGTTGCCGGCCTTTAGCATTTCGTTTTGGCTAAATACCATTTCGGTATTGCTCGACGGGTCGTGGGCGGTGGTTACACCAAAAGCCAGGTTGGCATAATAACGCCAATCCTGCTGCGGAGAGATTCCATCGGGGCTGGTACCCAGGTGGCCGTGTACATCGACGATACCCGGCATAATGGTTTTGCCTGCAAGATCGTAGACTTTCGCGCTATCAGGTACCGCAATTGCATCGGATTTGCCTATTGCGGTTATTTTGTTCCGGGTAACTATGATGGTGCCGTTTTCAATCACCTCATCACCCTTCATGGTAATTATCCTGGCATTTTTAAAGACGATAACACCGTTGGGAACATCGGTTTTTAGCTTCAGGCCGATTTCTGTACCAACTGTATCAACCGGTGGGGTTTTATCCGTTCCGCCATCAACAAAGGGGAATGCATTCCTTATGTCACGCACGAAATATTTCGGGCCAAGCGTCCACATTAGCTTCTGGCTGTCTTTGCTCCAATGCAGGTACGTGCCCGCATCACGTGTTAACTTGCTCAAAGGGAGGGCTTTATTGCCGGCCGATAACTCTTGCGGGCTGCCGGTGTAAATCATCGGGGTGATGTAACAGTTAAAAAGCTCAGTAAAGGCCACCCATTTGCCATCGGGACTTGGGTTAAACTGCGTTGCATATTTCGAGGTATACAAAACCCGCTGGTTGGCGCCGGTGGTGTCCATCACCTTATAGGCTTTTTTGTCGCCCTCGTAACTTTGATAGTATAATTTCGAGTCATCAGCCGAGTATTGCGGCTGAATACCATTGTCGATTATCATTTTTGGCGTGCCACCATTTGCCGGGATGGTGTAAATGCCCGGATTTTTGCCGAACGCATAACCGGACGTACCATTACCTTCGCCTTTCCTGAAAACTATCTTATCGCCTTTGTTTGAAAATTTGGGCGAGTAGTAGTAGCCTTTTTCCGCTGTTAGCCTGGTAACCTGGCAGGTGGTAAGATCGATTTTATTGATGGATGCTTTTAGCTCGTCTGTCCAGTCAATATAAACTAATGATTTACCATCCGGACTAAAGGCAGGCTCGTATTCAAAATCGGGAGTGGCGGTAATTCGGGTTGGTATGCCGTCGGGGAGGGCTTTTATATAAATATACCCGGCAGCATTAAAGGCAACAACTTTACCATCCGGCGATGTTGTCAGCTGCCTGATCATTTTCACCGTAAAATCGTCCTGGAAAACTTTCTGCTGAAAATGAAGGGCGTCGGTAATTGATTGCGTTGAGGTTACTTCGAACGGTATTTGGGTTGCATTAAGCGATGTTATATCCAAATTCCAGATCTTACCTTTCGCATAAAAAATAAGGCTGTTATTATCCGGCGTCCAGTTAAAATTAGGGTACACGCCAAAAATAGCCCAGGTTTCCTGCTGGTCGTGCGATAAGCCATCGTATACAGGCCATTCTTCGCCGGTGGCCAGGTTGTGAATAAATAATACTGATTTTAACCGCACGCGCTTAACAAAAGCCAGTAGCTTTCCGTCAGGAGATATTTGCGGACGACATGCGCCACCGGAACCGCCCGTAACGGTTTCTATGTCGCCGGTTTGGCGGTTCAGGCGTTGTATGGCGTAAATGCCCTGATAAGGGTCTTTATTATATTGAAATGATGGCCCGGGCGTAACATCTTCGCTCCAGTAAACATACTTGCCGTCGGGCGAAATTATTGGTTCGCCTGCGTCCTGCTGGTCATTTTTACGTTTGGTTAGCTGAATACCTTCGCCGCCGGTTTTGTGGTAAAGCCACATTTCGCCCGCACCTAACGAGCGGAAGCCGGTGAAATGTTTGCGGGCAACCAAATATTGTCCATCGGGCGACCACGATGCATTATTCAGCAACCTGAAGTTTTCTTTGGTGATGGAATGCTTGCCACTGCCATCGGCGTTCATTATCCAGATGTTATCTGCGCCTTCCTTGTCGCTGGTGTAGGATATGCTTTTTCCGTCCGGGCTAAATCGTGGCTGCACCTCCCATGCTTTGCCGCCCGCCAACAGGGTTGCTTTGCCGCCAGCAATAGGTATGCTGTAAATATCGCCGAGCAAATCAAAAACGATGGTTTTGCCGTCGGGGCTAACGTCGAGGTTCATCCAGGTGCCTTCGTCGGTGGTTATGGTTACTTTTTTTTGCGGGGCGCCCTGGACGGATTCGATGTTCCATTTTTGGGCGAATAAATTGATTGAAACTATAGAAAACAGGAGAGTAGTATAGATAGCTTTCATTATGCGGGTTTTACCGCCGCGAATTTACACGATTTACACCAAGATTAAACTAAGATTTATAGGATTTGAGGATTATAGGATCCAGGCAGACAATACTTAAAAACAAGAATCTTAAAATCTTTTCATCCTATGAATCTTAGTTTATCTTTACCAACTTCGAATAATTCGGTTCTACAATCCGAAATCGAACATCCGATATCCGAATCAAAGCATGACATTACAGGAAATATTAAAACAGTACTGGAACCACGATACTTTCCGCCCGATGCAGGAGGAGATTATCAAATCTGTTTTATTGGGTCATGATACGCTGGCGTTATTGCCAACCGGCGGGGGCAAATCGGTTTGTTTCCAGGTGCCGGCTTTGGCGAAAGAAGGTATTTGTATCGTCGTATCGCCCCTGATCGCGTTGATGAAGGACCAGGTGGAAAATTTGCGGGCCAAGGGAATTGAAGCGGTGTCGATCGTTTCGGGCATGAGCAAGCGCGAAATTGATATGGCGCTTGATAGCTGTATTTATGGTGGGGTGAAGTTTTTATACTTGTCGCCAGAGCGATTATTGTCTGACCTGGCCCGCGAGCGCATCAAGTACATGAATGTGAACCTGATTGCGGTTGACGAGGCGCATTGTATTTCGCAATGGGGATATGATTTCCGCCCGCCGTACCTGCACATTGCTGATTTGAGGGAATTGCACCCGGATGTGCCGGTGCTGGCATTAACAGCAACCGCTACCGCCGAAGTGCGCGAGGATATTCAACAAAAGCTACAGTTTAAAAACGCGGTGGTTTTTCAAAAAAGCTTCGAGCGGAAAAATATCAGCTACGTGGTTCAAAACACAGAGGATAAATTGCGTAAGCTGATTGATGTGGCGAAAGGCGTTAAGGGCAGCGGGATTGTTTACGTTCGTACCCGCAAGGAAACCGCCGAAATAGCCAAATTTTATTCCACTAACGGCATTAAGGCCGATTATTACCATGCGGGCCTTGAGGCAGCCGTACGGTCGAGAAAACAGGAAAGCTGGAAGACCAATAAGACGCGAATAATTGTAGCTACCAACGCCTTCGGAATGGGGATTGATAAACCGGATGTGCGCTTTGTAATACATAAAGATATGCCCGACAGCCTGGAAGCCTATTACCAGGAAGCCGGCAGGGCAGGGCGAGATGAGCATAAAGCCTACGGCGTATTGTTATATAATTATGCCGACAGGCTGAGACAGGAGAAAAAGTTTGAATTAAGTTTTCCAACTGTTGCTGAAGTAAAGCAGGTTTACCACTATTTAGCCAACTACTACAGCTTAGCCTATGAGGCAGGCGAGGGGACCAGCATGGATCTTGACCTGGGCGATTTTTGCAGCCGGTTTAAATTAGAGCCTATAAAGACGCTGAATGCCCTGAAGTTTTTGGAGCAGGATGATTACCTGTCGTTTAACGAGAGTGTGTTTTTGCCCTCGCGGTTTCGGTTTGAGGTTGGGAACGAGGAGTTGTATAACTTCCAGATACAAAACCCGGGGTGGGACCCTTTTGTTAAAACGATACTGCGCTCATACGGCGGGGCGTTTGACAATTTTGTAAATATCCGCGAATTTGACCTTGCACGGCGCAGCCAGATGAGCGCGCAGCAGGTTATCGAGGGGCTGAAGCAACTTGACGAATACCATATTTTAAGTTACAAACAACAAACCGATAAGCCGCAGGTTACCTGGCTGAAACCCCGCCAGCATAACGAATCGCTATACATCAACAAAAAATTGATTGACGATCGTAAGGCGACCTACCGTAAAAAAATGGAGGGCGTTTTTGCTTACGCCGAAACGAAAAGATGCCGCAGCCAAATGCTGCTTAATTATTTTGACGAGCGCAATGCAGATAAATGTGGTGTTTGTGATGTTTGCCTGGAAGAAAAACGCCAAACCAGCGCTGCCGAAATATTTGATGACATTACAAACGAACTGATAGAGTTGTTAAGTACCTCATCGCACGATATTGCCACGCTGGTAACCACAGCCACCATCGGCACCGAAAAAGAGCGGATAGATACGGTAAGGCAATTATTGGATGCAGGGAAAATTAAGTTTGCGGGGGAGAAACTTGTAATCAGTTAGCAGTTTTAAGTTGGCAGTTGGCAGTCTGGAAAGTCTGAGAGCTTAATATTTTGCAGTTCCACACAAAATGCTTTATATTTGCGTTACTACTTCGTACTAAATTCAACTTTAGCCTCTAATTCCCACCCTTACCGGGAAAAATGTCTGCGCTAATTTTAAAAATCTTCATAAAATATTAACTAACAGGCTTATAAAACTATGCCCCAAGAATTTGATTATAACTCAACCAGGAATAAATTAATCCTGTCTGAGTATGGCCGCAACGTACAAAATATGGTAAAATATATTGTTGCGCTGCCTACTAAAGAAGAACGTAACCGTTATGCACAGGTTGTGATTGACCTGATGGGTTTTTTAAACCCGCACCTGCGCGATGTCGCCGATTTTAAACACAAACTGTGGGATCACCTGCACATTATTTCTGATTTCCAGATTGATGTTGACTCACCTTACCCAAAGCCGTCGATGGAAGCCATCCATTTAAAGCCAGAGCCATTAAAATATCCGCACCAGCGTATAAGATACAAGCACTATGGCAAAACAATCGAGTTGATGATTGAAAAGGCCAAAAGTATTGACGATCCTGATCGTAAACGCCACATGGTGCAGGCTGTTGCCAATTTTATGAAAATGGCCTATGTGCAATGGAACAAAGATTCGGTAACCGACGAAATGATATTGAACGATCTTTATATGCTGTCGGGCGGCACACTTAAACTGGAAGAAAATGTTAACCTGAACAAAGTTGAATACCGTGCCAATACACACAGTAACAACAACCAGAATAATCGCGGCCGCACCAATAATAACAACCAGAATAACCGCGGTCGTACTAACAACAATAACAACAACCCGCGTAACAATAATAACAACCAAAACCGCAACCGTAACAACGGGGGGGCTAAAAAGTATTAACTTGTTCATAGTTCATGGTTGATAGTTCATAGCCGTCTGTGCTCCAACTGTAAGCCATGAACCATGATCCATGAACTATCGACTGACTATGACTAACGCATTTGAAATAATTGGCGGAACGCCGTTAAAGGGCGAAATAATACCGCAGGGTGCTAAAAACGAGGCTTTGCAAATTCTTTCGGCCGTGTTGTTAACGGCGGAGAAAATAACCATCAGCAACATACCTGACATTAAGGATGTAAATAAACTGATTGAATTGCTGGGCGACATGGGCGTAATAGTTGAAAAACTGGCGCCTGATACCTACAGCTTTGAAGCAAAAAATATCGACCTGGATTTTTTCCTGTCGGATGCGTTTAAAGAAAAGGGTGGCGGTTTGCGTGGCTCTATTATGATTGTTGGCCCGCTGCTGGCTCGTTTCGGCAAGGCATCGATACCTAAGCCGGGCGGCGATAAAATTGGCCGCAGACGTCTGGATACTCACTTTCTTGGTTTTGAAAAGCTTGGCGCACAATTCAATTACGACCCGTCAAACGGCTTTTTTAATGTAGACGCATCGAACTTAAAAGGCACTTACATATTGCTCGACGAAGCTTCGGTAACCGGTACAGCTAACATTGTGATGGCAGCGGTGCTTGCAAAAGGTACCACCACCCTTTACAATGCCGCCTGCGAGCCTTACCTGCAGCAGCTTTGCAAAATGCTTAACCGCATGGGGGCCAAAATAAGTGGCATAGGCTCAAACCTGTTAACAATTGAGGGTGTTACTGAACTTGGCGGGACAGAACACCGTTTACTGCCGGATATGATCGAGATCGGTTCGTTCATCGGCCTTGCTGCCATGACAGAATCGGAAATTACCATTAAGGATGTGCATTACCAGGAACTAGGGATGATACCCGATGTGTTCAGGCGCCTGGGTATAAAAATGGAATTGAGGGGCGATGATATTTACATCCCTGCACAAAAGCATTACGAAATTGAGACGTTTATCGACGGTTCTATTATGACTATCGCCGATGCACCATGGCCGGGCTTTACGCCCGACTTGCTAAGTATTTGCCTGGTAGTTGCCATACAGGCAAAGGGTTCGGTACTGATACACCAGAAAATGTTTGAAAGCCGCCTGTTTTTTGTTGATAAACTGCTTGATATGGGTGCCCAGATAATTCTTTGCGACCCGCATCGCGCTACCGTTATCGGCCTTGACAAGCAGGTGCAGCTGCGCGGTATCTCCATGACATCTCCCGATATACGTGCAGGGGTATCACTGCTGATTGCAGCGCTATCGGCCAAAGGCAAATCAACCATCTACAATATTGAGCAGATAGAGCGCGGTTATCAGAATATAGATAAGCGCCTGATTGCTTTGGGAGCGAATATAAAGAGGATATAAGTTAGTGATTGGAGGTTAGAGATGAGATATCAGTTTTTTTTCTAATCTCTAATCTCCGGTCTCTAATCTCTAAACTAATTTTTACCTTTATCGCAAACCCTAAGGATCAAACATGCCCTACCAAAACCGGAGATCGAGTTACGCCTTTTTCATTTTGATATTTGTTGCCATTAAACTTGGGTTAAACCTGCTGGCGATAGCGCATTTTGGTTTTCACCGTGATGAGTTTTTACACCTGGTTTTAGCGGATCATTTGGATTGGGGGTATAAAGAAGTACCGCCGTTTATAGCTATCCTGGCTAAAATTAGCTCCGTTATTTTTGGTGACTCGGTTTTTGCTGCGCGCATTTTCCCAACTATTGCAAGCGGATTTATTGTTTGGTTTACCGGTTTAATAACCGTTGAGCTTGGCGGCCGTAAGTTTGCAATAGCGCTTGCTTGCCTGGCGCTGATATTTGCTCCCGCATTTGCCGCCAGCGGTTACCTGTTCCAGCCCGTGGTATTCGACCAACTTTGGTGGGTAATGGCAGTTTGGCTGCTTACCAAATATTGTAATACATCGGCGGTTAAATACCTGTATTTTTTGGGTTTGGTGGTTGGCGTTGGCCTGCTGACCAAGTACACTATGGCATTCTTCACCTTTGCATTAATTATAGGCCTGGTATTCAGCAAAAACCGCAAACTGTTGCTAAACAGGCATATGATTGGCGCGGCATTGCTTGCTTTGCTTATTTTTCTGCCGAATTTAATCTGGCAAATTCAGCACCATTTGCCGGTGATTACGCACATGCATAACCTAAGGGAGCAGCAGCTTGATTTTATTAAGCCGTCGGACTTTATTATGCAAGAGTTAACTGTAAACGGTATTGCCCTGTTTGTTTGGCTAACAGGGTTTGTTTTCCTGTTGTTTTCGTTTAGGCTGCATAAGTTTCAATTTTTGGCTATAGCATTTGTTTTAATATTCACTTTTTTACTTGTGATGAACGGGAAGAACTACTACCTGTTCGGCGCGTTCCCGATGTTATTCGCTGCAGGCGGCTTTGGCTTTGAGCGCTGGTTGAAAACAAGCGGCCCGGCTCTGCGCGGCTTTGTTATAGCTGTTTTTACAATACCCAATTTATTGTTGTTTCCACTGGTATTGCCGGTTTTGCCGTTAAACAAAACCCTTGCTGCGTTTAGGATTGCGCATGATAAGCTGTCGTTTTTAAGCTTTGCCACCCGCTGGGAAGACCATAAGCAACACGCCACTACCCAGGATTATGGTGACATGATGGGCTGGGACGAAATAACAGCCAACGTAGTAAAAGCCTGGAACAGCCTTACACCTGAGCAGCAAAAGCACACCCAGATTTATGCCGATAATTATGGCGAAGCAGGTGCTGTGCATCATTTTGGTAAGCAATATAACTTACCCGATGTAATTTCTCTGAACAGCAGCTTCACCTTATGGGCGCCAGACAGTCTTAATGCGCAATATATTATTTATGTTGATGACCAGGGCGGCGGCAATATCAAAACGTTTGCACAACACCTGGAGAGCTACCATAAAGTCGGTGAGGTAACCAACCCGCTTGCTGTTGAAAAGGGGACAGGGATATTTATTTTGGTGCATCCCGGTCCGCAATTAAATGAAAGGTATAGTAAGGAATTGGCAAGGAAGAGATTGGAGTAATTTGAGGATGCGTGGGTGCGTGGATGTGCGATGGAAAGGATTTGAAGATTGGCTGATTTGAAACTTTGAAAATTCCCCACGATCATTTATCAAACAAAACTGCTTAATTTTAGTATAGATAGATTAAACATTCATTTATGCGGGGCCTAAAAACCATTATCTTTTTAATTATATCAAACACCTTTATGACATTTGCCTGGTACGGGCACCTGAAGTTTAAAGATTACGACTGGGGCAAAAACCTGGGGCTTATTGCTATAATAGCCATTAGCTGGGGCCTCGCTTTTTTTGAGTACGTATTCCAGGTACCGGCAAACCGGGCCGGCTATAAAGGCGACGGCGGGCCATTCACTTTGGTACAACTGAAGACCATACAGGAAGCAATAACCTTAACCGTTTTTATGCTGTTCAGTATCGTGTTTTTTAAATCGGAAAAATTGGGTTGGAACCACCTGGTTGGCTTCGGACTGATTGTTTTGGCGGTGTTTGTGATATTTAAGAAATGGTAAATCTTGCCAAAACAAAAAAGCCATTCGTTTAAAACGAATGGCCTCCAGAATATATGTTGAACTTTTGCAAAAGTAGTATTAAAGACCAGCTACGTCATTGACGCTTAGCATAGTCATTTTGTTTTCGATGTTATGAGTGGCAGTAAAGTTGCTGCTTTTTACGTTTGACTCGATGTCCCTGTTAAGGTTTAATTCGTTTGCATAACCTTTTAAATCGGCTTTGGCATTGTCTTTTACAGTCACACTTGCGTTGAAGGCATCAAGGTTCAGGCGGGCCGAAGCGTTGTCGTGCAAGTCAACATCAAATTCAATTTTTGAAAGGCTTCCGAATGATTTTACATCTGCATTATCAAAAGCTGATATTGAGCGTAAATCGTTAGCGCTAACCCAAACTACCAGTTTTTCGGGGCTATATGAAGCGATGCGCAACACACCGTTTTTGCTCTGCACCAGGGCACTTTGTGAGTAATATTTGTTGTAAACTATCACCTGATCGGTTGATGCATCTGATACGTAAAGCTCAACGTTTCCGCGAACTTCTATTTTGTTGATGGCGCTCACGTCAGTTAAAACTGTGTAGGCTTGGTCGCCGGTATTTGCAATAGCTGCTTTTGTTGTATTGGCTATTCCTGTTACTAATGTTAGTGCAGTGAATATGGTTAAAAATGCGGTTTTCATGACGATTATATTTTTGAATTGTAATAGTTAATTTTTCTTTGTTTTTAAATACATCTATAAGACGATTGCAACTTAAAAACGTTACACCAAAGTGGTCTGTAATAGGCGTAGGGGCAGTTTTTATCGGCGAACGCCGATATTTTGTCGGTGAAAATGACGGTTAAATTACTTTGGCCGGTGAGCTTAGGCCGGCCGTGCATTGTATAGTTAATTATACATACTTATACACGTTTGCTGCTGTGTTCTTTAACGGAGCGATTTTTGATAACCTAACGCATCTATCAGCATATCACGTAATGGAAAAGCAAATTGAACGTTCACGAATCATACATTTGGGCGATACCCGGCTCCTCAAATTTTTTACTAACAATCTCGACAAGATATATTGCGCCAAGCAACACATGGTAGCGCGATTCCCGGAGATTGCCAACCAGGCATATTTTGAAGATCTGAACCACGCTATAATGGAAACGGTTGATGACGTTAAAAAACAAATCATCCGCATGGACGAGATTTACGACCGGCTTGGTGCTCAAAACAAAGCCACGGGTTGCACGGGCCTTGCCGGGATGATTGAAGAAGCTTTTACAGCGATACACGAACAGAAAGGTGATACAGCACTAAGGGATATGGCAATATTGTTTTACCTTCAAAATATGGAGAGTATTGAGGTCGCATCGTTCCAGGTACTGCAAATGATGGCTGTAAAAATGAAAAATGCGGAGATATTGCAACTGCTGAAAGAAAACCTGGATGAAGCCAAGGACGACAGGATGTTACTATTGTTAATCACAGCGAAATATGTTACCAGTTAAAACATAAATCGAGTATAAATTCCGTTAATCCCGGGCACAAAAAAAGCCACTTGCTTCAAAACAAATGGCTTCCGTAATATATGTTGAACTTTTGCAAAAGTCGGCTTACATGCCTATCAACTCCTGGTTGAAATCGGCGGCGAAACTTAATTTATTTTCAGTGCGGTGAGCAGCAGAAAAATTGTTGCTTTTTACATTCGACTCGATATCCCTGTTAAGGTTTAATTGATTTGCAGTCCCGGTTAACACAGCCTTAGCGTTATCTTTTACAGTTACATCGGCTGTAAAGGCATCAAGATTTAACTTTGCAGATGCACTGTCGTGCAAGTCGATAGCAAACTCAATTTTTGACACGTTACCGAATGATTTTACTTCGGCATTGTCATATGCTGATATTTCGCGCAGGTCATTGGCACTTACCCAAACAACTAATTTTTCGTTTTTGTATGACGTGATGCGTAACACACCATTTTTGTTTTGCACCAGGGCACTTTCTGAATAGTATTTGTTGTAAACTTTAACCTGGTCGGTTGATGCGTCAGAAACAAACAGTTCAACATTGCCGTGAACTTCAATTTTGTTTATAGCCCCTTTATCATTTAAAACAGTGTAAGTGTCATCTTTTATGGTACTGGCGTAGGTTGTTGTTGTTAATCCAAAAACTACAGCTAACATTGTAATTGCGGAAAAAATTTTGGTTTTCATTTTTTTATTTATTATTATTGTGATTCTAAACTTTCTGTATTCCTCTTGTTTTGAAATACATCCATAAGACGAGGCCGGATTTAAAACGTTACAGTAAAAATTACTTAGTAGACCAACGCCTTGTTTTCGACTGCAAAGGTGCGACTTTTATCTACCAACATTTATCATCTTAGTGTAAGAATCACACAAGACTGGCTATTAAATTTCTCAAGCTATTGTTTATATTAAATTCCTGTTTTACAGTTACTTATGATATATTTTTGATAGTAAAAGAGGTCTGGGTAAGGTTTTTTTTAATGTTATTTGAAAAAATGGATTTTTTTGGCGGCGTAAAACCTCGGGGAAGCTGATGTTTTTTTGCCGGATTACCGCGTTTTGCAGTATTTGTAAATTCAGCCAGTATTGATTAAAATTCATGAAATAATAGCCCGCAAAACCTTCGAAGTTTTATCAACTTTGTAAGTTCTGCGGGATATAGTAGAAGAGATAATGTCGAAATTCTTACGGCGGAAAGAAATTAGGCCGATAATTCAGCAAAATATTTATGAAAAAGCGGGATGGTTTCAATTCCCTTATAGTAGTTATACACGTCGTATTTTTCGTTAGGCGAATGCAGGGCATCGCTGTCGAGGCCAAAGCCCATTAAAACGGTCTTAAGGCCAAGTTCGGCTTCAAACAAAGCCACGATAGGGATGCTGCCGCCGCCACGGGTTGGTATCGGGTCTTTACCGAACGATTCCTTTATGGCCATCTGTGCAGCCTTGTAGGCGATACTGTCGGTTGGTGTAACAGCAGGTTCGCCGCCATGATGGGGCTTAACACTAATTTTTACCGATTTAGGCGCAATTTTTTCAAAGTGTGCAGTAAAGAGTTGAGTTATCTCATCCGATACCTGGTTTGGCACCAATCGCATCGAGATTTTTGCAAATGCTTTTGATGGCAATACAGTTTTGGCGCCTTCGCCAATATAGCCGCCCCAAATGCCGTTTACTTCCAGGGTAGGACGTGTGCCTGTACGTTCGAAAGTGGTATAGCCTTTTTCGCCCCAAAGCTCATTAACTTCAAGATCCTTTTTATATTCAGCCTCATCATACGGCGCATTGTTTAAGGCTTTGCGTTCTGCCTCGGTTAGTTCAATTACCTTGTCGTAGAAACCTGGTATGGTGATGTGATTATTTTCGTCGTGCATCGACGCTATCATTTTAGCAAGTATTGTAGCAGGGTTTGCAACCGCGCCACCATATACGCCTGAATGTAAATCGCGGTTTGGCCCGGTTACTTCAACTTCTAAATAGGAGAGGCCCCGCAGGCCGGTTTCCAGCGAGGGATGCTCCATGCTGATCATTGAGGTATCTGAAATCAATACCACATCGGCCTTTAGGCGTGATTTGTTTTGTTTTACAAATATGCCCAGGTTTGATGAGCCTACTTCTTCTTCGCCCTCAATCATGAATTTAATATTACAGGGCAGCGTATTTGTTTGCATCATCAGCTCAAAAGCTTTTACATGCATATAGAATTGGCCCTTATCGTCGCAGGCACCGCGTGCGTATATTTTACCATCGCGGATGGTGGGCTCAAAAGGAGGTGTTTTCCAAAGCTCCAGCGGATCGGGTGGCTGAACGTCATAATGGCCGTAAACTAATACAGTGGGTTTTGAGGCATCAATAATTTTTTCGCCATAAATAATAGGATAGCCGGCGGTTTGGCAAACTTCCACATTATCGGCTCCGGATGCATGTAGTTTTTCGGCCACAAATTCTGCCGTTTTTAGCACATCGGCTTTATACTTCGGGTCGGCGCTTACAGACGGGAAACGAAGAAGGTCAAATAATTCATCCAGCAAACGTTCCCTGTGCTGGTCAACATATTCTTTAATAAGCTGCATAAATAACAATTTGAAGCAAATATAGGATTTGTTTGACGAGATTACAGGGAGCCTATTAACGATTTATAGAGGGTAGGATTAGGTGTGAAATAAAATATCGGGCAAAAAAAATAGCTTCCTAAAAAAGAAGCTATTTCCAATATTAAAAGTCCTTAAAGTCCAAAAAAATTGTTTCAGTAGAAAAAAGTTTGGCAAAAAAATAGCAATTAAGGCTACTTATAGCCAGTAAAAATTGGTATTTAAGATCAGGCTTAAGCTAAGTCTGAGCTTCCGGTGTTGTGCTTGTCTAACAAATCAGAACTTCCGGTATTGTGTTTGTCTGATAAATCAGAGCTACCAGTGTTGTGTTTGTCAGTAGCAGCAAAATCAGAACTACCAGTGTTGTGCTTGTCCATTAAATCAGAACTACCGGTATTGTGTTTGTCTGATAAATCAGAGCTGCCGGTGTTGTGCTTGTCAGCCGCAAAATCGGAGCTACCAGTGTTGTGCTTGTCCATAAGGTCAGAGCTACCAGTGTTGTGTTTGTCTGATAAATCAGAACTACCGGTATTGTGCTTGTCCATAAGGTCAGAGCTACCGGTGTTGTGTTTGTCTGATAAATCAGAGCTACCCGTGTTATGCTTGTCCTGGATGGTGGTTTGAGTTGCAGATACGTTTTTAGCGAGCACCGAATTTGAGAGAGTTGCTGCGCTTAAAACAATCACTGCTGAAAATAGTAATTTTTTCATACTGAGTGTTTAACGATTTTGTTTTAAATATTAATGGTATACTAATTTGTTGTATGCTGTTTAGTGCTGATAAATTAGTTTTATCCACGCGTATCTTTTTTAAAGATGTTTGCGTACAAAGGCGTAGAAACACTGTATGGAAAAATTGCAGGTGGTGCATTGCGCGCCGCTGTGAGATTGTAGCTGCATAAATTTTATGCAATAAATATTGGCGTCAACATAAATTGAAGCCCGCAAAAACAAGATGTGTTAAAAAATCAGGTTTTTAAATACTACAATGTCAAAGTGCTTATTTCCAGGAAGTTAATATTGATTTGAGCGTAGTCGGGGCCTCGTTTTAGTGCGTAAACAGCCTTAATTTAACCCCTTACAACAATTCTTTATCAATTTGACTTCGGTGTCAAATAATTTATCAGCATCAAATGTAGTAAATGTTTTTTAATAAAGCAAATTAAATTCGACTTAATTAATAAAGTACTTTTAAGCCGTAAAATATTTAAAGTAATTTGAATAAATTATAACCTTATAGCCAATTGAACGTAATAGTACCCAATGAAGAAATATTTGATATTTATTTTCTATATTCTGTTTGCTTGTTTCGCCTATGCTGATGATACAAAAGCTGTTGGTAAGGATACAAGCAGCGTGATTGAATTGAATACGCAAGGATTTAAAATGCGCCTTACCAGCCCCGAGCAAACCATTGCCGATGGTACTAAGGCATTGAACATTGCCACCAAAATAGGTTATAAGAGAGGCATGGCCGAATCGCACAGGGTAATTGGTGTGGGATATTATTATATAGACGAATCGGTTAAAGCCATACACAACTATCTGACTTCGCTGAACTACTTTATGGAAATTAAAGATTTGGCAGGTGAAGGCAGAGTGTATAATAATATAGGTAACTTATACCGCAATACCGACTACGACCTTTCGCTTGAATTTTTTAACAAAACCCTGGTTATTGCAAAGCAACTTAACGATAAACCTTTAACTGCCGGTATTTATAACAATATCGGTACTGTTTATTATCATAAAAACAGTTTTTACCAGGCCCTGAATTATTATAATAAAAGCGACCAGCTTTTTACCGAACTAAAAGATTCGGTGAACATTGTGCAACTGATGGAAAATAAAGGTGTAATTTATTTTAACCTGCACCAGTATGATAAAGCCGAGACACTGCTTTTAAAGGCAAATAAGGAAGCCAGGCAATTGGATTTAAACGAAACCGTGGCCAGTATCGATTTAACACTTGCTGAGCTTTACACGGCTCAAAACAGGTTTGTTGACGCCGAAAAAATAATTGAAGAAGGCGTTGTGTTTGCCGGTATGATTAAGAGCGATAAAATTAAATCGGATTTTGAGTACACAAGCTACCAGATGGAACTAAAGCGCAAAAATTATGAAAAAGCTTTAGGTTACCTGCGGCATATTTATGCACAGGATAGCGTTACATTTAAGCAAGGTACCTCGGTACAAATAAAAATGATGGAGGAGCAGGTTAAACAACAAGCCCGCCAAAAGGAAAACGAAATTTTAGTACAGCGCCAGGCTAACGACCGCATCAGGTTTTGGGCGGTTGCTGTAGTTGCCGGTTTGTTGCTGATGCTGGTTGGCTTGCTGATAAGCAACGTAAAACGCAAGGCAAAAACCAACGAACAACTCACCGATCTTAATGCCGAGGTGTCACGACAAAAAGATAACCTCGACCGGATAAACCATCACCTGGAAGAAATTATTGACGAACGTACCAAAGATCTCCAGATAAAAAACAAAAAACTATCCGAATACTCATCTTACCTCTCGCACCAGATACGGGGCCCTATCGCCACACTTAAGGGGCTAATGAACCTGGAGAAAGAAGGGCTTGTTGACCAACCTGAATGTATTAAAATGATGAACAAATGTGTAGGCGAGATCGACAACAAGATTATCGAAATGAGCGATATGTTGCATGATCCTGTTAAGACGAGCCTTTAAGTTCATGGTTAATGGTTCATAGATCATAGTAGAAGAGAATCAAGAACCAAGAGTCAAGAGCCAAGAAGAATCAAGATAGGACGAAATCGCAAAGTTTAATTCCTGGTTAAGTCCGCAACGCCGCCTCCGCAGCTGCCATGAACTGTGAACTATCGCACCATGAACTAAACATCTACACCGCCAGCGGCCAGTTGGAATGGATCTGCGCCTCAATTAAACCAAGATATAAACAATACCAGGCTATCATGTGGAGTATCAGCAGTTCGCGGTGCTTTTTGTAGCCCTTGGTTTCAAACGCAAGGGTTTCGCCACTTGTCGTCACAAAAAAACGCCTCTCGCCATTGCTGGGTATAAAGCGCGATTTTAAAAGATCGACTACTTTTACCTTTAGTTTGCTTTTAGGGTCATGAATAATTTCACCTTGCGGGGTATCGGTTTTTGGAATTGATATCAGATAGTTCGACATGGCAGATGGGTTATTTGCCAGAACATTACAATTTCTACTCCAAAACCGGCCAGAGTTTTATCCCTGGCCGGTTTTTTTGTATAATATTAGTGGAATACGAGTAAAATTTTAAAAAGAAAACATCATCAAACGTCCCCAAACATGTAAGTGTTGAGGACATTAGTGTAATGTTTAATGAACAATCTTGTAAAAGTTAAACCATAGCAGGTATCCTGTTCCTCAATTCTTCGTACAATAATATAACCTTGCGTTGCAGGTTTGCAATCTCGGCCTCACGGTCAACAATCTTCTTTTGGGCAATGCTCAAATGCGAAACCTGCGGCTCCATGTCTTCGGCATCAAGCGCCAAAAGGTTAACCACGTTTACTTCGTAAATGTTTGCGATCTGCTCAAGGCGCGACAGGTTGATATCGGTAACACCGGTTTCAATCTTCGAAAAAGCAGGGATCGAAATGCCCAGACGGTTGGCTACGTCTTCCTGGCTCCAGCCACGCTGATGACGGATGGTACGGATGTTCTTACCAACCGATTTGTTGGTCTTCTTTTTAAGATTTTCAGTCATAATTAGTTTACTCAATAGTTTAAATTATAATAAAGGATTTAAATAAACATTCAAAACCTATGCCATATTAATTAATGGGTAAACGGCATTGCTATTCAATTAATAAATGTATTATGGGGAAAATGCGGGGAATGTTTTCTACAGACGTAGGAAAAAATTTGCTTAATTGTTAACTATCCTGAGCTTTGCAAACTTTAACAGCAGTTGTTTCTGGCCTATTTCCTTAAAGAAGATCGTAGCTTTTATATCGGGTTTATTCCCCTCAAGACTAATCACCTTACCAAACCCGAACCTTTCATGTTCAACTTCCATACCAACCTGTAATCCCGACGTGTCTGACGGGGCAAAACCCGGGCTCGGCACATGCGCCTTTGCCAGTATCGAGGTGGTTTTTACCACAGGTGCTTTTGGTTTCGAAAAACTGTCGGCGCCGGCATTGTTTTTACTCGTCCAGGCGGTGCGTTCCTGGTCGAAAAACGGGTTGTTGCTGGTTACCGGCTTAGCAGTAAAGTCGAGCTCGAGGTATTTGGCGTCAATCTCATCTAAAAAACGGCTTGGCTCGCAGCTTATCAGCGTTCCAAATTTAAAACGCGAGGTAGCATAGCTTAGCGTCAGTTTAGTTTCGGCGCGGGTGGTGGCCACATAAAACAGGCGGCGTTCCTCCTCCAGGTCGCTGCGCGAGTTAAGCGACATTTGCGATGGAAACAAATTCTCCTCCAAACCCACCACATACACCTGCGGAAACTCCAAACCTTTCGACGAGTGGATAGTCATTAGCGATACCGTATCGGCATCTTTATTTTTATCCTTGTCGTCATTGGTTAGTAGGGCCACATCCTGCATAAACACATCAAGGCCTTTCTCTTCAATATCTTCGCGCTCCGAAAATTCCTTGATGCCGTTCAGTAGCTCCTGTATGTTTTCATAACGGTTCAATCCCTCTACCGATTTATCCTCATACAAGTCCTTCAGCAGGCCCGAGTGCTGTGCAATGTGCAAAGCCGCATCATAAGCCGACTGGTTTTTTGTGATAACCTGGAAGCTCTGTATCAGCGTGGCAAACATGCTCACCTTTGCTGCAGTGCGACCTTCAAGGTACTGCGCGGGATTAATGATCACCTCAAACGCAGTGATATTATGCTTATCAGCGCTTACAATAATATGGTCGACGGTAGTATCGCCGATGCCGCGTTTGGGGTAGTTTATTACGCGTTTTAGCGCCTCTTCGTCGTTAGGGTTAAAAGTGAGCCTGAAATAGGCTATCAGATCCTTTATTTCTTTACGCTGGTAGAAGGAGAGGCCCCCGTATATTTTATAAGGCGTGCCCATTTTGCGCAGGGCTTCCTCCATCGAGCGCGACTGCGCGTTGGTGCGGTACAGTATCGCGAAATCGTGCCAGTTGAGGCCCTTGGTGCTGCGCTGCTGCATAATCTCTTCTGCAACCAGCTTGCCTTCTTCGTTATCGCTGAAGGCGCGCATCACCTTAATTTTTTCGCCGGCTTCTTTTTCGCTGAAAACGTGTTTTTTAAGCTGATCTTTATTATTGGCGATGATGCTGTTTGAAATATTTACAATATTTTGGGTCGACCGGTAGTTTTGTTCCAGTTTAAATACTTTCAGGTCAGGGTAATCCTTTTCAAAGTTCAGGATGTTCTGGATATTGGCGCCGCGGAAAGCGTAGATACTTTGGGCATCATCGCCCACCACGCAAATATTTTCGTTAACGGCCGCAAGTTTCTTCACAATAAGGTATTGCGAAAAGTTGGTATCCTGGTACTCGTCCACCATCAGGTACTTAAACTTGTGCTGGTATTTGTTAAGCACTTCGGGGTGCAGTTTTAGCAGTTCGTTGGTTTTGTACAGCAGGTCGTCAAAATCCATGGCGCCGGCGCGGTAGCAGCGGGTAGCATAGTTTTGGTATATCGTACCCAGCATATTCCTTTTGGTGGCAATATCGTCAGCCTGTATCTGGTCGTTTTTCTGGTATTCCATCCAGCTGATCAGGTTGTTTTTGGCGGCCGAAATACGGTTAAGCACCAGGTTTACCGCATACAGCTTATCGTCGAGGTTCATTTCCTTGATGATGGCCCTTAGTACGCTTTTACTGTCGTCGGTATCGTAAATGGTGAAGTTGCTGGGGTAGCCAATTTTCTCGGCTTCAATGCGCAGCAGCTTTGCAAAAACCGAGTGAAAGGTACCCATCCAGATGTTTTTGGCATCGGGGCCCACAATTTTGGTAATACGGTCGCGCATTTCGCGGGCCGCTTTGTTGGTAAAGGTAAGCACCAGTATATTAAAGGCGTCAACACCCTTGTTGATAAGGTGTGCCACCCTGAAAGTAATAACCCGTGTTTTGCCCGAGCCTGCGCCCGCAACAATCATTACCGGTCCTTGTATTTGCTCAACTGCTGCCCTTTGTTCGGGGTTTAATCCCTGTAGATAATCCAAAATTCTGTTCCTCGTTTCTGCAACCGCGAAATTAGTTTTTTTATATGAAAGGTTATTAACAGTGGAAAAGTTCCCGTGAGTTCATGGTTGATGGTTCATAGTTCATGGGCGGAAATTTCTCCTTCGAAGTTTTGATGCCCTTGTTGGTGTTGTCACCAACAAGAATGGGTATGCAGTCATATTACCTGAACGATCCACCCGCCGGCATTGTCGTCCAATAAAAAAAAATCGTGTTGTTGGTGACAACACCAACAACGGCGAACAATCTACTAACCGTGATGCTAATATTGACCTTACAATGGTTCTTTGATGCCCTTGTTGGTGTTGTCACCAACAAGAATGGGTGTGCAGTCATATTATCTGAACGATCAACCCGCCGGCATTGTCGTCCAATAAAGAACCATCCTGTTGTTGGTGACAACACCAACAACGGCGAAACGAAAAATCTTCGAACTCCCATGGCTCATTATTACTAAACCGTGACCTGTGCGAAACTTACGTATGATTACATTTGCTGGTGAATAATTCAGCTAATAATGAAGAAAATAGGATTTTTATCATTCGGGCATTGGGCCGACCATCCCAGCTATCAAACCCGTACTGCGGGCGATACTTTGCTGCAATCTGTCGAACTGGCTGTTGCTGCTGAAGAAATTGGTTTGGACGGCGCTTATTTCCGGGTGCATCATTTTGCGCGGCAGCTGGCGTCGCCATTTCCTTTGCTTTCGGCTATAGGGGCAAAAACCAGTAAAATAGAGATAGGTACCGGTGTTATAGATATGCGTTATGAAAACCCCCTATATATGGTGGAAGATGCCGGCGCGGCCGACCTGATCTCGGGCGGACGTTTACAATTGGGCATCAGCCGCGGGTCGCCGGAGCAGGTGATAGAGGGGTGGCGTTATTTCGGCTATGAACCGGAGGAAGGCAGGGATAGTGCCGATATGGGCCGGCAAAAAGCTTTGGAATTTTTGGATAAATTAAGCGGTGAAGGCTTTGCCGAGCCTAACCCTAACCCAATGTTTCCGAACCCGCCGGGCCTGTTGCGGCTGGAGCCGCATTCGGAAGGATTGCGGGAACGCATCTGGTGGGGGGCGGCTTCTAACGCAACCGCAGTTTGGGCGGCCGAAAATGGCATGCACCTGCAAAGCTCGACCCTGAAATTTGACGAAAACGGCAAACCTTTCCATATCCAGCAGGCAGAACAGATCAGGCTGTACAAAGAGGCCTGGAAAAAAGCCGGGCACCAGCGCGAGCCAAGGGTATCGGTAAGCCGCTCCATTTTTGCACTGGTGAATGACCAGGACCGATATTACTTCGGCCAGCAGGGAAAAGCGACCGACAGCTTTGGTTATATCGAAGCTGACCAGCGGGCCGTGTTCGGCAGGGGCTATGCAGCCGAACCCGATCAACTCATTAAAGAACTGGCGCAGGACGAGGCGATACAGGAAGCGGACACCCTGTTATTGACCATACCGAACACTTTGGGCGTTGATTACAATATCCATGTGCTGTCGGCTATTTTGGAGCATGTTGCGCCGGGGCTGGGTTGGAGGTAAATTAGGCGGTATGGGTTTTAAATGTTTTGGCATTTGAAGGCAGCCGCTCTGTTAAACAGGGCGGCTTTTTTTGAGTGATAAAAGCAGGTGGGGCCCTTATTGCTGACACCACCAACAACCGCGGAAACGGGGAGACAGCGTCTCCGGGCATAGTGGTTCGTAGTTTGGAAACTACGAACAGCGGAGCGGTTCTTTAAGAGGATGCACCTGAAGGATTCTTGAGGAGGCGACAATAGAGAAATAGCTTTTTACTGCTTTATCCCTGCTTTTATAAACAGTTCGGCATCTGTCATTTTCTGCAGCTTGCCGGCTGCGTCTAATTGTTCAACCTGCCCATAGGTCCACAATTTGGTTTCATTATCATTAAAGCTTGTTAAAATAAACATGTTATTAAAGCTTATTTCTTTTGTTGTGGGGTAGCTTGTATGATATACTGCAATTGTATATTTCCGGGTGTCGCTGTCTGCAATATCTGTAAAAAGAGAATAAGGCGAAAGCAGGATTAGTGTTCCATCCGGTGAAAAACTGGCATCACTTGATAAATCGACATTCTGCCCGAAATTTTGCGAGGTTTTATTGTTAAGGTCTACAAGCAACGTAATAGGTTCGCGATAAACCTCTTTGGATGTTATGCCCCTTTGTTGTTGCTGCTGTTGCTGCTGTTGCTGCTGCTCCCTGCTTCCGGTTAAACTTATTAATAATTTGGTGCCATCCTGCGAAAATACCGCCACTGAGGCGTTCGTATATCCTTTTTGTAAAGCATTAAGCTTTATCGGATCGTGAAACTGTCCGTTATTATCCCAAAAAGTTAAAACCCCATCTGCAACACATAAAATCTCGTTTGATTTTGGAATGATAAAATAATTAGAGAATTTCTGTCCCGAAGAATGATCGGATGTCCGGTGGATCAGCTTTCCCGTTTCCAGGTCATAGATAGCGCCCCCCTCATCCGAGGTAGTAAATAGTTTAGTTCGGTCGCTGGAAACGGCATATAAAAACTCATCCCCTGTCGGTATGCTGTAAAGGGACGTCTGGCTGTCATTTTTCCACAGCTTAACACTTTGTGCCGCAACGGTTATAAACCTGTCCGGATGGAATGGCAGAAATGAAGCAAAGCTCAATCCGCCTTCAATAACCTTTTTAATAAGTTTGCCATTAGTCAAATCGAATAAATAAGCAGTTTGCGCTGACGTGAAAAGGCACCGTTTGCCATCAGGCGAAAACTGGGCCGACAATATAGGAACGCCATCGCCTGGCACTATCCTAAATAGCAAGTCCCCTTGCAAGTTAAATAACCTTGCCGCGCCGCCCTTTGAATCAATTGCGATAAAGGAATTTCCATCCGGGGCAAATTTCGAATAGCGACCGGCAACGGTTGTTACTTCAAAATGCTTTTTATAACGTTTTACGCTGTCGAGAAAATGCGAAACCGCTGAATTTTCAGGATCCTGCTTATGGGCCAGTTGTGCAAGCCTGTATGAAGCGGCGGGCTCGTTGTTTGCAAAGTTTTTAGCAGCGGTTAGCAATTGGCCTACATTGGTTGCTGTATTGTATCGCGTAATTAATCCTTTTACACTATCCAACAAATGATCGGTTTTCGTTTTTTCGACAGCAAGCCTGGCTGCCGCGTCAAATGCCAGATTTTTCTGCATCTTTGCGACATCTGCTTGTTTATAGGCATAATTTAGGTTTTTTATTGCTTGCTTACGGGCAGCCTCTATCTGCGTATTTTTATTTATAAGTTGGTGGTTTAAAAGCGCCAATACCTTTGCGCTATCTTGTTGCGCTAAAACCAAGCGGGTCACCTTCGCTTTTTCAACGGTTAGCGAACTATTTATTTTATTAGCTAAAACAACCTTTTGGTTTGCGATATCCCTCTGTTGCTTTGCTTCCCGAAAAGAAAAAACTGCTATCACGGCAAATAATAATAATACAAGAGCGGCAATCATTGTCCATCGCTGCGTCTTTTTCTGAGCTTTTATTTTATCCTCTTTGTCACTTACTTGCTGGTCGGCAAATGCGGCCCGCGCTTCCGATAACTTTAAGCCTTCCGCAATTTTCTGCTGTTTTAACTTCTCCTGGTCTTCCAGCAGCTGCAATTGCTCCCTTTCGGCCTTCGTTCTGAAGTCGCGGTTGCTTTTAACCGCCAATGCGTATTTGTCATGAATAATTTCAATTACACGCCGCCCGTCTATCGAATAACGCTTTAATATTTTCTTATTCTCCAGCGCCCTTATTTTGTCCTCCCTTACGGCGCCGTTACTATAGGATAGGGCGAGGTCTAAATATACCGGCCACCGGTAGCCTTCCGGCGACAGCAGGCGCTCTTCCAGCAATCGTATTTCGCTGTCATTCAACTCAAGCTCTTTAATGCCGCTATTGTACTCCTCGTCAATTACCGACTGGATATCGACTTTTTTTATATGCTCGGCCAAAATTTGAGGCCCTTGGCCGGGCTTGAAATTTTCAATCTGGTTCTCGCAAAAAACACTCAGCAAAAAGGAATCTATATCTCTTTTCTCAGCATCTTCGTCGGTTGCCGATTCGGAGATCACTTTTAATATTTCCTTAATAGCCCCTTCTTCAAATAATCCGCCACCGGCAGCTTTGATAATATCATAACCCTTTTTATAACTTAAGGGTGTTAGCTTATACTGTAAATTACTGTAGGCAATTGATGGGATGTGGGTCGACAGGCTATAAAAATCGCCCAGATACTCCTCTCTGAACGAAAAAACAATTTTTACCCGTGGCTGTCCCTGCCCATACTTATATTGAAGCTCGAGCCGCGTGGTTTCATCCAGGTATTCAGGGGGGCTGTTCTCTATCAGGTCCGATAAAAATTCTATAAACTGCATGGTGTTTTTTCGCAGCTCGGTTGATTTATCTTCTGTACCGATTGTAAATATTTCTTCAAATTGGTCAAATACCAATACCGGGATTTGTGTTTTTTGGTCTGGCTGTGCTAATGGGTCGGTATGAAAATACTCCCATAAGGTCTGCTTACTTTTAATTTTTTTGTGCGCGACCTTTTTTTTCTCCCACTCGCCCATTATTATGCGCTCCACATCCTTTACAAAATCATTCACCGGGTCGCGATAGTTGGGCCTTATATAAATTGGGACGTAGTTGCCGTTTCTTAATTTCGGAAACAAACCAGCCTGTAAAACCGAAGTTTTACCCAGGCCCGATTTACCATACAATAAGGTAAACGTATTTATATTAACCAGCTGAAAAAGGTCATTGGCTTCATTATCGCGGCCAAAAAAGATGTCCTTATCTTTCTCTTCATATGACCTTGCCCCAATAAATTTATTTTGTGCCGATTCCGCCATTTTTACATTTTGTTTTTGATATCGGATATGTTATCCCCCGTTAGCCCTTCTTCATTAAATTTTATATAAAAAACGTTGCCCGCTGCGTCTGGAAACAATTCGTTTAAATGAACGCCCAGTGCACCAAGGTTCAGGTTTTTATCTATTAACGGGATTATTTTATTTGCTCCCTTCAATTCAGTATTGTAGTATGTCCACTCCTGCCTAACATAGTCGTTCGGTTGTTTCTTCGCGGAGTTTTCTGTTATTATGGGTAAAAAAAGCTTACAGTTTTTTAACGCGATCTTAATATCGTCGTCGATGAGCGAACCCGGGAATAGTTTTATCCTGTCAAACCATATATTCATTTGTACAGACAGCTGACAGATTATTTTCTGCACAACTTCCAGGTCGTCCCTGGTGTAGCTTACAAATACAAAATCGTCCCTCCGGTTTATATCAAGCGCAAACCTGTTCTTGCTTAATGTTTTATAAAGGTTCTGCATAAAAGGCACGGTCTGCAGGTCTTTTTGAAATTGAAGTTTGTGCTTGTTCAAAAAGAATATTGTTGCATTATCGTTGCAAAAATCCACAAACACCTTGGTTTGCAGGCTGTTCATCGAGTCTAAAAAGCCCGGGGCCAGCGTGTTGATCAAAACCCGGAGCAACCAGTCGGGATATTGACAGCCAAGAAATAGTAACGACGAATCCTGGATAGCCTCTTTATAATTTTTCAAGTCAACGTCAAACCGTTTATTAAATTCGGAAATAAAGGTTAGCATGTCATCGTCGGAGTAGTAGTAATTAAACCTGATGTTACCGTTGGCGTAAGCAACGCCGTATAAATTATAAATTGTAGCTACAAAGCCGCACTCGTTTTTCTTTAAATCGTCCGGCCTTCGCGGATTTTTTAATATAAACGGAAAAGATGTTTCATTAACGGCGAGCTTGGGGAACGTGCGGTTATGTTGAATTGCCTCGGAAAGGTGCGTGGTGAACGTTAGGTTTAAAAAATATTTGAATGGGAAAATGGTCGTTATTTTTTCCAGGTATGAGCTATCAACCATGTGGTGAATAGCTCGTGCATAATCGGAAATTAAAAGCGTAGTGATCCTTTTATTAAACTGATTTTTGAGCAGAAGCTGATGGCTAACATCATTAAAAAGATCGAAGCCGCTTAAATCCTGGTTCATATCCAATCCCTTATCTGCGGCTATCCTTCCCGCCAGGAAATCAAGATAAGGCACATGCTTATCGCCGTCTTTCACCGGTATGGCATCAAAGCCAATTATTGGTAAAATGTTTTGCTCATTTACCAATGCCAATCTTATGCTTTCTATCAGGTCATTTACAATTTCGTCACACATTGCATCAGTTTATGCTTTTATACTATGGAGTTTTCGGTAATCGTTTTGTCTGTAATCCAACCTAATACCGGCTCGGTTGCAAGGCCGCTTTTTGTTATAAAAACATCATTACAGACTTTATAATTCGAAATAAGTGTTTTCGCGTCCGACAGGTTGGCGTCTTCTTTAACAAACTTTATCCCGTCTTTTAAAATGTCCTGTACATTTGCATTGCCTTTTGCCTTAAGATCGGCAAAGGTTAGCGGCGGCAATGCCACGGTGGTTCCCGCAGCAGCGCTTTTTTGCGTGGCGAAATACTGTTCGGCAATAAAGCCTTCAATGGTGCTTTTGTGTAATACATATTTTGCCACTTTATTTTCATCGAGCAGTATTACCCTCGAAATTTTATTGGTATTAATAAAATCCAAAAACTTGGTGCTCAAATCAAACGTTGTGTCGTCGGCACCGGTTTTATATTCCACATACACCAATTTATCAACCTGGATCATCACGTCTTTAGCTTTTAAAGTTTCCAGCTTGGTGCTTGAAGTAAGGCTGGTGACCAACGACTTAACTGTTTGATTTGCAGCCGCCAGGTTTTCTTTCGAAAAGTAGTAGGCCAATATGGTGCCTATCCAAGTGCCAAATAACGGCAATATGGTGGCGAAGAGGGTTTGCAAAACATCCTTAGCTTCACTAGTTTTGCCTTTGGCTGTATCAACAATTGCTATGCTAATGCCCAATACGCCCAATACGCAGGTACCTATTAATACAATCCTAGTTACGTTGTTAGCCACCACCGCTTGGGGTGTGTTTGATTCATTTGAGTTCTCCATTGTTAATTAGTTTATAGTGATAATGGTTTTAGGTAATTGCATTACCCGGAGATATACGTTACACCCAAAATAATATACTGCATAAACAGGCGACTGCAATTGCATTTTCCATTAAAGCGAATGCATTGTTGATTAGCTGTTTGTATGATTAAGCTTTGGTTTATAAATATATACATTCTTATTTATTTACAAAAAAATATTTAATCTGTGGTTATTGTGGTGTTTAATATTGGGGTTTTACGGTTTCCGTTTATTCTTTCGGCGAAGAGGGATGCCTGTTTTATGAAATTGAAAAATTTTAGCTAAGTCCAGCAGACGGACCTCCAGCGGGCTAAGGGAATCAAGTTCGATGTAAAGGTTAATGCTGTATCAATTGGTTATCAGCTACTTATATTTATGAAAAGATGAAAGACGCTGATAATCAGCATATTTTACAGCGTTCCACCTGTTCCGCATAAAAATGGAACGCTTGCGCCCCCGCGCTTAGGTAACCCACCTGCACAGCTCCTCAATCATTTAATAAACCAATAATAACCGCCGGCAACGCCAATTACACATCAACGGGCCGCCCCCATAAATCAGGGCAGCCCGGCGCATTATCATAACCACTAGCGTCTACCTGCCCTGCTGCACAGTAAATGTATTATCGGGGTTAAGCGTAACCCTCATATCGTACACATTTCCCGGGAAAACTATTTGTACGGCGTTAACCATGCTGTCAACATCCAGGACCTGGCCCTGCTGGTAGTTGCCGAAGGTAAGCCAATAGGAGGGGTGCGGCGTAAACACATTGGCGTAGTTTGGCTGTGCCTGCACGCCAAAAGTGCCCGCGCCCGACATGCCGATGCCAAAAGTGACCGTGTTTGGCGGTATTGTTGCATCACCGGTGACATAAAATGTACCTTGCTGTGGCCGCTGTTGCGGGTTATCGAACTGAAAATTGTATGGCGCCGGTGAGGTTAATACGATGCTGTTGCTGTCGCGCGGATCGGCAGGTATGGTCTGGCCGGGATTAACCTGCACGCCGGGCCTTAAAACGCCTGTTTCCGACCAATAAAAGCTGTAGTCTATTGTCCAGCTAAAAACGGTCGACATATTTGGCCTGGCAGGCCTGGCCATCCATGCCAGCGACATTGCACCGGGGCCGTAGTGGCCTGAATCCTGCTGGTATAAACAAGCCGTACCAGACTGGGTGGAGTTGTTTATGAAGGTGATGGAATAGGGATAACTCATAATGTTTAGGGTTTTAATTTTTACTTACTCTATTACGGCTTTTCGGTTTCCGCCGGGGGGGGTGAAGTCCTGAGTCTTAAGTCTTGAGTCCAGAGTCTAAAGTCTAAAGTCAGAAAATGCAGGACTCCGACTTAGGGCTTCTGACTAAAGACTATTGACTTAATAAAAGTCGGAAGTCCTAAGTCTAGAGTCCAAAGTCCAAAGTCAGAAAAGGCATGACTTCGACTTAATGCTTCCGACTAAAGACTTTAGACTTAAGACTATCGACTTAAAAAAAAGGTGGTTTATGCGATAACCGGTTCAGGTATGTTCATCTCCACCCAAATATAATGGAATTTGGATAAAAAAATATTCAGGGAAGGAATTTGTTTAATTGGGGCTAATCAAATTGTTGGCGTGCATTTGTTACGCACCTAAAGAAGCGAAAATCATCCATTCGAATTAATTCTACCAATATTAGGCTCCTAACGGAGCCGCCTGCTTAAACAGTGTAGTAAGATGTGGGTACACGGCAACTCTGAAAACCGACGGGTGGTGCATAACAGAATCGGCTTTAGCCAAATTTGGCTATACGATATCATATAACGCAATATAAAACACTTTGCGATAATTTGATTTGCACCCGGCGCGCGGGTATTCCTGCACCCGGGCGCCTAACTGCTAACCTGCAGGTTAGTTTACGGTCTTTTTCCTGGTAATCTTACCTTTGCCATTTGCTGATTTTCGGCCATTTGCCGGCGACAACTGTTCGCCCTTGCTGTTTACCGCTTTTCCAGTCAAGTCGAAGTAAAATAGCTTGCCGTTTGATTCTACCTTTATAATCCCGCCTTCAAAGCCTAAAAAATTATCATAAACCGGGGGCACAATTTCCTGTCCGCTGCGGTTAATGTATCCAAATTTTTTGTTGAGAACAACCGGAGCTATGTCGTTATAAAAATCGTATATCCCGTTATATTTTATCGGTATAACTACAGCCCCGGTGTTATTGATATAGCCCCATTTACCATCGAGCTTTACCCGGGCCATTCCACTCTCAAAATCGAGGGCCTGTTCATATTTATAAGGTATAACTAAGTTGCAGTTGTTATCCATATAGCCATATTTCTCTTCGACTGCTATTTTTACCAACCCTTCGCTAAAAACGGGCCTGGTGGTGTATTTAATAGGGATGATTTCGTAACCTAACCTGTTAATATATCCCCAGTTGTCTTTTATGCGCACCGCTGCCATATCACCTGTAAAAGATTGGGCCTCATCGTACCGGAAGGGAATTATTTGCTTGTTTTCGGCGTTGATATAGCCCCAGCTACCGTTTAGCTTTACTGCTGCCAGTCCCCGGTGGAAACTTTCGGCGGCATCAAACCGCATGGCAATAACCACGGTGTTATTTTTATCAACAAATCCATACTTCCCGGTTAGCTTTCTGCGTGCCCGGCGTACGGCAGAAAAATAGTCTGCATCGTCGTAGTCGTCGTATTTTAAAGCGTTGGGCAGCTTCTTTTCTTCTTGTTCTGCTTTTTCGGCAGCTACCCGGCCAATTGCGGCATTACGGATAGCAGCGCGTTGTTCTAAATACTCCTGCTGTTCAGCAGGGGTTCTTGATTCTTTGACCGCATTGGCAGGCGCAGGTCTGTATCTCGGGGCCTGGTTGTTTCTTGCTTCCTCAGCATTCCTGTCGGCCGAAGACCGTGGCTTGCCGTTTGCATCGTACGCCGAAACATACTGGGCACTGGCCGGCCGGGCGGACAATAAAAGCATAACTGCAAATACAGTCATGTATACGGGCAATAAATGTTTCATACGCGCGGCGTTTAAGATTGCCGGGGGAAGGTCGGTATTATAAACCGGCAAAAAGTAGTAGATTAATGTGATATTCATTGCCAGCGGCCGGGGCGCCGGAAAGTAGCCGTTGGCATTCATGTGTCCTCCCAACCTGGGGGATACATCCGAAAAAACAGCTTTTATATTTGCCGGTAAATATCGAAAGCAGCACTGGTCAACAGTTATCGCTTAAGCACCTTTTCGGCAAGGCAGACTAATGCTAAAAGTGCGGGTCTGCATACTGCCGCCCTGCTAAAAGTGTGTAAGAAATTCCCCGAAAATTGTTTAATTAGTTGATTATCAATATATTGAAAATAGGTAAAAATCAAAGTATCTGATAATCAATATGTTCCATAGCGTTCGGGGTGTTCCGTGAGCAAAAATGGAACGCTTGTAAGCTGCCCTCATTAGTTAATCCAATAAACAAGTTGAGAACTCGCTGCAGACCTGTGGTTACCAAGCATCCGGCTGTAAGTTCCTATCATCATGAAGGTTCGCTGATTGTCCTGTGTAGAGGTTGCTTTCCCGAAACAAGTTCGGGACAGGCTGTTCCTTGCAATGACGCGTTGGTGAGTGAGCATTACGGCGAACCCACCCCTGCCACAACACAAATCCATCGCACCCCCTCCAGGGAGGGGAACTGGATGTCTTGATAATCAGCATGTTTCATAGCGTTCGGGGTGTTCCGCGTGGGAAAATGGAACGCTTGAGGCCTGATCTCAAACAAAAAAGACCTGCCTTTCAACAAAGCAGGTCTTTTTTTTCTTACTAAAGACTTCGGACTTTCGACTTCAGACTTTACTTAGCCGGCCACACATTATTCCTTCTTTCCACATCGGGCAATTGGTGGTCAGGGTCAATCTCTAACGATTGTATGGTTGCGGTTGATGGGTAGATAAATGTCCAGGTGCCTTCGCGCTGCCAAACGTTTACGGGCAGGTGCAAAATTTCGGTTTTGCCATTGGTTTGGGTAACTTTTAAGTCGACAGGCATCGCCAGTTTTTCTTTGTTTACCAAAGTAATCAGTGCGCCATTGGCAGGGTTATCTTTTACATATTTTACGCTTTCAACAGCCTGGTCAACTTTGTCGGTGGTGAAAAACCATGGTTTAAAAAACCAGTTCAAATCCTCGCCCGAGGCATCGTTCATGGCGCGGAAAAAGTCGTAAGGCAGTGGGTGTTTAAATGCCCAATGCTTAATGTATTGGTTAAAGGCATAATCGAAGCGATCAGCGCCAAGCACCACGTTGCGCAAAATGTCGAGCCCTACAGCGGTTTTGTTATAATACTGGCCATAATCGTTAAGCCCCATAGCTTCGGGCGCAACCATTAACGGGTCTTTTGCCGTTGTCATAAATTTTACAATGCCGTTGGCAGGGCGGCCCTTGCTGTTAAAGTATTCGCCGTTATTGAATTTCTCGGTCGAGTATTCGTTGATGAAAGTGTTAAAGCCTTCACCCATCCACATGTATTTACGCTCGTTAGAGCCCACGATCATCGGGAACCAGTTGTGGCCGATCTCGTGCGTTACATCGCCAAAAAGATCGCCGTTTTTAAGATTGCTTAAGCAGAAAATAGCGCCGGGATATTCCATACCCAATGCTACGCCCGATACGTTTACGGCCGAATTCCATGGATATTCAAAATATTTAGCGGAGTATATTTCCATGCTGGCCTTCAAATATTCCGTAGAACGCCCCCACGAGTTACTGCCCGAACTTTCGGCCGGGTAAGCGCTCATGGCAATACATTTACGCCCCGATGGCAGGTTTACCTTAGCGCCATCCCATATAAATGCGGTTGATGCACCCCAGGCAATGTCGCGGGTGTTTTCCATTTTATAGTGCCAGGTCAGGTTGCCTTTAAATGGATGGGTAGCTGCCTGCCCAACTTCGTCAGCGGTGATAATGGCAACGGTTTTGTCGCTCTTGCGCATCTCGTCATACCTTTTTTGCTGTACATCGCTCAATACCTGCGATACATTCTGCAGATCGCCCGAGCCTACAACCGTCATGTTTGCCGGTGCGGTTATGTAGTAATCAAAGTCGCCGTACTCGCAGTAGAACTCGCCCAGGCCCATGTAGGGCAGGGTGTTCCAGCCTTCCACGTCGTCATAAACGCACATGCGCGGGTACCATTCGGCAATTTCATAAACATAGCCGGCTTTAAACTTTTTGCGGCCCATACGGTCGGCGCCATAAAAGGGGATAGCAAAGCTGTAGTTTATTTTTACCTGTATTTTTTCGCCTTTGGCGCCCATTGGCTTGTTCAACCTTACCTGCATGCGGGCATCAGTAATAACCGGCGTGGTGGCATAGGTGTCGCCTTTATAGGTAACGGCTACCGACTCGATATGATAACCGCCCTTGCTGAAGCCACGCACGTCAAAACGGTCGCCGTCTATAGGGGTAGTCGCGGCACCGCGCGATCCCGGCTTAAACAGGTTCTGGTCAAGTTGCAGCCAAAGATGGTCAAGCTCATCAGGGCTGTTGTTGGTATAAGTTATGGTCACTTCACCAGTAATGGTAGTATCCTGCGGAGTTTCGTTTAAAGATGCCTTTATCAGGTAGTCGGCGCGGTTTTGCCAGTAATGCTGACCTGGCTTGCCACTTGCTGAGCGGGTGCCATCGCCGGTAACCGGCCAGGTAATTGGCCCGAAGGCGTCGAGGTGATTGTATTTAGGGGTATCGGTTTGCGCCGATGCTGAAGCAGCCATAAGCAAAAGGCCCAGTCCGCTTAGCAAATAGTTAAGTTTTAAATAACGCATTTTAATATTTGATAATTTCGGGTGCAAATTAGCGAATTAAATTATGAAATTGGTAAAGGAGGGATGTGCGAATAACACCAAGTGGTGCTGTTGCTATTGTGTATCTGCTTTGATATCTCTGGTCTCCTGTCGCCAAACTCTCCTCATATCATTCTTCCTTTTTGTAAAACTTTTATCAAATCCAATTGATATTTAATTATGTGCATTTAATATTTGCAACTTTGCCGGCTAATAATCTGCTATGAACCATCTTGCCAACTCCACATCGCCATACCTGCTGCAGCATGCCAATAACCCGGTTAACTGGTACCCCTGGGGACCTGAAGCGCTACAAACAGCCAAAGCCGAAAACAAGCTGATATTGGTGAGCATTGGTTACTCTGCCTGCCACTGGTGCCATGTAATGGAGCACGAAAGCTTTGAGGATGAAAGCGTGGCCGCGGTAATGAATGAATACTTTATTTGTATTAAGGTAGACAGGGAAGAGCGTCCCGACGTTGACCAGGTGTACATGAGTGCGATACAACTAATGAGCGGGAGGGGAGGGTGGCCACTCAACTGCATCTGTCTGCCCGATCAGCGGCCTATCTATGGCGGTACCTATTTCCGTAAAAACGAATGGACAAGCCTGCTTTTTAACCTCGCCGATTTCTATAAAACCAAACCCGCTGAGGCTGAAGAATATGCCACCCGGTTAACCGAAGGTATACAACAATATGAATCGGTTCCCTTTGTAGCAGAGCAGCCCGAGTATACCAAAGCCGATTTGGAGTTGATTATCAACAGCTGGAAAAAATACTTTGATAAAACCGAAGGCGGGCTTGGCTCTTCGCCAAAATTCCCGATGCCGAATAACTGGCAGTGCCTGATGCGTTACGCCCATTTAATGCAGGACGAAAGTGTTGCAGAAGCGGTAAAATTAACCCTTCACAAAATGGCTTTCGGCGGGATATATGATCATGTGGGCGGCGGCTTTGCGCGTTACTCTGTCGACGACCACTGGCACGTGCCGCATTTTGAGAAAATGCTTTATGATAACGCGCAGCTGATTAGCTTGTATGCTGAGGCTTATACCTGGCAGCCGGATGAACTTTATCCGCAAATTACTAATGAGATAATTGAATTTTGCCAGCGTGAGTTGATGTCGCCCGACTATGGTTTTTACTCGGCGCTTGATGCAGATAGCGAAGGCAAGGAAGGCAAATTCTATATTTTTACAAAGACTGAGATTGAAGATATATTGAGCGCGGATGCTGAACTATTTTGTATTTACTATAACATAACCGACGATGGCAACTGGGAAGAAGAAAACTCCAATGTCCTGTTCCGAAAAGAAAGCGATGCCAAATTGGCTGAAAAGCTAGGCCTACAGGTTGATGAACTGCTCGCTAAAATACAATCATACAAACAAAAAGTATTCGACTCCCGCAGCTACCGCATAAGGCCGGGACTTGATAATAAAATACTGGCGTCGTGGAATGGGCTGATGTTAAAAGGCCTTTGCGATGCTTACCGGGCCTTTGATAAGCCGGAATACCTTGACATCGCGCTTAATAATGCCGGTTTTATCCTGGATAACTTAATAACCAAAGATGGGCGACTAACAAGAATATTTAAGACAGGTGATATAAACCAAGTTGCTTTTCTCGATGATTACGCCAATATAATAGATGCCTTCATTGCGCTGTACGAAGTAACTTTTGACGAACAATGGCTAACCCACGCAAAAAGCCTTACAGATAAAGCAGTCACCCATTACTACGATGCGGAAAAAGGAATATTTTATTTCACCGCTGCTGATGACGAGCAGTTGATAGCCCGCAAATCTGAAATTATGGATGGGGTGATACCGGCCTCCAACTCGGTAATGGCGCGTAATTTGAAGAAACTTGGCTTGTTATTTGATAATGAAAATTACGATGAAATATCGGCACAATTGCTGCGAAACCTGGTGCCGCATTTGGCGCGATACGGCTCCAGCTATTCAAACTGGATAATGCTGCTGATTGAGGAGGTGTTCGGAACTTACGAAATTGCCATTGTTGGCGATGATTTTGAGCGCCTGAGAAAAGAAATTGAAAATAATTACATCCCTAACAAAATTATGTTGGGTGGTAAAAAAGGAAGTTTACCTTTGCTGCAGGATAAGTTTGGCGCTGGTACACAAATATTTATTTGTAAAGATAAAACATGCGGATTGCCTGCAACTAATACAAACGACGCTCTGACCGGGATTAACGGGTTTTGAAAATTTGACCCGGATGAATTTTAATACATAATAGCATAAAATAAATATAATCATATAACACAGCCGCGAGCATCCGATAAATCCAGCAAATCCACTGAATCCGGGTTCCGGTCAAAAACACATTTACAATGAAGATTAACCCCCAACACGTAGTGTCATTAACTTACGATTTGTATGTTGACCAGGATGGCTCGGAAGTATTGCAGGAAAGCGCAACCGAAGAACAGCCGCTAACTTTTTTATACGGCGCAGGACAAATGCTGCCAAGATTTGAAGAAAACTTAAGCGCCCTTTCAACTGGCGATACTTATGATTTTCGTTTATCGGCCGAAGACGCTTATGGCGAATATGATGAAGAAGCCGTTGCAAACCTTCCATTAGAAATGTTTAAAGAAAGCGGCACCCCCGAAATCGGTACCGTACTTCCTTTACAGGACAATAATGGCAACCGTTTCCAGGGAATGGTAGTATCAGTTGCTGAAGATTCGGTAATCGTAGACCTTAACCACCCGATGGCCGGACAGGAATTGCATTTTAAAGGCAACATCCTTAACGTTCGCCCTGCAACTCCTGAAGAACTATCTCATGGCCACGCACACGGTGCCGATGGTCATCACGCACACTAATATTTAATCTGAAGCCTTGAGTCATTAGTCTGTCGTCGTTTTGACTTACGATTTAGCACTCAAGGCTTCAGACTTTCTACTCGTAGAACCCCTTATAATAAGCACAGGTTTAATATCAATAGTTTTGGGTATTCCGCCGGTATCTGTGTTATTTAGTTCATCAAAATACAGATTTGCTACAGCCCTGCCCATATCCATACTAAACTGGTCTATTGTGGTGATTGACGGGCTTGTTATCTCTGTAAATGCCTCATTCGAATAACCGCAAATGCCCAACTGCGAGGGCACCTTTATTTGCATACCGTTAGCTACTTCCAATACGCCGAGGGCCGAAAAATCAGACGTCGATGCAAATATGGCATCGGGTGCATCTGGCAGGTTTAACAGTTTTTTTGTAGCCGCAGCACCCAATTCTTTGGTCCAGGCGTTTTCCACTACGTACATGCTATTTACCGGTACGCCGAACTTTTTTAACGCCCTCAAGTATCCGTCTTTTCGCTGCCGGAAGATGTTCAGATTCTGGGGCCCCTCTAACAATGCTATTTTTTTGTAACCCTGTTCAAGCATATGGCACACTGCCTCGAACGATGCCTGTTCATTATCATTTATTACTTTTAAGGTCTGCAGTTCATCTGCCACGCGGTCAAACTGTATCAGTTGAATCCCCTGGTCTATTACATTTCGTAAATGATCGTAATTAAGGCTGTCTACAGAAACCGAAATCACAATGCAGTCAACATGCTGGTTAATTAATGTATTAACACATTTTACTTCCTTTTTATATTGCTCGTCCGACTGGCAGATAACCAGATTATAACCTTTCTGATAGGTTGAATCCTCAATACCTGCAATTACGTTTGCAAAAAAGTTTTGGTTAATACGCGGCACTACTACGCCAATGGTTTTGCTTTCACCCTTCCGTAAATTGGAGGCAAGCGTATTGCGTTTATAGTTTAGTTCCGCTGCTGTTTTTTGTACCAGCAGCCTTGTGGCTTCATTTACATAACCGTTATTGCTAAGCGCTCTGGAGACCGTAGACGCTGTTACATTAAGCTTTTGAGCTATGTCATAAATGGTTACCCGTTTCTTCTGCTTCATAACTTTTGTAAATATGCAGAAATATTTTTCTGCAATCGATTGCATATTGAAAAATTAATTTAAATTCGTCGCTGTAAATAATTTATAAACCACCGCTCGCCGGGCTACTTGTTGTGCACATGTTATTATTAGGTATTGATATAGGTACGTCTTCCATAAAAGTTTCAGTTGTCGATGCCGCATCGCAAAAAGTGGTGGCATCAGCCCAATACCCCGATGAAGAATCGCCTATTATAGCGCTAAAACCCGGCTGGGCAGAGCAGTCTCCCGATACCTGGTGGGAGCAAACACAAAAAGCTATACAGCTTTGTAACAAAACTGCCGCTTACAATCCTGCGGATATTGCTGCCATAGGTATCGCCTACCAGATGCATGGTTTGGTTTTGGTTGATAAGGAACAGAACGTGCTGCGCAACAGTATCATCTGGTGTGACAGCCGAGCAGTTGAAATTGGCGATAAAGCGTTTGACGCTATAGGGCAGGAGCAATGCCTGTCGCATTTGCTTAATTCTCCAGGTAATTTTACCGCATCAAAGCTGGCCTGGGTAAAAGCCAACGAGCCGGAGGTTTACAGCAAAATAGATAAAGCCATGCTGCCCGGCGATTTTATCGCCATGAGGCTCACCGGCGAGGTTACTACTTCCATATCCGCACTTTCCGAAGGCGTTTTTTTTGATTTTAAAGCGAATAGCCTCTCGAAAGATATCATCAACTATTATGGGTTTGATGAAGCGCTATTCCCCGAAGTGAGGGAAGTGTTTTCGGCCCATGGCAGCCTGCAGGCATCTATCGCACAAAAGCTAAATTTAAAACCCGGTATACCGGTAACTTATAAAGCAGGCGACCAGCCCAATAATGCCTTATCTTTAAATGTATTAAACCCCGGCGAAGTCGCCGCGACAGCAGGCACCTCGGGTGTAATATACGGCGTTACTGACCAGTTGGGTTATGATAAACAATCGCGTGTTAACACATTTGCTCACGTAAACTATACCACGCAGCAACAGCGCCTGGGCGTACTGTTGTGTATCAACGGCGTTGGCAGTATGTACCGCTGGCTGAAACAAACTTTTGGAGCAACAGAAAGCTACCTGCAGATGAATGCTAAAGCTACCGAAGCCCCGGCCGGGAGTGATGGCCTTTGCGTTTTACCATTTGGGAACGGTGCCGAGCGCATGTTGAACAATAAAATGGTTGGTGCTCATTTTCATAATATCGATTTAAATATCCATACCCAGGCGCACGTAATACGGGCGGTGCAGGAAGGAATAGCATTTTCTTTCCGCTACGGACTTGATATTATGCGCGAAAACGGCATGAACCCCACTGTTATCCGCGCGGGCAAAAACAACCTGTTTTTAAGCGACCTGTTTACCGAAAGCTTTGTAAACATAACAGGCGTGCCCGTCGAGCTTTACAAAAATGATGGCAGCGTAGGGGCAGCCCTTGGTGCAGGCATAGGTGCGCAAATATTCTCATCGCCACAGCAGGCATTTGAGCATATGCACGCCATACAGATGGTTGAGCCAGTCGGCAAACAACTTGAATCCGCTTACCAGCAATGGAAAGCATTCCTTGAAAAACAATTAACAAACTAAATATTAAAAGTAATCGGTGAAATCATTCTCCAATCGGTGTAATCAAAAAAACAATAATCATGAGCATAATCTTAGGCGAAAAAGAATTTTTTAAAGGAATAGGTCAAATAAAATTTGAAGGGCTGCAGTCAGACAACCCGCTTGCTTTCCGTTGGTATGACGAAAATAAAGTAGTTGCCGGTAAACCGATGAAAGACCACCTGCGCTTTGCCTGCGCGTACTGGCATTCGTTCTGTGGCAATGGCGCCGACCCGTTTGGCGAGCCTACCCACCTATTCCCCTGGAGCGTAAAAAGTGATGCAGTTGAACGCGCGAAAGATAAAATGGATGCCGCGTTTGAGTTTATCACCAAAATGGGCATGAACTACTACTGTTTTCATGATGTTGACGTGGTTGACTACGGCAACGATGTAAACGAAAACGACCGCCGCCTGCAGGCAATGGTTGATTATGCCAAACAAAAACAAGCCGCCAGTGGTGTAAAGCTGCTTTGGGGCACCTCAAACCTGTTCAGCAACCGCAGGTATATGAACGGCGCCGCCACCAATCCCGATTTCCATGTGTTGAGCCATGCTGCTGCACAGGTAAAAGCCGCGCTTGATGCCACCATCGCGTTAGGCGGCAAAAATTATGTGTTCTGGGGTGGGCGTGAGGGCTATATGACCCTATTGAACACTGACATGAAACGCGAGCAGGAACACTTGGCCAAATTTTTACATACGGCAAAAGATTATGCACGTAAACAAGGCTTTAAAGGCACATTTTTTATCGAGCCAAAACCATGTGAGCCAACCAAGCACCAGTATGATTATGACGCAGCAACCGTTTTCGGCTTTTTACAGAAATATGATTTGCTGAACGATTTTAAATTGAACCTTGAAGTTAACCACGCAACATTGGCCGGTCATACTTTCCAGCATGAATTGCAGGTAGCTGCCGATTCAGGTTTGCTTGGCTCGATTGATGCCAACCGCGGCGACAGCCAGAACGGCTGGGATACCGACCAGTTCCCGAACGATATTAACGAGGTTACTGAAATAATGATGATTATCCTTGAAGCAGGTGGTTTCCAGGGTGGCGGCATAAACTTCGACGCCAAAATACGCCGTAACTCAACCGATCCGGCTGATTTATTTTATGCCCACGTTGGTGGCATGGATGTTTTTGCAAGGGCATTAATTACTGCCGATAATATTCTCCAAAAATCAGATTATCTTAAACTGAGAAAAGATCGTTATGCATCTTTTGATACCGGCAAAGGCAAAGAATTTGAAGAAGGAAAGTTATCATTGGAAGACTTACGCGCCTATGCTGTTGAAAACGGCGACCCTAAAACAACAAGCGGCAAACAAGAATATATCGAAAATTTGATAAATCGATATATATAGTTTATAATTGTCAAACCAACATTAAAAACCAAATACAATAACTAATGAACCTGAAAACCCTTTCTTATGGCGATTATGCTGTATTCCTTGTCTATTTTGTAATAGTATCCCTCTACGGCTTTTGGGTATACAAGCGTAAAAACAAAAGTGATGGTACCTCTAAAGGTTATTTTTTGGCCGAAGGTTCTTTAACCTGGTGGGCAATAGGCGCCTCGTTAATTGCTTCTAATATCTCGGCCGAACAAATGGTGGGGATGAGTGGTTCAGGTTTTAAGATGGGGCTGGCCATTAGTACTTACGAGTGGATGGCCGCTGCGACATTGGTTATCGTGGCTGTATTCTTTATACCGGTTTACCTTAAAAATAAAATAGCCACCATGCCGCAGTTTCTACACCAGCGGTATAACGGTACAGTGGCCATGATCATGGCTATATTCTGGTTAATGCTGTATATCGTTGTTAACCTTATGTCGATAATTTATTTGGGCGGGGTGGCAATAGCAGGCATTTCAGGATTAGATTTGAAACTGGTTATTACTTTACTAGCCGTTTTTTCAATCATTATCACCCTGGGCGGCATGAAGGTTATCGGCTATACCGACGTTATACAAGTGTTTTTCCTTGTATTAGGGGGGCTGGCAGCTACTTATATAGCGCTTCACCTGATAAGCGAAAAATCCGGCACAACCGGCCTTTGGAATGGGTTTAAATTGCTGCGTGCAGATGCCGCCGACCACTTCCAGATGATATTCCATAAGAACAATGCAAATTACCTCGATTTGCCGGGCCTTTCTGTACTTATAGGTGGTATGTGGATTACTAACTTAAATTACTGGGGTTGTAACCAATATATTACCCAGCGGGCGCTTGGTGCCGACTTGAAAACAGCCCGGGCAGGTATTCTTTTTGCAGCTTTCCTAAAGTTGTTGATGCCTGTGATTGTGGTACTGCCGGGTATAGCAGCTTATGTGCTTTATCAGAAAGGGATGTTTCACCAGGAAATGTTAAGTTCAAAAGGTGTTTTAGATGTTAACAAAGCTTATCCATCGATACTTAATTTATTGCCGAACTACATGAAAGGGCTCTCATTTGCGGCGCTAACGGCGGCTATTGTGGCGTCTTTAGCCGGCAAAGCCAATAGTATCGCTACTATATTTACGTTGGACATCTATAAAAAGGCAATAAATAAAAATGCCTCGGAGAAAAACATGGTTAACGTAGGTAAAATAGCTGTAGTAGTGTCAATGGTATTAGGCGTTTTGCTATCGTTTGTAATTGGAGACATGTTGATGGGCGAAGGAAAACAAGGCTTTCAGTATATACAGGAATACACAGGCTTTGTTTCGCCGGGTATATTTGCCATGTTTATTTTAGGTTTCTTCTGGAAAAAAGCAACTTCAAACGCTGCATTATTTGCAACCATAGGCGGCTTAGCGTTCGCTATAGTATTTAAGTTCCTGCCTTACTGGACTAATCTTTCCTTCTTGCAGCCATTTGGCTTTTCAAAACTGAATGGCGACGGCGTTTACGAAATTCCTTTTATGGATAGGATGGGCTTCGTTTTTGTGATATGTATGGTAGGTATGTATATTATATCAATGATTGAAAATGCGAAGGGCCTGCGGACAAACGGCCTGGAAGTAGACGTGAATATGTTCAAAACAAACAGGAGCTTCGCAATCGGCGCAATAGTTGTTGCTGTTATCCTTACATTTTTGTACACATTTTTCTGGTAGAAGGCAAACAACTTTATAAAAATAGCGATGAGTACGGTGCTCATCGCTATTTTTTTGAACTATCGGTTTTATAACCTCAGAGGCACGGAGAAGGCAAGGATAGCGTGTTTTGTGAATTACCAAAGCGGGCTCCCATAACTTCGGTAGCCAGGTCGTTTTCTATTATAAATACTTGCCTGTGGGAACACGGACAACGGGGAGTGAAAACTAATTTAAAACTATTAACTTGTAACCCGGTAAACAGATGGGAATACCTTGCCAGGCAACACAAAAAAGCAACCAATTAAACCAATAATATGAGCAAGTTTACGCAGATTGATTATTTAATTTTTATCTTTTACTTTGTTGTGGTGTCGGGATATGGCATCTACATTTATCGCAAAAAAAAGAAAGCAGTTTCCGCTACCCATGATTTCTTTTTAGCCGAAGGCTCCCTAACCTGGTGGGCAATCGGCGCTTCGCTCATAGCCTCAAATATTTCCGCCGAACAATTTATAGGCATGAGCGGTCAGGGCTATAGTATAGGTATCGCCGTAGCTGCATACGAATGGATTGCAGCGATTGCTTTGATTATTGTTGCCGTATGGTTTATCCCGGTGTATCTTAAAAATAAGATATTTACCATGCCGCAGTTTTTGAAAACAAGGTATAATGAAACGGTGGCGCTCATAATGGCCATCTTTTGGTTGTTCCTATACGTGTTTGTTAACCTGACCTCAATATTGTATTTGGGAGCTTTAGCTATTAACAACCTGCTGGGTGGTAGTGTTGACCAATTTCACCTCATCATTATCCTGCTTTCACTGTTCGCAGTATTTATCACCCTTGGCGGTATGAAAGTTATCGGTTTTACAGATGTTATACAGGTAAGCGTGCTTATTATTGGTGGTTTGGCCACCACCTATATTGCACTAACAGTGGTGAGTAAAGCTTTTGGCTTTGGCGAAGATGCGTTAGCGGGCTTCAATCAGCTAATCAAAAGCGCACCCGACCATTTCCACATGATATTTACCAAACCTACAGCTGCAACGGGGCAACACGAGGTTGATAATTATTTAACCATTCCAGGCCTGCTCTCGTACGTTGCCGGTATCTGGATCATCAATCTTAACTATTGGGGCTGCAATCAATACATCACCCAACGTGCACTCGGCGCCGATTTACAAACAGCGCGTAAGGGAATATTATTCGCTGGATTTTTAAAACTGTTGATGCCACTAATCGTGATGCTTCCGGGCATTGCAGCATATGTATTACATCAAAAAGGCCTGGTTCAGGCGGAAATGCTTGTAGGCAGTAAAAATGGCCTGCCAGTATCTGACAATGCTTATTCGGCTATATTAGGCTATCTGCCAAACGGCTTGATTGGTTTGTCGCTTGCCGCATTAACTGCGGCAATAGTAGCATCGCTGGCAGGTAAAGCCAATAGTATTTCGACCATTTTTACTTTAGATGTATATAAAAAGTATATCAAAAAAGATGCGGGCGAAAAAAACATGGTTATCATTGGCCGTATAACTATCCTTGTTGCCCTTATTATCTCTATAATTTTTACCTGGAGCGATACATTGGGTATTGGCGGAGCAGGCGGTTTTACCTTTATCCAAAAGTATACCGGTTTTATTAGTCCGGGTGTATTTGCCATGTTTATTTTAGGTATGTTTTGGAAGCGTACTACCGGTGCGGCTGCTGTGGTTGGTGTTATCACAGGCTTTGCGTTGTCGATTTTATTTAATGAATTGGCGCCAGCCTGGTTCGGTCACGAAACATTTTTATACACCGCCTACAAAAACGCGGCCGGTGTTTACGAAATTCCTTTTCACATTTGTATGGGGCTGGCCTTTATGTTTACGATGATAGTAATGATTTTAATTAGCCTTGGCGGACCGAAAGTTAATCCTAAATCTTTTGTGCTTGATAAATCGATGTTTAAAGTATCGCCGGGCGTGTTAGCAATGATTGTAATTACATTGCTTGTTATATCATTGCTCTACGTGAGATTCTGGTAAAAATTTAATGTTTTGAAAAAAGCGATGGGCGTAATGCTCATCGCTTTATTTTTGCCGTTTTTTAATTCCAGGTGGTTAAATAGCCCACTGTTCCACCCGTTTCAATAACACCCCCACAATCACCATCCACACCACAAGCCCTGCAATAAATACCCTGAACCCGGTTAGATCCACAAAAATGAACCCTGCGATAAATCCGGCGATAACCAAAATGCAGGTGAACAAACCAAAATAGCCAACCCACTTTGGAAAATCGCTGGTTTTGATAATAACAACCGACCATAATGAAATAGCAATACATACACCGCCAATAAAAATATAATCGAATGCGTGGTTAAGCGCGCTGTTATACGTTAACAGCAATATTAACGAATTTGTCATTTCGGCCGTTGTTTCCTGGTAATGCCTTATAAAAAGGGAAAGCGCCAGGCCGTTAACTGCCGCCGCTAATAAAACGGCAAATAACCCGACACCCATTGTAATAAAGGCCCCCATCGACCAGGGATTATCCGCAGATAACTTTTTAGTCAGCCCCCAAAAGCCAAACAAAGTTAACGGGATGGAAAGGATGGCGAGGGAATGAGTAACAATAATCATAGTTGAAATGTGCCTGAGATGTTCAAGACTTCCGCCTGTCGGGTGCATTACCATCGTAATTGTCATTATTGTCGCGCCGGTAATAAGCGCCGTGCCGCTGTAGTAATAGGTTTGATTTTTCATGCGCCTTTTTTGTTTTTCTGTTGGCCATGAAGGTAGGCTGGCTTAGGCAAAAAGGCACTTGACTGCGGTCAAGAAAACAAACTTTTTCGTTTCATGCGGCTAAAGGTTTCGGGCGCCATGCCAAGATATGAAGCAAGGTGTATTTGCGAAAAACGAAGTACCCATTCGGGCTTAAGCTCCATTAGTTTTTCGTAGCGCAGTTGCGGTGTGTTGATATGCGATGTGAACGCTGTGGATTTTGTCCAGCTTTCCATTGCCCTGCCAAGCGCAAAAAAGGATGGGTCGCGCTGGATTAAGTTATGCAATTGGTCAATGTTAAGTATCGCTACCAGTGAATCTTCGAGGGCCTCAATTACATTTGTCGACGGTTTTTGACCTATAAAACTTTCATTATCGGCCGCAAAGTCCATTTCGGTAAAAAAATTCAAGGTTAAATCTTTCTCGTCAGTCAAGTGATATAGGCGCAGGCTACCAGTTGCGACAATAGCTATAAAATCGCAAACCTGCCCGGTGACCAAAAGGGTTTCGTTTTTCTTTAGCTCCTTTATTTTTGTTGAATTGATAATCAAGTCGCGATGCCCGGCCGAAAATGGATGGATACGCCGCAATGCTTCGGCGATGACTGTCCGGGTATTCGATTCGGTTTGTATCATTGTAATTGAGCTGACGGTTGCTGCTAAAGTAAATTTTATTTTACGAAAATTGGATAAATAGCTAACCCAAAAGGAAGATAATCCTATTTTTATCGCAAAAAATACATCACTACCATGTTCAACAATTTAGAGCAAACTTTTCGCTGGTATGGCCCTGCGGATCCGGTTACTTTAGCTACAATTACCCAAACGGGCGCCACCGGCGTAGTTAATGCACTGCACCACATACCAACCGGCGAGGCGTGGAGTTTGGACGAGATCAATACCCGCAAAAATATTATCCAGGCTGCGGGGCTTACATGGTCGGTTGTGGAGAGTGTGAACGTGCACGACAGTATCAAGACCGCGGGTGCTGATCGAGATAAGTATATCAATAACTATATCGAGACGCTAAAGAACTTATCTGCCGCAGGCGTAAAAATAGTTTGTTATAATTTTATGCCGGTGCTGGATTGGACCCGCAGTGATATTGACTACCATTTGCCAAATGGTGCTTCGGCACTACGCTTTCATGCCCCGGCCTGGCGGGCCTTTGATCTGTATATATTAGAACGCCCCGCAGCTTTCGATGAATTTACTGCCGAAGAACAGGCTGATGCTAAAAAATACCTGGGCAGTTTAACCAGCGATGAAATAACAACGCTTACCAACAATATGATGGCTGGTTTACCGGGCACAAAGGATGTGTTAACCGTTGATCAATTTAAAGGTTTTTTAAGCAGATACGATGGTGTAGACGCGGCAGCGCTTAAAGCTAACATGGCTTATTTTTTACAGGCCATTATTCCCGATGCGGAGAAGCTAGGCATTAAAATGTGCGTGCATCCTGACGATCCACCGTTCCCGATATTTGGCCTGCCCAGGATAGTATCGACAGAACAGGACCTGAATGATGTTGTAAACGCCGCGCCGTCAACCAGTAATGGCCTTACCTTTTGTACCGG
>NZ_JANYGQ010000019.1 GCF_025359345.1 Mucilaginibacter sp.
CACACGGGCCTGCTTGTTCATTACCGCCTTCATCATCGAATCGCGAAACTTCATTATTTGCGCCGGCGTCATGCGCATTAGTTTTTGGGCCATTTCTTTAGCCTCCGCATCGCTGGTGGGTTGGGCAAAAATTTTGCAAACACAAACAATTACCAGCAATAGCGTTAAAAGGCATTTTTTTCTTCGTTTCATAATCAGCTCGTTATCCATTAAAGCTAATCATATTTTGTACTTAATAATCATGAAACTTTAGGTGTTACCGCGTTTTTATATCGCAGCCTTTTTTATTTTATAACCGTTTTTAATTTTTTTGTTTAAAACCCACATTGCGGGCCGGCTGCGAAACCGGCCCTTGGTGCAACATGGTCCCTAACGATCTTATTTCGCAATCAAATCACTTAATTTTTGCCAGTTAATAAGCTTTATCGCTTCATCGATGTCTGCCGAGTCACCTTTAAAAGTTATCACGACGTTTTGAACTGCCAGCCTGCCGATTTTTGTACGGTCGAAAGCAATTTCATAGCGGGTGGTATTAAGCCCGTCGCTGGTATTCTCAGTTTTTTTGGCAACAACGGGTTTCCCTAAAAACACTATAGCATCGTCATAATAATTACCGTGGAGACTTACACTGCCGCCATCCATAATAGGGCATTCGGCCGAGCGCAAGCCCTTTAATGCCAGCGTTGTTGGCACGGGTATAGACAGTGGCACCGGCGGGGTTTTTGAACAATAGGTTAACGCCGTTGAGCTGTTTGTGCCCGTTATATAAAGATTCGCTACGATAAAAATTGACAGCTTACTTTTCGCTGCTGATTTAATTGCAGCGGCAACCTGCGGTGCATTGGTAAAGTCTTTTATACTGCTAACTACGCCGCTCACTAACGGGCCCATTTCTTCATCGGGCATGGTAAAATCTACCTGCCAATCCATCGTCCAGGCATCGTTAATGCCAATAGTTTTTAAAATAAACCCGTTACAAATGCTCCAGCTCCCCGGGTCGCGGCACCAATATTTAGTGGCATCGAAATTCAGGTCCTCCTTAGCCGTTGCCCAGTTTTTATACGTATGCGGCAGCGCATCAAACAATTGCTGGTGAAGCATATTCATGAACGCAGTTTCCTCGGGCTTTTGCTGCCTGAATGAAGCGCTTTTTTGCGCCTGTGTGCGTTCTGCGATAAACAAACCTGCAAATAGCAGGGTAAAAAAAGCTATCTTTTTCATCAGCGGGGGTCGTTATATGCTTTCCTTATTTTAAAAATTCCGTAAACTGTTCCGCGGGTAAAGACTTTATCCTGGCCCCTATTGTTCCATACAACTGAGCTGATAGTACCGGTTATAAAGTCCCCATCCATACTGGTTATAGTAAGCGTACCGGAACATTTGAGCCTTTGCAGTTTTGGGTTACCCTGCATAGCACATACGCACGTTTTTGGGTCTCTCGGCCCGTCTGGCATAACCGCGATTGAATTTAATTTGCCATTAAAAGAATGAACCCCTTTGGTTAACCCGCCGGTGTAGGTAATTGTTACCATACCACCGCCGGCAGGGCCGGGATGCCCGGGGCTCAAATCTTTTCCCATGCTCATAAACGTCATAACGGTTACATTATTTGATGGGTCGTAAATGGCATTTGCGTTGCTGGTTAAGCTCACCAGGTTTATACTGCTTGCCTGCACCTCGGCGTCGACCTTATCTTTTTTCTGTTGCAGTTTTTGTCTTTCTTCGGCAGGTATACGGGCGAGTATTGCCGGATCGATAGCGGTAACCGTTACAGGATTTGTGGCGGATTTCCTGGCACCCTTTGTTGCCGCGCTAATGCGCAAGTCGTTAAGGCCGGCCGCAGGATCGTTAAGTGCAAAGATGTTATCACCGGACTCAAAATACAGTGTTTTTAAAAGCACCACTTTTGGCAGGTCGTGCCCGGTGGGGATCATTTCTACCGTTATCACCATTATGTTATCCCGTGGCGCGCTTGCCGGGGCGGTATATTTTACCAAATACTCATCAACGATATCCAGCGACCCGCCGCCCTGTAAAATCTTCCAGTTTCGCGCGTGGTATGATATGGGTATGCCAGCGTTTGCCAGCGCATGGGCCGCATCAGACATGTGCACCGGGTGGCCGTCTGTAATAAAATCCCCATTGTTGTCTGTCGCAGGCGGTATATACACATCTATGTTAATCTGCGTTTGTTCGCTGGCCGAAAGAACGCTCTTTTCCGCGCTTAAGGACAGTCGCCCGCCTCGCATGGCCCTCGCCAGGTCATCGTCTGAAGCGCGCCCATCCTGCGCAAACAGCTTTGCGGATATTACTATAAGAGCTATTAGTGTTATGTATTTTTTCATCGGGGTACTTTAAATTATTTTATTTCTACGTGCATTTCTTTTATCACTGCGATACTGCCCTGGTGGGTGTCTCCGCCATCAGCCGTTACGTTAAAATGAAAATCCATGAAACCTTTAAACATGGCCGGCGATGCTGATACCGGGGAGTCCATACTGTCGCTGAAATTTACAGGTATCTCCATAGTGGTGTAGATCGCCGACGGCGGCAGTGCCTTAACACCGCCTTTCAATTCAAGGTTGGCGCTGAAAGGCAGGCCTGCATCCCGGTTAGCCGGGTCAACCGTGCCATAAAAAGCAAATACATCGCCTCCCTGCGGGATAAACTTATACGTTATAACCAAATTAACCGACGCACCTGCACGCACCGCAAATGGCGTACTCTCGCTTATACCTGCCGACGGCCTCCAGTTGGCACGTACACCTTCGCTAACGCAGGGTGTTTTTACCGCCAGCAGTATGCTGTCTTTAGTAATAAACACGTTTTTACAGCCGGGGCTATTGTTGGTTTCCCATTTTAAAAACAGCGGCAAGGCAACCTTTTGTGCATTTGCGGCAATGGCAATAACCAGCAGCGCAAGCAGGACGATTTTATTTTTCATATTTTCGGATTCTTATTTAATCAATGCCTGTTTTAAAGATCATGCCGGCACAGGTAAAGTTTACCGCTGCCCAGGTCCACGTCTAAAAACACAATTACTTCCTTACCGTCAAGAATCACCTTGGTAGGCGAAGAGGCATTTTCAAATACGGTACCGTCAGAAAAATACAGGCCGCGGTAACCTTCCCAGGCCATGCCGGTTTCGTTAGCGTTCAGGAACAGGAGCTTTGCATCACCAGGGTTGTTAAATTTATAAAACAGGGTTCCGTTGCGTTCAAGGATCAGCTTATTGGCGTCAGGGAAGTTAAATACGTTACCGGTATTGCGCAGCCATATCTGGTTATTTGTTAAATTGGAAAAAGGCCAGTTCTGCCCGTTCGACACATATACTTTTTTATCAAGAATCGTTATTACACCCATCATTTTGCCGTCGGGGCTGATAAGTGGCAAAGCGCCGTAAGCTTTCGGAAATGTAAATTTTGTGCCTGCCGAAGAATTCATGTGATAGCTTATACCGCCGCTTATACTTGCACCCGCAACAGCTACTACACTCGAGTCGGCGTTATGCGCAATCTGCGCAATCCAAAAACTGCCTACAACTTTTCCGTTAAAAGTATAGGTTTGCTCCTGTTTGCCGGGGATCACGCCACTGGTTACATTGCGCCCGTTTTTCATAAGCGCATTAGCCGCATCAGTTTGTGTGAAATCAGTGCTGAACCCATCAAGCTCGCTGCCGTTTTTGAGGTTGTTGCGGTTAATATTTGGCGGCGTTTCTCCTGTTTTTTGCAGCTGCCCGTTACTGTAGTTCCACATGGTGGAATTTGATTCGGCAACTTTGGCCACTACCTGGTTGTTCACCACCTTTATCTCCGGGAACCATATATCATACCCATCAGGGTGGTTGTTCATTTCCGCCTGGGAATAACTTAGTATTAACGTACCGAATTTAGCAGGGTCGCTGTAGTGTATGGCGCTGCCATCGGGCGCGGTAGACGTGTTGGCACCGGTTGCCTGCTGCGCATTTTGTGTTGCATTGCTGGTTAATTTATTTTTTATTTTATTTAAAAAGCCGCCCTGGGCATTTGCTGCACTGGCAGCTGATAAGAACGCAAGGGTATAGATAATCTTTTTCATTTCGTCGGGGTTTTAAATGTTTAGTTGTTATTTAACAATGCCGGCACCGCGGCAAAGTTGATGGTGCTTGTGGCGGTTTCAACCAGGTCTTTTCCGCCTCTTATTTCTATAACCACGTTAAAGAGCGCTAACTTGTTAGTACCGGGCGTTACCACCGGTGCTATACTTTTTACCTGGTCGCCTGCTTTTACTATATTAAACTTACCGAAACCTATGTACTTGATAAACGGCGACCAATTACCATCGCTATACTTTACCGAAGGCCTGTAAATTTCAAATGCTGCGCCTGGTACATTGTGCTGCAGCTGCCCGTAAAATTGAGGGTCAGCATACTGCGCGTTAACCCTTGCAGATACATCCAGGTGGGCATACACTTCGGCCTGGTGTATATCGGGCACCCCTGTCTGGCTATCATTAATAGCTTTCGTGGCAGCATTAACCTGCCTGTTAGCCTCTTCCGACGACATCTTTTTTGCAATCACCAGTTTATACAGCGAGTCGGATAACTTTACCATCTTCACCATATTTGCTTGCAGGTCTGCAGGGTTTTTGGGCGAAAACTGGTCGGTGTTTACGCTCTGCATAAAGCTCATCTTGTAATCGTCCTGGTTAAACAAACGGGTATGCGCATCTACCGATACCAGGTCGCGCCGTTTGTTGGCTGCATTGCACGCGTCCGTAGTTTCCAGCGCTTCGGTAACATCAACCATGCTATGGTCCTGCCGGTACATAATAGTGCCTTCGGTAAACTTTGCTTTGCCGTCATCAGTTATGGCAATATTCAGGAGTGGATAAAAAGCAGGGTGCAGCGCGTTATAAACGCGCCACAGCACCGCATTTTCACAGGCAGACGGCGTACGGCCAGTCTCGGGGTTGTAGTACGAGGCATAAATAGTAGGGTCGCAATTACAGTTTGGGGCCACCACCGATTTTTCATACATAGCATCTCTGTATAAATGAATGGTACCATTTATGTTCCCTTTTATGTAGTCGCTGGTATTTGTGCCGGTGGCAAAGGTTACGGGGCCGGTGAATGTAAACTCCAGCTCGCCAGGGGTAAATGTATTATAATGTATATGTACGGGGCCTTTATCGTTATCGGGGTGGCAACTATATGGCGACCCGTTATAGCGCATTTCAAGGTCCAACTGGTCGCCACGGTAACTATCCTGGTATGCAATATCAGCGTCGTTGTCAGGGTTACGCAAAATCACAATCCCCAAGTTTTTACCGCCGTTTATCATTACGTACCTTTCACCATCAGGTTTGGTAAACCAATAGGCGTTATAATCAGTATACTTAGTGTAAGGCTGCACCGCGTTTTGCACTACGGTACGCCCGGCAAAACTGGGACTGGTTATATTTATAGTAAAGTTAATGCTGCCTGTTTTTTGGGCATAGCAGTTAATGGTAAAGGCCAGTAAAATCAGCAGGAAATACTTTTTCATGATTTTATCAATTTACAACTGCCGTTTTCAGGGTTGCTCCATTAGCCAGCCCGAGCAAAAATTATTGTTCGGCGTTTTTGATTGTATTAAAACACCGTTTGCGGCAATACACAGGTAGCCGCCGGTCATCATGTTCCGGAATCGGGTAACGTACTGCTCATTTGTGGGTTCCATGGTCCATAAGCTTGCACGATCGTTGTAATTGTCTGTAAAAGTTACATAGCCGCGCTGGTCAACCAGCAGGTAATTCTCTTTCCACCTGTTTTTTATATTAACATAATGGCTGCCAGGCACGTTCAGAACCTCCCATTGCGCGCTCCACCAGTCAGCATCGATATTAGTTACCTGCGGCGGGCCTTGCTGGTTATTCAGGTACATGTTGTTGAAATTGTTTTTAAGCTTAACAAATACGTGCGCGTCAGCCGGGGGAGGTGGTGGCGGCATATAATTTTGGTCGCCTGCAACAGGAACCAGTTGAGGGCCACCTATTGATGCCGACGCGAGTGGTGTTAGCTGGCTTGCCAGGTACGTTACCCGCATATCGGGCAGTGTATTTAAAGGAGTAATTAAAATAGCGCTGGTGCTTATCGTTTGGCCGGGTTTTATCCAGTAGCCTATCTGCACAAATTGCTTAACCCTGTCAACTTTTTTGGTGTCACAGTCGTTCACCATGGCCAGCACGTTGCAAGCTTCGGCATTAATAATTGCTTCTTTTGATGTTAACCTGGCGCCGGTGGCATTTAAACAGTTAAACTGCGCCAACTGGTCGGATACGTTGTTAAGAACATTCCAGCCTTGTTTGTAAAGCATTATTTTGCCTTGGTTGGTAGTATTACGAACGTAAAAACTTACCGAGTAACGGCTAAAGTCGCCTTTATTGCTAACTGCTTTTACTTCGGTTGATTTGATGACGTAACCCAGTTCAAGCCCGTCAACCAGCGCGGGCTGCTTATCGGTCACGGGGAAAGTCGCGGGCTGGGCCATTACACCACAGTAGACCAGCAAACTCATGCTGAGCAGTAAAAATACTTTTTTCATTTTCGTTAGGGTTTTAAAACAGGCCGGTAAACTATTTGGCCGGCCTGTTGGTATTTTTCGCAGATATAATTGTGTTATTGTTCGGCCACACTGCCCGATACCGAGCCGGTAACATCCGTGATAACCGTGTTTTTAGGGTCAGTATTATCAAAGTTCGAGCCCTTTATAGCAATTGCAGGCATGGTAACAGTTAGCTTGCCCGATGCACTCACCGCTACGGTGACAGAAGTACCGTCAAGGCCGGTAGTTGAGTATAACCCTTGCTTGGCTATGCTCACTTTGTCGGTAACCAAAATGCCACACTGGTTCCCGGTCGATTTTGTAAGGTCGCTCGCTATCGTGTATGTGCCTGCTTTAGGTTTTGCCGAGCCCGGAAAAAAGAATACTAGTACAGATGTCGCACTTTTATCTGCTGATTGGCCAGACACGCCCAATACATTATAGGTTTGGCCGCCAGTGGTACTTGTAGAATCCGAAGAGGCAATTTCGGTGTATGTGTTACCATTAACCGTAAACTTGTAAGTAGCTGCTGGCGTCGGGTCACTTTTCGTACTGCACGACCATATTAAAAATGACAGGGGCATCATTAATAAATACATCATTTGTTTTTTCATAGATAGTGTTTGTTGTTTTTAATTGTTATTTATATTGTTTATTGTTTTACAAATTCAACCCGGCGGTTGTTGGCTTTACCTTCAAGGGTTAGGTTATCACTAATGGGTTTGGTATCGCCAAAGCCCTTGGTAGTCAGGCGTGATCCATCAACACCCAGGCTTACCAGCTGTGTTTTCACCGCATCAGCGCGTTGTTGCGAAAGCGTTGCGTTGTGGGCTGCTCCGCCGGTATTGTCAGTATGGCCGTCAACCTCAAATTTCAAATCCGGGTTATCCTTTAGTATACCAACTATCATGTTAAGCGTGCCTATGCTCTCGGGCTTAATGGTGGCTTTGTCTACGTCAAAGTTTATCCCGTGGGTAATTAATTTAGCATCGGTAAATTTTTTGCCAAGCATGTTCATGCCGCCACCGCTTGCAACGCGCATGTTTGTTAATATAATTGGATTATCAGCGCCGCCAATACCTTCAATATCAATTGCATGTGGAGTACCTAGATTAGGCACCACCAATACACGATACTGGTCGACATAAACTTTTACCTGGTTCTTTTTAAAAGCAATAGCTACATGGTGCCATTTATTGACAAAGTTCTCCCCGCCTAAGGCAGCAGGATAATTACCTGATAGTTCAACGCCGGTCTCATTGGCGGCCTGTGCGTCATTGTTTCCTATAGTGATAACACCGAAGTTACCTGATGCAGCTGTTGCGTTGGCAGTGGTGTTATACAGGTAAATCTTTGGCGGATAGCCCCCATTACTATAGGTATCAAATTCAATGGTCGATGGGTCACCTAAGTATGATGCCGATTTAATCCGCGGACTAACGTGGGCGTAGTTACCATCGGTTAATAAAAGCGCTTTGCGGCCGGCAATAGTGTTAATTACTCCCTGGCCCGCACCTAAATTCCAGTGCGCCGGAAACTCGCCGTTATCGTCATCCGTAAAACTATCTTCAAAAATAATTTTGTCGCCTGGCACAAAGTCGTAGTTGTTATAGGCAGAAATCGGCCCCTGCTGGCTACCTGTTCCCTGCATCGGCTGATTGTTTTGCACAGCCTGTGTTGGCGGCGGCAGGGCTTGCGGAGCATTTGTTGCTGCGGTAGGTGCGGGTGTTGTTTTCTTCTTTTTAAACAAGCCTTTTATCGCACTCGAGGCTTTGCTTACGCCATTATCAATGGCACTGGTTTCGGTGTTGTTTACTTCGCTTGTGCCGGCTTCTTTGGCCACTTCGCCTGGTTTTAGTATCTGAGCACTGCTAAGCTGGGTAACCGAACCCAGGGCGATTGTCGCAATTAAAATTTTAAAATTCTTCATGATATTATTTTTTTGTTAGGGTGAACAACTTTTTAATACTTATTATAATCCAAAAGTATTTTGTTGACAGCCAACACCATACTCCCTAAAAAGGGAGTTTTTTCATAAAAAAATAAATCTCACTTTTACATTGTTGCTTATATATAATATATACTGATAAATGAAGTACCTTTTACTACTTGCGTTTTACCTAATCCTTTCGCCTTTTAAAAGCATGGCCCAGGATGATAACGCGAGGGAGCGTGCGAAACTTTTTGCTGCAGTTAAAAACTCAATAGACGACAGCACCAAAATGATGAACTTGCTTGGCCTGGGGTATAATGTATATGCCGGCAGTAAGCCCGATTCGGCCATTTATTATTATGACATGGCCTACGTTATTGCAAACCGGTTAAAAAACAAAACCGGGTTGTTAAGGTACTATGCCTGTTATGGTGATGTGCTAAGTTCGCGGTCAAAAAATTTTGAAGCCATAACTATGGCTTTAAAAGCCGTTGCGCTGGCCGAAACCACCAACAATGACCATTTTAAAGGCGCCGTTTACAATAATCTTGCGGGCTGTTATACCGATGCATCGGATATCGAAAAAGCCTATGCCTATTACCTTAAGGCCATAGCTGCTTATGAAAGGCTCGACGATAAAAGGCACCTTGCTGCGGTTTATGCTAATGTGCTGGGCATATTCTCTTCTATAGGCCACTCACCCGAGAAGGCTTTACAGTATGGTTTAAAATCAATTGAAGTGAGCCGGTCTGTTAAGGATCAGAACGTGCTGGCCGAGGCCTTGGTAAACACCAGCAGCGTTTATATAAACCTTGGTAAACTTAATAAAGCCCTTGCATTGTTAACAGAAGCTAAGGCTATAAGCGAGAAAAAGAACGACAAAATAACCTTGCTGACTGAGTTGGTAGGATTTAATAAAATTTTTGTATTACAGGGGCGGTACGACGACCTCAAAAAATATACCGACCGGATAGTGGTCTTGAGCAAGGAAACTGGGAACGACAGGACTATGGCCGATGCTGAATATTACCTGGGCCTATACACTTTTAACAATAAAGATTACCCCGCAGCGGCCGGACATTTAAAAAAATCGATATCGATTTCAAGAGAAGTCAAAGCTGTTTCAGTAGAAGAAGAGTCTTACAGCGCGCTCGGTGATGTGGAGTTGTTGATGGGCAATTTTGCAGCATATCATAAAGACCGCAACCTGGAAGATTCGGTGCGTGCAAAGCTTCATGCCGACCAGATTTTGATAAACACGCAGGAATTGGAAACCAAATATAATGTTGCTAAAAAAGAGGTGGAAATAAGCAACCTTAATAAGGAAAAGCAAATACAGGCGCTTACCCTGCAAACGCGCACCATTTATATCGTGATTTTAACATGTGCGTTAGCGGTGCTGATAGTATTTACCTGGCTAATACGCAACAACAGTATCCGTAAAGAAAAACTGCTGATAAACGAGCGCGAACTAAAGGAACAGCAAATACAGATTTTAGAAAAAGAGAAAGAACTTTTATCAACACAAGCACTGATGGAGGGGCAGGAGGCTGAACGAAGCCGTCTTGCCAAAGACCTTCACGATGGCCTGGGCGGAATATTAACGGGTACTAAATATTCTTTAAGCAGTATGAAACAAAACATGATAATTAGTGCAGACAATGCTGCCGCTTTCGAAAAAACAATGAACATGTTGGACCAGTCGATATCCGAACTGCGGCGTGTGGCACATAATATGATGCCCGAAAGTTTGCTTAAATTAAGCCTTAATGATGCTATAGAGGATTATTGTCATCAAATTACCAACAGTGGGGCTTTAAAGGTAACTTATCAAAGTTTTGATATCGATAAATTGACGGCAAACGAGGCCGTAAAAATTGCCGTGTACCGCATTGTCCAAGAGCTGATAAACAATGTTGTAAAGCATGCAGGCGCCAAAACGGCAATTGTACAAATAACGCTGAAAGAGGCTATATTGGGCATTACCGTAGAAGATGATGGCAAAGGCTTCGAACTGGCCAACTTGTCGTTTGCCGAAGGGATGGGTTATAAAAATTTAAAAAGCCGCGTGGATTTTTTGAAGGGGAATATTGATGTGAAATCCGAAAGGGGCAAAGGTACTTCAGTATTGATTCAATTACCGGTTTAGTTATGATAAAGATTATACAGGTCGAGGACCATAGTTTGGTAACGGAGGGCGTTAAGGCGTTTATTACTGCCGAGCCCGATATGGAATGTTTGGCCACCTGCGTATCGGGCGAAAACCTGATGCAGGTGCTAAAAAGCCAGCAGCCTGATGTAATTTTAATGGATGTTAACCTACCCGATACCACGGGCATTGAGCTTTGCAAGCTGGTAAAAGATAAATATCCAGGGGTATTTATAATAGCGCTGAGTATTAATAATCAACCTGGCATTATCCGCAAAATGGTGGAAAATGGTGCCAGCGGTTATGTACTGAAGGATGCATCCCGCCAGGAAATAATTGAAGCCATACAAACAGTTGCAAAAGGCAAAACATTTTACAGCCGCTCGGTATCTGCAGCCCTCCGCCGCCCCGATGCGGTCGATTTACCTCCGCTTACCCGTCGCGAACGCGAAGTATTGGAATTGATAGCCGATGGGTTTACCAACCCCCAAATAGCCGAATCGTTATTTGTGGACGTTACCACCATTGATTTTCACCGGAAAAATATGTTATCGAAATATAAGGTGAAGAATACCGCGGCATTGATTAAGGTGGCGGTGAGCAATAATTTGATATAGTTCAAACAACTATAGCCGCCCCAAAATCAAATGGGCCGTAGGCCCTACCGCTTTGTAGAAAATTGCAAATGATAGGCTTTTGCCCCGTAGGGGTTACCCATTAGCCACCTAACAGATCGTGAAAAATGCATTTTTCATCATAATCAACATCGTTTTTTCTTAACATATTTAAATATTCTTCGCGAAAAGTTATTTGAGTATGATGCCGTTTTTGGTCTAAAATATATTTAACCACTTCATCGATTTGCGAACGACTGTTACCTAAACGCACCATATCCTTCCTTCCACTAAAATTTTCGTTGCGTTAAGTTATTGGTGTTAATAAATTCCGAACTATCACCTTTTACAAATTGCATTAGTTCTGAGATCGATTGTTTGGGATTTAATCCAACAAAAAGGTGTAAATGGTCTGGCATGTTATTTATCAATAAACGCGGGCGAAGTGTAACCCCTACGGGGCAATAAAAATATTTTCGTTGTATGCTACAAAGGGGTAGGCCCTACGGGCCATACTTCATCCCAAACTAACAAGATTTTGCAAACCATAAACATTAATACAAACTCGTTTCTAAAAAAGCGTGTGCCGAACATGCATCGTGTCAACGAAAACCCCTACCCTCAAAATAAATTCCAATCTTTATGTAGTTTTTCTCCACTTGCACATACTAATTGTGTATTAACAACCGGATAATTCAATAGCTATCATGCAGCGTATTACTGAAGATAAATTTGTAGAAGACATCAACCAAAATATTGGGATCATTCACAAAATATGCAACATCTACTTTATTGATGCTGATGACCGGAAGGACGCCTGCCAGGAAATCTTGTACCAGTTGTGGCGGTCGCACCCCGGGTTTAGGGGCGGTTCCAAATTCTCGACATGGATGTACAAGGTTGCGCTTAACACGGCCATTACTTATTCAAAAAAAGGCAGCCGCGAAGTGCCGACCGATATGCAAACCGGCAATTGGGAACAACTTTCGGCCGGGAACGAACAGCAGCATGTTAATGAAAGAATGGCCCTGCTTTATGCCGCCATCAACACGCTTTCGGTAGCCGACAAGGCTATTACCCTCCTGTACCTGGAGGATAACAGCTACGATGAGATTGCCGAAATAACCGGCCTCACCAAAACCAATGTTAGCGTACGACTTGTCCGCATTAAAAAAGCTTTGAAAGAAAAACTTAAAAACATTATTTAAACAAACACATATTATGGAAACACTTGATGAAGCCAAAAACCTTTGGCAAAATACCAACCAGCAAACCAACCAACCGTTGTTAAACAAGGGTGAGGTAGAGAACATTATTAAGCTCCGGATAAAAAAGGAGAAGAAAAATGCCGCCGAATATTTTGGGTTGTCGTTTACTTACCAAATATTGATTTACGCCTTCGCATGCCATTTGATTATTAAGTATTGGGGCGATAACCTGGTAATGCTGCTAAGCGCTGCCGGTGTTGTATTGTACATACCGCTTACAGTAATTTTAATGCAAAAATTTAAGGCGATGTTTAATTTACCGCCACAGCAAGCTATTAATTTGCAAAGCGATGTAAAAAATCAGTTTACCTTATTGAGCCAATTTTTCAACTTCAAAAAACGGTTCGACCTGTTGTCTCTGCCGCTTACTTCAATAATTTTAACAGGGGTACTATTTATGCTGTATGTGCCCGGTGGAGTGGAAGCGCATATAACCGGAGCGGTATTCGCTTGCCTGGGGATGCTGTTAGTTTATGGTGTGGCGGCGTGGTTCGAAAACAAAAAACACTTTGTACATCCGCTTAACCGGCTTAGGTTTATTTTGCAAGATATCGGGCAAGTGGATTAACTTCCCCTATTGATGTTAAAATAACAATCCCCGCATGGCTAACATTGCCAGACCATGTGGGGATTATAAAAATCATATCAGGCTGCCGCTACCTCCACAAAACCCGGCTGAGGCAACTCTTTTCGCCTTGTCCAAAAATAAATGGCAGCTATCACCGCAACAACCGCCAGCACCACGCCGAACTCATCAATGTAATATTTGGTTTTGCTGTTATAAACGGTAAGCGGGGTAAAAATGCTTTGTATAAATAAATTGTGACTGGCATGCAATATGGCAGCTGTCCATAAGTTGCCTGATTTTAGGCGAAACCAGGTAAATATAAAGCTGATGCTTATTACCATAACCCCAAAGCAGCTGAAACCGTACCATGCCGGCGTGCCGCTGTTGTAATCGGCAAAAACCAGTATCGGCACGTGCCATAATGCCCAAACAAATCCTACAAAAAGCGATGTTTTGGTGTAGTTAGATATCTTGTAAACCTCGGGTACCAAAAATCCGCGCCAGCCAATTTCTTCGCCCAGGCCATGCGCGGTGCTGCCCACCATGCCTATTAAGCCGGTGAAAATAAAATACAGCGCCATTACCACGCCATCGGGCAAACCGGCCCAGCCGAACGAGGTCCCTATTTGCTTTACCGTATCGGTATTGTAAAAGCCACCCCATCCCGCAACCCATAAAATCAAATAAGCAATAAGTGAATATATCAGCGGCACCAAATATGCCCAAAGCATGTAGCGCGGGTTTTTCCAGCTCCAGCCCAAATCGGCAATGTTTCGCTTCATTATCCTGCAGGTTGCAAATGCGGATAGCGCCGGCGCCCACATAATCCCGGCTACGTATAAGCCGAAACCGCTGCCAAGCTTACCTGTGTGGATTATCAAAAAATAATAGATTGAGCTTATGCACAACGTTATCAGCAAAAAAATAGCAATAGCTTTCCGGCTTTGGTTAACAGGCTGTTCCATGTAAAAAGGGTTTTGGGTTGATAATCAATATTACAATAAATGTAAATAAATTCAATTGATAAAGCATAACCCGGGGCTATCATTACATCACTGCCTCATCAACCAGTTTCATCAACTCAAAATAGCGCTCATTCCGGCCGGTATTTTTAATATAAAACGTCATTAAAAACCCGCAATACTTTTTATCATTATTCACCCAAGGAAAGCTACCAAACAAGCCGGGGCTGCTTACGATATTGTTACCCATTGTCCATTCCCCATAGCCATAACCCAAGCCGTGGGCCTCGGCGGGGCTATAGGCAATTTTCACATCGGGTGTTATGCGATTTATTTGCATTTGGGCAATGCTGGCTTCGCTTAATATTCTTTTCCCGTTAAAAACGCCTTTGTTCATTATCATCACCAAAAAGTTTAAATAATCTTCGGGTGTGCTTAGTGCGCCACCGGCGGGCAGGGCCACCTTCTTTTTGCCGAAATCGGTATTTTTCATACCCAATGGCGCGGCTATCCTTTCAGCAAACAGGGTTTCAAAATTTTTACCGCTGATTTTTTCGATAACTGCACCGGCTATTTGTAAACCCGTGTTGCTATAATGGAATGTTTTGCCGGGTTCGCCTTCCATGGGCATTTTGGCTATCGTGGCAATCACTTCGTCCATGCTGCTGGCATCAGCTACGTCTTTTATGTTTTCCTTTAGTTCGGGTGCTTGTATTCCCGTTAAGTGTGAAAGACACTGGCTGATGGTGATACGCCCTTTGCCATGCTGCGATAACACGGGCAGGTATTTACCAACGGTATCGATAAGCTTTAATTTGCCTTCGTCGACAAAGGTCATCACCAGGGCAGCACTGTACCATTTGCTGCAACTGGCAATATTTAACCGGGTTGATAGCGTATAATTTTCCATCTCGGCAGTCTTGCCTTGTTTACGGGCAACGTACCGGGCGGCCATTTTCTGGCGCATATTCATGTCGTTTGCCGAATGATTGTACACCAGCTTTCCATCTTTATAAATTACCAGGATGGAGCGACCGCCCATTTCGCGGGTGTTTTGGTCGAGCCAGGCATCGAGCTTTTGGAAATGGGTTTGGGCGCGGGCCGTATTTAATAGTATTACAAATAAAAACGCCAGTTCTATTTTAAAACGATTCATAGTAGCTTGCTTAGTACAAACTAAACATAGTTAAAATACCGGTTTAATTGTAAGAAAACCACGCCCGGCCGGTTAAATTGTCCGGTAACACTGTCAAAATCGGGGGGCAAACCTGCTAAAGCACATTGAAGCTTAAAGTATCCGCTTGCATTGCTGTAAATATGCCAAAGCCGTTTGTAACATTAGTTGGCGTATTTACCAGGTTTTGCGAAGTCGACCTGCCGGTATTGCTTTTCAGCAAGTCTATGTATTCCTGGTTTACACGTAACAGTATCACTTTATAGTGCCCGTAAAAAGGTATAACGTTTGTCGTAACATAATACCCCGACTTTCTATCGGTATTCAGCTCAAAATCCGTCTCGGTATTATTCCCGCGGCTCCCCAGCGGAAACTCAGGACCGTCAGAGCTTTTAAAAACCAAAACGTGGTGTAACGAGTCGGGGTTTGCCCAGGTAAAGCGGTTTATAGTATCAGGGACTGCATTTGGGCCCGATGGAGCTTTTGGATATACCACTGCATATTGCGTTGCGAAATCCGCAGGTTTAGCCGGCATAGTTGTTTTGGCGGTTACAGTTTCCGCCAGGTATTTAAATATCAGCGTATATGTTTTGCCTGCTGTTAAAAACGCGATGTCACTGTAGGTATAGATTCCTTTGGCCGTTTCAACCAGTTGCACGGTATTGTTCCCATCCGATACGCTAAGCTGCTGCCCTGTAATGGGCGCCCCGTAGGTAGCGGTATCGGTTAAAGCCTTTTGCTGGTAAAGCTTTACTGATATGGCATTCCCTCCCATTAAGTAAGCTTCTACAACGGGCAGGCTTGTGGTAGTACCGGTCGTAACTTTTTTACAGGAGGCCATCAACAGGGCGGCACCTAAAAGAATAATAGGGGTATATTTCTTCATTTCCATCTTAAACTAAATGTAATGTTGGGCGTAAAACCCAGGTAGTTAACATCGGTAGTAATCGCTGCGTTATTTTGCAGCTGGTATTCGCGGTACCAAATGTTGGTATGGTTGTAAACGTTGAACAGGGATATACCAATGCTGCCTGTTTTATCGCCATTTATCTTCAGCAAATCGTAAGTTGCAGAAAGGTCGAGGCGGTGATAATCAGGAAGGCGTTCGGCATTTTTGCCACTTACGTTATATGATGTTGATGCTGTTCCGTCAGGCGCAGTAATTGTATAGGTCGACAGCGGCGCAGTGTAAGGATGTCCGGTACTGAAAATAAAAACCGCCGAAAAGTTCCACCGGTAGTAGTGATACATATTAATAGCCTTAAACTCGTGGCGTATATCCTGGTCGGCAGGGTAGTAATTGGTGCCGTAGGCATAAAATTTATTTTGGGCTTCGGCCAAGGTATAGCTCAGCCAACCAGTGTACCTGCCTAACTTTTTCTGCAGCAAAATTTCTATACCCTTTGCACGGCCGGTTCCTTGGAAAAAATCTTCCTGAATTGTTCCGGCACTGCCGGGTGCAAAACCTGATTGACGGATTGTGTATTGCGTAAGGCCCGAAAGTGTTTTATAGTAGCCTTCCACATCTATTAAAAACTGGTTGTTTTCGTAGGCAACGCCGCCCATAATATGCCGCGACATGCTTACCGGTATATTGTTGTTGTTCGACAACACCCAAAAATTACGGTTGCCATTAACCACATCTTCGCGGGTTACCTCGTTCATAAACTGGTAAAACTGCCCGGTTGCTGCCTTAAGCGTATAATGGTCGCTCAATTCGTAGCTTGCCGAAAACCGGGGCTCGGCATAAACCCTGCTTGTCGGGTTAAACCACGTTAGGCGGGCACCGGGCTGCAGGTGCAGCTTGTTTGTAGGGTCAATTTCAAGTTCGGCATAGCCGCCGCCTAAAATAGCCGTATTATGCTGGTTAATGAGCTTGCTGGTATCGTTTTGAATATAATCGTAATTGATGTGCTGCCGCGACAGGAAGCCGCCATATAATAATTTCAATTTATTATCCATCTGCCATTCCCATTCCGATTTTAGCCCGATGTCTTTCAAATTATTGGTTTCAACCGTACCATTGCTAAAATTGGTTTGGTTGCCGTTTTCATCTTTTGCTGTACCTGCCGTAGTCCGGTTCCTGTCGTTAAAATAGGATGAATAGGTGATATAAGTATTTGAATGCAGTTGTTTGTTCCACTGGCTAAACCATTTAAGGCTACTGCCCAGGTTACCATATTTCGTATAATCCGTAATATCGATATTGCCGCTGCCTGCGCTGATAAATGAAGGAAGTTCCAACTGCCGGCTGTTATCCGTTTTATCCGACCCCGAATATAAGCTCCACGCCAGCGAGTTGTTCCTGTTAATGTGATAGGTATACCGCAAATCAGCATCATAAAAGTGCGATGCGGGTGTGGTTTGCTCACCAAATCCGCCGCCACCGGGAGGCCCACCTCCGGGAGGCGCCCCTCTTCCCGGAGCGCCGCCGACGGCAGTAGAGGTATTAAATTGCTTAAATATTTTATCGTAAAATGGCCCCTGGTATGAACGCCTGAATGCCACCATCAGCGACGACTTATCTGTTATGGGGGTTTCTGCAAAAAGATTAATGCTGAGCAGGCCCAGGTCGACCCCGAAATTGGCTTCGTTTTTATTGCCGTCCTTGCCGTTTATTTCGGTAACGCTCGACAGCCGGCCGCCGTATTTTGAGGAGAAACCGCCTTTATAAAGCTGAACGTCCTTTACGGCGTTACTGTTAAACGCGCTGAAGAAACCATAAAGATGATCGACCTGGTAAACTGTAAAACCGTCAAAAACTACCAGGTTCTGATCCGGCGTTCCGCCACGCACATATGCACCTGATGACGACTCATTGGTAGCGCCAACGCCCGGCATTAGCTGAAAGGCCCGCATAATATCTTTTTCGCCAAGGCTGGGCAATTTGTCAAGGTTGGCCGGCGACAGCTGCAGCACGCCCACCTTTTTTGTATCGGTATTCATTACGCCGCTTTTTTTACCGTTGATGGTAACCTCGTTCAGCGTGTTGAGTGCCTTAAACATTCCTATCAAAATCGGATTATCTATATTTTTAGAGGTCAAACGCAAATATTCCGGTTGGTATCCCGAATAGGAAACCTCAACAACACACGTGTCGGCCGGGATATTGAACAGGGTAAAGCCGCCATCTGTATTGGCGGTGGCTGATAGTGTGGTATTCCTGATTTTTACCGTTGCAGACGGTAACGATTCGCCGGTAGCCTGGTCCGTTATCCGGCCACTAATGGTGAACATAAAATGCGCCGGCGGCGCCTTAGGTTTTTCGATTAATATAGGTTTGATTGCCCCCGCTGCCGATTGCCTAAGGGTATTTAACTTTTTTAGCCGTGCAAGGTCGTCTGTATTTTGAAGAATATAAATGGTGCCATCGCTCTCAATCCAGTAATGCAGCTTATTATCCCTGCATACTTTTTCAAGAACTTCCTTTAAGGATTCATTAAAAAAATGATTGGCTATATCGAATTTACTGACCGAGTCGCGCTCGAAGACTATATTCAGGTGATAGTTTGCAGATACGGTATCAAGCAACAGATCAAGGGAACAGGTGAAAAAATGATCGATGTTTGTTTTTTTAAGTATTTTTTGTGTCTGCTGGGCAAAGGCGCCTGCGCTACAACCCATAATTATAATTAGCAGTAATAATTTCTTCATCCGTTTTCTTTGCTGTCAGCAACGAATGTCAAACATGCAGGCCGTTATGGAAATTAAAATAGATGGATGGGCAATATGTGCCGACAAGAGCCGGAATTGTGTGCTTTATTCAATGCCCTTACCTATCATTTTATGAATCATATCGCGGTAATTATCGCTTAACGGCAATTCGGTATCAACAATTTTCACTTTGCCGCGCCTTATTTGTGTAACATAGTCTACATTAATGATATAAGATTTATGCACCCTGTAAAACAGTTCCGAAGGCAGTTGAAGTTCTATGGCTTTGATGCTTGTGCGTGAAAGCACAGCTTTTGGCTTATTCGCCAGGTTGATTTTTACGTAGTCCTTCAATCCCTCAATATATTCGATATCATCAAAACTTATTTTAACCAGCGTATAGTCTGCATGTACGAAGAAATATTTCTTTGGCGGATAAGCTTGTATAGCCAGGGCTTTGTTTAACTCAAACTGGCGTTGCGCCTTTTGACAGGCCTTCAGAAAACGATCCAGGGGTACGGGTTTAACCAGGTAATCCAGAATATCCAAATCGAATCCCTCAACGGCGAATTTTTCATACGCTGTAACAAAAATCACCATCGGTTTCGTAATTAAACTTTTAACCAGCTGCAAACCGTTGAGGCCCGGCATATGGATATCACAAAATAACAGGTCGACCTGCTCAGTCTGCAATATTGTGATGGCCTCAGCAGCTGTACGGCAACGGCCAACTACCTGTATGTAGTTAACATGTTTCAAATTATCTTCAATAAGGTCGAGCGCCAGCGGCTCGTCGTCAACAAGTAAGCATCGCATCATTTTAATTGTATTTGAAGATTAACAGTATACACATTTCCCGGTTGGCTAATAATAAGGCAATGCTTACCAGGGTATAATAATTCCAGCCGCCTTTTTACATTATTTAGGCCTATCCCATGGTCTTCGTCTTTGTAAAGCTGGCCGGGGTCGTAAGTATTGGTTACACTAAAGTCCAATAAACCACCTGTGGTTTTTAGATATACATTCACGGCCGGCTCCGCAACGTTACCCGTTCCATATTTAAACGCATTTTCAACAAACGGGATCAGCAGCATCGGCTCAATGGCCCTCTCTGGTTCGGTAACGTCGAACTTAAAATCAACCTTTACCGCGCTGCCAAACCGCAGCATTTGCAGTTCGATATAGCTGCGCAAATAATCAACCTTTTGCGCCATCGTCACTCTTTGCTCATCGCTTATGTAAAGCATGTATCGCAGCAGCTTCGAAAGTTGTATCAGCGTAGGTTCAACGGCAGTCGGGTTAAGACGGGACAGTGCTACAGTGCTGTTTATCACATTAAAAATAAAATGCGGACTAATTTGTGAACGAAGGAAAGCAAGTTCGGAAACCAAAGAAGCGTTGGTGATATCACGCTTGTTACTTATCGCGGCAAATTGGTCGGCAAGGTAACGGTAAGCGAAACCCGCAGCAGTTATGGCGGCTAAAGGCAACAGGTTAAAATTTACAAAAAATGGCGGTTTGTGAAGTGGCCCGAATGGCATCCTTCCACCCGGGAAAATAAAAGCAGGCCTGGAATGCACCATGATAAAGTCGAGCGTTACAAATGAAAGTAACAGCAACGAAAAGTAAAGCCATACCTTCTTTTTGTTGTTTAGGATAACGGGAATCAGGTAAAAAGCATTCAGGTAAAATTGAACGGCTAATAAAAAATTAATAAGCACTAAATGCCATGGCGAAAACAGCCCGCGAAAGTTACCGTCCGAGGGCCTGGACAATACGGGGATAAATGTAATAAACGCCCAAAACAGCAAGTGCAATAAAACTTCGATTATGACGGCTGGTTTAATACGCTTAAAGATCATGGGGATAACTGACAGTTAGTTTCGGTTATTTAAATACACAAAGTGATTAAATGTGTCGATAACGGATACAATTATCGCGATAAAACAACGTTGGTTTTAGCGTAGATATACGCAAACACCCTTATTTAACAAGTTTTAACGTTAATTACTTAACAACTGTTAAATGACTTTTCTTGTCGAAATGACAATTCTTTATTTTTTGACTACGAGGGTTGTTTATTTTTTTAGATTTGATTTCCCGCATAACCAATTATTATGAAAAACAGACCTTCGTCGTATTTTAAGATTGCTGCGCTTTGCTGCCTTGCAGCTTTAGCAAACAACGCGACAAACGCGCAAGTGATTACTGTAGTAAAACAGGTTGATAATAAACCGCACAACAGTTACTACGTATCAAACAAAGCGCCGCTGACACCGCAATACTTTATCAAATTACCGGTAACTGCTATAAAACCGGGTGGCTGGTTAAAGAAACAGCTTGAACTGCAACGCGATGGCCTTACCGGCAACCTTGGGGAGATAAGCGTGTGGCTATCAAAAACCGACAATGCCTGGGTTAATAAAAGCGGCCATGGTAAATATGGCTGGGAGGAATTGCCTTACTGGCTAAAAGGTTATGGCGATATGGCTTATGTGTTGAAAGATCCGAAGATGCTAAAGGAAACGAAGTTTTGGATCGAGGCGGTAATACGTAACCAGCGCGCGAATGGCGATTTCGGTCCGTTGAATGAAACTAAGCCGGGTCGCAGGGATTTGTGGGGTAATATGCCGATGCTTTGGTGCCTGCAATCGTACTACGAATACAGCAACGACCCGCGGGTTTTAAAACTGATGAAGGCTTATTTTAAATACGAGCTGAGCGTTCCCGACAACTTGTTTTTGAAGGACTACTGGGAAAACAGTCGCGGCGGCGATAATTTGATCAGTGTATACTGGCTGTACAACCGCACCAGCGAAAAATGGTTACTGGATTTAGCTACGAAAATCGACAAAAACACCGCCAACTGGCGCCAGGCAAATAACCTGCCCAACTGGCATAATGTAAACGTTGCTCAATCATTTCGTGAGCCGGCTACCTATTATATGCAAAGTAAAGTGCCCGCCGACCTGCAGGCATCGTATAACGACTTTAAGCTGATCCGCACTATTTACGGCCAGGTACCTGGCGGTATGTTTGGTGCCGATGAAAACGCGCGCAAAGGATATGATGACCCACGCCAGGCAGTTGAAACCTGCGGCATGGTGGAGCAAATGACGTCGGATGAGTTTTTGCTGCAATTTACCGGCGATACTTTTTGGGCCGATAACTGTGAGGACGTGGCGTTTAACACTTTTCCCGCTGCGTTTTTACCAGACTACCGCGGCCTGCGTTATTTAACCGCCCCTAACATGGTAGTTAGCGACAGCAAAAACCACGCGCCAGGCATTGATAACGATGGCCCGTTTTTAAATATGAACCCGTTCAGCAGTCGCTGCTGTCAGCATAATCATGCTGCCGGCTGGGTTTATTATGCAGAGAACAGCTGGATGGCTACGCCGGATAATGGCTTAGCTGCGCAATTGTATTCACAAGGGTCGGTTACAGCAAAAGCAGGTAACGGACAAAAAGTTACCGTTACCACAACTACTAAATATCCTTTTAGCGAGGTGGTTGAGTTTACTGTAAATACGACAACACCCAATAAATTCCCGATATACTTAAGGCTGCCCGAATGGTGCCAAAATCCGGATATCAAACTAAATGGCGGCGAATTAAAACTGGATGCGGGCGGCAGCGGTTACATCAAACTAAACAGAACCTGGAAAAACGGTGACCGCATTACCCTGCATTTGCCTATGACCATAAAAACCCGCGAATGGGAGAAGAACAAAAATAGCGTGAGCGTTAATTACGGCCCGCTTACCTTCTCGTTAAAAATTGACGAAAAGTATGTTAAAAATACCAACAGCAAAGAAACCGCTGTTGCCGATGCCAAATGGCAGGAAAGTGCCGACCCAACAAAATGGCCTACTTTTGAAATTTACCCTGCCTCGGCATGGAACTATGGTCTGTTGCTGAATAAAACCAATCCGGCTGAATCATTCGCAGTTGAGAAAGGCGCCTGGCCGAAGGATAATAATCCTTTCACTAATACCAACGCCCCCATAACACTAAAAGCAAAAGGGAAACAAATACCGGATTGGAAAATTGACCAATATGGACTTTGCGGGTTGTTGCCGGTTAGCCCTGTTAAAACAACTGAGCCACAAACCAACCTTACGTTGGTGCCAATGGGCGGGGCGAGATTGAGAATATCTTCATTCCCGGTAGCGGAGTAGATAGTTTGAAAAAGATTTGTCAACTTTTAAAAGTTGACAAATCTAAATTCAGTTAATAAAGTGCCTATTTCGCCCTCCGGATATAGATGTTACCATTCATGTTCTTCATCATCATCTGGGGGCCGCCGCCGTTAATTTTGCCATACACCCAGTCCTCAATCTTCAGGCTGTACATGGCACCTTTGCCACCGTTCTTTTGGGTTACGGTTGGTTTGTGTTGTTCGGCTACTACATCAAAATCGGTAAAAATATCGCCGCGGTCTGATTTTAGCTTCACGTCCGCTTTCAACGTTCCCGGGAAAGTCACATCAACATTACCGTTAAGAGTCGTAAAGGCCATAGCAGCTTTAGTGTCGATGCTCCTAAATGTTACCACAACATTGCCGTTAACTGTATTGGCTACCACAGAACCCGATATGCCGGTTAATTTAATACCACCGTTAACGTTGGTTATTTCCAACTCGCCGCCTATATTGCCTGCTACAATGTCGCCATCGTTTACGGTACCAAGTTTTAACGTAACATCGTTTTGAGGGATTTTTAACACCAGGTTAGTGGTTTTTCCAGCCTCGCCTTGTATAGTTACTTTGTTATTATTTTCCTCAGCTTGGATATCCGCCCGGCCACCTGTTGACAGGGCGTGCATGCCGTCATGGGTTCTTACCCGGCCTTTATGGTCTTTATCTTTATCCTGTATTTCGATAATTATGTCCTTACCCTCATAGCCGGTAACGGTTATCGAGCCGTCAACCAGGCCTACATCCAATTTGTAAGGTTTGCCGGGCTGGCTAAGCGGCACCGTTAACTGCTGCTTCTCGGCAGTTTGCGCCCAAAGGCTGGTATTTATAAGCATCACTGCCGCTATTACTATCGTTATTTTTATCGTTTTCATCACTTTATTTTTGTTCCTTAATATAAATATTTCCGTTTAATGTTTCGAATTTTAATGTTTTGCCACCGGCGCCAAAGCGCACGTCAGATGCTTTGCTTAATTTATACGTGGTACCGCTTTTACCGTGCGCTTCTGTTTTAGTTACCCGTGACGGTAATATTTGCGTATCCGGAAAGTCGGTAAAAAACTCACCGTTCATGCTTTTAAACTCCACATCTGCAGAAAGCGTGCGCGGGTAGGTAACATTTAATTCCCCGTTTACCGAGTAATATGACGACGCATCGGGTGGGTTGCTCAAATAGGTAACCGTTACCGGCCCGTTAACTGTGTGGGCTTTAGTAGTGCCTTTTGCGTTCGCAATGTCAATACCGCCGTTTACATTGTTGATGCTTAGTGTGCCATAAACGTTTTTCACTGAAATGTCCCCATCGTTAACAGTTGATACATACAGATCAACATTGTTGGGCACTTTTACGGTGTATACCAGCTTTACATTGTAGTCGACCCGGTAGCTGTAATTATTGCGCTGCCAGCGGCGGGGGCGGGTATCATACGGAAAAGCCGTGTAAGCTATCAGGCTGTCGGGCCCCTGGTCAAAACCAAGCTTAATTTCTTTTTTGCCGTTTTCAACCGCGGCGTTATCATCGCCGGTTACGGTTTCGTCAATTTCTATCAGCACTTTATCTCCCGCATAGCCTTCAACTTTTACCGAGCCATCCAGGTTGCAGATAGAAACTTTGCCTTTGGTGAACGTAAACTGCTTGCTGATGTGGGTTTTGTATGATTGTGCCTGGGCTGCCAACTGGGCAAGGCAAAGCCCAACTCCTGCCAAAACAGGGATCAATATTTTTTTCATAAAATGGTTTGTTTAAATGAGTTGAGTAATAGTTTCTTTTATTTTATCCCTCACACCATGGTCGAGGTCTTTTTGTTTTAATAGTTCCTTGAATGACTTCACCGAACTCTTTTCCTGTAATTTCAGCATCACATCTGCAATTGCCGACTGCATCAGCGGCGAATCCTGCGTCGTGATGGACTGCACCAGGCCAAGTCGCACTTCCGGATGACCGGCAAGATGTGTCAATGCATCCAACGTGCTTAAGCGCACATTCACGTTAGGGTCGTTATTCAGGGTTGCCAGCAGAGCGTCTATCACTTCTTTATCCGCATGCTTAATTTCGGTGGTATAGCTTACCCCCCGAATACGCTCGGATGCCGAAGGGTTTTCAAGCAATGCCAGCGCCATGGTTTGCTTCAACTCATGCACCTGGGTGGTCAAGTCAGCCATTTGCTTATCCTGCTTACTGCCGCCTTTTAGGTTAAAAAACAGGTACCCGCAGCCAAAACTTACTAAAATTATGGCAAAGGTATAAGCCAACGGCCATTTTTGCCGCCATTGTAACAGCCAGCCAAGCTGTTGTCTGATACCTGCTGATGAGCCCTTTTTGTTTGCTTCGGTTGCTTTAAAGTCATTCAGCATCGCCCTGAAATCCGTTTGCAAACTGGGCGATGGTTCGGGTACTTCAACTTCATCCATCATGGCCCATAGCTGTTGCATGCTGGCCAGTTCTTCGCGGCAGGCGGCACAGCCGTTAAGGTGTTGCTCCAGCGTTTCGCGTTCGGCCGGTTTTAGTTCGTTATTTATCCAGCCGGCAAACAGCCCTTCATATTGCTCACATTTCATCGTTTTCCTGTTTTAGCGTTCTGTTTTTTCATAAATATTTTTCAACTCCTGCAAGGCCCGGTGCGCCCGGGTTTTTACAGCTATTTCTGAAATATCCAGTATCTGCGCAATTTCCTGGTATTTCAGTTCCTGGAACTTGCTTAGCGTTAGCACCTCGCGGTGGCTGTCGCTCAGCTTTTCCATTGCCTTGTAAAGCCCAAGCTTAGCCTGCTTTTTTTCAAGCTGCTCCTCGGGTGTTAAGCCGCCGGATAACCGTTCCGCGTGGTCGTCCGTATTTTCATGCTTCACCCGCTGCTTTAAACTTTTGCCCTGGTCTTTCAGCGTATTGCGGGCGATGGAATACATCCAGTGCACAAATTCGCCCGTTGCTGTAAAAGTTTCCCGGTACTTCAGCATTTTATAAAACACCTGCTGCACCAAATCCTCACTGGTTTCGCGTTGATACGTCATGTGAAAAAGAAAGCCATACAGGGCCCGATGGTACCGCTCAAACAGCAATCCCATTTTATCCAGGTCTCCGGCTTTCACCTTCAGCATGATTGTATTGTCGGCCAACGAGTTCAATCAGTGTCTTTGTTAGTGTTATTATGGTTAAATACTCCGGGGAAATAAAATGGTTACAGGAAATGTAAGTTTTTTTTAGTGATTTGAGATAAGAGTTTAGAGATTAGTTCTTGAGCCGAATTTATTAAGGTAAAAATATAATCTTTGCACCATATCATTCGCCCTGGTTATCCGTTATATCTCACAATTATTTTGCCGCTGAATATAAATATCGCCATAAAAAATTCACAGATGACATTATTCCCTAAGCTATTATTAGTCCCGTTACTGCTCATTTCAGTTCAAATCAGTTTGGCACAATCCACACTTCCTATATCACCCGAAATGCAGCGCTCGTACAAAAAAGGCACCAGGGATAAAAACGGCGCACCGGGTAAAAATTACTGGCAAAACACCGCAGATTACACTATTAAAGTCGCGTTTGACCCCATCACAAGGGAATTGAAGGGTACAGTAAACATAGCTTACACAAACAATAGCCCCGATACTTTAAACCACCTTTTATTCAAGCTATTCCCTAACCTCTATCAAAAGGAAGCTATGCGGACAATGCAGGTTGCACCTGATGACCTTGGCGATGGGGTGCATATCAGCAAATTATCAATAGACAATAAAGTATGGGATAACACAAACCTGGTTACCAGGGGGACGAACTTAACGGCACGTAAAGTATCGGTGTTACCCGGTCAGAAAATACGGGTTGTTGTTGATTATGATTACCAGTTAAATAAGGGCTCATTTATACGGACCGGGCAAGTAGATACAGGGGCATTTTTTATCGCTTACTTTTTTCCGAGAATTGCGGTGTATGATGATATTGATGGCTGGAACGAGTATCCTTACACTGGGCATGACGAGTTTTACAACGATTATGGCCGGTTTGAAACGGAAATAACCCTGCCGGGAGATTACCAGGCCTGGGCTACCGGCGATTTAATTAATACGGATGAAGTTTATAATCCTGCTTTTGCAAAGAAAATTCGTGAAGCTGGTGAAACCGATGTTGTTACCGATGTAATTACAACGGAAGATTTGAAGGCAGGTAATATCACAGTCAATAAAAAATCAAACACCTGGAAATTCCGGGCCGAAAATGTTACTGATTTTGCATTTGCTATCAGCAACCACTATGTATGGAAAGCATTGAGCCTTGTAGTTGATCCACAAACCGGGAGGCGGACGCGGGTAGATGCGGTGTTTAACCCGATGCATGATGCGTATCTGCCGGTTATTAATTATGCGCGAAACACTGTTAAAGCGATTAGCTATGATTTCCCCCACCTGCCCTTCCCCTATCCGCATGAAACCATATTTGACGGACTGGATGCTATGGAATACCCCATGATGGTAAATGACCTGCCTTTTAAAACCCGCGAAGAAACAGTTGAACTGACAACGCATGAAGTTTTCCATACCATCTTTCCGTTTCTTGTCGGCACCAACGAAACAAAACATGCATTTATGGATGAAGGCTGGGCAACGCTTTCCGAGTTCCTGTTGCACCCTTTGGTCGACCCGGATGCACCGATTGATTATGATATTAGCGACGTAAACAAAAGCGCCGGCACCGAACAGGATGTGCCGATCATGACACTTACGCCACAGCTATATGGCAAAGCAAGATTTTCCAATAAAGACCTGAAACCGGCATTGGGCTACTTGTACGTCAAAGAAATGCTGGGCGACCCGCTATTTTTAAAAGCATTGCAGCAATATATCCATACGTGGCAGGGCAAACATCCCACCCCTTACGACTTTTTCTATTGCATGAATAGTGCGTCGGGCGTTAACCTCAACTGGTTTTGGAATAACTGGTTTTTTAATAAAGGCATCCCTGATCTTGCTATCGGCGCGGTTTCTCACACAGGGAAAAACTATAAAATACAAGTTCAAAATTTGGGAACAGAGGCTGTTCCAGTCCATCTCGCGGTAACTTATACAGACGGGAGTAAAGAATTAATAAATAGGAATATATCTTGCTGGGCAACCGGGTTAAAAGTCATATCGTTGAATTTTGTGGCTAAAAAACAAGTGAACGAAATAGTTTTAGGCACAGGGCTGGACGCCGATACGGATAAAAGCAATAATACCTGGAAGCCTTAAAAAACTCGTTTAAAACAAGAAGCGCTCCTGATGGGCAGGAGCGCGTTCTAAACCAATTATAAACCTAAATTATGAGAAGAGCTGCAAACATGGACTCGAACCATCTTTACGGAAACGTACCCGTTGCTGCCGACCAGCTATTTACATTTGATAGTGCAAATATACATGTTTAAACTACAGTTGCAAAGTGTTTAATTTAATTAGTTATTTTTTGTTATTTATTTAACATTAAGATTACTTTACTGCGCAATTGGCAAGTATTGTCGAAATGACACTAAATTAATTGATACCGCGGTTTCGGAGAATTAAGTTTGCCATTGGCTGAAATTCACCTTATATAATTGCCCGTGATATTGTTTAGCCACAAGTTTAAGCTTTTGTGAACAGGCAATATTTGGCATATTTATTACCCGGCAGCCAAAACAAGATAACGCCGGAAGTGTTAAGCAAATGTTAAATTACCCAGTATTTTGTACTAACTTGCACCTGTTCAGCGTTTTTTATTTTTATTTGTCCTGATGCACAATTTTATTAGCAGTTTTAACGAACTGATGTTTTCTAACCAACTCTTTAACCGCAAACGTTACTGGTTACTTACGCCCCTATTCTTATTACTTTTTAACACTAGCTATTCGCAAGGCACCACCCCCATTGTACCCCAGCCAGTTATTCACCAAAACAGGTTTAGCGATTCCGTATCAGACAGGATAAAAGACAGTTTACGAATTGAGTTGCTGCATGCAAAGCTCGACGACCCGGTCACCGAGCGGCAGTACCTAACCAGGCTGCTAAAAGAAGAACAGGGCGTCACTGTATTTAAAGCAAAAAAACACGGCCAGAAATTTTACTACAGGCTTGCCATAGCGTTTACCAAACTTCGCCTTTACTCGCTGGCCATGAAGTTTTATTTTAAAACACTCACTATTGAAAACAATATAGATACCGTAAAATACAGACCGCTGGTAACTGCATCGGTTGACAGTAAGCAATTAATGGCTGTTAATTTTAGCCGCCAAAGAGATTCGTCGGCGGTTGAAGACAGCGTTGCCACCGGGATAATGAATGTCCATGCTACCGACATCAGCTTGATCACCAAGGACAGCACATCCTATAACGGCGATGCTGAAATTAAATCTACACCTATTGAAGCCAGTGATATTATCAATCCGTTTGAGGATGGTAAAAAAGCTGCCGCCTATGCATTGTTAATCCATGTGCGGCAGCCAGTATCGGGTAAACGCAGGGTTTATGTGTTAAATAATGTGGGGCACACTTTTATTACGCTTATAAAATACAATACCGATAGCACCATAGTTAGCCGCTCATTTGGTTTTTATCCGAAAAAGAATTTCCCGCTGGCAGCAACACCGCTGTTTCCTTCCTCGCCATCTACTTTTAAGGATGATAGGTTGCACAGCTGGGACGAAATATCAGGCACTTTTATTTCAAAAAGGCGCTTTAACCGCATGCTGGCCATCGTAAAAAAATACGACCATAAAAAATACCAGCTCAGCCATAGCAACTGCACCGATTTCGGGCTGGAAATGGCGGCCGAAGCCGGCATTTCTGTCACCGATACACAGGGCAAATGGCCGCTTGGTCATGGCAATAACCCTGCCTGCATGGGCCAGAGTATGCTGGAAGGCAAAGTGACAGCAGCCAATGAAACCTACAGCGGAAAACTACTGGTGGTTGACGATTTGGTAAACACCAAAACGACCACACATTACCACAAGTAAACTACCATTTATTTTTTGTTGACACTATCCCGCTCAACAAGCTTCATCCCACATTTAGGACAGGTTCCCGGTTTGTCGGATATTATTGAAGGGTGCATGGTGCAGTAATATTTGGCTTCTTTCTTAGTGTGCTGGTTGCTGCCGGCAGCAGCACGGTTGTTATTTTGACAGGCCGTTACAGTAAATATCAGTGCCACGAAAGCAAGTATTGTTAATAGTTTCTTCATTGTTTTGTGTTTTAGTAATTCACGAAAAATCTTTTCTCGTGGTCTCCGCGCCTTCTCAGCGAACCCCGTTGTTGAATTTAACCACAAAGTGCACAGAAAAAACACAAAGAAACACAGAGATTAAAGCTCATTTTAAAAGAAAAACGCAACTCTCAATTTTGCAAAAAACGGTGTCCCGGGTGTAAAGCTCATTTGATCTACTGGCGCAGTTTCGTTTCGTAATTGGGTCACTTCTTCAGCTTCAAACTCGTTCCATTTGGTATTGAAAAGGTTTTCGACCGACAGGCCGACTTCGTACTTTGGCCGGGTATAATTTACTTTCAAATCGGTGACGTTGTATCCATCGGCTGTTAGCGTATAGCTTTCGTTTCCGGGGCGTTTGTGCATGTAACGGTAACTAATGCCGCCATTAATACCGTTGTTAAACTTGAAATCCAAGCCACCGGTACTGGTAAACGTTGGGGCAAGGGGCAAGTAGTTTTTGCCATTGGCTTCGCCCACCAGGCGTGGTTTGGCAAGATTTACGTTCAAGTCTGCAAACAGCCACTTGGCCAGCTGGTAACGCGCTGAAAAATCAATGCCTTCGCGGCGGGTTTTGCCGCCAGGTTCAATTGTACCATCGTCGGTGTACACAAATTCCTGTTGCAGGTATAAATACCAAACAGCAGCGTTTAAATACAAACGGGGAATGGGCTTCCAGTTCAGGCCAAGATCGGCGCCGTAAGCAGCTGGTAAAGTTTGCAGGCCATTATTGCCGATTACCGCCCGTGCATCGTTGGAGTGAAAACCCTTGCCCGCTTTCAGGTAAAACTGAATTTGTTCACTAGCTGTATATTGTATGTTAAACTTTGGGCTGATGATCGCCTTATTCTGGCTGGTATCATGAAAATTAAAGTGCAGGTAATCAATCCGTGCACCGGCATTGATCAGCCATTTACCGGTTTCCAAAGTTTCGTCCAGGTAAGCATTGGCGTTATTTTCTTTAACATCGCCGGCACTTATACTTTCTAAAAATCCGCCACTGTGGGTTATGCTATTATAAACCGGGCCGTATATTCTATCCTGTCTTTCGCCAATACCAAGGGTTGACGTAAGCGTGGCATTGCCTAAGTAACTGCGTTTACTAAGCCTGCCATTATAGCCATACATATCCCTGGTTTCGTTCTGGTATTTTAAATCGCCGTTGTCATTATCATCAGCAAAAAAAGTGGTATTAACGTGCAGTTGGAAGGTATAATGGGTATAGTACAATTGGTCCTCCAGCGACCAGTTGTTCTTCAGATCCGACGATAGCTTCACTAAGGCGTTGGTCCGTGTACTTTTACCGCTCTGCGCACTGTCAATAGTACCAAACCTGTTAATGGGATTGGCGGCTATTGGTAGTTTAATAGCATTGCCATTATCATCAATGGCTGTTGTGCCGGCAACTACTGCACGTTCAGGTATCTCGCCCGATGGTATCCAACTGGTGCTGAAGGTTGACGCACTTATGGATAGCTTGTTGTTCTGCCCAAGCTGTTTGGTGTACTTGCCAAACAGGTTAAAGCGTTTGTAATGTTCGGCCAGCGCAAACGGCCCGTTGGTATAATTATACTCGCCGGCTATGTAAGCATTTTCACCATTTTGCTTGGCTTTACTGCTCAGCAAGTCGATAACCCCAGCGGCCCTGAAGGTATTGAAGCGTCCGCCTTCAAGACTTATCAAACTTTTATCCAGTGCATCTTTAGTAGTATAATTTAAATACCCCGCGGTGGCAAAGTCACCTTTGTCGGTATAGTAGGGCCCTTTACCAAAATCATAGGTTGATACTGTTTCGGGGATCAAAAAATGCAAATCGGCATAGCCTTGCCCGTGTATGTGCGATACCATATTCACCGGCATGCCATCGACCGAAACATTTAAATCGGTGCCGTGGTCGGCGTCGAAACCGCGTACAAAAATCTGCTCGGCCTTGCCGCCACCCATATGTTGGGCAATAAACAAGCCAGGCACCAGGCGCATCAAATCCTGCGAAGAATTAACCGGGCGCAGCCTGAGGTCGAGCGCGCTGAGGGTATAAAATGAATTTGCGCTTAAGTGTGGTGATACTTTAACTTCATCGAGGCTGATGCTTCCGGCACCTAGGGCTATAACTACCCGTTCTCTTGGTTTTGTAAGTTTCACAGCTTTTTTCTGGTAGCCCAGGCAATGCACCATCATAGTGCAACTGTCGCCTGGCATCATCATTTGAAAATTGCCTGATTTTGAAGTTATACAAGAATTGCCGTTTGCGTAAACAGACGCGTTTTCGATAGGTTGGTTGGTGGCGCTGTCGACCACCTTCCCTTTAAATATATGCTGTGCAATTGCTGTTTGTGCAGCGCAAATTGTAAGCAGCAGTAAAGTCAATTTCTTTAGTTGAAGAAAATTCATGCAGATAGAATATTACAATGCCAAAGGCATTTGCCGGCAGTTATTAATCTGCCGGGATTAGTTTTAGTTAAATGCGCTAATCTGTCGATTTATAAAATCAACAGAAAAGTGCGACAATAATTAAATGTAAGACGACAATACCTCGCGGCAAAAGGTGAGATTATTGACAAAAAAAAGGGTTATGCGATTGATTTTGGCGGACGAAAAATCGCGTCAATATAGTGGTTGGTATATTGGTACGAATAACTGGGGAATATAGATTTATTATCCTTCAAAGCGACCGGCTCAATTAAAGCCAGTTTAAAAGGTTCCTGGAAGAAGGAAATCTCCAGGCGGCTGAAGTTGTCTCTTGCAGCTTCTTTCCGCTCATTTTCCTGGGCTTGTTTTATCTTTTTTACGAAATAACACTTACCGTTACAATGCAGCCATGGTTTATCGCGGTTTTCGCAAAGGGTGGTGGCAATGTATTTTTTGTTCAGCTCAAAGCCCGCGAAGATGAAGAACCGCGAGAAGTGCACCGCCATGAGTGAAACAATAAGAAAGTATGCTGTTATCCGTTTTAACATGCCGCTGCAAATGTAAGGGCTGGTTGCTTAAAAGTCAAGCAGGACTTTATATTATCATACGATCAGCAAATCAACCGGGTTGTTTGGCGCCGAACTTAAATTTCACCCAGCTGTGTATCCAATGAAAACCATGAAAAAAACAAGCGTGCTATTATTCCAGTGAACCTTTTAGCACCACATACAACTTTCCGTTTTAATTTATATTTTTAGCAAATAAACCAACCCATCATCATGAAATTTAAACCTGCAGCTTTAATAGCATTTTCAGTTATTATTTTTTTAATAGCCTGCAATGCTCCTGTAGAAAAGAAGGACGCCGCTAACCCTATCATTGGCACCTGGCGCCTGGTATCCGGCGCAACTATCAGTAAAGGCAAAACCGAGCAAACCAGCTACCCGAAAGACCAGCAGATGATAAAAATTATTAACGATACGCACTTTGCATTTTTAAACCACACCATGAACACCGCCAAGGATTCGTCAAACAAATTTGACGCGGGCGGCGGCGCTTACATCTTAAAAGGCGACCAGTACACCGAGCACCTTGATTACTACAAAGACAAAGCCTGGGAAGGCAAACCATTCACCTTTACAGTTACTTTCAGCGGCGATACATTGATTCAAAAAGGTGTCGAAAAGGTAGAAGGTACCAATATTGACAGGGTGATTATCGAAAAATACCTGCGCGAAAAGTAGGCTTAATCAAACAGGCCGCTGCTCAAATATTTCATTCCCGAATCAACAGCCACGGTTACCACTACATGGCCGGGACCCAGTTCTTTGGCAATTTGAAGAGCGGCTATTACATTCATACCCGTTGAGGTACCGGCAAATATGCCTTCTTTAGCGGCAAGTAATTTTGCCATGCTGCGGGCATCGGCTTCGTCAATGACTCTTACTTCATCGTAAAGTTTTTTGTCGAGAAACGGCGGCACAAAACCGACACCAATGCCGTCGATTTTGTGGCTGCCTTTTATCCCTTTTGATATCAACGGCGCAGATGCCGGCTCCAGAATTACCACTTTGGTAGCTGGGTTTGCTTTTTTTAATACTTTGGAAACACCCATTGCCATACCTGCGCTGCCGGCCGCTCCGCAGAAAACGTCTACCGGCGCATCCAGTTTGTCCAGTATTTCTTCTGCCATTTTGTTGTAGCCGTCAAGCACGTCGGGGTTATTAAACTGGTCGGTCAGGTAACCGCCCGATGCAGCGCTGATTTCATTTGCGCGGGCTATCATCTTTGGGATGAGGTCGGGGGTGACTTTACCGCCGTCGCTGGGCATAATCTCCAGGTCGGCGCCAAAAATGCGCATGGTTTGCAGTTTCTCTTTGGCAAAAGCATCTGATGAAATTACATGGAATTTATACCCCTTTACACTGCACACAAATGCAAGTGAAGTACCGGTGCTGCCACCTGTGCATTCCACAATGGTTGTCCCCGGTTTAATGTCACCACGACGTTCGGCGTTTTCTATAACTGATAACGCCATCCGGTCTTTATAAGAGCCGGTGGGGTTATAATATTCAAGTTTTATATAGATATCTGCGCAATTTTCGGGAACGATATTTCTCAACTTAACCAACGGCGTGTTGCCGATGGCGGCAGTAATATTATCATTTTGCGGCATGTTATTCATAGGTAATCGTCGTTAATTACCAAATGTAATACACATCTTACAGAGTTGATATTACTTTTTGTGTAACTTCATAAATATTAAATTTCGTATTAACGAAAGCCAATTTACCTGTATAAAATAACATCTATGGAAGAATCACGTCGCAAATTCATCAAACAGGCAACGCTTGCCGGCGCGGGCATTGTGCTCGCTAAAACTGGTTTCAGTGCTAAAAGCTATAAACGCATCATCGGCGCTAATGACAGGGTGCGCGTTGGGGTTGTTGGCTTTTCCGACAGGCACCGCAGTTCGCATCTGCCTAGCTTTATGAACCATTACAAAGAACTTAACTTTGAAATAGCGGCCGTTTCAGATATATGGAAGCGCCGCCGGGAAGAGGGTGCCGCCGTCTGGAAAGAGAAAATGCAGAACGATGTAAAGGCCTACCGCAATAATGAAGAATTGTACGACAGCAAAACGGTGGATGCTGTATTTATCAGTACAGCTGATTTTCAGCACGCGCGGCATGCCATCGAGGCTGTAAAAGCAGGTTGCGATGCTTATGTTGAAAAGCCGTTTGCCGAAACGATGGAAGACAACCGGGCTGCGCTTAAAGCGGTGAAGGAGTCGGGTAAGATTGTGCAGATAGGTTCACAAAGGCGCAGCGGGGCAAATTACCATGCGGCCAACGATTTCATCCGTTCGGGTAAATTTGGGCCGATAACGATGGTCGAACTAACCTGGAATGTTAACCAGCCCGGCAGGTGGCGCCGGCCCGAATTATTGGGCGTGATAAAAGAAGAGGATACTGACTGGAAACGCTTTATCATGAACAGGCCCTACGAGCCGTTCAACCCGCGCATCTACCTTGAGTATCGCCTGTTTTGGCCATATTCTTCAGGCCTGCCCGGTCAGTGGATGAGTCACCAGATTGATACGGTGCACTGGTTTACCGGCCTTAAACATCCGCGCAGCGTGGTGGCAAACGGCGGTATTTATATGTGGAAGGATGGACGCCGTAACTGGGATACCATAACCGCCGCTTTTGATTACGGCCCGCTGGATGACCCGTCGACGGGTTTCCAGGTTACGTTTGGTTCACGCATGCACAATGGCGATGAGCACCCTGCCGAAATTTACTATTCAAATGGCGGCGAGCTGAACCTGATAAATAATACCGTTTCGCCAGCCGGTGGGCTAACGCAAAAAATGGCAGCAGCCATGAATATGCAGGCCAACCTATTGCCCGAATTGAGCCTGGCAAATACCGAAAAAGTTGTGGCATCGGCCAATACCGGCGGCGACATACTCACCTCGAACCATGTACGCAACTGGATGGAATGCGTGCGCAGCCGTAAGGAACCGAACGCCCCTGTTGAAGCGGGATACAGCCACTCAATAGCTAACATCATGACCAATGCCGCAGTACATACCGGCTATAAGGCAACCTTCGATGAAAAAACACAGGAAGTAATGGCCAATGGCAAAGTATTTAAATATTGATGATGAACAGCTTTAAGCAATTGAGTTTTGCTGCCGCGATAGCCTTGCTGCCGTGTTTAGCCATTGCCCAGAATAATGAGCCGGTGAAGGTTGTAAAGTCAGTCACCGAAAACAGGGTCGACGTATCAATTGGTGGGAAGCCCTTTACAAGTTTCCTTTATCCAGACAGTTTGGAAAAGCCGGTGCTGTTTCCGCTCCGAGCATCAAACGGTACGGTTGTTACCCGTGGGTTTCCGCTTGCACCCAACCCAGGCGAGCCAACCGACCACCCCCATCACATCGGCCTGTGGTTTAATTTCGAAAATGTAAACGGGCTCGATTTCTGGAATAACTCGTACGCTATCCCTGCAAATAAAAAAAGCCAGTATGGCTGGATACGTACCGATAAGATATTGGAGACATCAAGCGGCAAGAAAGGGAAACTCACCTATCATGCCAATTGGACAAATCAGCAAAAGGATGTTCTTTTGGAAGAAACCACCCATTTTGAGTTTAGCGGTGATAAAAACCAACGAGTGATAGACCGGATTACGACATTAACAGCAAAAGTTGATGTTGTTTTTAATGACGCAAAAGACGGTATGCTGGGTTTACGCCTGGCACACGAATTACAAATGCCGACTACCGAAGATCAGAAATTCACCGATAATAAAGGCAATGTAACCACAGTAAAAGGCGGCACCCACCACGTTGCAAATGGCAACTACCTAACCAGCGCCGGTAAAACCGGCAACGATGCCTGGAGCACCCGCGGCGTTTGGTGCAAAGTTTATGGCAAAATGGGCGCCGATTCGGTGAGCATAGCTATTATTGATCACCCTAGAAACGCGAATTATCCTACATTTTGGCATGCCAGGGGGTATGGTTTATTTGCAGCAAACCCGCTTGGTGAAAAGATATTTACAAATGGGAAATCTGAAAAGAATTTGAGTTTGAAAAAGGGGGAATCGGTGACGTTTAGGTATAGGATTGTGATAAGCAGCGGAGGGAGCACGATAAGTGTGAATGAGCTTAATGAGCGTGCGAGAGTGTTTGGGAACAGTAATTGATTACAATTTTATTTCTGATTCGTGTTTAATTTATATTTAAGAAGCAAAAGAAAGCTGCGATGGATAGCCACAATCGGCTACCTTGCTATTATTTTATTTACCACTTCCCCAATATTATCTGTAGTGTTGGCCGCTACTATAGCTGATAATCACGGATGTGCACTCAACGAAGGCGGTGTGAACCCATGCGTAATCGGGGGAGCGGACTATGGAGGATTATTATATAATATGGGGGTATTGGGGTGGTTCGCTATGGCTTCGATTCCATTGGGTATTGTTGGATTTATAGTATTGACGATAAAAGTAAGGGACGGGAGCAGGTTCCTAAACCAAGGCACCTGGTATGCCATGTGCGATCTTAAGAATTTAACAGCTAACCAATTTGATGGACGCCTTTTTCTGGAAGCTGATGTTGATCATGACGGAGAAAAAAAGCGACTACAAATATTCTTCAAAAATATAACCGAACAACGGAAGTTTACTAATCACCGGGGAACTTATATTGGCGGGCTGCTGAAAGATGACAACAATGTTGGCACACCGGTTCTATATAACGCGATAGTGACTTCAACATAAAAATGTTATTCTAACGCAAAAGAAATACTCCCCCCCCAGAAATTCTGCGTGATCCCAGGTTTGAGGAACCCGGCAGCGCCACTGACAACAAACCGCCATAAAACAAGAAACCCCTGGTTCATAGAACTAAGGGTCTTGATAAGATTTGGCACCGACCTACTCTCCCATCCGCTGACTAGCGGACAGTACCATCGGCTCTGGCGGGCTTAACTTCTTTGTTTGGCAAGGGTTATAAAACAAGAAACCCCTAGTTCACTGAACTAAGGGTCTTGATAAGATTTGGCACCGACCTACTCTCCCACATTTTACTGCAGTACCATCGGCTCTGGCGGGCTTAACTTCTCTGTTCGGAATGGGAAGAGGTGGACACCG
>NZ_JANYGQ010000036.1 GCF_025359345.1 Mucilaginibacter sp.
GCAGTAGCAGGGCACGATAAAGATGCCGGCAAGGTAGATTCGCTGAATAAAGAAGGCGGCGACCTTAAGGTGAAAGGATTTTTAGACGTTAAAGAATTTATACAAAGCCTTACCACGCCACGCGCTATTATGATGCTGGTACCAGCCGGCAAACCGGTTGATAGTGTAATTGCAGAACTTTCTCCCCTTTTGGATAAGGGCGATATTTTAATAGATGGCGGTAACTCGCACTTTACAGATACCAACCGCCGTGTTGAAGAATTAGAGGCTAATGGCCTGCACTTTTTCGGAATGGGCGTTTCTGGAGGTGAAGAAGGCGCACGCCGCGGCCCAAGCATGATGCCGGGTGGCGATAAAGATGCCTACACGGTTATGAAGCCGATCTTTGAAGCTATTGCTGCTAAGGTTGATGGCGTGCCTTGTGTAACCTATATAGGCCCCGGTGCATCTGGCCACTTTGTGAAGATGGTGCATAATGGTATCGAGTACGGTATTATGCAATTAATTGCCGAGACCTACGAGATAATGAAGAAAGGCCTGAAGCTGGACAATGCCACCATGGGCGAAGTATTTTCTAAATGGAACGATGGGCGCTTAAAGTCTTTCCTGCTTGATATCACCAAGGATATTTTCAAATATAAAGCACCAGGCAGCGACCATTTGTTATTGGATGATATAAAGGACGAAGCCAAGGCAAAAGGCACCGGTAAATGGACATCGCAAGTGGCTATGGATTTGCAGGCGCCAATCCCAACTGTTGATACTGCTGTTGCCATGCGCGATTTATCAAAATATAAGGCTTTGCGCGTACAGGCCAGCGAGCTTTACAGCAAGGACGAGATTGTACTGGATGTAAATAAAGACGAGTTTTTAACTGCTTTGGAGCAGGCTTTTTATTTTAACATGATAATCAGCTACGCACAGGGCATGCACTTACTGTCATTAGCATCTGCGGAATATAAATACGATTTGCATTTAGGCGATATTGCCAAAATATGGCGCGGCGGCTGTATTATCCGTTCAGAGTTTTTGAACGATATTTTCAACGCCTATCAAAAGGATGCAAAATTGGCGCACCTTTTATTAGATGGCAGTGTTGAGGAACTGGTTAAGGCAGCCGTACCGGGTGCCCGTAAAGTGCTTTCGGCAACCATTGCGGCAGGTATTGCAGCACCGGCCTATGCATCGTCATTAAGTTATTTCGATGCTTTCCGCAGCGCAAGAATGCCATCAAACTTAACCCAGGCACAACGCGATTATTTTGGCGCGCATACCTACGAGCTTGTTGGCAAAGAGGGCGTGTTCCATACACAATGGACTGCAAATAGCGAAGGTTAATTATCATATTTTTTAGCTGATAATATCATTACAATGAGCACAACAAAATCAGAACCTACTATATTCATCATTTTTGGTGGTACCGGCGATTTGAACTCCCGGAAGATAGCCCCAGCGCTTTATAACTTATTTTTGGATGGCTGGCTACCCCACCAATTTTCGATAATCGGTACAGGCCGTACCAAGCTTACCGATGAGCAGTTCAGGGATAACCTGCATAACGATATCGACCAGTTTTCGCGCAGCGGAAAAACCGATGATAAGAAATGGGCCGAGTTTTCGGCCAATATTTATTACCAGGTATCTGACGCGACTGATGCTGAAACTTATAAAGAGTTCGGCAAACGTATTGACAAGCACAATGCCGAATGGAAAACCCAGGCGAACGTAATTTTCTATTTAGCGGTAGCGCCAAACTTCTTCCCAATCATCGCTTCAAACATATCGAAAGCCAAGCTGGCCGAAGATAAAAACAGGGTACGCATCATTATCGAAAAACCTTTCGGGCATGATTTGGAAACGGCAAAAGAGCTGAACCAATTGCTTTCAGGTATTTTTGACGAGTGCCAGATTTACCGCATTGACCATTACCTTGGCAAGGAAACGGTACAAAATATTATGGCTTTCCGTTTTGCCAACAGTATCCTGGAGCCGCTATGGAACCGTAATTATATTGAGCATGTGCAAATATCGGTTACCGAGCAATTGGGTGTTGAAGAGCGCGGCGATTACTACGACGGGGCCGGTGCGATGCGCGATATGATACAGAACCACCTGTTGCAATTACTTTGCCACGTGGCCATGGAACCGCCGGTAAGCTTTAATGCTGATGAGGTACGTGACCGCAAGGTTGACGTTTTGAAGGCTATGCGCCGCTTCACTCCGGATGATGTTCGTTTATCGGCCGTAAGGGGCCAATATGGCAGCGGCTGGATGAAGGGAAAGGAAGTGCCCGGATATCGCGAGGAGCCCAAAGTAGACCCGCAATCGAACACAGAAACATTTGCAGCCATTAAGTTTTTTGTAGATAACTGGCGCTGGCACGGTGTTCCGTTTTACCTGCGTACCGGCAAGCGGATGCACCAGTCGTCATCTGTAATTACCATCCAGTTTAAGGATGTTCCGCATTTAATATTCCCCGCCGAATCAAGCGAAAGCTGGCAGCAAAACAGGCTGATTATTAGTATTCAGCCCGAAATGAGCATCCGTTTACAGGTGCAGGCTAAACGCCCGGGACTTGACATGGTATTAAATACGGTAGATATGGTATTCGACTATAAGGGCACATACGCTGCACAGGCACCTGAGGCTTACGAAACACTGATACTGGATACCATGCTGGGCGACCAAACCCTGTTTATGCGTGGCGACCAGGTTGAAGCTGCGTGGGAGTTAGTAATGCCTATTTTAAGCACCTGGCAAAATAAGAAGAGTTTAAATTTCCCTAATTATTCCGCCGACTCATGGGGGCCAGAATCTGCAGAGGCTTTGATAGCCCGCGATGGATTTAACTGGTTTACATTGCCGGTGAATGGGAAGAAGTAGTGGTTAGTGATTGGAGGTTAGAGATTAGTTAAAGCGAGCAAACGGCGAAAGTATTGCAACTAATCTCTGATCTCCAACCTCTGATCTCCAACACCAACTAACCTCTAGTCTCCAGTCTCTAATCTCTAACCACCATGAGTTTAAATATTTATAACACAGCCGACGAAGTACTTACCGCATTAGCTGAGTATTTTGTAATAATTGGAAGCGAGGCCATTGGTAAAAATGGTAAATTCTCCGTAGCGTTATCGGGTGGGAGTTCACCCAAGAAGCTCTACGAACTGCTCGCAACTTCGTATCACGACCAGCTGGATTGGGAGAAAGTTTTCTTCTTTTTTGGCGATGAGCGCAATGTTCCACAGGACAGTCCCGACAGCAATTACCTGATGGCTAAAAAAGCCCTGTTTATTCCGCTGTTTATAGACCCGCACCAGATTTTCGCGGTTGATACCGCCCTTGAGCCTAAAGAAGCGGCCAAAAAATACCAGGAAGAGGTAGAGCAATTTTTTGACGAAACCGAACTCAGCTTTGATTTAATCCTGCTGGGTCTTGGTGATAATTCACACACAGCATCGTTATTCCCGCACACGCCGGTATTGCATGATCGTGTACCGGGCGTTAGCGAAGTGTTTTTGCCCGACCAGCAAGTTTATCGCATTACCATGAACGCCCCGTTAATCAACGAGGCCCAGAACATCGCCTTTTTAGTGTATGGCGAAGGAAAAGCGATAGCCGTGCATCACGTGTTAGAGGATGAGGAGGATATTGAAGAGTACCCCGCACAGCTTATTGAGCCTATTGTAGGGCAAATTCAATGGTTTTTGGATGAAGCGGCAGCTTCGATGCTGGAAGCGAAGTAAAAACACTTATTGTCATTGCGAGGAACGAAGCAATCGCATACTGTACAGGGCGAATGGCTCGGTGTAAAACCTGCAAAGCGGGACTGCAGAGTTCGCGGTTGCCACGCTGCGCTAGCAATGACAAGTTTTATTTGGTCGGTAGGACCTGCCCCATCAGCCACGCCACCAAATCATTCGCAGCCTTATCATTTTCGAACGACTTAGGTAACCGGCCATTAGTATATTCATCATACAACCATGGGTCGCCAACGGCGATAACAGTTCCTTTCCCATATTTTGCAGTGGCTATTATTACAGCGCCGCTGCTATTTTTTAATAACGGCTTAGCCTGGCCGCTTAGTTCTATAGAGCAGGCGTCTTTCATAAATACCTTACCGGCGGTTTTAAAAACCGGGTTGCCTGTGGTTACTATTGCACCATCTTCAAAATGGCTGTCATCAATTACATGGTTTTGTAAATCATCGTTAAAATGCATCCCGAATTTTGCGGCAAGGTTGTTGAAATGAGGCAATTCAACGTTCGCGCTGTCATTTGCCATCATTAACAGCACGCCGCCGCTTTTAACCCATGCAGCAATCGCTTTAATGTCTTTTGGTTCGATATAATTCGGATTGGGGCTCTCCTTTTTGGTATCCGGATCAACAATAATATAAATGGCTGTGCCTTTTAAGTTTTCAGTAGTCGGCGCGCTGTCCAACGTATCTAAAGCCGCGCCGGCTTTTTTAAAGGCGTCGGCAAAAATAGAAAAGCCGGAGTTAGCCTTCTCCGTCCACAAGTAATGGTAGCGCTCAACTTTGCCTGCCGGAGTTTTGTGTATCTCATGATTAAAGTAGTAATCAAGTGTCACTTTTTGTGCGTTTGCATTCACGTAAACAGAAGTGAGCAACATGGCAGCCATTAAAACTCTCAGTTTTTTCATTTTGCGGCAAATTGTGTGTATCGTTTCATCGCTTCTGCAAAATAATAATCGGCATAGCTGATAGCAACATCAACCTCGCTTTTTTGAGGAAAATGACCCACGCTGTGCTTTAAAATAAACCCACCATTGGTACCGGGCGTAGCCTTATATTCTGACGATGACAATGTTTTTATAATAGCTTGGGCTGTATTGAAATATTTAACCCCATCACTTTTGTCGGTATACCGGCAAAGCTCTAACAACGCCGATGCCATTATTGCCCCGGCGGATGCATCGCGCAAAGCGTTGGGAATATTAGGTGCGTTAAAATCCCAGTAAGGAATTTTATCAGCCGGCAGGTTAGGGTTGCTGAGGATGAATTCGGCTATATGTTTAGCCTGCTCCAGGTATTTTTTGTCTTTTGTTTCGCGGTACATTACGGTGAAGCCATAAAGCCCCCAAACCTGCCCCCGTGCCCATGCCGACTCGTCAGCGAAGCCCTGCGCAGTTTTTTTTTGCTGAACAGCACCCGTTTCGGGATTGTAATTTATCACGTGATAGGAGCTATAATCGGCCCTATAGTGGTTTTTTATAGTAGTGTTGGCATGAGTTACGGCAATTTTGTAAAAACTCGAGTCGCCGGTTTCTCTCGTGGCCCAAAACAGCAATTCAAGGTTCATCATGTTATCTATTATCACCAAAAAATCTGACGGCTTTGATTCCCATGATTTGATGCACCCAACTGTAGGATTAAACCTTGTGGATAGTGATTTAGCGCTGTTTATTAATATTTGGCGATATTCCGGGTTCGGGTTTAGCCTGTTGGCATTACCAAAACTGGTGTACATCATAAAGCCAAGGTCGTGCGTGTGGGTATTATATTGCTCTTTGGCAAGGCTATCCATTGATCGTTGTCCTTCGGTCAACAGTGCAGCATCATGGTTTTGCTCATATAGATTTAATAACATACCGGCATAAAAGCCACTACACCACCAGCCGGAATTACTTGTTTCGAGTTTATTGTTAACCGGATTAAAATTCTTTGGGAAACGCCCGGCCGTAAGCTGGCTTGTTAGAAACTTATATTGGCTGTCGGCATCAGTTATGTTTTGTTTGATAATATTAAGCAGCTCGGCCTGCGGCTTTAAATACGAAACGGCCTGGGCGAAACAAGCTTGACTAAAACCGGCAAGGCGTATTAATGCAGCAATAAACAGAACCCTGGTTTTCATAGACAGTTTTAGATTATTACAGAATAGTTAGTAAAGGTATGGCCTTTTTTATTTGGAAAAAGATTGAAATAAAAAGGATAATGGAACGCCATTATCCTTTTTAGCTTATCGCTTTATTTAACCTCAAATGTAAAATACTGGCTTGCGGCATCGCCATTGGCAGTTAACCCCTGTACAACCCCAACATATTTACCAGCCTGGTCTGATGTATAAAACGACACCTTGTCCTGGTTATTTACGTTCGGTCCCCAATATAACAGGTTCCTGAAATCGGGGATACGGCTTGTTACCTGGGCCTCGGTTTCGTAAACAGGCGAGTAAAATTGCCTGCGCAATTGTAATCCTTCGTAATCAATTACCACGGCCTTAGGGTCAAGCTCTACGCCCCCTAAGTCGCCTTTGTAGGTTGTAAAGCTAAAAACACCTTCCTGTTCGCTCGGGCCGTAAAAAAACCTTTCACGAATCACATCCAGCTTTCTCACTTTTAACGGATCGACAGAGAATATTTTATTTACATCAAAAACGGGCACACCGTCCAATATCACCAGCGGGTCGCCATCAAGAAAGCCCCGGTCATTAAGCACTTTGATATGAAACTTTCCTTTCGACCTTACAATATTATCTTCCGACACGTATTCACGTAAATCCTCTTCCATAGTAGTAAAGCGGGTAAAATCGTCGAGCTTATAGCTTTTGTAGGGCTTGCCGAAAAATGCAGTGCTGTCTGCTCCGGGATCAAATGTCTTTTTGATGTTGTTGGCCGAATAAATATTCAATATTTGAATACCCTGGCTGTGCGTCTGTAATGCAGTTTGCATGCCGTTAACAAATTCAAATTTTGGCAGGGCTGTTTTTGAATATTGTTCCGAGAAGGGGCTGGCTATATCTATCCGGTAAGTGCTGTCGACGGTTTCATTTGTTTGTGCAACTAACTCGCCGGGGCCATAAAAATCTTTCGTGTTAAACATTACATGTCCTGATGAGTCACTTTGCGCAGCATATACCTGCACGCGCTTGCCCGGAACGCCCATATACGCAAAGATGCCATTGGCTGATGTGTTGGTTAATGTGTTTACCAGTTTGGCGGTAACAATATGCCCCTTATACTCAGGTAAAAAGCTAAATGAAGGCGTTTTGTTTTCAAGCACCTGGTTCCATTGAAAGCGGCGCCAGCCCTGGGTAAGCATCAGGTTGTCTAGCGCTTCATCGGTTTCGGCGGTGGCATTTGCAAAATAGTAATCGGGCGATTCGATATTACCTTTCAGATCCGAACCCAGCCACAGGTAATCAAAAATATTGCTGTGGTCAACCTCCTGCAACGAATCAACGCGGTACACAGCCATTGACATGTTTGCCAGTACCGGCTTATTTGCCATGTCTTTTGCCGCCAGGCTGATATTAACTTTTTTGCGCAACGCATATTGTTGCTGATCGGCACTTGCTGCAATTGACAGTTTTTGGCCAGGCCGTTTAAAATAAAGCCGTTCGCAAACAGGCTGCTTCGAGTTGTTAAAAATGGTGATGCTTGATATGCCATCGCCAAGCGAGTTTTTATTTATAGTAAAATGGGCAACACCAGCGCTTACCGATAGCCCTTCGGCAGCCTTAATCATTTGGCGGGTATGGGCAAACAGGAAAATATTGCCGTCGGGTCCTTTTACCTCCACATCAAGCTGAGGGCCTTTGTCAGTAAGTTTCATTACATAGCCCTGGGCGTTTATTTCAGGTAATTCTTTGGTTAGTGCTGCGCCGTTGGACTTCGCTATGGCCTTATAGGTATTTCCGGCAACGGGGGTAAAAGAAAAGTTGCCCATCCCAAACTTTAGCGATTGAAACCGGGCTACCGTATCATTGTGTTGATCTATTACCGCGCCCCTTGCAGCAGCGCCCTTGCCATTTTTGTCGACGGCTTTAAAGGCAACTTTGCTTTGCTGGCCGCTAACTAAATTACCACCCTCCGGGAAAAATTGCATATCAAAGGCCGCAGCAGTTTCCTTTGCAGGGCTGCCATCGGGCGATCGCAGCGGGTTTACAAGGGTAATCACTTTTTCGAAATAATAATCAGGGCTGAAATTTTTCATCCAGCTGGTGTAGGCTCTGAATTTGTATTTGCCATTAGCAATTGACACGGGTACATATAGCGAGCCGTCGCCGATGCCATTTTTTATGGAAATTTTAGCCTGCGTTACCGGGCTTTGGTTATTATCCAAAATCTCAACGTAAACTACTTTGCTTAAGTTTAATGGCTTATGGTCGTTACCATCCACACAAAAAACCTTAAACCACACTATCTCGCCCGGCAAGTATGTGTTCTTATCTGTATGAACAAATACCTTCTCCTGTAAAGCGCTTTGCTTGTACAAGTTGAAGCTGTTTTGCACTTCCTGTATAACCTGGGCTTTGCCGCTTAAAAAAGGAAGTAACAGAGCCGGCGTCAGCAGCATTACCTTAATGGATAGTTTAATATTTCTCATGATCAGTGCTATTTATATTGAGCTAAATTCTTTTTATTCAGTTAATTATTTCCAAAAATCCGGTTGTTGTTTGCTTCCCCTCAAAGTACAATCGATACAATATATGTCGGACGCCGTAAATCCTATCGGATTAGGGCCCGCACTACTAAATATTGCGTTTACAGGTATTTCTGCTCCAGCCAAAATTCTTTGAAGCACGGTGTTTGAATGACTATGAGGGTCGTTATAGAATGTTGAATCTATCTGGCAATCATATGGATATTTTGGTAAATAGGTATTTGGCAACTGCTCGCTCGCTATAAATATCCGTTTTTTTGCCACTGTGCCAGCACTGATAAATCCCACTACAATGTCGGTGGCATCGTGCGTGTTGTGTATATTGCCCGCTAATGTTGTAGGTTCAGCATCAAAAATACTTCCCAGTTGTTCGGTATTCTTTTTTAGGGTTTCCCAAAACTTGTACGCATCGGCTGTAAGCGCATACTCGCGCAGCAGAATGCTATACTTTAACTCAATTTTTTCGGACGTTGATTCAATTGCAGTAATTGGAGCCTGGAACAAAAAATCCTGTTTTAACTTGGCTGAAGAGCCTAAAATAATGCTTGTAGAAGCATTGCTTGCAAAACAATAATAAACCAACTGCTCCTGGCTGCGTGGCACTACTGCGGTCCCGTTTGATACATATGACGAATTAAACATTGAGTGAAACCGCCATGTTTCCACATAGTCGAAGCGGTAATAGTGTGTAGCGTTTTTGGGGTCGTGCGTGTTCGCATAAAGCTGGATGCCCTTCCCCGTAACGCTGAAGCCAATGCTGTCAATAGGGGGTGCTGCTTTCGCTTGTTCGTAGTCTGAAAGATATTCGTTTCCATCACCTGGCGTATTTATCCTTAGCCGGAATTTCCGGGTACTGTCAAGGGTTATGCCCGCAAGTTTATAAATGCCGGGCGCTGCCTCAAATAAGCCGAATTTATCCCCGTTATCGCACTCAACCTGTATGGTGCCTTCTACCGGATTTAACGTTGTGCTGGCGTTAAGATTAACGGTTCGGCTTAATTTAATTGTGGTGGTATCATTCGTATTAATTGTGCCTTCCACAATAAGGTAACTCCGTGGCGAATTGATCACCTTAGGGTTATAAGGTTTTTTGCACCCTATAGATAATGTTAAAATAAATAACCAAATTCTCCAGTTTTTCATAGTTTCTCTTATTTCCAAAAATTGGGTTGTTTGTTCGTCCCATGTTGTAATCTACAGTCAACACACTCTGGGTAGGATGCCGTAAACCCTAAACGTTCGTGGGTTTGCCTGTCATATATACCTTCAATTGGTATCTCGGTAGCCGAGGGCGATTTTTTATAATTCAGATATGCGTCCACCTGGTTAAATAGCAGGCCCGATACCGGGTCGATGTATTTATAAAAATAGCCATGTGCCGGGCAGCCCGTGGGTGCCGAAGGGACATCAATCCAGTTCGGCAAATTATGTTCATCAATAAAAAACCGTTTTGTGGTATAAGTGCCTACGCTTACATAGCCTATTACAGGTTCATCGGTATTGCTTGTTGAGTGTATATTGCCATTTATTTGTGACGGCTGTGCATCAAAAATACTGCCCAGCTGCTGGGTGTTTTTTTGCAGGTTCTGCCAAAAATCATAGGCATCTTTTGACAGGCCATATTGCCTTACCAGTATGCTTACTTTGCTTCGAATTTTATCGGAATGTCGGGATATAAATGTTATTGGCATATCACTTATAACATCCAGCGATAGTTTTGCCGACGAGGCCAGAACAATAGTTGTTGCCAGTTCTGTACGCCAGCAGGTGTATATATCATCATTAATTAAATCGCGGTATAATACGGTATCGCCGTTCGATTTAAAAAGCGATTGGTACCTGGAGGTATAAATCCATGTTTCATCATATTCCCAGCGGTAATACCGTGTAGCATTTTTAGGGTCGTGTGTATTTACATTAACGCTTACGCCGTCGCTTTGAATATGGTATGCCAGGCTGTCGACCACCGGGGTATTTAAAACTGCCTCAAAACCCGAAAGGTATTCTTTGCCGTTTGTTGTTCTTATTCTTAAGCGATATTTGTGCGCTGTACCCAGGTTTAGCCCCGGGAAAATATAAACGCCATTGGGCTTTTCAACCAAAGGATAATTGCTGTTATCGTCGCCCTCAACTGTCAATACTGCTTTTAATTCGGGGTTTATATTGGTTGCACCTGATAGTTTTACGGTACGATTAAGTTTAATAATGGTTGAATCGGAGCCGCTATTAATCATACCCTCAACAACAAGGTAACTATTGGGCGCGGCAATAACATCCGGGTAGTATGGCTTTTTACAGCCAACCATTACCATCAATGCCAATATGCAAAACGCCCGGTTCTTCATCCTGTTATTAATATGATTGCCAAAAATCCGGCTTTTTATTACTACCAGTTAACGTACAGTCAACACACGACGGCGGCGCACCCGTATACCCTAATATTGGGGAACCAGGGAGCTTAACTGCGTCGATTGGTATTTGCAGTTCGCCGGTTGCTTTGTAAAAATTAATATATTGGTCAACCTGGTTAAATGGCCCCTGCCCGTCTTTATCAAAAAAACGATATAAAAACGGTTTTGCCACGCAGCCGTCGCCAAGCGGATCAAGCCAGGGGGGCAGTGTTGATTCATCTATATAAATTCTTTTAGTTGCATAGTTTCCCGCGCTGATATAGCCAATTACCGGCTCATTCGAGTCCGTTAACGAATGGATATTGCCATTTATCTGTGAGGGTTGTGCATCAAAAATACTACCCAGTTGCTCTGTGTTCTTTTTAAGGTTTAGCCAAAAATCGTAAGCCTCTTTGGTAAGCGCGTATTGCCTCACCAATATGCTATACCGGTGCCTTAGCTTGTCATCGTGGCGCGATATAAAAGTTATCGGGAAATCGCTGATTACATCCTGCGCCAGTTTTGCCGACGAACCCAGCGTTATCGTACTTGATGCATTGTTTCTCCAGCAAACATATATCCCGTCGTTCACGCGGTCGCGTTGTAACACCGTATCACCATTTGATTTATAGTTCGATTCAAAGTCTGATTCATGAACCCATGTTTCGTTATATTCCCACCTGTAATACCTTAGGTTATTGGAGCTGTGGGTGTTTAAATTAATGTCGATACCATCACTTTTAACTTTATATGTTACGCTGTCAATGGCCGGGCTGTTTATTACCGGTATAAAATCCGATGCATATTCTTTATTATCAGCGGTTTTTATTTTGAGCCGGTATTTATGGTTAACATCGAGATTTAAACCCGGGAAAAAGTAAATACCCTTACCGGTAGTGGCTAAGGGGCGGCTGCTATTATCATCGCCCTCAACACTTACTATGGCGTCTAATTCAGGGTTGACGCTGGTTGAGGCGGAAAGTTTTACTGTATGGTTTAGTTTAATTATAGTCGAGTCGGCCCCGCTGTTAATTACACCTTCAACCACAAGGTAAGTACCCGGCGCCGATATTGCAGGCGGATCATACGGTTTCTTACAAGCAGTTATAGTTACAGCAAGTGCAAAAAACAATATCATATAACCAGTTCTGTGCCTCATCATCAAAACCTGATATTATAATTAATAAACGGAATAGGCGCAGCAAATATCGATAGCTTATAGCCGCTTATTACACCGCTTTGCTCACTGAAGAAGGTAGAGTAGGCATTTTGCCGCCCGGTAATATTGTACACACCAATAGTCCACGAGTTGTGTGTCAGCTGGTGTACCCTATGATTGCCTTCTATAATAATTGAAAAGTCGGACCTGAAATAATCAGGTATCCGGTATGCATTTCTATCTGAGTAAAATACGCGCTCAGAGCCTGCATATTCGTATTTGGCAATAGGCAATGTTATTGGCCGCCCTGTACTGTACGAAATATCAAACGATACACTGTAACGGTGTGTAAAGCGGTAGTTACCATTAAAATTAACCGAGTGTGGTTTGTCGTAATTTGCCGGGTAATACCTGCCACTGTTTATAAACTCGCCCGCATAAGGATCGTTTTGGCGTAAATATGTACGCGAGTAGGTGTAGCTCATCCAGCCGTTTAACTTCCCTGCGGTTTTTTTGAGCAAAAACTCGGCGCCATAAGCTTTGCCCTCTGTGTTTATTACGTCCTGCTCAATATGGTGGTTTAGCAGCAGTACCGCGCCACTTTTATAGTCGAGGTAATTCCTGAGCCTTTTGTAATAAACCTCAACCGACATTTCGATGGTATTGGCCTGGGCGTTTTTGAAAATACCTAACGATACCTGGTCGCCGTTCTCTGGCTTAATATTAGGATCGCTGAGTTTGTAAACATCTGTTGGGGATATTGACGTTGAGTTCGACAGCAGGTGTATATATTGATGTAATGTGTTATAGCCAGCCTTTATCGATAAATTGTCGCCAAGCAAATAGCGTGCGGATAGCCTGATATCGGGGCCCAGGTATGTTTTTATAAATTTACCACTTCCATAGGTGGTGCTATCCAGTACGTTGTTTGGCTCCCTCGGTAAATTTGGGGCGTAATTATTAACTGTTTGCGGGCCAAGGTAGCTGTAAGCGTTAAACCTTACCCCTGCGCTAATGGTTAAATTATCGGTAACATCAAATTTGTCACCCAGGTAAACGGCACTTTCCAGTGCTTTTTCCGATGGGATGATGTCTGGTGCAATTAATGATTTATCACTATTTGGTTCAAAGGTTCCCGGGTTAATCTTATATAGAATCGAACTCAGGCCGAAGTTAAGCGTGTGCTTATTGCTTAAATAGTAGGTAAAGTCGGTTTTAAAATTCGATTGCATCACCTTAAAACCAAGGTTGTACGCGTTTACCGGGTTGGCACTGCTCGATACGTTGTACTTGTAATTGTCAACGCCTGCCGAAATTAAACTGTATAGTTTATTATTATAATTATGCTTCCATTTAACATTCAGGTTTTTATTACTGTATGAGTAGCTCGTATCGCTATTTAGTTTAAACTTATCCTGGCTAAGGTAGCCGCTAAGGTACAGGTTGTTTTTTTCGTTTATCTGGTGACTTATACCCAAATTAAAATCGTAAAAAGACGCCTGGCTATGTTTGTACGATTCGGGCAGCAACTTCAATAACCAATCGGAATAAGTGGTGCGGCCGCCAAATATAAACGAGGTTTTATCACTTCCCAACGGGCCCTCAACGTTCAGCCTGCTTGTCAGCAAGCCTATCCCTGCCGAACCGGTAAATTTCTTTTTGTTGCCTTCGCGGTTGGTAATATCCAAAACGGATGATAAACGCCCGCCAAATTTTTCAGGAATACTGCTTTTGTAAAGCTCTATATCCTTTACAATGTCGGGGTTAAAGGCTGCGAAAAACCCAAAAAAGTGCGCCGGGTTATAAATGGTATTGCCATCAAGCAAAATCAGGTTTTCATCCGCCGCACCACCGCGTACGTTAAAGCCGGTTGTAGCTTCGCCTACCGACGTAACCCCAGGGAGGGTCAAAACAACTTTTAGAACATCGGCCTCGCCAAATGCCGTCGGAATTTGTTTAATGTTTTTGATATCCAGCTTTGCTACGCCAAGGTCGGTACTCCTTACGTTGGCCACTTTCTCTGCCGAAATTTTAACCTCCTTAAGGCTGTTAATTTGTTCCTGCATTTCAATGTTCAGCTTGCCATCGGTATACAGTATTATCTGGCGGCGGGTGTCGCGCATGCCCAGGCCCCGTACCAGCAAAGTTTGCCGGCCGCGCGGTAAAGTAATTGAGAAGAAACCAAATTGGTCGGAAGCCGCGCCGGTTTTAGTATTTGCCACGTAAATGGTGGCGCCCGTAACGGCCTCGCCCGATTTAATGTCACGTATATATCCACTCAATATGGCCTTCCCCGGCTTTATGGTATTGGTTTTTACCCCAATTTCGTAAAGTTTGTTTTCCGTTGTAGCATCGGGCACCTTTTTTTCAGCTTCTTGTGTATAGTCTGCAACGGGCGCCTGGCTAACCGGTGTATTTGTACGTACCTGCGAATAGCCCAGCGCTAGCTCCGTGCGTATTTGCCGGCCTTTGGTAATAAACACCTGCTGCTGCTGGTTAATGGCATACACAAATGCTGTTTTCTTAAAGGCGAGGTCTAAAACAGCATTCAGCGGTTGCTGCGTTACCTGCAGGGTAACCCTTAAACTATCAAACTGAGCAGGGTCATAATAAAAATGATAGCTGCTTTTTGATTCAAGCTCGTTTACAAGTTGTGATATGGTGGCTTGCTGAAAGTTCACAGTAAACAGCTTTGTGCTATTTTGCTGGGCCGAAACAGCTTGTAAAAAAACCAGGAAGCAAAAACTTGCGAGGTATATTTTTCTCATGTTAGTTTGATAAGTGGTCGTAATAGGTTGCAACTTTAACCAGGGATTCTTCGGGGTTGGCGCGGAAATCCAAATCATTTGCACTGATGAATTTTCGTATTTCCTTCTTTCTGTCTTTAAAAATATCGAGAACCGCCCCCTTGCTGCCTGCGCTATGGTAAACGTTATTTTTCTTGATATAAAAATCCTTCGAGAAGCTGAAATAATTCTCCACCCCGTTTGTATTACTGGTGGTAGTTTGCATGGTTTTTGAATATTTTCCCAGTACTTCAGATTTACCGTTGTAAAGCTGCCTGTAATAGCCTGATTTTACGTCGCCGCCAGTAGCCAGTGTATCTGCATTTAAGTTGATAAAATGCCCGCCCAAAAAGTCAAAGCTTTTTACCCGTTCTTTAATCGCTATAAACTTTGATACCCTGCTCGGGTACAACACTACCAAATCGTCGTTATTAATATCGTACAACATTGACATGTTATTGTACAAAGTGCCGTCATAGTAAACCGAGCCTTTGGTAAAGCCATTTATATCCATGTAATAGGCGTTGCCTTTAATATGCGGATCGTAAAAATAATATTCGGGCCCTGTGTAAATCGGTGCTTGTATGCCTATGCTGGTGTTGTATAGTGTTACGGCGTTATTCAGGGCATTTTGCTGCGAACTGCTGTCGCCTGGTGCAGTTTGTGCCCGTGCATTTCGCGCGAAAAAAGCGCAAAGCAACAGCACTGCTGAGAACAGGTAAATAGGTTTATTCATGAATTTGGGTTAGTTGGCGCTAAAGGTTAAAAATGGAATTTACGCCAGTTTGTGCTAAAAAACAAGCATTTACGGCGTTTTTTTGAAAAAAACTGTATTTTTAGTTTAAATCCTTACCTTAGTGTACTCAAAACAATATAACTGCTACAATATTGTTACAAATCCTCAACTCAATTTATCGACACGATATGTAATATTGGAGGAATATTTAACCCCTCCCCTATATGAAATCATTGAAAGTTTTAACGATTGTTTTACTAGCTACGTTTAGCTTCAGCGCAGTAAATGCCCAGGTTACTCATCATAAAAAAGCCCGCCATAAAATGCATCACAAAAGGCATCATCACGGCAAAAGGCATGCACATCGCCCTGTCCCCAAAAGGTAAAGGCACAAAAAAGGCCCGGTAATATCTTACCGGGCCTTTTGCTTTTTGTATGTGGTTATTAGAGCTTGCGTTTCACCTCAACATTTTCATACGCTTCAACTATATCGCCAACTTCAATATTATTAAAGTTCTGGATGTTTAAGCCGCACTCATAGCCGGTGGCAACTTCTTTAACATCGTCTTTAAAGCGTTTCAATGATGCCAGCTCGCCGGTGTAAATTACCACACCCTCGCGGATTATCCGTATTTTGCTGTTACGGGTAATCTTACCATCAAGCACCATACAGCCGGCAATGGTACCAACTTTGCTGATTTTAAAGGTTTCGCGTATTTCAACATTCGCAACAATCTTCTCTTCGAAGGTTGGTGCAAGCATGCCTTCCATAGCGGCTTTTATCTCATTTATCGCATCGTAGATGATCGAGTAAAGCCTGATATCAATCTGCTCGGCCTCGGCGAGTTTACGTGCACTTCCTGAAGGACGCACCTGGAAGCCGATGATTATTGCATCAGAAGCTGATGCTAACAATACGTCTGATTCCGAAATCTGCCCTACGGCTTTCGATATGATATTTACCTGTATCTGTTCGGTTGATAGTTTCAGTAACGAATCTGATAAAGCTTCGATTGAACCATCCACGTCGCCCTTAACAATAATGTTAAGCTCCTTAAAGTTACCAACTGCCAAACGGCGGCCAATTTCATCAAGCGTGATATGTTTCTGCGTACGTAAACCTTGTTCGCGCTGTAATTGTAAGCGTTTGTTGGCAATTTCGCGGGCCTCAACTTCGCTTTCCAGCACGTTAAACTTATCGCCCGCAGTTGGTGCACCCTGCATACCCAGCACCTGTACCGGTGTCGACGGGCCGGCAGATTCAACACGCTGGCCACGCTCGTTGGTCAATGCCTTAACACGACCGCTGTAACAGCCTGCCAGTATCGGGTCGCCTACTTTTAAGCGACCGGCCTGTACTAATATGGTGGTAACAATACCACGGCCTTTATCAAGGGCTGCTTCTATAACGGTACCAACGGCACGTTTATTAGGATTGGCTTTCAATTCGAGCAATTCTGCTTCCAGTAAAACCTTCTCCAGCAATAAGTCGACATTTAAGCCGGTTTTGGCTGATATTTCCTGCGACTGGTATTTACCGCCCCACTCTTCAACCAAAATATTCATGGCTGATAGCTGCTCACGTACCTTGTCGGCATTTGCGCCTGGTTTATCAATTTTATTGAATGCGAAGATGATTGGTGCGCCGGCAGCCTGTGCGTGGTTTATAGCCTCGCGGGTTTGCGGCATCACGCTGTCATCAGCAGCAATTACTATAATTACAATATCGGTTACCTGGGCACCCCTGGCACGCATAGCGGTAAACGCTTCGTGGCCCGGCGTATCGAGGAAGGTTATTTTTCCTTTATCATCAGGTAAGGTAACTTCATAAGCGCCAATGTGCTGGGTAATACCCCCGGCTTCGCCGCCTATAACGTTGGTTTTGCGTATAAAATCGAGCAACGATGTTTTACCGTGGTCAACGTGACCCATTATGGTTACAATTGGTGCACGCGGAACCAAATCTTCCGGATCATCCGGCTGATCAAGACTGCTTTCTTCGTCCTGTGGTTTTACAAACTCAATCTGGTAACCAAATTCATCGGCAACAATGCTCAATGTTTCGGCATCAAGCCTTTGGTTAATGGATACGAACATACCAAGGCTCATACAGGTAGATATAATCTGCGTTACAGATACATCCATCATACTTGCCAGTTCGTTCGCCGTTACAAACTCGGTTACTTTTAAAACCTTCGATTGTAACTCGTTTTCCATTGCCAGCTCTTCGGCAGTTGCTGCTACATCATCACGCTTTTGACGGCGGAACTTGGCACGTTGCGCAAACTTGCCCGATTTACCGGCGCCACTAAGGCGGGCCAGTGTAGCCTTAATCTGGTCTTGTATATCTTTTTCTGAAGGTTCTTCCTTCGGTCCGCTGCTTTGAGGAGCGGTATTCCTGTTGCCTCTGAAATCGGGACGATTGCCGCCACCGCCCTGCTGGTTATTACCGGCACCAGGATTAGGGCCTGTGCCCCTGTTCCTGAAATCGGGTCGGTTGCCACCATGCGCCTGTTGCGACCCCGGAGGGTTTGGCGCAAAGTTTTGCGGATTTTGGCCACCACCACCCTGGTTGTTACCCGGGCCCTGGTTGTCTTTACGTTTACGCTTGCGCTTATGGTCGGCTGCGCTATTGGTGTTTGACGACGAAGCAACCGGGTTACGCTTTGGCGCATTAACCGGCAACTGTATCTTCCCAATAATATTCGGGCCACTCAAACGCTCGGCTTTTGCACGAATTACTTCGGGCTCCTGTGGCTCATCAACAGCAGGTGCCTCTGGCTCAACAGCCGCGGCAACCGGCGGTGCAGGCGCAGCAGGTACTACTTCTTTTTTAACTTCTTCAACCTTAGGGGCTTCAACAACCACTTCCTTCGGTGCTTCTTTTATAGGCTCGGGAGTGGGTGCAGGTGCCACCACTTCTGGTTTTACTGCTACCGGCTCTTCCTTTACAACAGGCTTTTCGGCCGGTGGCTGAGGTTTTGCGTTCAGATTATTCAGGTCAATTTTGCCTACCACGGTTACACCAGGCAATACCGCGTTGTGCTCCTCGGCCTTTACAGGCGCAGGTACTTCAACGGGTTTTGGAGGTTCAACAGGTTTTGGCTTTTCAACCGGCGGCGGGCTATAGTGGTTGCCAATTCCTTTAATAAGGATTTCCTCGTTCTCGAAATCTCTCGAACGGCGGTGTTCAACCGGCTTTTCGGGAAAAGCTGCAGGTTCTTCCTTCCTTATCTTTCCTATGCTTATCTGCTTAGCTTCCTCCTTAATAATTTTATCTACAGCAAATTCTTTCAAAAGCGCGCTGTACATATCGCCATCAAGCAAGGTAGTAGGGTGTTTTTGTACCTTATACCCTTTTGTTGCCAAAAAGTCAACAATAGTACCTGTACCGATATTCAGCTCTTTTGCTGCTGTAAATAATTTTATGGATTTGTCTTCTGACATTTATTATATTCTTTCTCTGCTATTTTGGTGCAAAAATACGATTTTAATTTTGGTTATTACGTTTATTCGAACTCAGCTTGCAGAATTGATAATACTTCTTTTACAGTTTCTTCTTCTAAATCGGTACGTTTTACCAATTCGCCCACTGTTAAAGCCAGTACCGACTTTGCCGTATCTAAACCAATACGTTTAAATTCGTCGATAATCCAGCTCTCAATTTCGTCCGAAAATTCTTCAATGTCCACATCTTCGTCGGTTTCATCCGCTTCACGGTAAACATCAATTTCGTAACCTGTTAGTTTACCAGCCAACTTAATGTTGTGCCCGCCACGACCGATTGCTAACGAAACCTGGTCGGGTTTTAGGTAAACGGCAGCGGTTTTTTTCTCATCATCCAACTTAATCGAAGTGATTTTAGCCGGAGATAAAGCACGCTGTATATAAAGCTGCAGGTTATTGGTATAGTTTATTACGTCGATATTTTCGTTTTTCAACTCACGAACGATACCATGTATACGCGATCCTTTCATACCTACGCAGGCACCAACCGGATCGATACGGTCATCATACGATTCAACAGCTACCTTAGCACGTTCGCCCGGCTCGCGTACAATTTTTTTAATGGTGATTAAGCCATCAAAAATTTCAGGTACTTCCTGCTCAAATAAACGCTGTAAAAATTCAGGCGCTGTACGCGATATGATGATCTTAGGATTGCTGTTCAGCATATCTACCTTATCAACCACCGCTTTTACGCTGTCGCCCTTTTTAAAGTAATCAGCAGGTATTTGTTCCGATTTTGGCAGCAATAGTTCGTTGCCCTCGTCATCAAGTACCAAAGTTTCTTTTTTCCAAACCTGGTAAACTTCGCCGGTAACAATTTCGCCAACGCGGTCTTTATATTTTTTAAATATTTCGTCTTTCTCCAGTTCCAGGATCTTAGATACCAGCGTTTGGCGGGCAGCTAATATAGCGCGGCGGCCAAAGCTCTCTAAGGTGATTTGCTCAATATGCTCATCGCCAACTTCCAGCGTTGGGTCTAACAACTTCGCCTCGGCCAGTTCAATTTCCAGGTCATCATCCTCACTAAAGCCATCTTCCATAACCTTACGCGTCCGCCAGATTTCCAAGTCACCGTTGTCTGTATTGACAATTACGTCGCAATTTTCGTCGGTGCCATATTTTTTCCTGATCATGCTCCTGAAAACGTCTTCCAGCACGCTCATCATTGTTGGGCGATCGATGTTTTTGAAGTCCTTGAATTCCTGAAAAGAATCAATTAAATTAATATTGCTCATTGTCTACTTGAATGATATTAAAACTTTTGTTTCTGTTATTGTATTTATTGGGATAATGCTCTCAACAGTTTCGGCCTTTTTCCCTTTGTTTTTTATTGTTTCTTCAATTACTACGGCATCTTCTGTAATGCCTGATAGTTTACCTTCCCGCTTAGTGCCATCCGCCATTTTGATAGCTAAGTTACGGCCTATATTTTTAGTATACTGCCTGGTTAACGTAAGCGGCGTATCAATACCCGGCGATGAAACCTCGAGGTTATAAGCAGATTCAATCACGTTTTCCTCTTCCAAATGGAAGCCAACATGCCTGCTTATGGCCACACACTCATCAATGCCTATGCCGTTATCACCATCAACCAAAATCATCAACTTACCGTTGCTGTGGAATTTTACATCCACTAAAAACAGGTTTGGCTTATCGGCAATCTTTTCTTCAACCAGTTCTTTTACTCTTTTCTCGATATTCATTATCCCTCAAAAATAATTGATTGATAAAATAAAAGAGGGGACAATCGCCCCCTCTTTTTTAATTCAACTGCAAATGTAGTAATTTTTATTTAATTTTTCAAGTGTAATTTGGTTTTAAGGGTTGTAAATGTTGTAGTTGTTGTAAATGCTGCAGGCGGAACCTGGTTGGTTCTACTTTTACAACCCTTACAACCTAGTCAACTTTCACAACCAAATCAATATGTTCCACATTTCCCAGCCTCTTTCGTCCTTGTATGTAATCCCACATGTTCTCGCCTTTAAACCGGTAGTACCTCATAAAGTAAGCGTGGCCTTTTACAAAGGGTGTGTCGGGCGTAAATACTACGGCGCTATCTTTTACCATGTAAGCACCAGGCTGAACAGGCTGATAGTTTTTTAAATCGGAATCGGCCGGCATTTTGTAGACAGGCAACAGCGTTTGCCAAACTTCGCGCACCGAATCGCGGTTTATTTCGTTTACGATGGCATTGTCGAGCCCGGTAAATTTAACCGACTGCTTATTATTTATCAGGCTGATTTGCACCGAAGGCGCTTTTGGTTTTTGGTTACAGGCGAAGCAAAGTAGTATTAAAAGCCAGGCGGATTTTTTCATGGTTAAATATCATCAATAATTTTCTGAACCGGAATTTTTAGAATTGAAGAATTTATCGAATGCTTAGCGTTTTCAAACGCTAAGAGAAAATGGTTAATTCTAAAACATGAAACATGTTGATAATCAGAATGTTTCATAGCGTTCCGGGTGTTCCGCGTGTAAAAATGGAACGCTTTGCGGTTTATTCTTCCCCGTACGGCAAACATGTATTGCTATAGTTGCGCAGGAAGGATCACTCCGAACGAAGGCTTTTCACCGGGTTTGCCATGGCTGCTTTTATTGCCTGGAAGCTTATAGTTGTAAGCGCAATAATTATGGCAACAAGTCCGCCGGCGGCAATTAACCACCAACTGATGCTGATGCGGTAAGCATAAGCTTGCAGCCATTGATGCATGTAAAACCATGCAATGGGGGTAGCAATGGTAAAGGCAATTGCAATGAGTATGATAAATTCTTTCGAAAACAGATAAACAATGCTGCCTGCAGATGCGCCAAGTACTTTGCGGATACCGACTTCTTTTATTCGCTGCACAGCCATGAATGAGGCTAAACCATACAACCCAAGGCAGCTAAGAAATATAGCGATCGCAGCGAAAATTTTATACAATGCCGATAGCTGATTTTCCTGTTTGTAAAAACTTGCAATTTTTTCATCCAGAAACTTGTATTCATAAACAAAATCAGGAAATGTTTTATCGAATATTTGTTTAACAGCCTGCATTGTAGCAGAAATGTTTTTAGTTGCCAATTTTATCCCGGCCTGGTTGTACATGGTGTTGTTTGTGGAAATAAGCAATGGCGCCAGATTATTGCGAAAAGACCTGTCGTTAAAATCCTTCACCACACCAACAACCGGGCATTTTATCAGGTCGTTCCATATACTTATTTCTTTATTCAATATATCTTCCGGTTTTTTAAGCCCCAAACTTTTCACAAGTGATTCGTTCACCAAAAACTCCCTGGTGTATCCGGATGGTTGCAAATTTCTACCGGCTACCAATTGTAATTTATAAGCCGGTACGTAACCCTCGTCGGCGAATTTGGTAATGGCTTTAAAATCTGTTTCTTTTGTGGCGTGGTTAAATTTTAATGCGCTCCACGTGTCATTAGCATCTTCAACCGGAGTGTTCGAACTATAGCTTACTGCCTGCACGCCGTTTACCGATAATAACTGGTTCTTTAAATATTCCAGCCTTGCAATGCGAAGACTATCTACCCTGAACGGAACATTTACAATTGCATCTTTATCAAAGCCCAGGGGTTGATCCATAAAATAATCCATCTGCTTTACAATGATGAGTGTACCGATGATGAGCGCTTGTGCAATTATGAATTGAAAAACAACCAACCCTCTTCGTAATGAAATTCCCTTGGCGGGGCTGGTTACGAGTTTACTTTTTAAGGCATTAACAGGGTTAAAACGCGATAAAACAATGGCTGGATAAAACCCAGCAAGAGCTGTCACCCCAATTGTCACTGTTAATAGAAATAAAATAATTGCGGGATTATTCAATATGTCGAATGAAAGTGAAAGTTCTAATAATTTACCTACATAAGGTAATGCCAAAACGGTAATAACTGCCGCAAGTACTACCGCGCCTGTAACTATCAAAAATGCTTCAACAATGAATTGAATTTGCAGTTGAGATTTATTACTCCCCAAAACTTTCCTCACACCAACCTCTTTAGCGCGATTAACAGCTTGTGCCGTAGAGAGGTTAACAAAGTTTACACAGGCAATTAACAGGATGAATGCCGCGATCAGCCATAATACATTGAGCAGTTGGTGACTGATTGTTTTATTGCTGTAATTACCGGCCCCTGCATCATAATGTACCGCATTTAGTGATTGGATGATATGACTATTGTTATTGCCGGGAGATTGCGCCTTGCGTGAGTACGCTCTCAATTGCTGATTAAAATTATCGGCAGTAACATTGGGCGGCAACAAAATATAGCAACCAAAGTCGGGTATAGTTTGAGCCCAATCCGCAGATTTTGTGAGGAAATCCCCGGTAAAGCCTGTTCCGTAGGCCACAACAAGTTTTAGCTGAAAATCTGTATTTGAAGGCATGGTGGCAAGGATGCCCGAAACTTTCAATACGTCGGTACCGTGCTCGAATATGAACCCGCCTGCTTGCAGTTTAATCGTTTTGCCCATCGCTGTTTTCCAGTCGCCGAAATATTTTTCTGCTATCTCTTTTGTAAGGAATACATTGTTAGGGTCCTTTAACGAGGCGTACGAACCTGTAAGCAGGGGGAAATCAAATATTTTAAAAAATGAAGGCCCTGTATAGAATACCCCGCGCGGCTCTTTAAATACTTTTGCGGCGGTTCCATTCTCGTCGGGTATCAGCAACTGATCATCGTGGCTTGCAAAAATCGGGGCTGCTTCTGTTTGGGGGAAAGCCGTTTTCAATCCTAAGGGCATCGGAAAAGGGAGGTCTTTCCCATAAGAGATACTTCCTGATTCAGCGTGGTGATATTCGGTTAAAACACGATAGATCCGGTCTTTCTTTGCGTGGAAATTATCAAAGCTGGTTTGATATTGTATAATAATAAAGATCACCATGCAAACGGCAATACCAACGGCCAGGCCGGTAACATTAATAGCGGCATAGCTTTTATTGCGCGTTAGGTTGCGCCTTGCTATTTTGAAATAATTTTTAAACATATAGTTGCGGGTTAATTTCTTCAGAGACCACATCGGGGTGGCTTCATGGTTCGAAATTACTGCAGTAAAACCTGGCCGGCTGCCCAACTTATAAGATGGCTGCTCTTTTTCCAGGTTGTTTTTATAATCGAGCGGGCTTTTCCCGGTTATTTGTTTAAAAATGCGGTTAAAGCTGCTTTGAGAGTTGAAACCCGATTCATACCCAATGCCCAGCAGGGTAATATGATCATTAGCCGGATCCTGCATTTTACGGATCGCCTCTTGTACGCGATATTCATTAATGAAATCGTTGAAGCTTTTTTTGAGCACCGTATTCAATATCCGCGACAACTCATGCGTATGCAGCCCGAGTTGCTCAGCAAGCGAACCCAGGCTTAATTCAGGCTCCTGGTAATAGCGCTTTTCTTTTACAGCCCTCTTCAGCCAGGCGCCTTTTTGTTTTAGCTCCGCCGGAAGCAATGGTTTCAAAATGGATGACGTATCTGCCGGCGCGCCGATTTCCGGCCTTAAAAACGCCCTCGCCGCCATCCAGGTGAGCATTGATACCAAAAGCAGATACAGGGGGTAGTATGCTTGTGCACTTAATTGGTAGTGGTAAAAAAAATAGTCGGCTGCTGTAAAATGTATCCATAGTAACCATAACAAGGCAAAGGCTTTTAGTAAGTTGCGTAGCCAGCGCAATTCGTGCCGGTACCGGTCGCTGCCGTTGTTAAATTTTAGCTGCTGGTAAAAGCGTTCTATCAGCCGGTGTGATAAATAAAGGTAAACTATCACCGAAACAAACGCCAGTAAATGCAATACCGGGTTCAGTTGCCCAAAGTCCGGGGTATCATAAGTAGCTGCACCGGTTTTTATACTATCCCCAACCTCCAATGCCTGGGCACCCAATTCCAGCAGCAGGGGACTAAAATGCAACAGATCCTTTGCCTGGAATTTATATTCCGGCCGGGTTATTTTAAGCACATAAAAATAGAGCAGGGGGCCCAGTGCCAGCGAAAATTGCAGCGGCAGCCGGCTCCAGTTCGGAAAGTAGGCCGACAGCCCAATGTCGATGCCCAATATCCTGGCTATCCACAAAACGGCCGTAACCATTGCCAGGGCTAAAAACCGGTTCGCGGCCCGGTTTGGCTTTTTGGTGAACCCTAAAAAAACAGCAATAGTGAGCCCGATAAAGATCATTCCGAAGAAAGCCAGGTCGTAGGTGTTGATATGGAGCGTGTACGTGTTCAATCGAAATAGTTAAGCGCAATCGTTGTTCCAAACTTATAACTAATTGATAGTTAAAAAAGTATGTAAAATGAAATATGTGCGCTGTAACGAAAGCGGGCGTTAGGGCGTGCGGTTTTGGGTTAAAAGCATTCGATCCTGAAGGACTGCAAAGCGTTCCAGCGTTCCATTTTTTCACGCGGAACACCCGGAACGCTGTGAAACATGCTCATTATCAGGTTGTTTAATTTTTGCAAATTGGTAAGTAGTTGATAATGGAACGGTAAAATGTAAGAGATGTGGGGTACGAAACAGAGCTGGCACATTTAACCACAAAGACACGGAGAAAAACACACAAAGGCCACTGAGCCTTTACAATTCATTTTCTTACCGCCTGCTATTCAATCTCTGTGCTCTCTGTGTATCCTCTGTATCTCTGTGGTTAAATTTCACTTAATACAAATCCCCACCTACTGACAAAACACTGTCAGCACTTTAACCAAATCAACCATGTAAATTTGTGATAATCACTACAATCATGCAAACCAACCCACTATTCCTGCAAGCATTGTCTCTCCCCGCCGGTTCAAGCGAAGCCACCAAACTTTAACTTATTTTAACCATAATCCACTTGCCGTTCTGCGTTTGCTTTCTTTAATTTATAAACTTAATGTCAGCAGTACTACCATCAAACCAGGTTTGCGGGCTATGGCTCGCCATCCTGTTTATTTTCTGTTTACCTGCGGGGCTTTCAGCACAAAATCTTTTCCTCGAAAAAGTAGAGGCCTGTAATACTTCAAACTATTGTATGGACTGCGGAGACCCAAAAGCGACTTGCGACCAGGTTATCCTGGATAATATCTGCGGACAAATAGTCCGTAAATACTTATTGGGGAATTCCAAAGGATCAATAACCTTCCAGGTTGTGGTCGACCCTACCGGTTTTGGTTGCGTATTGAGCCATACCGACATCGCAAACCTCCCGATCACCGCCGATTTGATCAGGTACCTGAATGGTTTTTTGTGGAAACCGGCTAAAGTAAATGGCAAAGCCGTAAGCGCATCTGTGAATGTGATTTTCCGTATTGCCGATGGCAAATTGTCAAGCCAGATCCAACGGATGGACCTGGCCGAATTAAAGCCCCCCGGCGATCCCGTCATCTATAATAAACAAACTACTTATAGCAACCCATCGCTAAAAACCTATGATTTCGCCGTTTGGACCAAATATAACTCTCCTCTTCCCGATAATATAAGCCGGTCGTGCACCATGGATAAGTCTGATATTTTGTGGTATGCCACCGCCGGCGGGCTAACCCGGTTCGACGGGGAGTTTTTCAATCCTGTTAATGAATATAACTCGCCGTTTACTGCCGACCAGGCTATAGGGAGTATAAACACCGATAAAGACAATAAGACATGGGTGTATGTTGATCATAACATCTACCAGGTTACCGCCGGCAGGTTCCGGGTGTACGACTTCAATAAGTATTTTACCTCGGCGGTTACCCATATCTTAAACAGCAGTAACGGAAAGCTCCTTTTTACTACAAACGAGGGCCTTGTGGCAGTCAGAAACGATAAAGTGGTGGTGTTTAATAAAAAGTCCTTACCACAGCTGCCGTCAAACGATATCAGCTATGCTTATGTTGATAGTCGCAAAAATTTATGGATAGGTACCGCTAAAGGCACTATCATGATTGATAAAAATTTCTTTGTTACCACATTTAATAAATCAAATACCCCATTAAAAAACATGAGCATCTCGGATGCGGTAGAGGATGAAAAAGGTAACCTCTACTTCTCGCTGGTTGATTACAATAAAGTTGTGGACGACGACGATAAGGAAGGCCTGGCAGTATTGAAAACGGACGGCAAATGGCTCCACTATAACGATAAAAATTCAGGAATGCCCTCAAACCGCGTCAATGATATTTTGTACGACAAGTTTGAACACGTTTTATGGTTAGGTACCGATCAGTCGGGTATTGTAAGGTTCAATTTGAAAGATGGCTGGGAAAACTATCACAATGGTAACTCCGCTGCACCCGGTCATACAATTTATCAATTAGTTCAGGACTCAAAAGGCGCTATTTATGCAACCACCGCCAACGGCCTGTTAAGGCTCAGGAAGAAACAAAAACCCTGATCGGCTTTTAACTTACCGCCCCATGCGCAGGCGGGTACCTCAACCGCTAACACTCGTTACCAAAATAGAGTGGAAAATGGTGCACCTGTAACTTCAAGGCTTACGCCCTTCAATAAACCTAATGCATCTTCAAGGCTTCTTTTTCTACAACCCCCTGCCGGTTCAAGCGTCCTGAAAGATTATCGACCAGGTGATATTTTTATTTGTCTCTTTTAACTGAAGATCGCCTGAAATCAGTAGATTTAAGATTATGAAAAATATTTTTGCAACGGTAATTCTGGCTCTTTTTGGCTTGCCAATTTTCGCCCAGGATAAAATAACAAGCGAGCTTAAAGTTTTGTACGAGGGCAAGCAGTACGACAATATAATTGGGCATTATACATCGAACCCTAAAGATTACGCAGCAAAATCTTTGTATTATATCGGGCTTGCTTATTACATGAAGGAAGATGATAATAATTGCCTGAAGTTTATGAATCTTTCCTTAGATAAGGATCCGAAGGAACCAGACCCATATTATATTAAAGCCTCAACTTTAAATTATATGCATAAATATCCGGAGGCTATTACAAATTTTAAATCGGCAATTAATTTAAAGGCAGACGATGCAGAATTTTATAGCGGACTTGGTGACTCATATTATAGCTCAGAAAAATTAGACTCGGCACTACTGGCATATAAAAAGGCTACCGAACTTATTCATTGCCCCGACCGGCCCTATTCCATGCTGGCCCAGATTTATTCCGATCAAAACAAAAATGATAAGGCTTTAGAAGCTTTTTACATCGCGAAGCAAAAAATAAATAAACAGGGCAATTCTTATATAAATGCATTGTTTAATATTGGGCTCCTAGAAGTACAAAACGGGAATTATGATAAAGCGGAGCCTGCTTTTCTCGAACTTATAGCATTAAGTCCGGGCGATTATCATTCATATGCCAAACTAATTCAAATTTACTATCACCAAAAAGACTATGCAAAGGCAAAACCATATAAGGACAAATTATACGACGCTCACAAAAACGGCCTTCTCAAAGGCAATCTGAGTGATATGTTTTGCTTCGACCAATTCAAATGGCATGATAAGTTAATTATGGCTTTTGAACGGTTTCAGGAAAGTGCAAAGGGTGTTTACAATAAGCACTTATTTTATGTGATGGGCCCGGGCGATAAGGTAGAGTATAGCATCCAAACGGAATTTTCGCCAATATCTGTTGAACAAGGTGGTTCAAAATATTTATTATGCCGGCAAAAAGGAGCCACTCACTCTACTTACAACATTGGCTTTAACGATGATTTTAAATACGATGATTTAAAGAAAAGTGTAATAGATATCCTTGACGAAAAAGTTACGCCGGGAGCAAGTTCGAGGGCAAATTAGAATAATTTATTGCTTCCGCTGCTGTTGGTGAGAGCCTCAATCAAGAAACTGTAATACCAACTGCTCCCATTCCTTTTCCAAAGACACGTTCGGGCGGGTTTGCCTTGCTTTGTTATACCAGTAGTCGGCATTCCAAATGTCGCCTTCTTTACGGTGCAGGTAGGCATGTACCAATGCCGAAGCCTGGTCTGTAAGCTGATCTACCTCCGCATGTGCTTTATGCCAGTCGCCTTTGCCATCATACAAAAGGCTTTTTAATTGAACGGAGAGTCCGGTACCCGGCTGGTCTGACTTTAAGGACGCTTTAAAATCTGCTAGCGTTTTCATAGCGTGTTATTTTTTTCGAAAATAAGGATTATAAGACATTTCGTGCCCGTTAGTCATAGGCTACCTGCCTGGTGCATTTGTAGACGAAGGCCCGCTGTTCGTAGACTGTGTCTGCAGACGACTATGCCCGTAGTCTTTGAAAACGGTGTCTCAAATCCAAACTTTTATAGACGCGAGCGATTATAAAATCTACGGACCGGTTTACGTTCATTTTGCAGCAGACAGCAACTCAAAAGATCGCTTTGGGTTAACAAGTTTGATCCGGCCGTCTGCCGAAACATCCGCTCCATTTTTGATAAGCGCGATCACTTCGGCCGGCTTGAGCGATGGCTTAACAGTGATTAGCTTCGCCGCTAAATTTGCGATATACGGCGTTGCCATCGACGTGCCCGACAATAAAATCTTTGTACCTCCGGGGGCAAGGCTTTCAACCAGGTAACCATTTGCGTGTATAGCAACCTTGTTCCCTGTAGCAGTAAAATCAGTTTCGAGGCCGGCGCTGTTTACCGACCCTACGCCTATCATATTGGGGATGTCGAGTGCTGCGGGATATCTCAGGTCGATATTGGAATTGGAGTTTTTGTTACCGTTTGATGCAACGAACAGGATACCGGGGGCCGAACTAAACGCATCATAAAGCGCATTTTTACGCATGGTCCATAACTTTACTGCCATGGTTTTCTGATCCTCCTCGGGCATTTTTGGATTGTATTTGGCTATATCGCTTTGATAATCGCTTACAAAATAACCCCAGCTCATGGTCACCACCCGCACGTTTGCGGCTTTCCAATATTGTACCAGGTCCTTCAGGTTTTTGGCCACTTTTTTTTCTGTTTCAACAGAAGGCGAGCCCCCATCCGGAGTAAATCCAACATCTTCGGTAAACCTAACGGTAAGCAAACGCGCATAAGGGTTGCCGCGCATGGCAATACCCGCTACGTGCGTCCCGTGGATGTAGTCGCCCACAAAATTTATCAGGCCATAAATCGAGTCGCGTTGTACCACATTTGCTTTTGCGAGGGCGTCTTTATAATAGCGGTAGTCAGCACTTTCCACACCTGCTTCGTCCTCGCCGTTACCTTTTAGCAACCGCACGGCACTTGGGTATAGTTTTTGTTTTTCTGCTGATAAGGGCATTAGCAGGTGCGTATCTTTATTTTCTTTACCGTCGTAAGCCACGCCATGAAGATCATCCACATAGCCATTACGGTCGTTATCCAATCCGTCAATTTTTTCTTTTGGGTTAGTGTATAACCTGTCTTTAAAAAGAGAAATGTCGGTGCCTAAATCAAATACCGATATTACAACGGGTTTATAGGGTTTTCCGGGTAACAGCTGCAAATCGCGCGCGGGCCATATGTTTACCTGGTTGCGTGCGTTTACATGCGTTACGCTGTCCATTACAGCGGTAACCACCGCACTCACTTTATCAAAATCATGCATTTCATAAAAAAGGAACAACACATAATCTATGTTTCTTATAGAAAGCGGCCCGTTGGCTATAGGTGGGTTCAGGTCGCTAGCGGCAATTTTAACGTATTCCGCAGCGGTCATGTTAGCGTATTGCTGCCTGATGCGCTGCAACGACGACGCGGCTGTAACATACGGTATGGTATTTACCGCACTTGTAAAAATGGTTCTGAAATTGGCTATGTAGGAAGGTGACGCCGGGTCGCCCGCTGCTATCAACGATCTTTTTACCAGGGCGCTGGTGGCTTTGGCTGCGGGTTTAACCTCCAGCATTCTTAAACTATCATAATACGTCAATGCCTTTTGCCGGTCGCCATCGTAAAAAGCCAAATCCCCTAATATCCTGTAATACGATTTTAAAACAGCAGTATCACGTATATCAAATTTAGCAATATCGGTAGCCAGGTCATTCCTCAGTTGTGAGGCAAACGTTTTGATCTGCTGCTCATTGGCAAGCAGTACGTTAAGACTGTCTTTAACAGCATAGTTATGTACAGGTAATTGGGCGCCTGAACTAACAATTTGCTTTTGAGCAAACGAATTTGTTGCAAAGAAAAATAACAACGACAGGAAAGTGCCAAACATTTTCGCTACGAATACCGGTTTCATATTAGTAATTTAGTTTTCTAAGATACAAAAATGACCGATCTTTCTCCTGCCGGTTCGTGCTGTGTATACGGACCACTATACCCGTAGTGTTTGACTACAATATCTCAATCCAAACTTTGAAGATGCGGGCGATTATAAAACGATATTATGATCAAAATCGCTACCAATCTCCCGCTCAAGCCGTCGAACAGCGCGTGCTATAACTCATTCATTCCTCAACCCCTTCACCGGATTCGCCGCAGCCGATCTCAACGTCCGGAAACTGATAGTTGCCAGTGCTATTAACATGGCTCCTGCACCTGCCGCTATAAATACCCATAAACTCAGGTTGGTATGATAAGCAAAGCTCTGCAGCCACTTATGTATAAAGATCCATGCGATAGGCGACGATATCAGCAACGAAATAGCTATCAGCACAACCACCTCTTTATTCAGCATCGTTAATATATTGGTAACGCTGGCGCCCAGCACTTTCCTGATGCTGATCTCTTTGGTTCTTCGCTCGGTGGTGAACATCGCCAGGCCGAACAAGCCCATACACGAAATAAAGATGGTGATAAGCGTTGCCGTCCGGATAAGCCATGCTGTTTGCCGCTCACTTTCGTAAAGCTTTGCAACCGAGTCGCCCAGGAAAGCGTAATCAAAGGGTTCACCGGGGTAAAGTTTCTTCCACTCCTTCGCGATGAGGTTTACCAACGCCGGTATATCGCCCTTTTGGTATTCGGCAGGAGTTAGTTTTAAAGCAATGGTCTTTTGTACGTCCGGATTATTGGATATTGAACATGGCAAAATTTGATGATAAAACGAGTCTTCGTAAAAATCGGCTACCACGCCCACTATGGGATAAGCTTTATCCCGTGCGGTATTCGCTAAAAGCCGGCCAATGGCCTGTTGCGGATCACTAAAGCCCATTGCCTTTGCCGCGGTTACGTTAATAAGGTACTCCGTTACACTGTCGGAATGAAACAAATTACGGCCGGCCACTATTTTTATTTGGTAAAAAGGCACAAAATCGGCATTGCCCGAATAGCCTATAGACTCCAAAGATTGCTTGTTAGTACCCTGTAACTGTATTGCATCCATCAGGTGGCCAATGTTTAACGGCGGGGTAACCTCTGTTAACACCTTTTGAATGCCGGGCAATCGCTTTATGTTTTCGGCGAGCAACTTTATTTTGCCTGGCTGCTCGCGAAACAGGGTTCTTAAAGTAATGATATTACCCGTTTCAAAGCCGAGGTCAATGTTTTGCATGTAGCTAACCTGCCGGTCAACCACTATAGTGCCGATAATAAAAACAAGGGATATGGTAAACTGGAAAACGATGAGGCTTTTACGCAGGTAGCCTTTATTGCCCGCCCGGCTACTTGTTTCGCCCTTCAGGCTGGCCACTGGCTTAAATGCCGATAACACCCTCGCGGGGTAAAAGCCTGCAACCAGGGTGGTGAAAATTGCGGCGCAGGCCAAAAATAGCCAGGTGGTATAATCTGTAAAGTGGAATTTAACGCCTGCCGGGATATAGCCGGCGAACAAATTCAACACAGGCTGCGTGGCAATTACGGCTATAGCCACCGCCAATAAGGCCAGGATAAATGTCTCGGTTAAAAATTGGATGAGAACACCGCCGCGCCCGCTGCCCAACACCTTAAGGATGCCAATATCTTTAGTGCGTTGTATGGATTGCGCCGTTGATAAATTGATGAAATTAACAGCTGCGATAAATAATATAAACAGCGCCACCGCCGAAAGAATATACAGCACCCTCAAATCGGCTTTGTTCCCACGTCCGCCATATTCTTTGTGAAAATGAATGCCGGTAAATGGTTGTAGCCGGCCGTGCGTTCTCGGATTAGGGAGGGTATTGATATACTTTTTTATAAATGCCGGAAACTGGGCATCTATTTGTGAGGGGTTCGCGCCTGCGGGCAACTTTACAAGCATTTGACTATCGCCATCAATCATGTGCGGGTTATCCAATGAGATCCGGTGTCGTAAAAAATTGGTTTTAATGGTGCTGTAGGAAATAAACTCAGAAAAATTAAAATCCGAATTTTTATTCCAGTCCTGAAGGATGCCGGTCACTGTTACCGTAAGCGAATCATCGTAAGTGATCGTTCTCCCTATCATCTCGTTGGGCGGCAGGTTGCCGAAATAGGTTTGCGCACGGCTTTGGGTAAGCACTACGGTCATTGGGTTATTCAACGATGTTTTCTTGCTGCCGCTTAACCAGGAATATGGCAATATGTCGAAATAATCAGGCTGGGCAATTACCGCCGTTGCCTTATCGAATTCCTTAACCGCTTTGTCGCCCGCTTTTATCGTTACCTTTGGCAAATAGGGGTGAAAAGCTGCCACCGTTTCCAGCCCGGAAATATCATTGCGCATCGCATCGGGCATCGTGCCCGGCACCGAGTTCCAATGCATAAGGGTGGCGTTAGGCCCCCAGTTAGAGCTTAGATCGACACAATAAATGCGTTCCTTGTCCGGATGAAAAGCATCAAAGCTGAACTCAAAGCTGGCTACCAGGTAAATAACAAGGCAGCCGCAAATACCCAGCGCCAACCCCATTACATTAATGGCCGAATAAGTTTTGTGGCGTGCAATGTGGCGCCAGGCGTTTCTTAAATAATTTTTAAACATATAACTGCGGTTTAATTTCTTAGCAGTCCACTTTGGGGCGATTTGCTGGTTCGAAATTACGTTCGCAAGCCGGGGCCTATGTGTCAAATTATAAAATGGCAGTTCTTTTTTATATTCCGCAGGGGTTTTGTCCGTTAACTCTTTAAATGCGCGGTGAAATGTGCGTTGAGAGTTGAAGCCCGAATCATAAGCGATACCGAGCAGGGTGATGTGATCATAAGCCGGGTCCTGCATTTTCCGCACTACGTCGGCAACACGGTACTCATTAATAAAATCGTTAAAGCTTTTTTTGAGGATCGTATTAATGATGCGGGATAATTCGTGAGTGGTAAGGCCAAGCTTTTCGGCAAGTGACACTAAACTCAACTCCGGGTCTTCATAATAGCAATTTGTTTTGACGACTTTTTTCAGCCAGGTACCTTTTTGCCTTAATTCAGCTGGCAACTGCGGCTTTAAAAATGAAGAGGCTGCGGCCGGCACACCGGCCTCCTGCCTTAAAAAAGCTGCGGCCCCAATCCAAATGGTGATCACTGCTAACAGCACATACAAAGGATAATAAGCATGGATGCTTAACTGGTTATGATAATAAAAATAATCTGCAGCTGTAACAGGTATCCACAATAGCCATAACAAAGCAAAACCTTTCAGTACGTTATGCAGCCATCGTAGTTCGTGCCGGTACCGGTCGCCACCGTTAAATTTAAGCTGATTATAAAAACGCCCTACCAGCCTATGCGACAGGTAAAGGTAGATACTTACTGAAATAAACGCCGCCAAGTGTAGTACCGGGCTTATTTGCCGAAAGGTTAACGTGTCGTAAGTAGCTGCCCCTGTCTTTACACTCTCGCTAACTTCCCATACGTGGACACCCAATTCCAGCAGTAACGGACTAAAATGCAGTATATCCTTATACCTGAATTTATATTCCGACCGGGTTAATTTAAGCACATAAAAATAGAGCAGCGGGCCAAGTGCCATCGAAAATTGCAGCGGCAGCCAACTCCAATTAGTGATGTAAGCTGACAGCCCGGTGTCGATGCCCAATATCCGGGTAATCCATAAAACAATGGTCGCCAGTGCCAAGGCTAAAAAACGGTTTGCTGCCTGTTTTATCCTTTTGGTGAGCCATAAAAGCAGGATAAAAGGGATCGCGGTAAAGATCGCCGCAAACAGTGCAAGGTCGTAGATATTGATATGGAGGGTGTACGTATTCAATTGAAATATTTTACGGCAATAGCTATTCCAAACTTATAACATATTGATATATAAAAAATTGCATTGCTGAAAATATTTGCGTTGTAGCGGAAGCGGGCAATGGGGCGTACGGTTTTGGATTAAATGGTAAGTAACAGGCTTTATTCATTCCTCAACCCCTTGTTCTTCTGGCGAGGAGGGAATTCAAAGCCTCTCAATGCAGAGACTCGCCCCACCCCCAGAATATCATTTCACTCCAGCTATCCCAGCTTTCACTCCATTTTATTGGGCAGACTGTTGCGCGCACGATATCTTTAGATAATAAAATCTGAACGATAATCATATGAAACTTAAAATCCTTGCTTTTTCAATTTTCAGCATTGCTTGCCTCACTGCAAATGCACAAATAAATCAGCGTTTTGATAATAGTAATTACAAAGCCATTTACTTTAAGGAAGCCTGCGACCTGATTGCTAAAAATCCGGATATCGTTTTGCTCGACGTGCGGTCGCCGGGTGAATATGCGGACACCAGCAAATATCCCAGCTCCAATATAGGCAGGTTCAAAGGGGCCATCAATATCTCTATTGACTCCATCGACAATCACGCGAAAGAACTGGAGACTTATAAAGATAAAACGATATTGGTCTATTGTTCGCACAGTCAGCGTAGCCGCGTAGTGAGTAAAGCGCTTGCCGATAACGGATTCACCAAAGTTTACAGCGTAAATGGCGGCATGACCGAAGTTGACAGGGCGCCGGATGTTGATTTCCCTTGCAAAGCATCATTATTTACCACCGCTATGCCCTATAAATTAATGGGGCCGAAAGATGCTTTCGCATTTGTAAGGGATAAAAATAATGTCGTGATCGATGTAAGGTCTGTGGCGGCATTTAATGGTACAGATAGCGCGGAATACGCCAATATAGGCCGCATCAAAGGCGCTATTAATGTACCTTTAAATACTTTTGATAAGGAAATATCAAATCTTGAAAAATATAAACAACACCCTGTTTTAGTATACGATCTTAATACCGACGCTGCGATGAAAGCCGCCTCGAAATTAATTAAAGCGGGGTTCCTGAACGTATCTGTACTTTTCGAAGGATATAATTCTTTTTTGACTAACACGGCGTCGACATCAGATTTGCGAAAGGACTTAACTATTGGCGCCCCGGCCTATAAAATAATCGGCGTAAGGGAGACCGTCGACCTGGTGAACAAAACACCCGGCTTAATAGTAGCAGACATCCGGCCGGCAATGGAGTTTAAAAATATGTCATCTAATAATTATTCCAATCTTGGGCACATTAAAAATGCCGTTAATTTTACTGAGGCCGGCCTGGAAACTTACCTTAAAGATAAACCCAAATCGACCCCTATTCTCCTTTACGGAGCCTTTACCGCGAGTATGAAAATGCGGGGTATGACAGGGGTTGATGTGAGCTCACTTTGTAAAAAACTAACAGATGAAGGCTACAGTCATGTTTACCTGCTGTACAATGGCCTGTATTCGGTGGTGTGGGCATCTGGCAATGTTGAAAGCTGCCGCGACGCAAAAACCATTTTAACCGACCATCAAAATCTTTACTAATTATATCATGATGAGCGGGTCGACGTTTTTAGTGCTTATTTTGATAGGCTTTGTCGCGGGTTTTCTTGGCGGCATGGTCGGCCTTGGCGGGGGCATTATCCTGATACCGGCCCTGGTGCTGTTTCTGTCTATGGATCAGCGTATGGCGCAGGGAACTACTGTCGCCATTATGCTGCCGCCTATCGGTTTTTTCGCCGCCTTTAATTATTGCAAGGCCGGTTATGTAAACATAAAATATGCTTTGATTATCGCAATCGTATTTATGTTGGGTGGCTACGTGGGTTCAAAGCTGGCGTTAAACCTGCCGGTGCCCGTATTAAAAAAAATGTTTGCGGTTCTGTTGGTAGTTATAGCTGCTAAAATGATCTTTACCGAATAAATGCCCCAATGACAAAAACTGCGCCATTATTTAAATTGAATTATGCATATTCCTTTTGAAACGGCCGTGGTGCTGAGCAATATTTTCATCTTCTCGAGTATTGGTATCTACCTGTATTACCGTTCCGAAATTCTGTTCAGCGGGTTTAACATTAATAGCTTTAACCGGCGCAGATTGGCGCTGTGCCTTGTATTCCTGTGCTTTTACATGGCTATTATGTCGTTTTATCCGTGTTATAACGGGTTCAATACGTTTGGGCAATTTTGTATGGTTTCCTTCTTTCATTTATTACGGTCGGCTTTTTTTGTTTTCCTGCCCGTATTGGTCATATCCTGGATACAACGATGGCTCGAAAACACAGGCATAACGCTCTTTAAGCGGAATTTGATTATCGTATCCTGTATATTTTTTTTCCTCACTTCAACCAATATATGGATGGCTATGCTTGTAGACCCCAGCCACCGCATCAACACCATTACTTATACCTTCCTGATGTCGCTGCTGTTTAGCGGCATTGTTTCGGCGCTATACCTTAACATCACTTATGCCAATCTCGCCGAAAAACGACTGCGTTTTGAAAGGGAGCTGGAAATATCAAAATTGAACGAACTAAAAACGAAAGCCGAACTGGATGCCCTGCAAGCCAAAGTAAACCCGCATTTTTTATACAACACGCTTAATTCTATTGCCGAATTATCTTTGCACCAGGGCGCAAAAGCAAGGCAAATGACAATTGCTCTTGCTGAATTGTTCCGGTATAGCCTGAACAAAAAGAACGAAACTATGATAGCTTTGGAGGATGAAGTTGAAATGGTTGAAAATTACCTGATGATAGAAAAGATCCGGTTTGAAGATAAACTGGAAATATCGATTGAGATGGATAACGCTGTAAAGCAGGTACAGGTTCCTAAGTTTATCCTGCAGCCGCTGGTTGAGAATGCGGTGAAACATGGATTGAAAGAGCCAGATAAAAAAGGCATCATCAAAATAACAATTACGGGCGCGGCGAATCATATTGACCTGGTAATATTTGACAATGGCGCACCTTTTCCGGAAGATATACAAATTGGTTATGGCTTAAAAAGCGTGATGGATAAGCTGAGCCTGTTTTATCCTGATAAACATACCATCTATTTTGAGAACGAACCGGTAAAACAAGTTACCATTGCTATTACTAACACTGTAAAAAATGCGCAACCCGTTTAAAGCCGTTATTGTTGACGATGAACCGCCGGCGAGGCGACTGCTGACAGAGCTTTTAAGCGAGCACAGGCAAACGATCCATATTTCGGGCGAAGCTGACAACGGAAGCGCCGCGATTACGTTGATAAATGAGGCGCAGCCTGATGTCGTCTTCCTGGACATTCAATTACCCGATATGCTCGGCTTCGATGTACTGAAGCAATTAAACTATCAGCCTTTTGTTATTTTCACTACCGCTTATGATGAATATGCCATTAAAGCATTTGACGCACTCTCGGTAGATTACCTGCTTAAACCCTTAAAGGAAGACCGGATAGCGCGATCGATTAATAAATTACAGCATTTTGCAGGCGGTAACGGCGCTAATCCGGTTTGGAATAATATCGAATCGCTGTTTAATGGGTTCAGGCCCCAAAAGGACATCAAAACGCTTTCGATAAAAAAAGGCACCAAATTCACCCTGGTTCAATTGTCAGATATCGTTTATTTTGAAGCCTACGATAAATACACCTACGTGCACACCCAGAACGGGCAAAAGCTTTTTTGCGATCACATGCTGGCTGTGCTGGAAGAAAAGCTGTCCGTCGATTTTATGCGTGTGCAGAAATCTTACATCGTTAACAAGCAAAAAGTAGTTGAAATACATAAATACTCCAACAACCGTTACACCCTGGTTTTAAACAACCAGGATTTTACCCGCATTGTTACCGGTCCATCGTATTTCGGAATTGTTAAAGAAGCGTTTGCGGTTTAAATTACGGTACAGCTTAACCATCCGCCGCCGGCTCGAACATCCGCCGGTTTAAGTGTGTTTGAACCGGCGGAAAAACAAAGGAAATTACGCTGGGATTTGCAAATAACAGCAGAAAAAAAGTAAATTTAAGGGGCCGGTCTTACTCCCCGGACCATCAAAAAATGAAGACTTTTTACGGGATATTTTTTATCCTGGCACTATTAAGCTGTAATAATAAACCTACATCCGCTGTAAAAATGGATGCGCCTAAAAAGGTTGATAAAAGACCGCCCCCTGCCGAAAAGGCAATCGTAAAATATACAGATAAACAACTTGAGGCATTTTTAGACAGTGTAGGGCATCTGCAGCAACAGCCACTTGCTGATAGGGTTGCTTTTGGGGTCGATTCGACGTTTAATAATTTCACCAAACCTATGAACAGGGTGGTGCCGGCCGCGGAATTTGATCAGCTTAAAAAGGCTATTAAAGCGCGGATGATAGCCCCCAAGTTAGCACGGGCTATCTTCGGCGAATTTAGCGGCGACAGCACCTGTAATGCTAACGGATTGCTCGACAGTGTAAAAAAAGGATATGTTCATTTATCGTATTTCCCGTTTGATAAATTAAGGCAATTTGCAGTACGAGTTAGTGACGCTGAACACTGTAATGGGTCCGACTTGTATTTTTTTAGGGATAACAAAATTATAGCCAAACAGGACGGCTATAACAGATACTTTGATGATGATATTAAATATTATCCCGCAGGCGATGGTAATACGATAGTGTACCGAATGATTGAATTTAACCGTGGCAGTGGCATCTGGTGGAACCAATACTTTTTTTATAAATATGACGGCGACCAGCTGATGCCCGTTTTAACTATTCCTGAAAACATCAACCTGCTGCAGCCATCGCCATGGGGCCTTCGGGAGCTATGGTTTGAAACGAAAATTAAACGGACAACACCGCTTACCATCAAAATGGTTTACCATCAAACATTACCTGATACACATGAACCGGGCGATTTCGATTCCGTGTCTAATAGTCACAGGCCAATGATTGTAAACGATTCAACTATTGTAAAATATAGTTGGAATGAACAAACCAAAACTTTGCAGCCCAGCTTTACCGGGACGAAAGTTAACCAGGCGCAAATACTTTCCTATTACCTTAATGATAACGAGTTGCTGACTATAAATGCCTTTTACAGTAAATATCAAAAAATGATGCTCAATAAAAAAAAGCGGCCTTATTTATTGAACTACCTTAATACGGTGAAAAACTATAGCCACTGATGGGCTTCACTCATTTCTCAACCCCTTCACCGGGTTAGCGATAGCCGCCCTTATGGATTGAAAACTAATGGTAACAAACGCGATGACTATGGCGGTTAGCCCTGCTACGGCTACTATCCACCAGGATACATCTATGCGGTAGGCAAAGCCCTGCAGCCATTTGCTCATGGCCCACCAGGCAACCGGCGACGCAATCAGGATGGAAATGAATACCAATTTTATAAAATTCATCGATAACATACTTACAATCCCCGATACGCTGGCACCCAACACTTTGCGGATGCCTATTTCCTTATTACGCTGTTCGGCAGCATATGCGGCCAAACCAAACAATCCCAGGCAGGCAATCAAAATCGCCAGCGTGCTAAAGGCTATAAAAAGCGTGCCGATGCGCTGTTCTGAGCGGTAAGTGGCATCAAAATCCTGGTCCATAAATGAGTAGTTAAAGGGCTGGTTGGGCGCCATACTTTTCCACTTGCTCGCTACCTGGGTCATCAGGGCAGGCAAATTGGCAGTATTCATTTTAATGCTTATCGCGCCCCTGTCCTCGGCGTCGTATAATACTGCGGGACCAATTTCATCGTGCAACGAGCTGAAATTAAAGTCTTTCATTACCCCTATTATGTGATAAGGCTGTACGCCGTAACTGTCCCTGAAAACGATTTTACCCAACGGATTTTTCACATTAAGGCGTTTCACAAAGGCCTCGTTAACAATAACGGCGGCTGTATCAGTTGCCATCTGGTTGGAAAAATTACGCCCGGCCACCAACTTAATGCCCATCGTGCCGATATAGTCCTCGTCTACCGGCCAAAATTGGGTCAGTATATCATCTTTCATATCAATAGGCAGCTTAGGGAATAAAGCGGTTGCAATCCTGTCTTGTCCGGTAGGAAGGTACCCGCTCATGGTGGTGCTGGTCACTCCCGGAAATTGTTTTAATTCCTGTTTCAGGAGTTTGGCGTTTTTGCCTAAATTATTTACGTTATTGATGACCAAAACCTGGTTGCGGTTAAAGCCCAGGCTCTTGCTATGAATGTAATTTAATTGGTTATAAATAACCAGTGTGCCGATGATGAGAAAGATGGAAATGGCGAACTGGAAAACCACCAAAAAACTGCGCAGAAAGCCCCCCTTAAAGCCAGCCGAGATTTTGCCCTTTAACACATCAATAGGCTGAAAGGCAGACAGGAAAAATGCCGGGTACGACCCTGCCAGGAAACTTATCACCAAAACAAGGCCAAGCAATGATGGCACTAACCAAACCATGGATTGAACGGTGAAGGATAGCTGCTTATCGGCCACGTGGTTAAATAATGGCAATAACAACCACACTAAAACAAGCGCTATTATCGTAGCGATTGAAGTAACCAGGAACGACTCCGTTAAAAACTGGGCAACCAGGTATTTACGGGCCGAGCCTAATACTTTGCGCACCCCAACTTCTTTTGCCCGGTTTGATGACCGCGCGGTGGACAGGTTCATGAAATTAACACAGGCAATCAGCAAAATAAATATAGCGATCACTGAAAATATATAAACGTATTGGATATTGCCGCTTTTACTCAGCTCATACTGGCTGCCCGGACGCAGGTGAATATCAAGCAATGGCGTTAAAACTACGCGGAAATAATTATCGCCGGTGCTCCATAATTTCGGCGAATAGGAGTTTGCTACCTCTATTTTGGTTATAGCGGCCTGGAGCGCCTTTACGTTGGTACCGGGCTTTAGCATAAGATAAGTGTGGAGTCCGCCAAAGCCCCACGAGTTCACCTTGCTTTCGGGCAGTGAGGAAAAGGAAACGAATACATTATAGTTAAAATGCGATTGGGCAGGAATATCTTTCAATACGCCGGTAACCTTGTAAAAGCCGGTGTCATTTAGTGTCAGCACCTGGCCTATAACGTCCGTTTTATTGAAGTATTTTTTTGCTGCGCTTTCAGTAAGTACAACGCTGTGGGGCTCGGTCAAAGCACTTGAAGGGCTACCCTTAATCATTGGCAGTGTAAAAACATCAAAAATATTCGGTTCGGCAAAAATTATATTGTTCTCCTGGATGTCATTAATGCCTTTTTTGATGAAATATTTACGGGGAGAAATGAAAAGCGATTCGGTCGGCAGCATCCGGGCGTATTTCGCTATGCCCTGTAAGCTCTTGATATTGGCCATCAATGGCGCTTCAGATGCCGCGTACGAGCCCTCGTTGCCATTAAACTTTACCTGTTCGGTAATGCGGTATATGTTGCCGGCGTTAACATTATAACGGTCGTAACTCAATTCATCAACCACATAAAATACAATGAGCAGGCAGGTGGCCAATCCCACCGATAAACCCAGAATATTAATGGCAGTAAAGCCTTTGTTTTTCTTAAGGCTGCGCCAGGCGGTTTTGAAGTAATTTTTAAACATAAAATTGCGTTTTAATTTTTCGTGTGACCACTTCGGAGTGGTTTTATGATACGAAATTACCGTCGCAATCCTAACGTCGCTGCCCAAATCATAAGATGGGCAATCTTTTTTAAGTCCATTTTTATATTCCATCGGGCTCTTCCCGGTAATGTGCTTGAAGATGCGGGTAAACGTGCTTTGAGAATTAAAACCCGAATCCAATGCAATGCCCAGCAGGGTAATATGATTAAAAGCCGGGTCCTGCATTTTTTTGATCACATCTGCAACGCGAAATTCATTAATGAAATCATTAAAACTTTTTTTGAGCGCTGTATTGATGATCCGTGATATTTCATGGCTGGTAAGGCCAAGCTTTTCAGCAAGTGAAATCAGGCTTAATTCCGGGTCCTCGTAATAGCAGTTTTCTTTAACAACTTTCTTCAGCCAGCTACCTTTTTGCTTCAATTCTGCCGGGGGTAATGGCTTAAACAATGGTGGCATGGCGGGCGGCGCCCCAGCCTCTATCCTTGAATGGGCTACGGCCGCCATCCAAATGCTCATCACTGCTAAAAGCAAGCACAAGGGGTAATAAGCATATAAACCTAAGTGATGATGATAATAAAAATAGCCCATGGCAGTATAAGGTATCCACGATAGCCATAACAGCCCGAAACCAGCCAGTAAGCGCCGCAGCCACCGCAGTTCGTACCGGTACCTGTCATTCATATTATTAAACTTCAACCGTTGGTAAAAGCTTTCTATCAGCCTGAAAGAATAATACAGGTAAGTGGCGACCGAAATAAACGCCAATAGCAGTAAAACAGGGTTTATTTCCCGAAAAGCCAACGTGTCGTATGTTGCCGCCCCCGTCCTTATACTCTCCTTAACCTGCAATGCCAGCGCGCCCTGCTCCAGCAGCAAGGGACTGAAATGCAGCAAGTCCTTCCAACGGAGTTTACGTTCCGGGCGGGTGGTTTTAAGTACATAAAAATAGATGAGCGGCCCAAGCGCCAGCGAAAATTGCAGCGGCAGCCGGCCCCAATGGGGAAAGACGGTGCCCAGCCCAATGTTAATACCGAGCATCCAAACCATCCATAAAACGATGATTATAAGCGCCAGGCTCAGAAACCGGTTTGCGGCACGGTTAGCCCTTTTGGTAAACCACAGCAGCAAGGCAAAATTTAGCCCGATAAATACCGTTCCCAGGAATGCCAGGTCGTAAGGGGTGATATGGAAAGTATATGGGTTCAACTAAAAGAATTGTGTCAATCGTTGTTCCAAAATTGTAACTTGTTGATATATAGTTCACTATGCGATGCCTGAAATCGGCAATGTAACAAAACCGAACATCAGGTCGTCCGGTTTTGGGCTGGAATGTGTTAATAGGGATTAGTTATGATGCCGGAGCTGCATTGCAAAAATGCAGGAGGGCCTGAACTTCCCTCCTGGCTTACTTATAAGGCATTTGCTAATTGCTAATCTCCAGCTTCTGATCTACTCCGACCGCAAACTCTTCACTGGGTTTGCCAGTGCGGCTTTTATGGCCTTATAGCCTACAGTGGCCCAGCCTATCAATAACGAGGTTGTAATAGCCGCCACAAAAACCCATACGCCCGGCGAAATACGATAGGCAAAGGTTTGCAGCCACCCATTCATCAGGTACCAGGCGGCGGGTGCGCCAATCGCGAATGCCACTGCAATTAGCGCAATAAATTCTTTCGAAAACAGGTATACAATGCTGCCGATTGATGCACCTAAAACTTTTCGTATACCCACTTCCCTGGTGCGCTGTACCGCCATAAACGAAACCAGGCCGTACAAGCCAAGGCACGAAATAAAAATGGCGATAAGGGCAAATACTTTGTAGATGAGCTCCAGCTGGTTTTCCTGCTTATAAAATTTGGCAATGCTGTCATCAACAAAAAAGCCGGTGTAGGCATACTCAGGATAACTTTTCTCCCAAAGCTTTTGTACCGATGCCACCGTTTTGGTTAGCTTTTGGCCTTCAATTCTTACCGCTATTTGCTGTTCCAATTGTTTAAAGGGGTACATCACCAGCGGTTTAATTTCCTCGCGCATCGAGTTGGTTTTAAAATCTGCAACCACGCCAACTATAGGCATGTTTGCGTAACTATCAAAGGTGATGGTTTTGCCCAAAGCATCGTCCGCACGTTTAAAGCCAAGTTTGCGTACAAAGGTTTCATTAACCACCATCTGGCGGGCGGTATCGCTGGGCTCGTAGCCTTTGCCCGCAATAAACCGGAGGCCGAAGGTTTTAAAGTAATCGGCATCGGCTACTTTCATGAAAATATCGAAGCCTGGATCTTTTACTGAATGATTGAAATAAAAGTTGGATGAATTGTTATGAGCTGACGACGGCACATCAGACGAAAAGCTGGCAGCTTTTACACCCGGCAATGTAAGTACCTGTTGTTTAAAGCTGTTTAGGCGCAATAGGCCCACGCTATCATTTGGACAGGGTATGGCCAGTACGGCTTCTTTATTAAAGCCAAGGTCGGCGTTGTTTACAAAATCCATTTGTTTAACGGCTATAGCCGTTCCAATAATCAGCAACTGCGAAATGGCAAACTGGGTAATTACCAGCACACGCCTGAGCGATATGCCGCCGGCAGCGGTGGAATTGATTTTATTCTTCAATGCCTGTATAGGTTTAAACCCTGCTACAATGAGTGCCGGGTACACCCCTGAAAGCAACACTACTGCACCTATCACGCAAGCCAGGCAAAGCAACACGCCGGCATTGAACAAGCCAATACTATCAGGCACGCTGGCGACGCTTTTGAGTAATGGCAAAGCCAGTTGAGCCAAACCAGCCGCAAGCCCGGCCGAAAACAGAACGATAATGGCTGTTTCGCACATTACCAGGCCTATCAATTGCCCGCGACTGCTGCCCAGTACCTTGCGGATGCCTACCTCTTTAGACCGGCCCACGGATTGCGCCGTTGAAAGGTTGATGAAATTGATGGACGCCATAATGATAATCAGTACAGCGATAAGCGACAGGGTGCGCAGGGTCGCCCTGCTGGTGATATGATCGCCCAGCGTATCGCCAAAACTGGTATCAAAATGAATCTCGGGTAAAGGTTGTGCTATCGCATATCTTTTTTTGGCAGCGCGTTTACTATTATCAAATTGTTTATCAGAAAAGCTACGCATTTGCCTGTTGATGGTGCTTTGCAATACCTTTTCAGGAAATTTGATATATACCTGGCAGTCGCTGCTGGTTTCGTCCCAGGTGTACGAATATCTGTAGCTTTTCGCATTTTTTTTCCAGGTGATGTATGAAATCAATACCTTTAAGGGCATGTCGGTATTTGCGGGTACGTCCTGTATCACACCTGCCACCTTTAATGTCAGGAGGTTGTCCATCCGGAGTGATTTTCCCATGGCGGCTTGCCAGTCGCCAAAATATTTAACAGCACTGCTTTTATCTATCACCACCATATTGGGGTTCTTTAAGGCCGATGGGCCGCCCGCGAGCCAGGTTGCCGAAAAAATATCAAAAAGCTGGGGTTCGGCAAACATGATGCCGGCGTTTTCCACAAATTTTTTGTCGCCCGCCGGGTTACCGTTTGCTGCCGCTGCTACAATCTGGCTGCCATAAATGGCATTAATGCCTGTAACCGTGGCCTCCGGGAAATAAAGACGAAACGCGTCGACAGCCGGTACTGATATTCCGGCACTGTACCTGATGTTCCCTTCCCTGTCTTTTTTTGTAACAATGCGGTAGGTGCTTTTATAGCCCGGCTGATAGGTATCAAAGCTCAGCTCATACTGAACTACTACAAATATAAGCAGGCAGGCTGCAATGCCTACAGCCAGCCCGGCCATATTAATGGCTGCATAGCTTTGGTGGCGAACGATATTGCGCCAGGCAATTTTTAAATAATTTCTGAACATATAACTGCGGTTTAATTTCGTACCCGTCCAATTCGGAGCGGTTTGCTGATACGAAATTACCGGCGCAATTCCTGAAAAATGTTCCATGTTATAAGATGGGATTCCTTTTTTCCGTTCGGCTTTATATTCAGCCGGGCTTTTCCCGGTCATTTGTTTAAAAATGCGATGAAAAGTAGTCCTTGAATTAAATCCCGATTCATACGCAATACCAAGCAGGGTGATATGGTCGTAAGCCGGGTCCTGCATTTTTCGGATTACATCCGCAACGCGGTATTCGTGAATGAAATCATTGAAGCTTTTTTTGAGCGCTGTATTGATGATTCGCGACAGTTCATGGGTAGTCAGCTCAAGCTTTGCGGCCAGCGAGTTTAAACTTAGTTCCGGGTCCTGGTAATAGTAGTTGGCTTTAACCACTTTCTTCAGCCAACTACCCCTTTCCTTCATTTCCGCCGGAGGCGGTGGCTTTGAAAACGGTGGGGTTCCGGCCAGCACGCCGGCCTCCTGTCTTAAAAAAGCAATGGCTCCCATCCAAATGGTCATTACCGCTAAAAGGAAACATAAAGGATAGTAAGCATGTATACTTAACTGGCGATGGTAATAAAAATAATCCACCGCCGTAAAAGGTATCCATAATAACCACAAAAGGCTAAAACCTGTCAGTGAGCGATGCAGCCACCGCAATTGGTACCGGTACCGGTCACTCACATTATTAAATTTCAGCCGCCGGTAAAAGCGTTCTATCAGCCTGAAAGACCAATACAAGTAGACGATGACCGAAATAAACGCTAACGCCTGCAATACCGGGATCAGCTGATGAGAGGTTAACGTATCAAAAGTAGCCGCACCGGTCCTTATACTCTCCTTAATCTCCAATACCAGGACACCCTGTTGCAACAACAAGGGGCTGAAATGCAGCAGATCCTTCCAACGGAAATTATATTCCGGCCGGGTTATTTTAAGCACATAAAAATAGAGTAGCGGGCCAAGTGCAAGCGAAAATTGCAGCGGCAGCCAGCTCCAGCGCGGAAAGTAGGTAGTCAGCCCGATGTCGACACCCAATATCCAGGTCATCCACAAAACAATAACGCCCAGCGCCAGGCTAAGAAAGCGGTTCGCCGGCCGGTTGATTCTTTTGGTGAACCACAATTGCAGGGCAAAAGTCAGCCCTATAGATATCATTCCCAGGAAGACCGGGTCATAAAGGTTAATATGGAGTGTATATGGATTCAAGTAATACAAGGGCGTCAAATGGCGTTCCAAATTTGTAAAGAATTGACAGGTAGAAAATTACAATAATTTCCGGACGTTATTGTAATAAAAGCGGACGACAGGGTGTGCGGTTGTGAGTCGCCTACCTTTATTGTACCGCTTTGGCGGGTATACAAAAATGCGCTCCGTATGTCACTACGGAACGCACTACATAGCTTTTCAAGCAGACCCCGGGCGCATGTTATTTTGCCTCAGGTGTTTTCAGTCACCACAGCTTACTCACTTCTCAAACTCTTGACAGGATTGGCCAACGCCGCCCTGACAGCTTTATAACCCACTGTCAGCCAAGCAATAATAACAGAAGAAATAATTGCCAAAATAAATATGCCGGGCCCGATGGTGATCCGGTAGGTAAAGTCCAGCAACCACTCATGCATAAAATAATAGCCAACCGGCCCTGCTATCGCGAATGCTATGACGATCAGGATTGTAAATTCTTTGGAGAACAAGTAAACGATATTTCCTGCAGACGCCCCCAGGGTTTTACGTATCCCCACTTCTTTAATGCGCTGTACCGCCATAAATGATACCAGGCCATACAAGCCGAGGCAGGAAATGAATATAGCTATGCCTGCGAATATTTTGTAAAGCGAGGATAATTCGTCTTCGGATTTATAAAAATCAGCGATCGTCTTGTCCAGGAATTGATATTCATATACGCCGTTCGGGAAAGTTTTGTTCCACAGGCTTTCAATACCCGCAAGCGTTTGGTGCACGTTCTGCGGTTGAATTTTGATATTGAACTTTGAGTAATTAGCTTTCAACGGGCCCATTAATACCGGCGGAATAGGATTTTTCAGTGAGCCCGGGTTAAAATCTTTCACCACGCCGGTTATTTGGGCATTAAGCTTTGGAGCCCCCCATAGCATAATGTATTTGCCAATGGCCTGTTTTGGGTCGGTAATTCCCAGCTTATGTATCAATGTTTCATTAACCACGTAACCTGAAATGGTATCTGTGTTCCGGTAGGGCCCGCCGGCCACAAACCGGATATCATATAACTTAAAATATTCGGCGTCGGCCCATTTTAGGCTTGCGTTAAAGTCGACCACCTTGGGCGCATTATTGAATTTAAAGTCGCTGAACCAACCGCTATTTTCAGCCGGGCCATAAAGACTGATGCTTACATCTTTAACCCCGGGCTGTTGTAGCAACTGGTTTTTCATGGCATTTAGCTTTGTCGCGCTTACGCTGTCCTTTGGAAATGGCACGGTAATTACCGCATCTTTATTAAATCCAAGCGACTTATTTTTAAAGTAATTCATCTGGTAAATTAATACAAATGTGCCAATCACCAGGAATTGCGCTATAGAAAATTGTATTACCACCAGTACGCTGCGCAACGATATTCCGCTGGAACGCCCGGCTTTGATCTTATTTTTCAATGCCTCGATGGGGTTAAACCCCGATAGTACCAAAGCAGGATAAAACCCGGCTAAAAACGTAACACCGACAATTACCGCTGCCAGGAACAAGATTACTATCGGATTCAAAAGGAAACTCCCGCTTAACCGTATTTCCAGCAAATCATTCAGCATCGGCAGGGTTATCAGCGAAATTACCGACGCGAGTACAACCGCAAAAAAGGTGATGATGAGCGTTTCGCTGATGAATTGCAGCACCAATTGGGAACGGTTGCTGCCCAGCACTTTGCGGATACCTACCTCTTTCGAGCGGTTTACAGCCTGTGCAGTAGCGAGGTTGATAAAATTAACGCATGCTATGATCAGCAAAAACAAGCCGATTGTACTGATAACCCTAATGAGTTGCTTGCTGAATGGATGCCCCCCATAAACATTGATAAGCGTATTATAATGCATATCTGTCAATGCCTGTAGTTGTAAGGAGTTCGTTTTATTGTACGGCGGCGGAATGCGTTTCTTTGCAAACGACACCAAGTCTGCGTTGAATTGTTTTTCTTTCATTCCCACCGGTAAAATAACATAAGTATGTCTATCGCTGAAGGTGCTTATCCAATCCTGTGAATTGCCGCCAAGGTCACCGTCCTTGCTAATGAGCGTGATCCATGACAATACCAATTTGATCGGAAAATCGGTATTGACGGGCGTGTTTTCAATAATACCGGTAACTTTGAAATTACGCGTATTTTCGTATCTTATTGTTTTACCCATCGCCGTATGCCAGTCGCCGAAGAATTTATCAGCTTCGTTGCGGGAAAGCACCACTGCGTTTGGCCCGGCTAAGGCCGTTTTCTTATCTCCGGCAAGCCATTTAAAATTGAATATTTTGAAAAATTCCGGATCGGCATAATAAGCCGAATCTTCCTTAAATTTCTTTATTGCACCTCCTTTACCTGCATCTTCTATCGAGTAATGAGAACCATCGTTCAGCATAATGGAAGCCACATTGGTTAACTGCGGAAATTCGGCCCTCAACCCATCTGCAAGGGGTATTTGTGTTCCGCTGCCCGGCTTTACGCCATCGGGACCGTTAAAAACATTCACCACACGGTATATACGGTCTTTATTAGCATGGAAATTGTCAAAGCTCGTTTCATACTGAACTACCAGGAATATCAACAGGCAGGCAGCGATCCCGATAGTGAGGCCTGTAACGTTGATAGCGGCATAGCTTTTATTGCGCGTTAAGTTGCGCCAGGCGGTTTTAAAGTAATTTTTAAACATAAAGTTGCGGTTTAATTTCTCGTTCGACCACATCGGAGTGGTTTCATGGTTCGAAATTACGGTCGCAAACCGGCTATTACTGCCCAAGTTATAAGTCGGGTAACCTTTGTTCGGGGCGTTTTTATATTCCAGCGGTGTTTTCCCGGTCACCTGTTTGAAAATGCGCGTAAACGTGCTTTGGGAATTAAAACCCGATTCGAGGGCAATACCAAGGAGCGTGATATGATCATAAGCCGGGTCTTGCATTTTCTGAACAACGTCCGCAACGCGATATTCATTAATGAAATCATTGAAGCTTTTTTTGAGGACGGTGTTGATGATCCGGGATAATTCATGGGTAGTCAGGTCAAGCTTTTCGGCAAGCGAAACCAAACTCAGTTCAGGGTCTTCGTAATAGCAATTTGCCCTGACGGTTCTTTTGAGCCAAATACCTTTTTGCTTTAACTCTGCCGGTAGCGGCTGCTTTAAAAACGGCCGCGCTTCAACCGGCATACCAGCCTCCTGTCTAAAAAAAGCCACGGCCGCCATCCAGATGCCGGTTACCGCCAAAAGGAGATATAAAGGATAATAAGCATGTACACTTAATTGATAATGATAATAAAAATAGTCTGCAGTTGTAAAGGGTATCCACAAAAGCCATAACAGGCCGAAAACCGTAAGCAAATTACGTAGCCACCGCAACTCGTACCGATACCGGTCGAGCACATCGTTAAATTTCAGCCGCTGATAAAAGCGTTCTATCAGCTTAAAAGAGAAATAGAGGTAAATGATGACGGACAAAAATGCCAACAGCTGCAAAACCGGGTTCAGTTGATGAAAGGTTAACGTATCATAAGTAGTCGCGCCTGTCCGTATACCCTCCTTAATCTCCAACGCAAAAACGCCTTGTTCCACCAGCAGCGGACTGAAATTCAGCATATCCTTCCAACGAAATTTATATTGCGGCCGGGTAATTTTAAGTACATAAAAATAGAGCAGCGGGCCCAGCGCCAGCGAAAATTGCAGCGGCAACCGGCTCCAATGAGCAATGTAAGCCGACAGCCCGATGTCGATGCCTAATATCCTTGCCAGCCACAGCACTATGGATGCCAGCGCAAGGCCAAGAAACCGGTTTGCGGCCTTGTTCGGTCTGCTGCTGAACCATAACAGCAACGTAAAAGTAAGCCCGATAAATATCGTTCCGAAGAACAGTGGGTCGTACCGGTTGATATGTAATGTGTATGGATTCAATATTGTTAAGAGCCTCAATTGCTGTTCCAGATTTGTAACGAACTGGCAGATAGAAAATTACGATTTTTTTTGAATTTTTACTGTAATAAAAGCGGACGGACGCGTGTGCGGTTGTGGATAACTTGCCTTTACCGTAGGTTCAAGCACCCTAAGCACGAATATAAAATGCGTTCCGTATCTCACCCCGGAACGCACCACATAGTGTTTCAGCTAAATCTCAGATCGCATGTTGATGTACCTAAGTTCTTTTTGGCAGGCTGCCCCTGATGCCTCAACTGCCAACTGCTACTCCGAACGCAAACTTTTGACAGGATTTGCCACCGCCGCTTTTATCGCCTGGAAACTAATGGTGACCAGGGTAATGACTATAGCCGCTACACCCGATACGATGAATACCCCAACACCAATACTTACGCGGTAGGGGTACTTTTGGAGCCAACTGTGCAGGTAATAGAACGCCACCGGCGAGGCAATGACGCAGCTGATGACCACCAGCACCACAAAATCGCGCGACAGCAGCAGCCAGACCTGCGCTATGGATGCGCCCATTACTTTGCGTATGCCGATCTCCTTGGTACGCTGTTCGGCAACGTAAGCGGCCAGCCCGAACAGCCCCAGGCAGGATATAAATATAGCCAGCCCGGCGAACACGCCCGCAAGTTTGCCCACAAGCATCTCCAGGTTAAACTTATGCTCATACTCCTCGTTCACAAACTTGTACTGGTAGGGGTAAGCCGGGTTGTATTTTCCAAATATCTTCCCGATCTTGTCTATCGCGGTATGCGTGCCGGCGTTTTTCGCAAGCCGGTACGTCACCACAAACCCGAATGGGTTATGCCCGAAAACGGCAGGTTCTACTGGCTTATAAGGCGACTCCATCAGCGCATCTTTTACCACGCCGATGATCCTTAGCGGTTTTTGGTTGATGTTTGTGGTTATTAGTTGATTAACAGGGTCTTTCAATCCAATGCGCCTAACCGTCGCTTCATTCACAATCACATTCAGCGTGTCGCTTTTCCAGTCGCCCGTAAAATTGTGCCCGGCAGCAAAAGTCATCCCTAAAGTCTTAAAATAGTCGCCCGACACCCATATCGCGCCGATGTTCACACTTTCGTCGCCCGCATTTTTGCCCGGCCATTTGTCCAGCGAAAAATGACTGTACACGCCTGTCGCCGGCGAGGTTGATGAGGCCACGCTCTCCACCACTCCCGAAGATAGCAGGTCGTTTTTCAGCGCTTCATAATGTTGCGAAAGGTCGCTGTTCATGTCGGTCATTATCAGCCTGTCGGCGCTGTAACCTGTCGGCCGGTCCTTCACATACTGTATCTGCTGGTAAACAATCACGGTGCTGATGATTAAAGCAATGGAGCAGGTAAACTGCACCACCACCAGCACCTTCCTTGGCACCGATGCCCACCGGCCCGTCTGTATGCTACCCTTCAGCACTTTAACCGGGTTGAACGCCGACAGGTAAAACGCCGGTCGGCTCCCGGCTGCCAAACCGGTAAACAGCACAAACACAATCATGATACCCCAGAAACCGATATTGCCATATGGAACATGGACATCAGAACCCGTGAGCGTATTGAATGCCGGCAAAGCCAGCTGAACCAGCAGCAAACACAACAGGAAGGATATAAAAGTGACCAGCACCGACTCCAGCAAAAACTGGTAAACCAAATCGATACGCGCCGAGCCGATGGCTTTGCGTACCCCAACTTCCCTTGCCCGCTTCTCCGACCTCGCTGTAGAAAGGTTCATGAAATTGATACAGGCGATGGCCAGTACCAGCATACCGATAATACTGAACAAACGCACATATTCTACAAAGCCGCCGGCGGGTTTGCCATTTTTAAAATCGTTATATAAATGCCAGTTTGTTAACGGATGCATAAACACTTCGGGTTTTGACGAACGCATCTCCGGGCTTCTTTTATTAACGATATCCCTTATCCTGGGAGCAATCTGCCCGTAAGTGACGCCCGGCTTAAGCGACACGTAGGCAGAAAATGAATTGTAAGTCCACTTGGTGCGTCCGTCTTTTATCCAGCCCTGGGTTGCTTCGGAGTACGCAAAAGGCACAATGTATTTGAATTGCTGCGTGGCATTAGCAGGGATATCGCGGATAACGCCTGTTACCGTCATGTTCTGCGAATTATCAAACCGGATTGATTTTCCCATCGGGTTAGCATCGCCAAACAGCGCTTTGCCGGTCGATTCGGTTATAACTATCGAATACATATCCTTCAGGGCCGAGTTGGCGTTGCCCTTTATAAAAGGGTATTGAAATATTTTAAAGAATTCCGGCCCTGCAGCACCTCCACCCAGGTATAGCTTTTTATCGCCCACCAAAAGGCCGTGGTTCATGAAGCCTATATAATCAGCTTCAGCAACGTACTGTATGCCGGGGATTTCTTTTTTTAAAACGTCGGTTAGTGGTAAAGCTATGGATGTTTGGGTAGTTGTGCCGTTATGCTGCGAGGTCAGGTTCATCTCAACCTGGTATACTTGCTTATAGCCTGGCAGAAAACGATCGTATGAATATTGGTTAATCACCCATAAACCGATCAGGAGTGCCACAGCCATGCCGGTTGCCAGGCCGGTGATGTTCAGCATGCTGTAAACTTTGTTATGCAGCGTATTGCGCCAGGCGATTTTTAAATAGTTTCTAAACATATAATTGCGATTTAATTTCTCAAAAGACCACCCGGGGGCGGCTTCGTTGTACGAAATTATCGCGGCAGAACGGGAATAAGGTCTCAAAGTGTAAGATGGGCGCTCTTTTTCCAGCCTGCTCTTATATTCCGCCGGGCTTTTCCCGGTCATCTGCCGGAAAGTGCGGTTAAAGGTAGATTTGGAATTGAAGCCGGCATCCATAGCGATGCCGATTAGCGTGATCCGGTCATAAGCAGGGTCCTGCATTTTCCGGGTCACCTCCCTGATGCGGTACTCATTTATAAAATCATTAAAGTTTTTTCCAAGGGCAGTATTAATGATCCGGGACAATTCATTGGGGTTCAGGTTCAGCGCTTCTGCCAGGGAACGTAAGCTTAATTCCGCATCCTGGTAAAACAGGTTGGCTTCCATGATTTTCTTCAACCAAATGCCTTTTTGCTTCAGTTCAGCCGGGGCCAATAGCTTTGACACCAGACGCGCTGGGGCCGGCATGCTAACGTCAGGCTTTAAAAAGGCTGCGGCCGCTATCCGTATCATCATTATAGCTAAAATCAGGTACAAGGCATAATAATCGTGTATGCCCGACTGATGATAATAAAAATAATTCACGGCAGTAAAAGGGATCCATAATAGCCATAGAAGCCCGAACCCTATCAATAAATCACGCAGCCACCGCAATTCGTACCGATACCGGTCGCTCACATCGTTAAATTTCAGCCGCCGGTAAAAGCGTTCTATCAGCTTAAAAGAGTAATACAGGTAGATTATGACTGAAAAAAATGCCAGCACCTGCAATACCGGGCTCACATAATGAAAGGTTAGTGTATCATAAGTAGCTGCACCCGTCTTTATGCTCTCCTTAATCTCCAATACCAGGGCGCCTTGCTCCACCAGCAGCGGGCTAAAATGAAGCAGGTCTTTCCACCTGAATTTATACTGCGGCCAGGTAAGTTTAAGCACATAATAATAGATGAGGGGGCCAAGCGCCAGCGAAAATTGCAGCGGAAGCCGGCTCCAATGTGGAAAGGCGGTCGTCAATCGTAGGTCGATACCCAATATCCACGCCACCCACAAAACTATAGTGGCTAACGCCAGGCTAAGGAACCGGTTAGCAGTTTGGTTGATTTTTTTGGTGAACCATAATTGCATAATAAAAGTCACGCCGATGAATATCGTTCCCAGGAGTGCAAGGTCGTATGGGGTGATATGGAAAGTATATGTATTCAATCAGTTTTATCGGTTCAATCGCTGTTCCAATTTGTCAACTAGTTGATTTATAGTTAAATATTACTTCAGCAACAAGGAGTGCTGTAACAAAACCGGACATCAGTCCGTTCGGTTTTGAATGGAAATGTATGTTGATTTTGAGATTAGTTGTGATGCTAAGCCGGATTGCAACAGTGCAGGAAGGCCAAAACTTCCTTCCTGACTTATTTGTAAATGCGCCGGTTTAAGCGTCCCCCTTAAACCGACGATGAGCATTTTACTAACCTCCAGTCTCTAATCTCCAATCACTCGGAACGCAGGCTCCTCACCGGATTCGTCAACGCAGCTTTTATAGCCTGGAAGCTTACGGTGGCAAAGGCTATCACGATAGCAGCTAATCCTGATAATAGAAACATCCACAAGCTAATATTAACCCGGTAAGCAAAATCCTGCAGCCAGTTGTACATTAAATAAAAAGCAATTGGCGATGCGATAAGCAACGCAATAATTACCAGCACTAAAAAATCTTTGCTCAACATGGATACTATGTTGGTAACACTGGCGCCCAAAACTTTACGGATGCCTATTTCTTTAACACGCTGCTGTGCGGTAAATGTCGCCAGGCCAAACAATCCCATACACGAAATAAATATTGCGATAAGCATTGCGGTATTCATTAGCTGCGCAGTTTTCTGCTCTTTATCATAAAAGCCGGCAATAGTTTGGTCTAAAAAAGCATATTCAAATTTTTCGTTAGGATATACCTTTTTCCACGCTTTTTCTACCTGCGTTATTGTTGCTTTAAAACCGTCGACGCCTTTGCCCGTGGCTAATTTTATGCTGACGGTCCGTTCCCGGCCTTTTAGCGTACCCATAAAAAATGGGGTTATAACTTCGTGTAACGATTTTGAATAGAAATCTTTTACAACACCAACTACCTGCCTTTTTGAATCCGACATTCCCATTTCAACCGTTTTGCCAATAGCATCCTGCGGTTTGCTGAACCCAAGCGCCTTGGCACATGTTTCATTTAGCAAGTACTCTTTTAAGGTATCAGAGTACGAAAGGTTACGCCCCGCTATAATTTTCAAACCAAATAGGGGTACGTAATTTTCGTCGCAAAAATCAAACGATGCGTCTATTTTATTCCCGCCCGCACCTTTGTATTCAATAAAGGTTCCCGAATGCCGTTGCGCTGCCGGTGTTGCATGGTGCCGGCTTACCATTTTTACATTTGATAATTCCCTTACCTTGTTACAAAAAACATCAAGCTGATCTTTAGCGTCATTCCAATTGGCGTGTACGGTAATGATAGCATCTTTATTAAACCCAAGGTCTTTATTTAAAACAAAACGTATCTGGTCCCCAACAACCAATGCGCCGATAATAAATACCAGCGACACGGTAAACTGGAACACGATCAATGTTTTCCGGAGGTAGCTTTTACGACTGCTCGGCGATGTGCCGTCCCCCTTTAAACTTAACGCCGGCAGGTACGACGATAACACCATTCCCGGATAAAAACCGGCAAGCAACGCTGTTATTATAAGTATGGCACCCAAAAACAAAAGCACTGGCGCACTAAATAAATTTAAGGCCACGCCCTGGGGTATAAAGGTGTGGAAGGCTGAAATGATGGGGCTAACGGCCGCCACCGCGATGACCAAAGCTATGGCAGTAACTATAAATGTTTCCACTAAAAACTGGATAGTTAAATTGCTTTTACTGCTGCCCAGTACTTTACGCACGCCAACCTCTTTTGCCCTGCGCAGCGACTGGGCGGTTGATAAATTGATAAAATTAATAGCTGCTATGAGTAATATAAAAACAGCGATAGCCATTAAGCCGTAAAGCGTGGGTAAATGCGCCTGTCGCGAATACGAATCCGGGTAATGGTTATTGAAGTGGATGTCGGACAAAGGTTGCAGCAACATTTGTACTTTTGACCCTGCCTCCACCCTGATATGTGCTTTAACAAATTGCTGAAACTGTTTCTCAACCTGGGCCTGCGTTACCCCTTTCGCCAATTTTACATACCCTTGCGAGTCAGAATCCCACATGCGCCAGCTTTGCAAATCGATATCGTTTTTCAGAAAACTATGCTGAACGGTTGCAAATGATATAAAGTCCTTAAAGCAAAAGTCGGTATGCTTATCCCAGTCTTCCACAACGCCGGACACCGTAAGCCGCAACGAATCATTGTAAATAACTTCTTTGCCGACAACCTCCTGCAATGGTGTTGTACCAAAATATTTGTGCACTTCCTGTTGTGATAGCACTACTTTAAAGGGCTCACTTAAAGCTGTAGAGGGGTCGCCCCGCAGCCACTTGTATTGGAATATTTTGAAATATTGTGGTTCCGCTACAATAACCGGCGAGGTTTCTTCACCCTCTTTTGGCGCGAAAAACTTTTTAGCGGCACCATTGATGCCAGGTACAGTAACCTTTGCAAAATAATTGTAAAACCCGGTTGCATCTTCAAAGCCGCTCAACTCCTTTCGTGCGGTCATGGGTAACGCCATTATACCACTACTCCCCTCAGACTTATTTCCCTGGGGATCCTGCATCAACGTTACGAGCCGGTATATCCTGTCCTTATCAGGGTGAAAAGTATCGTAACTTAATTCAAAACTGGTTATCAAATAAATAATCAAACAGGCGCATACGCCGAGTGATAATCCAAGCACATTGATGGAGGTATATACCTTATTGCGGCTGATGCTGCGCCACGCGATTTTTAAATAATTTCTAAACATATAGTTGCGGTTTAATTTCGTGTCCGCCCATTTCGGAGCGGTTTGACGGTACGAAATTACCGCGGCCCGGCTGCGATGAAGCCCCAAACTATAAGATGGGGCTTCTTTTTTCAACTCGGCTTTATAGTCCACCGGGTTTTTCCCGGTCAATTGTTTAAAAATACGGTTATATGAAGTTTTTGAATTAAATCCCGAATCATATGCCAGACCCAGCAAGGTGAGGTGGTCATTAGCAGGGTCCTGCATTCTCCGGATCAATTCGGCAACGCGATATTCATTAATGAAATCATTAAAACTCTTTTTGAGCGCAGTATTGATTATACGGGATAATTCATGGGTAGTCAGCTCAAGCCTTTCGGCCAGCAAGCTTAGGCTTAGTTCCGGGTCCTGGTAATACCGGTTAGCTTCGACAGCTTTTTTCAGCCAAATACCTTTTTGCTTCAATTCAGCCGGCGTCTCCGGCTTTAAAGCCGGAGACGGATTAGGCGGCGCGCTAATTTCCGGCTTTAAAAATGCTGTTACCGCCATCCAGATAGCCATTACTGCTAAAAAAAGATACAGGGGATAATATACATGGCGCCCTAATTGGTAATAGTAATCCGCAGCCGTAAAGGGGATCCATAACAACCATATCGCACCAAAACCGGTAAGTAAATTATACAGCCATCGCAATTCGTGCCGGTACCTGTCGCTCACAGCGTTAAATTTCTGCCGCCGGTAAAAGTGGTCTATCAGCCTAAAAGAGTAATACAAATAGATAATGACTGAAAAAAATGCCAATAGCTGCAATACGGGGTTTACATAATGAAAGGTGAAAGTATCGTAAGTAGCTGCACCCGTTTTTATACTCTCCTTAATCTCCAGTGCCAGAACGCCTTGCTCCACCAGCAGCGGGCTAAAATGAAGCAGATCCTTCCATCTGAATTTATATTGCGGCCGGGTAATTTTAAGTACATAAAAATAGATCAGGGGGCCAAGGGCCAGCGAAAGTTGCAGCGGCAGCCAGCTCCAGTGAGGATAGTAGGCATCAAGCTTGATGTCAATACCTGATATCCAGGCCACCTGCAAAACGACGCTTGTCAGGGCAAGGGCAAGAAGCCGGTTCGCTGTCTGATTGATTCTTTTTGTGAACCATAACTGCAGGGTAAAAGTCAAGCCAATAAATATCGTTCCCAGGAGGGCCAGGTCGTAAGGGGTGATATGGAAAGTATATGGGTTCAATTTGAATAAGTGCCTCAATTGATGTTCCAAATTTACAACTAATTGATATGTAGTATATTATGAGTTGATTGAAATATTTATTGTAATAAAAGCGGACGACGGGCGTGCGGTTGTGGAGTGCGGATGATATTGTCTTTGTCAAGGAACTTAACCGGAATACAAAAAAGCGTCCCGTATCTAACCCCGGAACGCATCACATAGCGTTTCAACTAAATCTAAGATCTCATGTTATCAATTTAAAATTAACGCAAACAGTTGCGTCCCCAGGAAAACCAGGTCATACGTGGCAATATGGAAAGCATACGCATTTAAGTAGTTTTACTTCGTCAATCGTCATTGCAAATTGTTAACAACTTGCCATATAGCAAGTTGTGTTTTCACTTATCCGGATTATTGTAACGATACTGAACATCAGGCCGTTCGGTTTTGAGTTGAAGTTCACGCGTCTTGGCAGCAAAACATCTTATCGACTTTTTCATTTCAGTCTTTTGTTGAATATCCGGAAATGACCTTTAACCTGCGTTAAGTTAAAAGTCAACCCTACTATGAATTATTTGTTGCCAGCCATAGTTAATGACATTATTGTAAATGACTTGTTTTTAAAAATGATGTTGCTTGATAGAAACGCCGGCGTTTTATATTGCTCAAAGGCGCTATTTGGCAATAAAACATAGCTTACCTTGTATTTTGAAAATAATTTTTCAGCCGATGATGGTGCTGAGGCCGCCAGGTAGGAAAGCATCTCATTCCTGTCATTTTCCCTTTGTTCATAACTAACATACGGATTCGAAAAATAGATCTCAACAGAAACCATTTTTATCCCGGTGGCCATAACCGGAAAAAGTGATTGATCATGCTTGCAAAGCACCACACGGTCAAGCGGTATGTTTTTGACGATGAAATCGTACACCTCAATTTTATCTGTTTCTTTTTCTTTAGCCAGCGCCTGTTGCCTTGGTACTGCAAAATCAGCCCTGTTGCTATAAATAGGGTAGTAAATGATTGTATATAACAAAACGAATATTACGAACAGGTTGGATGAAAGTACCACCGGAATTTTCCGGAAGCGTCTCTTAGCGGTGTAGCCTTCTATCCAACGCATTGCCAAGTCGACTAAATAAACGAAACCAAATGCGAAGAAAACCGACTGTACCCCTTTAAGGTAAAAGAAATAATGCAGCGCCGGGATCGTATCAGGCAGGGTAATATGCAATATACGGTTGGCCGCAGGTAAAATGGCCTCGTATACGTACATGAAAGCTGTGGTGTAAAGCCAATACAGGATTATTTTTCTAATTAACGGGTTGTCATATTTCTTGTAGAAAGTCACAAACCCAATTGCGGCTATCACGAATGAAAAAGTCAGGTTTAATTTCAATAATTCTATCGAATTAGCCCTGGCGAAAATCCCGGGAGCGCATTGCAGAATTATCCGGTTCACGAAGTGCAGGTGGTACTTTATTAATACAAAATATAGGAACGGAAAACTAAATACCAGGAACGGAATTAACGTAAAAAGGCCTTGCAGGAGATAGGTCTTTATCGACGAATATTCTTTTGCTTTTATGGCAGCGATAACTTTCTGCCCTTGCAACAAAATCAGCATTAAAATAATAATTATGGTTGGGGCTGCGTGCCCAAGAAAGCCTATACCTAAAAATATTCCAAGAATAATAAACCATCTTATGTTTTGCGTTGAAAACGCCTGGTAACACAAAAAAATATTGAAATAAAATATAAACTGTACGTAACAATTAGCCAGCGGCAACGGAGAATAAGTTGCGCCGCCCCAGCCGGGCATATTACCCGTAGCTAAAAAAAGGAAGGACAACAACGCAGCTAAGGCAATCTTATAGTCAAATAACTTTCTTGCCATTATGAAAAAGAAAATAGGCCCTAAAAGGTTTAAAAATGCGCCAGCCCTTGCTACTACAACATTTATTGGGAGTTCGGTAATTTTAACTATCGCCGCTTCGGATAAGTACAGCAAAGGATTGTACCACATGTCTTCTCCAATATAATTAGGGTCGCTGCCGTAGTGTCCATTTAACGTGTTACGGATATAACCGATATCCCGGTCAAAGTCGGGTTCAAAAGCCCAATGCAAGCCATGAACCGCTTTATAACATTGCAGAAATGCGAATAGCAGCATTATAATAAAGGCCGCTAAGTATTTGATATTTTGTGATTTCATTGTTAATGATTTCCTGGATTCAACTTAGAAAGTTATCTATCGCTTTGATTCCTGGCAGGCTGCCTGGCCTCGCGCGCGTCGTTTTCTTTTTCTGTTAAGAGTGGTGATTGTTGGCGGGAAAATGGCCGATCGTTATGAATCGAACAAATACCCATTCAAACCTTGTGTTTTACAAAGTTTGCAATGGCGGTTGCCGGAATTAATGAATTGCAGGTTTTTAATTACGCTTAATATCTCAATTCTCTGAATTGCCAGGTTCAATTATTCCACATACACTGTGTGCACAATAATTTTGAATGAGGAAATACAGATAAATCGAAATGTAAACTGTTATTGATACAAGCGTTATTTACACGACAATAAAATAACAGGCCGCCGATTGACAGCAGTGCTTGATCAAATTAGAAGAGAATGATTGGAGATGTAGATTGGTTGACTAAAAACAAATGGAGGCCCCGTTGCGCCTGGCCACCTGATAGAATTACCTATAATGGTAGGTATTGGGGCAAACTGCGCAGGTGCGGGTTCAAGTATGGCGAGATGAACTATTGAAAATTGAAATTCAGGAGATCCGCTAAAATTTTCGTTAACTACATAGGTGCCGTGATGGTAGCAGCAACTACAGTCATCGCCGCACTTTTCATCGTCTTTATCAGAATCGCCTTTATGGGCATCATCTTCTGCCGTTTCATGGCTTTGTACAATAATACCTAATTTAGAAAATACAAATTCAGTAGTGCAATGTAGCAAACAACTATAGGTACCTGTTGTCAACAACAAGTAAAAAGCCGTCAAACTAAATACACACAGTCTTCTCATTAATATGCCTGAAAAAGATTTTTAAATTTTATTATGCCCGTAAAAAATGCCTCGCAGGTTCACGTCTTAAAGGTATTATTTATATCCTAAATTTCACATAATAAATGCAATCTCTTGTTTTAAAAGCTCACATTTTCATGCCCCCCATCTGGTCGTTACCGTTTTTAAAGATAGCTTCACTATTTAAAAGATAAGCCCCGTTTGTTACCACAATATCGCCTGCATTTAAACCTGAAATGACGGTGATATAATTTTGGTTCCCTTTGCCTTGTTTGATCATCTTTGGCGAGTAGCTTCCGTCTGTGTTTTTTACCCATACTTTATCGCCGGTCCCATCTGATAGTACGGATGTGACAGGAATAGCCAAAGACCGCTGAGCGCCGGAGGCTAATGAAATATAAGCAAGCATTCCAGGCTTGATCAACCCTTGTGTGTTTGGTATGCTGATACGGATCAAATCTACTTTTGAGGCATCAGACAATTCAGGGTTGATAAATTCAACTTTCCCTTTTATTACCCGGCCGCCAAGGTCAGGGAACGAGACACTTACCTGGTCATTTTCTTTATACGTTCCCGCTTCATTCGCATAAAGCTGCGCTTGCACCCATAAACTGGTTAATGCCTGGGTTTTCAGGATAGCCATGCCTTCTGTTATATAATCGCCCTCATGAACAGCTATTTCACTCACTGTCCCGTTTACCGGGCTTTGAATATTTATGGTTGCAGAAACTTTTCCGGTAGAAGCCAGGCTCCTGATTTGAGCCTTGGTAATACCCCATAGTTTGAGTTTATTTTCGGCTGCGCCTATTACTTGCTTGTAATCAACATCCGGATTATTCAATACTTTTTGTTGCTGCACCGCCAGCAGGTATTCTTTCTCTGCTTCCTGCAAATCTTCGCTGTAAATGGAATAAACAGGTTGGCCAATTGTTATTTTTTCACCCACGGCCCTAACAAAAAGCTGTTGTATCCGTCCTGAAATTCTGGCACTTAGCTGTTCAGCCAGGTTTTCGTTTGTGCTAACCGTTCCTGTCAAGGTTTTTTCATTTCCGATATTTTCTTCCCGCACCGTGTCCGTTTCAATACCGGCCAGCCGGATTTGCGATGCCGTCAGCATGATTTTATCGCCTGAGGTACCGGCATTAGTACCCGTTATCTCTACTTTGATCAATTTCATACCGCAAATTGGGCAATTACCGTCATGGTCTTCATGTACCTGTGGATGCATCGAACAGGTGTAATAGGCTTTGCTTTGTGCCTTTGTTACCGATTGGGGTTTTTGTTTGCAGGCGGTAAACAACGCCGCTAATACTAAAACAAACAGTATACACTTCCCTGTTATCATAAACTTCAAAATCCTTGTGTGCTTATTTTTCATTTTCCCGGGTTTTAATAAAACTTTCACTATCCGTTAAATATTGGGCATTTTCTGCCAGGCTATCAGTCACGGCTAAACCTTTGGTAATTTGTATCTCATTCCCGTTTATTATTCCTGTACTCACCTGGCGGGCTTTAAATAACTGACCATTTTTAAGCCACACTATTTTTGTTTCCCCTAAATCTAATAATGCCGCCCTTGGTATCCATAAGGCATTTATTTCTCCTGTTTGTATCGTCGCCTTAACCAGGGCATTCACTTTTAGGGTATGATCCATATTGTCTATATAAACCCGGATGCTGGTGCTTTTGTCGCCACTCTGCAAAAACGGTTCAATAAAATCGACTTTCCCGTTGATTGTTTTACCCGGCATATCTGGTGAGCTGATTTTTACCGGCTGGTTTAGTTTTAAACCGGCAACCGCAGAACGGTCAATTTTGAGAATGGCCCATAAATGGTGGGGATTAACTACATTAAATACAGCTTGTCCTTTTTCTATATACATACCCTCCTTAATTAATAAAGGAAGATTATCGGTGAAATTTTGGTCGGGCCTGACAGCTGTACTGCCGGGCATCTGGCTATGCGCCACATCATGAACATGGCCATCATAGGGGCTGTAAACCGGTAAACTATTGAATGGCTTGCCGGTTTTTACAACCTTGTCCACTTGCTTGGCCGACATGCCCAACAGCAACAATTTTTGCCTTGCTGCATTAACCAGGCTTGTTTCCTGGGCTGAGTTTCTGTTGAGATAAATGAGGTCCTGTTGTGCAGTAACCATATCGGGGCTATAAACGTCAAAAATACGTTCCCCCCTGTGTATCTCCTGGAACGCATATTTAATGTACAATTTTTCAATTCGTCCTGAAAAGCGGGCCGCAATATTATTAAAAGTACGCGTATCAAAATCAAGGTATCCCTCCGCAGGAATGGTTGTCTGCACGGCCTTTTGTTTTGGCACAATGGCGTTTACCGTTGATATAACTGAGGAATTGACTGGTTGTAAAACTGTACTTAAACCAATATTTGCATCCGCTGGGCTGCCCGGTTTTGTAACTCCCCCCTTCTTTGTATGGTCGGAACAAGCAGCGAACAGCATTCCGCTTAACCAAAAGGCGAATAGTATTGTTTTAGTATTGTTCATTTTCCTTTTCATAAGCTGCCTGTAATAATAAAAGTTCCTGTAAACGGTCAAAGGCCGCCATCCTTGCCATTTGCAGGTCTTTAATGGCATTCAATACCGATGGCAGATCACCTGTATTCTGATCATAAGCCTGCAGCGAAGTTTTATAACTATTTTGTAAAGCAGGAATAATGTTTTGCTGATAGTTGTTGATCTGCCTGGTTTTGCTGTTCATACCTGTTCTCAGGCCGGTCAGCTGGCCTGCTGCCTGGTTCAGTATGTCGAGCCTCTTTTGCTGTAACTCTTGCACTTCATATTGGATGCCTTTAAGATTGGCTTTATATTCCTTAGAGGCCCAGGGAACAATTGGTATCGTAACTGAGGCCATAAGGACGTATTGATTAGCCATCCCCCCGTAACTAAACATATGCGCTGCCTGGATACCAAAATCCGGTTTTCGCTTGCTGTATTCTATTTGGGAATTTAATTGCTGTAGTTCAATACTTCGGCTTACCCCTTTAATATCACTTCGGGTGGCTACAAGTGTCACAGTATCGGTGATACTGTTTTCGTAATTTTTTACATCAATAATGGTATCCACCGTAAAGGCCGTTTGCTTATCATTGTTCATCAGGGTATTCAGCATAATATTATTTTGACTGACCTCGTTTTTCAGTTGCTCATCTGTATTATCCAGTTCAAACAGTTCGGCTTTGGCCTTATAAATATTACTTAACTTTTCTTTGCCATAGGTTAAGCGGATATTGGCATCTTTAAGCATGTACTCCAGTAGCCCCCGTGTATTTCCAAGCAGGGCCAGCTTCTTTTCCAGTATCACCCGTTCGTAATAGTATTGTTTAGCCTGGGCGATGAGCTGGTTTTTCAGATAACCTTTATCGGCTGCCGTCACTTTCGACATGCCTTTCATGTAATCTTCCTTTGCCCGGAGTTTTGCCGGGTTCGTGAACATTTGCTCCGCCTGGATCATAAACGACCCTCCATTCGGATTAACCCGGTAAGGGGTCTGGTACTGCCCCGCGCTGATCTTTGGCGCGTCCAGGCTTTTTGCCCCGGCGGCATAAGCATCCTGTGCACTGATCTTCGCATCGTAAGCCTGCAATGCCGGATTATTCGCAACGCGGTGTAAAACACTGTCTAACGACAAATGCTGCGCTTTTACCGACAGGCCGGCAAAACAGGCAAGCGTTATGGCTATAATTTGATATTTCGTTTTCATGGTTATTGCTCCTTTACATCCAATACTTCAAGCTTGCCATACTTCTTTAGTTCATATTCCTTCACCATTAAAAAAATCAGTGGGGTAACCAGTAAAATATGGGTGGAAGATGTTAATACCCCGCCAATCATCGGCAATACAATTGGCTGCATCACGTCGCTGCCCGTACCGGTGGACCATAGGATGGGTACCAGCCCGAACAAGGCTACGCAAACCGTCATTAGTTTTGGCCTTAGTCTTTTTACAGCACCGTTCATTACATATTCATGCAGGTCAGCACGGGTAATGTTCTCTCTGGAGTTGCCTTTAAGGGCTACTAATTGCTGCATCGCATCGTTCAGGTATATCACCATTACTATTCCTGTTTCTACAGCAATGCCAAACAGGGCTATAAACCCAACCGCAACTGCTACAGATAAATGCACGCCAAAAAAATACACCATGTACGCGCCGCCTATCAATGCAAATGGAATACTGATGAGGCTGAAAAATGCCTCGCGGACAGACCGGAACGCGAAATACAAACAGGCGAAAATGATGACCAATACAATTGGCAAAACCAGTTTCAGGGTATGCTCGGCGCGGATCAGGTTCTCATATTGGCCGCTCCATTCAATAAAATAGCCTTTGGGCAAAGTTTTAACCATGTTGTTTAACCGTTTCTGCGCCTCGTCAACAGTACTGCCCAAATCCCGGTCGCGTACATTGAACAATACCGTGCCCCGCAATAAGGCATTTTCTGATTGTATCATAGCCGGGCCATCACTGATTTGGATATCCGCAACCGATGATAATGGAATTGGCCCGTTATTACTTGTTTGTACCAGTGTGCGTTTTATAGCGTCCAGGTTGTTGCGGTAATCCTGTGCAAGGCGCAGATTCACACTAAATCTCCTGCGCCCTTCAATGGTTGGGGTGAGGTTCATCCCACCGAGTGCACTTTCAACAACCTCGTTCACATCATCCACACTCAGGCCGTAACGGCCAATGGCATCCTTGTTCACTTTAATATCCAAATACTTTCCACCGGTGATCGGGTCAACGTAGATGTCTTTTACACCCGCAATGCCCTGCAGCGCCTTTTTCATTTGGGTGGATAATGCAGCAATGGTGTCCAGGTTTTGCCCGTAAACCTTTAAACCTACATCGGTACGGATACCTGTCGAAAGCATATTGATACGATTGATGATAGGCTGTGTCCAGCCGTTAACTACGCCGGGTATTTGTAGTTTGGCGTTTAACTCATTAATAATATCTTCCTTTTTAATGCCTTTTCGCCATTCGTCTTTGGGCTTTAACAAAATGATTGTTTCCACCATGTTGATTGGCGAATTATCGGTAGCGGTATTTGCTCGTCCTGCTTTACCCAATACGTTTTTTACTTCGGGCAGGCTTTTAATTATCCTGTCCTGTACCTGTAATATCTGCTTGGCTTCTGAATTGGAAACATCGGGCAGGGTAACCGGCATAAACAAGATTGTTCCTTCATCTAAAGGCGGCATAAACTCCGTACCCAGGCTTAGTAATAACGGTACACTGGTTACTAAAGCAAGTATGTTAATACCTATAGTGGTTTTCCGCCAGGTCATGCACCAGTTTAATACCGGGTGATATACCTTTTGCAGTACCCGGTTCAGGGGGTTATGGTTGTCAGTTCGCAATTTACCTTTCAGAAAAAAGGAAATGAGCACCGGCGCCAGCGTTACCGCAAGGATAGCGTCAATAGCGAGGATGAAAGATTTTGTCCAGGCTAACGGGCCAAACAATTTACCTTCCTGGCCTTCCAGTAAAAATACGGGCAGGAATGAAGCAACAATAATGAGAGTGGAGAAAAAAACGCCACGCCCTACCTGCTTGCAGGAGGCTTCTATAATTTTGATTCTTTCTGCTGTGGTCATGATTTTTCTTTTTCTTGCGCAATAGCCAGGTTGCGGTGTGAGTTTTCGACCATTACGATGCCGTTATCCACAATAACGCCAATGGCCAGGGCGATACCGGTTAATGACATGATGTTGGAACTGATGCCAAAGGCATTAAGCAAAATGAAACTGGTAGCTATAGTGATGGGTATTTGTATGATGATACTCAATGCGCTTCGCAAACTGAATAGAAACAGGATAACAATAATTGAAACGGTTATCATCTCCTCGATGAGGGTATGCTTAACCGAACCAATGGCATTTTCTATCAGCTCACTCCGGTCGTATGCTATCTTGAATTTAACTCCGGGTGGGAAACCTTTCTCTATGTCGGCCATTTTATCTTTTACCGCATGGATCACCCTATCGGCATTTTCTCCGTAGCGCATAACAACAATGCCACCAACGGCTTCCCCTTCGCCGTTCTGGTCAAATATGCCCAGGCGCAGGTCGCCACCCATTTGAACGGTCGCGATATCTTTTATCATTACCGGAATGGTGTTGATAACGCCGACAGGGATATTCTCCACGTCCTGCAAATTTTTGATATAGCCCAGGCCCCGAACAATGTAACCGGTACCGTTCATTTCAAACTTGCGGCCCCCTACATCGTTATTATTGCTTTTTACAGCCTTAAGCACCTGCGATAAGGGTATGTTATAATAGTTGAGTTTATGCGGATCGATGCTGATCTGGTACTGTTTTTCAAAACCGCCGAATGAAGCTACTTCGCTAACCCCCGGTACTGTTTGCAAACCTAATTTCACATACCAGTCCTGTAAAGCTCGTTGTTCGCCCAGGTCAAGGCCTTTGGCATCCAGCGTATACCATAAAATATGCCCTACGCCGGTACCATCAGGCCCTAATGTTGGAGTAATGCCTTCGGGCAGTAAACGCTGCGCATAGTTCAGCCTTTCCAATACACGGCTTCGCGCCCAATAAACATCGGCTTTATCATCAAATACGATATAAACAAAGCTCATTCCGAACATAGAGGTGGCCCGGATGGACTTTACTTTTGGGATACCCTGAAGGTTGCTCACCAATGGGTAGGTAACCTGGTCCTCCATAATCTGGGGGCTGCGGCCCTGCCATTCGGTGAAAACGATCACCTGGTTCTCCGACAAGTCGGGAATGGCATCAATGGAGTTTTGCTTAACCGAATAGGCACCCCATGCAAAAAGAATCGTTGCGATCAGCAATACGATATACCTGTTTTTCAGCGACAGGGAAATAAGTTGATTAATCATTTTAAAGGTTTTATTCGACCCCACTTTAAGCGGGGCCGAAATGAATTACATCTTTATTTTCCTGCCGGTTTCTTTTTGGCATCGGTCTTTTTAACAAGCGTCATACCACACTTTGGGCATTTCCCGGGTTTGTTGCTGATTACTTCAGGATGCATGGTACAGGTGTACTGAACCCTTGCCGGTTTAACCTTTTTTGTCTTAGTGGTGTCTGCTAACGCGATTGTTGAATGAGCAGCAAAAACGCTTGTAGCAGCGAATAGGATGGCAACTGCCATCGGCATTATTTTTTTCATCTATTTAAAATTGAAAATCGATAATAACACGGGCAAGCCCAATGCGTGAATAATGAATTAAGATGGATTACAAGGGATAATATAGCCTGATACAGAAAGTAAGGCTAGTGGAGAATACAGGTCAGATCCTGTAAGTGCAGTTTAAAGTATAGATAGGTATCGTTGGATTCCCCGGCGGGGCGTTCGCCTGGTAATTGGTGTGAAGTGTTTGTTCTGTTGGAGAATTAACGGCGATGCCGTAAGCCGGAGTCGGTAACAGTGCCGGTGTAGACTGGGCTAAAACAGTAGTTTTCGCCATAACGTGCCCGTCCCTTATCTTGAAACTCTTGCTTTCATGCTTGCAGCAATTGCCCTTATCGGTATGATCTGCCGAAGCAAGGGTCAGCGTCACCGAAGCGAGTTTACCGCAGCAATAAAAACGGTTTACCCCTATACCCGCAATGGATAAAAGGTAAACTGCCGTTAATAAGATGAGCGCGGTGTGTTTCATGCGTCTAAATTACTGATTTTATATTCAAATGTCCCGCATTTGTCCATACGGGGCATAAAAACAGGTCACATTTTCATGGTGTCTTTCATCATCATGCCCTTTTTCATGGACATTTTCATCAACTTACCATCCATCATTATGCATTGACCCTCTTTCAGCATCATGGTTTTACCGTCCTTCATTTTGACGGTACCATCTGTCATCACCATCGTTCCGTTGGTCATGGTCATTGTTTTGGTCATAGGCATTTTTTTACCGTGTCTCACGGTCATCATTTTGCCGTTCATCATCATTGCTGAGTGATTCATTTTGTGCATAGACATGTGCGATATCTTATGCATTGATGTGTCGGCCATTTTGGTTTGTGCCATTGCGCTACAACTTAGTGCAACTGCAGTTAAGGCGATCAGAATTTTTTTCATGTTTTTAACTTTTTGGTAGATATTATTTAGAGCACACTAATCGAGCCACGTTTCGGTATATTGAGAAACTAAATCAGATTAAGTTTTAACTTTCAGCATACTGGCATTAATTGCAACAACCACGGTGCTAACCGTCATTAATGCCGCCCCCACGGCCGGGCTTAATACGATGCCCTGGTTAAAAAGGACTCCCGCTGCCAATGGTAATGCAATCACGTTATAACCCGTTGCCCAAACCAGGTTCTGGATCATTTTTCGATAGGTGGCTTTACCAAATAATATTAAGCTTACAATATCCTTGGGATTGCTGTTCACTAAAACAATACCGGCGGTTGCTGCAGCAATATCACTGCCTGAGCCAACCGCAATGCCAATATCAGCTTGTGCCAGCGCCGGTGCATCATTCACACCGTCGCCGGTCATGGCTACAAATTCGCCCTTTTTCTGTAATGCCTTTATCTCCTTTAATTTTTGATCTGGTAATACTTCTGCGATATAACTATCCATCCCCAAAGTTTTACTTACGCTTGCCGCTACTTTATTGTTATCGCCGGTAAGCAAAATAGATTTGATGTTTTCCTCCTTTAAAGTTTTAATAGCTTCTGTCGATTCGGGACGTATTTTATCAGACAACGCAATATATCCGGCCAGTTTTTTATCAATTATTACAAAAACAACCGTTTCTGTGTCATCGGCGGTAAAGTCATCAGGAATGGTGATCTTGTTTTCTTTTAAATAGCCCGGACTAACAACCAATACTTTTTTACCTTCTACCGTTGCTTCTACACCTTTACCTGTTATGGCATTAAAATTTTCGGTTGCCGGTATTTTGATAGCTGAGTCTTTTACTTTTTGCAGGATACCTGTCGCAATTGGATGTTCTGATTTTTGCTCCAGCGCCGATGCCAAACGAATAATTTCATTTTCCTTTAAGTCCTTTTGGAGTGAAACTATTTTTGAAACCTCAAATTTTCCCACCGTTAATGTACCCGTCTTATCAAATACAATCGTGGTGATTTTTCTGGAATTTTCAAATGCATTCCTTTTTTTGATCAGTAATCCATTTTTTGCAGACAGGGCGGTTGATTTGGCAACAACTAATGGCACTGCCAGCCCCAATGCATGCGGACAGCAAATCACAATAACGGTTACCATTCTTTCCATCGCAAAGGACAAGGGATGCCCGGTTAAAAACCAAAAGAGGAAAGTTGAAATACCAGTCACCAGGGCTATAATGGTTAACCATTTTGCTGCCGTATCCGCCAGTAACTGCGTTTGTGATTTTGATTTTTGCGCGTCATCCACCAATTTGACCACCTGCGAGAGGTAAGACTCTTTTGCAGGATGAGATACGGTAACCTTAAAGGAGCCATTGCCATTGATGGACCCAGCAATTACTTTATCTCCTTTAATCTTATGCACCGGTTTTGATTCACCGGTTAGCATAGATTCATTGAGATAACTTTCGCCCTCCAGTATAATTCCGTCGGCGGCTACCTTTTCACCTGGTTTCACCAGGATAATATCATTCGTTTTTAAAGTCTGCGTTTTTACATCATGCACCATATCCGGCATCACCATGTGGGCGTCGGCAGGCATCAGCTTTACTAATAACTCCAGTTCGTTCGATGCCCCCATTACCGAACGCATTTCTATCCAATGCCCCAGCAGCATAATTAATATCAGCGTAGCCAGTTCCCAAAAGAAATCCATCCCTTTCAACCCGAAAACGATAGCCACGCTGTAGCTGTAAGCTACTGTTATGGCAAATCCTATCAGGAACATCATACCCGGATTTTTAGCCCTTACCTCGCTTGCCAGCCCGGTTAAAAATGGCCAACCACCATAAATAAATACCACCGAAGACAGGGCAAACAAAATGTAGGATGAACCTGTAAATTGCCAGTTAACGCCCATAAAATGCTGTATCATGGTCGACAACATCATGATAGGAATAGTGAGCGCCAGCACCACGTAAAACCGCTTTTTAAAATCAGCTATCATCATGGCATGATGATCATGCTCTGACATACCCTGATGTGGATCGTTGCCGTGGTGCATCTTACTGTGATCCATGCCGCCAGGCATTTTGTTCATTTCCATCATTCTGCTTTTTTAATAGGTCAATGTCAATCCTCCACCCAGGCCCATATCACTATCATAATGACTGGATACCGAAAAATACTTCGTAACAATATACCTGAAACCCGCAGTGTATTCTTTGTCGGTATTGCCCATTACCGTAAACCTTAGCCGGCTGGTGAGCGGTATATCCTCCCGGCCCAGTTGAAACCTTAATTTACCATTGCCATCAATCCTTGCATCGGCAACAAACAGCATGGGCAGGGTGTAAGCCAGGCCGACTACCGCGGTATGGCGGTTGTTTTTATTGCTCACCTGGCCAAACAGGTTCTTTTCCTGCCCTGTGGCTTTCTTATAGTGATAATCAAACCCGGCATAACCATACAGCCATTGCATCTGGCCAAAATAACGGCCAATCATGGTTTCACTTTCATAGCCTTTGGTGTCTTTAATCCCCAGGTGCCACATGGTCCATAATTTCCAGCGTGTATTTGCAAAGCTTAAATTGCCATCGCTGCCATTGCTTTCCAGGCCAACTTTAGCCATCGGGTAAAAACGCCGGTCATCAGCATAAACCTTTTTAATAGCGTCTGCCGGGTCGGGTAGTTCGGGGTTTGGTGGGGAGTTTTCGTAACTAAAAATGCGGCCCATTCCGCTCATCATGTGGTATAAAATATGGCAATGGAAAAACCAGTCGCCGCTTTCGGTAGCTGCAAATTCTATGGTGTCGGTTTCCATCGGCATTATATCCAATGTGTTTTTCAAAGGAGAATAGTCGCCCTGTCCGTTCAGTACCCTGAAATAGTGCCCGTGCAGGTGCATGGGGTGCCGCATCATGGTATTGTTATACAGGATAATTCGCACATTTTCACCCTTCTTGATCAATATTTTATCCGATTCGGAAACGGTTTTATTGTTGATGGTCCAAACATAACGGTTCATGTTCCCGGTAAGGTTAAAATGCAGCAGTTTAACCGGTCCGGCAGGTAGGGTTGTAGGCTTTACCGCCTTTAACATGCCATAGTTTAAAGTAACCATGCCGCCAGTGCTTCCCATATCCATGCCCGGCATATCCGCCATTTTTTTATCCGGTGCGACTGTGTCCTTTTTCGTTGCATCATCGCTCATTTCCGGGTACATCACTGTATTCATGTCCATCACCTGGTTGGTCATCACCATGCCATCCATCTTTTTCATGTTGCCGTCTGCACCCATCATGCCGTTCATCATTTGCATACCTTCAAAGTATTTTAAATGCGGCAGGAGCTTGGCCTTAATTTGCGTCCCGCTGCCCAGCCATAACGAAGTTGATTTGGTACGGTCTTCAGCGGTAGCCAAAAACTCAAAGCTGCCATCGTGGGGTATGGTAACTACCACATCATAGGTTTCGGCGGTGGCGATAATCAACCGGTCAACAGGCACAGGCTGTACATCTTCTCCATCGTTGGCCACTACGGTAATTTTGCCGCCGGCATAATTAAGCCAGAAGTAAGTTGATGAGCCACCATTCACGATTCGCAACCTCACCTTGTCGCCTTTTTTAAATTGCGGCGCATGGTTAACCGCCTTACCATTGCTAAAAAAGCGGTCGTAGTACACATCGCTTACATCCATCGCCACCATTCTTTTCCACTCGTTGGTCAGCTTGGTTTTAAAATGACCTTCGGCTATCGCTTCCGCGTAATTTTGCGTGCTGCCTTTACGTATTGCGTACCAATCGGTTTGGTTATGCAGCGAACGTTCTACCTCGTCGGGGTTCTCATCTGTCCAGTCGCTTAGCAGCAGGGTGTATTCTTTTTGCGCGGCATCGTGTTTTGGATGAATAACAAATGCGCCATACATGCCGCTTTGCTGCTGTGTCATGGTATGCGAGTGGTACCAGTAAGTACCATGCTGCACCAGCGGAAACTTGTAGAAATGTGTTTCGCCAGGCCCGATCGGGGCAGTAGTGAGGTATGAAACACCATCGTAGCGGTTGGGCAATATCAGCCCATGCCAGTGGATGGAGGTTTCCATCATCATTTCGTTATGTACATAAATCTCGGCAGTATCGCCTTCGGTAAATTCAAGCGCCGGAGCAGGTATGCTCCCATTTATTACCATGGCAGGCCTCGCTTTGCCGGTATAGTTTACTGTAGAATCGCCGATATACAGGTGATAAATTTCGCGATTACCAATTTTGGTGTAAAAGGGTTTGCGCGGTTCTTTACTATCCATCTTCATATCCATCATATGCTGGGCATTAGCAGAAACAGACAGCAAGAAGATAACGGGTAACAGCAGGTATCTTTTCATATCAAAATAAGCTGCCGGACCAATGCCGGCAGCGCTTAAATAATTTATTTCGTTGCCGGGCTCAGCGTTTCAGTAACCTTGCCACAGGTTAGCATTTGTTTGCCGTAGTAAGGATTCTTAATCTCGCTGGTCTCGCTCAACCAGGTAGCTTTTTTCATTGGGCAATACTGCTCATAAATTACCGCGGTATTCATTTTTAAACCCTTTACCAATTCGTAGAGATTTTTTGAGAGACTGGTAAAATACTCCCGCTGATGATCAAGCGCGCTGCTCTCGCGTATATGCCTGCCGTCGAATTGCAATTTGGTTGAGTAACTCATCCAAAGATTATGCTGGTCGGCAGTAAACTTATCCATTGGCACTGCGGTAATGGCTGCAAGTAAAGCTTTGGCACTGGCTTGCGCCAGGTTATTATTATCGGCTGTAAGTGCATTTTTAACCCCGTAATAGGCGGTTACCACATTATTAACCGCAGTACTAGTTGTAACAGCCTGCGCCTTTATTTGTGTCGACGATGTTAAAACAATTAAGGCTATAATTAACGATTTTATATTTTTCATGATTTTGTTTAATGTTCAGCAATCTGTTGGTTTAAGTATTAAACCAGCTGCTTACAACCGTATTTAAGCGGTCGCAAATCGTGTTTTTAACAGAAAGTATTATTTAATAATTAAAGCTACTATAATTTAGACAATAGAATGTCGTGGCCGTAAATACAGCAAAGCTTAAATCAGATTTGAAGGGAACGTAATTGGATGGACAAGGACTTGCCCGATTTGCCGGGAGGTGCTTTGGTGTCGGCCCAGCAATAATTAGTTAACTGCAGTTTGGTCGTAAAAAGCCCTTCTGGTACAACAAATGCAATTAATACCGGCGTGGGCGAAAACTGGTAGTCGAAGCCCGGTTTAAGATTTTCTTTAACCACATATGCGCCGTGCTGTTTGCAACAGTCACAGCCTGAGCCATTGGTACAATGTTTTTTAGACTGATGGTCGTGGTTATGCGCCATAGCCATGGCCGGTTTTTTAACCATGCTTTCGGCAGCGCAGTGCACAATACAAACAAACATCCCTGTTGTAAGTAACAGGTAAAATGCTGCCATACTGAAAACCGCTGCCTTTTTCATTAATAACAAAGTTATAGTTTATACAGAGAAATGTTTTATACAATTATGGTTTAATGTTATAAAATTACGCAAAGGCGATATAAACCCAGGGATAATGGTTTTGTCGCCATTTGACAGAACGCTCGATAAAGCTTCAGTTTGCCGAATTATTTATTGAACAGGGGCACAGGTTAAGTTACCGGGTCTCAATTACCAGCACCGTCTCCTTCTTTGTATCAAGGGATAAATCACCTATTTTAATAGATCCACGCAAAACTGTATATCCGGCAAGCGTTTTATATTGCCTTGTTGAAGGATCAAATTGTTTTACCAATGCACCTTTGTCTTTAAACGCAAACGATACCGGCGATACGATCTTTTCGCCAGTATTATTAAGCAGGTACACAAAGTATTTATTGCCGCATTGTACACCGTGGCTTTCAATCCGGTCGGTAGTTACTGCAAATTGCTCAAAGCTTCCGTTTCCTGCTTTTAACATTTCGTCGCTTATCTGGCGTACGCCGTTAAAATAGGGCGTCATTTTCCGGGTGTCAAACAACTCCCACCACCAGGTCATGGGAAGCAATGGCGTAGGGCTGAAAAGGCCGTACCAAAGTCCGCGCTTGTAATCATAGTCTTCATCTTTGCCATATTTCGGGTCGTCGTCCTCCCACCTGAAGCCAAACTCGCCTACCACGTATGGCTTGCCAAAAGTTTGGATATAATCGGGGTATATAGCCGGGATTTTTTCGGTGTGTTTGTAAATATGTTTCTGGTTAAAATCGATATAAGCAACGGAGTTCATACCCATAATATCCCGGTGCGATACGCTGGTGGTAACCATATGACGATTAGGGTCGATATCTTTCAAATACCGGCTCATCTCATCGTGCCATTGGGTAATTGCTGCGTGTGGAATTAAGATACTGTCGGCCCCGTTGAAAGCGGCATTGTCAACCTCGTTAAAAAATTCAAATGCAGCAATGCTGGTGCTGTATCCCCAGCGGGCCACCACATAACGCAGCTTGTTTTTGTATTTATCGCGGGCGCCGCGCAGGGTGAAAAACTCAGTGGGCGTTTTTGCCGGGCCGCCGTTTACCACATTGTAGGGGCTGTTTTTCCAGCCGCCGCCCTCCATCAGGTGGCCGTGCCAGTCCATCGTTAGCATAAAATACAGGTGCAGCGAATCTGTAAGGTTTACCAGTTCATCCATGCGTTTGATGGCACCCGGGTTAAAGTATTCGGTTGTATTGCCGTATCGTTTCGTTGAATTTACCTTTTGCCATTCCAGCGGCATGTTCCAATAGCACATCCAGGTGCGGAAAAAGTTAGCGCCGTTTTTCGCTAGCGTTGGCAGCAAATAATCATAAGTCCATTTTGGGTTTTCGAACGCGCGCGACTCCCAGCCAACGTTTTCACCAATGCCCCTAAAAAGTTGCCCGTTATCAAATTTGAAAGTCCATAAGGAGTTTTTGTGTAAGAAACCCGGCTTTAAAGAGGCAACGGCAATAAAGCCACCGGATGCAGATTCAACCGCGCCCGTTTTGTTTTGAACCCTGAAGTGATAAACATATTTTCCGGCTTCCTGCGGCGCAAACCGGGCTCTCCAAACCGAGGCAGTTGTATCGCCACCTTCAAAGTAACAGGGCAACGCAACGGGTTTGCCCGATGGCGAGATAAGCAACATATCAAGTGTTATATCCTTCTGGTTATATGGATTGCTATACAGCGCAGTGGGCTTTATTTCCCATTCTGCTTTTTCATATTGCTTTACGGTTTTATTTAATAGCCCGTACCCGTTTATTTTCGGCTGCGCTATGCCGGCAAAATCAGCTAATATCAACAGAAAAAAGCCTGGGATAATTTTAAGTGCTTTCATTAGTGCCCTAAAATTATGAATAAAAAAGTTCGTGCGCACCACCGGCAATAAATTGTAACAATAGTGTACAAGCCAGGCCCTCAGCTGGCCTTATTTACAAGTCATCTTTGCTTTCGCCAACCCTCACGTAAGTAAAGTCGTACGAAGTTGTCCAGGTTTTGCCGTTATCGGCCGAGGTTTCGTTAAACTGCTTTACGGTGCCGTCGCTTTGGTTGTAGAAAATAAATCGGCCTATCAGTTTTTGGTTTTGCGGGCCGGTGGTTTCAAAGGTGAAACGCATGGCGCCGTCCTTATATTCGCCATTTACAAACTCCTGTACGCCGCCGCCGGCCCACGATTGTTTCCATTTGCCGGTAACCGGGTCGATAAAATTGATGCTTTTGCCATTGTTGGCTGCGTTACTCGATGTCCAGTTCTCCAAAATGGCACAGCCCCCGGCAATTCGCTGTATTACGCTATGCCCTGCCACAATCTTCGTCCCGGTTACGTATACCTTCCATTCCCCAACCCAAAAATCAAACTCACGGGCCTGTTTGTTAACCATACAAGGATCGGCATTGTTAAAAACGGCAGTACGTAATTCTTTGAAACGTGGAGTGCTCCTTATTCTATCGAAGTCCTTTAAATTATCCAGTTCGGTAAACTGCACGTAGCCATTAGCCCGGGCGCTATCAATGCTTGCATAGGCAAGCTCTGGTTTATTTTGCAATGCGTTTAGCCGCGCCATACGCGAGTAAATGGAAGCTTTAAGCGGCGGTCCTGCCTTTAATGTCAACGCTTTATGATAACCCATTAGAGCCGTTTCGTAGTCGCCTGTATTGTAATACGAAAAGGCCATCCTGTTCCACCAAATGGCATTTTTCGAGGTGTCATTCACCAGGTTTTTATAGGCGATCCTGGCGTGCGCATAGTCCCCGGCTAAAAACAGGGAATCAGCGGTTTTAACCTGTGGCGATTGAGCAATGGCCGTTAAGATAATGCCGGGCGTAAAAATTGCCAGTACAAAAATGGTAAGTGCTTTAAACATAAGGACGGGTTTAAATAAATATTGTTCAAGCGTAATATTACCGGATTTGCCGGCGCTTTTACGTGCTAAAAATGACTTTTTTTGTCTTGCTTAAGCGATAACTTTCAGGGGAACATCCATAAACTTTTTTGAACAACCTGCAAAACGAACTGACATCGGCATAGCCTGTGTCAAAACAAACTTCGGATATGGGTATTTGAGTGTTAATCAACAAACGGGCTGCAACCGATATTCGCTTGTTTATTAAATACTGGTAAGGGGTTTGCCCGAAGTATAGTTTAAAATTGCGTAACAGGTAGGCGCTGTTTAAACAGGATATTTGGCCCAATTTTTCAAGCGTCACATCGTCAACGTAGCACGATTCGATATAGTCCTTTGCATAGTGTAGGCGTTTGTGTAATTCTTTTTGGGTTGATAGTTTAACCGCTTTAACTTTTTTTACTTCATTTAAAATATGCTGCTGCGAAAACATAAGATTCTGAAGCAATTGGTAATAGCTTTCTGAAATCTCGCCCCTGTTTTCCCCAAAGTTTTTAGCCAGGGCCCTTAACCCGGCTATGTTATTCCTCAAATCGCCGCTATGGCGATAAAGCGTCTCAACAAATTCGCACGACCCGCCGCCGATGAAACCCGGGTCATCAATCAGTTTCGTATCTGCATAAAGGCTGCTTTTAACCTGGTTAACAAAAGCGCCGGTAAAGTTTACGGTAAAAGATTCTACTGTTTTTTTAGCGGCTATAAAGCTCGAATAATATTGCCCTTCATTACAAATAAAATAGGCGTCATCAGTAACCGCATAATACCTGTCGCTAATTTTATACGTCTCAGTGCCGCCAAAGGCGCATTTTATCGAAAGGCAGCCCCAATGCTCTGTGTATGAAACGTCAGATGAGTGGGCATTTATTATGACATTTGATCGCCTGAAAGTTTCGTTATATGCATCAATATCAAAACCCGGGGTATCAAAACGGGGGAACTTATCAATCAAAGCAAAATTATTTGCTACTGGCATAAATAGGACAATTAAAAAGGTGTTATCAAATATAATATTTATGTAGTTGTTAGGATGTGCTTAACCTGCCCTGAAAATTCTTATATTAATAGGAAAACATTTGTTTTTCTAAAATAGATTGTATAGCTTCACATATCTCTTAGCCAATGAACAACGACACCCGGAAAATCATTATTTTCGATGATGATGAGGACATCCTTTCTATTTGCAGTTTTATTTTAGAAGAACAGGGATGGGCAGTGAATGCCTACGCTGATTGCAATAATATTGTCGAAAAGGTATCGGCAATTATGCCGGATGTAATCCTTATGGACAACTGGATCCCTGACGACGGGGGCATTATCGCCACGCAAAAACTTAAGCAAAACGAAACGCTTAAAAACATCCCCATTATTTATTTTTCGGCTAACAGCGATATTGAACTGCTGGCGAATCATGCCGGTGCAGAAACCTACCTTGCCAAGCCATTCGACCTGGAAGAGCTGGAGCGGGTTATTAACTCGGTGTTAGTATAAAGTTTAAAATATCCATATAAGAAAAAAAGCTTCCCTGTTTATGCAAGGAAGCTTTTTTGTTGCTATTGAGGGCCACCGCCGGGAAGGCCACCCGGACCGCCGCCGTCACCGCGGTTACCACCGCCGCCACCATCTCGTCTAAACCCGCGCGAAGACGGGTCGCCCATTGGCGATTTGCCGGCGAATTTTTGTAGCCGTAACGTAAATGTTGCCAGGAAATAACGCGACAGCCTGTTAACCTGTGTTTGGGTAATTGAACTTGCCGTAGTTGTTGACGAAAACCCGGTGTTTTGATTAAATAAATCGAACGCCGAAACGCGGATGGTACCGCGATGATCTTTCATAAACCTGCGCTCAAGGTAAATGTTTAACACGTTGGGGTTGGCAATGGCCACGTTCGACGTATATCCATAGTTGGAAATATGCGAAAAGTCATAGCTAAATGTCCAGTCGCCAAAATAGTTTTTGCCGTTAATGCCAGATGACCATGCGCGGATATTTGATACGCCTTCAGTAAGTGAGTTGGATATCGAATTTTGTGTTCTGTTTATGCTGTAGTTGGTGAACACCTGGGCATCAATATGGTTGGTAATATCAACGCGGAAAGATAAACCCGGTGTAACCTGCAGGTTTTTGGCAATGTTTTTCTGCGTGTCAAAAACGCCGCTGGTGTCAACACTGGTTAAGTAGCCTATATTGTTGGCATAAGTAAGCGTTCCGTTAAGGTTTAACGAAAACTTACGATTGTCCCATGGCTTTGAATAAGTAGCCCGGCCCTGGATGCTATAGAATCCGCTGGCGTTGGTATATGTTGTTAAAATAGTGTTCTGAAACCTTGGGTCGCGGGCGTAAACCCGCGGGAATGTTATACTGTTGGTAACCACAGCGTTTTGCGTGGTTTGCAAATTTGCCGACACAAAGAATACGTCGCCTGTAGCAAAGCTGAAATTGTTATACCTGATCTGGAAGTTATTGGTAAACTGCGGTTTTAGGTTAGGATTACCCTCGGTTGGATATAGGGCATTTGAAAAATCAACAACCGGCTGCAGTTGCGTAAAACTTGGCTGACTGCTCGATCCGTTGTAAAGTACCGTAAATGCTTTGCTGCGCGAAAAATTGTAAACAAAACGGGCTGACGGGATTACGTTAAATGTCGACACGTGGGTTGACAAGCCGGTTTGCGGCGAATAGCCATCCAAAACTGATGGCAGCACACCTATGCCCAATACGTAGTTATATTTCTTTTCGCTAAAGCGGAAGTTTAAGCCAACGCGGTTGGTTGTAAAGTTGTAATTGTAACGTGTACTTAGGGCGCTGTCGTTCCTGAAAGCGACGTTTGCCTGGTCGAACAAAGTATCTGTTTCCTTATCGTTATTGGTGTTTGAGCGGCTAAACGTGTAGTTTAATTCCAGGTACGAACGCTTGCCCAGTGGTTCGAGGTACGAGAAACCTACGTTATAGCTTGTTGTGCGACTGGTAACATTAATAACCTGGTTTGCCGGAGCAGTTGGCGCACCGGTAGTGAAGTTATACAGTGGATTTTGGAACGAATAATTATGCCCTGAATTGATGCTTGCGGTAATACTTAAATTACGCCTGCCTTTAATACGGCGATTGTATAAGGCAGTAAGTCCAAAGGTGGGCGCCTGCGAGTCGCCGGTAGTTGTTGATGTGTAAGCCGAGCTTACCGAACCATTCCGCACAAAATTAACGTTTTCAGCATCATTGGTGTTGGTGCCCGCGTATGTAAAATTAGGCGTTACCTTTAAATAGTTAACCGTATCCGGCTTGTATTCCATGTTCCAGTTAAACCGGTGGTTTATATTCTGGTCTTTTTCGTTGCTGCTTTGGTTTTGGGTTGATGGGTTTGTTGGCGATGTATTTTGCTGTAAAATATTGTTGATGGTGTTAGTAGTGTTATCAGCAAAGCTATAGCTGCCATATACTGAAAGGTGCTTCCCCCACTGATCGCGAAAGTTTAAACCTATCAAGTGCGCATTGGTAATACCGTTGGCACTGGTAATAAGGCTGCCGTTGGCATTCCCGCCGCCACGGCCAGCATTACCCCGTCCGCCGCCGCCGCCAAATCCACCGCCGCCACCACCACCGGTGCTGCCGAACGAAAACGTGTTAACGTTGGTATTGTTAATGCTTCCTAATACGGCGATTTGTTGGTCGCCATTAAACCTGAAAGCATTTAAGGATGTTAAAAAGCGGTTTTGATTGGTTACCCCCTGATCTTTAGGTAACAAATCGCGGCCATCGCCGGCTGTGGCCTGGCCAAAATATCCGTAGTTCTTGTCTTTACGTACGGTTATGTTCATTATTTTATCAGGGTCGCCGGTTTTAACTCCTGTAAGGTTAGCCTGGTCACCATAATCATCAATCATCTGGATGTTGTCGACCACATCGGCAGGCAGGTTTTTCAATGCACTCTGCACATCGCCGCCCATAAAGTCCTTGCCGTTAATCCTCACTTTAGTAACCTGTTTGCCCTGTGTGCTTACGTTGCCATTTATGTCAACATCAACACCGGGCAGCTTTTTTACCAGGTCTTCAACAGGTGCATTTTCGCGCACTTTATAGGCGCTGGCCTGGTATTGAACAGTATCCTCCTTTAACGTTACGGGTATAACGCCAACTATGGTTACCTCGTTCAGCATTTTCGACTCCGATTTTAACACAATCGTACCCAGATCTGCAGCGGTAGGGGTGTTATCTAAAGTGTAACGCCTTTTAAATAGCTTGTATCCAATATAACTTACCGTAACCGTTATTTTGGTACCCTTTATATTCTGGAAAACGAATTTTCCGTTTACATCAGCAATTGATATGGTGCTGTCGCCTTTGTCTGACACTAACTTCACGCTGGCCGATGGCACCGATAGTTTGGTGGTGTCAACCACGATACCATGTACTTCGCGGCCCGTTTGCGCGTATGAGGACGTTAGGGTAAAAAGAGCAATTGCAACGGCAAGTATTATCGATTTCATTTTGTTTTTGATGTACTGCAGGGGTTAATACTATTTAATAATATGCTTAATGACACAAATCGAATGCAAATGTTCAACAAAAACCGTTAAATATTTAATAATCATATCATTGTTACATATAAACAGAAAAAGCCCCCTGGTTAAAGGAGGCTTTAATATTTAGAAAGAATATAAATTAAATACTATTGTGTTAGCTATTAGTTAGATAAGTGAAGCGCTGCTGCTACCTCGTTGAAGTTCCTGATGTTTAGGTTTGGATTGGTAGCATTTAACGTTGTTATAGCTGTTCCGGGGATAACCACCACCCTGAAGTCGATACCGCTTGATTGGGTAAAGTTTGCTTTCAGGTCGATATAACCGACACCATAATCGTTAAAGGTAATAGAGTGACCTGCCTCAGAGTATGGTAAAGCATACCAGCCTGAACTTGACCCTGTATTACGCAGGTAAACCAACACGGTTCCCTGGTCAACAATAGCCTGGGTAATTGCAGGGATGGTAAATTTGGTAAGGCCGGCAACTACAACGCCTTTGTTTACCAACAGGAAGTTTTGAACGTTGGCATTTCCCGGGTCACCTTTATCGCCTTTTGGTCCTTGCGGGCCAGTTGCGCCTGTAGCTCCTGTGGCACCAGTTGCTCCTTTAGCGCCCGTTGCACCTGTGGCGCCAGTTGCACCAGTTGCACCGGCAGCACCGGTATCACCTTTAGGGCCTTGTGCACCAGTTGCTCCAGTTTGGCCGGTAGCGCCAGTTGCACCTATCGGCCCTTGAGGACCAATTGGGCCTTGTGCACCCGTGGCACCAGTAGCGCCTGTTGCACCAGTCGCCCCGGTGGCGCCTTGAGCACCTTGAGCGCCATCCTTACCGTTTGCTCCTGTTGCGCCAGTTGCTCCCTGGGCACCAGTTGCGCCGGTATCTCCTTTAGGGCCTTGCGGTCCAACCGGTCCGCCGGCTGGGCCAGCGGGGCCTTGTGGTCCAGCAGCACCTGTTGCACCTGTAGCGCCTTGTGCGCCGGTTGCTCCTGCAGCGCCAGTTGCACCAGCCGGTCCTGCCGTTTTATCCTTTTTACAAGCGGTAACGCTTAAAAGGAATATGAATGCAATGGGTAGTAAAAGTCTAAGTGGTTTCATAATTTCGGGTAATTTTTTTTGTTTATCGGTGCTTTTTACGGCGTGGGTTTCAAATAAGTTACATTAATTGCTTGGTAAAAGAAAAGTTATTCACAAGTCTATTAATTATCCACAATTAATGCTCCTGCTTTCCCCCAACAATTGTTTATAAGTAATGCAATGCAGGGGTAACAATATGGCACGATTTTCGTTTAAAGAACACTAAACATTAACCTATGGCTAACATTAATGCAAACCTGCACTCAAAAGTGCACAAGTGGATCGACGCGATCGGGTTCCGGCTTAACGGCTCGCAAACCAATAAAAACAACATTACCACTAATCATTATTTTTTTGAAACGTTCAATTTTTTTGAGCGGTCTAAAAATAACGATATGAAAAATTCAAAGTTTTTATGTTTCGACGCTTATGGCGAGAAAATAAACGTTAGATCACTGCTCGACCTGCAGACGGCATTTTTCGAGAATATCAGTCAGCTGTGATTTAGAGATTAGGTTGATGTTAGCCATGCTCTACAATTAATAAAAATATATACTGTATTTATTTGTATACGAAATAAAAGAGTCCCGTACTGTAAAACAGACGGGACTCTTTTATTGCTGAAAAATCCAGTGTATCAGCTGATTAGTATGCAATTAATAATTTTCCAAATCGTTTTTAACTATATCATCTGCTATTCCACGGCCTGCTGCTGGTATATTTACTATCGGCCTGGTTGGGTTTAATGTTTCCTTTATCCTTGCCTGCAAATCAACATAATGAGCGGTTGTAATTGCATCGCCGCCTTTTGGCAGTTTTGCCTGTATCATTTTCAATTCGGCACGCACCATCGGGCGAATATCCGACAGGGTCATGTTAATGGGTGTTAAGCCAAAATTTGCCATGGCACTTGCCGGAAAGCCGGGTATACCCCTGAAATCGTCGTTCAACAGGCTTTTTAGATCTTCGATGTATGCCCTTTGCAGGTTACGTTTAAACGCGTCAGGGCGGCCGGCTGTAAAAATGCCATCGCGCAGATCATTAAATAAATCAGCTACCGAATAAGCCTTGCTCCCGTTCCTGGTTTCGTTATCATACATGCGTGATATCCGTGATTGCGACAGCACGTTTGCAAGCGTATTGGTTTGCACACTTTTAATCCGGTTTAGCATTACACCGTTATCAAATTTTGATAGCTCCTGGCTTTCAATCAACCACATTGGCGTCGTAAATACTTCTTTGTTAAAAAAAGTTACGGCATCATGCTGTAAGCCTTTGGCAACAAAGTCGTAAACAGGTCCTTTCTGGTCGTACGTTTTAAAGTTCTCGTTCATACCACCAATGTTTGTTGCAACGTGACCCATATAGCGGCTAAACTGGTTTAAAACCTCGCCGTATAAACTTTGCAGATCATCGTAGTCTTCGCCAGGCTGATAGGTCCACTTCTCAATGTTCGGTAAAATGCGTTTTAGGTTGGCAATGCCATAAGTGCTTGCTTTCATGGCGTTATCGCCTAAGTCTTCATTTTGCAGGCGAGGGTCGATGCTTGTTCCCTGGCGGCCGTAATAATAAAGCGGGTTGCCTGCTTTTTCTTTTGTCCAAACGTCAAGCATTTCTTTTTCCTGTTTAATGCTCTTTTTGCCAGGGAACCATGTATAGCCCCACTTTATTGCCCAAAGGTCGTACTCACCTATTTGCGGGTACAAATGCGTTACCCCATCGCCTGGCTGGGCAATGTAGTTAAACCGCGCATAATCCATAATTGACGGGGCCGTGCCATGCTTGTCTGTAAATGCTTTCGAACGAAGCGAATCAACGGGGTAGGCGTAGCTTGAGCCAAAGTTGTGTGGCAGGCCCAGCGTGTGCCCTATTTCGTGCGATGAAACAAAACGTATCAGTTCACCCATCTGCTCGTCGGTAAATTTTGCCTTGCGTGCTTCAGGGTTTACTGCGGCAGTTTGTACAAAATACCAATCGCGCAGCAATTGCATAACGTTATGGTACCAGCCTACGTGGCTTTCCAGTATTTCGCCGGTACGCGGGTCAGATATATGCGGACCATAAGCATTCTCAACATTAGATGCGAAATATCTGATTACGCTGTAACGGGCATCTTCTGTACTAAATTCGGGGTCTTCTTTTGCTGTCGGCGCTGTTTTACCGACAATGGCATTTTTAAAACCAGCGGCCTCAAATGCTTTTTGCCAGTCGTTTATTCCCTGTATCAGATACGGAACCCATTTTTTTGGTGTTGCAGGATCAATGTAATACACAATTTGCTTCTTTGGCTCAACCAGTTCCCCGCGGGCATAGGCCGCTTCGTCCTTTGGCTCCAGTTTCCAGCGATGTATGTACGCCGTTACTTCCGATTTTTGGGCATCAGTTCCGTAATCCGTTTGGCTTTGTCCAAAATAACCAACCCTTGGGTCCCGCAAACGTGCCTTTGTCGGTGTTTTTGGCAATAATAACATCGATGTATTTAATTCAAATGTTATCGCTGCGTTGGTATTATCGGTTGGAGATTCGGCGGAGCGATAGGTTTTTAAAGTACGTGCCTCGATATTTATCGGGAAGCTTTTTATAGAATCGATGTATGATCGCGAATTGTCAATAGCCGATACCTTATACGCCTTTTTCAATTCGTCAGAGATCCCTATGGCAGCTATATCGCCGTTATAAAAGTCTGTTACGTCAATTACAACACCGGTTGTGTCTTTATTATAGGCTTTTATGTCAAACGAAGCAAGTACCACATCGAGGTTGGAATTTTTTACGGACTGGTACATATCAGTTGTGCTGTCGGCCCGTATAGAATAGCTTGGCACACGTATATAAACCTGTTTATCATGGCGTTCCCATTTCCAAACCTGGTCGTTCGCTTCTTCGCCGCCATATTGCTGATTGGATACCTTAATATTAGCGGGAGTTTTTGCAAAGCGGGTAACAACCAGCATTTCGCGGTTCAATAATGAATCGGGGATTTCATAATAATATTTACCGTCAACTTTATAAGTGTTAAAAAGCCCGTTATCAACTTTGGTTTTTGACGGGATAAGGTCGCCGAATTTTTTGATGCCCTCTTTTTTACCAGGGCCAATTGTAGCAGTAGCAGTCGAGCCGGCGGCTGTGGAAGTTGTTTTAACGGTTACAGTTTGTGCGGCAGCTTCCTTCTTGGTTTTGCACGAACCTGCTATTACGGCAATGGTAATAGCAGTTAAGCATAACCACGCGTTTTTACGTAATGGTTTAATCATATAGTCAATTATTAAATAAGTCAGTTAAAGTGTAAACTTATGCAAAATACAAACCATTTGGGAATAGCAACATTTTTGTTACAAATATGGGTTTAAAATCACCCCATACGGGGGATGCTTAAATGTCAAAAGCTGATTTGATGAAAGATTATATACGGCGCTTTAAGGTTAAAACAACCTCGTCTTTCTTTTTGTCGTGGTAAACCTCCAAAAGCAAGCTGCGGTCATTTTGCGATTTAAAAAGGTTGTCAATTTGTTCAAGGGTCATGTTTTTAACTGGCTTTAAGTTTATCGCCAGTATTTCGTCATCCTTTTCAAGCCCTATTTCATCAGCGGGCGAGCCCGGTTCAACCCTGCTGATAACAATGCGGTTTAAATCTTCGCCGGCACCATAGTACTCCAGGCCGCTCATATCGTGTTCAAAAGGGCGGGTAAAATCAGGCCCCTGCTTTAAATATACAGCGCTGTCGGGGTAGTCAATTATAACGCTAAACCGCTTAAGAATACCTATACCCAGGTTTCCGTCGCGTTTTACTGCCAGGCCCTTATATTGGTCGCCCTGCGGAAAGGAGGTAATCACATTGGGTATTTTAAACTTCCCTATGTCGAGCTCTTTTACGCGGCCTAAAAAGCCACTTACTGGCCCGGTAAGCCCCAGACCCAGGTTGGCTGCGATAAATTTTGATGGAAGGCCATGTTTTACAATAGCGTTTTCAAGCGATAGTGCATGGCCGGCGCCCAGGTCGAGCACTAGTTTTGCATCCACCTTGCTGCCATCGGTATAGGTAACCTTTGTATGTATATAAGGCTTCCGGTCTTGAACAGTCATTGGTATTTTTGTCCCCTTTTTATACAGCCGGATATCTTTTGCTTTAGAAACAGAAAGGGTGCTGTCAGAAAATTCAATCTTAACAGCCAGGTTATTAAAAAACTCGTAGCCCAGCAACCCGTGAATAGGTATACCCGCATAGTTGGAGAGGCCAAAATGGTCGGTCTTTAATATAGCCGCCGCAACATCATAACTTTTCAGGCCGCGAATTTGTATGTCTAAGGCAGATGTAACATAGGCTTCGTAAGCCTCGCCGTCGCCAATGCCATTTATTTTTAAGGTACGTTTGTTAACTATGTTTATCGAGTCGACCAATTTGGGGTCGGTTATCAGCATCAGACCGACGCCGGTGTCTAAAATAAAATTAAAAGGGCCCTTATTATTAATGTTAACCTGGATGACGATCATGTCCCTTATCATTTTAAAAGGAACGGTAACATGTTTTCTGTTATCTTTCAAGTCGAAATATTGGGCATTTGCAATTGAATGCCAACAGCAAAGCGACAACAGCAGCACAGTAAAATACAACGCGGCTCTAATTTGGATGGCGCGTTTTATGGTATGGAATAGCCTAATCAACAAACGTTTATATTTGGTTATCAAACGTACAAATTAATCATATAAAATTAACATCAATGCAGCGGAATGTATTTAAAATAATAACGCTTGGTTTCTGCCTTTTAATGTGTTTTGGCTATAGCTGTGCTGATAAAATACGTAAACGACCAATAAAAAGGCAGTTTGCGCATACCCCGGGAACAAGCGGCCATTTTACCGGCTTTGCATTGTACGACCTGGACAATAAGAAGATGGTGTATGAGCTTAACAGCGATAAATATTTTAACCCGGCATCAAACACCAAGCTGTTTACCTTTTATACCTGTTTGAAGATGCTGGGTGATTCGGTTCCCGCACTCAAATATATTACCAAAGGCGACTCGCTGATTTTTTGGGGTACAGGCGACCCTTCATTTTTGCATAGCGATTTAAAGGGGGTAAAGGGGTTTGATTTTTTAAAGAACAGCGGCAAAAAACTATTCTTTTCGCCCGGTAATTATACCGGTCAGTTTTTTGGACCGGGCTGGGCCTGGGATGATTATAACGACTATTACCAAGCCGAAATAAACGAGCTGCCGGTTGAAGATAATGTGGCCCTTATTTATGCCGATAAAAACGATTCGCTGCAAATAAAACCGGCTTACCTGAAGCGGTATTTAAAATGCGATACACTTTATCGCCCCGCAAAATTCACGGTAAAACGCGACCTTTTAAGCAACACATTTGTGTATCCTTTTATGGCTTTGCCCAAAAACTTTAAGCAGGAAATCCCCTGGAAAGTAAGTGCCGAACTTACTGTGGAACTATTACAGGACACGCTTAAGCAACCCGTTACTGTGGTACATATGCCCATCCCCGCAAATGTAAAAACTATTTACGATGCCAATGCCGATTCAGTTTACAGGCGCATGCTGCAGCCAAGCGACAATTTTATTGCCGAGCAGTTGCTGCTGGTTTGCTCGTCGGCAAAATTCCAGGCACTTAATACCGATTCAGTAATTAATTATTCGAAAGCGACTTTTTTAGATGATTTGCCCGATGCGCCGCAATGGGTTGACGGCTCGGGTTTGTCGCGTTATAACCTGTTTACGCCACGCAGTATTGTGGCCCTTTTATGTAAGATCCTTGAAGAGAAGAAAAACGACGACCTTGTGCATAGTCTCTTCCCTGCAGGTGGCTCAACAGGCAGCATCCGTAAGATTTACAAAACCGAAAACGGGCAACCTTTTGTTTGGGCCAAAACCGGCTCATTTTCCAATAATTATAACCAAAGCGGTTACCTCGTTACTAAAAAAGGGAAGAGGTTGGCATTTGCGTTCATGAACAACAATTTCACCCGCACTGTTACCGAAATAAGGGACGAAATAGTAAGGATAATTACATTTATACACGATGAGTATTAGTTCATAGTTGATGGTTCATAGTTCATAGCAGCTGCGCCTGGTAATTTGAAAGGTAAGGGCCTCTGTCGCTTTTCCGGCCATGAACTATGAACCATCAACTATGAACCCTCCTTCTTCTCCGGTTTCAACGTCCCTTTAAGCTGGGGGTTTTGGGCCGGCAGAGTGGCTACTTCTTTTAGTACCTCAGTTTGTTGCACACTTACGGCGTAGTCTGCGGGTTCAATATGGCTGCCAATGGCTTCGGCATAAACCTGGGTAAACTCGGCGCCTATATACAAAATTGCCGCGGTGTAATATATCCAGACAAGGATAATCAAAATGGATCCTGCAGCCCCGTAAGCAGAACTTTTTGCGTAATACTGTATATATAAGGTGATAAGCGATTGCCCTACCATAAACAGGATTGCTGTAAAAAAAGCCCCCGAACGCACATCCCTCCACTTGATTTTTACGTCGGGTAAAAATTTGAATATTATACCAAACAGCACCGAAATAATTATTAGCGTAATACCAAGATTAACCAGGTTTAAAAGCACTGTGGTTAATGCCGGTAAAAAATGAGTGATCCATTGGCTTACCGCGTTCATTACAACACTTATCACCAACGACACCAGCATTAAGAACCCGAGACTGATAATCAGTGAAAAAGAAATAAACCGGTTTTGAATAAGTTTAAGCCAACCCTTTTTGGGTTTTGCCTTAACCCGCCATATGATGTTTAGCGAATCCTGTATCTCGATAAAAATACTGCTGGCGCCAACAAGTAAGGTTATTATTCCGATAGTTACTGCCGTATTTGATTTGCCGGACAGCTGTAGTTTTGCTAATACATCCTGTATTTGCAGCGCCGCGTCCTTGCCAACGTAATGTGCGATTTGCGGGTACAATTTGTTTGATGCGGCATCCTGCCCCCAAACCACGCCCGCTATCGAAATAATAAGGATTAGCAGCGGGGCTATTGAAAAAATGGTATAGTAGGCTAATGACGCGCTTAATTTAAGGCCGTTATCACTGATAAACCCCATAAAGGTAGCCGCCAGTATTTTCCAGAGCTCTTTTACATACGCTATGCTGAAAACTTTCATGCCTGCTTTAAATGCCATTGTGAATTAAATTCTGTTCCTGTTTATTAACTATTATATACTGAATATTTAATAGCCAAAAATGTTTGCCCCGAAATTTTAAATCGTCATTATTAAATTGTTGCGAAGGGGATATCAAGCAGCGGATATTTTGCCCATCCGATAAAATCATAGTGCCACCATTCCGTGGCAATCACCTTAAACCCGTGGGCCTGCATAACGCCCTTTAGCAACTCGCGGTTGGCTATTTGCAGCGGGGTTAAATCGGTGTAATTAGCTGCAGCTTTGCGGCTAAAGCTATCAAAACCAGTTGGCATATCTAACTCTTTTCCCGTTTTTAAGTCGATCACGCTAAGGTCGATAGCGCAGCCCCGGTTGTGTTTTGAACCTTTACGCGGGTCGGCGACAAAATTGGTATCCGCGGCTATCTCATAAAATTTTTCGGTTATTGAGTAGGGGCGGTAACCATCGTATATTTTAAGACCGAGGCCTTTTGCTTTCAATTCGTCCTGCACATCCTTTAACGCCAATACTACCGGCAGCCTGGCAAAAGCCCGTGCCTGCGGGTACATGCGATGGTGGGTAAAGTTATTGGTGGTTGCGTACCGTATATCAAGCGCAATGCCCGGGATATATTTTTTTATTTCAACCAGCCGGGTTTCCGGATTCCGTTTAATATCGGCCGCGTATTTGGTTGGGCCCATTACTTTCGAGCTGTCGATATATTTATAATGCTGACCGAATGCGCTGCTCATGATTAATGTGAAAATTGCGGACAAAATAATATTTTTCATATCTAGCGGTGTGAAACAATCAGCAAGTCGAGGTCTTTGCAGGGAATTGAAAAACGCTCGCCGATATGTTTGTTGGTAAGCTGGCCTTTGTATATATAAACCGCATCGCGCATACCCGATTTTGCCCATATTAAATCTTTTAAACTGCCATGCTCACCTATATCAAGCAGTATGGGTGCGAAAATATTGGTAAGGGCATAAGTAGCAGTGCGTGCAACCCGCGACGCGATGTTTGGCACGCAATAATGTATAACATCATGCTTGCGAAAAACCGGGTGGGTGTGGTTGGTTACCTCTGATGTTTCAAAACAACCGCCCTGGTCAATACTTACATCAATAATCACCGAGTTTGGTTTCATGCGGCTAACTGTAGCTTCCGATACAATGCATGGGCTGCGGCCGTCTTCGGCGCGCATGGCGCCTATGGCAACATCGCAAGTGGTAACAGCTTTTTGTAAAACAATTGGTTGTACAACTGATGTGAATACTCGCGTACCAATATTGTTTTGCAAGCGGCGCAATTTGTAAATGGACGGGTCGAAAACTTTCACCTCAGCACCGAGCGCAATAGCCGTTCGCGCAGCATATTCGCCAACCGTTCCGGCACCTAATATCACAATCTCTGTTGGTGGAACACCGGTGATGCCGCCGAGCATTAATCCCTTGCCATCAAAAACATTGCTCAGGTATTCGCCGGCAATTAGTATAGATGTGGCACCAACAATTTCGCTCATTGCCCGCACCACGCTTAACGAGCCGCCCTCGTCGCGCAGGTGCTCAAAACAAAGCGCCGTTATTTTTTTGTTGATTAACGCATTTACAGTTTCAGCTTTAAGGGTTGACATTTGCAAGGCTGATATAAGCGTTTGGCCGGGCTTCATCAATTCGATTTCGGCCAGTGTTGGCGGGGCAATTTTTATAATGAGGTCGGCTTCGTATACTTTTTTAGTATCGTAAACAATATGGGTGCCTTGCTCACTGTAGTCCTTATCCGAAAAATTGGCGGCCTGTCCGGCATTGCTTTCCAGCATTACCTCGTGACCATTATTTATCAGCAAAGCCACAGATAATGGAGTAAGCGGGATCCTGTTTTCCTGGAAAGAAACCTCTTTTGGTATACCTATATAAAGTTTGTTTTTTTTGTTTTTAACCTCCAGCATCGATTCCTGGGGTTGCATCAACGCTTGTTTGGCAAGGTCCGAAAATCCACTATATTTCCCTAAGCTCATTGTGTATTATTTTCTGGCTGATGAAGTTAAGCAAAAATCGCTTTAAGTGTAAATTAAATTTGCTCAATAGTTACCTGCCGCGAATTGTCGGCCTGTACATTTATGGTAACCCGGTTATAATGCACCGGCAATAGATCGGGTATTTTTTCGGGCCACTCAATAAAACAGTACGCATCCGAGTAAAAATACTCCTCATAGCCCATATCCAGCGCCTCAGTTTGATTTTTAAGGCGATAGAAATCAAAATGGTAAATTTTATTTTTCGTGCCGATGTATTCGTTCACAATTGAGAATGTGGGACTGGTAACCGCTTCGGTAGTTCCTAAACATTCACATAGCGATTTAATCAGCGTGGTTTTGCCAGCACCCATATCGCCATAAAAAAGAAAAATACGGGAGTTGGTTGCAAATGAAATTATTTCGGATGCAATGGCGGGGAGTTGAGCAGGGGAAGTGGCGGTTAGATGCATAAAATATTACTAACTTTTCATCTGAACCACGACATGTGATCCAGATAAAAAGCAATGGCAAATAGATGCCAAATTTAATAAATTTTACTTAGGCCCGTACACGGCAATCGGTATCAGCATCTCCTCTAACGAAATACCCCCATGCTGGAATGTCTCGTTATAAAAGTTAACAAAGTGATTGTAATTGTTTGGGTAAACGAAGTAGCTGTCTTCCTTGGCAAATACAAAGCTGCTGCTTACATGTAGTTTGGGTAGCATGGCATCGTGCGGATTACGCACATGGAATACTTCTTTTGGGTTAAAATTTAAATTTTTACCCTGTTTGTAACGCAGGTTAGTATTGGTATTCCTGTCGCCGACAATTTTACTGGGGTTACGTACCCTTATGGTGCCATGGTCGGTTGTGATAACTACCCGTACTTGTTTCGACGCCAAAAACTTCAGTAAATCAAATAACGGTGAATGCTCAAACCACGACAGCGTTAATGAGCGGTAGGCGGCATCGTCGCTGGCCAGCTCGCGTATCATTTGCATATCGGTACGGGCGTGGCTCAGCATATCAACAAAGTTGTAAACGACCACATTTAGCTCGTTTTGCATCAGGTTGCTTACCGATTCGTTAAGCGCACGACCCTCGTCAATATTTAATATTTTATGATAGGAGTGTTTTACGTCCCTTCGCAGAACGCGTTTTATCTGGTCGGTAATGAAATCGCCCTCATACAGGTTTTTGCCACCCTCATCCTCGTCGTTCTGCCACATTTCCGGATAACGTTTTTCCATATCCAAAGGCATCAAACCCGAGAATATAGAGTTACGTGCGTATTGGGTAGCTGTTGGTAAAATGCTGTAATAGGCATCTTCCTCTTCCAGCCTGAAGTATTCGGTTAAAATTGGGTTGATGATTTTAAACTGGTCGTACCGTAAATTATCAATCAGGATAAAAAACACCGGGCCTTTTCCATCCAGCAAAGGGAAAACCTTCTTTTTAAATAATTGCGATGAATTGGTTGGGGCATTTTCCGGCTCTTTAAGCCAGCGCACATAATTACGTTCAACAAACTTACAGAACTGTACATTCGCCTCAGCTTTTTGCAGGGTCAGTATTTCATGCATACCGGCGTCCTCCAGTTTCTCGAGGCTAAGCTCCCAGAATATTAATTTTTTGTATACATCAATCCACTCCTGGTAGCTCAGGTTTTCGTTGAGCGTCATGCCGAGGTTGCGGAAATCCTGCTGATAGGCCATGGTGGTTTTTTCGGTAACCAGGCGCTTGTTTTCAGTAAGTTTTTTTATGGTTAGCTGTATTTGTTTCGGGTTTACCGGCTTAATAAGGTAATCGTCTATTTTTGAGCCTATGGCATCCTCCATCAAATACTCTTCCTCGTTTTTGGTAATCAAAACAATAGGTACATCGTTATTGATGTTTTTTATCTGCGACAGCGTTTCCAGCCCCGTTAACCCAGGCATATTTTCATCCAAAAAAACCAAATCGAAATGGTTATTTTTGAAAGCCTCAACAGCATCGTTGCCATTGGTTACCGTTGTAAGTTTGTAGCCTTTTTCGGTTAAAAACAATACATGGGGTTTTAAAAGGTCAATTTCGTCATCGGCCCATAATATGGTGGTATCCTGCATGGTATGTATATTTTGACCGGGATTAAAAGATTTTACTGATTTAATGGGATTAAGTCAGCTAATCATTGCCCAATCGGTGTAATATTTCAATCGGTGAAATCCCCTTGTATTCGGCGAAATCAGAACTTTAATAACCGCAAAGCACGGGTTTTGTTATTAATTATTAAAGGTATTAACATAAATTAACAAATAGACGACACTGCTATTACCTTTATTTAACATTTTTGCACAGCTTATATCCAAATTGAATAAAAAGAAAATAATCAACGACCCGGTTTACGGTTTTATCAGCATTCCAACGGAACTGATATTCGATCTTATTGAACACCCCTATTTTCAGCGGCTGCGCTATATTAAGCAGGTGGGGATGACGCATTTGGTTTATCCCGGCGCGCTGCATACCCGTTTTCATCATGCCTTGGGGGCAATGCATTTAATGAGTATGGCCATTGAAACATTGCGCAATAAGGGCCATGCCATCAGCGATGAAGAAGAGGAAGCGGTTACTATAGCCATATTATTGCATGATATTGGCCACGGCCCGTTTTCGCACGCGCTGGAAGAAAGCATAGTTGAACAAATTTCGCACGAGGATATTTCAACTCTGATTATGCAAAGGCTTAACCGCCAGTTTAACGGTCAGCTAAGCATGGCTATCGAAATATTTGAGGATAAATACCCGCGACGCTTTTTGCATCAGCTGGTATCGAGCCAGCTGGATATGGACAGGATGGATTACCTTAACCGGGACAGTTTTTTTACCGGCGTGTCCGAAGGCGTTATCAGTTCCGACCGTATCATTAAGATGCTCAACGTTGTTGACGATGCGATTGTGGTCGAAGAAAAGGGCATTTATTCAATCGAAAAGTTCCTCATCGCACGTCGCCTTATGTACTGGCAGGTTTACCTGCATAAAACAGTGATTGCCGCCGAGCAGTTGCTGGTAAAAATATTAAAACGCAGCCGCGAACTGGCTCTGCAGGGGGAAGAGGTTTTTACAACACCGGCATTGAGCATGTTTTTAAAGAAACCGGTAAGCCGTGAGGCATTTATGCGCGAAGATCATTACCTGGAAACTTTCGCCAGTCTTGACGATACTGATATTATGGCAGCTGTAAAAATATGGGCTACGCACAAAGATTTTGTATTGTCGAAATTGTGTACCGACCTTGTTCAGCGCGATTTATATAAGGTTGATATCACCAACGAACCGCCTCACGCGGCATTTGTAAGCAGCTTGATACAAAAAGCTATTAAAAAATACAATATCAGCGAGCACGAAGCATCATACTTCGTTTTTACGGATTCCATCCGCAATAAAGCGTACCGCTCCGACGATGGAAATATCTGCATCCTGATGAAGGACGGCTCGATAAAAGATATTACCCAAGCCAGCGATAATTCCAACCTCGAAGCGCTGGCAAAAACGGTGAAGAAGTATATTGTTTGCTATAAAAAAGAATTGGTGAACGGTTGATTAGGTTAGACTAAGTTGATTAGTTGTAGCTGAAAACCCATCACAATGAGGGTTTTCAGCCAAATTGAACACCCGCATAATCAACCAAATCAACTACTTGCTTGCTTGAATATTAACACATAAATTTGCCGGATGCAATTTACCGCACAGCAACTAGCTTTAATGCTTAATGGAACAGTTGAAGGTGATTCCTCAGTGCAGGTAAATCAACTGGGGAAAATAGAAGAGGCCCAGGCAGGCTCACTCTCATTTTTGGCTAATCCCAAATACGAGCAATACCTTTATACCACCGGAGCCTCAATTGTTATTGTAAATAACGACCAGGCGCTTGCCGAGCCGGTTAATACTACACTTATCCGTGTGGAGAACGCTTACATGGCTATATCCATGCTGCTTGATGTATATAACAAGCTGAAGCTCGATAAATCAGGCATTGAACAACCCAGCTTTATCCACCCATCGGCAAAGCTCGGCGAGAATGTTTATGTAGGGGCATTTGCCTATATAGGGCCAAACGTAACTATAGGTAACAATTGCAAAATATACCCGCAAACTTATATTGCAGATGATGTGGTACTGGCAGATAATGTTACCTTGTTTGCAGGTGTAAAAGTTTATTTTGATTGCAAAATAGGGAACAATGTCATCATCCATTCCGGTACCATTATCGGCGCCGATGGTTTTGGCTTTGCGCCGGTTGGCGACGGCACCTACAGCAAAATACCGCAGATAGGGAATGTAGTTATCGAAGATGATGTTGAAATAGGCTCAAACACCACTATCGACAGGGCAACAATGGGCTCCACCATTATCCGCAAAGGGGTAAAGCTCGATAACCTGATACAGGTGGCCCACAATGTGGAAATCATGAGCAACACGGTAGTGGCGGCACAAACCGGTATTTCAGGCAGTACCAAGGTTGGCGAAAATTGCATTATCGGCGGGCAGGTTGGCATTGTTGGTCATATCAGCATTGCAAAAGGCACGCAGGTACAGGCGCAATCGGGGATAAGCCGCACGCTGGCCGAAGAAAATAAAAAATGGATGGGCTCACCGGCGCAGCCATACGCCAATCACATGCGATCGCAAATTGTAATAAATCGCCTGCCTGAGTTGGAAAAGAAAGTTAACGAGCTTGAAAAAATAATAGCAGAACTTAGGAAAAGTCACTAGGTCATTGAATCATTGTTCATAGGCTGTTTAATAGTAATATGCCAGGGCTAATGACCGAATGACTTAATGACCGAATGACAAATATAAGATGAACGTAAAACAAAAAACTATTAAAGCACCGGTTTCGGTTTCGGGTACCGGTTTACATACCGGGCAAAGTGTTACGCTTACTTTTAACCCTGCCCCCGAAAATCACGGCTATAAGTTCAGGCGGGTTGATTTGGAAGGGTCGCCGATAATTGATGCCGATTGCGACAACGTTACTGATACTTCGCGCGGTACTACTATTACGCAAAATGGTGCCAGCGTTAGCACTATCGAGCACGTACTTGCCGCATTGGTTGGGCTTGAGGTAGATAACGTGCTGATAGATATGGATGCCCAGGAAACCCCGATAATGGATGGCAGCTCGATTCAGTTTGTTGATGCCATCAAAGATATGGGGCTTGTTGAACAGGAAGCCGACCGTGAATATTACCACATTCCCTATAACATACATTACTCAGAACCCGATCGTAAGGTTGAAATGGTGGCCATGCCTTTGGATGATGATTACCGCTTTACCTGCATGGTCGACTATAACTCGCAGGTACTGGGTAGCCAGCATGCCAGTATATCAACCATTGCTGAATTTAACAAAGAAATTGCATCATGCCGCACTTTCTGCTTTTTACATGAGCTGGAAATGCTGTTACAGCACAACCTGATAAAAGGAGGTGACCTAAACAATGCCATTGTAGTGGTTGACAAGGAAGTTGATGAAGAGGAATTGGCACACCTGGCAAGGGTATTTAATCGTAAAGACATAAAGGTTGCCCCGCAGGGTATATTGAATAATATTGAGCTTCGTCACCAAAACGAGCCGGCAAGGCACAAGTTGCTGGATATGATTGGCGATTTGGCGCTGGTTGGGGTTCCGCTGCGCGGGCATATTATGGCGGCAAGGCCGGGACATGCCGCAAACGTGGCGTTTGCTAAAAAGATAAAGTCGTTAATTAAAAAGGAACGCAGCCGCAAGCATATAAAAATTTACGACCCGAACGCTAAACCGGTGTATGATACCGTTGATATCATGAAAATATTGCCGCACAGGCAGCCGATGTTAATGATAGACAAGATACTTGATTTAACAAAGAGCCACGTGGTGGGGTTGAAAAATGTAACCATGAACGAGGATATATTCCGCGGGCATTTTCCGGGTACGCCGCTGTTCCCCGGGGTGTTACAGATTGAGGCGATGGCACAAACGGGTGGTATATTGGTGCTGAATACTGTGCCCGACCCGGAAAATTATATTACCTTGTTCCTGAAAATAGAAAATGCACGGTTTAAATCGCCGGTAGTACCCGGTGATACAATTATATTTCATTGCAATTTAATAGCACCGATAAGGCGCGGAATTGCACAAATGAAGGGAATAGGCATGGTTGGCGAGCGTGTGGTTGTTGAGGCCGAATTAATGGCGCAAATAGTTAAAAAAACAAAAACTGAAGAAGCATGATTCAGCCTTTAGCATACATACATCCACAGGCTAAAATAGCCGATAATGTGGTAATTGAGCCATTTGTTACCATACACAAGGATGTTGAAATTGGCGAAGGCACATGGGTGGGTTCAAACAGTACCATTATGGATGGTGCCCGGATAGGAAAAAACTGCCGGATTTTTCCGGGTGCTGTTATCTCCGCACCGCCGCAGGATTTAAAATATAAAGGTGAACAAAGTACCGTTTCGGTAGGCGATAATACGGTTATCCGCGAATGCGTAACCCTTAACCGCGGAACAGCGCTCGATAAAAACACTACTACCATCGGCAGTAACTGCCTGTTAATGGCTTACGTGCACGTAGCGCACGACTGTGTGATTGGCGATAATGTTATTATTGCAAACTCGGTACAACTGGCTGGTCATATAAACGTATACGATTATGCATTCATAGGCGGTACATCTGCCGTACACCAATTTGTTGAGATTGGTGCACACAGCATGATATCCGGCGGTTCGCTGGTACGTAAAGACGTCCCGCCCTACACCAAGGCTGGTCGCGAACCATTATCTTATATCGGTATAAATTCAGTAGGCCTGCGCCGCCGCGGTTTTTCGGCGGCAACCATCAACGAGATACAGGAAATTTATCGTATCATTTTCCTTAAAAAGTATAACATGACCAAAGCCCTTGATATCATCGAGGCCGAATTTAACCCAACTATTGAGCGCGACGAGATCATTAACTTTGTGCAAAACTCACAACGGGGCATAATGAAGGGGTTTGGGAATTCTTAAGAAGTTCATAGTTGACGGTTCATAGTTCATGGTGGCTTCGCTCATCTTTAACTTACCGCCAATAAGCTATCAGCCAAATCGCTTCCGGCTATGAACCATGAAATATGAACTATGAACTCAATCTCCATCTCCCTCCAAAACATTGGCCGCCGCTTTAACCGCGACTGGATTTTCCGGGGGGTTGACTATACGTTTACCGGCACTAATTCGTATGCTATTCTGGGGCCCAACGGCTCGGGTAAGTCGACTTTGCTGCAGGTTTTAAATGGCAGTTTGGCGCCGTCTGTTGGGAAGCTTAAATACACTTATAACGATGCTGAAGTTGAGGCAGGTGAGGTTTACCAACACCTAAGCCTCGCTGCGCCATATCTTGAACTGATCGAGGAATTTACCCTTAACGAGGTAATCGATTTCCACTTTAAATTTAAAGGCTATAAAGCAGGGATTGACAAAAATGGGGTGATTGAGTTGCTGGGTATGCAAAGCAGCAGAAACAAAATGATACGCTATTTTTCTTCAGGCATGAAGCAGCGGCTTAAACTGGCGCTCGCATTTTGTTCGAATACCCCCATGCTGATGCTTGATGAGCCAACTTCTAACCTGGATAGCCAAGGGGTCGATTGGTATTTAAGTCTTGTTCAAAAATTTGCAGCTGATAGGTTAACCATCGTCTGCTCAAACCAGCAGCATGAGTATGGATTTTGTAAAGAACAGTTGAACATATCGGATTACAAGAAAGAGGCTAAAGGCTAAAGGTTCAAGACGTCAAACCAAACAAAAAAGACTTGCAAAACTTTTAAATTTTGCAAGTCTTTTTTATATCCGGTAAACCTATTACCTCAAAAAGCTATAGATATGCTTCTCTCAATCTTATCAGCCGTATCCAGTGCATAAATTTCATTACCGGGTAAACCGGGTCGAACTCAAACCACCTGGCGGCAAAGTTGGCGTTGTTGGGGCGCTTGTGGTGGTTGTTCTGGAACAATTCGCCAAGCATAAAGAAATCAAACGGGGTTGAATTTTTTGATTTGTCGCCATTGTCAAAGTTAGCGTAACCATATTTGTGGCCACACCAGTTAACAATAGCGCCATGAATAGGCCCCATCATAAAATGGATTGGCAATAGTAAAAACATCCACCAATGAGTAGCGAAAAAAACATAAAATGTCACATATAACAAGCCGAATACAATGCGGGATAAAATAGTTGAACCCCAGTAATCCAGCAATCTCCACTCAGGATAGTTACCTTTAAATTGTGCTTCCGGTTCTTTTAACCGTTTTTCGTAAAGCTTATAACTCTGTGCGGTGCGCCACATCATCTGGAAAACGTCGCGGAAAAAATATGGCGAATGCGGATCTTTTTCAGTGTCGCTGAATGCATGATGTTCGCGGTGCATAATAGCATAGGCACGCGGGTTTAAAAACGACGATCCCTGGCAAATGAAGGTTAACAGGTGAAAAATCCGTTCGTTAATTTTATGAGTGCTAAACATTTTATGAGATGCATAACGGTGCAGGAAAAATGTTTGAAAAAATAATGAGAGGAACCAATGGGCCAGGAAAAATATTAGAATAACCACAAGTATATAATATAATTGGTAATAAATTGTTTTTGTAACCAGCTGCAAAGATACGATTAATATAATTTGACATACATTATATTAGCGTGACCTTCGTCATTAATTACGTAGAAATTGCCCGGATGGATTTCGGCCAGGCGCGGAGGTCGCTGATCTGCAGTTTTTTGAAAGCGTAAAGTTGAGTAAACAGAATCGTTTTTCTACAGGTCTTATGCCTGCCCCTGGTGGTATTTATAATGCAATTGTTTCAGGGTCTCCTCAGATGCCTCATCGGTTGAAATGCCATAGCCTGATACAAATATTCCCTTTACACCTGCGGGAGATGCCAGCGCATAAACCGTTGCTTCGTCGCCAGGATCCGACGCGCCTTCGTAGCGGTATAAATCAACTATTTCAAATTCATCGGCAGGGTATTGCTGTTCGCCTGCTACAAAATGGGTTTCCTTTAAATTTAAATCGAGTGAGAAGCCTTGTTTTTTAAGCTCGTCGATAGCTTCGGTAACGGTGGCGTAATGGAATTTTTGTTTCATAGCGGTAAGTTTTGATGCGATGTAAAATTAAGCATAAATTTTTACCGCTGCTTATTATTGTCAACCAAGTGTTTCGCATATCAGCGTATCTAAACTTCTCACGTCAACAAAATCATCCCCGTTCAGGGCTCCGGCATTTACATGTGAATCCGTACAAATAAGTTTTTTAATGACACCGCAGTTTTTTAATTTTTGCAACCCATCGTTTACAAATAAGCCGTGGGTTGTTATTACAAAAATATCGGATGCTCCGGCGTCTTTGTAAGTTTTAGCCGCATTGATTATGCTGCCGCCCGAGCGTATCATGTCATCATAAATTATTACTGTTTTACCGGCTACATCTGCATTTATCGCGCTTACTTCAGTCTGGTCGCCTTTTAAGCGGCGTTTTAAGATAAACGCCGCATTTACACCCAGTTCATTGGCTAATGATTCAACCCATTTGGCCCTGCCGGCATCGGTACTGGCCATCACAAAATTATCGCCACCATATTCAATAGCGGCTTGTATAACAATGCTTTTGCAATAAATATGAACGGGATAAAGTCCGTTTTCAAAGTAGTAAGGAATACCTTCTGAATGAATATCGAAAAGGTAAACGCGGTTGCCCCTGTTGCTGCGCGGTATGGCCGACAACAGCATAGCCCGGGCCTTCGCTGTAACAATTTCGCCCGGTAAAACGGCCCTTTCCATTGTGGAGTAGCCGAAATATGGAATAACGAGTGACAATGAACCCGCGCCGTAGCTAACCAATGATGATGCCAGGTCGAACAGCTCAAGCGTCGACTCATCGTTCACAGTTCCTCCGATAATCACCACATCCCGGTTGTCAACATTGGTAAGGATACGCTGGTAGCGTTCGCCATCAGTAAAATTATCCGTCTCGAGTAGGCCTTGCTCAAACTGCCCGCAGGCCATAACTTTTTCCGCAAGGTATTTATATTGCTTTATGTTGAAGAGTATCTTTTTCATACAGAATGTTACCTGTTTAAATTGGCCTTCACCTCTTCAAACGTTAATTGTTTTACTATTTCGCCATTTTCAAAAACTGTATGCAGTTCATCCGCAAAGCTTTCATTGCCGGCTTCTGTAACTGTCCTAAAATCACCGTTAATTTTAACCAGCTTTAACCGGCCGCTTTTGCTCTTTTTAAAACTGGCGGTAATATCGCCATTTGCGTTCATTTCGGTTGGGATTTTTGATACATTTACCTCTATGCCGTTTATTACGGCGCTGCTGCATTTTAACGCGAAACGCTGCGTATCCCTGTCGACTTTTTGTAATAGCGCCCCGCCCATCCCCAGTACCAGGTTTTCGGCGCTGATGCTGGCTTGTTTAAGTGCGGCGTAAATTATTTTTATGGATTCATAATTTACACCATCGCCTTGTATTACCCTTAATTGGGGCGGCAAGACTTTATAACCTTTTGAGTTTACTGTATAACCGAATTTATTAAAAAGTATTTCGAATATTTCCAGGAGCGTCATCACCGGGTCGCCGCTATCCGGGCGGATAACAAGTGTGCCGTCCCTTTTTAGTATCTCTTCTTTAAGGTCTTCACCCCAATACTCTTCACACGCCCTGAAGATATTGTAACTGTCGCTCACGCAGGCTATAATGCCGGTTGGGAAAGTCTTTAATACATGTTTAAATACTTCCAACTCACCCTCCTTACCCAATAGGGTGCAAATGCTATGTTCAGTGGCGGGTATACTCAGGCCGTATACTTTTTGCGCATCATAATAATTGATTGCCATTGTCGATCCTGCCAAATTATCGCTGCCGTTAAAATTTAACAAGTGTGCTGCACCGCCAAGCTTGGCGCTTTCAACACTGCTAACCCCTCGAAAACCGAAATCGTTAAGCACAAAATCGATCCCGGCTTCGGCGCCATCGGTGGCGGTTTCTGTATAATAGCCGGTAACTATTTTTTTTACCTGGTTGCTTAATGTTGATACGGTGCACGGGTACCAAACCTGCATCAGCAGGGTTTCTAAGAAATTAGTAAGCCAATAGCATTCCGGATCGGTGTTTTCTATGGTCATTAACACGTTGCCAACGGGCACCCGGGTGCCTTCAGCTACTGCCTTAATTTTAACCGGCAGCCTGCCCTTGTACTTATCCAAAATGTATTGGAATTTACTTTTATCAAAAACATCGCTGCGACCAAAAACCTGTAATAAGAAACCTTCAGCCTCATCGAGGTCGGCTTGGGTAAAAGCTTCACCGGCCAGGTATTCTTTCAAAAAATATTGCAGGCCAAAAAATACGGTTTCGTCAAACATACCGCCCCGGCTTTCAAGGTAGCTGTATATTCCCGTGGTGCCGGGGTAGTATAGTTTATGATGTGCATATTTATAAGCATCGGCCAGCAGGACCAAATTTTCGCGTTTCATAATTTTATTCAAGTGCCCAACTATTTTTAAAGGGATCGATATTTCGTTTAAAAAGTAACACCGACAGTCCTTCCTTCGAAGTGTATCCAAATACAACAGCATCGACGGCTACTTTGATATTTTGAGAAACAGGCATATGCACAAAGGTATTAAATGGCAGTGATTTCACACTTATTGGAAATGCACAATAAGCGCCATCATATCCAATAAGATACTATATTAGCATCTCCGAATCAAAACACCCTTAATGCCTTTAAAACAAAAACTGCCTGTAAGCTACCTGCTATTCACCATTAACGGCAGGCTTTCTAGGAGCGCCTACTGGCTGGCATCGATATTTTACTGGTGCACATTTTATGTATTTGTACAACCTGCTGCAGTTTACTATCGGGCCGGGGGCAACATTTGTTTTATATCCACTGCTATTCTGGATAGTCATCGCCACTTCAATTAAACGCCTGCACGATTCGGGGCGCTCCGGGTATTGGCTGTTGGCTGTGCTGGTGCCGGTATTCGGGCCTTTGCTGCTCATTTGCCTGCTCGGTTTTAAAAAAGGTAGTTATACCAATAACTTTTATGGCACTGTGCCTGGAACGGCGGCGGATTACCTGAAAAACGACGATGGCAAGGAAATCCCGCATTTAAAAACAGATGAGCGGATTATTGACGATGTAACCAAGCTTAACCCGGTTTTAGTTTCAAAAGTACACAGGCCGCAAAGCGTTGAGGAGGTTTGCGAAATAGTTAAAACCACCCCTGGCCCTATATCTGTGGGCGGCGGGCGTTTCAGCATGGGCGGGCAAACTGCAAGTCCTCAAAGCACGCACATCGATATGCGGAAAATGAACCGGGTGCTTGAGTTTGACAAAACCGCGAAAACCATAACTGTACAAACCGGTATCCGCTGGTGTGATATTCAACAATATGTTGACGAACAAAACCTGAGCGTTAAAACCATGCAAACCTACGCCAACTTTACCGTTGGCGGTGCGTTAAGTGTAAATGCGCACGGGCGTTATATGGGTTTAGGCCCGGTTATTTTATCTGTGTTATGGATTGATGTGGTTTTAGCGGATGGCACTTTAGTACATGCAAGCCCTACTGAAAATAAAGAAATATTTTATGGTGCCATTGGCGGCTACAACGGCATCGGCATTATTGTGCAGGCCGGGCTGCAATTGGCAGACAATTTGGCCGTTAAACGCGAGCACGAAAAAATGACCGTAAGCGACTACAAGGATTACTTCTTTATCAACATCCGCCAAAACCCCAAAGCGGTTTTTCACAATGGAGATATTTATCCGCCCAAATATAAACGGCTGCGCTCGGTAACGTGGGTCGAGACAAATGAAAAGCCTACGGTTAAAACCCGGTTAATGCCGTTAAAGGAGTCGTACCCGCTGGAGCGTTATTTTCTATGGTCGTTTACCGAAACACCGCTTGGTAAATGGCGGCGTGAGTTTTTGATTGACCCGTTATTGTTTCGAAGCAAAAGGATACACTGGCGAAATTATGAGGCCGGTTATGATGTTGCAGAACTGGAGCCGCGCTCGCGTACCGACAGTACGTATGTGCTATTGGAATACTTTGTGCCGGTTAATAATTTTGAGGAATTTGAAAAAGCAATGGCCGAAATATTTATCCGGCATAATGTAAACGTGCTCAATGTTTCTATCAGGCATGCCAAAGCCGACCCGGGATCGTACTTAGCCTGGGCGCGGGAAGAGGTCTTTGCTTTCGTAGTTTATTATAAACAAAGAACAGACGCGGCCTCGAAAGGAGCGGTTGCCGTTTGGACGCGCGAGTTGGCCGATGCGGTAACTGCTGTAAATGGTGCGTACTATTTGCCTTACCAGGTACATCCAACTACCGAACAGTTTCATAAAGCGTACCCCAACGCGCATAAACTCTTTGAATTAAAAGCAAAGCTGGACCCGGATTATAAATTCCGGAATATACTTTGGGATACCTATTACAAACCATTAAAACCAACCAACAATGAGTAATGCATCAGCATTTAAAGCGGTTTTTAACAACACCAGGTGGAGCGACGATTTTTACCGCTTTTTGCAGGTGGTTTTTCACTTATACCCTGAAGATAAATTTCACCAGCTAATAAAAGAGGAAACAGCGGCTCATGCAACAGATGAAGAAATTTACACATCGGTGCAAAAAAAACTACCGGGTATAAAACCGTTTTTTTCGGAACTTACTTATGCTTTGCCGGCGCTAAAAAAGCAAAAAAAGGAAATCGCGGGGCAGACGCTTTTGCTTTTGGGCGATAAAAAAGAAATAAACGGGTATGTAGAGATCGGTTCTACCGGGCGGTATATTAGCAAACTGCGCAAATTGATAAAGGTAACTGAGCCTGTTTATTTATTGAATGATATCGCGCCGACTAATTCACCGGCCGATATTATGGAACGCGGGCAGTTGGCAAAACTAGGTACATTTATCCATTTGGATTACAGTCCCATTAACGAACAAATTGCGAACAGCAGCATTGATGTGGTTACCTGCAATATTGGACTGCACCATTGCCCCGTTGCTAAGCTTGACGGCTTTGTAAAATCAATTCACCGCATACTGCGGCCTGGTGGCTCATTTATCATCCGCGACCACGATGTAAAAACGCCGGAGATGGCCACATTTGTATCGTTGGTACATACTGTATTTAATGCCGGCTTAAACGAAACGCTTGAGTTCGAGAAAAAGGATTTTAAAAACTTTAAACCTGCCGACGAGTGGGCGGCAATTATAACCAAAGCAGGGTTTAAAGATACTGGTGCGCGGATATTGCAGGATAACGATCCCTCAGACAATACATTAATGCTTTTTATCAAAATATGAGGCGGTTGCGAATTTTAACCTGTGTTGCACTGGCACTGGCTTTTATAACTTTTGTTATAAAAAACCGGCAGCCGGCAACTATTGTGCCCGGTAGGAGCCTGCTGGTTGATAAAGCCTGGCTTAAAACCAACCTGCACCCTTTAACCCCACAAAAGAATGTACGCCCGCCCGACCAAACGTTTTTAACCTACCCTGAATGGTTCCTGGTATTTAGCCCGGCCGAGCAGGCCGATTATTTTAAAACGCATACCACCACCACGTTCCCTTATATGAAACATATAGACCAGATGTGGAAGGGCTATGACGTGGTTTACGACCAGCTAAAGGGCAACTATAAATTTAACACCGGATACCATGTAATGATATTGATTATTGCCGGCAGCACCACGGTTGAATACAGCATAAAATCGTTATATGAAACGGTGGTTGGGCGCGTTACTGACCCGCCGGGCGGCCAGTCAGTGACCGATGAGGACCGGTTTAATGCCGGTTATATGAGCAGCTATGTTAAGTTTATTGAAGATACACCATGGTACGAATATGATTTTAACAGCCAGCTAAAATCGTTATGGACGAACACATCGTTTTTTGGTCCGCATTTTTTTCGGAAGATGGAACGCAAATATTATCTCACTACCGAGTTGATGGTTAAAAGCGGCTATGGTTGGTTGATAGGTTTAGGAACAAAATCGGCGTATGAAACAGCTTTGCTCAACACATCCGTAATAACCGATAAACTGCCTGCTGATCTCGCGAACTTTCCGGAAATTAAAAACATTAAGAAACTGCCGGATGGAACTATTTTGATGGACTTGCCCCGGTATGCCCGATTTAGCCCTGCAGTAAATAAACTGGCCCAAAGCGGCATCAGCTTCAAAGAAATTGCGGGTAATAATAATGCCATAATGCTTACTGTGCTAACAACTGCACAATTGGCAAACACAGCCGATTTTAAGATATTGTTTACGCAGCCGATACAAACCAAAAAGGGCCTAAGCCGCATTGCCCTGGTTACAACCGTGGGAGGGCTAAGCGGCACGGTGCTTTCGCTCTATAAAAGCAAGGTAAAAATTGAACACATTTATGATTATTGAATTATTGAAGGATCAGCAAGATATTCTTATACGTTGTATTTTCATTGCCAAAAACAAATGAAAATATAACGGGTTTAAAATTAAGCACAACCAATTTATTATGAGCATTAACCGCGGCGCAGTGATAGCGGCCATAGCAGTTATGGTAACGGCCGGCTGCACCTTCAATAAGCCCGATCCCTCAAAAGCAGATAACATAGTTACCGATGCCAAACAGCAGGTTAAGCTGCCGCCGCCGTACCAAACAAAATCAACCCGGAAATTTTGCGAGGTTATTGGCTGGCCAAAAGGTAAAACGCCCGTTGCGCCGGCGGGATTTAAGGTGAATTTATTTGCAGATGGGCTGAATAACCCGCGTAATATTTTGGTTGGAGCCAATGGCGACATTTTTGTGTCTGAAGCCAATACCGAAATATCAGGGATTAAACGCGTCGGTGCTAACATTATCGGTGCAAGCGCAGCGCAAAACTTTAACAAAAGCGCTAATCGAATTACTTTGCTGCGCGATACCAATGGCGATGGAACCGCAGACGTTAAAAGCACCTTTTTGGGCGGACTAAACCAACCATACGGCATGCTGATTTTAAACAATTGGTTTTACGTAGCCAATACCGATGCGCTGTGGCGATATCCTTACAAAGCAGGTGAAACCCGAATAACCGGTTCCGGCCAAAAGCTACTGGATTTACCTGCGGGAGGGTATAATAATCACTGGACACGTAATTTAAGGGCAAGTAAAGATGGCAGCAAAGTATACATTTCGGTAGGCTCGGGCACCAACGATGCTGAACATGGCATGGAGATAGAGGCCCGCCGTGCAGACATTTTAGAAGTTGACCCGGAAGGCAAACACGAACGTATTTATGCCAGCGGCCTGCGCAATCCAGCCGGAATAGATTTTGTACCTCAAACCCAAGTTTTGTTTACAACTGTAAACGAGCGGGATGATTTAGGCGATAACCTGGTACCCGATTATCTGACCAGCGTGAAACAAGGCGGCTTTTATGGCTGGCCTTACGCTTACTTCGGTCAGCATGAGGACCCCGATCATGCAGGCGAAAATCCGGAGATGGTAAAAAAATCTATTGTACCTGATTTGGCGCTGGGCTCCCACACAGCATCGTTGGGTTTGGCCTTTTACACCGGTAACAAATTCCCGGCAAAATACCGGGGCTGTGCGTTTATTGGCCAGCATGGCTCGTGGAACAGCTCGAAAATAGTGGGCTATAAGGTGGTTTTTGCGCCGTTTAGCAATGGTAAGCCGACCGGCGCCATCGAAGACTTTTTAACAGGCTTTATTGCGGACCAGGCCAAAGGAAAAGTATACGGTCGTCCGGTAGGGATAGCCGTGTTGCCGGATGGCTCTGTATTAGTTGCTGATGATACCAGTAATAAAATTTGGCGGGTAGCGATGAAGTAAGGGCGAATTGCATTCCGGCCTTGCCATCCGACAACGGATGAGTTTGACACAAGCAAGCCTGTAAAGCGTTCCATTTTTACACGCGGAACACCCGGAACGCTGTGAAACACGCTGATTATCAGTGTTTCTATTTTGCGAGTGGCCAAAAGGTTTAAGTGGCGCTGGTAAATTACTAAGACATTAGCCTTATTTCGAACGCTCGCTACTTTAAGAATTTTAACGTCAAATAATAAAATGAAAAACATCGGCGTTCGAAGTTTCAATATTCATTATTTGATTTTTTCCTCGGGTTGCCACGGCATGGAATGCTATTCGTCCCTACAAATCACCTCATCTCAGCAGCTTATCAAAATCTCGCAGCATACACTCACCCTGTTTTATAATAAATACTCTATTTTTGTTTTCCTGATTACCCCCAATGACTCGACTCCTGTTTTGCCTTTTTTTTGCTTCTATTTTGGTACATACTGCAAGTGCCCAGCATTTAGCTGATTCGGGCAAAGTGGATACATTAATAATTACCGGGCCGGTAACAATTCATGGCTATCTGTCGCCGATATTCCTGCCAAATGTACCTGCATCGGTAAGCTATATCGGCAAAGCACAATTAGGCCTGCAGCCTGATAATTCATTTGTTTCGGTATTAAATACAGTGCCGGGTGTCCGTGCCGAAGAACGCTCGCCGGGCAGCTACCGTTTGTCTATCAGGGGTAGCCTGCTCCGGTCGCCGTTTGGTATACGCGACGTAAAGATCTATTACGATGAGATACCACTTACCGATGCAGGCGGCAATACCTACCTGAATGCGCTCGACTTTAACAGCATCAATCACATCGAGATATTAAAAGGTCCGGACGGCAGTTTATTTGGCGCAAACTCGGGCGGGGTGGTTTTGCTGAACCCGGTTAATTTGTACGATCACAACAATCATGTTTCTGTTGGGCTAAACGGCGGTTCGTATGGTTTGCTACATGAAAATGCTGCCATCCAAAATGTAAGCGGCAATTACCAGCTTAATTTAAACCAGGGCTACGAAACATACCACGGTTACAGGCAGCATAGTGACATGCAGCGGCATTTTATACAAATGGGAAACCGTTGGAAATATAATGATAACGACCAGTTGCGTGTGCTTGGCTTTTATTCCGATTTAAATTATCAAACGCCCGGCGGCTTAACGCTGGCACAATACCAGGCCAACCCACAATCGGCCAGGCTGGCTACAAAGTTTACGCCCAGTGCAATCGACCAAAATATCGGCATCACTACAAAAGTACTGCTGGGCGGCGTGGTTAACGAATTGCACATTAGCCACCAGTTGCGCAATGTGTTGTCGGTTTACGGCACTTATGTTGATTTTTCGAACCCATTTATTACCAATTATGAGCAGCGTTACGAACGAACTTACGGCATGCGTACCTATTTTGAATTGAGCAGCGAACCTTTGTCAAACTACTCGTGGAACCTGGATTTGGGACTTGAATGGCAACAAACCAACTCCGACGATAACAACTACGGCAACCGCAAAGGGGTAAGAGACACAGCACAAACGCTGGATAAGATAAACACCAACCAACATTTCTTCTTCACCCGTTATGCACTTGATTTGTATAACCGTTTCCATATTGAAGCCGCACTCAGCTTAAACTTTTACGATTACAAATTCAGGAATGTATACCCCAATAACGAAGCTGCGTTTACCAACCGCCATTTTACACCTCAGCTGATGCCGAGGGTAGCTCTTTCTTATAATTTGACGAAGGATTTTATCTGGCGGGCATCTGTAAGCCGGGGTTATTCGACACCAACCACTGCCGAGATACGACCGACGGATAACATCATTAACACCAACCTGCAGGCCGAACATGGATGGAACTATGAAACAGGTTTCCGTATCCGCAATACAGACGAGACGATAGCACTGGATGTTTCTGCTTTTTACTATGTGTTGAAAAATGCAATTGTGGTGCGGAACAATGCTAATGAAACCACCTATTACATTAATTCCGGTGGTACGCACCAGCCGGGTGTCGAGTTGTATTTCTCTGATTGGCTGGTACGCCGCAATAGCACCAGCTTTTTACGAGGGCTGCAGTTTAACGAATCGGTAACACTTGATAAATTTACTTTTACGGGCAATAACGATAGTAACAAGCTTACCGGAGTGCCGCCGCAGGTTGTTATCTCAAGCTTGCAATTCAGGTTCCCGCAAAATACTTATTTGTTTTTGGAGCATAACTTTACCGGCCGTATCCCGCTTAAAGATGATAACACTGTTTTTGCATCGCAATATAATTTGCTGGAAGCCAAAGCCGGCTGGGCCATTAAGCTAAACCGCAAAACCAAGCTGGACATATACGCCGGCGCGGGTAATTTATTGAACCAAAAATATAGCCTGGGGAATGATTTAAATGCGGTGGGAAGCCGGTTTTATAACCCTGCGCCGCCACGCAATTTTTACATTGGTTTTAACGCAGGGTTTTAAAACGGTTCATAACAAAGGCAACCTCACATGCCCATGCTACAATATGTTGTTAGGGAGTAACAGCCTCTGAAACGTTACCACCACGCCCTTTAGTATCAAAAGCTCGGAACTTTATTACATTTCCATCGTTTGTAACAGCATCGTTATACGGTTTGCTTTTTTCATCGGGGTCTTTGCCATTGGTGGTATACCTGATAATTAAGCCCGGAAATTGCACATTCGCTGCATCCTTTCCATCCTGTAACACAACCCCCGGCTTGGGAACTCGGTAATTATAGCCGCCGTTAAAATAGCTCAACCTGGGCAACTCGCGTTTGCCCAGCACATTTAAAAAGCTCGACCAGGCAATATTGTACAGCGAATCGCTTTTTGCGGTGTTTTTCTCGGTTGCCCAATCAGGGTCTTTAGCCCAAGCCCGCTCGGCAAAGCCTAACAGGCGGGGCAGCAGCATATATTCCAAACGTTCGGTGCTTTTTATGTTCTCGCCCCAAACGGCACTCTGGATACCGAGGATATTACTTTTGCCATATTCGGTAAGGCGTTGTTTGCCAATAAAGATATTACGGTTGAGCGGCAGGCCATCCCTGTCGACCTTTGCGTTTTTAAAATAATCGAACGGAATAAACGAGAAAGGTTTGTCTATATCAGAAAACGCACCCCAATAATAGCCCGGCTCATCGAATGATTTGTAGTGCGCCATGTCGAAATACAAATTGGTAACTGGCGTCAATACGGTTTTGTAACCGGCATTGGCCAGCTTATAGGCCAAATCCTCGTTGCCGCCACCAAGTGTATTGTTCCATACTTCGGCCTGCAGGTGCTCGGGCATAAAATCGGGATTAGGAACATAAAAAGGCTGCCCGTCCAGCGCGGTTTTGCGCAGCGCCATTTCTTCCCATCCTGAGAGATAAAGCCCTTTTGCTTTTATCAGCTGGTTAACACGGCCATAAAAGTAATACCATAAATCGGCGGTGCTTTTTATTTCGGGGTGGGTAGCTTTAAGCGCCAGGTAAGCCGGCGATTTTTCCCAAACATGGGCAGGCACTTCATCACCACCCCAGTTAATGGTTTTTAAGGGGACGCCGGCATCTTTGTACATGCTCACAATATCGCCGATAACCGTCTCCACAAAATTATAGGTTGATGGCAGCGATACATCAATTACGTTATCTGTCCAGTATTGCGCAGTGCTATATTCCGATTTGTCACCCGGGTCGTACAGTAAATATTTTTCGGCTTCGGCTTTTTTGCCTTCGGCCATTAGTCGGTCGTACCGTGCATTCATCGATTTGATGGCTGCGCGGGCGTGACCTGGGGCCTCAATTTCGGGCATCACCATAATATGCAGCTTATCGGCATATTTTAATATCTCAATAAAATCGGCGCGGGTATAAAAACCGGTGCCTGTTTTGTTATCCAGCTCGCCGCCCGAGCCATGCGATGCAGGCAGAAAATGCTTGCTATCCAGCGAATGCCCACGACGGCCGCCAACTTCGGTCAATTCGGGCAATGATGGTATTTCCAACCGCCAGCCCTCATCTTCGGTAAGGTGCATGTGGAACACGTTTATTTTATAAAGCGCCAGCACATCCAGCACCCGGAAGATTTCTTTTTTGGGTTGGAAGTTGCGGCCGACATCCAGCATAAACGCGCGGTAGCCAAAGCGGGGCTCGTCTTTTACTTCTACGCAAGGAATTTGGATTGCTCTTTGTATATGAACCCAGGCGGATGGGGGCACTAAAGAGAAAAAAGATTGAATCCCGTAAAACATGCCGGCTGGAGTGGATGCAATGATAGTGACACCATTTTTTACAATCAGTTCGTACCCTTCCGGACCAATATTTGCGTCATATTTAAAAATTATCTCTCCATCACCGGGCATGGAGGGGTGACCGGGGTACAGGGGTTTGGTAATGGACAATAGTTTATCCATCTGTTTGCTACAGTAATTGACCTCATTATCAAAATTGATTCCAGTTGCTCGGGAGGAAGCGTCAAGTCCTATAACCCACTTTGCATTATCTGTAAGTGTTAAAAAACCTCCCGTCTCCTTATAGCTCACAGGTGTCGGAAAAATCTTTGTCAGCTGCTGCTCCGGAATATCAGTGATAATTTTATTCTGATCATAAACTATTGCCGGTGTAATTAAGCCAGGATAGGTGGGTTTAAAAGGCTTAATAGTAAATGCGCCGGTATTATAACCTTTATCGGGCTGGCTATCCCAAACCACATAAAAACCTTCGGGGCCATCGGTTATGGTAACTACAGGGTCTTCGTCGATAAACTCTATCCGTACAGACTTGCCAGGTTTTAAGTCGGTAAATGTTGCGGTTGGTGTAAGACTGAATAAGTCGCCGTTTACAAATTTAATGGTGGCATTGCCCGTAACGGTTTGTTCGGCAATTAAACGCGCGGAATTAAAATACATTTTCCAGCCGGTAGCAGGGAATGTCGCCTTACCATTGTTGGTGATGGTAATTGCGTTTAGTGCCTGCCCCTTTTTGGGGCTATCGTTTTGCAGCGCCTCCCAGGTAATACTGAGGTCGCGGGTATTAAACTTTGGCTCGTCAACAGGCTTGGCGGCTACACTTAAGCAAAAGGCTGCCATTACAGCCACAAGAAAATATCGCATACAAATAAAATTAGGTTGGATTGAGGTAGTAAATATAAGCGATTTATGAAAAATCCGATACTTTTTAAAATATTTTAAGAAGTGTAAAATCAACAGGTAAATTGCTGAGACTTAGCCGCTATAACCGACAACCTGCCCTGAAACACCGATAAACCCCCTGTTTTGATGTATAAATGGGTAAAAAACAGGGATAAACAGGCAAAAAAGGGTTCGACGGGTAAAAAAGCTTGTATGTCTACATTGGTGCGCCTGTGGTCTAATAAGTTTTACGGTGTGAAAAAATCGCTGTTCCTTTGGTCATTGAAAACAACGAACAAACAAAAAATTTAACCGCTAAAACATACAGTCATGAAAACTACAATACTAACCATCGCCCTTTTAACAGCCACTATATTAGGTTTCAACCAATCAGCAAAAGCAGCAACCGGTAAAACCGAAGGAGCCGCAACCACTACTTTAACCAACGTAAGCAATATCAGCGAAATCGAAATTCGCGGTAATGTTGAGCTTTACGTATCAGCCGGTACTGCCGACCAGGTAAAAGTTTACAACAACTACTACTCAAACAATGCATTGGTTCAGGATGACAAAGGCGTGTTGCGCATTGCATCATACAGCACACAAAAATTAACCGTTTGGGTTACTGCTAACCAATTGGCAAAATTAAGCGTATATGATAACGCAACTGTAAAATCATTCGGAAAATTATCTGCCATCAACCTTGACGTCGAACTTTACAACAATGCATCGGCTCAATTAAATATGGATACATTCTCTGCTAACGTTAAAGTTAACGACAATGCAAAAGCTAACTTAACCGGCGATGTTAATGAAGGCAGCCTGAAAGCAAACATCACAGCTAACTTAACTACTAAAGATTTAAAAGTTTCGCACCTGGCTAAAACAGCTGAGGTAAAAAGCGAAGACGTTGAGTTGGCTTTATTATAATAGAACCCATCATATAAAAGGAAAACCCATTGCGAATGTTTGCAATGGGTTTTCCTGTTTTTGGCCCATTACAGCTAATTGCACCATCGGTGCAAAATGTCGGTAGAAAAACGGATAAAAAGGGTTTAGCGTGCCGTAGGTACGCAACATTCGCCAGGTGACGTACCTACGGCACGCTATAATTTGCATTTTGTTTTTCTACCGACCTTGAACCCCGCTGGTTTTTTTTTACTGCACGGCTCTTTTTACAGCTCTAATTTCAACACAATAAAAAATAAAAACCCTTACCTCCTGTTACATTAACCTGTCGTTAAATATCTCCCTTCCATCCAAAAATTTCCATATTGTTTAGTTATTTTGCAGTACCGAATCCATAGTGGGATTTGTGTCAATCTTTAATTGCCGTCACAATTGATATTTATGAGCCTATCCGCCAAAAAAATCATCTTCAAAACGCTGAAAATAACCGGCATTACTATCGGTTCGCTGCTTATACTTTTATTTGCGTTACCCTGGCTGTTCCCGCAAACGGTAAGCAATAAAATAAAGCAATTTGCAAACGGCAGCATTAACGGCAAGCTGGATTTTTCCAAAACAAGCCTTTCATTTTTCAAGCATTTCCCCAATCTTACACTTACTTTATACGACCTTGACCTGCACGGCAGCGCACCCTTTGATAAAGACACACTTGTCGCCGCCAAAGAGGTTTCATTCGGGATTGATTTGACTACACTATTTGAAAAAAAGCTGACGATTAACAAAGTATTTTTGAGCGATGCTTTTATTAATATTCAGTCGGACACTGCCGGCCATGTGAACTACAACGTTTATAAAGGCAAAGGTAATAACGCAGCCCCAACGGATACCGGCAGCGCGTCATTAGGCATTAACCAGATTTTAATTGAAAACAGCCGGCTGGTTTATAATGATCGCTCGCTGCCCATGAAGTTTGTGGCGCGAGGCATAACCTATTCCGGCAAGGGTGATTTGAGCAAAGACGTATTCGATTTGTACACCCACACCGAAATGAAGTCGGTTGATTTTTATTATTTTGACGTGCCGTATGTAATCAACAAAACGCTGAATGCCGATTTGGTAACCGAGATAAACACCAAATCGCTTGCGTTCTTTTTCCAGAAAAACGACCTGTTGTTGAATAAGCTGCCTGTTAATTTTATAGGCAAGTTTGCGTTTTTAAAGACTGGCTACAGTATGGATTTTGCCATAAACTCGCAGGACAGCCGGCTGGAGGATATAGTAAGCGCGCTGCCTCCAGAATATTTAAAACGTCTGGATAATACTGAAGTAAAAGGCACCGGCAATATTAAACTAAAGTTGGCCGGTCTTTACAACGCAGCAGACAGTACGCTGCCCAGTTTAAGCCTGAGCATTAAGATACGCAACGGGTATATCAACAATAAAAAAGCCCCGGCGCCTATCAGCAACCTGTACATGGATTTTGACACCCAACTACCCGGGCTTGACCCTGATAGTTTACAGGTTAATTTGGATTCGTTGCACCTTAACATGGGTAAAGATTATTTAAACTCGGTGCTCCACATAAAAGGCGCGTCAAAACCACTTATTTACGCCAAGCTGAATACCGAGCTCGACCTTGAAAAATGGAACAAGGCATTCGGCATAAAAGCGGTTGATTTAAAAGGCCGGTTTGCTTTAAACATGCTGGCGCAGGGCAGGTATACCACCGGCATAAAGCGCACGGGTGGTATACATAAAAGGGTTGATACGGTTATTACCAGCGTTCCAAAATTCAGTGTAAAATCAAACTTTAGCAACGGGTATATTAAATATTCCACCGTACCCGAGGCGGTTAAAAATATCAGCTTTAATATGACTGCCGATTGCCCGGACAACAATTATGAGCACACCAGTTTCGCTATAAGTAATTTAAATGCCAATGTGCTGGACAATTTTATAAAAGGCCATTTTAAAATGACGGCGGCACCCGGCTTCCCAATGGACGCAGCATTGCAGGCTAAATTTAATATGGCAGATATCCGGAAGGTTTACCCTATCGATAGTCTCGGTGTTTCGCTGGCAGGTAACCTGGCGGCCAATTTGGAAACTAAAGGACAGTACCTGCCCGCTAAAAAAGTATTCCCGGTCACTAAAATTAATATCAACCTGCAAAACGGGCAGATAAAAACCAAATATTACCCGCACCCAATTGAAAACATACAGGTAAACACCAACGTTGCCAACAGCACAGGCACGCTGGCCGGCATGAAGGTGCTCATCAAACCGGTATCGTTTATGTTTGAAGGCAAACCTTTTACATTTAGTGCCGATTTAAAAAACTTTGATAACATTAATTATAAAATAAACTCATCAGGAACACTTGATGTGGGCAAAATTTACCAGGTGTTTGCAGTTAAAGATTATAATGTACACGGGCTGATAAAAACCAAACTGTCGTTAAACGGCCGGCAGAGCGATGCCGCTGCAGGTAATTACGCAAAGCTTCATAATTCCGGTTCCATGGATGTGAAAAACGTGGCGGTAACATCAGCGCTGTTCCCCAAACCATTCTTAATTAATAACGGCCTGTTTAGCTTTAAGGACGACAAGATGATGTTCGATGCTTTTAAAGCCACATATGGTAAATCAATCATCACGCTAAACGGTTCGTTATCGAATGTTATTGAATATGCTACCAAGCCGGGCTCGGTACTTAAGGGAACCCTAAACTTCGGCAGCCCCGGTATTATTGCCGACGACTTTATGGCCTTTGCCAGCACTTCGCCCACCCAAAGCGGGCATCCCGGCGCGGCAACATCTGGCGTAATTATGGTGCCTAAAACGCTGGATTTGACCTTTACTGCCGATGTAAAAAGCGTTAAATACAACGGCCTCGATATTAAAGATGCCAAAGGACAAATGGCCATTACCAATGGCAACATTGTATTAACGCAAACGGGTTTTACCATTATTGATGCCCCGGTAACTATGGATGCGACTTACAGTAGCCAGAGCGAAAAGAAAGCCACGTTCGACTACCATATCAGTGCCAAACAATTCGATATACAAAAGGCATACAAGCAGATTAAATTATTCCGCGATATGGCCACTTCGGCCAAAAGCGCGCAGGGTATGGTGTCGCTCGATTATAAGTTAAGCGGGAGGTTAAACAGCAATATGCAACCAGTTTATCCATCGTTAAAGGGCGGCGGCGTGTTATCAGCCGAAAAAGTGGCTTTCCACGGCTTCAAACTTTTTGGTTCAGTTGCCAAAGAAACCGACCATAAAATAGACAGCGGCGACGCCAAAAAAGTGAATATCGAAACCACCATCGCCAACAATATCATCACCATAAAACAAACTAAAATGCGTATGGCCGGCTTCCGGTTAAAGTTTTCGGGCCAGGTTAGTTTTGATAATGTGCTGAACCTGCAGTTCAGGCTGGGCCTGCCGCCATTTGGTATTTTCGGTATCCCGATGACGATAACCGGCACACAGGCTAACCCTAAAATACGGTTAGGTAAGGCCAAAAAAGATGATGAAATTAAGGAGACAGAGGATAACGGGGAGTAAGCAGCTTTACTTCAAAACACAGCCGGATATTAGGTACATAAAAGTATTATAGTTAACTTAGTATTATAGTTGTATAATAAGTTAAATAGCATGTCGGCGGATAAAATAACTATACTTTATGTAGATGACGAGGAAAACAATTTGTTTTCTTTCAAGGCAACTTTCAGGATTAAATACAATGTTCTTACCGCACTCAGCGGCGATGGTGCCTTAGCAATATTGGAGAAAACTTTAGTGCATATAATTGTCACCGACCAGCGGATGCCGGGAATGACGGGCGTTGAATTTTTAGAAAAGGTATTGGAAAAATACCCCGACCCGATGCGGATTCTTTTAACGGGCTATGCAGATATGGATGCAGTGGTAGATGCGGTTAACAAAGGAAAAATTTTTCATTACCTGGCAAAGCCATGGGATGAAGAAGAACTGGATTTAACTATACAATCGGCCTACGCAAAATACCTGGAAAGAGTAGAGTTAAAAGAGACCAATGCAAAGCTCGAAGTATCAAATGACCAGTTAGAGTTTTTACTCCGGCAAAAACTTCTTTCCTGACAGAGCCGTTTTTTCATCAGCCAATCCCATGGTTTTTAATAGCGACAACAGTTTTTCAATGGTAAAGGGTTTCTCAATAATGCTCCCTACTATCCTTTTATTAAATTCTGTATGTATATCAGCCGGGGCCCTTGTTGACGATAAGATAGATAATATAATAACGGTGTAGCAATCCTGTATTTGCGGACTTAATTTTTCAAACGCCTCAATAAATTGAAAGCCGTTCATTAGCGGCATCTGTATATCAAGCAAAATGATAGTAGGATTAGGTTTCACGCCCTGCACTTTGATTGTGTCAAGTGCATTGTTGGCATTTTGAAAACATATGATATCCGGATTTTTAAAAGCGCGCTCAATAACCTTTTGGATCACAAAGCAATCAAGCTCGCTGTCATCAATAATAATAAATGAAAATTCTTTATCCATCAGATAGAGGGAATTATTATTTTGAATGTTGTTCCCTTGTGCAGAACAGAGTTAACTTCAATATTACCGCCTAACTTTAGTATTGCACTTTTAACATTGTACAAGCCAAAGCCAGATCCGGCCTCCTGGAAATTTGCGCGGTAAAACAAGTCAAATATTTCCCCGATATGGTTTCCCAAAATGCCAATACCTGTGTCTTTTACATAAATTATTGCCTGGTTTTTATGCACCTCGATACTTACTTCCACAGATTTATTAGTGCTTTTTTTATCCTGGTATTTAAACGCGTTTGATAATAAATTATTAAGAATAAGTCGCAGCGGTACCTCATCGCTCCTGAAAACTTCTCTCTGGTCGACGGTTGTGGTAAACGCAATTTTATTTGATTTTGAAATCACCATATACATGGCTTTCAAATCATCTATAATTTTATTAAAATCAACGTTGGTTATTTTTAATTCACCCCTTTGTAAACTATAATAATCGTGCATACTTAAAATGTAAGTATCGAGCTTTGTCAACGATTTTCCCATCAAAAACAACATCTCCTTTATCTCCTCAATATCGTCAATCTCGCCCGCCAGGTTGATGGCGCCCAACATACCCGAAAGCGGGCCCCTGATGTCGTGACTAACGCTATAGGCAAACTTGGTTAATTCGGCATACGCTTTTTGCAGCTCCTCATTTTTAACCATTAGCATTGAGTTGGCCGTATAAAATTTATTGGCCTCATCTATCGATGAAAGGATGTCGGCCTCGGCCCATGGTTTTTTAACGTACCTGAATATATTGCCCCTGTTTATAGCTTCAATTATTGATTCAACATCGGTGTAAGCCGTGAGCAGGATACGTACGGGAAGGGGGTGACTGATCCGGATCTCCTCAAAAAAATCGACCCCGGTTTTACCGGGCATGCGTTGATCGCAAAAAATAATTTTAATATCAGGATTATTTTCCAGGTAATTTATTGCCTGTGGAATGTTTACCGCTGTCAGAACATGATAGTCCACCCTAAATGATGCTTTAAAGCCTATAAGGTTCCCCGGCTCGTCATCTACATACAAAATTTTTATTTTTTCATCCACTGTGTTACAGTTTAGGTGATTTACAGGTAAACTAATATAGTTAAATTTACAATCAAATATAGGGGTTATACAGGGACAAAAAAATGATAAGGCCCGTATAAATAAATGATTTCTGTCAGTATTCGTCTGGTTATCAGGTTTATATCTTGGTTAATGGTATTAACTGATGTGATGTGAAAATAGCATATGCTTTAACGTGCCATTAATATTTAATGATTTATGGGTATTTGTAAAACAAACGCAGCTCCTTCGCCCGGTACACTGTCAACACCTATTGTTCCATTATGTTTTTTAATTGTATTATATGCAATTGACATCCCTAAACCAGTACCCTCTCCCACGTCTTTAGTAGTAAAAAACGGGTCAAATACTCTTTTCTGAGTCTTGTCATCCATGCCCATTCCATTGTCTTTTATGGTGATAAATACATTTTTTTCGTCATGATTGGTTAAAATGGTTATTTCGCCGCCTTCATTTTCGCCATATTTTTTATGTACCGCATAAACCGCGTTCGAAATTATATTTAAAAACACCTGGTTCATCTTGCCGGCATAGCATTCTACCTTTGGCAAATCACCATAGTGTTTAATTACCTTTATTTTATTCAGCATGTTATTCGCAATAATCATGGTTGACTCCAGCCCTTCATTAATATCGGCTTTTTTCAAGTCGTCCTCATCCAGCCGCGAAAATATTTTCAGCCCTTTAACAATTTCGGCAGTACGGGTGGCCCCTTCGTTTATTCCCTTTACCAAATGTTTTATTTCGTGGGTTAGGTAGTCAAAGTCCAGTTCTTCCTTATATTCTTTTATCTGTTTTTGTTTATCAGCCGGCGAGGAATCAGATATCCCCACATTTTCAATAACCGTAAGTGCCTCCAGCATTATTTCAATATCCCGGTTTAATGGTTTTATGTTCGAGGTAACAAAATTTATTGGGTTATTAATTTCGTGTGCTATGCCGGCAGTTAACTGGCCCAGCGAAGCCATTTTTTCCGCCTCCACCAGCTGGCTTTGGGCCTGTTTTAAATCTTCAAGGGTTTGGTTCAGTTCCTGGTTCGATTCACTTAACGCTGTTGTACGTTCACTTACCTTTAATTCCAATATCACATTTTGTTCCCTTATTATGCGTTCATTTTCCGTGGCGATACTTAACGCTTCTGCCTGCGATTCGGCCTTTTCACGTTTTAAAATGTTTATCCTGTCGGCCAAACCAAAGGACAGCAAGGCCATTTCGATTACCGAGGCGCCCTGCATAGAGTAGCTTGTAAATGTATTATACGGTAAAACCCCATTGTCTTTCAGGGCAAATATGATGGCCCCGATGAGTAAAACTGACCACGAGAAGAAAACAAACTTCGCCGGCCGGTATCCCTTTCGCATCACAATGGCAGAAACGATCAGGATGCTAAAAGCAAACAAAGTGGTCGATAGCTGCATAAGCTGAAAGCCAACTTGCACCATGCCGGCAAGTGTAAGCAATAGCGCTGTGGATAACAGGACGATAACTATAATAAGGACCACGTCAAATTTCCTGGCCCGTTGCCGTGTTGAAAGAAACGATCTGGTAAACAGGGTAGCAGCTATTGCACCGAGGCAAGCAAAAAGTATTACGCTTTTTAGTTCAAACGCGGGGAAGTTCCCCCACAAGTATTGGAAGGTAAACCCTTTAATTCCAATCTGGGTAAGGCCAACAGACGCAACGTAAGTAACATAGTACAGGTAGCTTTTATCTTTAACCGTGAAAAAGATAAAAAGGTTATACAGAAACATAATTAATACCGCGCCTAAAAAGATACCCGACAACTGGTTTTCTTTACTTAGGAATTGCCATAAATCGGTTTTTTGGTTTATCGATATTGGCAAGATTAATTGCTCAGAGCTTTTAATCCGCAGATAGTAGGTTTTGCTAGTATAATAAGGGACATTAAGGTCGAAAATATAATCAGGGTGCTGGTATTTGCGGGTATCAAAATTCCTGATCTCACCCATTAAAATCCCCCGGTAATTATTTTGTGCGTCCGGCGCAAAAAACTCCACTTCATCAAGTATCGGGTAAGCTACATCTAAAAGGAGGTCGGCGTTTTTAGTTTGATTGGTAACCGTAAAGCGTAACCAGGTACTAACTGTGGAAAATCCAAGATTGGGGACATCTTTATCATATTGTTTGAACCCAGCGGACCGGATTACATCTGCAAAGGTAAGCTCCTGTTTGCTTTGCAATACCGAAATTTGCCTGCCAATCAAAATCCTCCCGTCCGAATCACGGATGATTACGTCAGCACTCGCCCGGGTATTAACCAACAGGAAAGAAAGACAAATTAATAACCTAAAAAGATGCTTAGCCATATGAATTTACCTATTTAATGCATGTTGCCACGACAAGGTTGATAGCGCAGGCGAAATAGTTCCCATCGTCAGCTTTTTGCAAAGCACCGTAAAAAGCCCTGCCTTCCTGTTCTGCTATATAGCTTTTTTCGGCTGCCTCATTTATCATTTGCTCTATCCTGAAAAGTTCGTTCGCCGTTTTCAAACTATCGGTAATAAAAGGATGTATTTCAAATTTGATGTTCCTGAAATTATTTTGCTGCAAATAGCTGACGAGTTTTGCGGCCGCAAAACCGTTGTTTATTTTGACATCGGTATAATAGGCATTCACTTTCTTTTGTGCCTCCACAAACTCAGTGTAAAAAGACAGGCTGCTCCAGTCGGTTTCAATAATAACTAAAGGGCAGTCCTTTTTTAGTATCCGGCTGATTTCACTTATAACTTGCTCCGGATTATTCAGATGCTGTATCACCCGTTCGGTCCTTATCCCCGAAATTGTTTCATCTTCAAAAGGTAAAGGATAGGCCTCTGATAATATAAAATCAACATTGCTGACTTCTTTTGATTGTTCTTTTGCCTGTTTAAGCATCACTGGGTCGTGGTCGATGCCGATTACTTTAACATCCTTGCCGGTTATTTTCGCCAGTTCAATAACATCATTCCCTGCCCCGCACCCAAGGTCGATAATGGTTCCGCTATTTATCTTTTCAAAAAAAGTATAAGAATGCTCTTTTAAGTTTAGCAACAGCCGTCTTGAATTTTGCAGATAGTTGATATCGTAGTGTTTGTTTGCCATGGTATGATCAAGTAAAGGTATTAAAAACTGATGCTTTCCTCGTGGATTTCTGATTCTAAAAACGCGCTGTCTGCTGCTTCTATAGTATGGGATAAATCCCACCTGTTAAGATGAGGGATACCGAGTTCAAAATCTATTGTTATCTCTTTTTTCTTTAATTCATGTATCCTTAAGCTATCGGGATTGGCCCGCATTTGCATTATTGCAAGCCTATCCTCCTCAGCGGCCAGGCTTAAATCCGAAACATCTTTTAAAATCATGGCTGTTGCAATAAGGTCGAGTTTAGGATAATAAAAGGTTCCGTTGTTACCGATGCTATCTACCAGCACCATTCCGCAATTTACAACAGGTTTTACAGTATATGGTGCACATAATGCAAAAAGTGATTGTAAACCTATTTGTGATGAAATTGCTATAAGTGTCCGTATAAGCAATGGCGTCCCTATTCCATACCCGGCAAGTTCCTGCGAATTCCATAGCCCGCAAATCTCGCCGGTACCTTGTTTCGAAAAATCCCAAACAAGTTTAAATATCCCGGGATCCATTGTGCCTGTTGCCTGCTCTATCGGTAATGGTTCAGACCCGCCGGCAACATGTACCCTTGCACCTCCATATAAAGTTTTCCCGTCTTTCGATTCTACAATTATTACAAAAACTGCGGGGTTTTTTGCCCATCCGTTTTTTGAGGAAGTAACCTTGGTAACCCCAATACTGGTTAAAACAGCGGTGTGCCCTTCAATAAATAACTCACAGGTTTCCGGTTCGTCAATTGCCCTAAAGGCGCGGAGCCTTAGATCAGGCCTGTTTTTTTTTAAATCGTCTTCCATTTATCGGCTTTTTTCCAAAATCACTACCGCCCTCTCAAAATCAATAAATAAACCGGTGGAGCAGGGTAACTCCAGGGCTTAAATCAACAGTAGCTCTCTGTTAATCAAACTGTTCCCGCCAAAAGCAAAAAACCGTTTTAATCAACCATTAATCAGTTTAAATTTTCAATAAGCCTTTTTACGTAATTTGCCGCCAAATAGATATACTTATTTCACTTTTTTTACGGCAGGAATAAGTAACTGTAAGCAAGTATTGGCAAAATGTAACCGGTGACTATTTAATTCGGCGTATTGAAATATATGGACGAAGTTGCAGGTGTACCGCAAATTAAATCCCCCGTTTAGGGTTAGTGTGTTTATAACCAAATGCTTTAAATTTAAACTATTGATTTAAAGGGTATTGGAAAGGCGAATTCTTCAGCCAAACAACCTGTTATGAGTGATGTATACCGTAATAAGCCGGTTGTTAAAACCAACACGTTTTGGGATGTTATCCTGCTCATTCTCCGTGTTTGGTTTGGGTACGTGATGATGAAGAACGGGAAGGCTTTTTTTGAGTTGTTTGCATCAACCGGAGATCAAAAATTTCTTGAGAGCCTGTTTGTTGGTAACGACATGCGTTTCCCGCTGCCGTTAATAATAGCCTTCGAAGCAAAGGGGGCTGAGTTTTTTGGCGGATTATTCGTTTTCTTAGGCTTGTTTACCCGCTTTGGCGCCGCCTTGGTTGCCCTTACGATACTGATCATAACACTAACTGCCAGCATAGAAAGAAACAGTGCTTCCGACGGTACACTTGCTGTGTCGTTTTGTTTGTTTGCTATTGTATTTATGTATTGGGGTGGTGGCAGATACGCGATGGACTCGTTGTTCAAGGCTGCCTAATTACCATCGGTACGGCAAACATACGCCAAAAATTTTTATCCCGATCCTTGTTTTACCTATAAATGTAATACCAATGTAAATAATATCTATTTAATCTATCTGTTTTGTAGATATTAAAATTGTTTCTATATTTGCCAATGTAATGACAGACCATTGCAGCACAGGGGGCCGGTTGCCGGGGAAATATCTTTCAATTGCAATTGAAATGGTTACCCGGAGATGGTTCGAATCCATCCCTTGTAACCACTCTTCATAATTTAGGTTTATAATTGGTTAGAATGAGCTCCCGCCCTCCGGGGGCTCTTCTTTTTTTAATTAAGCATCCCGCTATTACTATAAATATCAACACCTACGTATTCGGGGATATCACGGCTGTATTTTTTGCGGTAGTCCTGCGGGGTTAGGCCGGTTATTTTTTTAAAAACTTCGCGGAAGGTTTTAATATCATTGTAGCCGGCATCATACATCAAAATATTAATATTCTGTGCGCCTTTTTCGAGGGCTTTTTTGGCAGCCTCTATTTTTACACGTTGCAGGTATTCAAATGGGGTATTTTGGGTCGCCTTTTTAAATCTTCGGATAAAATTGCGTTTACTCATGTTGGTATGATCGGCAATTTCATCAATGTTAAGCTGTTGCTGGTGGTTTTGTTCGATGTAATGCTGAGCCTTCAATATATCAGCATCGTTATGCTGGTGCTGGCCCTTAAATACCGCAAAGTGCGATTGGCTCGTCCTGTCCATATCCAGGCTGAACATCTTGCTGGCCCAAACACCGATATCGCGCCCTAAAAATTTATCCAGCAGGTACAATACCAGGTTTAACGACGAAAACGCGCCGCCGCTGGTATAAATACCCCTGTCGTCTGTTATCACCATGTCCGACAGGAAATTCACTTCAGGATAGCGGCTGGTAATATCATCCTTATCAAACCAGTGCGATGTGCATGAGCGGCCATTAAGCAAACCAGCCTCCGCTAAAAAGTAGCTGCCCGAGCACAAACTGGCTACTTCAGCCCCCTTTTTGTTCATGCTGCTTACCCAATCGATAAGTTTTTGATGTTTTTGCGGGGTGGTACCCCTGTCGCCATAAAATGCCGGAACGATGATAAGGCCCGGTTGCGCTACACTCTTAAAATCGCTGTACCCGATATAAGGCTCCGGATTGCGCATGAAATTATTTTCCGGGGTTTCGCCTACCAGGTTAACCTTAAAAGGCAACGCCTTGCCTGTTTCCTTAAACAGGCGGTTGGTATGGATAAACATATCCATGGCTCCCGACACTGTCGACAGCACGGCATCTTCATGAATTAAAATCGCAACTTCTTTCATAGGTTATTGTGGTATAATTCAAATATAACGATTTATTTGGCACAAAAGCAACCGTTCGGGGTGAATTTTGCAAGGCAATTTTGATTTTAGTATCAAGTCGAAAGTCTTAAGCCCTAAGTTGAATTTTGGTCTTTTCTGACTTTTGATTCAAGACTTTCGGCTTAGGACTATTGACTTACTACCATCTCAATCATACCAGCGCATTTTTAGCGTACTCGCGGCATTTAATAACCTCCTTAACAGCGTCTGAGCCGGCAGGGATGTTATATTCCAACTCGATAGTAGCCGGGAATTTATATTTTTTCTTTTTCATCAGCGCCAGCACTTCTTTTATCGGTGTATCGCCTTCACCCCATGGCGCGTTCGGGCCGTTTTTAAATTTGCGGTCTTTTATGTGCATGCTCACAATCCTGTCGCTGTTTTTAAGGATAAAGTCTACCGGGCTGCTGCTGGTGCCGGCTACATAGTGACCGATATCAAGGTTAATGGCATTGTAGTCCGATTGACGCAGTGCCGTGTCCCATAACGTTGGAGTAGCCTGTGTATGGGCATGATAGCCGACATATATTTTATGCTCGGTGGCTTTGTCGCCCAGGCGCTGGGTTAATTCATCATCTTCGGGCAATTCTACAGTAACATGGGTACAGCCAAGGGCGCCGGCTGCGTTAAATGCGTAGTTAATTTCGGCATCTGTGTTTTTTGAGCCAAGCGCGTTGGGTTTCCAGGCGTATATCTTAATGCCTGCATCGTTGTACATTTTGCGTATCTCTGCAAACTTATCCATTGGTGCATTCATGCGCCAGTCGGCCATTTTAGCGGCAAAATCAGTACTACCACTTGTATACTTTGGAGCGCCGGCATACGCTTCGGCCGCATCGCCCATTAGCTCAATGGCGTTAATATTGCAATCTTTACAGTACTGCAACAACTGCTCAACACTGCCCGGCATACTGCGGAAAGAATAGGTAATAACGCCTATTTGCACGCCGTTTATCAGTGAATTTGGCTTGTCCGCAAAAAATGAGTTGGCGAACGATGTTTTTGAGGCGAGGGCCATCCCTGCCGCCGCGAGCATACCGGTGCCGATAAACCGGCGCCGCGAAAAGTTTTCTGTTTTCATAACGGGTTATAATAGTTAATGAATTATTGGTTTGGTTTTAATTGGTAATCAAATTTAGTTTATTTATTACCAAAGCCCAAGGTGGTTTGGTAACGATTTTATTAGATGTTGACGATATATCAGCGGCAAGCGTGACAGAATTACTAAATTTAAAATAAACTTTCATTATATTTTGAAAGTTCGATAATATATATACCTTTGTGTATGGAATTAACAGAGGCAAGGCAAAAATTTATAGAGGCATGGGGCAAGTTGGGTTCTGAATGGGGCATCAACCGCACTATGGCCCAGGTACATGCCCTGCTACTGATTAGCCCGGAGGCTTTGACTACCGAGGAGATTATGGAATCGCTCAGTATATCGCGGGGCAATGCCAACATGACCGTGCGCGACCTGATAAACTGGGGCCTGGTTGAAAAACAGCACAAGCCCGGCGAGCGTAAAGAATACTTTTTTGCCGATAAAGACGTGTGGAACATTGCCCGACAGGTGGCCAAAGAACGCCGCAAACGCGAGCTTGACCCGGTAATTAAAATTTTGGACGAACTTTCGAAAGTACAAGGAGATGCAAAAGACCCCGCTTTTAAAACCTTTAATAAATCGGTTACCGATATAAATAAACTGGCCAAAAACGTCGACAAAACCCTTGAAACCATGATTAAGGCGGATGAAAACTGGTTTTGGGGTTCAGTTTTAAAAATCTTTAAGTAGATTTTTTTTATGCTGATATATTTCAAAAATTACTGAAAATTCAATATAACACACCTTAAGCTGTACACAATGACGAATGTTTTTACCTCTAAACGAATAGGCTTTATCGCGCCCAATATATTTGCCATGGCCGCCATGGGCTTAATCAAATATTTTCAAATGGAAAGCGGGGTGTTCATATTTTCTGAGTTTATCATCATCCCTGTGGTGATGGGGATAATAAGCGCCTGGTTTTGGCGGGATTTGGAGCTTAAGGGCCTATGGGTATCCCGTTATTCAATTTACAACACTGTAATAGTCATAGGTTGTAGCTACTTTTTCGTAAAAGAAGGCTCCATCTGCCTGATTATTGTTTCCCCGCTTATTTTCAGTTTTTTGTTGCTTGGAGCCTTTTTGGGCGCCAGTATGTTCAAGCGTAACAATCAAAAACTAAACGTAAGCATTATTGCGGCGTTACTATTTATTTTTGTCGCCGACTCGCTATCAACTCACCATTACGAAAATATGGTATCTGATACCATCACCGTAAATGCCCCGCCCGATAAGGTTTGGAAAAACGTAGTAGCTTTTAAAAGGATTAAGCAACCAAATAAATACTGGTTGTTCCGCATTGGGATGCCGAGCCCTGTGGAGTCGACCGTTACGGGATATTATGAGGGTGCCGGCCGCAAATGCATTTTTAGCAACGGTTACATTTTTGATGAAAGAATAGCGACCTACCAGCCAGGCGTTAATCTTACGTTTGATGTTACCCACCAGCCCCGGGACCCGGAGATAATGAACCACATAGACATTTTACGCGGCCAGTTTTTATTGAAGGACAATCACGACGGCACCACCACGCTTACCGGCAACAGTTGGTACAGGTTATACGTTTTCCCGGTTTGGTATTACGATATTTGGGCCGAAAGTATTACCCGTAACGTGCATTTAAGAGTAATGGAGCATATTAAGGAGCTAAGTGAAGCGGGAGCCGATAGTTTTGAGTCGAAAGTTATAAGTCGGAAGTATTAGGTATGGTTGTAGTTTGATTCCGGACTTCAGACTTTCGACTCAGAACTTAAAATCATGTTTAGCTTTTTTGTAAAATATTTCGGTTTTTTAAAGGCCGTGCCGTTTGCGGCGCGCCTGTTTGACACGCAACTGCGATTGTGGGAGCTACTTACCTTTTCGCCTGTACTCAAATGTATTGATGATATTGAGGCTGAAGTATTAAAATGGCCGGGCATTTATAAAAGCATACACAAATACGGCGGGCTGCAATTTAATTTTAACGGGCGGGAGTTGGGCCACATCCACAGTAACGGCCTGCTTGATATGCGGTTTAGCCGCACAACGAAAGAACAATTATTGAACGAAGGCCGGGCCACAGAACACCATATTTTTAAAAAATCAGGATGGATTAGCTTTTATATCCGCGATTATAGCGACGCTCTTTATGCCCTTGAATTGCTTGAAAGAGCGTTTTTACAAAACAGTGGCAGGGGCTAGCCTTATAAACGCATAGAATTTGTATATTTGCAGCCGGAGAGAACCAGGCCTCCGCGTTATTTAAATTCCCTTATGGTGTAATGGTAGCACTTCTGATTCTGGTTCAGCCTGTCGAGGTTCGAGTCCTTGTAAGGGAACACTAAATCTTCAAAGCCATCCCGGGTAAGGATGGCTTTATTAGTTTTGGCACATTCAACAGGGTAACCAAAATCTCCCGTATCTTTACCCAATCAAATGACCCGTCAAATCAGCATTACCGAATTCCTGCAGTTACGCACGCCTGTTACTTTAATTGACGTGCGTACACCTGCCGAATTTGAAAAGGGCCATATACCCGGCGCTTTTAATGCGCCGTTGTTTACCAACGAGGAACGGGTTAAAGTTGGCACAACCTACAAACAAGTTGGGCGTGAAGAAGCCATTTTACTTGGATTTGATTTAACCGGTTCTAAGTGGTCGGGGTTTATAAAAATGGCGCTTGAAATTGCCCCGGATAAAAAAATAGCCGTGCATTGCTGGCGCGGCGGTATGCGCAGCGGTGCGATGGCCTGGGCGCTTGATTTGTACGGCTTCGAGGTATTAGTTATCAAAGGCGGTTACAAAAGCTACCGGCGCTGGTCGCACCAGCAATTCGACAGGCAATATCCGCTTTGTGTACTGGGCGGAATGACCGGCTCGGGGAAAACCAAAATATTGCATAAGCTTAGCCTTGCCGGAGAACAGGTGATCGACCTGGAAGATTTAGCCCAACACCAGGGATCATCCTATGGTACAATGAATAAGCTGGTGCAGCCAACCCAGGAACAATTTGAAAATAACTTTGCTTTTCAGCTAAAAGATATGGACGCAGCCCGTCGTATTTGGGTGGAGGATGAGAGCATCACCATCGGCAAATGTGCCGTGCCGCCATCCTTTTGGCGCCAAATGCGTAATGCGCTTTTGATTGATTTAAAGATCGGTGTTGAACAGCGTACCGCGATGCTGGTTGATGAATACGGGCAACTCGACAAAGATTTCTTAATTGAATGTACCCAGCGCATCCACAAACGCCTCGGCCCCGAGCAAACCAAACATGCCATCGCCGCGATAAATGAAAACCGGATGGCCGATTTTATCCGCCTGGTATTGGTATATTATGATAAAACTTACAGGGCCGGCCTGCTTAAGCGCGAGGTGGAACAGGTGTTTCCGCTGGAACTTGAAAGTACGGATGCCGACAACAATTCAAAGATATTATTGAAATTTATACGCCAGGTTAATCAACCGGGAGTCATTCAAAATTAATGGAGACAATTAAACTCACCCAATATTCGCATGGCGCGGGCTGCGGCTGCAAGATCAGTCCCGCCATACTTGACAAGATTCTGCATAGCCCAGTAGCTGCAATCCCGGATGCCCGACTTTTGGTTGGTAACGATAAACGTGATGATGCGGCAGTATTGGATTTAGGCAACGGTACCGCGCTAATATCAACCACCGATTTTTTTATGCCTATTGTGGATGACGCCTACGATTTCGGCCGTATTGCATCTGCAAATGCGATAAGTGACGTATATGCAATGGGTGGCAAACCGGTGCTGGCTATTGCCATATTAGGCTGGCCGATAGATAAACTGCCGCCCGAGGTTGCGCAAAAAGTTTTGGAAGGCTCGCGCGCCGTTTGTGCCGAAGCCGGTATAACCCTCGCCGGCGGGCACAGCATTGATTGCCCCGAACCTGTTTTTGGGCTCGCAGTAAATGGCATGGTGAATATCCCCAACCTAAAACAAAACTCAACGGCAACTGCCGGTTGCAGGTTATACCTTACCAAAGCTTTGGGCGTAGGGATATTATCAACGGCTCAAAAGCGAGGGGTGCTTAAACCCGAAGATGCCGCCATAGCTTTACAAAGCATGGTCACTCTGAACAAACTGGGCGAGCTTTTCGGTAGCATGGATTTTGTAAAAGCCATGACCGACGTTACAGGCTTTGGTCTGTTGGGCCATCTAAGCGAAATGTGCGAAGGCAGCGGTTTGTCGGCTGAAATAGAGTTTGACAAAGTGCCGGTAATTGCTTCGTTGCCGGGGTACCTTGCCCAAAAGTGCTTTCCCGGTGGCACACAACGCAACTGGAACAGCTATGGCGATAAAATCGGCACCCTAACCGACGAGCAGCGCTACATCCTTGCCGATCCGCAAACCAGCGGCGGTTTGTTGGTTGCTGTTGCAGAAGAAAACTGCGCTGATTTTGAAACCACACTAAAAGAAAAGGGTTTTGCGTTTAAACCTTTCGGCAGGTTAAAACCACAGAATGGCGGCCCGTTGATAACAGTTGTTTAGCCATTATAAATATCATTTAAAAAAATTTCCATGAGGTCGTCAAAGATATATACCCTGATTTTGCTTACAGTATTTGCATGCTTTGCGGCTTTAAAAACGCACGCGCAAATTTCCAATCCCGTTGCCCCTTCGCTTACTGCACCAAATCCATGGACTGATAGCCAATTACTGGAACCATCCGTTTTAGCAGCTCAAATAAAAACCGGCGGAACAAACCTGCCCCTGATATTAAATATCGGTGCGGTAGAAGATATTAAAGGAGCAACCCATATCGGCGCGGTAAACGATGCTAAAAACCTGGAAAAATTAAAGAGCACAGTGGCTACCCTGCCTAAAAGTACAGCCATAATAATCTATTGCGGTTGCTGCCCTTTTGCTAAATGCCCTAATATCCGGCCCGCGTTTTCTGAACTAATAAAAGCCGGGTTTACTAACGTGAAGCTGCTTAATTTATCAACCAATTTGAAAACGAATTGGGTTGCTAAGGGATATCCGTTAGCGGGAAATAATTAGAGAGGCTAAATTCAGCGCAACGGCGCAGCCCTCTTGAGTGCCTCAAAAGAAATAAACAATTACGAAAAATCATCAAAATCAACGGTCCCACCAACCTGAAATATACTTCTTCACCTCAGCTGGCACACCTGGCTCGGGCACAAAAAGGTCAATATTCTTTTCTTTCGCGTATTTCAGCAATCGTTCAATCGGCTCGTCCCAAGCGTGGGGTGCAAGGTTAAACGTTCCCCAGTGTATGGGCATCATTAGTTTGCCTTTTAGCGCAAGGTGGGCGTTCGAGGCATTATCAGGCCCCATATGTATATCCGGCCAGTACTGGCCGTAGGCGCCAATCTCCAGCATGGTTAAATCAAAAGGTCCAAAGGACTCACCGATATCTTTAAAAATAGGGAACCAACCCGAATCGGCCCCGAAAAATATATTATGCGTGTGCCCTTTTATCACAAATGACGACCAAAGGGTTTCGTTGCGGCCTATAATACCGCGACCACTAAAATGACGTGCCGGGGTTGCCGTAATATTGCAATCGTCGCCAAGCATGGTGCTGTCGCCCCAATCCAGTTCGGTTATAAAGTTTTTTTCGATTCCCCAGCTTACCAAATGCTGCCCAACCTTGAGGGATGTGATAAAAGGGACATGTTTGTCGGCGAAATACTTAATGGTGTTTTTATCCAGGTGGTCGTAATGGTCGTGCGAGACAATGATGGCATCCAGCGGGGGTAAATCTTCAAGTGCAATTGGCGGTTCAAAAAAACGTTTTGGCCCGAAGAACGAACTGAATGATACCCTTTCGCTCCAAACCGGGTCAGTAAGTATGCGTTTGCCATCAATTTCTATCAGCAGGCTCGAGTGCCCAATCAGCGTAATCCTTAAACCTGAAGCAGGAGGGGTATCAAATACCGACACATCAGTTTTAAACGGACCTAATTGTTTTTTGGGAGTATTTTCGGCTTTGTTATTATAATATTCTTTAAGTATCGGGATCATTTTACCAAACCCAGCCTCATCGGTAGGTATGGGGTTTAAAAATTTCTTTCCCTTTTTACGCGCCCCGGTTAAACTCATAAATAACTATCAAATTACAGCCCTAATATACAACGGGCTTTTTATTAAACCGGGTTGACGCCGAATTGTTACATTAATCTCCTGGAAACACCAATAGTGGCATTTGGCTGACTATTTCTTAAAAAAAGCAACAGCTTGTTCGCAAAAGTCAAGCAGCTCAGCAGGCAACTCTGGCTCGGCATAGGGTTGTGTTGCACCAAACACATGGTCGCCGCCTTTTATCACCAAAAATTCGGCATTCGCGTTGGCGGCTTTCAATTCTTCTGCATGTGCCAACACGACAGACGTATCTTCATTGCCATGGGCGATGAGCCAGGGTTGTTTTATTTGGGCCGCGTGCGCCAATATATCCAATCGACCAGGGTTGCGCTCCAGGTCATCAAGCAGACTAACTTTTAATGGCATTTGTTGCCCGGTGCGTTTGTTGGCAATATACGTTATGCCGGTTAGCCGCCATTGTTCCTCAATTGCTTTAGCCCATAGATTCCGGAACCCGGAAATGGATGCCATGGTAACAAGTTTTTTAACCCGGCGGTCTTCGGCTGCTTTAATAATGCTCAGGCCGCCACCCATGCTGTGGCCCATTAAATAAACGCCACTTGCAGCCGGAATGCCCGAGCCGCCGCACGCAAAATCGATAACAGCTTTTAAATCCTCCAGTTCGATGGTAAATGTATTGTCGGCAAAAGCTATCAGGTCGGCAAAATCTTCCGGCTTATCAGCTGTGGTGCCGTTGTGCGAAAAGTTGAATTTTAAAAACCGGAAGCCCTGTTCGGCAAAGTAATTGGCTACCAGGTTATGCGCGCCCCAATCTTTAAACCCTTTGAAGCCATGGGCAAAAATTACCAGCGGTGCGTTCTTGTTTGATGTGCGGTAGGTTAAATCCATCAGCATGCCACGGCCCTTGGCGCCGGGTATGTTGAAGTTTTGTTTTTTAAGCATGATACATCAAATATAGAACAAACATTTACTGATAATCAACCATCCCTGTCATTTCTATAGTGAGAAAACCTATCCGTCTTGCCTCTCCCGCGTTTAAGTTTTCTCCTCGTTCCTCGTCGAAATGACATTTGGGAACAGTTCGGACCTCCAAGAAACCATATAAGTGACGGCCGCAAAGTGACAACCCCCAAATCCAAAGCTATGATGGGTCTAATGCAAACGGCTCCCATTTATCATTTGTCGACTTTCTATCAGCCCCAATACCCAAGGGCATCTCATATAAATCGTTAATTGATGCATCTATTTCTGTAGCTTGCTTAAGAGAAATGATTTTTAGATTCGAGTCATCATGGTCTGCTTGTCCGCATAGAAATTGCCAGTAACCATCCTCTGCTTCATGAGTTGCAAATAGGATAGGCCTTGTTTTGGTCATTACATGGTCACAAACAAAGCAAGCGGTATTCTCCGATTCCGTAAACTTAAATTCATTTGCAGGCGTTTCTTTTTTTTTAAAAAAACTCAACATTTTTTTATAATTATTTAAATGTGTTAAAGTAATAAATATTGCTAGAAAAAATCGTTTAAATCTTCTCCTTTCGGGTATACCACCACGCCCATAAAATCAATAACGGCTGCAAAACCACCAGCCTTACCCACGCAATTAATGGCGTTACATGCAAGTCGCCCAACTGAAACGGCGCACGAATAACCATATCAATATGTACCGGCAAAAAGGCAATCAGCATTAGTATTATGCCCCACGCGGCTAAAACCCTGGTCTGTTTGAAAATTAGCAGCAAGCCAAATAATATTTCAAAAACACCCGCCAATAAGTTCATAAGTTTTGGCAACGGAATATATGGCGGAATGATGCGTATGTACGATTCCGGCGCCCGGAAATGGTTGGCACCGGCCAAAACGTAGCCAATTACCAAAATGACGAGCATCACTTTTTTTAATTTTGTCATAATTCAGGTACGTATTTATAGGTAAAATCGATTTAATTGTTTAACAAACACTATTTATTTATAAACATTCTAAATACAACTGTATGACAAAGTGTTGACACTGCATCGTATTAAAGCTGTTACTTTTGTTGGGTTCAAATTTAAAATAGCTTTGAAGTATCTAAAGGTAATCGCTTTTACGCATAAACAGATTGAGTTGAAGGAGTTGGGACGATTGGTGATTTGCCAGGAGAACTTAACAGATAAACTGCAAAGAGTAAAATCGCAATTCGGTATTTCCGAAATTTTTTACCTGGCCACGTGTAACCGCGTTGAGTTTGTGATGCTTACCCAGCAGGTGGTCGACAAAGCTTTCGCCAAACAATTTATGGATGCCATTGATATGGGCCTATGCCCGATATCAACCGGTACTTTTTTAGATGCGGCATCTATTTATGAAGACCGCGAAGCGCTTGAACATTTGCTGCGCACCTCCTGCTCGCTCGAAAGCCTTATAGTTGGCGAAAAAGAAATTTTAGCCCAACTGCGCAAAGCCTACGAAAACTGCAAAGAAGCAGGCCTTACCGGCGACGGGTTGCGCATGTTTATGAACTGTATTGTTAAAACAGCGAAAGAAGTTTATACCCATACCAATATTTCGAAGAACCCTATTTCTGTCGTCTCGCTGGCCTATCGCAAGTTGAAGGACATGAAGCTTTGCACCAACGCCCGCGTGCTGATTATTGGCGCCGGCGAAACCAACCGCAACATTTCGAAGTACCTGCAAAAGCATAAGTTTACCAACTTTGCAGTTTTTAACCGAACTGTTGCCAATGCCACCCAGCTGGCTGCCGATTTAAGCGGCGAAGCTTTTAACCTGGAAGCATTAAAAACGTACGACAAAGGCTTCGATGCCATCATAACCTGCACCTCGTCAACCGAACCCATCATCACTCCCGAGATTTATAAAGGCCTGTTAAACGGCGACACCGACCGTAAAACCATAGTCGACCTTGCCGTGCCTAACGATACCCACCCGGATGTGCTGCTGCAATTCCCGGTAAACTTTATCGAGGTGCACTCGCTAAATGAAGTGGCTAAAAAGAACCTGCAGGAACGTTACGAAGAACTTACCCATGCGGAAGCCATTATCGACGAAAATATAAACGGCTTTTTGCTGGAGCTTAAGCAGCGCCGTATTGAGCTGGCGATGCGCCAGGTTCCCGAAAAAATAAAGGAAATCCGCAACACCGCAATCAACTCCGTTTTTGCCGAAGAAGTGCAGGGCATGGACCAGGCCAGCCGGGAGATACTGGAAAAGGTGATCAACTATATGGAGAAAAAATATATCAGCGTGCCTATGATAATGGCGAAGGATATACTGATCAATAATAACTAGCTGGGCGTTGCCTGCGGCCAGGCTGTACGTTCATACGCCTTCAAGGCCTTAGGCTCAGGGCCGGTATCCACTTCCATCCTTAACGCATTTTTGTCTAAACCTGGATTCATCTGATTAAAGGATTGATGGATGGTTGGTGCAGAATGATATCTCAAATCGAAGCGATAGGCATCCCCAAATCAAGCAAATTACAGTTCAGACAAATAACCTCTCCCCGTCATCCTCATGCAATTTGAATTAATTCGTTAAATTGGTGTGCTTTAACATCCCGCAAAAAGTTAAATTTGCAATGCAAACACTATAGCCCTTTGGACAGAAAACTTATTATAGGAACCCGCGGCAGTGACCTGGCGCTTTGGCAGGCAAACTTTGTGAAAGACAGCCTGGCCGCGCTTAATATTGATGTTGAACTTAAAATCATCAAAACACAGGGCGACCGCATCCTTCACCTTAGCCTTGATAAGCTGGAAGGTAAAGGTTTTTTTACCAAAGAACTTGAAGAAGAATTATTGGCAGGTACTATTGATCTTGCGGTTCACTCGCACAAGGACCTGCCTACCGAAAACCCTCCGGGACTCATTATCGCAGCAGTTTCAGAACGGGAAGACCCCGCTGAACTACTGCTGATACTGAAAGATTGTGTTGATGTGCACCAAAAACTGTCGGTTAAATACGGTGGTATTGTAGGCACCTCGTCAAACCGCCGCAAGGCGCAATTGCTGGCCTATCGCCCTGATTTAGATATTATTGATCTGCGTGGCAACGTGCCTACCCGTGTAAACAAACTGCGCGAAGAAAATTATGATGCCATCATGCTGGCAAAAGCAGGTGTGAGCCGGCTTGGCCTGGACTTGAGCGATTTTTATGTAGAAGAGCTAACGCCAACGGAACTTATTCCTGCACCGGCACAAGGTGCACTGGCTATACAAGTCCGCGAAAGCGACAAAGAAATATTTGAAGCCCTGCAGCCGTTAAACCATCCCGATGTTGCGGAGGAACTGGCCGTTGAGCGTACCGTGTTGAAACTGTTTGGCGGCGGCTGCCATTTACCCCTGGGCTGCTACTGCCGTAAAGAAGATGGCGTGTACCAGGTGTTTACCTCGAAGGCAGATGATAGCGAGGAATTCCCCGACAGGTTATTTTTAGAAGCCCCTACAACTGAAGGGCTGGCTCAAAAAGTAGCATTGTTCTTCAGTGCCGACCGTAAGTTCCCGATGAAGGTTTTTATATCGCGCGAGCTTTCTGAAAACAGCTATTTCCGCAAAGCGCTGGAGAAACACGATATCGAGGTTGAGGCGCGTTCACTTATCCGCACAGTGGCCGTAATTACCAAACTCGACAGCTATATTTTGAAAAATGCCGACTGGATATTTTTCAGCAGCAAAAACGCAGTGGAATATTTTTTCCAGCTAGACCCGGTATTACCTAAAAAAGTAAAATTTGGCGTAATGGGCAGCGGCTCGGAAGATATGCTGCGGCGCAAAGGTTTTTTTGTTGACTATACTGGTGATGGTATTGACCCTGCCGATGTTGCAGCCGAATTTGCTGAACTGGCCAACGGCAAAACTGTGGTGTTCCCTTCTGCCGAGAACTCAATGCGAAGCATACAGCAGGCCTTATCGCCCGATACAAAAATCATCGACCTTACAGTTTACGAAACCATATTGGAAGACAATGTGCAGCGCAGCGGCGCTGAGATAATGGTATTTACCAGCCCATCAAACGTTGAGGCATACTTTGTAGATAACCTGCTGGACCCTGATCAAAAGATTATTGCCATTGGCGTTTCCACCGGCAAGAAACTGGACGAAATGGGCGTAAAATATACCCTGCCGTACTCACCCGATGAAACCGGGCTTGCCGAAGCGGTGTTCGGGACTATTTGTTTAAGTCACAGGTGCTGACAAGAAAGTCCATAGGCAATAGTCCATAGATTTTAAACTCCAATACTTAACCATGGACTATCGACTATGGTCTATGGACTATAAACTATTTATACGTAATCATCAGCTTTGGCCTTCTTGACGTATCCGGATAATAGCTGGAGCAAAAAATGCGGCTGGTGTAAATTACTTCGTTACGGAGCGATAATTTGAACCCATAATTATTTCCGCTGCTTACCATTGCACTAACCATGTCTTTTACGTCGACATCCAGGTTTCCGAAAGGCTGAAATGTGTTGGGTATAGTTACCTGGTTTGCTGAAAGGGCGCCAGGCTGGTTAAACCAGGTTACAGTTGCTGTGTTCCACGTTTCGGCAACCTGTTGAATAACAATGCTATTGTCAGTACCATAGTTTGCATGCACTAAATCGCCATTCAGCGGAATAGTATCGGCATATAAAATAAGGCGTGCAGATACTATGCTGCCGGTGGCAGGTATTTTACTGATATCGAATTTCAACAGGTTTCGCACGGTTATCGGCAACCCGCCGATAGTCCAGGCACACAAAGGCTCCTCGGGCGATACGTGGTTACTTGCATCGGCCCCGTTATATATGCCCACATTGGTTTCATAAGGGTTATTTAAAGGTGCTAATACAATAGTTTTCTTGATTCCGGGTGCCGGATCGTTGACGTGTGTACAGGCTGTAACAGCCAGGCACAACAGGGCGATGCAAAGTGCAATGGTGTTTTTTCTCACGTTATTTTAATAAAGGTGTAGTAAAAATAATAACATTTAATATTTTAAACGCCTTATTAATAGCATTTTGAATGATATTTCTGCAAAACATCATTTATAAGACATAAAATTTCTTTAAACCTATAACATCGCCCATAATTGTCGCAGTTTCCCTAACTTTGGGATTCCCAAAAGGCAGGGTGGAGATTGCCCGTCCAAAAATGTTGAAATAAGAAATGTTACAACGACCAAGAAGAAACCGCAAAAGCGAAGCGATACGCCAAATGGTACAGGAAACGCACATCAGCGCGGCTAACCTTATATTTCCACTATTTATAGTTGATGGTACTTTTCAAAAAACCGAAGTGGCATCAATGCCCGGTATTTACCGGTATTCGATTGATAATTTGCTGCGGGAAATAGAAAGCTGCTTAAAGCTGGGGTTAACATCGTTCGACCTGTTCCCGAATATTGAAGAATCATTAAAAGATAAATACGCCACCGAAAGCCACCGCGAGGAAAGCCTGTACCTGCGCGCTATCCGCGAAGTAAAAAGGAATTTCCCGGAAGCTTGTGTGATAACTGATGTTGCCATGGACCCCTATAGCAGCGATGGTCATGATGGCATTGTGGAGAATGGCGAGATATTGAACGACGAAACGTTGGAAATACTTGGCAAAATGGCGCTTGCCCACGCCCAATGCGGGGCGGATATTATAGCACCAAGCGACATGATGGATGGCCGTGTGGGCTATATCCGCAAGGTATTGGACGACAATAAGTTCACAAACGTATCTATCATGTCGTATTCGGCAAAGTACGCCAGCGCTTTTTACGGGCCTTTCAGGGATGCCTTGAATTCGGCGCCAAAATTCGGCGATAAAAAAACCTACCAGATGAACCCCGCCAACCAGCGCGAGGCATTAATTGAGGCCACTTTAGATGAACAGGAAGGCGCCGACTTCTTAATGGTAAAACCTGCCCTTGCGTACCTCGACGTAATAAAATTATTAAAGGACAATACTGAATTGCCGGTTGCGGCGTATAATGTGAGTGGTGAATACGCCATGATAAAGGCCGCCGTGCAAAAAGGCTGGCTGAATGAGCAACGAGCCATAACCGAGGTGCTTATGGGCATACGGCGGGCAGGCGCTAGTGCGATATTAACGTATCATGCTAAAGAGGTGCTGGAAAATAAATGGATTTAGAGGAGGTGAAAGCTTAAAGGCGAAAGCCGAAAGCTTTTCGGATAAACGTATAATAAAGAAGCTTTAAGCCTTTTGCTTTCAGCTTTCAGCTAAAAAAACATGTTTGATTCAATAAAAAAGAAGTTTACATCAGAAGGGAATGAGCCGGCGGCTACTACAGGCAAACCTGATATCTGCCGGGATAAATCGGCGGAACTGTTTGCAAAGGCGAAGACCTTTTTTCCGGGTGGGGTTAACTCGCCGGTAAGGGCGTTTAAATCAGTGCATGGCACGCCGCTTTTTATTAAAAAGGGCGATGGCTGCCATTTATGGGATGCCGACGACAACCAGTTTATTGATTTTTGCTGCTCATGGGGGCCGCTTATCCTTGGGCACAACAATGCAAAAGTTCGCGAAAAGGTAATTGAGGTAATGCAAAACGGCATGTCGTTTGGCGCACCTACCGCCCTGGAAAATGAACTGGCTGAGCTGATTGTAAAAAACAACAAATTTATTGAAAAGCTGCGTTTTGTAAGTTCAGGTACTGAAGCGGTGATGTCGGCCATAAGGCTTGCCCGCGGCTATACCAAACGCGACAAAATATTAAAATTCGAGGGGTGCTACCATGGCCACTCCGATTCGCTGCTCGTTAAAGCAGGCTCGGGCTTGGTAACCTTTGGCGAAACATCATCTGCAGGTGTACCCAAATCATTTGCTGATGAAACCGTTGTTGTTGCATTGAACGATAAGGAAGCCCTTAAAAAAGCTTTCGACGAATTTAAAGATCAAATAGCAGCAGTAATCATTGAGCCGGTACCGGCAAATAATGGATTGTTGCTGCAGGAAAAAGAATACCTGCAATTCCTGCGCGAGATATGTACGCAAAACGGCACCCTATTGATATTTGACGAGGTGATTTCGGGTTTCCGCCTTGGCTTTGAAGGCGCTGCCGGGCATTACCAAATTAAACCGGATATACTTACTTACGGCAAAATAATTGGCGGCGGCATGCCTGTAGGCTGTTATGGATCATCAGCTGAGATTATGGGACATATTTCGCCGGATGGCGGTGTTTACCAGGCTGGTACATTATCCGGAAACCCGGTTGCAATGGGTGCGGGCATTGCCCAGTTAAGCGAGCTGCTGCGTATGGGCTTTTACCGCGACCTCAACAAAAAAACCGAAGAATTTACCGAGGCCATACAGCGTTTTGCTACCGCTCGTAATTATAAATTCAAGGTATTTACCATCGGCTCAATTTTCTGGTTCGCGTTTACCGATAAAGAAGCTATTCGCTCGGCCGATGATATTGACGCAGCCAGTATGGAGAAATTTAAAAAGCTGCACCGCGAACTGCTAAACCGTGGAGTTTATTTGGGTCCAAGCGGTTACGAGGTTGGTTTTATATCATCAGCGCACAGCAAAATTGATTTAGAGAAAGCAAAACGTGCTATATTTGATAGTTTGGAAGTTGTATTCAGAAGTACAGCCCCCTAATCCCCTAAAGGGAGAACCGGAGGGTAAAGTTTATATTCAATAAAATAAAGTCCTCCCCGCTGGCTAGCGGGGAGTCAGAGGGGCATGAGAAGAACATTCGTAATATTTTATGCATTGATCACTTACGCACTAGCGGAGTTGATTTGGTGGGGCTACCTGCTGGCAAAGCATATGCCAAGCGATATCGGTATGATAATGGGCGAGGGCTCGGTTTTTATATTCGTGTTTTTTGTGGGGGCGTATTCGCTGCATAAGTCAATTAACAAGGAACGCAAGCTGCAGGAGCAGAAGAAAAACTTCCTGCTATCCGTAACACACGAATTGAAATCACCACTGGCATCTATCAAGATTCTTTTGCAAACCATCCAAAAACGTGACCTGTCGAAAGAACAAACACTGAATTTTATCGGCAAGGCACTGATGGATATAGAGCGGCTGGATGATATGGTGGAAAATATGCTGCTGGCATCAAAAATTGATAACCGCAGTTATTCGTTTCCTAAGGATAAATTCAATCTTTCGGTTTTGGTGGATAGTATTGTTAACCGCTTGCAGATAACCAAATGCGAGGGCACGCAACAAATTATTGATGCCGAAATAGAACCGAAAATTGAAATAACCGGCGATAAATTTGCGCTTACGTCAGTTGTTACCAACCTGGTTGAGAATGCTATAAAATATTCAGGCCCCTGTGAAACGGTGGGCGTAAAGCTGTTTTCGAAAGAAGGAAAAGTATTTTTAGAGGTAGCCGATCATGGGATAGGTATATCCGACCATGAAAAAAATCGTATTTTCGATAAATTCTACCGCGTGGGCAGCGAAGATACCCGTAACACAAAAGGAACAGGTTTAGGTCTGTACATTGTAAAAGAAGTGCTTGACAAACACCGGGCGAGCATAAAAGTGAAGGATAACCGACCGGCAGGTAGTATATTTGAAGTGGTTTTTGAATAACCGATACTAAGTAGTGTCAAATCAATTTGTAAATGAATCATATCATGCAAACTAAAAAAAGAATTTTATTAGCCGAAGACGAAGACCATTTGCTCGAGGCTATTAAGCTTAACCTTGAGCTTGAAGGGTATAAGGTATCAACGGCCCACAATGGTAAAAAGGCATTACAAATATTTAAAGAAGAGCGCTTTAACCTGGTAATACTTGACGTTATGATGCCCGAGATTGACGGCTTTGTGGTTGCCGAAACCATTCGCCTTGAAAACTCGGAAGTGCCTATCATGTTCCTTACCGCAAAAAACACCAACGAGGATAAAATTGCCGGCCTTAAAAAAGGTGCCGATGATTATCTTACCAAACCGTTTAACCTTGAAGAATTGATTTTAAGGGTTAACAACCTGGTAAAACGCGGCTTAAAAGGCGAAGAACTTAAAGAGTTTAACAGCTACAAAATTGGCGAAAAAACTATTCACTTTAACTCATTTGAATTAGTGAACGAGGATGGTTCTATTACCCCTTTAACCAAAAAGGAAACCATGCTGCTGAAGTTGCTGATTGAGCGCCGTAATGATGCAGTATCGCGCGAGCAGATATTGGAAACAGTTTGGAATTACGACGTTTACCCTTCAACCCGCACCATCGATAACTTTATCCTTACCTTCCGCAAGTATTTTGAACCAGATCCTAAAAATCCGGTTTATTTCCATTCAATCCGTGGAGTAGGTTATAAGTTTACCGATACGCATCATTAATGTTTACAAACCGGACACGCTTATTTATCGGCACACTGTGTTTTTTGTCGCTGATGTTGCTGGCCTACCGGCACATGTATGAGTTTGCGTGGTTTGCCATGTTACTGATTGTGCTGCTGGCCTGGGATTACATACGGCAGGGAACATTGATTGTGGCTGCGAAGTACTTTCACCATAAAGAATACGACAAAGCAGAACGAACCCTGCTGGAGATTTTTAACCCCCGCTGGCTCAGCAGAAAGCGCCGCGGCTACTACGAGTTTTTAATGGGTGGCGTTTGCCTGCAAAAGCAGGATTTTGAGGATGCCGAAAAACATTACGAAGTAGCGGCACAATACCCGCTTCGGTCTGTGAATGACCACGTGGCAGCACTGGTGCATGTAGCCAACATTAGCATAAGGCAGGGTAATTTTGAAAAGGCGGGCGCTTATATACAACTCACTGAAAAACACACAGAAGATATAAATGCCAAAATGAAGGATGTGATTGAGCGCCTTCGGCAGGAATTGAAGAAAAACAATAAATAGAACCAGGAATCAAGAGTTAAGAATCAAGATAAAAAGAGCCTTGCTGTTGATACAAAATAAGATAACTACATTAAACAGAGCAAGTTTAAATAGCCGGAACCAGGAAAAGTTAAATCTTGATTCTTGACTCTCTTCCAAATTATGAGAGATTCGTTATTTATAAAAGCAGCATTTTCTGAAAACACTGAACGCCCGCCGGTATGGATGATGCGCCAGGCTGGTCGTTTTATGAAGGAGTATTGGGACATTAAAAACAAATATTCGTTTTTAGAGATGTGCAAAACGCCCGAAATTGCCGCCGACGTTACCATGTTGCCGGTTAATTTGCTGGGGATTGACGCAGCCATCTTATTTTCGGACATATTGGTTACCGGCGAAGCCATGGGCGGCGATTTAAGCTTTGCCCAAAACGTTGGTCCAAAGTTTGCAAACCCTGTACGCACCAAAGCGGATGTAGATAACCTGCAAACCGATGTGGGCGACAGGTTACAGTACGTAGCCGACGCTATTAAAGTGATACAGCAACGACTTAACGGCAGCATCCCATTGATAGGTTTTGCCGGGGCTCCGTTCACGGTGATGAGCTACCTGGTAGAAGGCGGCTCGTCGAAAGATTTTAAGCTGACTAAGTTAATGCTCCACAACGAGCCTGAACTAGCCCATCAACTATTGGCAAAAATTGCGACAGTAACAGCAGATTATTTAAATCTGCAGATTGCAGCCGGAGTAAATGCCGTACAGATATTCGACAGCTGGGCGCAGGCATTGGCCTGGGATGATTATAAAGAGTTTTCGCACCGTTATATCTGCGAGATTATAAGTAAGCTAAATCGTAAGGACATCCCGGTAATATCGTTTTGCAAAGGCAGTTCAGTTTTTGCTCCATTGATGGCCGAAGCAAAACCGGATGTGATCTCCATCGACTGGAATGTTGATTTGCTCGACATTAAAAAACGTTTACCCGAAGGCATAGCGGTACAAGGCAATCTTGATCCGCATATTTTATATGCCGATAAAAAAGTAATTAAAGACCGTATTCATAAACTGTTCGACCGGATGAAGGGTGAAAAAGGGTTTATTTTTAACCTTGGCCACGGCATTATGCCCGATATCCCGTTTGATAATGTGAAGTATGCGGTGGAATTGATAAAAGAATATAGCTAAGCCCCCCAGCCCCCTAAAGGGGGAGCGAATAGCAGGTGGGGTAAAATAGCTGCAACTCAAAAATTCCCCCTTTAGGGGGTTAGGGGGCTCGACGTTATGTATCCATACATTCTTTCCATACATATCATTTTTGTAGTCTGCTGGATGGCGGGGCTATTTTATATGGTGCGCCTGTTTATTTACCATACCGAGGCGCAGGAAAAGCCCGAGCCTGATCGCACCATCCTGTCAAAACAGTTTGAAATAATGGAGCGCAAGCTGTGGTACATTATCACGGTACCATCAATGTTTATTGTTTTGGCTGCGGGTATAACCATGCTATACCTCGCGCCAGTCTGGCTGCAGCAGCCATGGATGCATATAAAACTGGGCTTTGTTGTGGGTTTAATAATATATCACTACATCTGCCAGAATAAAATGAAAGAGATGGCGGCCGGGACTTATAAATGGACATCAACCCAGCTCCGTTTATGGAACGAAGTGGCTACGCTGTTCCTGTTTGCAATAGTGTTTTTAGCTGTACTAAAGGATGCTGTGAACTGGATCTATGGCCTTGTTGGCCTTGTTGGCCTGGCGGTGGTACTAATGTTTGCTGTTAAACTGTACAAACATTCGCGCACAAAAAAAGGATGATAATTCTGTGGCAGGGAATCATCATCCTTTAGAATAAAAGCATCGAAATCGTTGACACTATACCGCCTCCGGTACTTTAACCGTCACCTCGGGTTCAAAAACAATTTTAGATTTTATCGAATTTGATACCAGGCACGCTGCTTCCGCCTTTTGAAGTACGCGTATTGCCCTGTCCCTCACGTCTTCGTTAATGATGGTAAGCCTTGGTTTTAAGGTTACTTCGGTCATCAGGTATTTCCCTTCAACCATCTCCAGTTTACCGAGGGCAGTGGAAGTGAAGCTTTCAAACTCAAGTTTTGAATTTTCTGCAATCGCCAAAAATGTAGTCATCAGGCAACTGTTTACTGCCGCGGTAAATAAATGCTCGGGCGACCATACTTTTTCTATCCCATTTGCAAATTGCGGCGGTGTTGCCACATCCAGTTTATCTGTAAGTTCGGGTGAGCTAAGTGTGCCCAGGCGGGTGCCTGTCCATGCTAACTCAACCTCGTATATGTGTTCTGTGTTCATATTATTAGTTATAAATGTTAATATTTTACTGTTAATGCGTCAGGCAGTTGACGCTTATCGCTATTTTAAATTTTACATCCCTGCGCACCGCAGCAGGCTGTGTTTGAAAGGGCCATAAAAACAAACAAGCCGCTAATTGCGCCAAGACCCCAATCATGGGCTTGTATTGCCCAAAAAACCATAAATAAACCTAATGCCAGGCGCAAAACGCGGGCAAAGTGCCAGTTTGTAAAAAGCCGTTGTTTTATCGTATTCATTTTACGTAGGTGGTTAAATTGTGCCAGCTGCCGCCATTGTAAACATGCTTATACCCGTTTGACAGCAATATTGCTTTTGCTGAAAGGCTCCGCATGCCCGAGGCGCAACAGGTTACAATCACATCTTCTTTTTTTAATTTGCCCGTTTTGTCGTGCAACATATTCAAGGGAATATTTATCGAGCCCCTGAGGTGCCCGCCGGCAAATTCACCGGGGCTTCGCACGTCGACAACCTTGGCGCCGGCGGCTAATATTTCGCCGATATTAACACCGTTGCCAATCTTAAAAAACTGCTTTATTTTTTCTACCAGGCCCATATTTAGTTGTTTAAAAATTTATCAATGTTTACCCAGGTGCCGCCATCATAACAACCAATATTGTGTTGTTTTAACAGCTGGCTGGCCTTTAGGCTCCGCACGCCCGAGGCGCAACAAAATATAATGTACTTCATTTCCTTAAATTCATTAAGGTGATTGCTCAAATCAGGCAGCGGAATGTTTACACTTTTTGCCACGTGCCCGGCGCTGAATTCTGCCGGCGTTCTTACATCTACTATTACCGTTCCGGGTAATGTTATTAATTGCGAAATGATGTCCATTTTGTCCTTTTTGAATATTTGATAATACAAAGGTGGGTACAACAAAATGGATGTTTGGTAACATTTGTTGCATAAGGAATTTTAATATAAAATAACCAGCGCATTTATAATAGCGGCTGCTATTTTAGCTCTAAAAAACGGTCAAAAAACCACATGTTGTTTTTCATGATGGTTGATTAAGCCGGGTACGTTACATAAGGGTTGTAATTGTGTCTATATCACTTTGTTTCCTTCACGGCAATCAATACGCTTGCCCTTCCATCTCTTACATCAGGATTCACCCCAACCGTCATCAAAAATTTCCCTGAGTAATTAGCCTCGGCAATGGTTGATCTTCTGCCCGGGAAAACATTCAGCTCGCTAAGTGTATACATTTTATCCGGGTTTAATCCTTTAAGTTTTATAGCGCTTGAGCCAGCATGGTATCTTGTGCTTACCAGGTAGTTAAACATTATCGCCGACGTTTTTGCAGGGTTTACATACATGATGGATGCCACATCATTTTCGCGCGGGTTTTGCAGGCGGTATTGGTCGCCGTGCCATATCTCATCGCTGAATTGTTTGTAGGTGGCAACTGCGTTCTGGCAAAATGCCAGCTCATCAGGTTTTAGCTTGCCTATCACAATGTCGAAGCCCAGCTTGCCCATCATTGCCACATCAACCCTGAATTTGATCGGCTGCTTGCCCCAGTCGGTAACGTGGTTTGAGCTGGTTAGGGCCGGGTAGAAATAGGAATTTTCCCATTGGATGAATATCCTTTCTACAGGCTCTGTATCATCACTTGGCCAGTATTCGGTAAAGTATTTTAGTGCGCCATAATCAACCCGGCCACCGCCGCCTGAGCATAACATCAGCGGCACTTTAGGATATTTGGCCCGCACACGGTCGAGTACTTTATATAAGGCGAAAACGTAGTCGGTATAAAAATTCGATTGATTTTTCTCATATGCCGAGTATGCGTTAAAAATAATGGAGTTACAATCCCACTTAATATAAGCCAACTCCGGGTTTTTGGTAAATAAGTCATCTACCACACCAAATACAAAATCCTGCACTTTTGGGTTGGTCAAATCGAGCACCAGTTGATTGCGCATGTAAAGTTCGGGGCGCTGTGGTTGTTTTATTACCCAATCCGGATGCTTTTCGTACAATTCGCTTTTGGGGTTAACCATTTCCGGCTCAATCCATATCCCGAATTTCACGTCGTTGGCTTTGGCTTCCTTTACAAGGTAGGCAATATCATTAGGCAGTTTGGCTTTGTTTACCTGCCAGTCGCCCAGGCCGGCATGATCGCCATTGCGGGGGTATTTGTTACCAAACCAGCCATCATCAAGTAAGAACATATCAACGCCCAGTTTTTTAGTGTCCTTTAAAAGCCCGGCCAGTTTTGGTTCGTTAAAATCAAAATAGGTCGATTCCCAGTTATTCAGCAGCGTTAACCGCGGCCCGTTGCCGTCAACAATCTTATAATTACGTGCCCAGCTTTGCAGGTTGCGACTGGCTTCGCCCTTGCCTTTGCTGCTAAGGGTATAAACAAACTTTGGAGTGGTAAACTCAACGCCGGGTTTTAATACATAGTCGGCAGCAAAGTTATTTATACCAGCTATCAACCGCAGGTTATTCGCCGGGTCGACTTCAAAATCAATCCGGAAGTTACCGCTCCATTCAAGGTTGCCATACATTACTTCGCCTTCATCCTCGCCGGCGGGCTTGTTTAATGATACCATGAATACGGGCGGTTCAAACAAATCTGCGCGGGTACCAAGTTTCGAGTCGATGGTTTTTATGCCATGGTTAAGGGCCTCTTCTTCGGGCTGCATTTCCTGCGCCCAGTCGCCGTGATAATGCTTAAGCCAATATCCGCCGGCTTTTATGCAAAGATTGGCCGAAGCGTACTTATTAAGCACCACGTCCTTTTTTTCGTGATGGGTGATAACGCTCCATTGCTCGGTTACATCTTCGTTATAATAGGTCTGGTAATTAAGTGTAACCTCAAAATCATAAACCGAATCTTTCAGCTTAATGCTCAGCAGGCTTACATCGTCATTAATTTTAGTTACAGTATGATTAACGTATTTCAGATCTAACGATTTATTACCGTCAGCATGAGTTACTGCTATGGCCGGCTCCAGCAGGTTGCGCGTGCCGGAAGAAGTGTAGGCGTTATTATAGCTGCCTATGGTACCGCTAAAGTTGTACATTTTGGCAATAGCGCCGTATTCGTTTTTATCGGTAAGCTTGCTGCCAAAATAAACCATGTTCAGTAGCTTATCCGGGGTTACCTGTAAAACAAGGGCATTGTCTTTTGTTTCAATGGGGATAACTACATCCTGTGCTTTTGCACTAATAACAGTAGCCAGGCAAAAAAATGCACTAGCGAGCAGCGTGTTTAAGTATGATTTATTCATAATTGGTTTATTATAACGGATGATATTAATCTGGAAAATCAAATCGTCGCGCGTCTATTTTTTCGGCTAAAGCCCTTGTCAACTTATTTTACGGTCCGTCACTTAAAAGTGACGGCAATGATCGTTGCTGCTACCTATATTAATTGCCGACGTTAGCTTCAGCGACAGCAGGATGGCTTCATCCCAAAGGCGCTATGCTCACACATCTGCCCATCGATTTTTTTGTCTTGATTCTTGATTCTTGACTCTTGGTTCCTGGCTCTTCTCTCAATAAATCACCCCGTCCTTCATCACCATCTTCACCTGTTTCACTGCTTTTATATCTTCGGCAGGGTTACCATCAACGGCAATAATATCCGCAATATAGGTGGATTTTATATTCCCGAGGGCATTTAATTGAAAAACTGTCGCATTTACACTTGTAGCCGATTTTAGCACGTCAATTGGCTTCATCCCATAGTCAACCATCAGCAACATTTCGCGGGCATTATCGCCATGGGCAAACACGCCGACATCGCCACCCATGCAAATAATTACGCCGGCCTGCATTGCCTCTTTAAATATCTCGCGCTTATGGGTAACGCTTTCAGGTTCGGGGTCGGTTCCTTTTTTCCAGCCTGCATAGGTAAATATGGCTTCGGTTGCTGCAAGCGTGGGGCACAGGGCTATGCCTTTTTCCTTCATTAGCTTAAATAATAGCGGTGTGCCGCCATCGCCATGCTCAATTGTTGTTACGCCCGCGGCAATGGAACGTCGCATACCTTCTTCCGTTCCCGAATGCACGGCCACTATCCGGCCGCTGCTTTTGGCAACCTCAACTGCTATTTTCAATTCGGCTTCGGTAAAAGTGGGCTGGCTGGTGCCGTTTTCGCCCCAGCGATAATCGGCATAAAGTTTTACCACATCGGCCCCATGGCCAATCTGCGACCGCACTACCCGGGTGATACCATCAATACCGTCTGCTTCCTCGCCGCCTGTAATTACACTGGCTTCGGCAACGTTGCTTTTAGGCCCATAGCTGCCGGTAGCTACAATGGCTCGGGTAGCAACCAACATACGCGGACCTGGAATAACACCCTTTTTGATAGCATCCCTTAAGCCTACATCATCATAAGCTGCTCCTTCGGTGCCTAAATCGCGTACGGTTGTAAAGCCGGCCATCAGCGTAGCTTTTGCGTGGTTAACGGCGCGTGCTGTACGTTCGGCCCGGCTTTCGTTGAGGACCTGGTTGTTCCACGAGGTTTGATTATAGGGGTGCAGGAATAAATGCGAATGCCCTTCAATCATGCCCGGCATTACTGTTTGGCCCTTTAGTTCGATAATTTTTACTGATGAAGGCACTGTTATGCCGTTGGGCTCGCCGGCGGCCTCAATGCGGCTGCCTTTTATTAAAACCCACCAGCCTGCATGCATTTGTTGCCCGTCAAAAACGCGGTCGGGCTTTAGCAGGATGTAGTTGTCAAATGTTTTTTGCTGCGCGATGATGGACGTTATTAGCGATAAGATTAAGGTGAAGGTTAGGTATGCAGTTTTCATAATTGTATTTGTAGATGTAAAGCAAGTTATTAAATTTATTTTTAATCCCGTGCAACCATTTCGCAACCCTTTTCATCTTACCTTTAAATGATGTTTTTGGAGCCAAAATATACTATTGACGAACTGGTAAAAAGATGTAAGGCAAATGAGCGTAAAGCCCAGGAAATGCTCTACAAACAATTTGCTTCGAAAATGCTTGGGGTTTGTTTACGCTACGCAACCGATCGTATGGAAGCCGAGGATATGCTGCAAAATGGGTTTATTAAAGTTTTTAACAAGATAGAAGACTACCGTGGAGAAGGCTCGTTTGAAGGATGGATACGGCGGATAATGGTACACAGTTCGATAGAGTACTACCGCAAATATCATAAAATGGTGCAGCTGGTTGATATTGAGGATGCTGCCGGGCATACATCGGTTGATGCACAGGCCACGTCAACGCTGGCCGCTAATGAGTTGATGGCTTTGATACAGCAACTGGCGCCGGGTTACCGCATCGTATTTAACTTATACGCCATTGAAGGCTACTCGCACCGCGAAATAGCTGAAATAACCGGGATAAGCGAGGGGGCATCAAAATCGCAACTATCAAGGGCGCGGTCGGTATTAAAAGAACAAATAGTAAAAATGGAAGGTAAACGATATGGATATGCAGGATAAAGAATTTGATACGCTGTTTCGCTCGAAGCTTGAAAACTTTGAGGCCGCACCTACCAGCCAGGTATGGGACGGTATTGTTGAGGGCCTGCATGGCAAACGCCGTTATGCTGTATTGTTGCCATGGTTAAGTATAGCCGCAAGCGTACTTGTTTTGGTAGCTTCAGGGGTATTGTTTATCCCGCAGAAAACAGCCGTTAAGCCTTCTGCTAGCCACGAAATTGCTAAAACACAGGTAACGCCGCAGGTTATTAAACCAAGCCCGGCAATACCCCAACAACAAGGTATAGCGCAAACACCTGCAGTTGCACCTGCACCGGTTAACCGAATGGCACAGGTAAAACCTGTAAAAACAAGCACGGAAACTGCGGTTACAAGCACTGCGCCTGAAACTGTGCCGGCAAATGTAAATGCAGCGCAACCGCATGAACAACAAATAATAGCAGCAGTACAACCAAAAGAAGTAATTTCGCCCGAAGCGCCAGACTGGCAAACGCAAACTGCGCCGCAAACGGTAGATATGCCCGTGGCCGCTACCATTAAACCGGTAATAGCCGCAGCGATGCCAAATATTGTAGATAAACTAAGTATTGCATCGGCAAGGCCAAAACATAAAGCACATGGCATTGGCGGCTTTCTGAACACGGTAATTGCTGCCGTAGACAAAAGAAAAGATAAAATAATTGAGTTTACCGATTCGAATGATGACGATGGATCGAACGTTACGGCGGTTAACCTGGGGATACTAAAATTTAAAAAGGATAAAGCAGAAGTGAGTAGTTTGGCTAAGTGAGTGGCTGATAAAGTTGGTATAGTGTACATATTACCGCTTTTAAACCAATCAACTTATTCCAACTCAGTCAACAAATCAACTAAAATTAACAACAGACAAAATGAAACGCATAATAATTACTACAATATTAAGTATAGCAATCTTCGGTGCTTTTGCACAAACTAAAAAGGACAGCAGCATGGCTGTGCCCGATTCTGTAAAAAGAAAAAGCGTTAACATCTCGCTAAGTGTTGGCGACGACGACTCCCACCGGTGGAAAGATACCACTACTTATAACGACAGGTCGTACCCCCGGTTCTCATTCGGTATTACGTTCTCGAGGTTTGATTTGGGGCTGGCTACTTTAATTGATAATGGCAGCTTTACCCTATCGCCTAAAAACGACTTTTTGCGCTACCGCTCGTGGAAAACAAGCAACGTAGGTTTCGACCTGGTGCAGATGGGCGTAAGGTTTAACCCCAACTTTAAGATATACTTGTCTGGAGGGTTCGACTGGACGCTGATCCGCCTGCGTGAAGATATCACCATACTGCCCAACCAGCCGGTGCTGACTTATCGCCGCGATAATATCGACTACAGCAAAAACCGGTTTTCATCAACTTACCTGCGAATCCCGCTATCGTTTGATTTCCGCACCAATGAGAATAACGAAGGCAAACGCGCGCATATCGTGTTCGGTCCGGATGGTGGCCTGCTGCTGGGTGGCCGGGTGAAGCAAATAAGCAAGGAAAACGGTAAGCAAAAGATAGATGACGACTATCATTTCACAAAATTCCGTTATGGTGGCTTTGTACGCTTTGGCTATGGCGATATGGGCATCTTTGCCAAATACTACTTCAACGATATGTTTGAAAACAGCCCGGATCAAAAAGGGTTAAAGAATTTATCCTTTGGATTTACTTTAGGGTTTTAAAGGATTGTTGAAACGTTGTAAAGTTGAAAGGTTAAAAACACCAACATTACAACCTTTCAATTTTACAACGTTTCAACTTTACAACATTCCAACAAATCACAAATTCACCCTATCCCCATGGGACTTCGGCTCCGATATTACTAAAAAATGCAAATCAGCATCGCTATTGTTTAATATGCGGTGCTTTGTGTTTGGGGCTATGTGGATCGATTCATTTGCCTGTACAGTTTTGGTTTCCCCTTCAACTTCGAATGTCGCCGTCCCGGATAAAATAAAAAATACCTGCTGGGCATTGTGGTGGTAATGCAGCTGCTCGCCGGTGCCGGGTGGCATGCGTTCCTGTATAACGCTTAGCGTGTTTGATTTTAACAGGTGCCAGCCGTCGCACTGGTTGCCCCAGGTATAATGTTCGGCATTTTGGGTGGATGTAATCATGGCACAAATTTAAATTTTCCCGGCCGGATTCAGCTTAACGGCGCTATACAGGCAGTACAATTTGATACAAGTTTGAACAAACGGCGCAATAAGGCCAAAAAACCATTTGTTTTTGTAATTTAACCCTTAAGCGTTAGCTAATTAAATTACATTTGAGGTTCAAACCAATGCTTCGCGCCTTTTAGTTATTGATGAAACCGTTTTGGCTTAAGTTGTTTTTACCTGTAATTGGTATACTGGTGGCTATGCAAAGCTACGCACAGGTATGTACAGGCAGCCTTGGCGACCCGGTTATTAACCAGGATTTCGGCTCGGGCACCAACCCCGGCGCGCCGTTATCAACCAGCGTAACCAACTATAACTATTATAACGCCGATTGCCCAAACGATGGCAGTTATACCATTGCCACCAGCACCAATGCCTGTTTTGGCCGCAGCTGGCACACCGTATCAAGCGATCATACCGGCAACCCCAACGGGTACATGATGATTGTTAATGCCTCAAACGACCCCGGGCTTTTTTACACGCAAACTGCCGAAGCCGGGCAATTATGCCCTAATACTACTTATTACTTCTCTGCATTTATAGGTAATCTGATTCTTTCTTCGGCCTGCGGCGGCGCAGCCACAAAACCAAACATCACCTTTTCTATTGAAACCCCGGAGGGTCTAAAACTGAACCAGCCCTATAATACCGGGGATATCGACACCTCGCCCGAATTTACATGGAAGGAATACGGCACCTATTTTACTACCCCGGCCAATGTAACCACAGTTGTGGTAAAAATGATAAACAATGCCCCCGGCGGCTGCGGTAACGATTTGGCGTTGGATGATATCACCTTTCGCGCTTGCGGACCGCTTATCCAATCGGGATTTGGGGCATCTACAGGGCAAGGCACGCAGGAGTTATGTGAGGGCGGCAGTGCCAAATATTCGCTGAAAGCTGACGTAACCGGCCCAAGTCCCGTATTGCAATGGCAGGCAAATTACAACGGACAAGGCTGGGGAGATATCCAGGGTAAAAACACCAACACCCTTGACCTTGATTTTCAGAATGCTGTAAAAGGCATTTACCAGTACCGCATCGGTGTTGCCAATGGATCGGACATTGCCTCGGTTGGGTGCCGGGTTTATTCAACGCCGTTGACGGTCACGGTTAACCCGCTGCCGGTCGTCGCGGCCATACCGCCTAAAACCTTTTGCGAGGGCTACCCCCTTACGCTCGAGGCTACCGGCGGGGCAACTTACTTATGGACGGGGCCGGGCATGCAGCCTACTACGCAAAATCCATTGGTAATAAACAGCGCTACACCGGCAAACCAGGGCACTTACACGGTTGTTGCCACGTCCGACAAAGGCTGCCCCGCAGCGCCCGTGCAGGTGCAGGTTAAAGTTGTGCCCAAAGTTGTGGCAAGCGTAAGCGGCCCCGTCCCCATTTGCGCAGGCGATAAAACACAGCTAACAGCATCGGGCGGCTTATATTACAAATGGACGCCATCAACAGGGCTCGACCATGACGATATCCCCAACCCCATTGCCAGTCCGTTAGAAACCACTACATACGCTGTAAACGTTAGCAACGATGGCTGTAACGACGATACCAAATCAATAACCGTAACCGTAAGGCAGCTTCCCACGGCCGATGGCGGCGGTGATAAAAAGATATTCGAGGGACAATCGGTAAAACTGAATGGTACCGTAGGGGGCGATGAAATTAGCAGCTTTGCATGGTCGCCTGCAACAGCGCTTGATAACCCATCGTCAGTTACGCCAACGGCCAACCCGACGGATGATATTACCTACACTCTTACCGTAACATCGCAAAATTGCGGCATAGCAACCAGCAAGGTTTTTGTCCGGGTTTATAAAAAAGTGACCGTACCCAATGCCTTTTCGCCCAATAATGATGGTATCAATGACCTTTGGAATATCGAGGCGCTGGTAACCTACCCTGATTGTTCGTTGCAGGTTTTTGACCGGTATGGCAGAAACGTATTTAAAAGCACCGGCTACTCAAAAGCCTGGGACGGCACCTATGGCGGATCGCAGCTGCCCGAAGGGGTTTATTATTATATCATCGACTTAAAAAATAATACGCCGAAGCTTACGGGGTGGGTGTTGATTGTGAGGTAGAAAGCTGCTTCCTGGAACGGCTGGAACGTTTGTTATGGGGGATAACAGGAGTTACAAGTGTTACAGGGAAATATCAAGCCCAAAAACCGCGTCATTGACAAGTTTGAGTGTTTTTGTATTACTGTATCACCAACTGAGTCACCATAGCGATACAGACGATACAGCATTTTCTCCATTTTGTCATTGCGAGCGCAGCGCGGCAACCGCACGCCATGCTTATCGAAATGAAAGGTTCTGCACCTTGCAGTTCGCCCTGCACAGTTCGCGATTGCTTCGTTCCTCGCAATGACAAGGCGGTGAGTTTGGAACGGCTGGAACGTTTGTTATAGGGGATAACAGGAGTTACAAGTGTTACAAGGAAAATATCAAGCCCAAAACCCGCAATGACGTGATGGTGAGTTTGGAACGGCTGGAACGTTTGGTATAGGGGATAACAGATGTTACAAGTGTACAGTGACCTATCGCAAATTTCCGGCCTGACACCCTTTGATTATTGCAGCTAATCAGGCCAATCTTTAAATCCTATAAATCATGGTTCAGACAAATGTTTACTGTAACACCTGGAACGGATGTAAAGGGGTATAACGTACGTTACAGATGTAACAAACCGTCGCCTTTTTGTCTTTCAGCTTTCAGCTTTTACCTTTCACCTCATCCTTTTACCTTTCACCTCAAAGTACTATCTTTGTATTGAGGTAAAAATTGGATAAAGTTAAAGTTTTAGAAAGGTATCTCCCGCCCGATGCTGCCCCGCTCATCGGCCGATGGATCGACTACTTTAAATGCGAATTTAAAATTTCGCGCAACCGCAACACAAAATTTGGCGACTACCGGCCCCCGCATTCGGGCAAAGGGCACCGCATTTCCGTTAATTTCGATTTAAATCCCTATGCTTTCCTGGTAACTACCGTGCACGAGTTTGCGCACCTTCATACCTGGAACGAACATAAGCACAAAGCCAAACCGCACGGCACCGAGTGGAAAATGAACTTTAAGCGGATGATGCAGCCATTTTTTGAGAAAGAGGTTTTTCCGGCGGATGTTAAACATGCCATAACAAGCTATTTGAATAACCCTGCCGCATCCAGCTGCACCGACCTTAATTTGTACCGGTCGTTGCGTAAGTACGATGCGCCAAAGGAGTCGGAAGCTGTTGCAACGGTTGAGAAGATCCCCTTAAAAGCAATGTTTAAGCTGAAGGACGGCCGTATATTCAGGAAAGAGGAAAAGCTGAGGAAGCGCTATAAATGCACCGAGATAAGCTCGAAACGGGTATACCTTTTCAGCCCGGTTGCCGAGGTTGAGCTGATTGCAGATTAATTGACCTGGGGATGCGTTTTACCGCAGGCCTGCGACCTGCGCTGGTGAATTTCGCTCCGTTGGAGCTTGGAAAACACCGAGCCCCAAAGGGGCGGCACCCGTCAGCACAGGTCGCAGGCCTGTGCTAATAGACGTTTCAATTTATGATGGACAATTTAGTATTGATTGATAAAACCGTAGCCTTTGTAAAACAGACGCTGAAAGATGCTGAGGGCGGGCACGATTGGTGGCACATACACCGCGTATGGAACAATGCCCGGCTAATTGCCCAAACCGAACAAGCCGATGCGCTAACCGTTGAGCTTGCCGCTTTACTGCATGATATTGCCGACAGCAAGTTTCATAATGGTGATGAAGAGATAGGCCCTCAAACAGCCGGCAGTTTTTTAAGCAGCATTAATGTTGATGCGGAAACCATTCGCCATGTGCAGCAGATCATCAGGCATATTTCGTTTAAATCAGGCTTCGATAAAAAGGAATTTCAATCCATTGAGCTGGATATTGTGCAGGATGCCGATCGCCTTGACGCCATTGGAGCAATAGGTATAGCCCGCGCTTTCAGCTATGGAGGTTTTAAAGGCCGTGAACTCTACAACCCCGAAGTGGCGCCAAATCTGAACATGACCAAGGCCGAATACAAGGCCTCGACAGCGCCCACCATTAACCACTTTTACGAAAAACTGCTATTGCTTAAGGATAAAATGAACACCGAAACAAGCAAACAACTGGCACAGCAACGGCATGATTTTATGCTGGCCTACCTGGAGCAGTTTTATTCGGAGTGTTGATCGCTTATCTTATTTCTTAATCCAGGGATAACATGATGCAAATTTAGCTGTTGCATCTTGCCAATTGATAATTTATTTATTTAAATTTAGACATGTCTAAATTTTTTATTAGATTTGTATAAAATTTACAATGTTGCATCAGCCCTTATGAAGAAATACCTACTATACCTATTAATTATTGCCGGGATAAACAGCGCATTTGCGCAGGATACAGTAAAAAAGGAACGCTTTAGCTTCCACTTTCAGCAGACCATAATCACACAATATAAACCCGGTTTCAGCGCCAACTATACAGGGCTTAACAGTTTAGCAACAAAAGAAGAAACGCAAAGTTCCATTACCTCTACCTTTTTTGGGGCTGCCAGGTTATGGAAAGGCGCCGAAGCCTACTTTAATCCTGAAATTTCGGGCGGGGCAGGCTTGAGCAAAACTTTAGGCATAGCAGGTTTTCCGAATGGCGAAACATTCCGGGTAGGAGCTGCCGAACCTAAAATTTATATCGCCCGGCTATATTTTAAGCAGAACTTTGAATGGGGAGCTGAAAAGGATACTATACAAAGCGATGCCAATGTTTTGGCAGGCTTAAAAAGCAAACGGTATTTTTCGATAGCAGCCGGCAAGTTTGGCATGGCCGATTTTTTTGATGATAACCAGTTTAGTCACGACCCGCGCTCACAGTTTATGAACTGGGCCTTGATGGATAACGGCGCCTGGGATTATCCCGCCAATACCCGCGGCTACACCATGGGTGTGGTTACGGAGCTCGGTCAGCCTACCTGGACACTGCGCTTTGCGCTCACCATGGTAGTTACACAAGCCAACTCATCGATATGGGACGGCAAAGTGGGTAAAGCAAATACGCAAACCCTGGAGTACGAAAAGCGGTATACTTTAAACGGTCAGAAAGGTACGCTGCGTGTGCTGGGCTTCAGGAACAACGGAAAATTCGGCAATTATAACTTAAGTATCGCCCAAAACCCAACCGCGCCAAATGTAGATACCACGCAGGCTTACGGCAGGCATAAATACGGCTTCGGCATAAGCGCCGACCAATATTTAAGTAAGGATTTTGGGGTATTTGCCAAAGCCAGCTATAACGACGGCCATACGCAAACCTGGTTTTTTACCGAGATTGACCGCTCTATATCCTTCGGGGGGGTGCTAAAAGGTACCTCATGGAAACGGGCCGATGATGAAATTGGATTGGCCTTTGTTGGCAATGGCTTATCGGCCCCGCATAAAAATTACCTGGCGGCAGGTGGCTACGGCTTTTTAATTGGCGATGGCAAGCTGAACTACGCGCCCGAAATGATTGCCGAACTGTATTACAAGGTTAATGCTTATCAGCACAAATTATTTTTAACACCCGATTACCAGTTTATTTTAAACCCGGCTTATAATAAAGACAGGGGGCCGGTAAATGTGTTTTCGATACGGGCGCATGTGGAGTTTTAACCGGGATTTTTTTGATTTCGCTGATTTCGTTGATTCCGCATGTGGTATTGTGCTTTGGGCAGGATATCCTTCTTGTATCAAAATATAGTATATTTGTTAATAACAATAAACTAACAAGTAATGGAAGCCGTAGGGAAACTTACTAATGTACAGTTGGAATTGCTGAAGTTATTCCAATATAATTTGCCTGAAAAGCAGTTGGTTGAAATTAAAAATATCCTGGCAAAATACTTCGCTAAAAGTGCAACCGACGAAATGGATAAATTGTGGGATGAAAATGGCTGGACCAACGAAACGATGGAAGAATGGGCCAAAGAACATTTAAGAAAGAAATAACTCCATGCTAGTTGTATTGGACACGAACGTTCTGTTAGTTTCCATAGCCCCAAAGTCAGTTTACCGAAAGATTTTCGACGCCCTGGTGGACGGCGAATTCACGTTGGTGCTTAGTAATGACATCTTATCAGAATATACTGAAATAATTGAGCGTAAAGCAAATGCATCCGTTTCAAACAACATAGCCGAAATGTTGCTGAGCCTTGATAACCTGAACAAGGTTGAGGTCTTCTTTGAATGGAAGTTAATTGACAAAGACCCTGATGACAACAAGTATGTCGATGCAGCTATAGCTGGTGCCGCAGATTTTATTGTGAGCAATGACCAGCATTTCAAAATCTTAAAATCGATAGATTTTCCGAAGGTAAATGTTATTGCTATCGACGAGTTCCTCGAAATTATCTTGAAAAAGTAACCTAAACTTCGAAAATCTAACCCCCTCATTAATCCTTTCTCTCTTTTTTCAATCAAATGTAAAAATTGCGTTGGTTTATAACCATTCTAAACAAAATGCGTTTATTAGTATGATGAAGAAATTTTTGCTGCCCATATTGCTGATTGTTGTTGCGTCGACCGCTTTTACCTATGTACATAGTACGGTAACCCGTGCTGCCATAGCTTTTAAAACCAAAAATATGGGCATCGGCGTTGATGGCACCATTAGTGGTTTACAGGCCGATATTCACTTTAACGCGGCCAATCTGGCTGCCAGCAGCATAGAAGCCTCGGTTGATGTAAATACATTAAATACGGATAACTCCAGTCGCGATGAGCATTTGCACGGCGAAGATTTTTTCGACGTAACGAATTATCCAAAAATCTTCCTGAAATCGGTATCAATAAGTCACCGAAGCGGCAACAACTATACCGGCCGGTTCAATTTGACTATAAAAGCCAAAACCAAACAGGTTGATATTCCATTCACGCTTACCCAGGCCAACGGCACATCAACCTTTAAGGGCAGCTTCAAAATAAACCGCCTTGATTACGGCATAGGCACCAGCAGCCTGGTACTGGCCGATGAGGTGAGTATTAATATTGATGCGGCGGCTAAGGATTAAATTTAGTCTTGAGTCGAAAGTCTTGAGTCCTAAGTCGAAAAGGCGATTATTGAATTAGGACTTCCGACTAAAGACTATTGACTTGACTCTTCAGTTCTTATGATACGGTTTCCTCCAAACAATTATGCGCCATACCAGCTCAGCACTTGATAGTGCCACAATTGCAAAAACTGCCGCCCACACAGCATGCTCTTCTGAAGAAAACGCACCAAACAAGGCGACAAAATAAACGGTAAAGGGCAGCAAAATCATGAGGTATAAGCCTGGGATGCCTAACGGGATTTTGAACGGACGATGTCTATCCGGCTCTGCTCTGCGTAGTCTTATTAGCGACACATATTCGAGCGAAAGGCCGGCGCCGTATACGGTTACGTCTATAATCAGTAAATCGCCAAATTTCCATAGCGTCATCAAGCTTACAATAACAGAACAGACGATTATTGACACGTAGGGCGTTTGAAAACGGCGATGCTGGCGGTTAAGTCCCTTATGCAGCAAATCATCATCAGCCATTACCTTTGGCACCCGCGAAACGGAAAGCAACACGGCGGCGTATATCCCCAGGCTGCTGGCCATGCCTGCAAAAGCAATCAGGCCGCCAAGCCATTTACCGCTGATAATTTCGGCTACTGCAGGGAAGCCTTTATCTTCTAAAACTGCAGCACTTATGCCGGTTTGCTGGGTAACTAAAATCACCATAACATATAACACTATAACCAGCACGAAAGCAGTAAAAACGGATACCAGGTACGATTTTACCGGTTTATCAACCTCTTCGGCATAGGTGGTTACGTTGTCCCAGCCCAGGCAGTTCCACATTACCACATACAGCCCCATGCCCAGGGAAGGAAAGGGAACACCTGTTAACGATGGCGACTGGATATGTATGCCGCCTGTATGGTGCACAAAAAACAGCGTAAACATGATGATGAAAGGCGCAAACACTATTGCCCCTAAAAATAGAGCAGTCCTTCCCACAGGAACAATACCTAATATATTAAGCCCTGCCGATGCCCAAACGACGCATAAACACAGCGGGATACGGTATTCGGCCAATGCCGGGAAAAAGTAGGAAGCATACAGCACAAACAGCCCCGGGTAAATTGCAAGGTCGACAAATGTGTAAAGCCAGGTCCACCAGCCTTCAAAAAACCCCCAGCGGGTGCCAAGCGCATATTTTACCCATTTGTAGTAGCCGCCGGTTACAGGCATCATGCTGTTCAGCTCGAGCACGGTTAAAATTGCGGGCACATCCCAAAATAGCGGGGTTACAATAAGCAGTAGTAATGCACCGTGCTCGCCAACGTGCGTTAACAAAGGTTCGAGTCCGTATGGCCCGCCGGATACGGTAAAAAAGATAACAGCGACAAGCTGTATAATCCTTATTTTTTTTAGTGGCAAAGCGGCTGACATCGGCAATAAAAATATTATTTATTAGCCATGAAATCTAATACCAACTTTAAAATTTCCTTAAAAAAACATTAACTCAACGTATCATAAATTTTACAATTAATTCACGCTATGTGTGGCGTATTAAATCAAAATTAAGTATGCGTTACATTTTTTCCGCGCCTTAAAAAGCCGCAACCTATTGTTTAGTTTTAATAAAATTGAAAGCTATTGCTATGCGGAAAAAGATATTATTTATCACCGGCTCTATCAATCAAACCACGCAGATGCACCAGATATCGCGGCACCTGCAACAGTACGATTGCTGGTTCAGCCAGATGTTTCCCAACTCCAATTTTTTAAAGACCATTATAAAACATACGCGGCTTGCCGATGGAACAGTGTTAACGGGCCAGTTTAGGGAAAACTCCGAAAACTACCTGTCATCGCAGGGTTTGCAGGTTGATTACGGCGCGCAATTAAACAAGTACGACCTGGTAGTTTATTGCTCTGACATGGTGGTTGACCCTAAGTTTAAGGATACCAAAACGATTTGGGTGCAGGAGGGGATGATTGATAAACGCACCATATTAACCGGGATTGTAAAGGCGCTGGGTATTGCCCCTTATTTTACAGGCGACACCTCATTAAATGGTTCGACCAACCAATGCGACATTTACTGTGCCGCATCCGAAGGATATAAAAATCATTTTATTAAATACGGTACAGCCGCCGGGAAACTAATAGTAACAGGGATACCGAATTACGATAATCATATGGAGCATGTAAAAAACGATTTCCCGTTTCACGATTACGTGATGGTGGCGACGTCGGACATGCGAGAAACCTATCGTTTTGAAAACCGTGTGGCGTTTATAAAAAAGGCGGTTAAAATAGCTGCCGGCCGGCCTATGCTTTTTAAACTGCACCCTAATGAAAAGTTCAACAGGGCCGAAGCCGAGATCCGCAAGTATGCACCCGCCGGAACATTGGTATTTAACAGCGGCAACACTAGCCACATGATAGCCAATTGCTTCGAACTGGTAACGCAGTATTCAACAGTGGTTTATACGGGCATTTCGCTGGGTAAAAAAGTGCATTCGTATTTTGATGTGGATGAGCTGAAGCGCCTGTCGCCCGTGCAAAACGGCGGGACGTCGGCAATAAACATCGCCCAGGTTTGCAGGGCTTTTATAGAGTTTGAGGGGAAGAAAGAGGATTTCGTTCCGGCGTTTATACCGCTGCCCGTGGCCATGCCGGATTACGAGTGTGAATACGCATAACAGCATTGCAGAGGGTATGGGGTTAAAAATAGTGATCGTTGTACAGGCCCGGATGTCGTCGAACCGTTTACCGGGGAAGGTTATGCTCCCGGTTTTAGGGAAAAGCCTGCTCTACCGGATGATTGAACGGCTGAAACAGGTACGCCATGAGGTGCAGTTGGTAGTTGCTACATCGCATAAGGGGGATGATGATATCATAGAATACGAATCCTTAAAAATGGGGGTGCCCTGCTTCAGGGGCGACCTTAATAATTTGCTCGACCGGCACTACCAGGCAGCAAAAGCATTCGAAGCTGATATCGTGCTTAAAATACCTTCTGATTGCCCGCTTATCGACCCTCAAATTGTTGACAACGTGCTTGATGTTTTTATGGCCGATGGCGGTAAATACGACTATGTAAGCAACCTGCACCCGGCTACTTACCCGGACGGGAACGATGTGGAGGTGATGACTATAGATTGTTTAAAAAGGGCGTGGCAGGTAGCTGTAAAACCTTTGGAACTGGAGCATACCACGCCTTATATATGGGAAAACGCCGGCAGGTTCAGGATAGGTAATGTGAGCTGGGAAACAGGGCTCGATTATTCCATGTCGCACCGGTTTACCATTGATTACGAAGCCGATTATCAATTTATAAAAAGGGTATTTGAAGAGCTTTATGAAGCAAACCCGGAATTTACCTGTACCGACATTATAAACCTGCTTGAGGCAAAGCCCGGGATATACAACATTAATGCACAATACGCCGGCGTAAACTGGTACCGCCATCATTTGGATGAGCTAAAAACCATTACCGCTGAGCAGACAAAAATACCTGCAGTATAAACCAATAATAATGCACCAAACACAAATAAACCGGCTTGAAGCAACAGCTTTAAACGTACGCGAACATATTATAAAAATGTCGACCGATGGGGGCTGCTTTGTAGGCGCCTCACTTTCGGCGGCCGATTTGATAGTTTACCTGTATTCGGAGTTTTTAAATGTAAACGCAGGAAACTTAAACGATCCAAACCGCGATTACCTATTCCTGTCAAAGGGCCATGACGTACCAGCACTCTACGGCACATTTGTCGAGCTTGGCTTGCTGGAAAAAGAGCGCCTTCAAAATCATTTAAGCCTTAACGATAATATTTACTGGCACCCCAATACAAAAATACCGGGCATCGAATTTCATTCCGGCTCGCTGGGTCATTTGCCATCGGTGGCTATCGGTGTGGCTATGGATATAAAAATACGTGGCGGCAGCAACAGGGTGGTTTGTATTATGGGCGATGGCGAACTGAACGAAGGTACCTGCTGGGAGGCAGCCTTGGTGGCCAATGCTTATAAGCTTGACAATTTGATTTTTGTAATCGACCGCAACCATTTCCAGGCCAATATGGCAACGGAGGATTTGATCCCGCTGGAGCCGCTGCACGATAAATTTACGGCATTTGGCGCCGCAGTAAAACGCATAAACGGCCACGACTTTGAGGCCCTGCATGAGGCATTTTCGGCATACCCATTCGAAGCCGGCAAGGTTAACGTGGTAATAGCTGACACGGTTAGGGGTAAAGGTCTGCCCAGCATTGAGCGCCGCGCCGACAGGTGGTTCTGCAATTTTAACGCCGAAGAAGTTGACGGCCTGCTGAAAGAACTGCACGGCGAGCACACCACACAATTAACATCAGAAACTTTAGTAGTGAGGTAACCATGACTTACGAAGAATTATTAACCGAAACCGCCCTGAACGACGATCGCTTTATAGTGATGACGGCCGAAAACAGGGCTTTAGTGCGCAATATACCAGCCAAATTAGGAAACAGGTTTATCGACACCGGCATAACGGAACAAACCATGATCGGCGCGGCTGCCGGTCTTGCGCTGCGCGGTCGTATACCGGTAGTGCATGCGCTCGCATCCTTTTTATCTATGCGGGCATTTGAGTTTATCCGTACGGATGCAGGCATCCCCAAACTTCCGGTTAAGTTGAGCAGCTTTATTCCCGGTTTTTTATCCGACGGCAACGGCCCGACGCACCAGGCGCTGGAAGACATCGCCCTGATGTGCGGCATCCCAAATATGACGGTTTTTGCGCCGGCAGACGAGGATGACCTGGTAAAAATGCTGCCGCAGGTATGGAAGCACCCCAATCCTTCATACGTACGCATCAACACCCGGAAAACCGATTACGTGCACGCCCCTTTTGAGTGGGGAAAAGCAGAGGTTGTTTCTATTGGTGAAGATGTAACCATATTAACTTACGGGCTGCTGTTTGAACAGGCATTGATAGCCGCCGAAGTTTTAAAAAGCGAAGGGTTGAGCGTAGGTCTTATAAACATGCGCAGCCTTAAGCCGGTTGATGAACGTGCTATACTGGAGGCCACGCGCGAAAGCCGCCTCACCATAACGCTTGAAGACCATTTTCAAACAGGCGGCCTTTACAGTATAGTCGCTACGGTGCTGCTTAAGCATGGACTGACCGCTAATGTGTTGCCAATTGCATTAAATGAACGATGGTTTAAGCCATCGCTGTTGCCAAATGTGCTGCAGCACGAAGGTTTCACCGGTAAGCAAATTGCCGAAAGAATATTGGGTTACAAAACTTTTTTCACTCAGCCTAAAATGGCCATTCCCGAATTTTCAGAATAAAAAACCAATTTATGCCAAACACTGTAAAATTTAACAACAATTACCCCGAAATAACTATTTCAAACGGTCTTTATGAACGCGCCTTAAAGGTGCAGAAACCGGTTACCCAAACCCTGGCAAAAGGCCCGGGCCAGTTTACTAATGGTGTTGCACCCAAGTACATTAAACGCGGACAAGGTTCGCATGTGTGGGATGTTGATGGTAACGAGTATATCGACTTCAATTCGGCCATCGGCCCTATATCATTGGGTTACGCTTATCCTGCTGTCGACGAGGCCATCAAAAGTCAATTGGCGGATGGTATCACCTTTTCGCTGATGCACCCGCTGGAAGTTGAACTTTCAGAATTGATACAGGAAGTTATACCAAATGCCGAGGCTGTAAAAATATCGAAGACCGGGGCTGATGTATGTTCGGCGGCCATTCGCGTTGCCCGCGCCTTTACTGGTCGCGACAAAATATTTTGTTGCGGCTACCATGGTTGGCACGATTGGTATATCGGTATTACCAGCCGTAATGCCGGTATTCCTGAGGCTATCCAAAACATGACGTATACCTTCGAGTATAACGACATTGAAGCCATAAAAGCAGCACTGGATGAAACCGTTGCGGCGTTGATATTGGAGCCGTTTATTTTCGAAGCGCCTAAACCGGGCTTTTTGAAAGAACTGGCCGAAGTGTGTAAAGCAAACGGAACGCTGTTAATTTTTGATGAAATGTGGACCGGTTTCCGCATTGCCATAGGCGGCGCCCAGGAATATTTTGATGTAAAGCCCGACCTTGCTGTTTACTCCAAAGCTTGCGCCAACGGCATGCCCATAGCCCTGCTTACTGGCCGCGCCGATGTAATGGAGTTGTTCAACTCGGAGGTGTTCAGCTACACCACCTTCGGCGGTGAAGCCTTGTCGCTGGCTGCCTGCATCGCTACCATAAATGAGCTCCGCGATAAAAATGTACCCCAATATCTTGACGAAAAAGGCGCGCTGCTAAAAGACGGCTATAACAGTCTCGCCATTGGAATGGGCATGGATATCTACACGCGCTGTATAGGTTACAACTGCCGTTCAATGGTAACATTTACCCCCGAAGCAGGCAATGCCCTTGAGGTAAAAACCCTGATGCAGCAGGAGATGATAAAGCGCGGTGTGCTATGGGCCGGCTTCCACAATATGTCTTACAGCCATAGCGATGAGGACATTTCCTATACGCTTGCGGCGTATCGCGATGTGATGCCGATTATGAAAGAGGCCATACAAAGCGGCAATGTTAAGCAATATCTAAAAGGTAACGTGCTGGAGGCCGTATTCCGTAAGGTGAGCAATTACAATATCAAACCTAAAACAGTTTAAACATCGTCAACCCCTAAGTGACTAATGACTGATATTTTTTCTTTAAAAAATAAAACTGCAATTGTAACAGGCGCGCTGGGCCTGCTTGGTAAAAAACACTGCGAGGCCCTGGCTTTTGCCGGTGCGAACGTTGTAGTAGCCGACTTGGACGAGAACGGGGCTGAGGCATTTGCCGAAACGCTTGGCGAACAGCATGGCGGCCTGGGTATTGATGTTACCAACGAGCGCTCATTAAAAATAGCCCGAGATAAGATTTTAACCCGTTATGGGTCGATAGATATATTGGTGAACAACGCCGCGATAAACGACATGTTCGAGAATCCGGGCCTTGCAAAAGATCTCTCGGCATTTGAAAACTACCCGCTGGATGCGTTTAAAAAATCGCTCGACGTGAATATCACCGGCGTTTTTTTAGCCTCGCAGGTATTTGGTGCCGTTATGGCCGACCAAAACAGCGGCAGCATTATCAACATAGCTTCTACCTATGGCATAGTTGGCCCCGACCAATCTATCTACCGCAACGAATGCGGCGAACAAACCTTTTATAAGTCGCCGGTTTACCCGGTTACCAAGGGCGCCGTAATAAACTTTACCCGCTACCTGGCCGCTTACTGGGGTAACAAAGGCGTGCGGGTAAACACGCTTTCGCCGGGCGGGGTGGAGAATGCACAAAACGAATTTTTTATACAAAGCTACTCGGCCAAAACTTTACTGGGCCGCATGGCAACAGCAACTGATTACCAGGGTGCGTTGGTTTTTTTAGCCAGCGAGGCATCGGCCTACATGACCGGCGCAAACCTGGTAGTTGATGGCGGATGGACCGCTATTTAAATAGAACCCTTAAATATTGATTGATATATGTTAAACGAAAAACTTTCACGCATTAAATTACTCCTCACAGATTGTGACGGCGTATTAACCGATGGCGGCGTATACTATGGCGAAGCCGGCGAAGAGTTCAAGAAATTCGATATCCGTGACGGGATGGGTGTTGAACGGCTGCGCAATTTTGCAGGTGTAACAACCGGCATTATTACCGGCGAACTTTCTCCCTCATTGATTAAACGTGCCGAAAAACTAAAAATAACTGAATTGCACTTAGGGGTAAAGGACAAACCTGCGGCATTTAAAGAAATTTTAACCCGCCTGGACCTGCAACCCGAAGAAGTGGCCTACATAGGCGATGACACCAATGATTTAGAGGTAATGAAGCTTGCCGGCGTTACCGCCTGCCCGGCCGATGCCATATCCTTTATAAAAGAAGTTGCCGGCATAATATGTGAGGCAAAAGGCGGACAGGGATGTTTCAGGGAATTTGCTGAGATGATCATCGCTTCGCATCAAACTTCAACAAAAGCAGTTTCTTCAGCCAACAGCGTTATCGAATTAAATACCGGTAAGAAAATTGGCAAAGGCGAACCCTGCTATATCATTGCCGAGATCGGTATCAATCACAATGGTTCGCTAGAAATTGCCAAACAGCTGATTGATGAAGCGGTTGCCGCCAAAGCCAGCGCTGTGAAATTCCAGAAAAGGACCCCGGAGATTTGCGTGCCAAAGGACCAATGGGACATAATGCGTGACACCCCCTGGGGCCGGATTACCTACATCGATTACAAACGTAAAACAGAATTTGGCATTGCCGAGTATGCAACTATCGACCAATACTGTAAAAAGCAGGGCATCGATTGGTTTGTATCAACCTGGGATGTTGAGGCGGTTGATTTTATGGAGCGTTTTGATACCCCTTTGTATAAGCTGGCCTCAGCCTCGTTAACCGATTTTCCGCTGATAAACCGGATACTGCTGACCGGAAAGCCATTAATGCTTTCAACCGGGATGTCGACCAATAAAGAAATTGAAGATGCCGTAAACCTGGTAAGGGCATTTGATGAAAATTACCCTTTGCTGGTGGCTCATTCAACATCGGCATACCCATGCAAACCGGAAGAGCTGAACTTAAAAATGATACAGACGCTTGGTGATAAATACCCGGGTCTGCCGATAGGCTATTCGGGTCACGAAACCGGGCTGGCTACCACCGTAGCTGCGGTATCATTAGGTGCAACATTCGTGGAGCGCCATTTTACCCTCGACAGGGCCATGTGGGGCTCGGACCATGCCGCATCCGTAGAGCCGCAAGGCTTTCAGCGCCTGGTACGCGATATTCATGATGTGGAAACCGCCACCGGGGATGGTATAAAAAAGGTTTATGACTCTGAGCTTGGGCCGATGAAGCGTTTGCGGGTTAACATTGGGGAGGAGTATAGGGATAAATCGATGGCGTAATATCTTACTATTCGCCAGCCAAAACCGCGCGTCATTGCGAGGAACGAAGCAACCTCTACGCAAGCAAATCAATGAAGGAAAAGCTTTGTGTTGACCTATAAGCCGCATTTAGGTCGCCACAATTATTAGGTTCATGAATGTCCTATGTAGAGGTTGCTTCGTTCCTCGCAATGACGAATTGGTGAGTGCTCTGTGCATTATTGTATGTATCGGCAATAGAAAATGACATTAATTCAAACAACAACCACAATCCTCATCTGCTGGGTTATTTTAATCATAGCATGGGAACGTATATCGCCCTACCGAAAAGGCTTGCCCTTTTTTAGGGAGGGTTTTTGGGTGGATTTGGTTTGGTACACGCTTATCCAAAGCTATGTGCTTAAAATTTTGATATTTGATTTTATCATTGCACCACTGCAGCACAGTATTGCCTGGCAGGGCTTTGCGTTTTTTAAGAGCTGGAGTATTGCCGAACAGGTGCTTTTTTTCCTGGTAACGCACGACCTTTATATCTACCTCTTCCACCGCCTGCAGCATGCCAGCAAACTGCTTTGGCGCACACACGAAGCGCACCATTCAGGTAAAGAGGTTGATTTTTTAGCGGGATCTCGTTCGCATGCGGTTGAGATTATTATTAATCAAACTATTGAATTTGCCCCAATTGTTATCCTGGGTGCCCACCCGGAAGTCATCCCTATAAAAGCACTGCTCGATGCCATGTTCGGCATGTTTATCCATGCAAATATTAACGTTAAGCTGGGCAGGCTGAAATATATTTTTAACTCGCCGGAGCTGCATTTGTGGCACCATGCCAATTACCGGGAGGTTTTCCATGCTAACTTCTCAACCAAGTTTGCTATTTGGGATTATCTTTTTGGTACCGTTTACGACCCGGGGTTTAAACCCGGTAACCAGCCCCAAAACTGGGGACTCTATTACGACTATCCGAAAGATTATTTTTTACAGCACGCTTTTTCAGTAAAACGTTTTGACGAAAAGGGCCTGCTAAAATATAAATGGTTTCGGCGCTATTACAAATCAAGGCCAGCCATTATCATCATAATAATGAAACTTTTGCGGCTGAATAAAAACGCCATTGTTGTCAGGATGCACAAACGTAGCCCGGAGCCTGTGTTGATTGAAAATAATGAACGCGAAAATTTAATATCGAATAACAAGTAAATATAAACCTGGTGGCCTGGATCTACTTACTACTAGCTGCGCTTTGCGAAACGGCCTGGACATTTTGCCTTAAGCTGATGAAATTTAGCGACCTGAAAGCGTTACGGCTTGCCAATGTGTACCGGTGGCACGGTGGCGGCTCCGTGATTAGTCCTTTTGTTGGCTATCTTGTTTTTGGTCTGGCCAATATCTACCTGTTTTCCATGGCGATAAAGCAAATCTCAACAGCTACTGCATTCGCCGTGTGGACAGCCGTTACCCTTTTATTGATTAAAATTGCCGAAACCACATTTTTTAATCAGCGAACTTCGTGGATCGAAGTGTTTTTTTTGATGCTGATAATGGTGGGAATAATCGGGTTGAAAACTTGTGCAATGCAGGTTAAGTAAGTAGTTGGGGGTTTCGCAGGCACTCCTTTTTTGTCATTCTGAACGTAGTGAAGAATCTTATTCTAGCGATTTTTGCGCTTGAAGGTATGCGCATCACTTTTTTAGCGTATACGTATCAATTGTATAAGATTCTTCACTACGTTCAGAATGACAAGCTTTTTAATCTTTTGAACACCCTTGTTTAAAAAGACAGCCCTACTTGTCGGTTGTTTCGTCGCTGGATTCTGACGATTCGTGCCTGCTGTAATTCCAGTTCACTTTGTCGCCTGATTTTTTTACAAATATCTTTAGTAGCTGCTGGTGAAGCTCTTCGGGCTGCAGTAAACCGTCGACAGTTAGTCTCTTATTGCTTAACGACATCTCGAAGTCGTTTCTATCTTTTATTATCCCCTTTTTTATAAGGATGTCGGCGGCTTCTTTCATCCTTCCGTCGGGCTTAAGCGGTGGGATGGGTGGCATTGGGGCCATAGCTGCCATTGGCGGCATTGCGGGCATCGGGGTCATTGATTGCATCGATGCCATTGCCATAGGCTTCATCGGAGCCATTGGTGGCATTGGATTCATTGATATTGCTGCAACTGGTGCCATAGCGGGCATCGGGGTCATTGCCATCATTGGGGCGACAGGCGGCACAGGTTGGGTTATATCGGCGTATTCATCAAGCAGTTCATCAATTTTTTCCCGGTTTTGGCTCACCGGCTTTTGCTCGCCGTTAACATAAAACGATTCCACCATTTTGCGGTTCATAAAAACCTGGTATAGCGTACCGTCCTTTTTAAAAAGATAGGTTGCTTTTGCTTTGCCATTTTTGCTTTGATGCAGCATCATAACAGTGCCATCGCCAACTTCAGCCGGCTTGTATATTTTAACTTTACCGTTCGATGTATCTGCTGCAGCTACCGGTGTCTGGTTACTTTCGGTTTGCTTTGTTTGTTCGTTTTGCTTTAAAAGCGCATCAATTTGCGGTGTGTATTTACCCAACTGGCTGCCTGGTACTGTCTTACCATTTACCTTAAGGTCACTGATTTTTGAACCTGTTTTGTTGAACTTATAAGTGGTTTTATTGTCGGTTTTAAAAACATAGCCAACCTTAGGGTCAACCGTAACGGTATGTTCTTTGGTTTGCTGATGCTTTGCTATCGATACCTTTACCGGGGTGTTTTTATTTTCTTTATTGGCCGAAAATGCAACTGTGCAAAATCCGGCAGCCACCAAACAAATGGTGAGTAGCGTTTTTTCCATGATATTTAATGATTGATTATGATTGTTTACCATGCGTTTAACACGGTTTAATAAATTGCTTTTGTTGTTGGCCAGCGCCATGCTTAAGCCTGGTGCCTGGTATTCCTGGCAGCTTAGCAGCGCCTGTATGTAGCCGTATTTGCTGCTTGTTTGTTCAAGGGCAATGTCGTCGCAGCAGTTTTCGCGTTCGGCTTTTATTAGTTGTGATATCCACAGCACCGCGGGGTTAAAGAAGAATACTATTTCCATAAAACTTTGCAGCAGGTTCACCAGGTAGTCGCGGCGGCGTATGTGCGCCAGTTCGTGTACCAGTATGGCCTCTACCTCATCGGTCGATAGTGCATTTATAAATCCTACAGGTATCAATATAAGTGGCTTAAAATGGCCTATCACCATCGGTACCTTTGCAATGCCCGATTCCACAATGCCGATAACCTGTTTTATTTTGAGATGAGCGGATAGTTGGGCCAGCCTGTCGTTCCAATATTTATCCAGCGCTTTTATTTTGGTGGTTTTAAGCTGGTAAACTTCGTAAACGCCGGCTGCAAGCTTAATGCTTTTGGCACAGATAATTAAAAACCATATTAATACAATTGTATTGCTGTGCTCATTTAGATAATCCACCAGGATACTGCCGACGCTCTGTTTCGCCTCGTAGGCAGGAGAAGCAGGGCTTTGCGACTGTATAACTGCCGCATTGGCTGGTACTGCATTGCCGGTATTTACAATAACCGCGTGCTTGGCTTCTGGCGACTGCAGCTGCCCTAGAAAGGTAACCACGGTGCCACAGGCAAATAACAACATGGCTGCAATAAGCAGGTTATACCTAACTGCCGCACTTTGTTTTTTGGTAAAAATAACAACCAGGCCTCCCACAAAAGCAAGCAATACGCCCTGCCATAACGAATGCATTAATGTATTGCCCAAAGCTTTAATAAGCTGGCTGCTTAATAAGCTGCCTGTTGCTGAAAGTTCCATACTGTTGGTTTATTATCGGGTTATTATTCTTTATCTAATTTATTAAGCAGATCTTTTATAGCCTTTATATCTTCTTTCGAAGGCGTATTATTGCCCAGTATCTGCATTACCAGGCTGCTTGACGAACCTTTGTACATGGTATCTACAAACTTGTTCAGCAGGTGATTTTTTGTTTTTTGTTCTTCCTCAACTACAATGTACACGTGCTTCATCTGGCTCTCGTCGCGTTTTAATATTTCCTTATCAACCATAATTTGCATCAGCTTTAGGGTTGAGGTGTAGTTAACATCCCTTTGCTCGTTCAGCTTGTCGTTTACAAAACGAACTGTAGACGGACCGTGCTCCCAAAGCACCTGCAGTATCTCCAGTTCTGATTTTGTAGGGTCGAATTTGCGGCTGTTTTTTTCCTGTTCTGAATTCATAACACAAGCGTAGGAATAATTTCGTACGAAACAAGCGATACCTTTATTTTTTTGAAAATATTTTAGCAAAAGGTGATTTTGGCATATTTGGTTCCCGCCCTTTGTTGGGGGCAAAGGCGGAACGGTAGCGTAAAGTACTGACACCAATTTGTCAGTACTTTACGCATTTTTTGCGTCTCAGAAAAGATTAAAAGTGCGTTATTATTGCAGAAACAAGCTTTTTAGTCACCCAAGGTGACTTTTTACTGTTCCACCCTGTTCCTTATGTTTCAGTGTGAACAGGAACGTTTTTTATTGCCCTTGCGCCTTTGTTAGTCTTGTGCCCAACAAGTGGAGGGACATCCTAATGTACAAAAAGCAGGCGCACTGTTCTGCAGCATCCTGCAAAACACCAACAACGGCGGCGAAAAACTATCCTATTATCAACCCCCAAACTATCCCGTCAAATATTTAATTTAGCAGCGAAAACGAACTGAAGGGAATTATTATAAAATGCCAGACATTATACAGCTTTTACCAGATTCCGTTGCCAACCAGATAGCCGCAGGCGAAGTGGTGCAAAGGCCGGCATCTGCCGTAAAAGAGCTTATAGAGAATTCGATAGATGCAGGGGCCGATAAAATACAGCTGATTGTTAAGGATGCAGGCAAATCGTTGATCCAGGTGATTGATAACGGCGCCGGTATGAGCGTTACCGATGCGCGCATGTGTTTTGAGCGCCACGCCACCTCGAAAATACGCAAGGCTGAAGATCTTTTTGCCATCCGCACCATGGGTTTCAGGGGCGAAGCTATGGCATCGATAGCCGCCATTGCACAGGTTGAGTTGAAAACCCGCCGCCATGAGGATGAGCTGGGAACGTGCATCACCATCGAGGGTTCGGAAGTTTTGAGCCAGGAAGCCTGTTCGGCCAATACGGGCACATCTATATCCATTAAAAATTTATTTTACAACACCCCGGCGCGCCGCAATTTTTTGAAGAGCAATTCGGTGGAGATGCGTTATATCATCGACGAGCTGCAGCGGGTAGCATTAGCGCACCCGGAAATATTTTTTACCCTGCACCATAACGGACAGGAAGTTTACCACTTGCCGGGCACAACCTTAAAGCAGCGTATTATCCACCTGTTTGGTAATAATTATAACGAGCGGCTGGTGCCGGTTGAAGAAGATACCAGCGTAATTAACCTGCGCGGTTTTGTTGGCAAGCCCGAATATGCGAAACGTACCCGCGGCGAGCAGTTCTTTTTTGTAAACAACCGTTTTATAAAGGATGCTTATTTAAACCACGCGGTGCTGATGGCCTTTAAAGAGCTGCTGCCCGAAGATACCTTCCCGCTGTATGTGCTGTTTATCGATATCGACCCAAGTAAAATTGACATCAACGTTCATCCTACAAAAACGGAGATAAAATACCAGGATGAGCAAACTATTTATGCTATTATCCGGTCGGCTGTAAAACGCTCATTGGGCAGGTATAACATAACGCCGAGTCTTGATTTCGACCAGGAAAACAGCATTGAACATTTGGTAACGCCGATACCTATAGAAGAGATTGTGCCGCCAACCATCAGCTTTAACCCTAACTATAACCCTTTTAATAACGAGCGGCAGATAGAACGCGAAGCCCCTGTGTACAGGAGCAACAGCGATTACCGCAGCTCGCCGATACCATCAAACTGGGATACACTGTACGAAATCACCAAAAAGGATGTTAATATACAACAGCAGGTTTACGAGGAGAAAAGCATAGCTGTTGATGAACAGGAACTGAACAAGCCAAGTGAGCGCCAGCTGTTCCAGTTGCAAAACAGGTTTATTTTGTCGCAGATAAAATCGGGCTTTATGCTGATCAATCAGCAGGCGGCGCACGAACGGATTTTGTACGAGCGTTTTTTGCAGCAACTGCAAAATCACTCGGGCGTAAGCCAGCAAAGCTTGTTCCCGGAGTCGGTTACGTTAAATAGCAGCGATTTTGAGTTGTTAAAAGAACTTTTACCCGATATTCGTGCACTGGGTTTTGACATCCGGGAGTTTGGTAAAAACACCGTAGTGGTTGAGGGCGTGCCGGCAGATTTGAATAATGCCTCGGAACACGAAATATTGGAGCAACTGCTGGAGGGCTTTAAAAATAACCAGAGTATTTTAAAACTTGACAAACGCGACAACCTGGCCCGAAGCTTAGCGCGCAATGCTGCAACGAAAGCCGGCGTTAAGATGTCATTAGAAGAAATGAATGAACTGATTGACCAGCTGTTTGCCTGCCAGATGCCAAATGTTGCGCTAAATGGTAAGCTGGTAATTACTACATTTACACTGAACGAACTTTTAGAACGATTTGAAAAATAACCCTGCGGGGAATAATAAAAATTTATGAGCGTATACAGGCAATCACCATTCGCCAATTTAACACCGGTTGTAAAAAACCTGCTGATAATCAATATTATATTTTTTCTTGCTTATTGGCTGATTGACCATTTATCGCCCACGGGGCCTGTCACCCAGCTATTCGGCGAATTTTATTTTGACGCATTGCGCTTTAGGCCGTGGCAATTTATCACTTACATGTTTATGCATGGCGGGTTTGAGCATATCTTGTTTAATATGTTCGCCCTGTTTTCATTCGGGCCCATTTTGGAGTATTCAATCGGCCCCAAAAAGTTTCTGAACTTTTACTTCATTTGCGGCATCGGTGCCGGCGTGCTACAAATGTTTGTACAGGCCATTGAGGTGCATAACATAGTCGGAACGTTTACTATCCCGCTCGCTGATAAGCAACTACTTAGTCAGCAACTATTTCCCAGTTCTCTGAATATTTCGCAAGAAGCGGCGGCCCAGCTATATGGCGTTTACCAGGCACCGCTCGTTGGCGCTTCCGGGGCGATATTTGGCATATTGGTTGCCTTTGGCATGCTTTATCCCAATATGGAATTGATGATGCTTTTTATCCCGTTCCCGATAAAGGCTAAATACCTGGTGTCGTTTTATGTATTACTGGAAATTTATTTAGGTTTTAAACAGAGCACAGGCGATTCGGTTGCCCACTTTGCACACATTGGAGGAGCTATATTTGGCTTTCTATTGATAAAAGCATGGAATTTACGACGAATACAATAGCCCAACTGTTTACAAATTGTAAAATCGGAAAAGTCCAACAACTTTTTCTTAAAATATTAGTTATCAGCTAATAAGTACTTACAGCTATGAATACCCTTTGGCAAAATATACAATACAAATTGTTGCGATCCGACAGTAAGATACCTGTGCTTATTGGCATAAACGTTATTGTTTATTTGCTGATAAACGTTACTGCTGTTTTAGAAACACTCATCTTCCGTAGCGACAACATTTCTTTCTTCAGCAATAAATACCTGTTGCTTACCGCAAATTTGCACCAACTACCCGTTCGCTTCTGGACGCCCGTCACCTATATGTTTATGCATGCCGGCCCCCTGCATATTCTTTTCAATATGCTGATGCTGTATTGGTTCGGGCAGATTTTTGAGGATTTTTTGGGGAAAAAGCGTACGCTTGGCCTGTATTTTTTAGGCGGATTCACAGGTGCTGCGCTTTATATCCTGTGCTATAATACACTTCCTTATTTTACGCACGAAAATGCGGCTGCCACCAGCACGCTTGTCGGTGCTTCGGCCAGTGTTATGGCCGTAATTGTGGCTACGGCTACGCAATTGCCCAATTATGAAATATCGATAATATTTATCGGCCCTGTTAAATTAAAATGGCTGGTGCTGTTTTTCCTGGTACTTGATTTTCTCGGCACAGTTGGCCCCAACGCCGGTGGCGAAATCGCCCACCTTGGCGGTGCTTTAATTGGCTTTATATACATTAAACAGCTGCAAAAAGGCAACGACTGGATCGCAGGCATTACTAATATTTTTAAAGCGAAGCCTAAATTAAAGGTAGTTTCAAAAAATTCTTCCGGAAAATCAACCGGGAAGCCGCGACAAGAAGAAATAGACCTTATCTTAGACAAGATTTCCCAGTCGGGCTACGACAGCCTGAGCAAGCAGGAAAAAGAGATATTATTTCGCGCAAGCAGTAATGAAGGCTAAAAAAAAGCTATCCTTTATCGATAAGATTATCCTTTGGCTAAACGGCCTCCTTTGTTTTGCGTTACTGCTCAGCTACCTCGCCCCGGTTGTAGATCCTAAAACTTTCTGGCTCATTGCTTTTTTCGGCCTGGCTTACCCGCTGTTGCTGGTAGGTAATATTGTGTTCGTGGTTTTTTGGGCCATTCGCCGCAGCCGGTATGTTTTTGTGTCTATTATTTGCATAGCAACTGGCTATAATGTATTGGCAAATAATCTTCAATTGCGCCTCAGCGATTCCTTTTCAACCGGCCCCAATTCGTCAGTTGTACACATGATGACCTATAACGTGCACAATTTTAAGCGCTATGGCTCAGGCAACGATATCTCAACCAAGCGCGATATTTTGGAGATGATTAATGAAAATCAGCCCGATGTTATCGGTTTCCAGGAGTTTTATACGCGCAACGTTGGGCAATATGACATGCGCGACTCGATATTAAAAATAATGAATACCACCTGGTATTATTTTGAACCGGTGATGGCCAACAGCCAGGAGGCCCTAGGACTGGCTATATTTTCGAAATTTCCGATAGTCGCACATGGGAATATCCCTTTTGCCAGCAAAATGAGCGAAAACTCATGCGTTTATATCGACGTTAAAAAAGGCGACAAGATATTCAGGGTGTACAGCCTGCACCTGCAATCCATAAGGTTTGACCCGGAAGATTATAAATACCTCAATAGCATAGCCAACAAGGGTAAAACCGAAGGTTCATCGGCCCGGCGCCTGGGCAGCAAATTAAAGCTTGCTTTCATCAAACGCAGCGACCAGGTTGTTAAAATAAAGGAACACGCCGCAAAGTGCCCTTATCCGTACATCATCTCCGGCGATTTTAACGACACCCCGGCATCATACGCCGTAAATCAAATGGCCAAAGGCTTAAAAAATGCCTTCCGCGAATCAGGCTCCGGCTTTGGACGAACCTATAATGGCGATTTCCCGAACTATCAGATTGATTATATTATGACAAGTCCACAGTTTGATGTACATAATTACTTGATCATCCAGAAAAAATTGTCGGATCATTATCCTGTAAAGGCTGATTTGGTGCTGAAATAGCTGTATCGTTTTTTTTTCCTGGAACTCCCGCTATTGATTTTTTAGTCTGTTGTTTTATGAATTGCTATTATTTTTAGTAAATTCGTGTCCGGTTAATTATTCCGGAAAAATTCAACAACAAATTGGCTAAATCAAAAATTGCATATTTCTGCCAGAGCTGTGGCTACGAAGCGGCGAAATGGTTGGGCAAATGCCCTTCATGTGCGCAATGGAACACTTTTGCCGAAGAAATTATCGAGAAGGCAAATACCTCGGTGCCCAATTGGAAAAGCAACTCAACCACCCAGCAACGCGCCAATAAACCGGTACAGGTGGCCGATATTACCTTTAACGAAGAAGATCGCCTGTTAACTCCCGACAATGAATTTAACCGCGTTTTAGGCGGCGGCATTGTGGCAGGCTCATTGGTGCTGATTGGTGGCGAGCCCGGCATCGGCAAATCAACCCTGATGCTGCAGCTGGCATTAAACATGCCCAATTTGAAGGTATTGTATGTATCAGGAGAGGAAAGCGAAAGGCAGATAAAGATGCGGGCGGAACGGTTGACGGAAGTCGGGGATCAGAAGTCAGAAGTCAGAAATCAAAAGGCAGAGAGTGGAAAGGGGTGCTTTATTCTTACAGAAACATCAACCCAAAATATTTTTAAGCAGATAGAGGAGTTGGAGCCTGATCTGGTGGTAATTGATTCGATACAGACCTTGCATTCGGCGCATATCGAGTCGACGCCCGGGAGTGTATCGCAGGTGCGGGAGTGTACTGCTGAGATGCTGCGCTTTGCCAAAGAAAGCTCGACCCCTGTGTTTTTGATAGGTCACATAACCAAAGACGGTATGATAGCCGGCCCCAAAATACTGGAACATATGGTTGATACGGTACTTCAATTTGAAGGCGATCGTCACCACGTATACCGTATATTGCGAACCGTTAAAAACAGGTTTGGGTCATCGTCGGAACTGGGGATTTATGAAATGCTGGGAGAGGGGTTGCGCGAAGTATCCAATCCGTCCGAAATATTGCTGTCGCAGCGGGATGAACCGTTAAGCGGCATTACTATTTCGGCCACCCTGGAAGGCATGAGGCCCATGCTGATTGAAACGCAGGCATTGGTAAGCGATTCGCCTTACGGCACACCGCAGCGTACCGCTACAGGGTTTGATACCAAACGCATGAGCATGCTGCTTGCCGTGTTGGAAAAACGCTGTGGCTTTAAGCTGGGTGCCAAGGATGTATTTTTAAATATAACAGGTGGCATTCGCGTTGAAGACCCGGCGATTGATTTAGGCCTCGCTGCGGCCATCATATCCTCGCACGAGGACATGCCTATTTCATCAAAAACCTGCTTCGCCGGTGAGATTGGCCTCTCGGGTGAAATCCGCGCAGTAAACCGCGTGGAGCAGCGCATCGCCGAAGCACAAAAGCTGGGATTCGAGCAGATATTTATCTCCAAATACAACATCCCGCAGGGTGGAAATGATAAAAAGAAAATGGACCTGTCGCGTTATAAAATTGATGTAAAGGTGGTTAGTAATATTGAGGAGGTTTTTGGGCTGTTGTTTGGGTGATGAAAGCAGTGAATATCCCGCACTTTCTTGGCTCTTGATTCTTGGCTCTTGAATCTAAAAACGCTTAATTACTTGGCGCCCTGGCCTTATCCCCGTCGGAGATTTCTTTGATCAGGCTGCCCCAATTGAAAGGGTTTAGCAGCGGGTTGGTAATGGAGTGCGAGTTAACTACATTGTTATGAAAATCCTGGAAGCCATTCATTTCTGAACCATCGCGCGGCAGGGTACGCTGCAAGCTAAGGATTGAAGAACGACTAAGGTTTTTTTGCGCAATAGCCAAATCGTCATCGGCAATTTTCATGGATATAAAATCTTTCCTGAACTCCTCAGTAGTAGCCCATGGGAACACTTTAAATACCGGCAGGTTAATGATTTGCGGCTTAAGCGCAACCTGTATGGTATAGCTTTTCGAGGTTACATTGGATGGGATAACTACCGTTTCGGATGCATAGCCCACGCACGAAAACCGGATGGTGTCGCGCTCGTGTGCCGGGAACGAGAAATACCCTTTGTAGTTAGCAACATAGACCTGGCTTTGGTTAGTTGTGTTAACTATACTTACATAAGGCACAATTACGCTGGTGCTGTCGGCATTATGCACAATACCGGTAAACTGTACTATAGGCCTTTCCTGCTGCTGCGCAAAGGCTGCCGCTGTTATAAACAGAAAGAATAAAAGGCCAATTAGTTTTTTCATTTTAGGGGTATACTGTTTATCTCTTTTACAGAATTTCAGAATAAAAGTTTCAAACGTTCAACAAAAATAATTTATGCTGCAAATAGTGTGGCAATTTAACAAAACTTAACACTACCTCAAGTTTTCGGGCAACACCGCGTTAGGGTCATCAATGTCTGTAAGGTTTATAGCCTCAACAGCAGTAATTTCAGGCACGGCCTTTTTTATTGCCTCCTCAATGCCAGCCTTAAGTGTCATGATGCTCATCGGGCACGACTCGCACGAGCCAAGCAATTTGAGCTTAACCACATTATCCGGTGTAATCTCCTCAACCGAGACATTCCCCCCATCTGTAAGCAAATACGGACGAATCGTGTCCAACGCTGCTTCCACCTGTTCTAATAAACTCATTTGTACTTATTTATAAAGTAAAGTTATTAAATATTTTTAATTTATACACATATGCCGACCTGTAACCGCAACGCTGGTGCATTTTATGTGCCCCTTCGGCCAGCACTTGTAGAAAGTGGCGTACCTACGGCACGCTAAATACTATTGTTTTATTTTCTACCATGCTTTAGCCCCTATGGGGCTATCCTCTGGCTCAACGCCGATATTGCCAGGCTGGATTCAGTCGCCTAAATCTGCTCCGCATTTGCCTTTTCAAAGGCTTTTGCGTTGCTGATGGCAACCTGTTGCGCAACACTTTTGGCCATATCGATGAATGCTTTGGCCATTATGCTGTCGTCATCCAAGACAATTGGCTTGCCGGCATCACCACTTTCACTTATGCCTTTTACCAATGGTATTTCGCCTAAAAACGGAACCTCCAGTTGTGCTGCAAGTTTTCGCCCCCCGCCTTGTCCGAAGATGTAATATTTATTTTCGGGTAGTTCGGCTGGGGTAAAGTAGGCCATGTTTTCAACTATGCCTAATATCGGCACATTAATGGCCGGCATCATGAACATGCCTATACCTTTTTTTGCATCGGCAAGGGCCACATTTTGCGGTGTAGTAACTATTACCGCCCCGGTTACCGGGAAGGTTTGCGTTACTGTAATGTGTATATCGCCGGTGCCGGGTGGCAGGTCAATTACCAGGTAATCAAGGTCGCCCCAGTCGGCATCGTTAAATAATTGTTTAACCGCCGTTGATACCATTGGTCCGCGCCACGGTACAGGCTGGCTCGGGTCGGTGAAAAAACCTATCGAGAGCAGTTTAATGCCATACTTCTCTATCGGCTGTATGCGGGTTTTGCCGTCAACTTCCCTCGCCATTGGCCGCGAACCCTCCAGGCCGAACATTATTGGTATTGACGGGCCATAAATATCTGCATCTATCAACCCCACCTTTGCGCCGGTTTTTGCCAGCCCGAGTGCCAAATTAACAGCAACGGTTGACTTACCAACACCGCCCTTGCCCGATGCTACCGCTATAATGTTTTTAACCCCCGGCACGCCGGTGTTTTTTTGCGATGTAACGCGCGATGTCATGTTGATGTGCACCTCGGCTTCTTTGCTTACAAAATAAAGTATAGCGTTCCGGCATGCGTTTTCAATCATCGCCTTTAGCGGGCATGCGGGCGTTGTTAATATTACCGAAAAGCTAACGCGGTTGCCTTCAATAACAATATCCTGTATCATGTTCAGGGTTACCAGGTCTTTTTTTAAGTCCGGTTCCTCAACATTGCCAAGGGCTTCTAAAACTTGTTCGCGGGTTATGGCCATAATTATTAGCAAACTTACTCAATGCAAGCCGCATTAGTGTCATTTGAATGATAGTTTAGTTTGAATCCGAAAGTAGGAGAGTCCGGAGTCCAAAAGACGAAGCTGATGGGGAAACAAATTGATTTTAAAGGAATCCCATAATCTTAGCTTATGATTGTTGGTTCCAATATCTTTTCTGCAATGGCACCGCTTTCAACCGATACCTGGTAAACCTTGCTTTTGGCATCGCCGGCAAGTACTTTGGCTATCGCTGTTCCTTCAAAATAGAGGCCTGCGTTTTCATCAAGGCCGTAACCGGGTTTTATATCGCCCTTTAAAACCATATCCTGGTAGGTAGTTGCGCGTGTAGGCGACGAATGGTAATGCGGGCTTACACTGCCTGTTAAAAATCCCAGGCTTTTAACGCTGCTTAAAGCTTTGGGCCGCGAGTCGGAAAGGCCCTCATGAAACCAGCAGATAGCCCCGGCGCTTGAGCCTGTGAGGACGATACCCTTCTCCCAGGCTGTGTTTAATATTTTATCGATGCCATGTGCCTGCCAGAGGGCAATCATATCAAGGGTGTTGCCACCCGGTACTAAAATGGCATCAGCAGCCAGCAGCGATTCTTCGAAGGATATTTTTTGCGTGGCCGATTCGATGAATACCTTTTGCACGTATGGCTCGGTAGGAAACTTTTTAAGGTTATCGAGCATGTAATTGATATATCCCTGGTTATCGCCGGATGCCGTTGGCAATACGCAAATCTTCGGTTTTTCCTTGCCGGTTAACCCAATCAGGTACTTAATCCATGGCGGACCGTAAGCGCCACCCGTAACCAATATCTTTTTTAATGGCTTTGGGTTTGATGAGGCGGCTGCCAAAATATTACTGGAAAACGATAGCCCGGCCAATGCGATGGCGGATTGAGTGATGAATTTTCTGCGTATCATGTTTTAAAGATAGTCCGAAAGCCGGAAAAGTCCGGAAAGTGAGTAAAGAAAATGCGTGCTTTTTGATATATTTGATAAATCGATCGTGATTTGAAGGCAACCCTAATGCCTCGCAGTTCAAACTTTTAATTAAACTCTTTTTACAGATGAAAAAATTAACACTTTTAACCGTGGGCCTGCTTTTTGGCCTTTGCGCATTAGGGCAACAGGTAACAACAGACATTTTTACTGCAACCGCTCCCTCCGGGGCGGCCAAACTTACCGGGCAGGCCTTACAGGATTACGTTCATAGTAACTACAAAAAGACACTTGTGCCATCAAACCAGGAGGATACCTATCTTGCCGACGGAGTGATCGTTTGCTTTTGGGGCTTGCCCGCAGGCACTGTAAAATCGAAGCCTTTGGAAGAAATGCAAACCCGGATGGTTGAGGTACTGCAAAAAAACAATACCGTTAACTACGCCCGCATTGAAACCATAAACAATACCCGGTTTTTAATTTATGAGTTTGAAAGCGATGGCGAGGCTTATATCAGGTATCGCTCTGACCCTAATTCAAAAGAGCAAACCCTTAATGGCATCATTCAATTCAAGGCAACCGACAAGGATAAGGCCCGCCGGGATTTAAAAGGGCTTTTGGCGGGCATGCATTTTAAAGAGCAATAAAATGTTGATGGCTACCGCTGCTTTCAGATAGCACGATGAGCTTTGGCTAAAGCCAACGGCAAATGATTTCGTTGCCGTCGCTTTTAAGCGACGGAGCATAAATAACGAAAAGTGGCTTTAGCCAAAAAATAAGGAAGCGACGATTTGAAGCACACCTGGCTAAGCATTGATCGTTGAAATCAACCCCAATGGGTGCAAATCAGATTGTCGCTCAATCACGAAACGTTCCGATGGAACGTAAAACCTCTTCGTGAATTTTCTACCGGCGAAATGCTCCTATGGAGCACACTGCAGCTTCGTCCTTTAGGGACGTTTGGTCGGTAGAAAAAAATTAATGAATTGATAGTGTTCCGTTAGGAACACATGGTGATATGCGACAATTTGATTTACGCCCACCCCAGTCGGTGAAATCACTTTAATATAGTATATTTACAAAAAGCAAATTGCCATATTGGCACATAAATTTGGTTTTGTAACAACGGTATGCGGTTTGCTATCTAATTTGTAAATATACATCCCGGCAACAGGCCGGGCTAAAATCCTAAAGAAAAAACATATGAAAAACTTACTAATAGTATTGGGCATTATCATTGTGATTGTGCTCGTTGGCTCATGCAGTTATAATGGCATTGTTAAAAAAGATGTGGTTGTGAAGGCAAAATGGTCGAATGTACAATCTGACTACCAGCGCCGCAGCGATTTGATCCCCAACCTGGTTGCTACCGTAAAAGGTGCCGCTAACTTTGAAAAAAGCACATTGGTTGATGTTACCAACGCCCGCGCCAAGGCAACATCGATACAGGTTGACGCCAGCAAGCTGGATGCCGAACAGATACAAAAATTCCAGGCAGCACAGGGTGGACTGAGCCAGGCACTCGGCCGCTTACTTGTAGCATCTGAAAATTATCCGGAACTGAAATCGAATGCAAACTTCATGGGCCTGCAATCGCAATTGGAAGGTACCGAAAACCGCATCAATGTTTCACGCCGCGATTTCAATGATGCAGTGCAGGACTATAATGGCAGCGTGCGATCATTTCCTGCTGTTATTTTTGCCAAAATTTTTGGATTTAGCGAAAAATCAGGCTTTGCAGCAGATGCCGATTCACAAAAGGCGCCTAAAGTAGCATTCTAATTAGTGAATTAGTGAAGGACTGAATTAGTGATTAGTGAATGGTTTTTCTTCAATCACTAATTCACTAACTCGCTAATTCACACTTAAAAAACTAATGCATTCTTAAAAATAGTACCCACATGGCCGTATTTAACGACGAGGAGCAGCAACGTATCCGCAGCGCAATTGAAAGTGCCGAGAAGAATACCTCTGGGCAAATTAGGGTTTGTATTGAAAAAACCTGTGGTGAGGATGTGCTTGATCGTTCCGCCAAATATTTTCACCAGCTAGACATGCACAAAACCCGGCTGCGCAATGGCGTGCTGATATACGTAGCCACTGTTGATCGTAAATTTGCCATTATCGGCGATGCCGGGATAAATAAAGTAGTGCCAGACAACTTTTGGGATGACACCAAAGAACAGATGTTGAGCCAGTTTAAATACGGCAACCTGGTTGAAGGGATTGTTACCGGGCTTACGATAGCCGGCGATAAACTGAAGCAATACTTTCCGCACCAAAGCGATGGCAGCAATGAAATATCAGACGATGTAGCCTTTATGGATGGCGAATAAACATAACCCCATGTTAAAAAAACTCATTTTATTTTCATCCTTGTTGCTGATCGGCTTTATAGCCTTTGCACAACAACTCCCGCCAAAGTCGAACACGCTGGTTACCGATTATACCGGCACCCTTCGCGACGAGGAAAAGGGCTTGCTTGAACGCAAGCTTGTTACGTTTGCTGATTCAACCTCGACGCAAATTGCGGTGGTAATTATCAAGTCAGTTGGCGATTATGATATTAACGACTATGGCCAAAAACTGGGCCGCGCCTGGGGCATTGGCGAAAAAGGCAAAAATAACGGCATCCTGGTTTTGGTAGCCCTTATTGACCATAAAGTTGCAATACAAACAGGCTTTGGCGCTGAGGGTGCAGTAACCGACCTTGCCACACACGAGATTATTACCAATGATATCGTCCCCCGGTTTAAGCAGCAGGATTATTATGGCGGCCTTGATGCAGGTACCACAAAGTTGATGCAGTACATGAAAGGGGAGTACAAGGCAAGCAAAAAAGCTAAAAACAACGATGGCGGCGGCTTCCCAATTGGGCTTGTTGTAGTTATTGTGATTGTAATACTTGTTATAGTTTTCAGTAAACGAGGCGGAGGCGGTGGCCATATTATTGGCAGTCGTGGCGGTGCAAGTCCGTTCTGGTGGTTTTTGGGCGGCGCCCTGCTTGGACGCGGCAGCGGCGGCTGGGGCGGTTTTAGCGATGGCGGCGGCGGTTTTGGCGGTGGCTCGTCGGGCGGCGACAGCGGCGGTGGTTTCGGCGGCTTTGGTGGCGGCGACTTCGGCGGCGGCGGTTCGAGCGGTAGCTGGTAAAATCAGTTGGCAGTTGCGAGTTGGCAGTAGGCAGTAAAAAGGTTGTAGAGATGCAATATTTTGCATCTGCCAGTTTAAGGTTTACAACGAATATATTGAAAGGCGGGAAGGTGCTATGTACAAGGAAAGCTTTATAGATAACGAGATCCGCAAACTTGCGCTTATTTTCGCCCGGCTGATGGGGCTAAAGGCCGATGGAAAAGCTGATGAATTTGTACAGCTTGCAGATAGCACGCTTTTAAACGAATACAATATCAACTGGGACGAATTGCCAGGTATGCCTTTAAATGATTTTGAGGCGCTGCTGCAAAATAGCAATTACAACGCCGATAAGCTTGATGTGCTGGCACAAATTTTATACCTGCGCGCTGAACCCTTTGATGCCAGCGATAAAACGTTAGTCTGCCTCCAAAAAGTGCTGCTTATTTTTGACATGCTCGAGAAAAAATACCACGGACAATCGCTGGGTAACATTAACAAAAGAAATTTTATCAATCAATATCTGCATAACAATTCATGAAGGACCTTAGGTGGAAGAAATTATCCTCCCATTATCTACACAAAGGCCCCTGGGCCACCCTCCGCAGCGATCGTTGCGAAATGCCTGACGGGCGAATAGTTGAAGACTACTACGTTTTAGAGTACCCCAACTGGGTAAACGCGGTCGCGATTACCGACGACAACAAGATTTTAATGGTACAGCAATACCGCCACGCTGCGGAGATTGTATCCATAGAGTTGCCTGGCGGGGTTATAGAGACAGGCGAAAGCCCCGAAGCCGGCCTAAAGCGCGAACTGCTGGAAGAAACCGGTTACCAGTTTGACGATTTCGAGCTGCTGTGTGTTACCTACGCCAACCCGTCTACTGCAAATAACTATACATCGTGCTACCTGGCTCGGGGCGGCAGGAAAGTGCAGGACCAATCGCTGGATGAGCACGAAGAATTGATCGTTGAAACCTTTACTATCGATGAAGTAAAACAGCTGCTGGCCGAAAACAAAATAGCCCAGGCACTGCATTGTACCGGGCTCTTTTATGCCCTCGAAAAATTAAAAAAATAACTAAAAGGTGAAAGGCAAAAGTTAACTCAAAACCTTTCGCCTTTCAGCTTTCACCTCCTCCTCTACGGCTTTCTCACCACCGTTAACTTCCTGATGCAATTATTGTCCTGGTCGGCCACATAAATATTGCCTGACGCATCAACGGCTATTCCCTGCGGATTGCTGAACAGGGCTGTTGCGCCATCGCCGTTTGTAAAGCCTGTTACGTTTAATGTTCCGGCTAAAATATACAATACGTTTGCGGTAGTGCATTCAATTATGCGCCCGCCTTCATCTGCTATGTAAATATTACCCTGGCTATCCAGCGCTAATGCCGATGGGAAGTTGAGCAGCGTTGTTTGTGTCGGTCCACCGGCTATGGTAGTTACCACACCGGCTGAGGTGATTTTACGGATGGCAGAGTTGCCCTGGTCGGCTACATAAACATTGCCGGCTGCATCAACCGCCACGCCGTTGGGGGTATCAAACGCGGCAGCGGTTCCTGTTGCGTTTACATAGCCAGCGGTTTTAACCCCGGCAAGTGTAGTTACCACACCGGCGCTGGTGATTTTGCGGATAGCGTTATTGCCGCGGTCGGCAACGTAAATATTGCCCGAGGCATCAATAGCCAGGCCGGCAGGGTTGTTAAACTGGCTGGCTGTGCCGGTGGCATTTACGAAGCCCGCGGTACCACTGCCTGCAAAAGTGCTCACCACACCCCCTGCTGTTATTTTACGGATTACGTTATTGCCAAAATCGGCCACATAAATATTACCCGCGCCATCGGCAACTAAACCCTGCGGCCCGTAAAACTCTGCATCAGCAGCAGCGCCTTCGGTATAGCCGAGGGTGCCCGTGCCGGCGAATGCACTGACTGTGCCGCCAGGATTTACAAAACGGATGCGGTTATTAAATGAATCAGCCACATAAATGTTGCCTGCGGCATCCACGGCAACACCGCCCGGATTGTTGAATTGTGCTGCAGTACCCAACCCGTTATTATATCCAGCAGTGCCGCTACCGGCGAGTGTCGAAACCGTAGTAACCAGCCCGCTAAGCGCCGAGGCCGTAGTAAATTGTACCGCCGCGCCGTATGCCGTCCCGCTGCTGTTGCTGGCGTAGGCCCTTGCGTAGTAAGTTGTGGCCGCAGTCAGTCCGGTTAGTGCGCAGGAAACCTGGGCGGGCAGTGCTGATAGGTTATTCAAATCGGCAGCTACTTTGGTATCGGCCGTAGTTGGCGTTTTGTTGGTGGCGCTATAGCAAACACCTGCAGTAGTCACAACGCTGGTACCAGCATCTGTTATGCTGCCGCCGCTCTGCGCAGTCGTCGACGTTAAGTTGATAATTAATGCGTCGGTAGTAATGGTGGGTAATGTTGTAGTAGGCGTTGTGGTTGTGGTGCTGCTTTTTTTACAGCTGTTAAATAGCAACGCTATCGAGATGAACAAGGCAGGCAAAAGCACTTTGCCGAAATAGGGGGTTTTCATGCAAATAAGATTAAAAGGGTGTAAATGTTTAATTCATGCAGCTTACGCTATGGTATTCGTTATTTAACTGCAAGTATATTAATTGTATTATGGATGTGTAAAAATTTAACAAATATTAACAAGGGGGAGGGGTAAAAGCGCCGAAGATTGATTGGGCGGCGGTTGTTACCTAAAAATGTTATCATTACAGATTATTAACATTAAACCTCATGAAACTTGTTTTTACCATATGCTTGCTGTTTTTTGGCATTACCGTATTTGCCCAAAATGTAGAAACTCACATGGTTGAGCCGGTTGGCGTTTATAAAGAGATAAATATGGCTAACGATACAAGAGTTTGCCAGCTTTTAGCCGACAGCACGTATGCCGGCAGGGGTAAACTTACTGACAGTGTTGTGCAAAATGCTAGTAGTTATACACCACCCGTACTGTATTTTTTGTCGAACACGTTATTCAGCATGAAGAAATATGAAGATGCTGAATACTGGTTTTACATAGCGCAGCTCCGGGCGCGCTATGATGTTAACCGCTGCGCAGACAAAACTGCCAATGCGGCGAATTACAACCAAACTTTTGGCCCGCAAATTAACACCTATGCAATAAAGGTGGAAAATATAGATACACTAACGCAGATTATTAAACGGGTGGTTGAATTTGTAAAAGGAAACGACGAGCATTACGACCAGCGCTGGATAAACCTTTCTGGTTTGGCGGCCATGTCGGCTGGCCTTGACGGAAAGACTAAAGGCGAACAATTGAGCAAAGAACCAAAAGATTGGCCGGCCATTAAAGCCGCCACTATAAAGGACTATTATGACGGTTTTCTTGAGTTCCTGACGTCGCGTAAAAAATAGCCACCAGTATCAAATAGGGACTTCTTAGATAGCGATGCGTTTTAAACCCATCGCGATAAATAATTTAAAACTTCGCCTCTCTCCTCACCACCTGCGGCTCCAAATAGAGTTCGTGTGTAAAAAGTTGCTTCACCTTTTCTGCTACTTCATGGCGGTTAACGGTTTGGGCATTGCGGCGGCAGTTGCGGTAGTGCTCGCGCGAAATTTTTTCGGCCAGCTCCCCAAGGGTTTTCACCTGCATTTCTTTGCCGAATTTATTTGCTAATATCAGGCCTGTTACTGCGAGCAGGGCACCAATTCCGCCAAAAAGCAGCGAAAAATATAAGCCAACCAGCGATACGCCCAGTATCAGCGAAAGTGTAAAAACTATAGCGGGTTTTGGGGCCAGTAGTTTCATTTTAAAGCCCAGCTCATTTTCAATTTCGGCAATTACCTGTAAGCGGGTATCACGAGGGAAAATGTCGCTAAGTTTGGTTTGTGGCTTAATAAACTCTTTATTCACATCAACAGATACGTTGATGGCGTTGCGCAGCATGTAAAATGCATGCTGGGTGGTACAGTAATTATCAGACTGCCTGTCCTTTAGCTTTTTAACCACGGCATCAGACAGGTTGCCTAAAGTTTTAACATGGTCCAGGTCTGCCTGTTCAAACCTGATATCGAACGAACGTTGGATCTTCAACAGCACATCATCAATATCCGCAGGGTCAACATTATGTAAATTGATGACCTGGTTGTCGTTTTTAGAGTTAATTTTCAAAACAAATTCACTAAGTGAAACCATAGCTTACCGGTGCCTGGTATGGCGCCGGTAAACTTTAATCCTGATAGCTAAAATAAGCTGCTATCTGCTTAAGTACATTGATTTTTCTTTATAAAGCGACCTGAAATACGGGTCCTGCAAGTTTGGTATAAAACGGATAGCCTCGCCGGTCGATTTCATTTCGGGGCCAAGCTCCTTATTTACTTCCGGGAATTTATCGAAGCTGAACACGGGCTCTTTTATTGCATAGCCCCATAGCTTCCGCTCAATAGTAAAGTCTTTTAATTTAGCCACGCCCAGCATTACCTTGGCGGCAATGTTGATGTAAGGCACGTCGTATGCCTTAGCGATAAACGGCACTGTACGTGATGCCCGCGGGTTAGCCTCTATCACATACACCATGTCGTTTTTTACGGCAAACTGTATATTCAGCAAGCCGATTACGTTTAGTGCTTTTGCAATTTTAACGGTATATTCTTCTATCTGGCTGATCACGTTGTCCGACAAATCAAACGGCGGCAACACGGCAAATGAATCGCCCGAGTGGATGCCGGCAGGCTCAATGTGTTCCATTATGCCCACAATATGCACCTCGTCACCATCGCTAATCGAATCTGATTCGGCTTCGGCGGCACGGTCAAGGAAGTGGTCAATCAGCACGCGGTTGCCGGGCAGATTTTTCAGTAGCCCAACTACGGCTTTTTCCAAATCCTCGTCGTTAATCACAATGCTCATGCCCTGTCCGCCTAACACGTAGCTTGGGCGAACCAGCACCGGGTAACCCACATGATGTGCAACTTCAATTGCCTCTTCAGCGCTTTCGGCAACACCATATTTAGGGTAAGGGATATCCAGTTCCTTCAACAAATCGCTAAAGCGGCCACGGTCTTCCGCAATATCCATATCATTGAACGACGTGCCGATAATTTTGATGCCATGTTCGTGCATTTTTTCGGCCATTTTTAAGGCTGTTTGCCCGCCAAGCTGAACAATTACCCCATCAGGTTTTTCAAGTTCTATGATCTCGCGCACATGCTCCCAGTAAACCGGCTCAAAGTAAAGCTTATCGGCCATGTTAAAGTCGGTCGATACGGTTTCAGGGTTACAGTTAACCATGATGGCTTCAAAGCCCGATTCTTTTGCGGCCAGCAAGCCGTGTACGCAGCTGTAATCGAACTCAATACCCTGGCCAATACGGTTCGGTCCTGAGCCCAGTACAATTATCTTTTTCTTGTCAGATACGATGGATTCGTTTTCGCCCTCGTAGGTTGAGTAGTAGTAAGGTGTTTTCGCGGGGAACTCAGCGGCGCAGGTATCCACCATTTTGTACACGCGGTGCATGCCCAACGCTTTGCGGCGCTGGTAAACGTCCTCTTCGGTTACGTTGCCAAGTATGTAAGCAATCTGTGTATCCGAAAATCCCTTTTGTTTCAGCGTGAACAGGAACTCTTCAGGAATATTATTTAAAGAGTAGCGGCGCAACTCGTTTTCCATGTTTACCACATCGGCAATCTGGTTTAAAAACCAGCGGTCTATTTTGGTAACTTTACGTACCGACTCGATTGGTACACCTAAGCTCAACGCATCGTAAATATGGAACAGTCTATCCCAGCTCGGGAACTCAAGGCTGTGCATTATCTCTTCCAGGTTACGGCTTTGGCGACCGTCGGCACCAAGACCGGCGCGGCCAATTTCCAAACTCTGGCAGGCTTTCTGCAGGGCTTCGATAAAGCTGCGGCCAATGCCCATAACTTCACCTACCGATTTCATCTGCAGGCCAAGCTGGCGGTTAGCACCTTTAAACTTATCAAAGTTCCAGCGCGGTATTTTAACGATCACGTAGTCCAAAGTCGGCTCAAAATAGGCCGAAGTTGTTTTAGTGATCTGGTTTTCTATTTCGTCAAGGTTATAACCAATGGCCAGCTTTGCAGCAATTTTGGCGATAGGGTAACCGGTTGCTTTTGATGCCAGGGCCGACGAGCGGGAAACCCTTGGGTTAATCTCGATAGCAATGATTGCTTCGTCAGCCGGATTTACCGAGAACTGAACGTTACAGCCGCCGGCAAAGTTGCCGATGGCACGCATCATTTTGATGGCCTGGTTACGCATCGATTGGTAGCAGCGATCGCTCAACGTCATGGCCGGGGCCACGGTGATCGAGTCGCCGGTGTGGATACCCATCGGGTCGAAGTTCTCTATCGAACAGATGATGATTACGTTATCGTTGTTATCGCGCAGCAACTCCAGCTCATATTCTTTCCAGCCTATTACAGCTTGCTCCACCAACACTTCGTGGGTTGGTGATGCCTGCAGGCCTTTGCTTAGCGCGGCGTCAAAATCTTCTTTTTTATGTACAAAACCTGCGCCTTTACCACCCAATGTATAGCTTGGGCGTATTACCAGCGGAAAACCAATTTCCTGCGCAGCCTCTTTACCTTCAAGGAATGAGTTGGCAATTTTTGAGGTGGCCACCCCAACGCCTATATCCACCATCAGCTGGCGGAAGGCTTCACGATTTTCGGTTTTCTCGATCGCAGCTAAATCAACCCCTATTATTTTAACCCCGTATTTTTCCCAGATACCGCGCTCGGCAACTTCGATACAAAGGTTCAGCGCCGTTTGGCCGCCCATGGTAGGCAGCACCGCGTCAATTTGTTGTTCCTTTAGTATTTTCTCGATGCTATCGCTGGTTAAGGGTAGCAGGTACACGTGGTCGGCAATAACCTTATCCGTCATGATAGTAGCAGGGTTGCTGTTAATGATGGAAACGGATATACCTTCTTCTTTAAGGGAGAGGGCCGCTTGTGAACCGGCATAGTCAAACTCGCAGGCCTGGCCTATAATAATAGGTCCGGAGCCAATAATCAGTACGGATTTTATGGAGGTGTCTTTGGGCATGTTCTTTTTTTATTCAAGAAAGCCGTTGCGAAATGCCAACTTAAAACATCCGGGATTGGTGGCGCACATTTCGCAATGTCGGGATCTTCTTGTCGGGGTGCAAAGATACAGTTTGTAAGGGATTTACTAATAATTTTTTTGAATTAGTGTTGAGGGGTTGATTCGGTTGATTAAGAGAGGGGTTGATTGGGTTATTTGGGCTGTTAAAATCGGCTGAAAGGCCGTTGTTTTTTAGGCCGTTGGTGGGGATATGATTTTTTTTTGGCAATAGTTTCGCCGTGCATTAACTGCCCACTCTGGCTGTAAAATTTGTGGTCCTGGTGGCTATCGGGATAAATAAAATGGCCTGCTTTACACGCCCAGGCGTTCCATTTTTTCACGCGGAACACCCGGAACGCTGTGAAACATGTTCATTATAAGGTATTTGCTTTTTTAGCAAATCCAGAAATCGTTCCGATTTTACATTAAATTGATATTTTTTGGCTTGATGCTACAATTTTTGCGTGCCATAAAATGATAAATTAGGTTGATGTAAAAATAAAATGCCTGTAATTAGAAACTTCAGGCATAGTCGTCTGTAGATGCGATCTATGGGCAGTGTTAATTACGCCAATTACCCCCACCACCCATAAGCATTATATCCCTCACTCAACCGCATCCCCACCTGTTGGTATAATTGATTACCGATGACATTATCCTTACCAGTTTCGAGCGTAAACCCGCAGGCGCCGGTTTGGCGGCAAAGTTCTTTGGCACGTTCAATAAGTGCTTTGCTGAAACCCTGGCCACGGTATTCTTCGCTGACAAAAAGGTCGTTCAGCAGCCATAGTCTTTTCATCCGGGTTGATGAAAATAAGGGGTATAGCTGCATAAACCCGGCAATAGTGTCACCCTCAACCGCCACGAATATTTCGGATTCGTGGCGGACAAGGCGATCATTTAAAAATTGAGCTGCTGCGCCAATATCGGGCGGCTTGCCATAAAAAACGCGGTAACTGTTAAACAGCAAGGCCAGGTATGGCACATCGTCAGGGGTGGCTTGTCTTACCTCCATTGTTTTACGCGGTGTTTGTCCATACTAACATGAGTTCTGTATAAGAATTAACAAATGTCTGCTTCACCTCACCTAAAATCCTCTCCAACGACGAGGACTTTAACTTCAACTCCCGACCCCAAACTGCCTTTTTAGGACCCTCTTGTTTGGAGCCGGATTGGGTGACGCGACCGATGCGCAATGACCGGGTGCACAGGCGAGTTCTCATCTACGGTATAACTGTATTTTTCGGCTTGCTTAGCAAATTAATAAAAAGCTTATAGGCGCCCGGTACACCTGCGGGTAGCTGCCTGAAAAAGGCCAGTGAGGTATAAATAAACCGGCCCTCGCCATAGTTGCCTGTTATTACGGCGCCTTTGTTCGGTGCTTCGCCGGGGTCGTTCATTTCCATGACCGATTTGTATTGCGGGTCGATATCGCCTACAAAATAAAGGCCGCGCTCCTGTACCCAGCCGTTAAAGTCTTCGTCGGTTACTTTGTTGGGGTAATTGAGAATGGGGTTTTGTTTATCGAGTATGGTGATTTTTGCATTTTCATCCGTCACCCGTTGGTTTACCGGCTTAAACGGGTAAGGGCCAATTTGTTTGGTGACCAGGCCGTTGTTGTTATTGTATTGCACCACCAGGTTGCCGCCATTTTTAACATATTCCAGCAGTTTGGGTTGCTCAACAGCGAGGCGATCGTTAACATTATAGGCACGCACGCCGGTAACAATGGCATCGTAGCCGGAGAGGTCGCCGTTCATAACTTCTTTCTCGGTAAGCGGGTGCACATCATAACCTACCTGGCGCAGTGCCTCAGGAACTAAATCGCCTGCACCCTCAATGTAGCCTATTTTTTTACCGGCAATTTTTAAGTCGATGTTGATTAACCTGGTCTGCGCCGGCGGGAACAGTGTGATGTTCGGGATATGGTCATACTTAATGTGCTGCACACCCAATGCCGGGCCGCCGTTTATCAAAACTTCCAGCATGGTGTTTTTCGACTGCCGGTCGTTTGGCGTTACTGTGAATGCTACTGTCCATTCTTCGCCTTTATTTTTATCTGTAAAAGTGTATTTATCAGGACTCACCTGCCAGCCCGGCATCGGTTTTATGCTGACATTGCCGCTGCTTTTAGTGTATGCCTTTAATTTTACCTGGATGGATTGCGGGCTGCTGCTGTTAAAAATATAATCCTGGCTGACTACATTGGCGGTTACCTGCGGCGCAATTTCAATAGGCTGATAAATTTCGCCATTAACAGGGCTAACATATTTGTAATACAGGCGGCGTTCAAAATGGATCGGCTTGCCCTCAATTATAAATTCTAAATTAACAGTGGGCAAATCCGGGTTTTCGGGATTCCCGACGAATAGCTGGCCGGGGATATTATATGCGCCAATACTATGCGGTGTTTCGAGCCAAAAGGGCTGGGTAATTTTATCTGCGGAGGCTTTGCCGTCGAAAGTCTGCAGCTGGTTAGCCGGTATAACCTGGCTGTTATAGCTTTTTTCTGTTTGATTTATGCTGATGGTATTTAGCTTAACTTTATTGTTATACCTGTCGAGCACTTGCGAGCGAATGAGAATACTGTCATGTAGCCCATAGGATGGTTCTGCCGCATAGCTCTCAAACCACAAACCCGCGCAAGCAGCTATCAAATTATTAAGTTCCTTGGTTTTTTGCGTGCGCCAGTAAACGTCAGACACTTTTTCAACCTTAGCCAGAAGCTTTACCAATGCGGGCACACTTTCCTCCGGTTTGTCGGCGTCAAAACTCTTGCGGATAATAGCTATACCGGCATCAATATTTTCGCCATCCTTAACGCGTTTCCAGGTGGTGTTTACGCCGTCCATCAATTCGTTTTGCGGGGCATCGCCCAAAATAGTCTTAAAATATTCAAATGATTCGCCACGCTGCCTTGCCGAGCCAAAGCCCTGTGTTTTATGGTTCGAGCGGCTTTCTGCAGCCAGTTCACCATAGCCTTTACCAAGCGTTGGGTTGTATACGCCTACATCAATTTTAAACTGATCGGGTGCGGTAGTATTAACCGTGCCGAAGCTAAAAGTATTCCACAATAAACGTTTTGCTTGCCATGGTTGCACGTATTGTAATTGCTCGGGAAAGCGTTTCGGGTCGGCAGCAGCGGCAAAGGCCTCCTGCGCCAGTATGGCCGATGAAGTATGATGCCCGTGACCGCCCTCGCCGGTGGTAGGGAACCGGCATATAATCACATCAGGCCTGAACTTGCGGATCACCCAAACTACATCGCTTAAAACTTTTTCCTTGTCCCAAATCTTCAATGTTTCGTCCGGCCCTTTTGAAAACCCGAAATCGTTGGCGCGGGTAAAAAACTGCTCGGCACCGTCAACGCGACGGGCTGCCAATAGTTCCTGCGTGCGTATTAAACCTAACAGTTCACTTTGTTCGTTACCCAAAAGGTTTTGTCCGCCATCGCCGCGCGTCATTGATAAATAGCCGGTGCGATAATGTTTTTCCTGCGCCAGGTAGGCGAGCAGGCGGGTGTTTTCATCATCGGGGTGAGCGGCGACGTACAGCACACTGCCCAGCACATCCAGCTTTTTAAAGTTTTGCTGTATGGTGGCAATATCCGTTGGCGGGTTAGTTTGGGCAAAGGTAATGTGCGCTGTAAATAACAGTGCAGCAATAAGTTTGATGCGGTTCATGCAAACAAATATATTAAAATGTGCGGATGTGCGGATTTTGGATGTGCGAATGAGAAAAAGATGATTTTTGTATGGCGTTTGCTGAGGCTTTTGCATAGCAATATCTTTTAAATTCCATTACGCCTTTTCCACGCAGGCCTGCGACCTGCGCTGGTAAGTCGCGCCCCTTTGGGGCTTTTGAGATTATTCTTCAATTTAAACACCAGGTCTTTAAAAGTAATTGTTTCATCGTTTAAAATCACCCAACCCCAAAGGGGCGGAATTCGTCAGCGCAGGTCGCAGGCCTGCGAGAAACGTGATTTCCCTGACGGCGGAGTTCCGGCAACAGATTTTAATCCAGTATTATTTTTTAGTTTTACCGTTCAGTTATAGCCTCCGGTTAACCAGCAATGAAAAACTATTTAAAAATTATAAATATTGATGAGTACTCCATTACGCCAAAGTACCTGCAGCTAAGCAACTCGATTTTGCGGGGGATTGAGGAGGGGAAAATTGAGCGCGATGATATTTTACCGTCTATTAATGATTTGAGCATTGCGCTGGAGGTATCCCGTGCCACTATTGAGCGGGCATACAAGGAACTGCGGAAATATGACGTTATTAAATCTGTTGCGGGCAAGGGGTATTTCATCAGCAATACGGCGTTTAACCAGCCGGTTAAAGTGCTGCTGCTATTCAACAAGCTGAGCAGTCATAAAAAGATCATATACGATGCTTTTGCCGAAACGTTGGGCAGCAACGCCGCTATAGACTTTTATATTTACAACAACGATTTTAACGTTTTTAAAAAGGTTCTGCCGGCCAATATCGACCATTATTCAAAACTGGTTATTATTCCCCACTTTATCGAGAACGAGGAAAATGCGTTTGCCATAATCAATAACCTGCCAAAGGAAAAGCTGGTGCTGATGGACAAACTGCCGGAAAGCATAACCGGGACTTTTGCTGCTGTTTTTGAAAAATTTGAAGAGGATATTTATTTTGCGCTGGAGCAGCTTTTGGAAAAGCTGAGCAAATACAGCACGCTAAAAATTATCTTCCCCGGCAATAGTTATTATCCGCAGGAAATACTCACCGGCTTTTTGAAATTTTGCGGGCAGTATGCTTTTGAATATGATATTATCCACCACCTAAAAAATGAAACCCTGCAACCCGGCACGGTGTATATTAATTTAATGGAGGATGATTTGGTAGAGTTGGTAGAAAAAATAGTAAGTGATAACTTAAAAATCGGGGAAGATATTGGCGTAATCAGTTATAACGAAACCCCGTTGAAAAAAATTATAGTAAACGGCATTACCACCATATCAACCGATTTTAAGCTGATGGGCCAAAATGCCGCCGAACTGGTGCTGAATAATAGTAAAGAGCATGTGGCTATACCGTTTAGGGTTACGGTGAGGAATTCGTTGTAAGTTATTAGTTAACTTTTCAACACCAACTCCGCCACTTCTTCGCCTACCAGGCTGCCCATAGCCACGCCCATGCCGTTGCACCTTACTGCGCAAAAAACATTCGGTTCTACCTGTTTTACGATGGGGCTGATGTCGTCGCCAAAGCCCATGATGCCGCTCCACCAATAGTCAACCTCAAATGGCTGGCCGGGAAGTATAATTTCTTTCAGATAGGTAATCAACTGGTCTTTCACTTTATCGGTATGGCCAAATTCCCAGGTTTCTTCGGCAGCATAGTCGAGGTTGCGGCCTCCGCCAAACAGCACGCGGTTATCAATGTTCCTGAAATAGTAATAGCCCTCATTAAAATGATAGGTGCCCTTTAGTTTTAGTCCGTCGATTGGTTTAGTCACCAGTACCTGCCCGCGTCCCGGGATGACTTTCAGTTTCGGAAACAGCTGATTGGCGAATGCGTTGGTAGCCAGTATTACGTTACCGGTTTTAAAATTACCCTGCGATGTTGTCAGTGATACATGCCCGCCCTCGTGCTCCACCTTATGGATTTCGCAGTCGTTTAAAACCATTATGCCAAGGCTGTATATCTTATTTAACAGGGTGCGCATCATTTTACCTGTGTGCAGCTGGCCTTCATATTGAGTGTATATTATTTGACGGATGCCGTTAAACCCAAAATCTGCTATTTTAGCATTGGCGACTGAATAAATGTCAGATTTGCCGATTGCTTGCTGCAATAAAGTGTTAAAATACGTTAATTGATCTAATGCCTCGGTTGCTGCCGGCAGTTCGTTATCCATAAACAATTCATGCCCGCCGTTTTGCTGGAAATCTATATTGTCATCGCCGAGGTTTTGCCTGAGCCGTTGCAACCCACGCCATTTATAGTCAACCATGCGCAGCACTTCGGCTTCGGATGACTTTTTCAAGTAGGATATTTGCTCGGAAATGGTGCCGAAACAGGCAAATCCCGCGTTTTTTGTACTGGCGCCGGTGGGTAAAAACCCCCGCTCCAAAACCAGCACATTTAATGCCGGCGCCTGCTTTTTTAAATGCAGCGCGGCACTGAGGCCCACCAGTCCGCTGCCTATGATAATTACGTCGGCATTATCAATAAACGCCGTGCGTTCCCAGTACGAAAATGTGTTGCCTTTCAATTTATGGTGTTTTTTACGGAATGCTTTTTGATTAGTCTAAAGTCGTTAGTCCTAAGTCTAAAGTCAAAAATATACAAAAAAATACTTCTTTGACTCGGGACTTAGGACTGGAGACTTAAGACTTAAAAAAATGAATCACATAGCAATGTATATAGGCTACAATTCAGCCTGGTTTTTAATGATAGTTATAGCAATAGTAAGCTTTATTGTTCAATGGCGCTTTAAAAGCAAGTTTAACCAATATGCGGAGATGCCATTATTGTCGGGCCTTTCAGGACAGGAAGTTGCAGAGCGGATGCTGCGCGATAACGGCATTTACGATGTGGAGGTAATTTCTGTTGAGGGCGAACTTACCGACCATTATAATCCCGAAAACAAAACCGTTAACCTTAGCCCGGATGTTTATAACGGCCGGAGCGTGGCATCGGCAGCCGTAGCAGCACACGAGTGCGGGCACGCGGTGCAGCATGCAAAAGCGTATAGCTGGTTAAGTTTACGTTCGGCCATAGTGCCAGTAATTAATGTGGCATCGACCCTAACCCAGTGGACGTTATTTATTGGCGTACTACTGCTGTTTTTTATCCATAGCCCATATGTATTGGCTATTGGTGTTGCCGCGCTGGCACTGGTAACCACGTTCAGTTTTATCACGCTGCCTGTTGAGTTCGACGCAAGCCGTCGTGCGCTTGCCTGGTTAAACAATAATTACACGGTTATGCAAACCCGCGAGGAGCACGAGCAGGCCAAAGATGCCTTGTGGTGGGCCGCCATGACCTACGTGGTTGCTGCATTGAGTGCCCTGGCTACTTTGCTGTATTATGCAAGCTTATTGTTTAACAGGAGGGACTAGGGCCCCCCAGCCCCCTGAAGGGGGAGTTCTTGATTAGCGTGGGCGGGGGACGGCCCGCACTTTTTTCATTGTTCAAACATTCTGCTATCTTTATTGTCTACCATTTACCAATTTAACCATAATGAAAAAGGCAATATTTTTATTTGTGCTGGCGGGCATTTTTACGATGTGCTTACCACAAACTGCCGTATCGGCTGATAAATCAAGGTTGCCCGGGGTTATTGTTCAGCAAACCGTGCAAACGCAACACAAGGTTTATAAGAAGCGTCGCCGGGTAAGAAGGCATACGGTAACCGGAAAATCTGCCCGGAGGCAGATGCAACTTAGGCAGGGGCAAAAACACCAGGCCGAGGAGCAAAAAGTTAAGAAAGCGCAGCAGGAGTTGAAAAAAGACACCACCAAATCAAACTAAAGCAATTGAAACATTATGGGGTTGTATTTGTCGTATACTGTGGTCTCCGGCTATTGCCAGGGATTAAGGAAACAATAAATAATATCTACCCCTATGAAAAAGTTTGTTAAAGTATTTTTAATTGCTTGCGCGGTATGTTTTGCCGCACCGAGTTTATATGCGCAGGTGAGTGTAAGCCTCACCGTGCGCACGGCGCCACCGGCATTGCCGGTTTATGAGCAGCCCGAATGCCCTGCCGACGGTTATATATGGCAGCCGGGTTATTGGGCTTATGACGATGATGCCGATGGTTACTACTGGGTACCTGGTGTATGGGTTGCGCCGCCAAACCCCGGCGTGTATTGGACGCCCGCTTATTGGGGTTATACAGGAGGCTTCTACGGATTTCACGTTGGTTATTGGGGCCCCCATGTTGGGTTCTACGGTGGCATTAACTATGGTTACGGCTATGGTGGCTATGGCTACGGCGGTGGCAGGTGGGAAGGTAACCAATTCCGCTACAATACTGCAGTGGTAAACGTAAACCGCACTATAATCCACAATACTTATATCGACCGTACGGTGATAGTTAATAATAATGATCGCCGGAGCTTTAACGGTGGCCGTGGTGGCGTAAATGCCAGGCCAAGGCCACAGGACCGGGTTGCTATGCGGGATCGCCACATACAGCCAACGCCCAGCCAGATTTCACATCAGCAGGCCGCCCGCAGCGACAGGTCATCGTTCGCCAAAGTAAACCATGGAAGACCAGAAGTAGCGGCACTAAGCCGCCCGGGGGCCGACAGAAAAGATGCAAGGCCAGCTGTTGCAAGACCAGCTAACAGCGCACGTGCTGATAAACCAAACGCGGCACGGCCAACGCGTACCCAACGGACTGAGCCTGCTCAAAGGGCAGCACGCCCCGCAGCAGCAGAACGTGCCAGGCCGCAACAAAAAACGGAACCAAGGCAACGTGCCGTGCAACCGCAACGGGCGCCACAACAACGTGTAGAGCCGCAACGTGCACCTGCGCAACGGGCTCCTGTTCAACGGGCAGCACCACCGCAACGTGCGCCGGTACAACGGGCAGCACCACCCCAACGTGCGCCGGTACAACGGGCAGCACCGTCACAACGTGCGCCGGTACAACGGGCAGCGCCGCCACAACGTGCACCTGCGCAACATGCGCCGCAAGCAAGGCCAGAACATCACCGGTAAAAATTCCCCCGGCGCGGGATCTTTTCGGCAGGAACCTGCGCAAAATATAAAAACAAAAACCCCGGCCTGAGAGATGGCCGGGGTTTCTTTTTATCTTATATGCTGAGTGAAATTAATTCATCCTGTAGGGGGCAATCAAATAAAATTCGGGAATTTGTACATTAAACAATTGATTATCCATCAGGCGGGCCATGTGGTATTCGCCTTTCATGCTGCCCATATCTGTTTTAAGGTTGCAGCCTGATACGTATTCGTGAGCCATGCCTGGTTCAATAACCGGCTGCTGGCCAACCACGCCTTCGCCTTCAACTTCGCGCTTGGCGCCGTTTGAATCAAAAATATACCAATGCCTGCCCAGCAGTCTAACCGCGTAATTGCCCATGTTTTCAATCTTTACCTTGTAGGCAAACATAAAATGGTCATTCGCCGGGTTCGAATACTCGGGTTGGTAAATTGTATCTACCGATACCTTAACGCCGTCTGTAATAACTGTTACCATGTTAACAAAATCTCCTTCGCTTCAAATATATATTATCCAGTCAAATATCAAGCCATTTTTGAAAAAAAATGTTAGCGTACTTTGACTGAGCGTATTGTACGCGAGTACACCGGGAGAATTTTACTTTTTATTCTTATAGGCAGCTAATCCGCTTTCCAAATATTTTAAATAAAGATCTACATGATATTCAGCCGGAGATGGAGTTATTAATTTTCCATCTTTATCATTCATTAAGTTACCGTCGCTGTCAAGAATCACATATAAAGGCTGCGAATTGGAATTAAACCGCGATGCTTCCAGGTCACTCCACTTACCACCCAAATTCGTTATTTTTTTGCCGCTATATTCTGATGTAAATTGCTCTTTGGTCTCTAACGCTGCTTTGTCATCAACTACAAGCTGAAGCAATATAAAGTCATTCCGCAAATGATTAAACACCTGGGGGTTGGTCCACACATCACTTTCCATTTTACGACAATTAACACAGTTAAAGCCGGTAAAATCTATCAATATGGGTTTATGTAACTCTTTCGAGACCTGCAATGCCTGGTCGTAATCAAACCACGCGTCCAGCCCCCGGGTTTTAATACGGTCGTAATTGCCCGCGTATTTTTTAACTTTTATCGATGATTGCTTCGTATCGGTTGCGGTTGCAGTGTTCGCCGGTATTTGCGACAGGTCAAAGTCCTGCGTTGCTATTGGGGGTAAAAATGCGCTGATGGATTTTAAGGGAGCACCCCAAAGGCCCGGAATCATATAAATAACAAACGCAAAAACACCAATTGAAATAAACGTGCGCGGTACTGATAAATACGGCAGGTCGCTGTCATGCGAAAATTTAATCTTGCCTATAAGGTAAAGCCCCATCAATAATCCTATCGCTATCCATATTGATAAAAATATCTCGCGGTCGAACCAGTTCCAATGATATGCCAGGTCGACATTTGATAAAAACTTTAATGCGAACGCAAGCTCTAAAAACCCTAAAACTACTTTTACACTATTCAACCACCCACCTGATTTAGGCAGGCTTTTTAAAGCCGATGGAAACAAAGCGAAAATTGTAAACGGCAACGCCAGCGCTAATGAAAAACCGAGCATACCAACCGCCGGCCCTAAACGGTCACCTTTCGAGGCGGCATCAACAAGTAAAGTGCCAATTACCGGGCCTGTGCACGAAAATGAAACTACTACTAAAGTAGACGCCATAAAGAAAATCCCGGCAAGGCCACCCTTATCTGAATTTGCATCCAGTTTATTGGCCAATGAACTGGGTAAGGTAATCTCAAAGGCGCCCAAAAACGAAATGCCGAAAACGACCAACAGTAAAAAGAAAAATATATTAAATATGCCGTTGGTTGCCAGGGCGTTAAGCGCGTCCGAGCCGAAAAGGACCGAAATAAGCATTCCAAGCGAAACATAAATAACTATGATGGACAACCCGTACAGTAACGACTGTAAAACGCCTTTAGCCCTTGAGCCGCTTTTTTTGGTAAAAAAGCTAACCGTTAACGGTAACAAAGGGTAAATACAAGGCAATAATATAGCGGTAAAGCCACCCAGCAGACCTTTAATAAAAATTTCCCAAAGTGTTTTAGGTTTTTCGGCCGGGACGGCATTAACAACGGCCTGCTTATTTTTTAAGGCTTTTAAACTATCCGCCTTTTTTAATTCAGCCTGTTTCTTTTTAAAAGCTTTTAAACTATCTGCCGCCGTAGGTATATCCGTAAACTGTACATCGGCAGTCGATACCGTGTCGGCTTTTTTATTTTGAAATGCTTTTGCCGGATTGGTACTTGTAACTACAAACGCAGCTATGGCGAAAAAAAGGATTAAATACCGTTTTAAAGAGTACCTGTTAACCGTACGGTTCATTGTTATATGTAATTAGTTGCTTATGGGTATGTTAAATTCCACTTCTTCGGGTGGGTTGCATTTGTGGTCGTTGCAAGCTATGTAGCCAAGCGTGCCTTTAACCGCCGGCGACTTTGCTGTGCCTAACTTTATTTTTTGCTGAAACACAACGGCAGTTTCAAAATAACCTATGTTCATGCTAAAAGCCTGTTCATATCTTGAAAGCGGCTTTGGCTCAACAATTTTACCGACCGGTGTGTAATCTTTCGATTTTGAAAACGTGAACGAGCTTTTGGCGGGGCCACCCTGTTCGGTTTGCGAATAGATGTGCCAGCCTTTTTGTATAGTAGCTTTCAAAAAAACCACAGCGTCTTTATCCCCTGTTTTTTTTGAGGCGTACGACCATTTTACCGGGTTGTCTATTTGCGCCCAGGCGCTGCTGCCGAAAGCCAGCAACACTGCGAACACCAGGAGGAACTTCTTCATACTTAATTTTATTTGCCTAATGGAATAGTGAAATCGATGTCTTCGGGAGGAAGGCATTTCTGGTCGTTACAGGTCATGTACTCCAACTGGCCCTTAACGGCTGTGGCGTTGGCCGATTTTAGTTTGATTTTTTGCTGAAACACTACCGATTTTTCAAAATAGGTAACGTCCATTTTAAAAGTAGTTTCGTACTTTTTTATCGGGGCGGGCTGTGTGGGTTGGCCAACGGTTACATAATCTTTTGATTTTGTAAAGGTAAACGAGGTTTTTATTGGTCCGCCATCCTTAACGTCGAGGCCATAGATATGCCATTTATCATCAATGGTTGCTTTAATAAATACAACAGCCTCGGTGGCATTGATTTTTTTAGCCGCGTACGACCATTTTACATGCGATTCGATTTGCGCCTTGGCGCCAAAACTTAAAACAAGGGCAGCAGCTGCCAACAATATTCTTTTCATTTATTTAGTTTTATCAGTTACTCAAATTTAATTTAACGCTAATGTAGCGCTGATTACTGTTTTCATTATGAAGTTGAATGTAAAGAAATGTTAAATTTACCAACCGGGTTAATTTACAAATTCAATTTCCTTCAGGCTAAACTCCAATTCTTCATGGTTATTATTTTCAACAACCAATATACCGTTGTCTTTTACACTTTTGATAGTTCCGGCAAACTGTCCTTCTTTCGACTTATATTCTTTCTGTTCGTTTAACCAGTATAGTCGGGTTAAATAGGTTTCCCTTACAAATAAAATTTTGCCGGCCTTTAAATTCAAATAGTAAGCCTCAATGTGGTGGCAAATGTCGGATAATAAAGTTTTTAAATCATAATCCTGTTGTAAGATTTGCTTTACAGATGTTGCATTTGGCAGGTAATCCGGAAAGGTTTGCTGGTTTATATTAAGGCCTATGCCAACAATGGCGTTTTTTATTTGTCCGCCCTGTATCATATTTTCAATTAGCATGCCGCCTAGTTTACGGTTGCCATAGTAAATATCATTGGGCCATTTAATCTTTAAACCGTCGCCAAGCAAAGGATGCAAAGCATCGAAAACGCCTAAACTAACGGCTCTCACAAGGTCGAATTGTTGGGTAACGGGCAAAAATGAAGGTTTTAATAACAGGCTGAAAGTTAAATTTTTACCGGGTTCGGCATGCCAGCCGTTCTGCTGCTGGCCCCGGCCGGCCGTTTGGTTTTCTGCCATAATGACTGTTCCCTCAATCACTGGCTTGGAATTTGACGCTAATTGTTTAAGGAAATTGTTTGTTGAGTCAACTTCTTTAATTGTTACAAAATTTTGTCCAACAAATAATCCCGAAAATATGTTATTTTGCAAGGTATAATATTATTAAATACTAAATCGTTCAAAACTAATTCTTTTTGATGGTAAAAAACAAAGCGTTAAATGAATCTGCCTATATTTCAGAATTGGCAATTCATGGGATCCAGGAAAAAAAGGGAAATGATATTATCAGGTTAGACCTCCGTAATATATTCAGTTCGGTGGCAGATTATTTTGTAATATGCCACGCGGATTCGACCACACAGGTTAAAGCTATAGCCAATAGCATTGAGGATGAGATATACAAGGCTACACAACAGGACCCTTACCGAAAAGAAGGGCTTGAATATGGAGAATGGATACTGCTGGATTATATTGACGTAGTTGTGCACGTCTTCAGAACCGATAAGCGCGAGTTTTATGGCATGGAAGACCTTTGGGGCGATGCCGAGATAAAAATGTATAAAAGCGCATAAGCGCACGCAACAATTGTGTTTGCCAGCGCGTCATCATCATACCGTGCGAATTATAAAATAAAGATTGTAAGTTTGAGTTTGTAAATTAAATTAGATAACAAGTTGGAAAATCCAAAACCGATAAGGAAAATACCGAATAAAAAAATTACGCCAAAACCGCCGAAACCCAATATTATGTGGTTTTACGCTATTATAGTTGTAGTGCTGCTGGTTGTTGCCACACTTTTAAATACTACCACAACAAATGCCATAACTTTTCAAAAATTTGCCGAAATGCTCAAAAAGCATGATGTGCAACGAGTTGTAGCGTTCCGCAACGGCGATTTGTTTGTAGCCGAAGTTTATTTGACAAAGGAAGCCCAAAGTAAAGGCGAATATTCTGATGCGAAAAAGGACAGCCGTGCGTTCAGTATGAATAATGCTGACGGGCCGCAATACACATTTTCTGACGCTACTTACGAGGGCATAAAGCAATCGATACTTAACGCCGAAAAGGACTTTGGCTATACCGAAGATCAGCGGATTCCGGTTAGTGTTGAGGCCGGCCATGAGAGCCTGCTTTCGAACTGGTTTGTGCAATGCATTATAATGGCAGTGTTACTGGTTGCAGTATGGTTGTTTATTATGCGCCGCATGAGCGGTGGCGCAGGCGGCGGCCCGGGTGGCCAGATTTTTAACATAGGCAAATCAAAAGCTACCCTGTTTGATAAAGAGGCCCAGGTATCGGTTACGTTTAATGACGTTGCCGGTTTGGAAGAAGCCAAGCAGGAAGTAATGGAAATTGTTGATTTCCTTAAAAACCCTAAAAAATACACCAATTTGGGTGGTAAAATACCTAAGGGCGCCTTATTAATAGGTTCGCCGGGTACTGGTAAAACGTTGCTGGCAAAAGCCGTTGCAGGCGAGGCACAGGTGCCTTTCTTCTCACTTTCAGGTTCTGATTTTGTGGAGATGTTTGTAGGGGTGGGCGCATCGCGTGTTCGCGACTTGTTCCGCCAGGCAAAAGACAAAGCACCGTGTATTATATTTATTGACGAGATTGACGCCATTGGCCGCGCCCGTGGTAAAAACAATATTGTTGGCGGTAACGACGAGCGCGAAAATACATTGAACCAGTTGCTGGTTGAAATGGATGGTTTCGGTACCGACTCGGGTATCATTATACTTGCCGCTACCAACCGTCCCGATGTGTTAGACTCTGCTTTATTGCGCCCGGGCCGTTTCGACCGCCAGGTATCAATAGATAAACCGGATTTAATTGGCCGCGAACAGATATTTAAGGTACACTTAAAGCCGGTTAAACTTGCTGAAGGTGTTGATGCCAAAAAATTATCAGCACAAACACCGGGTTTTGCCGGCGCCGAAATTGCCAACGTATGTAACGAGGCTGCACTGATTGCCGCACGTAAAAATAAAGAGGCAGTTGAAATGCAGGATTTCCAGGATGCTATTGACCGTGTGATTGGTGGTTTGGAGAAAAAGAACAAAATCATATCGCCCGAGGAGAAACGCATTGTTGCTTACCACGAAGCCGGGCACGCAATTGCAGGCTGGTTTTTAGAGCATGCTGACCCATTGGTTAAGGTATCCATTGTTCCGCGTGGTGTTGCTGCGTTAGGTTATGCACAATATCTTCCGAAAGAACAGTTTTTATACACTACCGAACAATTGATTGATGGCATGTGTATGACGTTGGGTGGCCGTGTTGCTGAGGATATTACCTTCGGGAAAATATCAACCGGCGCACAAAACGATTTGGAGCGTATTACGAAACTTGCTTACGCCATGGTTACCATTTATGGTATGAATGCAAAAGTGGGGAACGTATCATTTAATGATACCCAGGGCGAGTACCAGTTTAACAAGCCATATTCTGAAAAAACTTCGGAGCTGATTGACGTAGAAGTGCGTAACCAGATAGCTGAGGTTTACGAAATGACCAAAAAGCTTTTGCTTGATAAACGCGATGGGCTGATAAAACTGGCGGATAAGCTGCTGGAAAAGGAAATTCTTTTCCAATCAGACCTTGAAGAAATATTAGGCAAGCGTCCGTTTGATAACCGTACCACTTATGATGAATTTGTGAACGGCCCGGAGGCCAACCAGGAACCTGCTGCATCGGCACTGGTACCTGAAGGTGTTGCCGACCATTCGGGAACCTTTAACAGGAACCCTGAGGAGAAGGACATAAACGCTTAAGAATAAATTTTAAGTCGGGAGTCTTAAGTCTTGAGTCGAAAGTCAATTTCAGCTTAGGACTTAAGACTTTTTAATTTTGACTCTAGACTTTCGACTGAGTACTCAGGACAAAAAAATGAGAGATATAACAACATCTAAGGAAAAGCTGTTAAAAAAGATCCGTAAGGCGCTTTTGGAGAAAAGGGATAATCCATACCCTAACCTTGAGGACCTACCGCATTACCCGGCGACAGACGAACCTCTTGATGTGTTATTTGCCGAGCAGTTTACGGCAATATCGGGCCAGTTTTTATTTTGCGAGGACGAGGTGCAATTTATAGATAACTTATTGCAACTTGCCGAAGAGCGAAAATGGCATAAAATATATTGCTGGGAACCGGCGCTGCAGGAAGTACTTGCCCGTTACGAATACCCTTATTACGAAACCGATAGAGACTTTGACCAGGCCGACGTTGGCTTTACCCTTTGCGAGGCATTGGTAGCCCGCAATGGCAGTATTTTACTTTCGAACGGCAACATGGCCGGTCGCCGGTTAAGCATCTATCCACCTGTGCATATTGTACTGGCATACACATCGCAAATGGTGCTCGATATAAAAGATGGGTTGAAGCTGCTGAAAGCCAGATACGAAAACAATTTACCATCAATGATAAGCAATGTAACCGGCCCCAGCCGTACTGCCGACATTGAAAAAACGCTGGTATTAGGCGCTCACGGGCCTAAAGAGTTGTTTGTTTTTTTGCTGGAAGGATAAAGTTTAAGCCGATTTGTCATTGCGAGGTACGAAGCAACCGCACGCATGCACAGCCGCCAAGTATCGCTGACTACCCGTCAACCTGCTGTATAAAGTTCGCGGTTGCCGCGCTCGTTCCTCGCTCGCAATGACAATTTTTTTTAGCTTCTCAGTTCAATTTCAAATCTTCCAATTTGCTTTCTTCCAAAACTAGCCGCTCACTAATTTTACCCGCACCATATTCCCATTTTATCAGCCTGATGCTCCCATCGGCTACCTCTATCCCCGTTATATCGCCATCATTAAAGCAACAGCAGCCACTGTTAAAATAAGTATCCAAATATCCTTTAAAATCGGCCGGCCGGTCAGTCTTTAAATGCAGGGCTTCAATTTTCGCTTGTAACACAGCTTCCTTTTTGACATCATTATCTCTTTTCGCAATCCCTAATTTCTCGTATAATGCCTCTAATTGGGTTAACGATCTGAATACAGGCTGGTGCGTATGCCCGGTTATCAGTAACAGGTTTTTTCGCTTCGAGCTCCATTCGTACATTATTTGGTTATGGTCGGTCTTTAACTGGTCGTTGTTTGCGGGTGTGTTAGGGTTTATGTGTAAATATGCCTGGAACGGCCCCCATATGTCAGACACAAACCATTTGCTGAACCAATTACCGTCACTTTGCAAATCACCCTGGTGGCCGTGGGTCATATATATTTCCAAAGGGCTGCCATTAACGGTTGTTGTGAGCATAGCCCCTTCATAAATTTTAACTTGCTGGTGGTATACACTTTGCAGGCTAACCGGTGCCAGCGGATCATTTGCCCAGTACAAATCGTGGTTGCCAAATATTTTCACGAAGGCGTTACGTTGAATAAACTTTTGCTCGGCCTCGAAGGTGGATTTATTGTGCCGTTTTATGGTAACAAATAGGTTCTCCCATAAATCTTCACTATCGCCCAGGTTAATGTAGCAGAAATTGTTTGTGTAATAATAATCCAACGCGGCCAGGTAGTTTTTCGCGGCGTTCGCAAAAACATCGGCTCCGTCTCGTGCCCCTTTGTGCTGATCGGAAAGGATGATAAATTTATCTTTTGCAGCGTCGAACTGTAATGCAAGGCCTGCCTTGTCTTTGCCCGCACTAATTTCCGCGTACAGCTCGCTCAAGGCCTTGTCAACCCGGTCCCTATCAGGCCGGGACGAAAGCTTGTTTGCCAGTTTCACCACTGGCCCGGTAAAAATGTTTTGTAAAAATTTACGCATCAGTGCTTTAACAGGGCTTATGGGCTTTTGTTTAATCTTTAGTTTACTCTTACCGCGGGGTTCAAGCATTACAAAGAACGCAGTATTACAGGTTGCACGGTACTAATTTTTTTTGAATTTTTCAACCCGTTAAATAACGGTATTTGCTGCGTTAAAACACGGTAAAAAAACAGTTATTAAACGGGGGTTGTTTAATAGTTAAAACCCTATATTGGAGCCATATTTACTAACCCTTTAATCAATTTAAACATGTCAGCAGTAATCGACAAACCAACCGCAAAGAACTTGATCGCGGCCTATCAAACTCAAAATTCAGGCACAGGCGGCCCGGCCCTAAAAACACCCGAAGGTGTATTTCTGAACGGTTTTTTTATACCCCGCCGCGTTTTGGACGCCATTCTTAGCGATAGAGACACCATTGGTGTAAGCGTGCATTTTGCCAAGCATCCTGATTTCCCGACTTCTACTGATAATATTTTTACCCTGGTGCTTGCCGGCGCCGAAATAAACCCGGATTACCCTGAGGTGAACGGAGCCGCACCGTACGTAGCCCGGTACGAGACCTGGGATCAATTAAGCCCATGCCCGCCATTTTGCACAGACCTTTGTTGATAGCAGATTATGAGTTTTGATAGCATATACATTGTATATCTGATAATATTATTGATAATTACTATAGTTGGTTTTACGCGGTATAAAAGCTTGAACAAAGGCTTTCGTGTGTTGACGATATTGATTTTATGTACCTTAATTAGCGAAAGTATAAAAAAGGTATATGGCAAAGTATATCACAATAATATGCCGGTTGCACACATTTGGGGTGTTGCAGAATTCGCGCTGTATTCAGCAACTTTTTATTATTTGCTAAACAATTCGAAAATCAAAAAGGCAATAGTTGTTGCTGTAGCATTAATGACTGCATTGGAAATATGGAATGTGTTTTTTTTTGAAAACCTGCTTCAATTTCCTTCGCTTATACTAAACATTTCGCAGATTGTGTATGTGCTTTATTCTCTGCTATTGTTTCGGCAAATGCTGTTGTTTCCGGCTGAGCAAAGCCTGTTTAAGCAAAGCTTATTCTGGTTTAACCTGAATATGTTATTTTATGGTACTACCATGTTTTTGAATTTTGCGTTAACCAGCTATTTTATTCAAAATAAATTGGATATGACGGCGCTTTATTATTTCAGTATTGTTGTCAATTTCATTTTTTATATTTTAATTGGTATATCAATTTTAATAGACAATAAAAAGGCAAACATGATGAGTATCAGTAATGGCAAATAATGCCCCAAATTCCAGTGAGCTGTATTTTATCTTTTTTTCGGCAACAGCTTTTTTTGTTTTCCTGGCGGGGTTTATTATATACTTTATAATATTATACCAAAAGAAGCAAACACAAAACAAAGTTGAACGGGAAATTTTGGAGGCCAATTTTAAACAGGAGTTTTTAAAGGCCCGGCTAGAGATACAGGAGGAGACGTTTACCTATGTAGGGCGCGAGCTTCATGATAACATAAACCAGGTGCTTTCGTTTGTGAAGCTTAATCTGGCGATGATTAAGGTTGAAGAATCGGCCCAGCAAACAAAAATTAATGAAAACCGCGATTTAGTAGCGCAGGTAATTACCGATCTGCGCGATTTATCAAAGAGCCTTAGTTTTGAACACATAACAAAGCTGGGGCTTGTAAAAACTATTGAAAACGAGGTTGAAAAACTAAATAAAAGCGGCCTTATTGACGCAGAACTATTTATAACAGGTGATATTTATCCGATGGGGGAGCAGCGTGAGCTGGTATTGTTTCGCATTTTCCAGGAAGCAGTTAATAATACCATTAAACATTCGGGTGCAAATCAGCTAAAAATTAGTTTGCAGTATATTCCTGAAATGTTTAATTTAACAATCGAAGACGATGGCGTTGGTTTTTCGGCTAACTCCCTCGACCACAGCCGTGGTTCAGGTTTGATGAATATTGAAAACAGGGCTACCGTAATTGGTGCGGTGGCAAGCATAAGCAGTTCGCGCGGGGATGGCTGTTCAGTTAATGTTAACCTAAACCCTTTACTACAAATAAAATATATAGATGGAAAATATCCAAATCGCCTTAGTTGATGATCACCGCCTTTTCAGAAGCGGAATAGCATCGTTAATAGGCAATTTTAAGGGATTTAATATACTTTTTGAAGCAAGCAACGGGGAGGAAATGGTACGCAAAATTTCGTCCAAACTAAAGCCGGATGTTGTGCTGCTTGATATACATATGCCCGTAATGGATGGCGCCGCTACTGCGCTTTGGCTAAAAGAAAACTACCCAGAAATAAGAATTATAGTTTTATCGATGCTGGAAGACCCTGAAAAGGTGCTTACCATGCTAAAACTTGGCGCTAAAGGGTATTTGCTGAAAGATTCGGAGCCGCATGAGTTTGAGCTGGCCCTGCAAAAGGTATCATCGGGCGAGGTTTACTACCCCGAATTTGTTACCCGCCTGTTAATAAACTCATTTAATGAGCATATTGACCAGGTTACTTTGCAGATACGCGAACTCGAGTTTATAAAGCTTGCCGCCTCAGAACTTACCTACAAAGAAATAGCTACGCAAATGTGCATCAGCATACGCACCGTTGACGGCTATCGCGACCAATTATTTGAAAAATTGAATGTTAAAAGCCGCATCGGCCTGGTGCTGTATGCCATAAAAAACAAATTGATAGACGTATGGTTTGCTAATATTTTTAGTAAATTTGCCTCTATGGCACATGAGGGCAACGATGAGTTTTTTAAAGGACGCGGCGCACAGGTAAATACGCACAACAAGTTTTTAAAGAGCAAATATGTTTTAGAACATATTGAAGGCCTTGATGAGCCACTGCTGGAAAATACTGCCACGCAACTGTTTGAAGAGTCGCCCAAAAAAATCGTAAGCGAATCAAACAGCCCGGATTTAAGCCACATGTACTCCATAAACCCTTACCAGGGATGTGAGCATGGCTGTATTTACTGTTATGCACGCAACACGCATGAATACTACGGCTTTAGCGCCGGGCTTGATTTTGAGCGCAAAATAATTGTTAAGCGTAACGCCCCCGAATTGCTGGAGCAATACTTCAACAAAAAAAACTACCAGCCGGTATGCATTATGCTGTCGGGCAATACTGATTGTTACCAGCCGATTGAACGGCGGTTGAAAATTACCCGTTCATTGCTTGAGCTTTTTTTGAAGTACAAAAACCCGGTGAGCATCATCACCAAAAACAACGTGATTCTGCGGGACCTGGACATACTTACCGAACTGGCGGCCATGCGGCTGGTGCATGTTAATGTATCCATCACCTCGTTAAACGAGCAGTTACGTCAAAAGCTGGAACCTCGCACTGTTACCGCTACCGGGCGGTTGGCGGTTATCCAAAAACTTTCCGAAAAAGGTATCCCTTGCCGGGTGATGGCGGCGCCTATAATCCCCGGCTTGAACAGCAATGAAGTACCGGCTATTATTAAAGCGGCTGCCGACAGGGGGGCTGTTTCCGCCGGGTTTACAATAGTAAGGCTGAATGGCAGTATCAGTGAAATTTTTACCGACTGGATAAATAAGGCGTTTCCCGACAGGGCGGAAAAGGTATTGAATATGATAAAGTCGTGTCATGACGGAAACCTAAACGACAGCAACTTTGGCCGCCGGATGAGCGGCGAAGGGAAAATTGCCGAATCGATACACCAGATGTTCAGGATGGCATGCACCCGCTTTTTGGCCGATAGGGACATGCCGGAATTTGATTATAGTTTATTTGTGCCGAAAAATGGAAAACAGACGAGTATGTTTTAGTGAGTGGTTGATTAGGTGAGTGGTTAATGGAGAAGATGACTTTTCTTTTCGATTAACCAATCAATCCCAACGCCAATCCCTATACCAACGGTATAGCAAAGCAAGTCGCTCCACAAAAAGGTTTCGCCTAATACCAGGCCGCCGATAGCCGTATGCCTGATGCTGTTTATCCATGGCGCCTGGTAAAGCTGGCTGAATTCGATACCGTAGCTAAAAAAAAGGCTTGCAATAACAGCCAATTTTGTTGCTTGGCTGATGAAGATAAATCTTACAATAAAATAAACCATCAGTGCCCATAAAATATCGCCGACAAATAACGGCACCCCATTTATGTGGCGGGATAACAGGCCTGCTATAATGGTAGCGGTTGTGAAGGCGAAGTAGGTTGTACGTGTTTTATGCATAGCACTGTGTTAAACGTGCCAAGTTTTGTAAACTTCACGCGTTTTCATCTAAATTTCAAAATAAAGCCTTATTTTCGGAATAAAACTGACAAAAATGAACGTTAACGATATAATTGCCCACCTGCCCAATTTAGATAACAGCGAACGCTCGAAACTACAGGCTGCATTGTTTGATTTGCAAACCGATTTGGACCTGAAAGACGTAATCCGCGAAAACCTTGACGATATAAAAAGCGGTCGCGTAAGTTCGCACCAGGCAGTAATGAACGAGATCAACGCATCGCGGTAGTTCCAAGTCCGGAGTCTTAAGTCAAATTTGGTATTTTTTGACTTAGAACTCCGGATTTACGACTCAAGACTACTCGTCAATACATGACTGACACAACACTGGTTTATATCTCCCCGTTTTTCCGCATCCAGGCTACTACCGCTTTTATTTCGCCATAGCTAAAATCATCGCCCAGCACTTCTTTTATTGGCGATAGTTTTTCGGCGCCATAGCTTAAAACGACATCTTTAATGGCGGGCATTTTTGCGGGCTTTACTATTTCGGTCACGTCCATGTCGCCTTTATAAATATAAAAGCTCAAGTGTCCTTCAATAGTCGTTGGCGACAACCCGCGTGCTGCTGCAACCTCCGGGATAGATTTCCCGGTACGAAATAGCGTAAAGCTTTCCTTTGCGGTGTCAGATGATCGTATGGCTGCTCTTTCTTTGGCCGGTTTGCGCTCCCGCTTAGCCGACTTTTGTTTTATTTTCGATACCAGCCCATTTTTTTCGGCGTAGGTTTTAAGCGGGAGTAAAAACTCGCGGCCATACCGCGCCAGTTTCACATCGCCAAAGCCGGATATCAGCCTTAATTCGTCAAGCGTTTGTGGGAAGTAGGTTGCCATTTCCTGCAGGCTGGCATCTGATAGGATAATATAAGGCGGAACATTTTCAAGCCGGGCGATATCGGCGCGCAGGCTTCGCAACTCGGCGAACAACGACGCCTCAAATGGTAAAGCCGCAGCAGGCTGGCGCTCTTCGGTAACTTCGGTTTCAACCAGTTCAACTTTTTCCAGTCCTTTCAATACCGCTTCGCTTTTTTCGGTAAGCTTTAATATGGGGTACACATCTTCGGTTACCTGTAAATAGCCCTGCCCTGTTAATTCACGCAGGTAGCGTTGCCATTCGGGCTTGCTGATATCGGCGCCTATGCCATAGGTTTTAAGTTGTTTGTGCTCTTCCCATATTTTTTCACTTTTCGATCCACGTAAAAAATCGATCACATAGGTGCTGCCAAAACGCTCCTTAAGCCGCGATACAGCGGATAAGGCTTTTTGTGCGATAAGGGTAGCGTCGAAGCGTTTGAAATCCGTCAGGCAAAAATCGCAGGAGCCACAGTTTGGCGGGAAATCCTCATCAAAATATTTCAGTAAAAACTGGCGGCGACAGGCATGCAACTGGCAATACTTTACCATGTCGTCCAGCTTTTTTAGCATGATGCGGCTTTGCTCGGGGTTGTCCTCTACCATGGCAAACTGTTTCAGCTTTATGGCGTCGCCGGGCGAGTAAAGCAACAGTGCGTTTGATGGCAGCCCATCGCGACCCGCACGGCCTGTTTCCTGGTAATAACCCTCAATGTTTTTTGGCAGATCAACATGCACCACGTAGCGCACGTTTGATTTATTAATACCCATGCCGAAAGCTATGGTAGCCACAATAATGCGCACTTCATCGCGCAAAAAAGCTTCCTGGGTGCGGGCCTTAAGGGCGTTATCCAAACCGGCATGGTATGGTTCGGCTAAAAAGCCTTCTTCCTTAAGGTCGGCAGCCAGGCTCTCGGTTGATTTTCGCGATAGACAATAAATAATACCCGAATCCTCTTTTCGCTCCTCTAAAAAATCAAGCAGCTGGTTAAAGCTGTCTCTTTTAGGGGTTACTTTATAGGTAATATTCTCCCGGTTAAATGATGATACAAAAACAGCCGGGTTGCGCAGATTTAGCTTTTCGAGGATATCTTTTTTGGTAAGTTTATCGGCAGTGGCGGTAAGGGCGATAACCGGCACGTTTGGAAACTCGAGCTTAAAACCGGAAAGCATCAGGTACTCGGGCCTGAAATCGTGTCCCCAGTGCGAAATGCAATGCGCTTCGTCGATGGCTATTAATGAAACCGGTAGTGTTTTTAAGAAATCTATCAGCTTGCTGTCCTTACCAAACAAACGCTCGGGCGCCAGGTACAGCAGTTTGATTTGGTTGTTTTTCAGGCGGGTGCTGATGTCGATATGTTCCTGGGTCGACTGGCTCGAATTGATGAATGCAGCCGGTATGCCGTTAACGTTGAGGGCGTCCACCTGGTCCTTCATCAAGGCAATCAATGGCGAGATCACGATGGTTAAACCATCAAGCAAAACGGCGGGCAGTTGGTAACATAATGATTTACCGCCACCAGTAGGCATTAGCGTAAGCACATCCTTTTTATCCAGGATATGCTGGATGATCTCCTCCTGCCGGTGCCTGAACGCACTGTAGCCAAAATATTTTTGCAGCGCCTGTATGGGTGTCATTTGCGTGTCCGTTTGCATCGGCCCGAATTTAATAAAAAACAGTTTTAAAATGCTAAAAATTTTAGGAAAATAATTCATTGTGCACAGGCCTGCGACCTGTGCTGGTGGATTTCGCCCCTTTGGGGCTCCCCGGGGGGCTCTTTAAATTCCAGAATTTCGGAAACAATGATTATGAATAACATAGGTGCAAAGTATAGTACCCAGCCCCAAGGGGGCGGCTTTCGTCAGCGCAGGTCGCAGGCATGCGCTAAAGCAATAGTATCAGCCTTTAAATTCATTTTCACGCAAAATAATTTTATATTAGCCTTTACTTAACTGACATCCATGATAAAAAAGCTACTCCTGTCACTCCTGTTTTCAGGCGTTTTCTGCGCTGTTTTTGGCCAGGCCATCCAATCACCCGAGAAATTTTTAGGTTATAAGCTGGGCGAACACTTTACGCCGCATTATAAAATTGTTGAATATTTTAAATATGTGGCCCAGGCATCAAAAAATGTAAAGCTGGTGCAATACGGCTCGACAAACGAGGGCCGCCCGTTGCTGGCTATGTTTATCGCGTCTGACGAGAATATTGGGAAGCTGGAAGAAATACGCCAGAATAACTTACGCCTGGCGGGACTGGAAACAGTAGCAGGTGGCAGCACACCCGGCACCCCGGCAAATAAAGCTGCGGCTACTTCGGCGGCGGGGTCAACCAGCGCACCGGTGATTTGCTGGCTAAGTTATAATGTGCACGGTAATGAGCCCGCATCATCAGAAGCTGCTATGTGGACTTTGTTTGACATGGTTGATGCTTCTAATGCGCGTACCCAACCGTGGTTAAAAAATACGGTGGTGGTTATCGACCCATGTTTAAACCCCGACGGTCGCGACCGTTACGTGAATTTTTATAACTCGGTAGCCGGGCAAAAGCCGGATGCCAACCCATTTGCCCGCGAGCATGCCGAACCATGGCCGGGTGGCAGGATAAACCATTACTATTTCGACCTTAACCGCGACTGGGCATGGCAAACACAAAAGGAAACCCAGGCCCGCGTGGCGCTGTTTAGCCAGTGGCTGCCCGAAGTGCATGTTGACTACCACGAGCAAGGTTACAACGCCCCCTACTATTTCGCCCCTGCGGCAGAACCTTTCCACAAAGTGATTACCCCGTGGCAGCGCGAAATGCAGACCACCATTGGTAAAAACAACGCCAAATATTTCGACCAGAATGGCTGGCTGTATTTTACCAAGCAGGAATTTGATTTGCTGTACCCATCATACGGTGATACTTACCCGATCTATAACGGCTCTATCGGCATGACCTACGAGCAGGGCGGGATCAGCGCCGGCCTGGCAGTGCTTACCCGCACCGGCGATACGCTGACATTGGTCGACCGTGTGGCGCATCACCATTCAACCAGTTTAAGTACGGTTGAGGTTACTTCGGCGTATGCAGAAAAGCTGCTGACAGAGTTCAAAAAGTTTTATGATAATAGTCGCGCTAACCCGCCGGGGGAGTACAAAACCTATGTGGTAAAAAATGATAACGTTGACAAGGTAAACGCCCTGACCGCCATGCTCGACAGGAATGGCATTCAATACGGCTTCGGTTTAAAAAACAGTGTGAACGGGTATAACTATTCGAACGGTAAAAACGAGCAATATGAGGTTGGCCCTAATGATTTGGTGATCAACGCCTACCAGTCGAAATCGGTATTGTTGAATGTGCTGCTTGAGCCTAAGACTTTTGTGACTGACTCGAACACCTATGATATTACGGCCTGGAGTTTACCTTATGTTTATGGACTTACTGCCTATGGCGTAAAGGAATCGTTAAAACCGGCAACAGCAACCATTAGCGCGGCCAAGCCGCAGGTGCTGGTAAATGTACATGCTTATGCCTATGTAAGCAGCTGGTATTCGGTTAATGATGTACGGTTTTTGGCGGCACTGATAAAAAATAACATCAAGGTGCGCTACTCCGAAAAACCGTTTGAGGCAGGCGGCAAAAAGTTTAACGCGGGCTCGCTGCTGATCACCCGTGCAGGGAATGACAAGGCCGACTTTGACCAAACGGTTGCACGCATAGCCACCCAGCTGAACCAGGATTTAACCCCGCTGGCATCGGGCTTTGTGGAGAAGGGTTATGATCTGGGGTCGGATGTTATCCGTTATATCCGCCAGCCAAAGGTGATGCTTGCCGCCGGCGATGATGTAAACTCGGAAGCGATGGGCGAGGTGTGGCACTTTTTTGAACAGCAGATCGGTTACCCCATTACGCTGGTGCGTTACAAAGATTTGAGCAGGGCCCGCCTTTCTGATTTTGATGTGGCCATTTTTCCTGATGGTAATTATGACGATTTTCCGTCAGACAAGCTGATAGGCTGGGTGCGCGACGGCGGCAAGCTGATTGCCATACAAAACGCGGCGGCACAACTGGTTGATAAAAAGGGTTTCCTGCTAAAAAGAAAAGAAGATAAAAAAGACGATAAGACAGATGCAAAAGCAAAGGACCCAACCCTGCTTTCGTATAACGACCGCGACCGCGATGCCCTGCGCTCGAGTGTGCCCGGTGCTATTTATAAAATAAACCTTGATAATACCCATCCGCTTGGTTTTGGTCTGCCAAAGAGTTATTACTCGATAAAGCTGAGCGACGATATTTACGACTTTTTAGGCAGCGAAGACGGCTGGAATGTTGGCACCGTTAAAAAGGACGGGCTGGTATCGGGCTTTGTCGGCCAAAAAAGTAAAGAGAAAATTAAAGACGGTTTGCTGCTTGGTGTGCAGTCGATGGGGCGTGGCAGCGTAATATACATGGCTGATGACCCGGTTTTCCGCAGCTTTTGGGAGAATGGGAAGTTACTGTTGAGTAATGCGGTGTTTATGGTGGGGCAGTAGGTAGTAGCAGGAATAAGTAGCAGTAGCAGGTAAAAAGTAGTACCAACTATAAATGAAAAAGGCTGTTTTTACAAACCATTTGTTTTTTAACCTTTTAACCGGGTTTATAATTTTATTATTGGGTTATAACGGTTTTGTATTCGTAAGGGCCGTCAGCATTTATGGAATGGTTCCAATTTTTATAGAAATTGTTTTGTTAGTGTTGATTTTAACGAAAAGCCAATATGTGAAAACAGGAATAATAATATGGGCAAGTGTTTTTTTTATAGTTGGCTACGGGTCTGGATTGGCAGCCCAGTTAATGGATGCTTTTAATGATAATTTTGCGACGTTAAAGATAGGGTCGCTTATAGAAAATAGTATTGGCTTGGCTGTTGGCATGTTAATAATAGGTTACACCAGAAGTACCGTTGTTTTAGTTTACCCTGCTGCCAGCGAGCAGCCGTTGTGAGGGGGAGTTGAAAAGGAATATTTGGTAACAAAGGCATCGTTAAGGAGGTAATAAACATCATTCTATGAAGAGCATAGATTCGATAAGGATCAATGGAAATGACGACGAAATACTTTCCGTTTCATTGCAAGACATTTTAGAGAATATCAAGGATGGGCAAACGTTGAAGTGGTCTCTTTTATGGATTTATGCCGTCGGAGATTTAGGAACGAATAAAAACATGCTTGATTTCGAAGAAGAGGTCAATAGTGCGAATAACGGCATCTTTTTTACCTGGGAAGAGTTGAAATCTTTATCATCTAAATTTGAACAAGTTCTGGAGATGGTATTAATAGGGGTAAAAGATATTAAAGACTTGAAGAGATATGAAAGCGACGAACTAATGTATTCCATATGCCAATATACTATTGAACTGATAGACTCTTCTTATTGGGAAATACATTCTTTAGATATTAGTTCTCTTGAGCAAATAAAAGATAACTTGCCCGGAGTTGAATATATTGAAGAATAAAAAAGCCGTTAATATTATTATAATCCTGGTCGTAAATACTTTACTGGCTGGATTGATGACATACGCCTGCGTGATAACAAGTTCCCAATTGGGATGGGCTGATACAGGTGACCATACTTTCCAGACATGGATGCTTTATTGCGGCTTTATAATTTTACATTTAACTGCGAATTTATTGCTAATCACAAGGACTGGAAAAAACAAACCGCTTTTCGTTGCTGCTGTTTCCGTATTTATCATAGCTCTGTATGCTTTAATATGGGTGTGTTTCAAGGCGGAGGTTTTTGGATATTATGATGGGTAGTGTTTGGTTAGTCAGAGGTTTCCTAAAAAAGCGTAATGAGGAGTGGGTAGCTCCCCTATGATATAATCTTTGAGAGCAATAAATGATAAATTAGGTTGTGGTAAATATAAAAAAAATGCCTGTAGTTAGAAACTACAGGCATAGTCGTCCGTAGATGCAATCTACGGACAGCGGGGACACCTTATTTTTCTGTGTCTGGCAACATCGGATTCGGCGTAGGTGCAGGTCTTGATTTTGGTACCATCACGCCTACAGGCTCCAATCAGTTTATAAACTCTGATTTTTCCGGAGGTGGAACTGCTTATCACGGAGGCGTATCGACACCTATTTTGGGAATAGGTTATTCGAAAGGTGGAAGTAGTGGTAGCGGTTCGGTTGGAAATGCACTTGACCCAGCGAGTTTTGGTACAAATCCGCGAGGATATACGACAAGTCAACCCACAATAGCTCCGAGAGGTAAAATCAGTGTGGGGGCAATGTTTAGTTCAAGTCATACATGGGTGTATTAATCTAAATTTTATATGATAGACTATAATTGGAAGGTATCAAAAGGCGAGGCGATAAAGATTTTAATAATATCATGTATAATTATTATTTTTATAATTTGGCAGATGCACAGAGAAGTGACGCCAGCCCAGCTCGTTCTAACAGCAGCAACAAAAAACCAATTTCATGGCAAAGTTGAATCTGTTTTTCGAGACGAACGTGATCATAACATGTTAAAAGTAAAGCTAACAACCGGGTATGTGTACTCGCTTTATCCAGAATGGGAATCAATGGTAGAGTTAGGAGATTCTCTATCAAAACTAAAAAATACTGTAGTGGTCGAGGTGTTTAAACAAAATGGAAAAAAAGTAATTTTAGATTATAAGGAGCTAGTAAAAGACTTCAAAAAGTAAGATAATACATTCTGGCACGAATGCAGCGCAGAGGCCTAAAGAGGTGGCGTACCCGCTGTCCGTAGATTGCATCTACGGACAATTATGCCTGTAGTTTCTAACTACAGTATATCAAACAAACACTCTACATCAATAATCTGGTCGAGGCCTGCATAGTTGGACGCACTGGAATAAATATAGTCTTCGGCACGATAAACCAAGCCGGCCACAACCGGATTTTGATGAATATAGTCTATCCGTTGTTGTATAAATTCGCGTGATATTAATTCAATGGGATGATTGTCATGTTCCCATAATTGATACGTGTTGTTGCGCGCATGCCGCGACGCATAGTACTTGAATTGATGAAGCATCCATTCGCGGCGACTTTCAACGCCGCTGTTTTCAATATCATCAAGTATCTTCTTTGATGTATGTTTTTTACAGTCCCTTATAAAACCACTTACGGTAAATCCTTCGTCCACCGATACAATTAAATGTATATGGTTCGACATGATGACGTAAGCATGCAAATGCAGCCCTTTGCTTTGCTGACAGTGTTTTAGCGATTCAATCACAATGTCGCGGTAGGATTGACGGGTAAAAATGTCGATCCAGCCGACCACCGTAAAAGTTAGATAATACATTGCCTGCTGATCGCCGATGATATAACCTTTGCGCGCCATAAATGATAAATTAGGTTGATGTAAATATAAAAATAAAATGCCTGTAGTTAGAAACTACAGGCATAGGCGTCCGTAGATGCAATCTACGGACAGCGGGTGCTTTTAATGATAATTTTGCGACGTTAAAGATGAGTTCGCTTATAGAAAATGGTATTGGCCTGGCTGTTGGCATTTTAATAATAAGTTATACCAGGAGTACCGTTGTTTTAATTTACCCTGCTGCCAGTCAGTAGTCGTCATGAGGGGGAGTTGAAAAGACCTGTAATGACGAATGGGTTGCTTCGAAGGTTTATTTCTTCTTAGAACTTAGAGGTTACCCCGCTCAATTGCCGCGGTGGCTGTTATGTTTTTCGCGTGTTGTTTGTTTTTTATAGGCGCTCAAGAGGGCTGCGCCGTTTGTCTTGATACAAAGTAACCAAAAATCAAGTCAGCAGAAAGGCTTCTTTGCGCACAGGGCCTTTCACGCACAAAGCGGAAAAAACTGCGGGCTGGAATGTTTTTGCCGGGCTACCCTATCGCTTTGCTAACTTGTAATGCAAAAACTTCCTATGCCCTGGCCGGCGCTTTGGGCCTGCAGTTTTTTCCGCTTTTGCCCGAAGCTTATCTGCTGACGGGAAATCCATAAAGTGTGCGTAAACTTGTGAAATTTTGGCAATTGATAAATACGTCGTTTTTCGCTTCACTCAGAATAACAAGAGCGGTGGGAATGTGCGATTCCCTCCCTTGGGAGGGCGGAGGGAGGGGTTTCTGCGCCAGGCTTTTACGCTGTTGCATGGCGGCGAACACACCCCTGCCACAACACTGTCCAACGCGCCCCCTCTCAAGAGGGGAATAAAAAAAATCTTCCAAACACCAATGATCAGGTAACCCCATAATATGAAAAAAGCAATACTTTTTGGTGCGAGCGGATTTATCGGGTCCTGCCTGTTGGCTGATCTGCTGGAGAATAAGGATTACGAACTTGTAAGCGTTGTAGTCAGGAAGACATTGGGGTTCAGTCACCCGAAATTGAGGGAGCTGATTGGTGATTACAGCAGTTTGCATTTGTTGGAGGGGAAGATAGATGCGGATGAAGTTTTTATTACGCTCGGAACTACCCGGGCAAAGACGCCCGATAAAGCTCAATATTACCAGGTGGATCATGACTACCCGGTGGGGGCGGCTAAAATGGCGCGGGAGGCGGGTGTAAAATCGGTGTTGGTGGTTACGGCGGTTGGCGCTAACGCAAATTCCGGTATTTTTTATACCAGGACCAAAGGGGAGATAGAGCGGGACATTATTGCACTGAATTTTGAGTACACCTGCATTTTTCGTCCGTCGATGATTATGGGTGAGCGGAAGGAAAACCGGAGATTTGAAAAAACATTGATCAAAGTTTGGGTTTTTATTAACCCGCTTTTAACAGGGAAATCGCTAAGCAAATACCGTGGCATAACCGGCCAGCACGTTGCCACAGCAATGATGAATGCTGCGAAAAATCAGAAGGAAAAAGTGAAAATATTTCACTGGCAGAAAATGATGGAGATGTGATTATGGGCTTGTTTTGGGGAATAGTGCCGGAGTTTCGGGAGATTTTAATGTAGTTCAAGGTATATCAATAGGGCAAAAATAAATTAACTAACTAACAAAGGTCAGGATGAGTACTTTATTTGTATTGATTGGAATCGCTTTAACGGCATTCGGAATATGGCTTACGATAAGGCAAGTAAAGATCTTTGCCCAAGGGAAACAGGATAGGCTTGGGTTTAGTATTCAATTGTTGGGTGGAGGTATCATGTCACTTATATTAGGGATAGTGATGATTATACAAAATCTATAGCCTCAAAATAGGTAGGTGCTAACCTGTTACTCATATATAATCTACGGATAACGGGCTATCTGGATGTTGTTAGGAACAATGGCTACCTATCGGCGGGCCACAAGCGGGGACGCGATAAGTTACTGTTTTAAGAAAATGCATTTGTTGATTTCCTCAAATCCGCAGCTTCCTTTCCGGAATTCCTTTCTAATAATGTCACTAAATCGCCCAATTTATGAAGGGCATGCTCAATTTTATGGCTCCATAAAAGACCGCAGTTGATCCTGATATAATGATGGAAGTTTTTCGACGTCGAAAATACATGGCCCGGACAAAATGCAATCCGTTGTTGTATAGCCAACTGCTGAAGCTCAAGGGCATCGATTCCGCCTGGAAGCTCGATCCATAAACTATATCCGCCCGTAGGAACAGAAATCCTTGTTGCTGCGGGAAAGAACTCGCTGATGGAATTGCGGTATTTTAGAATTTGAGTTTGCGCCGCAATACGTAATTTCCTTAAATGCTGGTTATAATTTCCACTTTCCAGGTAACGTGCGATCGAATCCTGCAGAATGGCGTTTGTGGAAATATTGGCTGCAAATTTTAATTGTTCAATTTCTGTATGGTATCTTCCAGCAGAAACATATCCTATACGATAACCGGGGGCCAGCGATTTTGAAAAGGAAGAACAATAAAGTACATTCTTATGTTCATCGTACGCCTTGGCAGGCATCGGCCTGACAGCACCGAAGAAGATCTCGCCAAGGGCATCATCTTCGATCAGCGGAATGTTCCGCTCGCCAAGCATCCTGACCAACCTGATTTTACCATCTTCAGGCATCGAACATCCTAACGGGTTATTACAAGCCGGTGAAAAAACACATGCCGCTATTGTGTAGGTGTCTAACGCCTTCTCCAGGTCGTCAAGATTCAGGCCGTTAACCGGGTCGACCCCGATACCAACGGCTTTCAGGTTCTTGGTCTCCAGGCATTGCAAAATGCCTGCGTAGGTGGGGCATTCCACGGCGATTATATCTCCTGGTTTAGCAACCAAATCGAGGCAAAGATTGATCGCTTCCATGCAGCCATTAGTGACCAGTATCTCGTTCTGTGACAAGCTATGTTGCCATTCAAACGTATGTAGCGAAATCTGTTTCAAGAGCCGGGGGTGTCCTTCCAGAAACGGATATTGAAAGTTGCTGCCTGCATGTTCGCGGACCGAAGACTGCATTGCTTTATTTATCTGGGTTACAGGCAGGAAGTCACTTGCCGGAGCGAGAGAAGAAAAATTAAGCAACCCGTATTTTCGGGGATTTTTAACCATCTCTGTTGCCATGGTATTAATCTCCACGGACGAGGGGATAGGTATAAATGTCTGTTCTTTGATTGCCGGCAAGCGGTTACCTGCTTTGGAATTGACATAATACCCGGAGCCCGGCTTCGAAAAAACAAGCCCCCTGGCTTCCAAAATGGAATAAGCTTGTACCGCAGTGCTCAAGCTCACTTTGAGCTCTCTGCAAACGGTGCGAACAGAAGGTATTTTATCCCCGGGCTTCAGTTGAAGTTGTAAAATCAGATCTTCAATCTTGCCGACGATCTGTTCGTATCTGAATTTCTTATCCATATTAACCTAATCTGTCTCAAATATAAGCTCATTCCTGAAAGTATCGGTATTGGCAAAAACCATAAACTGTTATGGTTTTTTAGTTGAAGACCGTATCGGGTTTCTTATTGACTTTACGCTGAACTTTGCCGAAGAAAATATGGGCGACGGGTCTTTACCCAATTAGAATTATTTAAGTAAACAAAAATGGAAACAAAGATATCACCGGGAGCGGGCTTCCGTAACGCCAAACTTTTTACTCCGGTAAAATTAGGCCGGTTGGCGTTGAAACATCGTATAATTATGGCACCGCTTACCCGGCTAAGAACTGATATGCCAGGAAATATCCCCAATGATATGATGGCAGCGTATTATAGTCAAAGAGCGACTAACGGCGGCTTAATCATTTCTGAAGCGACTGTAGTTTCATCAAATGGACATGGTTATTTTGGGGCGCCGGGAATACACACCGATGAACAAACTGAAGGTTGGAAAAAGATCACCAGTGCTGTCCACAAAAAGGGAGGAAAGATATTTTCACAGCTTTGGCATGTGGGGCGTCAATCACATGTGGATTTGCAACCCGATAGCGGTCTGCCGGTAGGACCATCGGAAGTGTATCACGAAAATTTTGCTTTGACTCCCGAAGGCTGGGTTCCGGTGTCGCAAAACCGGGCATTGACTATACCGGAGATCCATGCTATTATTGAGGATTTTCGCAAAGGAGCAGAACGCGCAATGAATGCAGGATTTGATGGTGTGGAAATACATGCCGCAAACAGCTATTTACTGGACCAGTTTTTACAGGACATTTCCAACAAACGTACAGATCAATACGGTGGCAGCATCGAAAACCGTGCTCGTTTTTTGCTGGAAGTAACTGAGGCTGTAGCATCTGTTTGGGGAGGCAACCGTGTAGGGGTACGTGTAACTCCGAGTGGAACATGGGGAGGTATGGGCGACTCGAACCCAGTTGCATTATTTGGCCATGTAGCCGAACAGCTGAACCAATTTGGCCTGGCTTATCTGCATGTGGTTGATCCCCGGATTTTAAATAACATAGAAAAAGAAGAAGGATATATGGCGCCTGTTGCTGCCGGGCAAATAGGTCGGATATTTAAAGGCCCTATTTTGGCTGCCGGCGGATTTACCCGTGAAGACGCTGAAAATACGCTTCAAAAGGGAGATGCTGATGCAGTCGTATTCGGACGTTTCTTCATTGCCAACCCTGACCTCGTAGAAAGGTTTAAATATGGTTATGAGCTGAATGCCTATGATCGTGAAACATTCTACGGCGGTGATGAAAGAGGATATACCGACTATCCATTTTATCAGCCGGAAGTTTACGTCTAAATGTTTAATAGCAAATCAAAATTTAATTTTAATAAATAGGTATACTATGAAATCTGTAAATATTATCTCGATTTTCACCGGCATTTCAATGTTTATGTTTGGTTTCCTTAAATTGTTTTACCCGATCAGCGAATGGTTCCATATCCAGATTTCAAAAAGCGGCTTGTCAGGCTATTTATATTGGCCGGGCATACTAAGTGAAATTTTAGTAGGGTTGCTGTTGCTCTCGGCTGTTTTCTTTAGAAAAAGAATACCGCTGCATTTGCTAAAAATAGTTTTGCTGTTCGGATCGATGTGGGTTATTGGGAATATGGCCGTTGCCGTGTATGTGCATTTGCAACCCGCTGTTCCTGCCTATGTACTGCCGTTAAAAATTAAACCGCCATACATGCCTTTATTTTTTATCGTGCTCGCTGCAATAAATATGCTTTTGATCAGCAAGGTACCGGCGAAAGCCGAAATTGATTTTTAAAAAAGAAGGCGCTAATAATTCGTTATTTTTTGAAGGGTCGGCCACGTATTTGCATGTTGATTTGATGAAATATCTGATAATCAGTATGTTTCATATTGTTCCACCGTTCCGCAGAAAAATAGAACGCTTTAAGCATTCAGATTGTGCGGGTTTTATTTATAAAATCGGTATTCAAACAAAATGCCTTAACTGGCGAAGTAAGTTGTTGAATAACAGCCGTGGTGGTCAACTATTTTTATAATAGGTTTCCAATTCCCTTAAACGCTCCAGCTGGCCTGGTCGCGGGTTAATAAAGGGACGCGCTTTTTTAATTAGCATGAGTGCGTCATCCAGGGTTAGGCCCGTTTTCAACAGGTAAGCCGTTGCCATGGTTGGTCCGCGGCCGAGCCCCTGCCGGCAGTGAATGTATACCTTCCCGCCGTTTTTGATCTCCGCATCGGCGAAATCAGCGCCCCGTTGCAATACCGCCAATGGTGGCGGTGTATTATCGGTGGTGGGCAAATGCAGGTATTTAATGCCTTTATACTGCGCTTCGTTATACACTGAATGGATCCGCATATTTATAATGGCTGTTATACCCAGCGCCACCAGTTTACGCAAACCCACTAAGTTGTACTGGCTGCCCAGGTAAAGGCTGGCCGTAATTTCGCAACGTTTAAGGCGGGGCATCCCGAAGATTACCCGGTAAATATTATCGGCATTATATCGCAGGAATAAACCGGTGATGGTGAACAGGCTTTTTATTTTGGCAAGCATAGCTTATTTCTTTTGTGCAGGTACGAGTATCCGTATAGATTTAGGCACGATTTCTATCTTTAGTTTTTTGGCGGAGCGCGCCGCATCGTCGCAGATATAGGTTTGTTTTTTGGGCAGGCTGATGGTAACGTTTTTACAGGTCCAATGCTCCAACACGTCTGACTCCTGCTGAAACAGCGTACTGCCGGCCACTTTTAGCAAGGAACTGAGATCGGTATCATGCATCAGGATTACGTCAAGCAGCCCGTCGGTTACACTAATGCCCGGCAGCAGGTCGAAATCGCCGATCCCGATATTCCCGGAATTGGTCACTGTTAGCGCCACACCGCTTGCGGCTATTTTTTGCCCATCGATCTTCAGCCGGTAATCAACCGGCTTTGCAGCGGCTACCGTCTGCACTGCTGTTACCCCGTAGGCCAGCTGGCCAATTTTGTCTTTTAAACTCCTGTCCGCTTCGGTCACCATGGCTGCCATTATACCCAGGTTCACCCTCAGCAGGAAGGGTTCGCCATTAACCAGGCCCATATCGATGGTCCTGATGCGGTGCCCTTTTAGCAGCAGGGCCAGCGCTTCCACCGTGTCGGTGAGTATGCCCAGCTCTTTTGCCATTACGTTAGCTGTGCCGCCGGGGATGATGGCCATAGGTAGCGATTTTCCATGCAATGCTGCCGCTACCGCGGTGACACAACCGTCGCCACCGTAAACGGCTACCAGGTCGGTATTGCCGATCAGCGACCGCGCTATTTCGCCCGCCCCTTTGTCTTTTTTAGTAACCGAAATGTCCCAGTTAACCCGGCTGCCGATAAACAAACGGTTGATATAAGACAAAACGGGTTCTTCCTTGCCTGAAGCTGGATTGATGATAAAATGTATATGTTTAAATTTCACGCGTGCGGTTTTGATAGCAACACCAATTGCACGGATAAGTTTAGCTGCAAAAGAACTTCATGGTATGATAATGATAATTTAACAGCAGGTGGGTGGGATAATAAGGTGCCGGCAATTGCCAGGTCAGCTTTGCAAGCTAACATAAGCGGTTTGATGGTTTTTCGCGGTTGATATCAATAGATTTATGTTGCATAAGCTATCGACATGTTTTGTCAATCAAAAAAGCGGACGTGAAAAGTACTGACACCAATTTGTCAGTACTTTTCACGTTTTTTAGCCTGGCAGATAATGTAAAACCGCGTTACTGATACAGAAACGCGGTTTTTATATTGCCTGGTTGACTTTCCACTGTTCCACCCTGTTCCTTATGTTTCACTGTGAACAGGAACACTGTCTAATTCCCTTTCACCCTTCCTTTTTCGTCGTCGGCGCCGCTTTGGTGCTGGCGGGCCTTTATTTTACTGTTGCCAAAATTGTAGGTGAAGGTAAGGCGGGCCACCTGGCTGTCGCGCTTTTGGCGGATGTCGAGGTCAATGCTTTGGTACTTGCTGGTAACATCGTTGCGGCGGGTGTTAAAAATATCGCTCACCGAGAATTTAATGTTAGCCTTTTTAGCGGCGAATGAATGACTCACCCCGGCATCTACCGAATATTGCGGATGAACGCTAAACAAACCATAAGTTAATGCCGACTGGTAATTTGGCGTTAGCTCAAACCTGTACCCTTTAATAGGTGTAAAGGTTTCAGTAGCGCGGAACTGGTAAGCAAATTGCCCCTTGTCTAAATTACCCCCCTCAAGCCCCTTCGATTTAAAACCCAGGTAAAAGGCGGTGAGGTTTACGTCGCCGGTCCACCATTTGGTAATGGTATAGCTGGAGTAAAGGTTAGCATTGTAGCCGTTTTGCACCTGCAGGTTTTGCTGGGTTACAAAGGCAACCTTGGTTGCCGGGTCGGTTCCGGGTACTTCGGTCATTACGTCGGTAGTACGGTTGTAACCCAGTGTTAAAGTGGTGTTCTTATTATAGGTGTAATTCAGTTCGAAATTATTGGTGTATTGCGGCTTTAAGTACGGGTTGCCTTTTTGGTAGGTGTATGGGTCGAGCCTGTAAACAAAGGGGTTAAGGTTGTCGTACTGCGGGCGGTCAATTCTGCGGCTGTACGAAAAGCTAAGTTCGTTTTTGTCGTTAAAAGTATGGTTAACAAATACGCTTGGAAAAAGGTTGAAATAATTGCGCGCAATGTGCTGAACAATATTTGACGAGTCGCCGGTAGCGTTTGAGCGGGTGTACTCGCCACGTAAGCCAAGCTGTACCGATGTGCCTTTAAAATCTTTGTTAAAGTTTAAATAGCCAGCCTCAATTTTTTCGTCGTACATAAAATGGTTGGTGCTTTGGTACGAATCGCCTGCCGCCAATTTTTCCATCAGGTCGTTATCAGTTTTTACATCGCTGAATTTTGCGCCGGCTTCCATTTTTAACGATTTGCCGAGCGGCTTGCTGTAGTCAACTTTAGCCGTTTTTATTTCGATGGTTGATGGTGTAAGATTTCCCAGGAAAGCTTGTGGGTGCTGCAGGCTGCCATCGGCCAAAAAGAAGTCAGTTACATACTGGGCTGTAGAGTTATTGGTAAATTTAGAATAGTCCAAGTCAGCGCTGATCTGCTGGCCGGTGGTATCTATTTTATATGTGTCGTTTAAATTGGCAGCAAAGCTGTGGAAAGTTTGCCGGATGCTGGTAACCGTACGCAGCGACGAATCGACCTGGTTAAAATTACGGCCGATATTTGTGCGGTTGTCATTGCTGTCATTTTCTGAGTTAAAATAGCCGTTAACTACAAAGCCCAGCGTGTTTTTCGACGATGTATTAAAATCGGCGCCAAGGCGATAGCTGTTGTTGTGGCGGCTTTGTGGCATGGCGGTATACTGGTTAAAGTAAGTTTGATGGCCGGCAGTGTCGGTAACAATACGTTTTAAACCGATATCCTGCATACGTTTATTATCATCGTGACTGAATGAGCCGAATATATTCACCTCGCCAACTTTATGGTTTAACTGGATGGTGCTGTTATCGCGGCCATATTTGCCTTTGCCAACACCTACGGTAACACTACCGTTGGTGCCGCTTTGCTTATTCTTTTTTAGTTTGATATTGATAATACCTGAGTTGCCAGCCGCATCGTATTTGGCAGAGGGGTTGGTGATTATTTCGATAGATTGTATGGTTGTACCATCGGTTGAGCGCAAAAGGGTAGCCAGCTGTGCCGAAGTAAGATAGGTGAGTTTATCGTTTATCATTACGGTTACGCCCTGTTTGCCTTTCAGGCTGATGTTGTCGTCTTTATCAACAGAAACACCCGGAGCACGCTCCAATATTTCCAGGGCAGAGTTACCGGCGGCAAGCACGCTGTTTTCGACGTTCATAACCGTGCGGTCGACTTTGCGTTCGATCAATGGTTTTGTAGAGGTTACAGTCACCGCATTTAATGCATGACTTACCTGCTGCATTATCAATTGCGGCACGGTAACAGTAGCGCCATCCGCAACGGTAAACGGCTGACTGGTGGTTTTTTGATAACCAACAACAGTAGCCTTTATTATATAGGTGCCATTAGCCACACGATCGAAAGCATAGGCGCCGGCATCGTTACTTAGAGTTCCTTTAACAACCGATGAGTCGGTGGCTTTTAGCAAGGATACGGTGGCAAAGTCCATCGGTTTGTTTTTATCGTCGAGCAAGGTGCCGGTTATTTTTGCCGAAGATGATTTGGAGGGTTGCGCATACGCAGCAATCCCCGCGGATGTTAGAAGAATAATGGCAAGTAGTTTTATAAATATTGATTTCATGATGCTTAATTTTCAGGCAATAAATTGCCAGGTAAAAGAATTTTGTTCTTTTTTAAAAGGTGTTAAGTAAATTTTGATTGTTCCGGCTATTTGCCGGCAGATGGTGTTATTTTATGTAGTCGTTGTTTATTTCATAGTCGTTAAGTGCGTTATTCGTGTTTCCGGGCAATAGCACAGGCGTAGCCTTTGTATTGCTTTGTTTGTAAGATGTACAAAAGGCTGCAAAGGTTACATCGTATTTCCTGCTTTTTGGTCAAAAGGTGGTTTTCATCGGTAAACTGCCCTTTTTCATCGGCGAAATTTTCAGTTTGTTTGGCGGCGCTTACGGTAAAAAAATAGCGATGGGTTTCAAACCCATCGCTATAATAATTTTTCTGATTGTTATGTACCGGTGAATTACTGCTTCACCGCGCTATCAGTCCTAACAGTATCCCTTTTAACCGGCACAATAGTATCAACCTTGCATTGCAGCCCGTTATTGGTCATATTAAATACCGAAAAAGTAGCTTTATTATCAGTGTGGTTTAAATCGCGGCAATCATACAGGTTAACGCCTTGTACATAATTATCAAGCTTTTGGTCGATGATCACTTTTGCGTTTAACGGCAATTTTAAGGTAAGCACAACTTCTTCGGCATGCCACACGCGATTTGGCCTTTTACGCAGGGTATAGTCAAATTTTAATACAGTATCCTGTTGTGCAAAAACGTACGTGGTGTTACGGGCATTATATAGTGCGGTTTCGTAATTGGAGCCGCTGGCCCGGTATGATTCTTCCAGCACGGGTTTGTTTATGTCGCTATGTTCAATATATAGCGTAACGCTGCGGGGGCCGCTGTGGAAGTCGTTGTAATCCTCATCGGTAACTACCATGTTTTTAAAGTGGTTTTTAATATCCAGCCTCAGGCTGTCTTCGTGCGAGAAATATTTGATATCATTCAGCTTTAAATAATAGGTGTTGTTTTTTGTTGGCTTTAAATCAACTGTTTCGGTAAAGCTGGCTTGTTCCCTAAAGCCTGTTGCAACTTTGGTTGCATAGAATATAAGCATCCCCAATGAACACAGCCACAGCACCAATAAAACGGTACCTGTAGACCTGCCGATACTGCCCACGTTAAACACGCCTTTAATAGTTACCAGTATAATGGTGATAACCGGGATAAAGGCCACGAGGAAGCCGGTTGTTAAAATGTTATTGACAAGCTCACTGTTGGCCAGGCGGAACGGCAGAAAATGGTCGCCAAAATCGGCGCCGAAGCCAATAGTGCCGATGAACACCACCACCAGGAAAATAGCAGCTCCAAATGCCGCCAGCAGCAGGCATACCCCGAACATTTTTATGAGCACTTTACCTGCGCCGTTAAAAAAGATACCCAGGTGGTGGAAAAAGTCGCCGGCAAAATCGCGGGCTTTGTAAACAAATGGCCTGGCTTCATCTCCGAAGTTTGAAAGATTTTGACGCATCGAGCTCATTTCCTCTTCGAAGTTCTTTTTAAAGCCCTGCAGGTTTTGTTTTTCGCCTTTCATGGCCATCCTGTCGGCACGGCTTACAGCTTTGGGTATCACTATCCATAGTATTATATATAATAGCAAACCGCTGCCGCCAACCGGGATAAACAATGCAAATGCAAGCCTCATCCAAACAGGGTTTATATTAAAGTAATTTGCAATGCCAGAGCAAACACCAGCTACCAAATGATCATCAGGGTCGCGGAATAGTCTGCGGCCTTCGGTGCTATAATTGTATATAGGAGCGTGAGCTTCGTCGTTCTCGGCGCTTTCAAAATCAGCCACCGATCCCATTTGCTCAATAACCTGGTTAACGTCCTGCTCCACAATAACCTGCCGGTTTTCTTTCTCAAGCAGTTCGCTGAACATTTCGGCAATGCGGTTTTCAATATCGGTAGTAATTTCAAGGCTGTCGGCCGAGTTTGAAAAATGACGTTTTACCTCCGTCATGTAGTTTTTAAGTATCTCGTAGGCATCCTCTTCAATGTGAAACACGATGCCGTTTATATTTATGATGATAGTTTTGTTCATGATGATAATAATTTGCGGTTTTTTATTTTCTGTCTCCAATAGCTGTCTGAACAGCAAATAATAACTCTTCCCAGGTCTTGTCCAGTTGCGCCAGCACCGTTTTACCCTCTTCTGATAAGATATAGTACTTACGAGGCGGCCCCGATGTGCTCTCTACCCAGTTATAGGTAAGGAGCCCATTGTTTTTTAAACGGGTGAGCAAGGGATACAAAGTACCCTCAACTACAAGCAGTTGGGCTTTTTTAAGCTCGGCGATGATATCCGAAGCATATGTTTCGCCCTTTGCAATTATGGAAAGAATGCAATACTCCAGTATCCCTTTCCGCATTTGGGTTTGTGTGTTTTCAACAATCATACTACAAAGATATATGTTTTAAATTGTATTATGCAATACATAGTACTAAAAATATTTCAACTATAGGCGAAACATAGTTTATTTTAAAAAAAAGCAATGTTTTTTAAGATTTAGCTTGACAATTTGATAATGTAACACTACTTTTATGATTAATTAACTATTAACTGATCTTATTATTAACGAAATGAAAAAACTTTTACTAGTAAGTTTGTGTTTCATAATGTTTTGCGCTACGCAGGCATTTGCACAAAATCGAACAATTACTGGTACGGTTACTTCAAAGGATGACGGTTTTCCGCTTCCAGGAGTAAGCGTTACAGTACCCGGAACTCAAGTTGGTACAGTAACCAACGACTATGGTAAGTTTACCATCAAGGTGCCGGCATCGGCAAAATCATTAGCATTCACATTTGTAGGTTACAACAGGGTTGTTATCGCAATTGGTGCAACTGACATTGTAAATGCGACCCTTGAGACAAATGCAAAAGAGTTGAAAGAAGTTGTGGTAACCGGTGGTTACGGCATTAAGCAAACAGCCCGTTCAAACTCAAACTCTGCACAGGTGGTTACCGCTACCGAACTGAACACTGTTCGTGAGCCAAACATTAACAACGCTCTTGCCGGTAAAGTTGCTGGTATCCAGGTGCGCAGCCAGTCGGCAGCAGCTTTGGGCCGTAACACCGAGGTAAGGTTGCGTGGTGCATCAGGTTTTGGTACTGGCGTTGGCGCACTTTATGTGGTTGACGGTACTATCCTGCCTAACATTGATGACTTAAACCTTGATGACGTTGAAAGCGTTACAGTTTTGCAAGGTGCAGCAGCAGCAGCCCTATTAGGTTCGCAAGGTGCTAACGGTGCAATCGTAATCACTACTGCAAAGGCTAAAAAGAATGGCGGCTTAAACGTTGATCTGCGTATTGGTGCAACCTGGGACAAGGCTTACATTGAGCCTAACTACCAAAATACTTATGGTGGTGGTAACAACCCGGTATTTACCCAGTATGTTTGGAAAGCAGGCGATCCTGATCATTGGAAATCATTGAGCGGTAAATATTACCCTGATTATTCTGATGATAGCAGCTGGGGCCCCAAAATGGTTGGCCAGGAGTATATTCCATGGTATGCATGGTATGCCGGTACAAAATACACCGGTAAAACAGCTTCATGGACACCACAGCCGAATAATACTTCTGAATACTTCCAAACAGCGCCACTGCTTGACAACAGTTTAACTTTTAACAAAGCAGGCGACGATTACAGCTTTAAATTAAGCTATGGTAACGTTTACCAAAAAGGTATTATTCCTGACCAGGACTTGAAGAGAAATACGCTGAACTTAAATTATAACTATGATTTAAGTAAGCACTTCTCGTTATCAGCTAACATTAACTATACCAACCAAAAACTGCACGGTATAGTCGACGATGGTTATGCTAACCTTGGAACAGGTGGCTTTACTCAATGGTTCCACCGCGATATTGACATGGGTATATTGAAAGAGCTTAGAGGCTTACAATACGGCCCTAACCAGTATGCAACCTGGAACCACAACGACCCTAATGCATGGAACCCGGCTAACCCAACTTCGTTTTATGGCGCAAACTACTGGTATAACTACTATACCTTCGAAGATTTGGAGCAGATTCACTCAAACCGCGACCGTTTATACGGAAATATAGCCTTCACGTACAAAGTTAATAACGACTTAAACTTTAGGGTTACTTACCGTAAACAACAAAATACTACATGGGGCGAAACCATTGTGCCTACTGCGCTTGAAATTGGTGCAACACAAACAGGTGTAAAAGCAGGCTATTCTACAGGTACAAGTTACTCAAACCGCGAAAATTTAGAGTTTTTAGCAACCTACCACAAAAAGGTAAAGGATTTCACTGTTGACGCTAACTTCGGTACTGACCGTTTTAACTCAACTGCAAAATCAAACTCAGCAAGTACTGTTGACGGTTTAACCATTCCTGACCTTTATACTATAGGAAACAGCGTTAGCGCTCCATCTATTGGTAACGGAAGAGTAACTGAAGCTTACAATGCTGTATTAGGTCACTTAGCCTTGAGCTGGAAAGACCTGATTTATTTGGACGGTTCGGCACGTAATGATTGGTTCTCGACTTTCCCACAAGCTAAAAATGATGTGTTATCAAAATCAGCAGGTTTATCATTCGTTTTCAGCGACTTGCTGAAAAGCCAGGATAAATGGTTGAGCTACGGTAAAGTTAGGGCCAGCTACGGTCAAATACCTAAAGCGTTAGGTTTTGGTAACGAAGATTTTGGTGCTTACCGTTACCCTGGTGCATCATACGGCGTAAACCCTCAGAAATTTAACGGTCAGTTGATAATGACTACTCCTGACCAAAGCGTTGACCCTAAGATTCACGGTTCAACAGTAACTCAGAAAGAGTTAGGTTTGGATCTGCGTTTCCTGAATGACAGGATCAGCATTTCCGGAACTTACTTTACCGCTTCTGAAAAGGACATTCCATTCTCAATTGGTGTGAACGGTGCCAGCGGTGTAAACTCTATTCTGACTAACTTTGGTGATGTTGAACGTAAAGGTTTCGACATAAACGTTAACATTTACCCGGTAAAAATCCCTAATTTCTCTTGGCAGGTTTCATTAGCCTACGAGAACTTATTACAGGATAAAGTTGTTGAAATCAGTAACAAGTACAACGTACAGCAAGTTATTGTTAGATACAATACGTTCTCACAAGTGCCTTACCTGGTTCAGAAAGCCGGTGCTGCATGGGGCCAGATATTTGGTTCAGGTATCCTCCGCAATTCTGCAGGTGTGCCAATCCTTGATGGTTCTGGTTTCTACCAGAGAAACCCTGCTGTATATTACGGCAGCGCGCTTCCAAAACATACAGGTGGTATACAAAATACATTCAACCTGTTTAAGGATTTCGCCTTTAACTTTAACATAGATTACCAGTTTGGCGGTAAATTCGCTTCATTAACTGATGCCTTCGGTTCATTCTCTGGTACAACTTACCGTACTGCAGCATTAAACGACAAAGGTAATCCTGTTCGTGATAACGTTGCTGACGGCGGTGGTATCCACCAAACAGGTGTTGATGCAAACGGCAAACCGGTTAGCATGTATGTTAGTGCTTATGATTACTATCACAACAACTTTAACAACGGTACTGAAGATGAGTTTGTTTATGACTTAACCTTCATTAAATTGCGTGAGGCTGGTATCTCATACAAAATCCCTGTTAAAAAATTGGGAATTGGTAATGTTATCAAGAATGCAACATTCCAGATACAGGCACATGACCTTTGGTTAATATATGCTAAAACAAAAGATTTCGATCCATCACAGATTAGTGCAGTATCAGGGGAATCAGGACAATTACCTGGAACAAGAGGTTTCGGATTTAACTTAAAAGTTGGTTTCTGATCGGTAGATAAACGAAAATTTAATTTAAATATTTAAAAACGATGAAAAAGATTTATATATACACGCTAACGACCCTTACGTTATTGGGGGCCGCAAGCTGTAAAAAACCAAGCGACTTCGGCACGACCAACAACGACCCGACCGCGGTTCGGAACCCTGTTGTGAGCGCGTTGCTGGCAAACGTAGAAAATAACCTGCCAAGTTACGTGGCAAATGGCGCATTATCCGGAGGATCGTATGCTCAATATTTTTCTGAAACCCAATATCCCGGCACTTCGCTTTATTCGGCGCCTACTAATAGTTTTGTAGGAACTTACAATGGCGACCTTGAAGATTGCCAGAACGTTATTAGCCTTAATCAAAGCAAAAACTCGGTTGCTGCTGCCACCATATTGCAGCAGTACATTTATTGGATAACAACAGATTACTGGGGCGATGTCCCTTATAGCCAAGCCTTACAGGGCCTTAAGGCTATCACTCCGGCTTATGATAAGCAGGAGGATATTTATAAGGGCATCGTTACCAAGGTTCAAGCCGCTGTTGCTTCAATGGACGGTGGTTCGGTACCGGGAGACCTTTTTTATGGCGGCGATGCTGCATCATGGAAAAGAGCAGGTAACTCGTTAGTAATGCTGGTTTCTATCCAGGCATCTAAAAAAGTACCGGGAGCAAGTGATTTTTATGCAACTGCATTTAAAGCTGCTTTAGCTGCAGGCCCTATTACAACAAATGCACAAAACTTTGGTGTAGCCTATCCTGGTGGTAGCTTCAAATCGCCATGGTACAACCTGTTTAACGGAAGACAAGATTGGGCTGAAAGTAAAACCTTTACTGACTACCTAAAGTCTACTAACGATAACAGGCAAACTGTTACTGGTGGTTCGTATAGCGATCCGGCCCAAACTACCGGTGGTACAGTAGGTTCGGCCGACGGTGTTCCTTTCGGTGTTGACCGTACTACAGCTAATAACTACATTGCTGCAAACTCTGATTGGGCGATGGTGTTGCGTGCAGACAAACGCACCCAGGCTTCGAGGGTTGAAGTTATAACTGCTTCTGAAATTGCCCTTGCAACCGCTGAAGCTATTAACATAGGCTGGACAACCGGCGACCTGGTTGCCACTTATCAAAATGGTGTTAACCTTTCATTTGCACAATGGGGACTTGATGCACCTACAGCTACATATTTCAGCAACGCTAATGTTGTAGTAAGTGGGGCACCCGGTATTGCAAACGAAAAAAACATTGCTGTACAACAATGGGTAAGTGCATATCCTGATGGCCATATGGGTTGGGACATCTGGCGGAAAACAGGGTACCCTGCTCTTAAACCAGCCCCTGCCGCATCAAACTCGTCAAAACTGATTGTTAGAAGGTATATGTATGCAACTTCTGAACAAACAACTAACGCTGCAAACGTAAAAGCTGCCAGTGCCCGCGAAGTAGGCTATGCGCCTGGGGTAGATTCACAGGATAATGCAGTTTGGTGGGATGTTATTGGTTTAACATTGCATCCGTAAGCCGAGAGCAGATAGCAAAAACATAAATGAAACTGTCATGGACTTGTGTTCATATGGGAAGGTCCATGATAGTTTAGTAACAATTAAAAAATTATAAAAATGAAAAATAAATTTTTAAAATATGCGTTTCTTGGCTGCTCGCTGATGCTTATTTTCAGCGCCTGCCGTAAGGACCCCTTTAGCGGGACAGAAACAAAGCAATCAGGCACTACGTTTGTTTATATAACAGAAGCTGGCGGTAGTCCGTATTATCAATTTTTTGATGTATTTAGCGACGTTAAGCCTGTGGTACTTTTCACTGTTAGGCGTGATGCTTCCAGTAATTCTGATTTGCAGAAAGCTGTAACCGTTACCCTCACTGCTCAGCCTGATTCTACAGATAATTTAGGTTTGACACCTTTTACCAGCGATCTTTACACTACTCCGAGTGCTGCTGATCTTGCAGCGGGCGGTTTGTATTCAAGCTCGAAAGGTGTTACGGTTAGCGGCGATGGTTCCGTTATAACTTTAAATTTTGCGGCAGGCGAATTCATTAAGAATATAATTTTTAAGGTGGATGGTAGCAAACTCGACCTTTCAAATACTTACGGCTCGGTTTATAAAATTACCAGCATGAGCGCTTTCAAACAAAAAGCAAGTCTTGGCACAGTTGCGGCGGGTGTTGCTGTGAAAAATGCGTATGACGGTACTTATGCTCTTACCGGGACAGTTTTTCGGTTTGTAGCAGGCGGAGCTCCTGAAGATAATTCTAATGGTTTGAGTGGTTCTATTACTGCGGGTGTGACAAGCACAGTTATAACTAAAGGCCCCGTTAGTAATAACTTCAACATCGCTTGGGCAAACGGCGGTGGTGTAGGTGGTATTGATGGATTGTATTTTACTGTAGACCCGGCAACTAACAAAGTTACAGTGGCTTCAACAGGTAATCCAAATTTGCACAATATTGATGGCATGGACAATTTTTACGATCCGGCTACCAAGACATTTACATTGAATTTTGCATGGTTCGGCGGAGCGCCGCCACCAGTAGGCTCGAGCAGGCAAGCACACGTGCAGCTTGCTTACTCAGGTCCAAGATAACAATTAGCATACTTTGCTTAAGCCGCCCCACTAAATTTGGGGCGGCTTTTTTTATGCCCTGCATTTAACTGTTCGTAGTACCGGTCGTTTACAACAATAGGCTCATTGTCAGCGTTTATAATTGGTACTGCCTGTTACAGCAACATATAATTTGTAATTTTTTCGTATATTACCAATAACAAAATCAAACGCAATTAATGAAAACAATCTGGGTGCTTTTTTTGACAGCTGTTATCAGCGTCAATTCGTTTGGCCAAACAACCTCAATTAGTGGAACGGTAAAGGATGCGCAAGGTCAGCCTATTCCCCTGGCTTTTGTGCGCGACGTGCAACATTATTATGCAACTTATGCCGACTCGGCAGGCTCGTTTCTGCTTAAAGCCGATCCTTCATCGGTGTTAGTTGCAATTGCCAACGGTTTTGCAGATACGCAGGTTAAAATAGAGAATAAAACCGTTGTGAATATAGTTATGCCGACAGGTACATCGTCGTCGGCAAATGCGGCAGGTAATTCCGCAGGTTTGGCTGGTCCGGAGACTGATGGCGGCGGTGGTGTGCCTTATTATCAAACCCTGATGACGCAAACCGGCTCAAGCACAGCCGTTGCCGCCGGGTTTGCGCACGAGCCTACAAGAGGCAGCCAGTTTTTGCTGCCGCATTGGGTACACGGTTTTGCCATTGGTATTAAAGATTCGCTTTGGTTTGATATTAATAATTTATATAATTACGACAAGGCCAGCGGCTCCCTGTTGTTTACTAAAGATATGAAGACGGTGATGCGGATTAATAAGCCGGGGATAAAATACTTTAGCCTTTTTAACGGCAAATTACTTCCTCTTACTTTTGAAAACGCCCCGGCAATAAGTAAAAAGCCTTACATCGAGGTGCTGTTAAATAACGCCAAATACAAAATATACAAGCAAACAGATAATAAGCTCGTTCAGGCCGATTTTAAAAGCGACGGGGTTATTACGTCAGGTAACAGGTACGATGAATATGTTGACTATGAGCATTATTATTTCGTTAAAGCGGGCGATAAGCCAAAGGGGATTTCTTTAAAGAAAAAGACGCTGAAAGAGTTGCTTGGCGGGGATGCCGACAAATTTATAGCCGCCCAGGGCGACCGGGATGTAGATGACGACTACGTACGCGAACTTGGCTACAGCCTGGCCCAATAATTTCGTTGTAACATTTTTTTTACCTTCAAACAACCCGGTTTATCTAAATGATGGGAACCGCACGTGCGTTCTGCAAAGAATATTTTTATCTTTAGGCCTTAAATCTTTTCAATATAAAATATGAAGACTATTACTACAAGCTTATTACTTATACTCACCAGCGCAGCTGCGTTTGCACAAACAATTGAAGTTAGGGGCACGGTGAACAATCAGAAAGGCCAGCCCGTTCCATATGCTTTTGTACGCGATGCACAGCATAATTATGCAACCTTTGCCGATTCAACCGGTACATTTATGCTAAAAGCGGATCCGGCGTCGGCGCTGCAGGTGTCTGCCGGCAACTATAAGGAGACACAGGTAAAAATCGAGAATAAAACAAATGTTGCGGTGGTTTTGCCGGCCGATGCTCCACAAGGTGGCGTTGCATCTTTAAAATCGGTAAAAGCCGAGATAAATGACGAGTTTTTGCATCGCGGCCAATTGATGTTTGGGGGTGATGCAAGCCAACAGCAGGTTAAGTCCGGCTTTACGCAGGAGGCTACCAGGGGCAGTCGCTATTTGTTCCCTGATTGGATTCCCGGATTTGGCATAAACAAAGGAGACTCGCTTGTTGTTGAGAAAGCCAATATGTACAACTACGACAAAATAAGCGGCAACATCTTATACACAAACGACGGTAAATCAATGGCCGCTGTTTCGAACAGCCAAATCAAGAGCTTTAGTTTGTTTGATAAAAGAGGACAGGCGCACGTTTACGAAAGCTCACCGGTTATAAAGGACAAGTTGTTTGTTGAAGTATTGTTGAGCACTCCTAAATATAAAATATACAAAAAGAGTGACTCAAAACTTAGCAGGGCTGATTTCCATACAGACGGCGTGCTTGAAATGGGGCATAGATATGACGAGTATGTGGATAATGACCGCTATTATTTTGTAGGGGCAGACGGTAAGGCGCAGTCCATTTCGCTTAAAAAAAGCACCTTAAAGAAACTTTTAGGCGGTGATGCCGATGCATTTATTGCATCACAAGGCTCGAAAGATGTTGATGACGATTATGTTAGGGAACTGGGTAATAGTTTAGCCAAATAAATTTCGGGAGAACCGAGCCAATGACTTTTAGTAAGCCGGACAAGTAGTCCGGCTGTAAACAGGCGGCCTTTAACAGGTCGCCTGTTTTTTGTAACAATTTTGCGATGATTGGGGACTGTTGTACAAGGGTTGACTAAGAAATTACGTTGTTTGGCGGTTTTTCGACTGATTGCCAACTGGTTGTTGTGCTAACAGTTTTTTTTTGGTAACTTAAAGGCCCCTGACGGAAAATTATTTAATCTTTTAGAAAATAAAAATGAAAGCGATTATCACAACAACAAGTTTACTGTTGGTTTTGGGCACGGTCGCCCTTGGCCAAACGGTTACGGTAAAAGGTACGGTAAATAACCAAAAGGGGCAGCCGATCCCTTATGCATTTGTAAGGGATGCACAACATAATTACGCAACATTTGCCGATTCGACAGGGGCGTTTAAAATTAAAGTCGACCCTTCGTCAACACTGTCGGTTGCGGCCAGTAATTATAAAGACACTGAGCTTAAGCTTGATAATAAAACAGATGTAAACATAGTGTTGAGCGAAGGCACTGATGACGGTAACGTTGCATCGCTTAAGTCGGGTGAGCAGGGCGGCAACTCAGAGTTTCTGCGGGCGAGGGATCAGGTAGTTAAGGGTTCCGGGGCGATATCGGCGAGAGCGGAATCTGGAAGGGAGGGAGGCGCCGGCGGGAGTGACGTTACCTTAGTAAAGGCTGGGTTTGTAGGTGAACCAACCAGGGGCAGCCGCTATTTGTATGAAGATTGGGTGCCGGGTTTTGGGATTAATAAAGAAGATGGCCTTGTTGTTGAAAAAACCAACATGTATAACTATGATAAAATTGGCGGCGACATATTGTTTACCAACGATGGCAAATCAATGGCGAAAGTATCAACAAGCCAGCTAAAGAGCTTTACATTATATGATAAAAAGGGCCACGCCCACCTTTACGAAAATGCCCCGGAAATAAACGACAAGCCTTTTGTTGAAGTTTTGCTTAAAACCCCCAAATATATCATCTACAAAAGAGTAGATACCAAACTAAGCAAAGCCGACTATCATACTGATGGTGTGCTTGAAATGGGGCACAGGTATGATGAATACCAGGATATAGACCGTTATTTCTTTGTGAACACAGCCGAAAATAAGCCGCATAAAATATCCCTCAAAAAAAGTGTGCTTAAAAACCTGATGGGTGGCGATGCCGATGCATTTATTACAGCGCAAGGCTCACGGGATGTTGACGAGGAGTATGTTAAGGATTTAGGGGCGAGTTTGAATAATAAGTAAACAGCTCTGAAATATAATAGAGAAGCCGGGCAAAAGTCCGGCTTCTTTGTTATTGATTAAGTTCAATTATCGCTTATCAACGCTATATTTTCCAGGCCCTATAAAAAACAACCCGGCAAACGTAACGGCGTCCTCAATGGCGTGCGCTGCGTCGTCCAGTCCACCACTGTGCAGGTGCATAGCGATAGCTACACAAAGGTTAATAACAAGCACCAGGCAAACCGGCCTGAAGGCGAGGCCTAAAATTAGCAGTACGCCACCAATGGTTTCTGTTAATGCTGCTGCAAGCCCCCAAACAATGGGCAGGAAGTGGATGCCGACATAGCCCATAGCGCCGCCAAGCTCTTTCCACATTTTGGGTCCACCCATAAGTTTGGGGTACCCGTGCCAGATAAACATAAGGCCAAGGCCAAGCCTGATAACAAGCAGGCCGAAATCTTTGTATTTTGCTAATTTGCTGAATAGTGCCATTGATTGGAGATTAGGGATTAGTTTGATATAAGTTATTAACCAGTTTCTCAAAGAGTGAACATGGCGCAAGTTAAATGTTTATGAAAAATTTTATGCTAACTGTAAGAGATATTTGCCCCGCTTTTGGTGACGGACAGGTGCAATAGTTTGCCTAACACCAGGCTGCAGTTATCGGGCACATGCCCTGCGGGGAAATCAAAGCATACCGGGTAATCGTAGTCTTTTACCACTTCCATTACAATTTCGGGTACTGTTTGCCCAAAGGGGATATCGTTGTCCTTCACATCGGTAAAGCCGCCTACAATGAGGCCATTTAGCTTTGCCAGCTTACCCGCCCGCTTAAGGGCGCGCAGCATACGGTCGATGCTGTATAGATATTCGCTTACGTCTTCTATAAACAATATTTTGCCCGTATAATCCATGTCTGAAACGGAACCGGATAACGAAAGCAGCAGCGATAAATTCCCGCCTATCAGCAATCCTTCGCCCTCGCCGTGCCGGTTTAAAGCATGTGGTTCAAGTTGGTAGCTTATTGCTTCACCGAACAAGGCCTTTCGTAACGTATCTAATGAACGTTTGGAAGCATCAGGGATGGTCATGGGCATTTGTCCGTGGATGCTAGGCGCATTAAAATTGGCAAACAAATGGGCGTGCAGCAAAGTGATATCGCTAAAACCGACCACCCATTTGGGGTGTGTAGCAAAGCGGCTAAAATCAACCATATCAATCATCCTAACCGTTCCATAACCGCCGCGGGCGGCAATGATGGCCTTTATGCTGTCGTCATCAATAAAACGCTGAAAATCCTTTGCCCTGAACTCGTCATCGCCGGCGAATTGGTGCCAGGACGCATTTACGGTATCGCCAAGCACCACTTCCAATCCCCATGATTGAAGCAGATTGATGGCATCCGTCATCGGGTTAGGCAGTTTTTTTGCCGGGCAGGTGACGGCAATTTTGTCGCCCGCCTTTAGGTATGGCGGGTTAGTCCGAAAGTCAGTAAAGTCCGAAAGTCCGGAAGAAGTTGCAGTTGTATCCATCATAAAATCGCTGCCGGCAAGGTACGCAAAATCTAAAAACTTTCTGTCTTCGGCGCCTCTAACCCCTTTTTGTCTTCGGACTTTACCGACTTTTCCGACTTTCCGGACTAAAACGGTATCTTTGCCCCATAATGTCACAATTGAATAAATTTAAACGGTTTACAGTCACTTCGGCGCTACCTTATGCAAATGGGCCGCTGCATATTGGCCACCTGGCGGGTGCATATTTGCCTGCCGATATTTTTGTGCGCTACCTGCGCCTCCAAAAAAAGGATGTGGTGTATATATGCGGCTCCGACGAGCATGGCGCTGCCATTACCATAAAGGCCAAAAAGGAAGACACTACCCCGCAGGCAATCATTGATAAATATCATCACCAGATAAAAACCAGTTTTGAAGAGTTTGGGGTATCGTTTGATATTTATCACCGTACCTCGTCGCCCATACATCATGATCTTTCGCAGGAGTTTTTCCTGAACTTATACGAGAAGGATGAGTTTATAGAGAAATTTTCGGAACAATATTTTGATGAGGATTACCAGCAGTTTTTAGCCGACCGCTACATCATTGGTACCTGCCCCAATTGCAGCAACCCCAATGCATACGGCGATCAATGCGAAAACTGTGGAACATCGCTAAATCCTACAGATCTTATAAACCCCATATCAACCTTAAGTGGTAAGCCTCCGGTATTAAAACTTACCAAGCACTGGTTTTTGCCGTTGGATAAATATCAGCCCTGGCTGGAGCAGTGGATTGAAACCAAGGAAGACGAATGGAAGGTAAATGTATACGGTCAATGCAAGTCCTGGTTGAAATCGGGCCTGCAACCCCGCTCCATGACACGCGACCTCGACTGGGGTATCGATGTGCCGCTGGAAGAAGCAAAAGGCAAAAAGCTTTATGTGTGGATGGATGCGCCGATTGGCTACATATCGGCCACCAAACAATGGGCTATAGATAACGGCAAAGACTGGAAATTATACTGGAAAAAACAGGAGAATGAGGCTGACGAAGCTTGCCTGCTGCATTTTATAGGCAAGGATAACATTGTATTCCACTGTATTATTTTCCCATCGATACTGCATGCGCATGGCGAATATATTTTGCCTCAGAATGTGCCTGCCAACGAGTTTTTGAACCTGGAGGGTGATAAACTTTCAACCTCGCGTAACCATGCGGTTTGGCTGCACGAATATCTGGAAGAATTCCCTGGTAAACAGGACGAACTGCGTTATGTGCTAACCTCGATACTGCCCGAAACCAGCGACAGCGAATTTACCTGGAAAGATTACCAGGCGCGAGTTAATAATGAGTTGGCAGATATTTTAGGCAACTATGTTAACCGTATAATGGTATTGATGCACAAATACTACGATGGAAAATTAGAACATGAAACCGGTAAAATAGTACTAACGGACAAAAGTGTCAATACGGAGATCGGAAGGCTGTACGACGAAATACAGGTAAATCTTGAAGCATACAGGTTCAGGGCAGCATTGCAAAGTGTAATGAATATGGCTCGTTTGGGTAACGGTTATTTAACCGAGCAGGAACCATGGAAGAAGATAAAAACAGATCCGGGGCAGGCTAAGGAGGCATTGCACAATGGTTTGGTACTAATGGGACATTTGGCGGCCTGTTTACAGCCGTTTTTACCCGCTACGGTAAGGAAGATGGTGGAAATGCTAAACATTCCATTTAGTGCAATAGCAATGGATGCTGAAATGGCTTTTACAAGCGGCCATCAGCTAAATAAGCCGGTTATACTGTTTGAAAAGGTTGAGGACGAAGTGATAGAAAAACAGTTGCAAAAACTGGCAGATAAAAAAGCTGCGACAGCACCAACACAACCGGCAATTGTACCTGCAAAGGAAAATATTAACTACGAATCCTTCGCTACGATGGATATCCGCACAGGTACCATTGTGACTGCTGAAAAAGTAGCCAAAACAAAAAAACTGCTAAAGTTAAGCATCGATACAGGTCTCGACACACGCACCATCGTATCCGGCATTGCCGAATATTTTGAACCCGAAGCCATAATCGGCCAAAAGGTAAGTGTGCTGGTAAACCTGGAACCCAGGGAGATCAAAGGCATCCTGTCGCAAGGTATGATACTGATGGCAGAAAGCGCTGACGGGAAGTTAAGCTTTGTTGTGCCGGGTGGGGATATTCATGATGGGTCGGTGATACGATAAGCGAATTGGAAACAAAGGGTTTTGACAAATCATCTATAATTCGCACCTTTGCACAAATTCAGGAACCGGTAAGGTAAATCCGAAATCAACCATCCGAATTCCGAAATAAAAACAGGTCCCGTAGTTCAACGGATAGAATAGGAGTTTCCTAAACTCTAGATATGAGTTCGATTCTCGTCGGGACCACAAAAATCAATATCAAAACATGATAAAAGCCTGCAAATCAAATGATTGCAGGCTTTTGTTTTTTGGTCAAAACACCAAAATATGCACCAAATCACGTTAAAAAAGTGAGTAATTCGGTGAGTATCAAAAAGCAAAGTTACTACTCACCAAAAAAGCTGTAAATTATTGACTACCAGCCAGTTCAATAATTGAACATCTTGATATCTATTACTTGCAAGCATACATTTGTTTAACTTTTTAATGCTTGTAATCATGAAAACTAATTTCAATCTGCTCTTTTATTTAAAGAAACAAAAAGCTTACGTATCAGGTACTATGCCTGTTTATATGCGTATTACCGTTAATGGGAAACGTTCCGAGGTGTCTGCCGGGCGGGATTGTGAGCCGTCAGGGTGGAATAACCACTCCGGGCGGGGCATTGGCACTAAATCGGAAGTAAGGGCTTTAAACAGTTACTTAGACACCCTGCAAGCCAAAGTGATGAACGCCCACCAGCAACTAATTGGCGCATGTGAAAGTATTACCGCCGACAGGTTACGTAATCAATTTATTGGCCGTGCAGAAAAACCCTACTATATAGTAGCGTTATTTAATGAGCACAACGAACAGGTAAAAGCATTAATTGGCAATGGCTTTGTAGCCAACACCCTTAAAAGTTATCGCAGTTCCTATAAGCACTTATCGTTGTTTGTGCAGCATCAATATGGCATAGCTGATATGGATGTTAAAAGTTTGAACCATGCCTTTATCGTCAATTATGAATTTTACCTAAAAACGGTATGCAAATGCAGCGGGGTATCTGCCGCTAAATATGTAAAGCACCTAAAAAAGATCGTTAACAATTGTTTAGCTAACAAATGGTTAAGTGATAATCCATTTATCAATTACAGATCAAAGGCCAAGGCGAAAGAAAAGGAGTTCTTAATGCAGGATGAATTGGAAGCCATAGTGATTAAGGGGATTACTATTGAAAGACTGATACAGGTGCGGGATATATTTATATTTTGCTGTTATACCGGCTTATGTTATGCAGATGTGCAGAAATTACAACGCCACCAAATTGCCAAAGGTGTTGACGGTGAACAATGGATATTTACAACAAGACAAAAAACAGATACCAGTTCAAGAATACCGTTATTAGCCATAGCCGCCGACATTGTAAACAAGTATGCCGATCACCCGCAATGCGTAAATAAGAACCTTGTTTTGCCCGTTTTGAGCAATCAACGGATGAACAGCTACTTGAAGGAAATTGCTGATATATGCGGCATTACCAAAACACTCACATTTCACATGGCCCGGCACACATTCGCTACAACGGTAACTTTATCCAATGGTGTACCTATTGAAAGCGTTAGCAAGATGTTAGGCCACACCAATATTAAAACCACACAACACTATGCAAAGGTTTTGGATTTGAAAGTGAGCAAGGATATGGCTTTGCTAAGGCGAAAATTTGCTAATGAATAAACTACTCAAAAACTTGAGGTCGCAATTTGCGATCTTAAGTTAATTTAAGACAAATTAAAACCATCCAAATTATGGAAGAGAAAGCACTAATACCCGATGAAATAGTAATGAACCAAATATATTACATAAGGGGTCAAAAAGTCATGTTAGATCGTGACCTGGCTAAACTATACCAAGTAGAAACAAAGGTTTTGAAACAGTCTGTAAAACGTAATATCGCAAGGTTCCCCGAGGATTTTATGTTTGAAATGAGTAAAGAGGAATTTCAAATTTGGAGGTCACAATTTGTGACCTCCAAATCAGACCAACAGGGTTTAAGGTATATGCCTTTTTGTTTTACCGAACAGGGAGTGGCTATGTTATCCAGCGTTTTAAACAGCGAACGGGCTATAAATGTCAACATACAGATCATTCGCATTTTTACCAAACTGCGGAAAATGCTGTTTGATAATACTGATTTACGGTTGGAGGTGGAAAAAATAAAATCAAAGTTGGATAACCAGGATAAAAACATGGAAATCGTATTCCGCTATTTGGATGAACTATTGGAAAAGAAAAATGAACCCAAACCGCGCAAAAGAATAGGGTATAAATCGGACGATCTGTAAGTGTTAAAAGTGAAGTAGTCGCCATTTCTTCACCGCGACAGCGAATTTAGCCCACAGGGATGAGCGCTGCCCCGGTGCAGCCCGCAAGCGGCTTCGGTGCGAAGCATCGGGCGGCGTTTTAGCCGCGTCCATTTTTGAAAAAAAATGGAGCAAGCGGAAGTTGGGCAGAGCCCTACTTTGCTTGCCCTACGCTTCGCTACGGGGGTTTAACTTATACTCCAGGTATAAGTTGAGGCCCCACAACTATCAGCAAGACCGAAATAACCATAAGTCAACTTATAAGTACATACAAAAATGAGCACAAAAGACAATTATAGCAAAACGCTCCGTTTTTCAACGGAGACCGATGAAAAGCTTAGTAAACTTTCCCAAAAATTCAGCTTAAGCAAATTCCAGTTCTTTAACAAGATGGTAGAATATTTTCACCGTACAAAAAAAGACCCATCAGATATTAATGATGAGGTACTTAAAAACACGCTCGTTAAAAATCATGACACCTATATCCGGTTCATCCGGGCGCAGGAAGAAAAAATACTAATCCCGGTCAAAACTGAAGTTGACCGCATGGTACAATCCCAAATCAAAATACTGGACTGCTTTAACGGGCAGGTATTGAAAGCTAATAGAGATTTACTGAATAACCAACAGGCACAGGTTGAGAAATCGGAGGAAATGCAGCAGCTGATGAAAACAATCGCGGAAAAACTGGAAACCAAAGAAAGTCTCAAACTCAAATTCCAATACATCCTAAACCAATATGCCAAAGCACGGGAAAATTTCGGCTTCACAACATCGGTTAAAGAAAAAGAGGAACTGGTACAGGAAGCCCGGCAAATGGTGGCTAAACTTTAAAATTCAAATCAATTTATATTATTATCGTCGGCAGAAAAATAATAAACTCCTATAAGCTTCGGTGAATTATCTGCACCACACTGACTATGCCAAGCCGCATTGACACCAGTTATCTCAGCAGTTCCAGCCGCTTCATTCGTCCCTCATTCAGCCGCTTCACTGCATTTTAAAAGACCGCGCGATTTGAGTGTCGCCTGCGCTCACTCAAACCACACGGACTTTTTGCCGCCACTTTATATTTTTAAGAAGCGTTTTCAATGTCCTTTTAAAAATCCCCCCAGGCTTTTTGGTTAGCAAATTTCTGAACAAGCCCTTTGACGTCAAGACCAGGGCCCTGCGGGTTTGCTGAAAAAAAACCTTCCTTGCTCGTTCCTCGCAAGCGTATTTTTTTTCGCAAAGTCTTGCCTTACAAAGGGCTTGTATTCAGGTGAGGTTGCTTAACAAAAAGCCAGGAGGCCCTGCCGACTGACTTTAAAAAGAAAAGCAACCATGAAAACAGCAAACGGCAGAAGCCCACCACACACAGCCCAACAGCGGAGCGGACAGACCGCCTAGCCATTGCAAAACACCCTATTAGGGCAATTACTGAATTTATTAAAATCATTCAAAAATTAGAAATTATGAAAACCGCAGAAGTAAAAACAACAGGGATTAACAATAACAAAGTTGAAAGCAAGGCAAATAGTGCAGGTACCGATAACACACCATAAGCCCCCTTGCTTAACTATGTTTTATTAGTACACATTGCCGCATTTGCGGCAAAAGAAACGAAGAAAAGCTCTTAAACTTCGACCAATTGAACAATCAATGGCCGGCAATCCGGGTTTTTTGCCGCGCTCTAAGTGTCTGAAAACTCCTGATAAGTGCTATTTATCTCTCTATAAATTCGGTTTACTTTTATGAAATAAATTCATTTGAGCGCTTTCAAGTAATGTTCAGGAGGCTGATTACAACAAACCCGATGAAGGCTGTAAACCTGTAGGAGGGTTGGCTGCGTTGCAATCCTGTTTTTGAGTGTTTATCAAATCAAAAAATAATCTCTGGAATATCCATCCGGAAAGATTTGGTAGAATTTCCGAAGAATTGTTTGAATATACATGATCAAGTTCAGCGAAAGAAGAAGTGAACCATATACTTAATAGTATCGTAATCTTGTCCGTCGAAGTTTTTATGTCGTCAATATTATGATTGTATCATATCAGTGTCCATTTATTGTGTTGAAATCACCATATAACATGATTTATATCATATTATAAAGCTTCGAGCATGTGCACTTTTGCGCGATGGAACTTACAATTAACGCCCAAACAAAGATCAGCCAGCTGCTTGAAGTTGACCGTGACCTGGTGATCAGAACACTGGTCGGTTTGAATAAGAAATTTTCAAGGCTGAAAAATCCGTTGCTGCGGAATTTATTGGTCAAAAGGGTAAGCATCGCCGATGCCTGCAAAATATCAAAAACTGAGCTCAGTGATTTTATGTGGAGCATGAAGCAGATTGGGTTCAAAGTAACCGCGGACACTTCCGTTGAAAATGATATAGCTGAGCGGACTGTTTCTTTTCAGGAGCCTTTAGATTACCTTGAACTTGATGTACGTCCTGTATTGGCACAGGATAAAGACCCGCTAAAAGAAATATTAGCGGCTATCAAAAAACTCGAAGAAGGTCAGGGACTCAAACTCGTCAATACCTTCGAGCCGTTGCCATTGATCCATTTGCTGGCAGACAAAGGGTTTTCATTCCGCCTGGAACATCCGGAACCAAACCTGGTCGTAACCTATTTCAGCAAAGCAGGATCTATTGCGGACGAAACGGTTACCACTCCCTTAACAGCCCCGGCCGCTGATAATGACCAATTCGACCGGCTGCTGAAAAGATTTGATGAACACAGAATTACTTTTCTTGATGTTCGACAGCTGGAGATGCCTAAACCGATGCTGACCATCCTGGAACAAACGCCGAACCTGGTTGCCGGTAGTGCCCTGTTTGTGTATCACAAAAAAATACCGGTATACCTGTTGCCGGAGCTGGAGAAACAAGGATTGACCTATGTCTTTAAAACAATCGGCCCCGCCGATATCAACATGCTGATCTATAAAAAATGAGCGGGATCAAACAGAACCCTGGCCTTTATAAAATCGTGGTGACCCATTATGTGGCTGCCGCGTTTTGTTTTTTGGTGCTTTCTTTGATGATGTTATTTTCGGTGAAAGCATTTACCGGGCATTATTTTCACCCGCAGATCCTAGCTATAACGCATATGGCCGCGCTCGGCTGGGGAACGATGATCATCCTCGGGGCGTCTTATCAGTTGATACCTGTTGTGTTGGAAACGGAACTGTACAGCGAAAAACTCGCCTGGATAAGTTTCGCGCTCTTTGTGCCGGGGTTGATTGCGCTTGTCTATTCATTTTGGGTATTTGTGCCAGGCATTCATATGCAATGCGGCGCGATCTTATTGCTTTTGGCCGTCCTCTTATTTACGATCAACGTATACCTGACTGCTAAAAAGAAAAAACAGGAAACCATACAGGAGGATTTTATCTTTAGCGCTTGTATCTGTCTTTGCCTGACAGTAGCATTAGGCGCGGCTTTAGTCTTTAATTTTACAAGGCCCATATTTCCGCAGGATCAACTGCATTTCCTGAAATTGCACGCGCACATGGGGCTTATAGGGTGGTTCCTGCTGATGCTGATCGGCGTGAGTTCCAAATTGGTGCCAATGTTCCTGGTTTCATCCTACCAAAATACCAAACTACTCACCTACAGTTATTACTTAATCGTTGGGGCATTGCTTTATTTCCTTGTTGATTCTTATCTTTTCGGGCTTAGCCTTCGCACCTATCTGATATTCTTGATCGGTGTTTCAGGATTAGTCTGCTATTTTATCTTCATTTTAAAAAGCTTGCGATCACGGTTAAGAAAACACATAGATCTGCCGATGATGAACAGTTTTCTGTCGTTTATCCTGTTAAAGATCGCAACGCTGACTGTTCCGTTCATCATCTACTTCCACCTTAAAAACAACCCGGTTACTATTCGCTTTTCGATGATCTATGGCGAATTCATGCTGATGGGCTGGATCACCGCATTAATATTAGGGCAAACCTTTAAGACATTGCCGTTTATTGTTTGGGTTAAACACTACGAACACCTGACGGGCAAATTCAAAACCCCGATGCCCGCAGACCTTTTCGCGGATAACCTCCTGAAGGCACAAACGGTTTTCTACCTGATCTTTTGTGTGACCTTTATGCCTGGCTGTTACCTGCTCTTCCTGCCGCTGATCTATATCGGCATCGCGGCACTGATGGCTACCGCTATGCTGTACCTGTCGAACATCTTTATTGTACTATTTCATAAAACAGTAACTTATGGCAAGCTTTGATATTACCGACCCGCTTTCTTTTTTGAAAGAGCAAATGATGGAAACACTGCGGCTGGTGATCGATCCGGAACTACACATTAATATTATTGATCTTGGCCTGGTTTACGGTATAGAAATAGAGGCCCCGAAAAAACAGGTCAAGGTTGAAATGACCTTGTCCTCCTCGTATTGCCCGATGGGTGAAAGTATTGTATCCGCTGTAAAAAATTGTATCGAGGGCCATTATGAAGGTTATGAGGCTGCCGTCGACCTCGTTTGGGAGCCGGTTTGGTCTTATGATAGTATTACGGATGAAGGTAAACGATTATTAGGCCTGTGATGAAATGGTATCAAAGCCTGAATTATCCCCGGTGGGCGATCATTAATTTTATCGTGCTGAGTATTTTCGGTGTGTTACTACGTTATATACAGCTTTACGATGTCCCAAAGCTTGACTACCAGTTCATCCTGCATGCCCACTCGCACTTTGCTTTTTCAGGCTGGATGTTTTTCTCCATCGCCTTATTGATCGCCTCTTTATGCAATGAAGGGAAAATAGGTTCCGGTTTCAAAACCATACTTTTGCTAACGCTTATAAGCGCGTACGGTATGCTTGCCAGTTTTTCATGGCAGGGCTATAAACTGGTTTCCATCAGCTTCTCAACTCTTTTTGTATTGGTGACTTTTCGCTTTACCTACCTCGTGTTCCATGGAAACTTGCTTAAAAAATGTTTGAATGAACCAGCATATATCCTGCTCCGGGGAAGCCTGTTCTTATTATGCCTTTCGGCGCTGGGGCCATTCACCTTAGGCCCGTTGGCTGCATTGGGACTAAAAAACACACCGTACTACCAGGACGCAATTTATTTTTACCTGCATTTCCAAATGAATGGGTTTATGCTTCTGGCTGTTTTGGGACTATTAGCTGCAGCTTTGCCGCTTAAGCCATTAGGACGACCCTCAAGGATTTGGGTATATCTTTTTGCCTTCTCCGCGATCCCGCTCTATTTTATTTTTACGCTATGGAGCAAACCCGGTAATGGGCTGTTGATAGTGGCTTGTATTGGCGCAGGGTTAAACTTCGTCTGCTGGCTGGCATTGTGTTTTAACTTTAAAAGTAATTGGCGATATCTTCATTTTTTGGAAAAAGCAGCACTCATCGGCCTGACTTTAAAATGTTTTTTTCAGTTATTGGTTTGTATCCCGGCTATAGGAGATTGGACCTTTCTCAACCGTAACCTGATCATTGGTTATATCCATTTGCTCACCCTGGGAATAATCATGCCACTGCTGATCGGGCAATTTGTAAGGAAAAGGATGATTAGCTCCTGTAAATCTATTTCCACCGTAAACACCCTTTACGTCATCCTCGCCGTAACATATCTCGGTCTGCTCTTTGTGCAGCCTTTGCTAGCGCTGTTTTCTATAACGATCCCATCTTACCAGTTCCTGTTGTTCTTACTTTGCTTTTCCTTCCTTCCGGTCGGCGTTTTTTTGCTTTTTAAGACTAAAAACAACGTCTGAGAGCCTGATGTGACGACAATCACTTTTTTACCAAATAATAAAAGATACATTCATCCTTTATTATTTAACAATTTAGAAAATGGAAGTATTAGACATTCTGGACGTAACCGTGATCGAACCGCGGTTTAAGCATCCAAAGATTTTTGACAAGTTCGATTCCCTGTTAGCAGGCGAGGCTTTTATTATTCACAATGACCATGATCCTAAACCTTTGTATTATCAGCTTCTGGCTGAAAGAGGCCAGGTATTCATCTGGGATTATCTGGAAAGCGGCCCGGAAGTATGGCAGGTGAAGATCGCCAAAAAGACCGAAGCGGAAAACACGGAGACCATCGGAGAGATAGTGGCCAAGGATTACCGCAAGGCGCAGGTCTTTAAAAACTTAGGCATTGACTTCTGCTGTGGCGGTAAAAAAACCATCGCTGAAGTTTGCGAGAAAAAGGGGATCAGCCCCGAGGAAGTGGAGCGCCAGCTGGCAGCCGTTACAGGCGAAGCAGCCACCACCAGTGAAAACGATTTTCAAAACTGGGACCTGGGTTTCCTGAGTGACTACATCATCAATACCCACCATCGTTACGTACGCGAGAATACCCAGTTTATTCTGGAGATTGCCCAAAAAGTAGCACGCGTACACGGTGAAAGACACCCGGAACTGATCAAAGTGGCTGAATTATTCGAACGGATCGGAAATGACCTGACTCTGCATATGATCAAAGAAGAAAAAATTCTGTTCCCCTTTATCAAGGAACTGGCGCAGGTTTATAACTCAGGCGGTATGCTCCCCTCTGCAAACTTTGGAAAGATCTCCGTACCGATACAAATCATGGATTCTGAACATGAGCAGGTAGGCGGCGATTTTGAAACCATACGGACAATCACTTCAAATTACCAGTTGCCTGTAGACGCCTGTAGTTCCTATACTATACTTTTCAAGAAATTGGAAGAGTATGAAAACGACCTGCACCGTCACGTACACCTGGAAAGCAATATCCTGTTCCCTAAAGCCATTCAGCTCGAAAAGGAATTATCTTAAAGGATAATTATATATTTAGGTTTGTAAAATCAACAGCACAAAAATGATACTATCCAAATCATGTGAATACGCCATCAGGGCGACGGTTTATGTCGCCCTTAAAAGCAGGAAGAATGAAAAGACGGGGATCATCGAGGTTGCTGAAGCAATTGGCTCGCCCATGCATTTTACAGGCAAGATATTGCAAACGCTGGTGCGCAAGAAAATCCTTTCGTCGGCGAAAGGACCTACCGGCGGTTTTTATGTTGAAAACGGACAGGACCTTTTCCTGATCGACATCGTCAGGGCGATCGATGGCAACGGTCTTTTCACCTCTTGTGTACTTGGATTGGAGAAGTGTTCTGAAACACAGCCCTGCCCGATGCACGATCAGGTCAAACCGATCCGGGATCTGTTAATGGCCGAATTCTGCAAGAAGCCGGTAACCGAACTGGTGGAAGAGTGCCAGCAGCATAAATACTTTTTGAAGTAAAAAAATTTGATTTAATAAAAGACAATAACATCTTTTATTAATATGATTTAAAGTAAATAAAACAAACATAAATCAAGTAAAACTATCATATTATATGATTTAAATCATATAATATACTGGCGGACATCATGTCAGACCTGCTTGTTCACTGGTAGTTTTATCAAAAATTAAAAACAAGAACAATGAAAAATCTAAAAACCTTACTTATTGCGACACTCGTGTCAGGTTTGACCTTTTTATATGCCTGCGGTCCGTCAAACGGTGGCTCAGATACAGATAATAAAGCTGCTGCCACACCTGCCGCAACAGCAAGCGCGGATATTGATCCGGCTGCGAAAAGCGACAGCAAAGGTGTCGGCAAATTTACTGAAGTAAAACTGGCTGCCATTGACCCCGCCATGGCGGATAAAGGGCTGGTTGTGTTCAATGCCAAATGCGCCGCCTGCCACAAAGTGACCGATCAGAAAGTGGTCGGCCCGGGCTTGTTGGGTGTGACCAAAAGACGTACACCCGAATGGATCATGAACCAGGTCACCAATCCGGTTGAAATGGAAGCAAAGGATCCAGTTGGGCAGGCTTTATTAGCAAAACACCTAACTCAAATGACCTTCCAGAATGTAACGGACGATGAAACCCGCCAGATACTGGAGTACCTTAGAAAGAATGATAGTAAATAACATTTAAACACTTACAGATTATGAAATTCTCACCTTATAAATTACTGGCACCCGCCTTAGCTTTATTAGCGGTCGGTACCATTTATGGCTGTAAACCGGGAAAAGCCGGGTCTTCAGTCGATGCCGATGCGGCGCAAAAAGTATATGTAGCCCCGGGGAAGTATGACGAAGTATATGCCTTCTTATCCGGCGGGTTTAGCGGGCAGGTAGCTGCCTACGGGATCCCGTCTGGCCGTTTATTGAAAGTGATACCCGTTTTTTCTCAAAACCCTGAGAATGGTTATGGTTATTCGGAAGAAACCAAACCAATGCTGAATACTTCACACGGATTTGTACCATGGGATGACTCTCACCACCCGGAACTGTCCAAAACAAACGGCGAGGATGATGGCCGCTGGTTATTCATTAACGGAAATAATACGCCACGCATAGCCCGTATCAACCTGGCAACCTTTAAAACAGCAGAAATTTTAGAATTGCCGAACATCGGCGGAAACCACGCTTCTCCGTTTTGTACTGAAAATACGGAATATGTCGTAGGAAATACACGTTTCAGTGAGCCGCTTGATAACAATAGAACTGATAACCCGATCAGCAGCTTTAAGCAAACCTTCAAGGGTGCCGTATCATTCGTTAAAGTGAATAAAGACAACGGTGCGATGAACCTGGCCTTTCAGCTGATCGTTCCAGCGTTCAACTATGACTTGGCACATGCCGGAAAAGGCCCGTCGCATGACTGGATCTTTTTTACCTGCTACAATACTGAACAAGCACATACGCTGTTAGAAGTCAACGCGAGTCAGCGTGACAAGGACTTTATCATGGCCGTGAACTGGAAAAAAGCAGAAGAGATGATCGCGGCAGGAAAGGGAACTAAAATACCGGCGAGGTACGCGCACAATGTTTACAATGAGAATACCCACACCGCTACCTCGGTTATCGAAACAGAAACACAAACCATCGATGTTACCAAATTTCCCGGCCTGGTTTACTATATGCCCTGCCCGAAATCTCCGCATGGTGTAGACGTGACCCCCGACGGATTAAGTATAGTTGCGAGTGGCAAGCTTGCCGCTGTCATCCCGGTTTTCTCCTATCAGAAAATGCTGGATGCTATTGATAAAAAACAATATGACGGCATGGTTGAAGGCAATATTCCGGTATTGAAATATGAAGCAGTACTGCGCGGTGAAGTTAAAAAACCAGGCTTAGGCCCTTTGCATACAGAATTTGACGATAAAGGTTACGCCTATACGACCATGTTCGTTTCTTCAGAAGTGGTTAAATGGAAAGTGGACAACCTGGAAATTATCGACAGGATACCGTCTTATTATTCACCCGGCCACTTATCCATTGTTGGCGGTGATTCCCAAAAGCCATATGGTAAATACCTGCTATCACTTAACAAGATCACCAAAGACAGGTATCTGCCAACAGGTCCGGAACTTGCCCAGGCTTGCCAGCTGATCGATATCACCGGGAACAAAATGAAGCTTTTGCTGGATTTCCCGACTATAGGAGAGCCACACTATGCGCAAATGATCCTCGCCGATAAAATTCTTAAAAACCAGGTAAAATTCTTTAAACTGGAAGAGAACAAAAACGCTTACGTAACCAAGTCCGAAAAAGACACCAAGGTAGTACGAAACGGCAACCGTGTGGATGTTTATATGACGGCTATACGTTCACACCTGGCCCCAGATAACATTGAAGGGATTAAGATCGGGGACGAAGTTTATGTCCATGTAACTAACCTGGAACAGGATTGGGACGTGCCGCACGGTTTCGCGATCAAAGGTGCAAATAACGCAGAACTGCTGGTCATGCCGGGTGAAACCTGTACCCTAAAATGGGTTCCCGGATTAGCTGGCATTGTTCCGTTCTATTGTACTGACTTTTGCTCAGCGCTTCACCAGGAAATGCAGGGTTACTTCAGGGTATCACCAGCAGGTTCCAATGTGCCGATTAAATTCTCTATCGGTGAAAACCCGGTAACTCAATAATTATAAATCAAAGTGTATAGTGTTGGAAAACACTATACACTTTGTTAATCGTCTGATCATGAAAACCCATACAAGAGTGTTGATCTTCATCAGCTCCCTGCTGATGCTGAGTGCCTATTTTCTTCCGTTATGGCATATTTTACTGGACGCACCCCAATACCCCGAAGGCCTGGAAATGAAGATCTGGCTGAACGGGCTATCGGGAAATATTGATCAGATCAACGGCCTGAACCACTATATCGGCATGAAATTTATTTCGGTCGACGACTTTAAAGAATTTAAGATACTTCCTTATGTTTTTGGAGCGCTGACGCTTATCGGTATTGCCGCAGGCATCGCCAAAAGCCGTAAACTTTTATGGACCTGGTTCATTGGCTTAGGCCTGTTCGCCATAGTCGGCTTTAGCGACTTTTATATGTGGGAATATCGCTACGGACACAAACTAAATCCACATGCCGCAATCAAAGTAGAGGGAATGAATTACCAGCCGCCGCTTTTTGGCTATAAGCAACTGCTCAATTTCACTGCCGGTTCGTTACCTGATACCGGTGGGATCTTAGTAGGGTTAGGCGGGGTACTGGCCGCCGTCGCACTTTTTTATAAACCACGAATTTCTCCAAACAAGATCAAATGAAAAGGTTAAATATCATTACAATAGTGCTGTGCTGTCTTTTGACAGCTTGCAGCCATGAGCCTGATCCTATTCGTTATGGCAAAGACGCCTGTGCACATTGTAAAATGACGATCATGGATAAGCGTTTCGCTGCTGAGCTGATTACCGCCAAAGGCAAAGTATTCAAGTTTGACGCGGCAGAATGTATGGCTGGTTTTTTAAAGGAAAACCCCGCCATTGCTGCCGATGCTAAGAGCGTTTTCTTAGTCAATGATTTTACCAATCCAGAACAATTTACAGATGCCCGGAAATCCTTTTTCCTCCGGGATAGTTCGCTGTCCTCTCCTATGGGAGGAAACCTGGCGGCTTTTCTTTCCCGCCGGGCGGCAGAGTCCGCAAAAAAAAACAGGTCAGCGCAGGTCTATGACTGGACACTATTATTAACTAAAAATAAATAATGAGATCGCTAATCGTTAAAATAGGTTTGCTGTTTATGCTGCCGTTTCCGGTATGGGCCCACACGATCATCGTGGCTCCCGGAGCCAAAGTGGCAACGCTCAAACAGGCGGTAACCCTCGCTAAAAATGGCGATACGATACGCGTCGAAAAGGGAACCTATATCTCCCTGAATACGATAGTGGATAAAGAACTGACCATTTTAGGACAGAACCAACCGATCCTGGATGCCCGTTTCCAGGAAGAAGTATTGACGATCACTTCCGGCCATGTGAAACTGGATGGGTTTATTATCGAAAATTCAAAAACTGGTTCTATGCGTGATTTTGCAGGCATAAGGCTAAGTAATGTGGAATTTGTTACCATCAGCAACAATATACTCGTCAATAATTTTTTTGGTATTTATTTGTCGAACTGCAAGCACATCGAGGTATTGCATAATCATATTACCGGCTCCAACAACATCGAGAACTCGGGGAACGGTATTCATTTATGGAAATGTAAGGAAATATTGCTCAACGGCAATTACGTGACCCTGCACCGGGACGGCATCTATTTCGAGTTTGCTAAAAAATGCCTGATCGAGAATAATTTCAGTGAAAAGAATATACGATACGGCCTGCATTTTATGTTCTCGGATGATGATACCTATCGTCACAATACTTTTAAAAATAACGGATCAGGTGTTTCCGTGATGTACACCCGGCGCATCGCCATGCTGGATAACACGTTTATCGAAAACTGGGGCAGTTCTATCTATGGCGTATTGCTGAAAGAGATCACCGATGCGCGGATCGAAGGCAACCATTTTATCCGGAACACCACCGGCATTTATATGGAAAATTCAGATCGCATCACCGTTACCCATAACGATTTTATATCTAATGGCTGGGCCATGCGGGTACTGGCCAGCTGTAACAAGGACTATTTTACCCAAAATAACTATAAAGGAAACTCTTTTGACGTGACCACCAACGGTACTTTAAAAGAGATCTATTTCAACGACAACTATTGGGACAAATACGAAGGCTATGACCTGAATAAGGATGGTACCGGTGACATTCCGTACCGCCCGATAAGCCTTTACGCACAGATCATCGAACAGAACCCGCAGAGCGTCATGCTGATGCGAAGTTTCATCGTCAACCTGATCGACAAGGTAGAACGCGCCATTCCTTCCATTACGCCCGAATCTGTTAAAGACGAAAAACCAAGAATGAAACCATGGAAAAGATAATAGCGGTCAAAGGACTTAAAAAATCATTTGGGCGACTGGAAGTCCTCAAAGATGTCAGCTGCGATTTTGCAAGCGGCGGGGTGGTGTCTATCCTCGGTCCAAATGCTTCAGGAAAAACTACACTTATCAAATCCATCCTCGGGATGGTTATACCGGATGGCGGAGAGATCCTGTTTCAAGGCAGGTCAATTCTGAACACCTTTGATTATAAAAGGAACATCGGGTATATGCCCCAAATAGGTCATTACCCTGATAATATGAAAATCGGCCAGCTTTTTAAAATGGTTATGGATATCCGGCAGCAGGACGCGGTTGACAAAGAACTGCTCAAAGCTTACCAGCTGGAAAGCATGTATCAAAAAACCATGCGCACCTTATCCGGCGGCACATTACAAAAAGTAAGCGCCGCGCTGGCATTTATGTTCAATCCTGATGTACTGATCCTGGATGAACCGTCGGCAGGCCTCGATCCGCTCGCCGCCGAAGCACTGAAAGAAAAAATACTGGAAGAAAAATCTAAAGGCAAGCTGATCCTGGTAACCTCCCATATTCTGAGCGAAGCCGATGAAATATCCGATCATATCCTCTATCTTTTTGAAGGCCAGATCAAATTTTATAAAACCTTAACAGATCTGAAACTGGAGACAGGCGAGCAGAAACTAAGTAAGGCCTTAACACAAATATTGAGTTCACCATCATGCTAAAGATCGCGAAATATATCATTCTCGATATCGTACGCAGCAAGGTATTGCTGGCGTATACGCTTTTATTACTGGCGATCAGCCTGACCATTTTCTTGTCAGATGCGGACGTAACCAAAGGCCTGGTGAGTATTACGACGGTTATCCTGATCATCGTTCCGCTGGTGAGTATCGTTTACGCGACCACCTATTATTTCAATGCGGCTGAGTTTACCGAAATGCTGGTATCGCAGCCCATCAGCAGGCGAAATATCTTACTGGGAAAATTCATCGGGATCAGCAGTTCCATTTTGCTTGCCTTTTTTATTGGCGTATGCATCCCTGTTTGCCTGTTCGCTTTTTCTGCAACCGGTATCACACTCATGATCTCGGGCTGCCTGCTGACATTAAGCTTTATTTCACTGGCTTTCCTGACATCGACTATTACCCGCGATAAAGCCAAGGGCATTGGCCTTGCTTTAATGCTCTGGTTCTATTTCTCGATCATATTCGATGGCCTGGTTTTAATGTTCCTGACCCTTTTTGCCGATTACCCCTTGGAAAAGGCGATGATCGTTTTAACGGCATTAAATCCTATAGACCTTGCCCGAATCCTGATCCTGCTGCAGCTCGACATTTCCGCGTTGATGGGCTATACCGGTGCATTATACCAGGAATTTTTTGGAAGTGGTATCGGGATCGTCTTCTCGCTGTTGATGCAAATGATCTGGATCATTGTACCGCTATTTTTTGCACTTAAAATATTTAAAAAGAAAGACCTATAATGAAAAAATTGACCCTTGTTATTGTGTTTGTCCTCGCTTTTTCTGCACTTCATGCAACAGGCCGCTATCAGCATGAAAAAGCTTCCGAGGAATTAGTGCTGAATAATGGCGCTAAGTGGAAGATCGACCAAGCTACCGGTAATAATGTTGCCCGTCTCCAGCAGATCGTCAAAAAAGTCAACGGCCATAAATTGGCTGATTTTCACCAGGCAGGCACCTCGTTACAGGCAGGTATCGATCAAATGATCAAAGAATGCCGGATGAAAGGCCCGGATCACCTGGCCCTGCATAAATGGCTGGAACCGCTGATGGGGCAAATTTCCCAGCTTAACCAGGCAACTAACGCAGTATCGGCCAAAATCCACTTTAGTGAAGTGAAAAAACGCTTAAATATATTCCATCAATATTTTAAGGTATAAAGATGTTAAAGCAGTTAACGGCATGGCTTTTGATTTTCTCGGTGCTCGCCGTTAACTACTCCCGGCTGTTCGTTTACGCCGGGTTCAAGATGAACCAAAGCTATATCGCCGCCAAACTGTGCGAAAACCGCAATAAACCTTTCCTGCATTGCAACGGTAAATGTTACCTGATGAAAAAGATAAAGCAAGCGGAAGACAAACAAAACAATGCCGAAAGTCAGGCGCAGAAAAGCCTGTTCCAGGATGGTTATATCGTCAACACTTTCTTTCACAACAGCACCTTATGGAGTGTGGGTATCGGAAACGCGTTCCCGTTTGCAGAAAACTGCGGCAAGCTTCCCGGTGCCTTTCTCCCCATATTTCGCCCGCCCCAGTTGAGTTGATCTTTAATTAAGTCTAACAATCGAGGAGGAGCTTTTTGGCACCTCTAATGGATAATTTATGTACCGGCCGTTTCTTCCGGTCTGAAGAACAATTTTCAACGAGCAGCAAACCGCGTGCGGTTTCACTCAATATATATTCCAATGAACACGCTAAAAAAAATGGCGTTGCTTATGATAATCACCGTTTTAGGGATGCAATGGGCAAACGCACAATATATTTACAAAGGTCATATCGCCGACAATACCACTAAACAGCCGCTGGAATGTGCCTGTATCCGCGCCAATGGCAAGTTATGCTGCACCAATAAAACCGGGGACTTTCAGCTTTCGCTCTCGTCAGATACAGCGACCTTAACGATCACTTACATCGGTTATTCGACAAAAATTCTCCCGGTACGCAGTTCGGCTGTGCCGGTGTGCATTGTGATGGATAACGGGCAGGTTGACCTGAAAGAGGTGGTGATCGCCCCCTCGCTGATGTGTAGCCCTTTTCACACGCTGAGCACTTTAGATCTGCGGCTTCGCCCGGTTAATTCTTCACAGGACCTGATGCGCCTGGTTCCCGGCTTGTTGATCGCACAGCATATGGGCGGCGGCAAAGCGGAACAGATATTTGTACGGGGCTTCGATGCGGATCACGGCACCGACCTGAGTGTTTCGGTTGACGGAATGCCCGTGAATATGGTTTCCCACATCCACGGGCAGGGTTATGCCGACCTGCACTTTCTGATCCCTGAAACGGTGAAGAATTTTGATTTCGGCAAGGGCCCGTATTATTCCGCTTATGGCGATCTGGCCACGGCAGGCTATTTAAGCTATACCACCAAAGACGCCATAGACCGGAGCATGATCAGCCTGGAGGGCGGACAATTCCATACCTTCCGTATTGCAGGACTGGTTGACCTATTAGGGAAGCAAGCCGCTCAAAGCGGAACAACGGCCTATATTGCCGGGGAATATAATTATACCGACGGCGCTTTTAAGCTGCCGGAACATTATAAACGGACCAACCTGTTCGGGAAGTACACCCAAAAAATAGGAGCAAATAATAAATTAACCCTAAGCGCTTCAACCTTTAGTACCAGCTGGATCGCTTCCGGAGAAATACCTGAACGGGTAGTTGCGGCTAATACAGTTGCGCTGGATGAACAGGGAAACGCGGTGAGGATAAATGCCGCTCCGGTAACCATTAACAGGTTTGCAGCAATTGACAGCGCCCAGGGGGGTAAGTCAACAAGGATCAATGCGATCGCGCGTTTAACTACTGATCTGAAAAACAACTGGTCCATGGAAAATCAGTTATACTACACTCAATATACTTTTGCATTGCATGTAAATTCCACTTTTTTCGCGGCAGACAGTGTTAACGGAGACGAACGCCAGCAAGCGGAAAGCCGGGATATGTTTGGATATACCGGCAAAATTACGAAGCGAAAATACTGGGGCAATAACCTGCTGACTTCCATCATTGGAATAAGCACCCGCTTTGACCGCACCTACGGTTCTTCATACGATCATGTTACAGAACAATACCAGTTTTTGAATAATATTACCCAGGGAGATATCAGACAAAATAACACGGCTGCTTACCTGGACGAAACATTAGAAAGCGGGAAGTGGCAATTCAATGCCGGTGCGCGGCTGGACTACTTTAAATTCAATTACCATGATTCCACAAAAAACAGTTTGGTCTTGAGCCCAAAACTGAACGTCCAGTATACCGCTAACGAACAGGTACAGTTTTATCTGAAAGCGGGTAAAGGGTTTCATTCCAATAACGCGATCGCTGTCATCGCCAATAACGGCCTGGAAACTATCCCGTCAGCCTATGGTGCAGACCTTGGGCTGAACTGGAAACCAATACCGCGCCTATTCATCAACGCAGCAGTCTGGTACTTATACCTGTCGCAGGAGTTTGTTTACACCGATGATGGTGATATTGCACCTGGCGGCAAAACCAAACGTTCGGGCATTGATATTTCTGCCCGGTACCAGCTGGCCAAATGGTTTTTTGCCGACCTGAACGTCAACTTGGCCCGTCCAAGGTACGCCGATAGTATAAAAAGCACCGGCTACCTCGCGCTTGCGCCTACGTTGACCAGCACTGGGGGGCTGGATTTTAAACTAAATAACGGGATCAACGGCGGGTTGAGCTACCGGTATATGCACGATCGCCCCGGAAATAACACGAATACCTTGATAGCCGACGGATATTTTGTTACCGACCTGAAGATCAATTACAGTCAAAAGCGTTATGAGGTTGGACTCACGGTAGAAAATCTGTTTAACAGGCAGTGGAACGAATATGCCGTGGAACAGGTCAGCCGGCTGAAAGGTGAAGCTGCGCCGGTTGACCAGATGAGTTTTACACCAGGTACCCCGTTCTTTACGAAACTGCGGGTGGCTTTTTTCTTTTGACAAATTATCCTATCATTACCAACCGAATATAAACGAAAGTCCATGAATAAGCCCCAGAAAGGATGTAACCTCGAAAAATGTTTCCTATGCAGCAACACGGTGCCGGAATGGCGCGAAACCATCAACCTCCATAAACAAAACCTGAAATTCAAAAAAGGAGAGGTGATTTTCAGCGAAGGGCAACCCGTAACGGGCATTTATTTCGTTTATTCCGGCACAGCAAAAGTTCACAAGAAATGGGGCGATGACAAAGAACTGATTATCAGGTTTGCTGCTGACGGCTCCATACTGGGTCACCGTGGCCTGGGCAGCAAAATGGTTTACGGTGTTTCCGCCACCGCTGTGGTGCCGCTGGTCGTTTGTTTTGTGGATATCAAGTTCTTTGAAGCGTCGCTGAAAACTAATAGCGATCTAAGCTATAAACTCATGGTGCTGTTTGCAGAAGAGTTGGACATCTCTGAGCGAAAAATGCGCGATCTGGCGCATATGCCGGTAAAAGGGCGCGTAGCACAGTCCCTGCTTTCGGTGGAAGAACAGTTTGGAAAAGACTCGAATGGATACATCAATTTGACACTATCGAGGCATGATCTTGCTGCATATTCAGCATCTACATATGAAACGGTGTTCCGCGTTATCATGGACCTGATAAAAGAAAATATCGTTATCGTGACCGGTAAGCAGATCAAGGTCAATGACCGCCAAAAACTGGCTGGACTTACGATGGGTACCTGATGGCCGATAGATCCATTTAACGAATGCCGTTTAATTTTTTCTGGGAAATTGAAGAATAATCTGGCGTCGAGAGCCCCATGCAGGCATAAAATCGACCGGCAGCGAACAGGCGTAAAAATGATCTTCGGCAACGATTGGGGTGATGCAACTATTTATAGACTGTAAAAAGGACGTTAATTAAACCTAATTATTTCGGAAGAAAGTTTTCGAAAAATTATTATATAATATTTGCGCTTTTGTTAGAAAAGACTATCAAAATATCGATATTTGTATTATAAAATTTGCAATTAATCTGTATCAAAAAAGCGGTGAGTAATTCGGTGAGTGCCCAATTTAAGCCACTGTAAAATATTGAAAGTCAAGACGTTAAGAGTACAAGGTTATTCTCGTCGGGACCACAGATAAAAGTAGTAAAGACAGCTAAAAGCCTGCAAATCAAATATTTGCGGGCTTTGTTTTTTTGAAAAGGTGAGTAAAATTCCGACTTTTCCTGTATAAAAGGTGAGTAATACGGGAGTTCTTTTCAAAAAACACAATGTACTCACCAGAATTGACATAAGTTACTGTCAATCAAGATGTTTCATAGTGAAACATCTTGATTTGAGCGGGTTGCAAACATAGTTTTGTCACCCTTAAAAAAGTAATATTATGAGTACCAATTTCAATCTGTTCTTCTACCTGAAAGAACCAAAACGTTACAAATCCGGCCCCGTTCCTGTTTATTTGAGAATTACCATTGACTGCCAGCGATCCGAAATTGCTGTTGGAAGAGAAATGGAACCCGGTCTTTGGGATCTCGAAAAAAGACGGGCGAAAGGCACAAAGGAAGCCGCCAAACAGCTAAACCATCATTTGGACACCATTCGGTCAAAAATAATGGATATCCATACTGGCATGATTGCGACCGGTGACGAGATAACCGCCAGGAATGTAAAGGATGCCTATTTAGGTATTAATGCCCAATCAAGAAAACTGCTGGAAATCTTCCGGGAGCATAACACGGAAATGGAGAGCCTGATTGGCAACGGCTTTTCAGATAACACACTCAGGACTTTCAAAAGTTCGCTAAAACATTTGACGGAGTTTTTGGAGGTTAAATACGGGCTTGAAGATATTAGTATCCGAAAAGTTGATCAGCCGTTTATCAAAAACTACGATACATTCCTGCGGACAAAGCATTATAAGTGCACCCCTATTTCAGCTGATAAGTATGTCAAGCATTTAAAGAAAATCATCTTGTTAAGCTTAGGAAACCGGTGGATAACAGAAAACCCATTTCAGCATTATAAATCAACCGCAAAGCCCACCCCAAGGACATTTTTAACAAGAGATGAAGTAGCTGTTATCAAGAATAAGGAATTCGCTGTAGCGCGTCTAACCCTAGTCAGGGACATTTTTATATTTTGTTGTTATACCGGACTTGCTTACATCGATGTTCAAAAGCTAAAGCCTACCGAAATAGGGATCGGTGATGACGGAAAGAAATGGATTTTTACCAGCCGTCATAAAACTAATACACCTGTTCATCTTCCATTACTTCCTGAAGCGGAATTTATTATCGAACAATATAAGCATCACCCATTGTGTGTTGCTAAATCGACTGTTTTGCCTGTATTTACCAATCAACGCATGAACAGTTATTTAAAGGAAATCGCTGACTTGTGTGGAATTAAAAAGTGGCTGACCTTTCACTTGGCCAGGCATACTTTTGCCACTACCGTCAGGCGAAAGTGTTCTTGGTAGTTTAACTAATGGACTGAAGGTATTGGTAGAAGATAATGTTGCCAAATTACTCGACCGCAGCGCATTTGCCGGAAGCGTTGCAACTGCTGATCAGCTTGTTAAAAATATGATCCGGTTGGCCGATGTTCCATTAATAGATGCTGTTAAAATGATGACTGCTACGCCCGCTGTCATTATGAGAATTGACTCTAAAAAAGGATCACTAGTTGAAGGAAAGGATGCGGACCTAGTTATTTTTGATAACAACGTCAATATTCTTCAAACGATTATCGGAGGAAAAGTCGTGTATAGTTCAGCGAATCATCATAACAAATAATATTATGCTATACAATGAATTATATGTGGAAAACCTTAAAGTCCAGGTTTTCGGCGATAGAAAGTCTTTAGGACTTGAAGCTGCTCAACTTGTAGGTAACAAAATCAAAAAGCTGTTAAATAACAAAGATGAAATTAATATCATTTTTGCCGCGGCTCCGTCTCAAAATGAATTTCTTGAGGAGTTTGTAAAAGATGATACGATACCTTGGGAATCGATCAACGCTTTTCATATGGACGAATATTTGGGACTGCCTGACGGAGCGCTTCAAACATTTGGTCATTTTTTAACGTCGAGGCTGTTTGATAAGCGTCCGTTCAAATCCGTAAATCTCCTCAATGGCGCTGCCCAGGATTTTAATGAAGAATGCGTTAGATATGCTAAATTACTGCTGAAATTTCCTGCCGATATTGTTTGTTTGGGTATTGGAGAAAACACGCATATCGCTTTCAATGATCCCGGACAGGCCGATTTTAATGACAGGGAATTAGTCAAGGTAGTTCAATTGGATACAGCCTGCCGGCAACAACAGGTGAACGATAAATGTTTTCGGCAAATCAGTGACGTGCCGGAATTCGCTATTACACTAACTATTCCTGCTTTGACCTCGGCCCAGTTCATTTCCTGCGTCGTCCCGGGCAGGCTGAAAGCTACTGCCGTGTGTCATACCTTGCGTCAACCTGTTTCCGCTGCCTATCCCTCAACCATCCTGAGAGAAAAACATGGAGCTGTTCTTTTGTTGGACAAAGATGGCTTTTCAGCATATAATTCCTAACATGGTTAAAGTCATCATACGTTCGTCTATCTGTTTGGCTCTCATATTGGGAACCTTGAATAGTTTCGCATACCACTCAACGATGCAATCAAATGATTCGTCCGAAGTTCGAGGCTTTCACATAGATCTGAGAATACAGCCCATGAAAATGCCGGTGCTAAAAACCTTCGTGGGGCAGCTTGCAGCCAATGGTATTAATACGATCCTGATGGAATGGGAGGGGACTTATCCTTATGCCGAAGAACCCGTGATCAGTAACCGATATGTATATTCCCGCAAACAAATTGTCGACTTTATCAGCTACTGTCACCGACTTAAACTTGACGTTATCCCACTCCAGCAAAGTTTTGGACATCTCGAATATGTTTTAAGACATTACAAATATGCTGGAATAAGGGAAGACGCTACAGACTTTTCCCAAGTCTGTCCCAGCAAACGGGAACAGGATAAAAGGCTTTTTACACGGCTTTACAAAGATATGATCCTGACCCATAACTCCCCATATATCCATATTGGTGGAGACGAAACTCATTTACTGGGTCATTGCGAAATATGCCAGCGAGAGGCAGAAGAAGTTGGATTGTCAAGGGTCTACTTTGATTACATCAAAATGCTTTGCGATATCGTGGTGAGCTTGGGGAAAAGGCCATTGGTATGGGCAGATATGGCTTTAAAGTACCCCGAATATATCCATGAGCTTCCGAAACAAACCATTTTCGTAGACTGGAATTACGGATGGAGTGAGAACAAATTCGGCGATCATGAAAAGCTCATCAACAGCGGCTATGAGATATGGGGCGCCCCGGCTATACGAAGTGATCCGGACGATTATTATCTGACCGACTGGTACAGGCATTTTAAAAATATCAAAGATTTTGTTCCGGAATGCAGGTTAATGGGATATGAAGGGATCATCATGACCTCCTGGTCGACATCCGGTGTTTACTCACCAATTTTTAATGCTGATAACGACTTGGCCGATCTGTACCCGGTCCGTCACGTTTATCCCATCAGTGGTTTCGAACTACTGGCCAGCGCATTTATGACCTCTTTAAAAGATACAAGTGCACTGGTTATTGATGATTTTATCAATTCGTATTGCCGGAAAACATACGACTTCAACGCAGAACAAGCCATTATTTTCAAGAAAGCCCTATTCAAAACACCATACAAAGTTGTGCAGGGAAAGGTGTTGTCTCCTGTAGGTATGACTATTGGACAGCTTATTGATAGCGCGACATGGTCGGCTAATATCCTACGGTCAATAATACCAAAAAAAGGAAAAAAAGGGTTTCAACACTACGTTTTAATGGCGGATATCCGAGTCTTTTACTTAAAGGTTACGGCTATTCGCTGTCATGGCGGGAAGGATCATAGCTACAGGTTATGATCGTTTTTTGGGAGTCTTTGTCCAGTTGGGTAATGGGGATTTTCAGATCACCTATGGCCATCTGTCGCAGGTGTTTGTGTTGCCGGCAGATTCTGTGGAGGCTGGTTGCCCTCTGGGGGTAAGTGGCCGTAGCTTCCGTGAAGATGGCAGCCGGTTTACGCAGGCTACCGATGGAGGTTTATGCTGAAGGTACAGATGAGATTTCGGTTAGCTTCCGTTCACGGATTTTCTCTTTCAGCCAGGATAACTTTAGCCTGCATGCTTTTGAAAAAGCCGCCAAATTTCGTTTTGGCATTCGCTGCGATCTGCCCAAAGACCACCTCACTTTTTTTGACGGATTAAAGGCGGATGCCTTTTTAAACTTTTAATTTTTCTTTATGGAACCAAATGAAACTATTCAGTTAAGGCCTGCCGGCATTTTTGCCTTTATCAAGATATTTCCGCTGATACTGTGCGCTGTTGGATTTTTGCTTTTCGCATGGCGCTTTTTTCCTTTCCTGATAGGACTGAGCATGATCAGCACCGTGCTGGCCTTTTATCGTTTTGTCTATATCCGGAATATACGGTATGAGGTCAGTCCTGAAATTATCCGTATTACCCGTGGTATATTTTTTAAACGGGTCGATCAGGTCGAGCTGTTTCGCGTGAAGGACTATGTTTTAACGCAGCCATTTTTATTACAGCTATTCCGTTTAATGGACCTGGAACTGAAAAGTACAGACCCGGTAAACCCGGTGATCTGGTTGCGGGGCATACCTTATTCTGATCTGGTGGACACAATCCGCGCACATGTACAAGAGGCCCGGCAGCATAACAGAATTTATGAGCTAAACTAATGCAAAGGAATAGTTTTAGTTAAAAAAATCAGTCAAAAGTAGCGGTAGTTAAGCAACTTGTTTGATTCATTCGAATGTTGGTGTATCACGATGATCCGACAGCCATATATTTGTATAATGGTAGTTATCGTCAAAACTTGTGTAATTTCCTGATGAGTTTTTTCTCCCATAGCACTTGCCGTCTACAATATCATACGAATATAAAGTAGCATGCCCACTGCAACTATTTAATTGAATATTCCTCCATTGTGTTATCGTTAATGGCATTGCTGCGACAGAAGGATCAATAACATATTGTTCATTAATTCCCGTAGTAGAAACGACCGTAACAACGGGCGCGACATGCCATCCCCAGGTTACACAATGATTGTATGCCGCTACAGCAAGGCTTCCATAATTAAAGATTTTTTGACAGGTAACATTAAACTGGCTTTGCATTACTTCTCGCATTTTATGTGCCCGCGCAAAACAACCATCCCAAACATATTGAAATGTGATACAATAGTCAATATTGAGGGGGTTTAATGTGCAAGCCTCATTAGCGAGGTAAGTGAAAATCTGAGCAAGTTCCGCTTCTGTGATAACTGGTTTTAACGTCGATGGCTCAAAGGAATATTGCCTGCTGTCCCTGAACCAATTATTAGCAACCCCGTCATAAGGTCTGACATTGTATATTAATCCGTTTTTAACTGACATCAAAACTTGTTCGCCGCTATGTAAACTTTGGGTTAAGAGATCGAGATAGGCTTGAGCATGTTCAATGGTCATCTCCAGTTTTAATAAGGCAGAATGATCCCAAAAGGTTACGTGCACAAAATTGTCTTCCATTTTACGGATGGATTCAACGATAGCCCCGGCAGATTGCAACACTTCGATTTTTTTATCTGCAGCTTCCCCGATTAATAAGCAAACCGATTCTTCTTTCTTAACAGCAGAACTTAAGCGGACAGCAAATAGTTCATTTCTTAAAAAGGAATAATCTGAAAATGTTATTTGCCTTGTGTCGAGTTGGATTTGACCATCTTTAATGATTGGTTTTACGATTATTATTTGCATGGTTTTTTAATTTAATTAGAATTGATAAATTTTAAGGCTTTACAATGTCAAGGGATATGACGATTCCCTGCCAAAGCTTATTTTGATACACCCAATACTTATGACCGTCACCTAATACGTTGTCAAGTCCGACGGCATAGCCAAAGTTGATATTATTGATGCCAAATAACACAAAAGTCCCATAAGTAAAAGTCGCTGAAGTACGGTCTACGGGTAAGCCTGGCGCATTGGTAGCGGCCTTTAAAGCAGTTGAACCTAAATTTAATAGTATTCCGGTGTTGATGCTATAGGTATTCAGCAATTTGCCCATTGTCTTCTTTATGGGATTAAATACGTTATAATTGAATTTAATAGTTGGCGCAAATCCAATATTAACTCCGGTTTCAACCTGGCTTGGGTATTTGCTTCCATCCCCGATCTGGTTTCTGAATTTAAGGGGGATGGTTAAGGCCTGTAAGGCAAATTTTGTATCAAAATAAGTTAATGACCGAAAATACTTGCCTGCAGGTTCAATATCGACTTCAGGGGTGTAAACCACTCCATTAAGTTTCACCTTGTCGGGCAGAGGCCGTGGAAATTTTATAGTCTTGACGGTGTCTTTTATTGTAGGATTTGTTTTGATAACCTGATAAGTGGTTTTGTCATCAATTTTTGATTTAAGCGGCTTTGATAACTGATAAATATAAAGTGAATCTTTTATGGTGCTGTCTATCGTATTGGCAATATGGTTGTCCTTATACCTGAATAAATAATTTCCGGAGGTTAATGTTTTTGTTTCACCACAACTCATGATCAAAAAGCCGGCAAGCGCGAGTAACACAGGGAAAATCCAACATTTAATGGTATTCATTGGGAACCCCCCTTCAGTCTGAAAACATCGTTTCCGCTATCATACGCCAAATCTTTATTCGCTAACAAATTCAATAGTGCTGATAATTGGGATGCATCTAATTTGGATGCGGTATACTGGGAATTGTCAGCTAACGTAATGACGATCACGCCATCTGTTTTTGGATTGTATGACATGAAATAGGATTTGACGCTGTGGCTTGCGGTTGCACTGCTTAAGGTTGCATTTTTTGTCTTGGTAAAAGCTATTCCGTTATCGCTGTTTGGGTTACATCCGGTTAAGTAAATCAAGAGGCAAATGGGACCTACAAATTGCCATTTTAGTTTTTTTAAGTGATCAGTCATGATGGTTTATTTTAAGTTTTAAATACTATTGCTATATTTTTACCTTTCTAAATTTTCCTCTTTGTTCTGAACTTCAATTCTGCTGCTCCGACGTCAACTCATAGTTTTCAATCACATGACTGTCGGGGTCAGGGAAATTAGGAGATCCTTCGTTTACATCTGTTCAAATTCAGTTTAATAGGCAGAGCTGGGGTCAAATAAATTGACGAGGTTGAAGCCAATTCCGAAGCCGATATATGGACTAGCGTGGAATTTCTCCACTCCGAAGGAGGCTACGAAATTAATACCGTGGAGTGAATACAGTCCGGATGCTCCCCAGGTAAACGAAAAAGCCTTACTCGCTTCGGTATCGCCCGGGATGGGAAGCAGGCCGACAAATGGGCCAATTCCGAAATAGGTGTTCCGCGGATCGATATCGGTATTTTTAAAGAACTTAGTGCGGCCTATCACATAGAAACAGGCCACATTGAGGTCAAGGATATCGGCATTCGTTTTACCTGTTTTCAGGTCAATGCGGTAAGGGATGGCCGTTGCGGTTAGCATGAAATAATTAAAGGGCACCTTTAGGGTCCGCCAATCGTCCCCGATGTAATAGGCAAAGGTATCGCCATTATTATCACTGTTAACATAGGCTGGTTTTGTTTTCAGCGGGTCGTTTGCTGGGCCAATGGTCCAAAAATGGATGAACAGCGTGTCGTCTGTCCGGCGGTCGATTAGTCCATATAGGTAATGGTGTTTTATGTTTTTGACATCATTGATCAGCTTGCTGTTATCAGGAATGACAATCGGCAGGTATGGCGCTTTATGGATCGGTGTGACCTTGCCAGCAATAATTGCATAGCCCACGATCTTATCCTGCCCCTTTGGTGTTTCAGGTACCTTGTATAGACCTACCAGAGCTTTGGAGCTGTTGGCATTAAATTTTTTAGCCTTGAATTTATAACGGTGCCGGAACTGCTGTTGACCATAGGCAGATGAGCCAAAACTGGAAATTAGCAAAACAGTGGCACAGATTCCCAAAAGAAATCTCGAGGCGTGTTTAATTGTGGTAGATTTCACGATATGGTTAAGGTGTTAGTGTAATTTACTCGCTAATATACAAAGGTTTAGCTATTATTTTTTCATAGCCTGTATATTTTTTTGGTTACCAAGCGGAACGATTTTTTTAGCGTAAATTATTAATAAAACACTTGCAAAAAGCTAATATTTTTAGTATATTTAATTATGAAAACGTTTGTTTATTTAATTTTCACCTGCTTTATTTCCACCGGCGCCTTTATGGGTGCTTTGTATTCTAAAACGCCATTTCTGCTTTACGCAGTCGGTTTTGGTATATGGGCGCTGTTCCTTTCGGGCGTTAACCGCCGGATGAAGAAGAATGCCGAACGCCGCAATATGGAACGCAATTTTCAGGACTATATGCGTTACAAGGTGCGCAAGCCCAATCGTTAATCAAAATACCCTTCCTAATTTCTCAAGTCCCTGTTGTATCCGGGGCTTTTTTTCTCCTAAATTATTGCTTATGTCTAATTGGTGCTCCAACAGCGTGGTGTTCTCCGCAGCAGAAGATAAGCTGGAAAACATCCGTAATTTATTTGCAGAGATACAACAGCAACAAATAAGCAGCGACCATTACCACCTGCCCGATTTTGTGGAGAGTAAGCAATATATTCGGGATATTGTTGTACGGGACAATCGCATATCCTTTGAAAGCAGGTGGAGTCCACCTACAAGCCTGCTTATCGAAATTGCTGATTTTTACCATGCAGGATTTGTCAACAGGTTTCACGAAATGACCAACCGGCTTTACGGGGAATCGCGGTATGATTACATCAGCCTGGTCACCGTTAGCCTGGACAAGGATGAATATGAGGCGATCAGGTGTGACAAACGAAATACAGGAAATAACCTTGGCGGGGAGATTTTCAAACAGGAAGGGGATCTGCTGGATTATATACTGGAACAAAAAATAGAAGAGCAATTCCGGATAGAGATTAGTAACCGGATACGGTAAGAATATTTACAGGTGACCTACCTACCGTTTTATTGGATCAAAAGAAGCTGCTGACATCCTCAAATTATGATATTTCCCGGTAAGATGTTTTGCCGCCGCTTCAATTTTAATGGATTATTTATATTTGCACCTTCAAACTTCCTATGACTAAACTATTTGTTGTTGGCCTCCCACGGGAAATGGACGAAATTCAGCTGGCACAGCTGTTCGGACCTTATGGCGATATAAAGTTATTAACGATCATACGCGATAAATCCAACGGCGAAAGTAAAGGCTACGCCTTCATCCAGATGGATGACCAGGGTGCTAACGAGGCCATTGCAGGATTAAATGGTCATGCCATCGGCGACAGGCAATTGGAAGTAAGAATTGCTGATGAGAAACCCGAACCTGCTGCAAAGCCGGTGTTTAAAGCCAAACCTGTATACGTTCCCGTATCCCCAATCACGGCAAAAAAGAAAAGACCGCGAATTTCAAAATAATATAAAGATGACTCCATAGGAAGCACTGGCACAAACCGGCCTTAATTTGAGACAGATCAGGACTGATAAAGGCTGGTCGGTCGAAGCTTTAGCCGTGCTATCACAACTGGATGCGGATCTGATAGCCGGAATAGAATGCGGTAATGTAGACTATTTTGTTAATGATATTTTTGCGCTTGCAGCTGCATTGAATGTAGATTTCCGGCGTATCATCGTAGATAATGTTACCATTTAATTCTCTATTTTTACACCATTATAAGCAGGCATTTCTTTGCCTGCTTTGTGATAAGGTTTAGGTTAAAATCCCCAAGCAGCGAGTGCAAGGGGATTTTTATTTCTACCTGTTCCCTTTAATCAAAATGCGGATAAACATTTAGAACAATTTTATCCTTCCAACTGGAAAGCCGATAATAGTCGTTCATAGATGTTTTTCACAACTATGTTTCCCAAGCCCATTACTTTAAAAATTTCTTTATCGGGCAATTCCTCCGCTGCTGTAGCCATGAACGCCTGCAATTTCTCCTTTATCGGTGCGGGCAGTTCATGTACTTCACCTTCCTGCATCATAACGGCTAACCTGAACACATCTGCTTTGTGTTTTTTGAGCTGTTTCTTGTCTTCTGTGCTGCCCGCCGCTATTCGTTCAGCTATCTCTAAAAATGCTTTGGCTTTCAAACAAATCAGTGCTTCGGTATTAGCGCGGTGTAGGCCATCCTCATCAGTACTATGCTCGATCATGAAGTTATAATAATCGTCATCCATGAGAATTGCCGACAAGCTTGATAGATCGTCGTCTACAGGTATAGGCGTTAAATGTGCGCCCGCCTGTAGATCTATGGTATCAGGTGTCCTTGAAAATAATTCTACCTGGAACGGGAAGGAGGTATCCTCCGGTTTCACAAAGCGGTAATATTGCCGGGTATCATCGCTTTTTTCTTGGCGCTCATATTTACCATCCTGTATGAATTGCCAAAATTGCGTAACAAAAGCAGGTGTTAATGCCTCCACCACCAAAATAATATCAATATCTTTTGTAGCCCTTGGGATAAATCCTGCTTCTTCTATAATTACATCGCATGCCGTACCACCGATCACTACATAATTGTCGGGGAACGCCTCAAAATATTTTTTAAAAACATCTAATCCTCTTACCATATATATTTAGCAATAATTTGTTCCAAAGCCATTTCCGTACGTTCGTCTGCATCTGCCTGCAAACTTAAATATAAAGACAACGGATCAACCACACCCAAGTCATTTGGCAGTTCCCCCACGAGCTTTTTAGGATCATATTTCCAAACTTCCAACCCGAATTTACCTTCCTGCTCATTCAGGTTGACCAGGCTGCCCTGCTCCTGTAAGTTATAAAAACTGGTTCGGTCGGTTGCATAATGCAATTGCCTGCTCGGGTTCATATCGCTGTATTCCGGTAAAGCGGAAGCTCCGGCCAGTAGCATAAATGGCTTATGGGGTTTATCGTCGACAAACACCTTTTTCAGTACCGGGTTGTTCAGCAGCTTGCGTTTCATCAGGTCACCCCATAGTTCAGCGCTATCCAAACGGAAGCGTATGAATTTCTCCTTCTCCCCAGTGACATCTATAATCTCCTCGTATCTCAAATTTTCAATAGCCTTAGTAATCGCCATCGCGGTATAGCCTGTTTTTTCCGCTATAGCTTTAAAAGGATGCTCTTCCAGTTTCCATTTATCGTGACGGTGTATAATATGATAAATGACCAGAAATTGCGCTGAAGGCAAAAGCGTAGTATTTTTGCGCTTTGTGTTTTTACCTAAGTCCGATTCGCGCAGGTCGATCAGCAGATCCGGCAAAAACAATTGCTTTCCCGGAACAATAAAATTAATCCCTTTGTCTATCAACCGTTTCCTGTTATAAGCAGTGATCTGCGGCATTAGCAGCACTATCGTAGGAAAATTCTTTTTTAGCTGTGCAAACTGCTTTTCTGTTTGTAGGATGCTGAGGTATTCTAAATCCTTTGGCTCGGCAAATACCAGTTCTTTTTTATATAGGTTCCCCAGATATAACTGGTACCCCTCGTTGATATAAACAGGCAAATGTGCCATCCTGTTTTTTGGTAAAGGATGGAGCCCGATATCGCGGCCTAAGACCTCTTTTATATAAAATTGAATATCCATTATTTATATAATAAACTAAATTATATCTAATAAACCTGTTAGGTTTATTGTGCAAATATAAGTTTATTATATATAATTTTATAATAAAATTATTTTATCAGACTGGAATAGAGCTTGTTCTCCATAACGCACGTAACCTAACTGATTAGTCAATAGCTGCGTTTTCCCAATTTCAAAGCCAGGAGTGTTGATGTGGTGATGACCATATATCCAGAAATCGGGTTGTTTTTTTTCGATTAACGGGAATAGCTCAACAGTAAATGCGTCACTTAACAAGCTGCCTTTATATTGCTCCGGGTAATTCAGATAGGTCGGTACGTGATGGCTGACCACTACCTTTTTTAAGCTTTCACCAGCAGTATCCAGCGCATTTTCAACAAAGGCAAGTCCCTGCGCATGTAACTGGTTATAATGATCAAATGAAAACCGGTAGCCATCATATTTAATGATGCGAAAATCGTTCATGTTCTTTTCAATATGCCACCAATTATCAGGGCTTATTCTTGACCACAGCGTGGAAAATATCAAATGAACCGAATCCAATACAATCGTCTGGTTATTTAGCAGGCTTACATTGCTACGGATATTTTCACAGAAAGCACCGCTTTTTTTAGCAGCGTCAAAATGGTAATACTCGTGATTGCCAGGCACCCAATAAACCTGTTCAAAATTATCTGAAACATAATTGAAAAAGTCCTTGTGCTTATCGATCAGGATAAAAGGCAATACATCTCCTGCTAATACCAAGATATCCCCTTTCGGTTCAATCGGGTTGTTTTTAATAAATACCTTATTCTCAGGAAACTCTAAATGCAGGTCGGAAACGTATTGTAATCGCATGAAAAAATTATTGATACTGTCGCTAAATTTACAAATCTTTTGAGCGGGCTAAACCAACGCTTCGGAATTGCAGTACCATCGCCAGCTTACAATACCAATATATAGGATTTTTCACTAAGAAATATTCTGAAAAATAGTTCTTAGTGTTAATTTTATTAGTAATATTTGGCAACTAAACTAATTATCAACTATCTGCATGACGATTAACCGGGAAGCATCTGATAAAACTAAAGGCTTCAGGCTTCAGAAGATACGTGTTATCGAATATATGCTTGATGGTATCGCCACTTGCGAAAAACCTCAATTTTATTCTGCCATTGAGCACATCGAAGATGTGTACGTCAAAGACCGGGCTGATGACGGTAGCGAAACCCTGGAAGAAAACAAGAATTATAATCCCGATACCAGTTTTACGTTTAATAGCCATGAGGTTATAAATACGATGGTTAGTTTTATCGATATTTGGCTAAAAAATCAGTTCAGCGACAATCTTAAACTATCGTTTTACTCTACAAACAGTTACGGCAAGGAAGGGACTTCCAATGTTGTTAGGAACAACGGGATCAATCTACCGGATAAGGCAATATTAGAACTTTTAATCGACAAGAACTACGACTATAAAGATCTAATCCCTAGTATAAAAAAATTTATAATCGCTGAATATAAAGCTCAATACGATAAGCCTGGTCACCCTGGACGAATTGATGTCATCGAAAAAATGTCCGACAATCAATGGAGAAAATTCATAAGTTCAATAGACTGGAAATTTGGTGAGTTTGACGAAGTGGCCAAAAAACAGGAAGTATTGGACAAAATTAAAGCCTGCAAACATTTTTCAACTTCGCAAGTGGGAAAAGAAGCGTCGATATTTGCGGAATTAATGGAGATGTATGATGAGCGGCAAAATATTAAGGACCCAACTGAAAAATTTATTCATTCTTCAGAAATTGAACTCGTTTTTATAAGGGCAAGTTCAGATCCAAACCATCTGATAGCAGACCCAGTATGGCAGCTTTGGGCAACTATGCCGCAGTCAGACAGCCGTAATCTGAAAGATAAGATTATAGATGTTTGCACGAGTTATAGTGAACGTAAAATAGAACAACATGCATTAAAAGTTGCCCGTAGTCTTATTGAACAAAGTAGCTTCGTCACGGATAAAAGTCTGCTTTCTTTGAAGTACAGAGTGTTTGAACATTGTAACGACTTCTTACTAGCATACTTAGGCAACCGCGATGTCAGTAATCCGATTACCGAACAGGAGATTGATGAACTTTTAAAAAAATTGATTGAAGAGGCTAATGATGTTATAAATAACTTGAGCAAAAAATTTAGTTATACCTATAACAATCAGAAGCTGATAGATGGCCTGATTTTAGAACTATTTGATAGCTGTTATTTAGCATTTGACTGATGAGCCAGCAACAAGTATCCGGAAATAAGAAACGATTGATGTTTATTAAAGGGGAGGATTTTTATTTTCTTACCTATAACATCATTATTATCCTAAAAACATTGGGTTGTAATTCTGCGGAAAAAACTTTTAAGGACTACCGTAAGCTGGCTTTTCTGGTGGATTTTTCAGCGGATTGGACGCTGTTGAATATTTTAAGATCATACCCTTCGGGTCGTTATCTTAATTATCGCGATAAAGAAATGTTGATGAGGTCTTATTCATCTGGTTTGGTAAGAATTAATGAAATTCTGAAATTATTATTTGCACTCGAAAAGAAAGGACTAATAGGGATTTCTAAAAACGCCGCCAGCAGTCAACTTGATATATATCTAAGGGAAGATTCAGTCCCATCCAACCTTTTTGAGAATAATATTTTTAAGCTGGAATTGGATAATGCAAACATGTTAAAACGCGTTGTGCCAAGGCTATCAATGATTAAGTTGGAAACATTACTAAGCAGCATCTACTATGATTATGGAATTACAAAATGGGTAACTCATTAATTAATAAAGTCCGTTATATAGGTACGAAATATAACTTCGAATCGCCTCAGCTTTCCAAAGGTCTAAATATTTTGGAAGGGTCAAATGGTTCTGGGAAGTCTACCTTTATGAACTTAATCTATTATGGATTGAGTGGGACCGTTCCAGAATTCCGCACAAGTAATAAAGAAACTCACATTGAAATCACTGGGGACACTGAAAATTTTGTGGAGCTTGATATCCTAATTAATGATGTCCCATTCTTATTACAGCGGTATATAAATCGTAATGATATCAATATTATTCCTACCGATGGCAACGTCAAAATTTTGCCGATAAATCGATCAAAAAACGAAAAATATATTTTTTCTGACTGGATATTGGAAGCGCTGGGTATAACAGCCGTTGAGATATTTCAGGGTGTCAATCATTTTACTATTAATTTCCGTGACCTCTTAAGGCTTATTTTCCATGATCAAGAACCGAATCCTAGAAAAATTTACAAAGCTGCGGACTTTGACAACATAATCGCCGATTCAGAGTTAGTACGAAAAATAATTTTTCAACTGTTGGTCGGTAAATCATTTTCCGAGTATTATTCCTCTTTGGCGAAACAAAAGGAAGCTGAAAAAGATGTGTCCGTCAAAAAGGCTCTTTTAGACGAATATATTATGATTTCGCGCAGTCTGAAAGAAAATGACGACGATCTCAATTTGACTTTTTTACTAAAAGATCTTGAGGAGCGCGAAGAGCAATACAAACGTTTGCAGGAGTATCGAGCTTCCCTTAAAGTTGACCGTCCGGCATCTACTGCATCTTTTGGCGAGATTTCACGGTTAAAGACCGATATTTTAAACAATGAAATCCGGTTAAATACTTTACAGCGCAAAGAAGCAGATTCTTATGAAGAACTTTCCAAACTTTATCAGCTGAAAGAAAATTTGATCCTTGAGGTCACTCAAATTAAAAAGATCATTCATTCGCATGACAAGTTGAGTCTGTTTTCAGCAGACACCTGTCCTTATTGCCTTCGCCTGGTTGACCGACAAGAAGGTCATTGTGTATGCGGTAACAAAGTAGATGAGGACCAATATGAAAGGTTTTTCTATAACAGCGACGAGTATTTGCAAATATTCAAAGCCAAGCAAAAAACCGTTGAGACAATTGACCTTGCAATTAAAAGTGCGCAGGAAACTCAAATACAACTACAAAGCGGAAAGGCCGAACTTAATCAGCAGAATGAATTGCTTAAGAACGAGATTAAAACTTTGTTACGGGACGTTGACAGCGGTATTGATACAGCACAGTTAAACCGTGTCGATGACCAAATCTTGGCCACTCGGGAAAAGATCGGTGTATTGAACCGGAGAATCGAAGTAGAAAGGAAACTTGAATCGTTGCAAAAGCAATATGATCAGGCAGTGCGCGGCTTGGACACCCTGCGTGATACAACAAACGCATTAGCGATAACTTCTCATGCCGATATAAGAACGAAGGTTGATGAATTTAACTTGACCTATAATGATTTTATGATCAATACCCTGAAAAATTGCAGGATTGCGCGAATCGATATGGACGACTATATGCCGGTAATAAATAATGGTGAATATCGAGAAGCTAGTTCAACAGTTCCAATCAGGTTAATGTATTACCTGACTTTGCTGAAAACCTCGCTTAAAAATTCTGATAGCAAGTACCCGAAATTTTTGCTCATAGATACACCTGAAACGGCTGGTATCGATGCGGAAAACTTGATGAAGGGTTTATCTCAACTTACCAAACTGGAAGATGAGGGCAATAATCAGAATTATCAGGTTATTTTATCCACTGCTATTCAAAAATACCCTGAAATATATAAGGATAAAGTGTTTTTGACGCTAACAGACGATCACCGACTATTGAAAAAGGTGACACCGCCGAAAACTACCGGAGGTCAGCCTGCTAGTCCAGAACCAAGTGTCAACTAATTGATCGATGTCCGACCAGTTAGTGACCTGCTAGTTTAAATATAATCTCAAGAGTTAAATGACCGCATTTAAATTGCTCGCGATCCGGCCGTTACAGGATTGTCATCCCAGATTTATTAAAAATCTTTCGCCAGGACTTATCTATCAGTTCTACCAGAACTTTGATTTTTTAAACGAAAATAATAACGCGGTTAAGCAGGCGGAAAATGTTTTTAAAATAAAAACAAGTCAGGCGATCCCAGAAAATCTTTATGACGTTAAAAGCGCAGACGGAACAGAATTAAAGATTAGCATCTCAGCAATAGCGGGCAAAAATGGTTCGGGCAAGAGTTCACTAATCGAATTGCTTTTTGCTATTGTTTATGTGTTTTCTGTTGAGCATCGATTACTGGAAACGGAATTAACTTCACCAGACACAGCTGGGAATCTTAGGAATGATATAAGGAGCTTTCAGATCCGACTTCTTGAGTTATGGGCAAAGAAAAACGAGGATTATGAGGAACTAAAAACCAAACACTCTGGGGATATTCCCTTTGAAGCGCTGGAAAAGGAATTTACCTTAGGTAAAGAGGAGAAGTATCTAAATAGCAGGCTGAAACAACTGCAAAAAGATTTGAAAAACCTACCGGACAGGTTGGAAAACCTGACGAATTTTAAGGACCAGTTACGGGCTGAGTTATACTTCGAAGTCGACGGAAAATATTTCCAAATCAAATGTGATCCGGGTAACTCTTTGAGTGCAACTGGCTCCATTTGGGCAATCGGTGATGATGGTACTAGGCCAGTAATGGTTCATCTAAATGAAGCCAAGGAACATTTGCAACGCCTGATATTCTATACGATCTCGGTTAATTATTCTCATCATAGTTTAAATAGCCTGGTTATTGGCGAATGGATAAATAGTTTGTTTCATAAAAACGATGGTTACCGAACTCCCCTCGTAATTAATCCAATGAGAACCAAAGGCAATTTTGATATTAACCGCGAAATGTCTTTGGTTAAGTACAGGCTGTTAAGTAATCTATTGGTCCAGAAATATCACGATTCAGAAAAACCACTTTGGGTAACTGATAATCAAATCGTTGAAAAAATCGTGTTCAGGCTGAACATGGGGAAAGTCGCAAACCTGGAAGCTTCCCTGAACAGTGAAGGTGTTTCAATCACGGGTAACCCACGAGCTGCCCGAATGATATCTGATTTAATCAGTTTGATCGATGATACATTGCCGATGGCCACCGGCCTCTATCAGGATATGCCCTTAAAAGATGTTTTACTCAACTATATTGTAGGAAAGGCAGATAGAATAAGTGAATTGTACCCAGGCTTTGAACATGGTTATCAGTTTGGTCCAAACGCTCCGATGCTTGACAGTTTAAACTACCTTAAATCATTAATTGAGGACGGTACTCACATCACTAATAAACTTCTACAAGCCCTGAATTTTTTAAGATATATACTTTTGAATGGCTGGGACAATTTGAGGTCAAATTATCTTTCCGACGATCTTGATATTAATGGGCAGATTACGTTGGTATTTGAACCCGAAAAATTGATAGATTGGATGAAATTGAAAAATGCCGGAGAGATCGCTCAAAAAATACCACCTTCAATTTTTGAGATTGATTTTATTTTAGCCAGCCCAAAAACAACAGAAAAAAGCAGCTTCGCGGATCTAAGTTCTGGCGAACAGCATTTGATATATGTTATACAGTCAGTAATTTATCACATCAACAACCTTCAATCAGTTCACTTTAGCAAGAAACCAAGATTAACCTATAACTCGGTAAATATTATCTACGACGAGATCGAATTATATTTTCATCCTGAGTTCCAAAGACGCTTAATCAACGATTTATTACAGGCTTTCAAAAACTTATACCTGGCCGGAAAGACCGGTATACGTGCAATCAATATCCAACTACTTACACATTCGCCATTTCTTTTGTCTGATATTCCGGATAATAATATTTTATTACTGGACTTCAGCGAGGAAAATGGTAAATCTATTACAAAAGAAGCAACGAAGACCTTTGCTGCCAATATAAATGATTTACTCGCTGATAATTTCTTTTTGGAGGATACGCTAATGGGTAAATTCGCAGAACAACAGATCAATAACCTGATCGATAAGATAAAAAATAATGTGCCACTTAATGATGATGACGAACTGTTGATCGAAAATATTGGTGATGATTATTTAAGAGTAAGCATTCTAGAATTTATAAAAGCCAATGGTTAAGATAATCGTTCATCAGGACCGGCAAAAAGAGTACTGGCTAAATATTGGCCAGGCTTTGAAAGATGAGATCAATAGTTATTTAAAAGCTTTCGATCATCTCAAAGGATTGAATATTGTTGACGACGACACGGATTTTACAGTTTACAAAGGGGCTGTGGTGGATCTGGTAAATTTAGCAGCAAAGACCCCTAAAAAGACGACTGACTTTAATCAACCAATTTATAAGAAGGCTCTTGATGAATATTTAAAGGGCAAGGAGCAGGTTGCTCATAACGTATTGGACAACATGGCGACGTTTTTAAATGTTCTCTTGGACAAAAATGGGGCGGAATTAAAAAATTTATTATTATGTCCTCCCGATGGCCTTTTAGATAAGCATAATGAATTAAACTCATCCTACACTATAAATACAGGCCTCGAAAAAAAAATAATTGGGTTAATATTCAATTTTAAAACGTGTGATCGAATTGTTAAACCAATTAAGAATTTCTTTCGAATCCCGGAACTTGTTTTGACCTGTCCTTATTGTAATCTTCACAAAGTTAACTATGTTGAAGGTGAAGAAGGAGGAACTGGAGAGGTACACGAACTTGATCACTTTTTCGACAAAACCGTCCACCCGCTTCTTTCTTATTCCTTGTTCAATCTTGTGCCCTCCGATACTTTTTGTAACAAATCATATAATAAAGGGCAGGAAAAAGTTACAAAAACTTATCATATAAATCCTTATGAAAAAGGTTATGTGGCTGCTTTAAGGTTTAAACCAATTCTGGCTGGGGATGCAATTGATCAGTTTGAATTAGACGTTCAAATTCCACGTACAGATCCACTTTTTGACCAAATGTTTGGAAGTTTAGGTGTTATTAAAGACGACACGAGAAGCGGCAACTTGAATATGTTTAAGATTCGGGCAAGATACAATGATAAGCTGGTTAAAAAGGATGCTGCTAAATACTTAAAGAAGATTAAGAACTATGCCGCATCACGGAGACGAATGGTTGGCTTTTTTAAAAGAATGGGGAAAGATATATCCTTAAATGCACATAACGCCTGGTATGAAGACCTGCTTCCAACCCATTTCGAGCAAAAGTATTTCCACGATGCACCTTGTTCGAAATTGTATCGTGATCTTCATGATTATGTATTTACCAATGATAAGCATTGGTTCAATAAAGATGTGAGGAAACTGATCGATGATCAACCTTTGGAAAATTGATATTTGAATTACAAATTTATTTTTAAATGGCCGGATTAAGGGACAATTTCAAATCGGAAGTCAAACGTATTTTGGGCAGTAGAGTAGCTTTCCGTTGTTGCTATCCTGGTTGTGGTGTGCTGACAATCGGCCCGAACGCCGTTGATGACTATAAGGCAATCGTCCTTGGTGAAGCTGCTCATATCCACGCAGCAGCTTCTGGAGGCCCAAGATATCTTCCGGAGATGACTGCCGATGAACGAAAATCCTTTGACAATGGCATCTGGTTATGCCGTCATCATGCCAAACTGATCGACGCGGATTTTCGGAGCTATTCTGCCGAAACGTTACTCCAATGGAAACAAACTATGGAGACAGACACTTACCGGCAATTAAAAGACCTTACTAAAAGCAGCATACATGAGCCTACAACGATAATTTGCCTGCACCCCCAATTAATGTTTGAAGGTATTTGGAAGAGTGCGGTAAATGATACATGGAGGTTTGTCGTTAAGGATTTTATTTTTGGAGATTTGAACGCACTGCGGGAATATGGTTCCAGCCATAAACAGGTGTTTGGAAATTATATCATCGTTGAATCGCAGGGTGATGGTCGGCTGATACATGACAGCTTTGAGTGGGCGAACGAGAATGGTACTTTGGAAATAGCAGTAAAGGTTTATCCGCCGGTGATAAGGCGTGACCCCAACCATATTGGAGGAGATTTGGCATTGGGACCCGATCATGATCTGGTTATTGAAAATGGAGATTTTAAAATTATTTCCGGTAAACAATTAGCAAAGCAACTTATTGAAAGTAACCTTAGCATAACGCCCGTTACTTTACTGATGAATCCAAAGGTAGGTTCTATGTTTAATATTTATTACCATGCTCACAAGCAAAATCCTATACTGTTAAACCGGATAATTAAGATTGAATTAACACGTTTAATTACCATTCCAATTAGACCTGAAGATCCGACCGATCAACCGGAATTGAATTTTATCAATCGTATAATCAATATAAATGTACTGGACGAGGTTGGCAACTATGTGCCCGTTCAAATTTCTTTAGAGTGGGGAGACGGAACTTTCTGGAGTGATACCATTCAGGTATTTTTAAGTCCCCAACATAACGATGAGCAAAAGCCGATTCCTGAAATTATAGAACGTATTTTAGATATGAAGCCGCTTGAAGAACTTAGGGTGCTTACATCAAGTCTGACAGGTCCTGAGTTGACCATTAAGCAAACTCCAGAAATAACCCTCCGGATTTTTCAGGAGTTATTGCCGGCAATAATGGACAACGCTTCAAAGGCTTTAGAATCTGAAATATTCCCTCTTTTTAACGAGCATATTCTTTACCGTTCATTTGATAATAACAGTTATGAGTATAATACCTCCTATGATTTAGAATTACACTTGTATAAGCGAGGTTTGGTACACCAACTTGGGATTACTATTAGTTTAAAAGGTTTTAAAAAAGCAGGTATCAGGGCTTTTGATGTTATGACGGATCTATTTATATATTTTAATGATTATAATTATATGATTGGTTATTCAAAATCAAAACCATGGATGACTAAGCTTTATAACCAAAGGCCTTCAGAAGATGAGATTGCCAAGGTAGCTGACGATTTCATTAATAATGCCATCAAACAGATTAACCAAAAAATACTCGACTTGCAATAGGATTTCCAGCATTTTTCGGGCATTGCCTTCGGCCCGCGCTGTTCGCTGTATCTTTTTTCAAAAGGATGCCGCTGCCATCACTAATGCGGCCATGCCTGCAAACAAGGTTCGGCGTTCCCGCCCCAGCTTCCCGCCTCACCACGTTTGCCGGCCGCGCAACAAGCGCCGGACTACCGTATAGCCACTGTGCCACCTGAATCGGACCGTACCGCTGCGCTTTACCTGGCCGATTCCGCGCGCCTATCCGGTAGCCAGGCACTTGTTATTATAAGCCGGTTAATCGCCAACTTTAACCTTCTCTATCTTTCCGCAGCATAGTAAGTAACACTTTTTTGTATGTGCTTACCTGGCTTTTCATCAATTTATTTTTTAAGAATGCAAAAGTAAAGCTGCCGCCACCGCTGTCAAGGGTACATAAACCCCGGCGAACCGGGGCCCTTGACAGCAGCAGCGGCCAGCTTTTAATACCGGCATTTAAAAAATAAATTAATGTTATGGAATGCCTGGTATTAAATCCACAATCAAAAAATCAACCCACCGATTACATCGCTGACAACTACCTGATGCCCTATGAATCGGGTATTTTTAAAGAGATGCTACAAGCAATTGAAACTGGCGATCAAACACAATTAGACTGGTTTCGCAGTTTTGGCGATTCCTTCAGGACGATTACCATGAATGTCTACGCCTATCGAAAGGGCCTGGAGTTTGGGTTCACTGATATTTCCTTAGATAAAAATGGCTGGTTGATCCGGCCCCAATTCCCGGACAAAGAAGAATTGACATTTGGCGACACCAGCCGCTACGGCAATCACAGCCTGATCTATCTCGGTCGTGGCGAAAAACACACCTGGACCTACGGCATGAATTACAGTTACGGGGTTGCCGGTGGCTGCTACGGCTTGTCCGTTTACGGCAAACAATTCAAAAGCCGCCAGGATGCACTCACCTTTGCACTGAATGAACTAAAAGTCATGATGACCAAAAAGATTGACAGTACCGATACCACAAATGATAAACAGCCTGTTATCCTGGCAACATTGCGCGACATTGAAAAAGCACAGGTTGGTATGGTTCAACTCAGTTTGTTTTGATATTAAATAAATCAATATCGGACGCCGGGCGGTGAAATATCGGTTACCGGAAGGGCAACCGGTATGACGAAAAAGTTAATCAAATTATAGATTATTTTTTTCTGCACAATTTCAAAAGTAACGGTATCCAGTTGGTTAATCTTATTTGGTTTACCTAGTCGCAAAGGGTTGGTTTTGTCAGTCGCCTCATCATGATAAAGAAAAAGGCAATATCTTTTTGATAAAGGCAGGTATATTTCCGAGTCGGGGGAAACCAGCCATTCAAAGTTTCCTTTTTTATCCAGCACAACGGGGTTATCTGTAGTTGCCCAGAAAATATCCCCTGAATTTTCAAAAACTGCAAAATTAAAGTGGCGGAAAACTTCGACCAGATGTTCTGTTACCGTGCCTAAAAGCGTGTTAAGTTGCATCTCCGGTGGAATGTGGGGCAACAAAGATTCCATTAACTTTTTATTCTCTGGTTTAAACGCACTGAGTTCACCAATGAACCGTTTCTTTGCTTTTCCATCCTTCAAAATAAGCTGAATGAAATTAGTAAACGCTGTAGACCGGGTCAAAAGGCTGGCAATAAAGTGACATAGTACCTCTACGTTTTTATCGGTGATCTGCCTTTGGTTGTCCAAATTAGACAAGATGACCGGGTACAAGGATTCAATCTTTCCGCATTGCGTTTCGAAATTCCGACGAAATTCAATGTCTCCGTATGGGTGATCAAAGATGTTATTGGCTGCCGTAAATTCCCGGACGGGCACCTGTTCAGTTTCCTTATTACCTATTCTGTAAACTGCTAAAAGCCATTGCTCTTTCGCCTGAAACCCAAATTGCTTTAAATAGACCTGGGATACCCTGTGTTGGTTTTGATTTTCGGGTAACATCGTGATTATTTAAAGATCTCGTCCAGTTTCCATAACAACTCCAATGCAGCCGGCCAACCCGTCGTAATATACATATCCAGCAAATCCAGGAGGTTTTGAAAAGCCCCGTCTTCCAGCAATAGCCCCCGGTGATCTGCCAACAACTTCTCAGTGATCTTCACCATTTCAGCTACCGCCTGCGAATCAGTGGTATATCTGCCTGCAACGGAATGCCGGGTAACCTGAACAACCATTTCCAGAATATCTTTTGGATCATAATCGAGAACATCATTAAGCAGTTGTATAAAATAATGGGCGGTATGACCAATGATCAGTCCTTGCTGTGCAATATTTCCCGAAACTGTAATGATGCTTTTTAGCATTGGTTTTATCTTAAAATAAAAGGCTTCACGGCTGCTTTCATTTACCGGCAACTGAAAGGTATTACGGTTCAGCGACTTGGGCTGCATCAGGAAATAGATCCGTTGAACGATCTTGTCAAGTACCATCAATGAATTTTTGATGGCCGGGTCTTCCATCGTTACCTGTTCAGGTTTCAGCCCAGCGAGACATTTGTCGGTCCGCTCAATATAGCCTTGAATGATCGATAGCTCACGGGAATACAAATTAGGATTTTGATCGTATTTATTTTCCCTCCATGAAGGATGCATCTTTTCAAATAACCGAAAGATGACAGTATTGCAGAACTTGGGCCGGTCATAAGCATTTTGAAGTGTTTCAACAGCAATAGGTAAATCAAAGTGGTTTACCAGGTACAGCAGCAGGTCGGCATAGTTACTTAGGAATGTATCATGCTCTGCAAAATCAGGGAGTTTCTTATTGACCAGTTTCAGCCATGTCGTAGCTTTTTCCTGTATACCAACAATCTTAAAGATGAGATTTCCTAAAAGGATAGCATAAATAAAGGAGCTGTTCTCAGCTTTCAGCCTTTCTTCAATAAGAGAATTATAGCCGTCGTAACTATGACTGAATAGAGTCTCTATACCTTTAACCGCGTTAAAACGAATAACCGAATTCTTATCATTAACCGCACTACTCAGCAAATCGAAATGACTATCACTTTGCTCAAAATTATACAGGTTGACTATTCCTTCTGAAGCTTCGATTCTTGGCGTTGGCGACCAGCCCGAACTTGGCGACGAATTAGCGGAATCTTCTCTGTCAAATTTGGAATGGTAGCTGAACCCTTTTTTGATCAGTTGCGCAATTAGCGTAAAGTCTTTGGCCGGCAGGTTTTTATAATCTTTACTGATAATGGATGCAACTTTTACGGCACTGGTTAAAGCTGAAAAATACAGGTCTTCCTCATACTTCTTCGCTTCGTTTTCCAACAACCCAAACATGTTCGCCAGATCTTCCAAAAATGGCGTATAAACCGGCGCATCCGGAACATCGTTGAGCCATTGATTGCTGAAGGTCTCCATTTTAGCGATCAGGTCCATTAACCCCTGATTTTCTGAAATTTTGAAATCAACTCCACGTTCCTCCAGCCATTTGTCCGTCGTGTAGGTTGTTACAGAAGAATGAAATGATATGCCCGGTTCATTTTCGACAGGAACATTTTCCTGCATGAATTTTTTAGCCTCATCGCTTTGAAGCCGCTTTGATGCTATCCGCGAAAGTGCCCGGCTAAGGGTGACCGGATCGGCATCTTTGTAAAGCGCTATCATCAATTCTTCAATGGTCTTGATTTGCTTATCAGAGAATTTGTGTTGAAATCCCTCAACGATTTCTCTTACCTCGAACGAGGTTTCCATTTGCCGCATGATAACCGGGGTTACCAACAAGGGGTAAATAATTTCATGGAGCTGATCGGGAAACCCGGCTGCAAATTTTAATAGCAATTTCCAGGTAAATCCGGTTTTTGCGTGCTCAATATACAAAGCAACCAACGCCTGGCCGGCCTCCTGTTTATCATGATCAAAAACTTCCTTTATATAAGCGAAAATATCACCGGCCATTTCGGTCGGCTTTTCATAATCGCGATCAGCCCATAAAGACGAATGGTCGGAAATGAAATAATGAGGTTGACCATTGTAGGAAAATTCGACCGGCACCGCTTCTCCAGCATAGCCGAGGCGGTCATTAATGATGTAATCATTAACGATTTTTAAACCGGTTTTAATAGCAAGTTCAGGTGATGACGTTAAAAATTCAGGATAAAATTCCTTTAGCCGGTAATAACACATTTCGAAATCTTGTATCCGGTTGGTCATAAAATTCATGACCACAGACACTCCCATCGATGTTTGTTCACTACTCGTTTCAGTGTAACCAAAAATGGCTTCATAAATTTTAGCAACCATTTCAGGATCAAAAGATAAAATGAACTTAACGCTCTCTGCTAAAAATGTAAACCAATTGATATTAAATCCCGGTTCGTTCAATATGGCTAAAATCGGCAAGATGGCTTCATAAGAAGCTTTTTTATCGGTGTCATAGGTTCTCGCTACGAGGTCGATCCCGCGTTGCGCACCGATCCTGTCCACATATTCCTTTGCCTCTGTGAGCCTTGCCTGAAAGATGTATCGCATCATGTTTCTGGCGCTTTGGCCGCTGCTGTTACGAAACTCCGGATGTTCCGTCAGATCGCATACAGCCCTATCCATCAGAAAACCGAATTCAAATAGAAAGTTAGGGTCCAGATGCAACGATAAATCGGCCAGCAGGTCGATGTCCGCAGCCGTTGATTTACTCCTTAGAAACCGGATAGACTGTAAAACATTTCTAATGATCTCAGGTTTTTCTTTACCCTTATTGGAGTTGATGACTGGAGCCAGGTCCCCTACACTTGAATACTCTGATGCCAGGATGCCATTCAGTACCAATCGGTGAAAAAGCTGAACTTCTTTTTTAGGGTTGTCCAAAAGCTTCCAATAAAAATCCCAGAATATCGCATTTTTCTGGTACCATAAGGTAGTAAGGAAATAAATAAAGCTCGGCCGGAGAAAAAATGGTCGGGTTAAATCGCCCTCCATAAATTCGATAAAATGTTGATAATCTTCGTCCAGGCAGAAATAGCTGACTGCAAAATCAAATAAAATATTATGGGCAAAAGCTATTCTTGATTGATTAATGGACACCTCATCCAACAAACCATCGCTTCTGAGGATTTGATAACTCGCCAAAAAAGCTGCTGAGCGGTCTCCTAAAAACGATGTACGGTTGCAACTTAAAGAACGGGAGGCCACCAGTTGATTGCTCAATGCAGCCAATACCTGTTCTTTAAACAACTGATCGGTAGTACCAATAATTTTTTTCCCCCAATACGTATTTAGTAATTGTGTTTCAGATTTAAATTTTTTGATGGCCTCCATCTCCTGCGCGTTAGCATCGAGGCTTATTTTTTCAAGTATCTCCAGGAAAAATGGAGTATGCAATATTTCTTTTAATTCGGAGCTGCTGGTTTCATAAAAAGTAAGCAGCCCCGGATGAATGCTCAGCACGCTTTTGACTTCTTCCTCTTTAAGATTCCCTACGGTAAACTGCCGGCTGATCTTTGCAGTTGCTGAGTACCGGGGGTCAGGGAACATTTTAATGAGTTCAGGAGATTTGCCTGCATCATAAGTTCGTACACTCACTAAAATATTCCACTTGTCCCCCAATTGTATTTGTGCCCGCCGGATCTGGCTTAAAAACCCCTTTCTTAGCGTTTCATCCCTGGCGGCGTCAAATGCATCAAATATGAGGACTGCTTTAAATTCATTCTGTAACTGAATTTTCTTGAATTTGGCTATCCAGTCACTTTCCAGGCCGAGTTCGGCCTGTATGGCCTCATCACTAAAATTATAGGTATTATCAATGCGGATAATGAAAGCTAAAATTTTATTATCTAAAAGCTTTGTTTTAAGTCCTTGTAACAGATAACTTTTTCCAATACCAGGTTTACCTACGACTAAACCGTTATCCGCCAAGGCAAATTCATATAATTCCTGTAAAAGGGATGTTCTGTTAATTACCATGCTGATTTAGTTTTTTACTGATTTCAAATAAGTTTAACGTTTCTGCCAAATCCCCATCTTTAACTTTTATTTCAGATGCTGGCGCTACAAAATCTGTTTTTGGTTTTTCCGGCAGGATAATTTCCTTGCCAAGGTCGATAATGAAATTATCCAGCCCGTTACCGTCGCTATCCTCAAAAAATACACTTTCGATACCAAAATCTTTTTTTAATGTGGCTGCGAAAGCTTGCAGACTTATTTTGTTTTTTTCGGTTATCCTGAGTATTATATAATGGTTATCCTTATTATAGGTACTGATGTCTTCCCGTACAAAATCAAGCATTTTTCGGAAATAAGGATCTCGCATACTAAAGCCAAAAAAAACTACCCTTCGCGTCGCCAGTAATGACCATAATATTTTCCTTCGGATGGGCCAGCCATAACCATAGGTTAGTAAAAGCTCCTCAAAAACTTCCTTGGTTAAATTTTCATCTTTAAGGCGGTCAAAAAGCGTATCACTCGGTATATCGGAACTGAAGCCGTACTTATGCTTATATTCTTTACCTGATAGTATTATGCTGTCGGGCGCATGGTAAATACCATGCAGGTGAACGACGCGCCTGGGAAGGTTATCATTAAAATTTAATGAACGTAAAAATTGATTAATACGGGTTTTTACAGTTCCTTCAATATATAGGGAATTGTCGCTTTTTAAAGTAATTTCAGTTAAGGCGTTTTCTAAAACCACATCGTAATTGGTAGTGGTTAAGGCTTTAAAGGGTAATTGGCACAACACCTTATGCATTTCTAAATGCGTTACTTCTTTAAGGCCAAATTCTTCATTGATAAGATCATAGTACCGGTCATTTCCAAGGCATTCTTTAACGGCATCTGCATAGCTCAAGAAATCTTCGCTGTTGTGACTAAACTTCGGATCGAGATCGCGCGCAACTTCATCCATTCGGTTAATAAAACCTTGCCAATCCGGATAAATCTTGGCGGAGCAACCGCTGCCTGCCATTAATATAGAATCACCTGACGCTATCAGCTCGACCAACCTTACCCTTTTCTCGTTGTTTTCGTCAACTTCTTTTGCTGTAAAGATCGAAGGTTTAGCGTTCATTATACGGGCTGAAAATTGATAATCACAAAGATAACGGATTAACATGCGGTATTATAAATAATGTCTAAGACAATTGGTTGATTAAAGCTACAGCAAACAACCACCGCATTTAGCTTTCTTTGTTCCTGGCTGAATAAAAAGTACTTTTATCATTTTGGCAGCACATTAATTTTTGACGCAATTTAAGCGAGTGCTTCCTGATTATTTGAACTCCATTTATAATGACTATTGAGACTATCGAAATGAAAATGAAAAGCATGAATGCGGATGCTTTTCACAGGCTGGGGGATCATTTTCTGTTTTACGATGGAGGAGAAGATTATGAAACTATTAATCCGGTGGGCCAGGCGGAGGGCAAACAAAAGCCAAGAGGTGGCACGCCGGACACTAAGATTAAACTCAGCAACGGGAAATTTATTTTCATCCAATATACCACCCAGGATAATTCACCAAAGAAAAAAGATTTCTATAATAAACTGGTGAGCGATTTGGAGGCTTGTTTTGATCCCCGTAAGACCAAGTTTACTCCAAAGCAAATTGACAGGATCGTCTTATGCTTTAATAGTAACCTGGATGAGGCCACAGAAAGTAAATTGGCTAAAATTACGGAAGCACACCAGGTGCCCTTAAAATTGGTTAATTTAACAACGATGGCCCATGCCATCTATAAATCCTATCACTATCTGGCTAAGGATTACCTGGGTCTGGAAATTGGCACCTTTCAAATATTGCCCTTAGAAAAGTTTGTGGCCGAATATGAAAAAGGCGGTATAGCAACACCCTTATCCAATCCTTTTTTTTACAGGCAGGAGGAGATCGACAATATAAAAGATCTCATCGCCAATAAAATGATCACGGTTATCAAAGGACCGGCTGGGGTCGGGAAATCCCGGTTAGCGGTAGAAGTAACCAGGCAGTTTAGCAAGGACAATAGAGATTACAGCTGTTTTTGCATCACCAATAAAGACCTATCAGTAATTAATGACCTGAGAAGCCATTTTTCAGCACAGCACAACGTCCTGATATTTATTGATGACGCGAACAAAAGCATCAGGATATTGAGGGAATTATTTACCTGGTATGCCGAGGGAAACGTCCAGTTAAAGGTTATACTAACCGTAAGGGAATATGTTTACAAGGACATACATTCTTTCATCGAGCGCTACCCCTTCGCAACTTTGAATTTAAGCAATTTTCCAGACCAACAACTTACTAAGATTATCTCCAGCCAGCCGTTTAATATTACAGACGGACTATTTCAAAAGAAAATCATTGAAATTGCTAAAGGAAATGCCCGGTTGGCAGTAATGGCAGCTATCGCTTCGAAAGACCAGCCCATTGAGATCCTGGATAAGGTCACTGCTATTTATGAAGAATACTACAAAAGAGTGTCCGGTGATAATCATTTCCTGAAGGAACCGGAATACCTGAAAGTGCTTGGCTTACTTTCATTTTTTCGCGTCATTGACCGTGACAATAATGTAGAAACCGAAAGGATTTTAAACGCATTTGGCATTAATGAGAAAGACTTTTGGACAAAGATTTACCAATTGGAAGAATATGAAATCGTAGAGGTTTTCTCTGATAAATCTACCGTGAAATTTACTGATCAGATATTGGAGGGCTATCTTTTCTACAAGGTTTTTCTTGCGGATCAGTTGCTCTCTTATCAAATCATCATAAATCAGTTCTACCCCTCTTATAGCCACCGCATTAAATTTACCGCTATAGAAGGTAAAAGCACCTTTGGTAAAAGTGATTTTGAATACAAATTATTGCCATATATCAAGGAAAAGTACAATAAGATAGTGCAGGAAGGAGCATCCTTATTTGATTTCTTCCAAATTTTTCATGCTTACCTTCCCGACGAAACATTAGCCTACATACACGCTCGAATAAATTCGATGCAGGACGAAACTCCGCTGGTTTTGTTAAATAAGGTGGCGAACAAGAATTCAAATCAAAAAGTCTTCGTGTTCGAGGAAGACAAGATTTTAAATACCTATGCTCATGATTCCTTTCTTGAATTGACATCAGAATTTCTCAAGGAATACACGGATAATTTTGAGATGGCCATCGAGTTGATGTTCGATTATGTTGAACGGCAACAGGAGGTTTCAGAAAAGTTTGTTGAATTTGTTATCGGCCACTTTACGTTTTCAAATGATGATGAGCGGTTAGGTTTTAAAAAGGAGCATTGTTTTTCCTTAGAACTCGTCAAACGGGTTAAGACCAATAAGCCAATTTTTAAATACATCTTTTTGCGCCTCACGCCGCATTTCTTAAAAACAAACTTTTTCTATCACATTAATTACAGGGGGGCGGCTGTTGGCAAAGCAACCTACAAGCTGTTGGACGTTGTAAAAGATATCCGTTCACTATACTGGACTACCTTTAATGCGATTTTTCAAGATTATCTCCTGTTGTCTCAATATACACTGGAATATGTTAAAAATGGTCTTTCGCAAAATGATCAGCCAATGTTACGTGCTTCCGACTGGGAGCATATGGAACTCATTTTTGGCAGGCATTTTGATCCGGAAATCTTCATTGATGCCTATATCATTAACAAAATTATCATAGACCTTTCCAGAGGAAATGATGACCTTGAGTTTTATAAGCGATACCTTGAGTTAGCTAACACGGAAAAATACCAATGGTTTAAAGTGCTCGATTTTGATTTATTACGGCGTCGGGAAAGGGACAAACGTGAAAACGAGAGTTGGGAGGACTTCACCAGAAGATACAATGCTTTAAAAACCAGGGAGATATTGAGCGTTTTTAATTACTCCTTGGCATCCGAATATTTGCCGGTGTTCGATGTATTAGGAGATTGCGCCATCCATAACATTTGGCTGTTCTACCGTGAAAATAATGCAGCACAAATTATTTTAAACAAGCTGATTGAAAGCAATGTTATTTTCATTGAACTTTTTACTACGCTAATAACAAAGCCTTATTTTTACCAAATCGTTCATTATGGCGTGTTTTTCCAGGCTATTCAGGATGCAGGGATCGGATTATTGGAAACAGTAGAAAGAATAATTTTTGACAAGGAATTTATCAATTGCCAATATGTAAGAATCGGCTTTTTTAATGCATTAAATGAAGCACACGTTACACCGGGGCGGTGCAAAGTTTACAAAGCCCTATTGGCTTCGCTTAACGGTTCATTTTTCCTTTATTTCAGCAATATTCATTTATATGTTCAACTGGATTCTGACTTCCTCAGCGATATATTGCCCATTTTGCTGGAAAGAGCAAATGCAAAAACTGTTGAATTTAGGCTGGAGGAGGATTTTATCGAAAAGAATTACATTCTTTTCGATAAAATGGAGACCGCAAAAAATCTGTACTTATATCTGTCAGGACGAATAGACCGGTACGATTACGAAGGGAGTGAACTGTTATTTATATTAAAAAATGAACCGGCTTTTTTAAGTGAACTGCTTCAGTTGATTATTATAGGATTACGATTAGAACGGGAAGACCATCATCAACTTACTGCGCTTTGGAACCTGCCGGATTACCTGCCCGCAATTGGTGAAGTCTTTGATCAATCAGTTGTGAGCCCCAATTATTTGTTCAGGGGCGAACGTATATTGGATGACCTGATAGAAAACCGGGCAAGTCAGGTTGGCGAAGAAAAAAAAGTTGCATTTTTTGAGCATTATATCAGGAAGCATGCCACGGATTTGCGTAAGATGAATGCTTGTTTTAAGATAATTCAAAATAAACTGCATAGTCATTTTGATGTCCTGTTTAAAACCTTCCTGTTGCTTAACGATGATGTTAAACTGTTTAAACAAATTCGCTGGACCGACCAGGGAACCATTATCAGAAGCGGTGATTCAATTGCCGGAGAGATTGACGAGCGGATCTGGCAAAATATCAAATCACTGGTACAGGAGATGAAACCTCAGTCAAAATTTATCAATCATAAAATATTCATAAATCAACAAATCGATTATTGCCGCAAAAGCGCCATTAGCGAACGAAAATGGGATTTTTTTAGAAATCGCTAACGCTATCTAAAAGTTGACAGCTATCATAACTCACAAATTTATTATATGAACCGCCTCATACTTATCGGCAATGGTTTTGACCTTGCACACGGCCTGAAAACCAGCTATAATGACTTTTTAAAGTGGTACCTGAATCAGGCGCTTGTAATAGCAGGTAAATCATTTAAATATGAAGATATATTGCTGAAGGTCGAAAAGACAAACCTTGCGGAAGAGATTTATTTCGATGGGAAAGTCCGTACTGAGGCTGAACTTATTGACCTTTTTTATGAAAGAGGCTTCACCGAACTAATAACCAATAAAACCTTTCAGACCAAAGGCTGGCAAAATCATTGGGAAACCACTTTTGTTGTAACCGTAAAATCCATCTTGTTGGAAAATCTGCTGGCTAATTGTTCGGCGAGTCGTTGGGTCGATATTGAAAATGAGTTTTATCTCTTACTTAAAATCGTTCTCAGTACTAACGTTACGAAGAACAAAGAAGAATTGCTCCAAAATATAAACGTTTCCATGGCCGAGGTCATAAAATATCTGGAGCAATATTTGTCACAACTACCAATTGCACCGGCAGTAGATGGCTATAAGTCTCTGATTATAGAGAATTTCAAAAGAAAGGATATTGTCCTTCCTAATCTCCTGAAAGAAGATGAATTTCCTGACCAGGTACATATTTTAAACTTCAACTATACACAGACTGCGGCACAGTACCGCTTAGGCAAGAACACGCATGTACATTCAAACTCCATCCGGATTAATCATATTCATGGTGAGATCAATGTAGCTCGAAATCCGATAATTTTTGGTTTTGGTGATGAACTGGACGATAACTATTCTAAAATGGAATTAGATATCACCAAAGGATTCTTCGAATACATTAAGTCATTTTGGTATTTTAAAACCAGTAATTATCAGGATCTCATCCGTTTCATTGATGCCGAAGAATTTCAGGTTTATATTCTCGGGCATTCCTGCGGTTTATCGGACCGAACAATGCTAAACATGATTTTCGAGCACGAACAGTGTAAATCGATCAAATTTTTTTACCATCAACATCATAACGGTGATAATAATTACACCACCCTCACACAGGAAATTGCCCGCCATTTCAGGAATAAAGCCGTCATGCGAAAAAAAATAGTGCCTTTTGACAAATCATCACCTATGCCACAAATAATTCGTTAACCTTAATTGTCCAGAAAATTTATTGCGAAACGCATTTCTGTTTTGCACCGGAAGGGTTACCGCTTTTCGAAGATGCCTTAGTTGAAGAAAATTATAGGCAGATGATTTGCCTGGCCGGGAATATTTTTTGATATTATCTCCTAAGCCTCTTTTTGGGCTTGGTCTAAACGTTCATAAATGATGATTTTGAAAACAACGGGGAGGGCCCATTTTAGATATTTCCTGGCTGAAAAAAAATCAACTGCTCAAGTTTTCATCTGCCGACTTTTCAATATCACGAACCGCTTGCCTGTTTTTTTCAAAATTAATCGGCTCATATTGTTTTGTGATCCTATTATATACAAGGGTAATGGTAGGTTTACTCTTTTCAATTACGAAATTTGGCTTCTTAAATAGCTCATGGGGTTGGGCAGAGTTTAAAAATTCAAAAGCTTTATCATAATTTTTTCACTTTCTGCTTCGTCAGCTATACCATCAAAAACAACTTCTATAATCTTATCATCACAAGTTACTTTTAAAGTGATCGTTTTGTCTTTATCCTGAGCTTCATGCCCGGCTGTCAATATTTTAATTGCCAACTTTGATATGCCTGTCCAAAGTAGTTTGATCCCTCCTTTAAGTAAATCATACCCGACCATTATGCCCACTTCAGCGGCTGTTCTAATTTGTGTTTTTCGAGGTAAATAATTATATCAGAGATATCAGGGCCATTGAAATTGTTATAAGCAGTTTTACGCAATTTGCTTATCTCAATTTCGGCATTAATTTTTTTGCTTAGCCCCAGCTTATTAAAGTCAGTTATTAATTCTTGCGGAATGTAATGTTGAAAGACTATTTTAATATTTTCCTTTTCCATATAATTGTTGTGGTTTAGAACTATAAACGACGTACTGCTGACTCACAAGGTTAAGTTTTCTCGACTATACGGTCTTAAAAAGGTCTAATAGGTCTGTGTCAGTTTAAGTTTCGTCCGAGTGGCATTTTAGAATCGCCCAAACGGGACTGTAATATTTAGCCTAATTTCCCCTTCATTTTTTTCACTGATTCGATGTGTTTGTTTCAACGTTTTGTCACTAATGCAACTTTCTTTTTTAAGTTTTCCAGTTTACGGGAGATACCGATTTTGGGATTAAGCGCAAAAGCCTTTTCCCAAAACTCAATTGTTTTATCAAACTGGTTATTAGCCTCGTAATACTCACCAATTTTACGGTAGATCTTATCGACACCAAAGCTATATGACGCGTCCTTGTCATTGACCGCCTTTTCGAGTAATTGCAAATATTGAGCATCAGCGAATTTTTCATCCTCGCTTTTATCTTCGTATAGGATCATCTTATCGTATATCGAACCTTTGGCTAAAATCTGTTTTTCATAATTTCCCCGTTTGAGTTGTTGGCCCTCAAAGTCAATTTCAAAGGTGAACCCTTTGTGGTTCTTGAGAATAATCTGTTTCTGCTGCTCGATGATCGTGGCAGTATTGAAGGCATATGGCCTCTCAAATTGGGCCAAAATTGCTCTCTGCGCGATATCCATAATAAAAATCTGGTTAGAATGCCCTGTATCTGAACCATAGGTTTCAAAAAGTGCAAATAGCCCATTTTCGCTAAGTGCGCAATTGCCGAGGTTGGCTGTTGTTTTCTTACTAAAGATGACTTCCCCCGAATTGTTAAATACCAGGAATTTACCTGTCAACGCTTCTGAATTTAGCCAGTCACAGCAAATCACAATACCATTGTTGCTGACATGGGCGTCATTGGGGCGCTGTAAGCTTACCCTAAAAAGCAACTGCTTATCATTTAACAATGCCAGTTGCCCTTTTTTATTTTTGCCATTAAGCTCATAGCTATCTGCCGCCAAAACAATAAAGCGGCCATCCGGCGATTTTCTTTGTTGTCCGTAGAACCCGGCAATATCTTCCACCCGCGCTTCCCGTTTTTCACTAATGTTTAATGTGCCGTTTTCCATGCGGCGCTTCAGTTCATTCTCGTTGAGTTTGACGGAAAACGTCGTGGTATTTCCAGATGTGGTAGTTTCGATATCTACTAGTTCTTGTGGCACATGGGCTTTTGCGGGCACTGGTTTTCCAGAAGGTTTTTTAGCGGATTTTCTCGCAATTCCGATGATTATTAATAGTGCGCCAGTTATTATAAGGATAAAAATCATAATGCAGGTCAGGTTAGGTATTATTTACTAAATTATCAGGTGGAACGTTAATGTTACAAACCTTTCGTCACCTAACCGCAAGGTAAAAATATTAATGATATGGTTAAAGATTTATATAAAATTGAACTACCCTATTGCTTCCTTTTCTATCGGAAAAAAAAGGGGTTCGCCTGCAATCTATATTTCACTAATGCTTGTATTTTGTTTGAACTTTCTATTGCTATTTATGTTAAAATTGCCGAAATTTATACCATAGAATTTGCAACCAAAAACGACTGAAAATTTGGTGAGTCAGCAAGCAATTTTTACTATAAAAAACGCCAAAAACCGCGTTTAAAGCATATTTGAAAGGTCACGTTCGATTCTCGTCGGGACCACTGAAAGAACCACAGCAATGTGGTGCGCTTTGTAAATTATAATTTAAAAGAACTTGCGTCATTCGTGGCGTCATCGGTTTAAGGGGTGTCAAAATCGTTGATTCTGACCCAGAAAGCCAAAAAGTTCGAGTCCTTGCGGGGACACAGATTAGTCGAGTGAAAGCTTTAAAAGCCTGCAAATCATAGATTGCAGGCTTTTTTCTTTTTGGGAGAATCACCAAAATTTATAATAATGCCTGAAATCAACTTGCGTCAATCGTGGCGTCTTTTATTTTAGCAAAAAAGACGCAGGCGAAACGACATAAGTATCTGATTTGCAACATGTTCATGCCATATAACATCTTGATTTGAGCAAACTGTATTTCGATTTTTAACTCTTAAAAAAATCGTTATGCTGGAACAAAGCTTTGGTCTGTTCTTTTTCTTAAAGCAGACAAAAAATCAAAATCAGGATGGACTAAGGTATGTCTATCTGAGAATTACCGTAGATGGCCTCTCCAAGGAACTTTCTACAAAGAACCTATGGCATCCCGACAAATGGAACGCTTCTGCCGGAAGAGCATCAGGCAACAGGGAAGATGCCAAAACATTAAATCATCAGCTGGAAGCGCTGGTGATCGCCATTCATGTTGCCAAGACCGGCTTACTGGAAAGAGGAAAGGAAATCTCCGCTGCTGCAATTAAAGAGGTGCTTTTGGGACACAGCGCAGATAACCGGTATATTCTCGCGCTTTTCAAGGAACACAATGATAAAATCAAAACGCTGATCGGAACGGGTGACTATGCCCATGCTACTTACTTAAAGTACAAAACTTCGTACAGTCATGCTGAAGCATTTATCAAGTTCAAATACGGTAAACCCGACCTTACCCTGAAACAGCTTGATTATAGCTTTATTGTTGACTTTAATTATTGGCTGAAATCCGTAAAGAAATGCGGGCCCAACAGTGTCGCAAAATACATTTCCAACTTTAAAAGGATTGTGCTGGATTGTGTGCGCAGGGGCTGGATCAAAAGCGACCCCTTTGCGGGATTCAGCATCGAGAAGAAAGAGGTCATCAAAATAGCCCTCAATATCGCTTGCTTATTATCTTGCACAAGTGCCTCAACAGTTGATAAGTTTTATACCGAGAAAGGGGAATGGGACTCCGCTAGAATACCGTTTATAAAACCTTACGAGGCCATAATTACAAGTAAGGAACTTGGTTGGAGTATGAATTTAGATGGAAAGGATGGCGATACAGGATTTTCCAATATTAAAAAGGCTAATGTGGAAGGTGGAATAATATTTATATATAGTATAAATAGCATTTTTCACGGCGTTGATGTTAACCAATCGTGGCATATAATAATACCTGGAAAACGCATTGAAAAGGGCTTTGCTAGCTACCACGAGTATCGGGATTATTTAAATGCGCTTGGGATAAAATCTGAACCTACACTTTATGATATTGGGCATATTGCCGATTATTATGAAGATCACGATACTGTAGATTGGAAAGCCATTAAGTGATTATTTAAATAGCGCTTAAATCTCCTCCAAACCCGCCACACAATGCAAATCACCCATAAAAGAGTTCGAGTTTTGTAGTCTAAGTACCACCGAAATATCCCATGTGGGATATTTTCAAACAGGCTTTCAGATTTTCTGAAGGCCTGTTGATTTGATAACAAATTATTATAGTATATCACGGTAACGGCCATGTCTTATCATACCAATCCTCGTTACTATTTATCGCTAATTCAAAGCCATCTTCTATATTTAATTCTTTAATTTTTGAAAAAGCATAATTGCCAATTTCGATCAAAGCTGGTTCAATTTCTGTCCAGCATTCCCCTTCAGTTTCACTTTCCCACCCTTCGGAGAAGCTTTGATGAGAAACTTGCTCAAAGTCTCTTAATTCAAAATCTGCAGGATTGCAAATTCTTGTATACTGATTCGGCTTAAATAGTTCCGCTTGTTCGATATCCCCTTCAGCTAAATATTGGTCGTAATATTTTTTATTCCAATTATTGGATTCTGCCACTTTTTTAAGAGAGTTTTCCTTACTATCGAAGTTAATTGAGCTTACGGCCGCATCAGGGTCCGTCCAAATGCTTGTAGTGTAAATTTTAAAAGTGGGCCTTTCAATTTGTAGTCGTTTAATGGTATTATCAACCATCTCGGTCATTTCCATTAAATATAAGGTTTGGTTAAACATTTTGGGTTTCGTCTACGATTAATGAATATTTGGTTGGGAATTAAATATCATAAATTTAGAACATTTAATGCAAGCAATAGTAAAATATTAAAAGCTTAAGTTATATATTCTCTGAAAGTCAAGGAGTATATGATCTGTTTCATTAGGACTAATTTTTGATTTTAGCTTGAAACACTTCCCGTCGCCATATTTAAATCTGTGTTTATTATGCCATTGGGTCAATTAATAGCTGTAAATCTTCAATAAAGTTATTGGAAATTGGGGTCTTTGAGATCTCATTCACACCCATCCATGTGAACGGCATGGGAAAGATTATTGAAAGCCTTTAGATGAAAATCTGAAGGCTTTTTTTTTAAAGAGCGGTTCGGTAATTTGTCCGTTGTAAATCATAAATCTTAATGCGATATTGAAATACTTTTGTACAAGAGTTTAATATTTCTAAATCAATATTGTATGCTAAAAAAACATTCAATTCTATTGGGAATAATTATTTCGATATTGTTGCTATTTATAGCTACATGGCACTATCCCGGTGGGTCGCAAGTTGACAAAAACTCCGTTGGGTTTGACTGGAAGAACAATTATATAAGTAATCTTTTCGGTAAAAATGCTGTTAATGGATCATACAATTCAGCTCGTTTTTGGGCTATAGGAGGAATGATTTTCTTTTCGGCTAGCTTTGCTATATTCTTTGTTGAATTTTCAAAGAAAATACCGGCAAAGGGCGCCTCCAAAATAGTAAAATATGTAGGGGTCGGTGGTATGTTTTTTGCTTTTTTAATAGCGACCCCATTGCACGATATCATGATTACTATCGCTAGTACAATGTTTCTTATAGGGATGTTTTATATCACTGTTTTTGTTTTAAAGTAGAGGCTGCATTTATTTAAATGGCTATGTATTGTTTGGCTCCTTGTGTTTTATTATACGCTATACCTTTATGGCTCTGGTAGTGTTAAGTATTTACCAATAATGCAGAAAATTACGTTTGCCACTACAATAGCCCTAGTTTTAGGGCTGGCATATTTTACGAAAAAAGAAGATTTTCAACAGATCAAGGAGGGCAAATAAAATAGCTGGTCTAAGTGTCGAAAATTTAACTTTATACACTTTAATTCCAGGCTGGGTTTAGCAAGTTGACTTTAACGCCATAACCAACATTAATAATTATAAAAATGACCTTAGATATTGATGACAACCTAAACATAGATTTACAATTGGAGAATGGTGGTTTGCGCGTAATAACCAAGATAGGATCTTACCTGGTACGTAACCAGACTTATGAAGAAACCAAGTCTGTAATTGAAAAAAATTACAAAATTGTAAAAGATTATTATCAGGGTAAAGCCAATTCGTTAATCACTGAAATTGATTTAGAAAACTTTTCCCTCAAAATTGTACTTAATTATTTTTACATGTATAATATGTGGCGAACGATGTACAAGCGAGAAAAAAACAGGGATCTAACTTTTTTACCGAAAGATTTTGAACACCCAACGACATCTTATTTAATAATCAATTATTTCCAAAAACAATATCCTAATAACTATGCTGATAAATGCGAACTGTTACTAAATATGTCGAGCGACCGATTTTTAGAATATATGCGGTTTAAAGAGCAGTTTGACAATAAATAGTTCATGCTTTCAGTTTATGGTCAATGTCATCAAACACCGTACATCATTATCAATTGCACCGCACAGTACAAATTAACCATAAAAGAGTTCGGGCTTTGTAGTCTAAAAGACATTGAAAAAGCTACAATCCTTTAGCTGAAAAGTTGAGCGCTCTTTTATTCTGTTGTGTTTAACCTATAATTGCCGGATTACATAAATTATAGCACAAAACCAGGTTTAATTTATATTTTACAGCCTGCAACAAAAAACAAACATGGCATCAGGCTTTTTTGCGATTTTGGACGATATAGGCGCTTTGATGGATGATGTTGCGGCGACAACTAAAGTTGCGGCGAGTAAAACCACAGGCATATTGGGCGATGACCTGGCCGTGAACGCAGAAAAAGCTACAGGTTTTTTATCGTCGCGTGAATTGCCTGTACTATGGGCCATTACAAAAGGCTCATTAGTTAATAAAGTCATTATTGTCCCCATTGCATTATTGTTAAGTGTGTTTTTTCCGTTGGGTGTTAAAATTGCCCTGGTTTTAGGAGGCTTTTACCTGGCTTATGAGGGAGTCGAAAAAATAATCGAATACCTTTTTCATCGTTCAAAAGCGGCACACCAGGTAATTAAAGAAAGCGAACAAAACGATACCGGCGCCGAAAAAGCAAAAATTAAATCGGCTATAACAACCGACTTCATTCTGTCTATAGAGATCGTAATTATTGCGCTGGGGGCTGTCACAGAAAGGAGCCTGTTGATACAGGGAATAACCGTTTCGGTTGTTGCATTCCTGGCAACGATAGGCGTTTATGGCATAGTTGCAATTATTGTCAGGTTGGACGACGCCGGCTATAAATTGATTGAACGCGCTCATAACAAAGGTTTCTTTTCGGCCGTGGGTGTTTTACTGGTTAAATCGCTACCGGTTATTATTAAGCTGTTAAGTGTAGTCGGGACATTCGCTTTAATCCTGGTTTCAGGTGGCATTTTCGCTCACAATATCGAATATTTACATCATTTATTGCCAAACCTGCCATCACTGATCAGAGAGCTCATAATAGGATTGGCTGCCGGCTTGATTATGGTAGCTATACTAATGGGGGGGCGAAAGATATTGCCATTTTTTAAGAAATGATCCCCTCCACACCATACAAATCAGCCATAAAAGAGTTCGGGTTTTGTAGTGCTGCGTTAGATCAGCGATAAAATAATTGAGGGTAGTTCAAAAGATTATCATTTTTGCAATACAATGGTTTTAATGCATATTTGGGGAGTTGTATTTCTAACCAATCGTACCCTTTCACAAATATGAAAAAAAGCTTCACCCTATTATTATGTCTCTTTCTATTTGCATCTTGCAGCACACATTTGGTTACGAAAGGATTACAAAATAAAACTTCGAATTACGTTGTAACAACCAGCGGTAAACACATCGATGCGGCATCTGTAAGTATCAATGATGATAAGGTAACTGCAGATACGGCCACATACCAGCTAACCAATGTTAGCGCAATAAAGATAGGCGAGTCTTATTATAGCTTAAAAAATGGTGAACTTTACGAAGGTGTATACTACGGAAAATTGATATTATTGAAACGTTTTGGCGGTATGGTTTACACTTACTCAACCACCAGGACTTCTGCACATGCCTTTTATAATTTTTATTTGCAAAAAGAAGGACAGTCTGAGATCGTTGATTTTGACAATAAAAGCCTTATTGAAAATGTGCGGGATAATCCTTTGGCGTTGCGGAAAGCAAGAGCCGCGCAAATTTATGGTACTGTAAATACCGTAAGCATTTTTACGGCAATAGCAGGACTTGCGTGTGTGTTTTTGCCTTATAACAGCCCTGTCAGAAAGCCTGGTGTTACCGTTGGGCTTTTTTCAATGCCGGCATTCTTGATAACTTTGCCTATTGCCCCGCATAAAAAATATAAAGCAGTTGTCGTCTATAATCGCTAAAGAATCGGCACGGGCGCATTAAGTGCAATTTACGGAATTCAGTTAAACTATACGAATCAATGATAGAGCCGTTTGTTTTTTGCGGTCTAAGGAACGGCAAAAAGAAATCAAGAGCCTACAGACGAAAGTCTGAAGGCTCTTAAAATTCCTGGTTAAAACAAGAGGTTAGATTTATAAACAATTTTATATAGTTCCTGCAATGGGTATTCTCCATTTAGCCCATAATCTTCTATTACAATTTTTTTTGTATTGGTATAAAATGTGATTGTAGAACAGGTTTTTTGAACTAAAATCTTATCTCTCTTCAAATGTGATGTAGGTCACATAGCCCCCTGAAATTTCCTGCCGAACTTTGTTGTGCGGTTAAAAAATATGTAATACGTGGACACTTAAGTCTTTTAGTGTCCGGCCTATATTAACCGGGTTAGTCAACAAAAAGAGAAACACGACAAGATATATCATGAAAAAGGTGACAACAAATAATAGTATAAATATGCCTCTGCTTGGATTTGGCACCCTGATTCCAAGTGCGGCTGCGACGATAAGTGCTACCATGGACGCGCTGGATGCTGGGTTTCGACATTTCGATTGTGCGGAACGATACCGAAACGAGCGCGAGGTGGGCGAGGCCTTGCAGGCAGGACTTGCGGCTGGCGGACTAGCCCGCGAGGACATCTTTGTTACCACAAAGTTGTGGAATACCAATCATCGGCCCGAATACGTTCAGCCGGCATTTGAGGCGAGCCTGAACAGACTCCGGCTCAGCTACCTGGATCTCTATCTCATTCACACGCCATTTGCATTTCAACCCGGAGATGAGCAAGACCCACGGGATCAAAACGGTAATGTTATTTACGACCGCGATGTGACTTTGGCCGACACATGGAAGGCGATGGAGAGCCTGGTGGACGATGGTAGGTGCCGGGCGATCGGATTATCTGACATAAGCCTGAAAGAATTATTGCCCATCTATGAATCGGCGAGAATTAAACCGGCAGTGGTCCAGGTAGAAGCACATCCGTACTTGCCGGAAACGGAGCTTTTGGAATTCTGCAAGGAGAAGGATATCGTGTTTTTGGCTTTTGCGCCATTGGGTCACGGAATAAAACCAGGGCCACTCGAAGATTCGGTCATTACGGCCATTGCTGAGCGGGTTGGAAAGACGCCAGCTCAGGTGCTGTTGGCCTGGGCTCTGCAGCGTGGTACCGCTTTGCTTACCACGCCAAAAACTGCGGCCCGCGCGCGCGAGAATTTTGACATCTCTTCTCTGCCGCAAGATGCCTTTGATGAAATCAGCCGCATTGAGACCAGGCAGAGGTTCAATGAGGTAGTGAAGACTGGCGTCCCGGGTTTCATCGCACGAGGTAATTGAGTGGTAAAATCAAACAATAGGCGACCCATTGGTTTTGTGTATTAGTATCATCTAATTATGATAATTAATATGCGGGCGCAAACGAATAGGTTCGCTTATCAATAAAGCTATTTTAAATTAATTGCAGGCAGCAGGCTCTAAATTTTGATCAGTTTGCCCTGTGAAACAATTTTCCCTTGCAGCGTTATTACATAAATATAGACTCCGGGATTAACGTTCAGTCGGAAAGTATTTTGCAATCCATTAAGGGCCTTATCCAGATCTAACCTTCCGCCGGCATCATAAAGCTTAAACTCGTAGTTATTGATATCGCCACTCAATATATTTACCTGGGTGCTTACCGGGTTGGGAAATACAGTAAATTGACTGGGTTGTAAAAATGTGGCATCGGCGAGGTCAGAATAAATGATTTTACCATCATCGGTAATTAGTTTTGCCCGATAATACTGAATCCCTTTTTTAGGATTGGCATCTATAAACTGATAGGCTAATGCAGAATTAACTGTTGTTGTACCCAATGTTACATAGGTGTTATAACCGGTCAGTTTTTCCCAACCGATGGATTTGAGGTTTACCACACTGCCTACCTGCAGGTCGAGCGCTATGGTATTATTTACTACAGTGGCCAGCAAGGTTCGGATATAGCAGCCTACACCCTGGGTAGTGGCATCAATTGTAAGGCTTTTTATTCCCTCGAAACCGTCACCCAGTGCGCTCACCGCAAAATACGATGATGACTGTTGCTGGGCGGGTATAATAATAGTAGTATCAGTTACATTAGTAAATTGATGCAGTAAGTTATCTTTAATGTTGTAAATAACATAGCCTTTACTACCCGGCTGAACTTTCCAGTGAAGTAAAGTACCATCGGTACAGTTATATCCTACCTCCAGGTTTAAAGGTCTTGAAATAACAAACTCTTTGCTGGTAAATACATGCCCGTTAATATCCATTTTAAGCATAGCCAATATAAAGGCATCGGGGGCGGTCCAGTCGTAGTATTTATCTTTTAGGGTGATGTCGCTGATGGCTTTCCAGGTGGTGCCATGGTCGTAACTTACGCTCAGCTTTCCTGACGTCACGTCGAATGAACTTTGCCAGCGCAGGTAGTTCTCTTCAGTCGCAAAAAGCTGGTCACGACCTGCCGGATAGGTCCACTCAAAAGTGTTTGCCTTTACCGCCTGGTGCGCAATATAAAAAGTTTGTGAACCGGCTGCCACTTTAGCGCCCTTTACATGAATAGTATAGTTACCAGCAGCAGGGTTCTGCAAAGTTACTTGTTCTGTATTGTTCAAGGTGTCTCTTTGGCGTATAGCCGGTTTCGTTAATGAATCAACCGACGGGTACGAGCTCAGCGTCCATGGTAGCAGGTTTTGTCCATTGGGGGTGGTTACTGACAGGTCAAGATCATTGACCAGGGCCGTAGGAGCATTCAGTGCCGCCGGTGGATCGTTCCAGGCTAATGACACTTTAAATTCGCCGGTGCCTGGCGGAACGTTTATGGTATAATCAGCCTGTTGCCCATTGTTTAAAGATCCTTTTTTAAAACGATCTTCATTAACAGTGCGCAAAGCTTCCAGGGCGTTTAACTGCCCATAACCTGTTTTATGGTCTACAGCGGGCAGGCCAATATCATCTGCTGAATTAATGAGCACACTTTTCATCAGCGCAGCTGAGGGTAATTGGCCGGTTTGCATTTTATAAGCCTGTTGCAATAGCACCACCGCCCCCGAAACTAAGGCTGCCGCACCCGACGTGCCGTCATCGCCATTAGCTACCAGTTCGGGCTTAATACGGCCATCATATGCCGGGCCGGCCGAACTTAGATCTTCCGGGACACCCCTGCGGTCGGTGCCGCCAACAACCAGCACATTTTTTGCTTGCTTAAAGGTGCCTGAGAGATTGGCTACGCCTGCAATGCCATTGTATACCCCTGTTGCAGACGCTGATGTGCCGATATTTCCTGACGAAAACACATGGGTGATCGAATCATTCTCCATCACTTGCTGGTCATAAGCAACAGCCTCGGCCCCATAATAATTCTCGATACCGGTGCCGTAAGAATGGTTTTGTACGCCAATATCAAAGGCTTTAAAAATGGCGGTACTATCTGGCATCAGGCGGGCAAAGTCGGATGAGGTGAATCTTACTTTCGGTGCTGCGCCAAGTCCCCGGATAAATGAATTGCCGTTGCCCCCAATTAGGGTAGCCATAGTGGTGGCATGCCCTGAAGTAATAGCCGCCGCCTGGAACGAGTTGAACGAGCGGCCAAGCAAATCAAGGTCATCATCATAACGCTGTTCTTTAATGCCAATGTTTATACCGCTGCCGTTAATAGCAGGATAATTATCGGCGATAGCCGAGATATGGTTTACACCCAGGTCAATATCATTAATTACCAGTTCGGCATGAGCCTTGCGGGTAACATTTGCAAAAATAACATACGGCTCTTGTAACAGATCAGGCAGGCGTTGTAAGGCCAGGTTTACCGTGATTGTATTTGCGGTTTGAACGGTTATTTCACCATATTTTTTAATAGCTGTTATTACCGAATCGCTGCTGGAAGTGATTGATAAGTCGACAGATTGCTTGCTGGAAGGATGTTTTTGTAAAAGCAGCAACAAATTATCCGTGGCTTTCCACAATGAGCCTACGGGTGTGGCTTCCTGTATGTTTTTATCGCCTGATAAATCAGCAGCCGATGCTACTACATAAAAATTATAGGATACTCTTTTTACAAGGCGGAGTTTTTTAATATCAACCTTAGCAGGTTCCTTAAATTTAACCAGGTAATAGTTAATATCGTTACTGGTGTTTAATAACCTGGCCGCAGGTGCACTTTTATAAAGCCCGGCAATAGCTTTATCGCTCATTGGCTTTTGTGCCAGGGCGAGTTGAAAGCATAAAAATACCAGAACAAAACAAAGTGATTTTTTAATCATACTGCATAATAAACTAAAGGGGAGTTATGCTCCCCTTTAGTTAGTAAAACTACTTTGTTGATCAATAAGAAGCAATACGATAAAAATTTTAGTACAAATAATCCAATGCTATTACATCATTCGCGTTAAATGTACGGTCGGTACCGTTTGAGCAGGCCAGCATGAATGAAGCCGCATCAAAAGTTTTGGTTGGTGTACCAGGGATATGAACAGCCCCGATACCCGCAGTACCCTCATTACTTTTAGCTCCGCCGCAACTTAAGGCACGGTTAAAGTAATCGGTATGACGGAAGCCTATGCAATGCCCCATTTCGTGCTGAATTACGGAAGTAACATATCCTACATCAGGATTAGTTCCATAAGCCTGCGCATTGGTGTTAAGCTGGATCTGATTGTAAGGGTTGCCGGATGAAGTTGGGAAACCCGAAGATCCTAAGGTGATGAAACCACCGCTTGGACCCTGGTTAAAACCAATGATTTGGATGGCACCGCCGCTGCTTACCACCTGGAATTTAAGCGAAAGGTTTAACGCGTTATAGCGTGCTACAGCGTTAGCTGTGGCTGTAGCATAAACTGTAGGCAAATTTGAAATGGACACAGTAATGGTTCGTGGAAGACTTTTAACCAGGTTGGTCGTCCGGTACTGCTCTGTTTCAGCAATCCTCAGGGTTGGGCTGGTGCTGACCTCCGAAAGGTTCGCCGGGGTTAACATGATATCGCCTTCTACCAGGTAATTATCACCCACCTTGCGCACATCATCTGTGCTAAAACCAAGATCGGAGATCTTCTGGGTAACGGCGGCTGAGACTAGTGTAGGGTCAGCCTTTTTTTCGACGCCCTGATTATTTTTAGTACAAGCTGGTAGCAATGAAGCTGCACATACCATGCATACCCCAATTTTAAGTAAGAGTTGTTTTTTCATTTGTCGGTACTGTTATTTGTTACTAGTTAATTAATACTTAAACAATCATTAGCTGGCCAGCCTGTTGTTCTTACGATAAATATATTAAATCGGATCAACATTAATTTAATATTTAATAAATATTTTAATCATAGATACATTTATATTGCCCATAAACTAAAAAAGACACCTGCAACGTGTAGCAGTTACACGGGCAATACCGATTAATAAATAAGTACAAATATTCGTTTTAGTTAAACTAAACAGCATTTTTTTTCACTATTTATTACCCGGTATGCTATGAATTTCAAAACAAAAGCGACAAATCAAACCTCGAAAAATGTTGAAAAAAAATTCAACAAATTTTGTATTTTTTGAATTTTTCGCCCGCATATGGCCTGTTTTTCGGCACCAAATCCACGATAAATTATCTGATTAAAAGGAAAAATCTGCCTGATAAAGGCCCGGGACTGTAAATTTTATAATTGAAATACCGTATGTAAATATTTTAAAATCATTAAACTGATTGATTTAAGCACTAGTGAAAATCGTTCGGAAATGAACCTTTATTATCATATCAAATTAAATCTCTGTATTTCAGATAACCTAATTTTTGCCGCCTCCGGTAAATTTTCTGGAAAGCGTTACCAATTTATTTAAACCGGTAATTAATCAAAAAAAGTCAACTCAAAATACGGGTTGACTTTTTTAATTCGGCCTGCTTATTGAATCGAATTGTTGTGCAATTAATTGGGGTTATAACATGATGATATATTCGCTATAAAGACCTATTTTTAAACATCCAACAGCCAACAATGACGTTCATGATTTCTGCAAAGAATAAGCAAATTATAATTTATGGCGTATCGCTTGCTTTGTTATTGGTGTTACTAAAATGGCTGGAATGGCGCTTTATTATTATCGATCATGCTTTTGAAATTTATGCGGGCACTATAGCGCTGGTTTTTACCGGACTGGGTATATGGCTCGCCATAAAACTGATAAAGCCAAAGGTAGAAACTATTATAGTTGAAAAAACGGTGTTCGCAGGGTCCAATTTTGTTTTAAACGAAGCTGAAGTAAACCGGCTGCGTTTAAGCGCCAGGGAACTGGAAGTTTTACAATTAATAGCCGATGGGTTAAGCAATCAGCAAATTGCTGAAAGGCTGTTTGTATCATTAAATACCATAAAAACCCATACCTCGAACCTTTTTTTAAAAATGGAAGTAGAACGGCGCACACAAGCCATTGAAATGGCAAAGCGCTTGGGACTGATACCCTGATGCGCATCATTCTTTAGTATGATAATAGCCTTTTTTTGAAAAATCACCCAAAAGTATGACCCGAAACATAAGCCGTTACTGCAATTTTGGACAGGATTTAAAACTTAATTAAAGAAAAGATGAAAAAGATAATTGTTACTTGCGGCATTATAGGGGGCCTTATTAGCATTTCGTGGTTTATATTTGGTATGCAGGTTTTTACGGTCAATATGAGCGAGAATGAGAGCCTGCTTTTTGGGTATGCATCAATGGTGCTGGCCTTCTCGTTAATTTTTGTAGGCGTTAAAAATTTTAGGGATAATTATAATGATGGCACAATTAGTTTTGGCAAGGCCGTAAAAATAGGGCTTTTGATAACTGCTGTGGCCTCAACCGTGTATGTGGGGGTATGGCTGATTGACTATTACTTTTTCATCCCCGATTATATGGAAAAATTCGCCGCGACAAAGTTGGCCGACCTGAAAACTAACCACGCAAGCCAGGCGCGCATTGACAAAGAAATGGCAGCAATGGCCGGGTACATCAAAATGTATAAAAACCCGTTTTTCAACGCGATGCTTACTTATACAGAGATTGTCCCGGTTGGGGTTGTGGTATCGCTTATTGCTGCCCTTATACTTAAAAGGAAATCGAAACCAATTGTAGCAAACGCATAGATTAAAATAAAACTGGATAAATATGAAAAAAGTAACGGGCTTGGGCGGCGTATTCTTTAAATGCAACGACCCGAAAGCTATGAACGACTGGTATGTCAAAAACCTTGGATTGCCGGCCAGCACATACGGAACTACGTTTGAGTGGGTAGATGCCGATGATCCGTCAAAAAAAGGATCGACATCCTGGTGTACATTTCCGCAGGATACCAAGTATTTTAATCCGTCCGAAAAGCCTTTTATGATAAATTACCGGGTAGAAAACCTGGTTGCGCTGCTTGAAGAACTTAAAAGCGAAAACGTGACCATTGTTGATGAAATTGCCGAATATGACTACGGCAAGTTTATCCATGTGCTGGACCCTGAAGGCAATATCATTGAGCTTTGGGAACCGAAAGACGAATAGTGTTAAGTCAGTAGTCTTTAGTCGGGAGTCGTAAGTCGAATTCTTGCCTTTTCTGATTTAGAACTCAAGACTAACCGTCAATGTTTGAGTGACATGACACTAGCCGGCTCAGGTCACCAATTGAAACTACGAAGCAGCTGTTGCTTATTTATTGAAACAGCAAAAGGAAATATTCTTAAATGAATATTTCCTTTTTTTATGCCCATAACTGTACCGGCAGGATATATGAATGCAGCAGAGATTAGTTATTTTCGTAGCTCACAATTACGATATATTACCCATGAAAGCCGATTCGCAAAATGTAACAGACTACACCAATGACAATACCATATTTATGGTTTGGGATTTTAAGGATAACCTGGACGTCAAAGATGTTTTTAGTAAGCTTTGCAAACTGCTCATCAACCTCAATAATTCTGTTAATGTTCGTTTCCCTGTTTCGCGTGCAAGCTGTGTGATGGGGATTGGACACGATGCCTGGCTCCGGCTTGACCTGCCAGGGCCCTTGCCTAAAGAATTGGTAAATTTTACTCCCATCGCAGGCAGCAAACACAGGGCCGTTTCTACCCGGGGCGACCTGCATTTTCATATCAGGGCAGATAATACAAGCATATGTTATGATATGGCATCCGCTATAACTGATGTTTTGAGCCCGGTGGCTGTAAGTACCGAAGAGATTCATGGGTTCAGGTATTGGGACAGCCGCACGATTTTAGGCTTTGTTGACGGTACCGAAAACCCGCAGGGACAGGACAGGGAGCTCTTTAGCATGGTGGGAGATGAGGACGCCGCTTATAAAGGGGGAAGTTACCTGTTTGTGCAAAAGTATGTCCACAACTTAACATCGTGGAAAGAGCTTTCTACTGAACAGCAGGAGAAAGTAATCGGGAGGTCTAAAGCCAATGATATTGAAATGGCGGACGATGTAAAACCAGCAAACTCTCACATAGCATTGGCTAATGTTGGCGATGATCTTAAAATTGTTCGTGATAATATGCCTTTTGGCAATATGTCGACGAATGAAATGGGGACTTATTTTATAGCTTATGCAAGCACATTTACCACGGTGCAGAAAATGCTGAATAACATGTTTATTGGCTCTCCTGCGGGGAATTACGACAGGATATTAGACTTCAGCACAGCCAAAACGGGCAGCCTGTTTTTTGTGCCGACGTTTAACATGATAGATGATTTTTCAGCGTGAAATTCCGGCACCGGCAGACTTGTAACCCGTGGCTAACAAACAGGATATTTGCTTTTCGCCGGTTAGGCCCGGCTAATAATATGGCGTTTGTGGTGTCTGTAGCTATCGTTTTTAACTTAACAATAACCCGTTTTAACTTTTGAACAACCATTTATCCATTAGTTACTTAGCCCTGATTTATTCCCCTTTTGTTTGATAAATTATTTTAGCTTTACTACCGAAAATTAAACTATGATGAAAATTTTACGTTCAGTATTGTCGGCATTTTTGGTGTTGGCGGGTTTATTTTGCTATGCTCAAAAACCAGTAATACAATACGGCGGCATTCCATACTATTACTATTACGCCAAAGCACAGATTACACCAGTTGTACCGACTAATACCGGGGGAGCGGTTTCGACCGGAAAGTTTGTCAATTTCAGATCTGCACTCGGAACCCTGGCCGCGGTAACAACCGATCCTACGGGAAATGTTTATTTTACAGAAACCGGAAATAATGCAGTAAAAACGATCCCCTTTATCGGTGGGGCTCCGGATACGTTAGCAATTGGGTTTAACCAGCCCTATGGTGTAGCCGCTGACGCGGCAGGCTATGTTTATGTAGCAGACTATGGTAACCACGCTGTCAAAAGAATTCGGATAGTTGGTGGTACTGTTGTTGACCTGTTGTCGGGAAATATTGCGCCATACGGACTTGCCATAGACAAATGGGGAAACTTGTTTTTTACTGACTGGATAAGCGGCTCGGTAAAGAAAATCCCCGCCGGTGGCGGAGCGGTAACAACGTTAGGGTCTGGCTTTGATTCACCTACAGGTATTGCCCTGGATACAGCCGGCAACGTGTATGTTGCCGACCGGGGACATAACTTAATAAAAAAGATTGACGCCGGGGGCGTTGTTACTACTTTAGGCAGTGGCAACGGTAACCTCAATGGTGTAGCTGTAGATGCTGCAGGAAACGTGTATTTTTCGGACAGTAATAACACAACAATAGTAGAAATACCGAAAAATGGCGGAAGCGTGGTGCCAATTGGCTCCGGTTTTAGCCAACCAACAGGCTTGTATATAAATGAGCATGGCAATATTTATGTGAACGATAGCGGGCACCAGACTATTAAAGAACTACAGGCTACAAATTTTGATATAAACGGCAAAATGCCGGTTGGGCTAAATTTTGATTTCAACACAGGGATCATTAGTGGAACACCGGCCATTAAGACCAATAGAAAAACATATAGCGTCGCAGCAGTTAATGCTTCCGGCAGGTCGTTTACGAACGTTACCATCCAGATTTGGGGTGAGCAGCCTCATATAACTTATAAAACGCCGGATATTTTTACAGTTGGTGACGCTATCATTCCACTTGTGCCGGTTAATACCGGTGGTCCGGTGGATGTAGGATATTCGGTGTTTCCTCTCCTGCCAGATGGTTTGGTTCTTGACTATCATACCGGCGTTATAAGTGGTACGCCTACCACAACCCTTGCCGCAAAAAATTTTAACATAACAGGGACTATCGAAGGCAAAGGCGGTTATACAACAACGATTAACATTAAGGTAATCCCGGCAACCAAACCTGTTTTAAGCTATAATACCCCGCAGATATACAAAGCAGATACTGTTATTACACCGCTGGTGCCAAACAGCAATTTTGTTGCTCCTGCAGGCACAACAAAAGCGGTAACTGTGGCATCGGGATTAAGTAACCTTTCAAATGTGGCGGTTGATAATTCCGGGAATATTTATTTCTCGCAATTACTGACAAATACAGTTAAGAAAATTCCGGCCGGTGGCGGGAGTCCTGTTGTTCTTGCGTCCGGATTTAGCTCGCCTATGGGTGTAGCGGCAGATGCCCAGGGCAACGTTTATGTGGCTGATAACGGGAACAATGCTGTAAAGAAAATACCCGTAGGGGGCGGTGCCGTTGTGTCTGTGGCAACAGGCCTAAATGGTCCATCGGGCCTGGCAGCAGATGCAGCCGGCAATATATATGTCACAAACCTGGGTAATGGGCTGGTACAGAAAATTCCTGCAGGTGGCGGTAGCGCAGTAACTGTAGGGCCGGTGTTTCAGCATCCAACAGGAGTTGCTGTTGACGGCGCAGGAAATATTTATGTGAGCGATAGTGGCAGCAATTTAATACAAAAAATACCCGCAGGAAGCAATACTGCCACCTCGCTCTCCAGCGTCAACAATCCTTCAGGGGTTGCGGTGGATGTTGCCGGTAATGTGTTTTATGCAGAATTGAACCTCGGCAATATAAAAGAACTACCTGTGTCGGGAGGCGCGGCGGTTACCATCGCTTCGGGGTTGAATTCTCCATCAGGCATAGCCATCGATCCTAAACATGTTATATACGTAAATGATTCTAACAACAACGCTGTTAAGGAATTTGTACCGCTGGGCGGCTTTTTTATCGGGTTGCCTTTGCCCGCCGGGCTAAATTTTGATTATGATAGCGGGACGATCAGCGGCACACCGCTAGCCACAACCCCTGCTACAGATTACCCTGTTGTTGCTTATAATAAATATGGGCTTGCATCTGCCATAGTAAACATTAAAACAGTTAATGGCGCCGACCTTTATGATTTGCACCTAAGTGCGGGTGTTTTGACCCCGGTATTTGCAACAACACAAACAAACTATACGGCAATTGTGCCAAATGCCATAGCATCATTACAAATTACGCCTTTCGCCAGTGATGCAAAGGCCACCATAACGGTAAACGGTTTGGCCGTAACATCGGGATCACCTTCACAAACCCTGGCACTGGCCGAAGGCGCAAATGTTATTACTACGGTAGTTACCGCCCAGTACGCCACATCAACAAGAACTTATACGGTAACGGTAACAAGGGCTGCGGGCAATTTATCAACCAATGCTGCTTTAAGCACCTTAAAGCTAAACCCGATAACCACACTTACCGCAGTAAGCGGCCCGGCGTACAAAAATTATACAACTAATGTACCCAACACCGAAACAAGCCTGATGGTTATGCCAACCGCGCAGGATGGCAACGCAACTATTAAAGTAAACGGCGTTACGGTGGTAACAGGTACAGCATCACAGGCCATACCATTAAATGTGGGCAGCAACGTAATTAACGTGATTGTTACTGCACAGGACGGCGTAACCACCAAAAGCTATCTAATTACTGCTACCCGTGCCCTGCCGACTATAGCTACACTGTCAAATTACACCTTAAGTGCGGGCGTACTGTCCCCGGTATTTGCGACTGCTACTACCGATTATACAACCATAGTTCCGTACGCCACCGCAAGCATACAGGTAACCCCAACTGCAACCGACGCGGGCGCTGCGATAACAGTAAATGGCGCGGCGGTAGCCTCAGGCTCGGCTTCTGCAAGCCTGCCACTGGCCGAAGGTGCGAATGCCATAACTACCGTAGTAACGGCGCAGGATGGTACAACTACCAAGACTTACTCTACAACGGTAACGAGAGCGGCAGCCGGATTATCAACCAATGCCTTGCTCACAACCTTGAAAGTAAGCCCGTCGACAGCGCTTACGGCAGTTAGCGGCCCGGGTTATAAAAATTATACAACCAACGTGCCCAATGCCGAGGCAAGCTTAACGGTTACGCCCACTACCCAGGACGGCACCGCAACTATAAAAGTGAACGGCATAACCGTGGCATCAGCTTCGGCTTCGCAGGCAATACCATTAAATGTGGGCAGCAATGTTATTAGCGTAGTAGTAACAGCACAGGACGCCGTAACTACAAAAAGCTATATAATTACTGCTACCCGTGCCCCATCTGGCATTGCAACGCTTTCAAGCCTGACTTTAAGCGCGGGTTCTTTAACACCAGCATTTGCTCCGGGTACAGTAAGTTATACTGCTGACATACCAAACACCGTATCATCTGTAGCGATAACGCCCACCACTACCCAGGCAGCTGCAACTGTAAACGTTAACGGAGTACCGGTTATGTCGGGTTCGGCTTCAGCGAACCTGCCGATGGCTGTAGGGGCAAATATTATTACTGTGGCGGTAACGGCGCAGGACGGCACAACCGTTCAGACTTATACAATAACCGTTACAAGAGGCGTAACTTTGTCGAACAATGCGTTGCTTACAACCTTAAAACTAAGCCCGGTTACCACACTGGCAACTGCCACCGGCCCCGGCTATAAAAATTATACAACGGCGGTACCCAACAGCGAAACCAGCCTGAAGGTGGTCCCAACCGCGCAGGATGCTACCGCTACTATAAAAGTTAATGGCGTGAGTGTTGCCTCGGGCGCAACATCGCAGGCCGTTGCATTGAGCGTGGGCGATAATATCGTCACTACCGTGGTAACGGCGCAGGACGGCGTAACCACCAAAAGCTATATTATTACAGTAACCAGGGCTGCACCAGGTATGGCGGCGCAATATGAACAACCAACAACCGGTTTACCGGCCGACGGTATAACTGTTCGGCAGGGAGTTTCGCCGAACGGCGACGGTAATAATGACGTACTTACCATTGATGGAATAACTAACTACCCGGATAACAATATTTCTATTATGAGCGGCAACGGCGTGCTTGTATTTGAAGCAAAGGGGTATAACAATACTTCTGTAGCGTTTGACGGGCATTCGGGCAAAAACGGCAGACTGCAGCCTGCCGGCACTTATTTTTATAAATTGGATTATAAGGACGGGGCCGAAGCGAAAACTAAAACAGGATTTATTTTGCTGAAGTATTAACCTGCCAAAATTGTAAAATCAGCCGCATAGGTTTTTATACTTGCTGCTGGCTATCACTGATACAACAAAAGCCTTCGGATAAATTTCTGAAGGCTTTTTCTTTGGGCAATATTTAGCCGTTTTATCTCCCGCAAACAATTACACCACAAAGCAGTTATACTACGGTCAACTTTTTAATCCAATCCATTTGACCGCGACAAAACAAAATAATACCGTTAAGGGATTTAACGTCACCCGACTATTGCTGATCCTTGGCCTTGCTGTGCTTTTATGCGGCGAAGGCTATTCCGGCTACCAGCTGCATACCCTTTCAAAGCAGCAGGAACAAATCAAGTCCGACTATTCCGATATAAATAACATCACGCTCGGGCTGTTTTCGGTTACGCAGTGGCAGGATAAAATAACCGGTATTGTAAATCACCAGGTTAAGCACTTTACGCTTACGCCGAAACAGAAAAAGGATCTGCAGGTAGAGGTGCAGCAAATACTACTTGCACTCATTAACAAGGCCGAAGGCCTGCTCAACAAAAAGCCAACCTCGCTGGGCGGAAAGATTAAAAAACTGGCGGTTAAAACCTTTGTTAATACCGACACCATAAAAGCCCAGGTACCCGCTTTCGCAAAAAAGATCATCGCCAAAATTGATAATCCTAAAAACAAAAGCAAGTTGAGCAACCTGGCGATGAGCAAGTTTGACGAGGCAAAGCAAAGCGGCTATTTAGATAGCACGATTACTGCAAATGACTCGGTGAGGAATATTATGTTTAAGAAATACCAGGTCTCCTCGTCCGAAGAACTTAATAAAAAGCTTACCGCATCGCTGAACAGTATCCGGGCGCAAACGTATAATTATTCGTTTGGTATGCTGGGCTGCATTGTGGCGGTGTTGATGCTCTGGTGGATATTCAGGAAACGGGTTGAATTGCACGCGGCACTTTTTATAATGTCGCTGTTATTCGCATTTATCCTGCTGGCGGTAGGCTTAACCGCATCAATGGTAGAGGTAGATGCGCGCGTTAGCTCGCTCGACTTTGTGCTTTTAGGGGAGCACGTAGTTTTTAAAAACCAGGTATTGTTCTTTCAAAGTAAAAGTATTTTGGACGTGGTGGAAGTGCTGATAAAACAGCCGGCTGTTGATTCCATAGGGGTTGGTATTTTGATACTCGCCTTTAGTATCCTGTTCCCGATCATGAAATTAAGCTCTACCGGCATTCACCTGCTAAGCAAAAGGAAGCTGGCCGAAAATAAAGTGATCAAATACTTTGCATTTCAATCGGGCAAATGGAGTATGGCCGATGTTATTGTTATCGCCATATTAATGACTTATATCGGCTTGAATGGCTTATTGGAGCGGCAGCTGGCCAGCCTGAATATTAAGAGTGATGCGTTAACCATCATCACAACAAATAACACGGCGTTGCAGCCCGGCTATATCATTTTTATCAGTTTCGTTTTATTCGGATTGGTGCTTTCTACCATTCTGAAGGCTATTACACCCTACGATTCGCATTAATATTAAATAATCAGTTACAGCATTGACAAGTAACCAGCAAAATACCGCGGCAAGGAAATTCGGATTGCCCCATATCATACTCATTCTCGGGTTAGGTGTCCTGCTTTGCGGTGAGGCTTATTTTGGCTACCGCCTGCAGGCACTTTCCAGCGAACAGGAGCAGATCAAAGAGGATTACAGTACAGTAAACAATATCACGTTCGGTATATTTTCTGTCGACAAGTGGCGCGAAAGAATAGCGGAAGTTATTAATCGGCAGGTAAGTGATTTTCATATGACCCGTGCGCAAAAGAAAGCTTTGCAGGCACAGGTAGAACAACAGCTGCACAGTTTTGTGAATAAGACGGTGGCAGAGATCAATAAGCCCCAAAAATCATTGGGAGGCAAGCTGAAGAAACTGGCATTTAATGCCATGGTGAATGCGGATGATATACAGGCACAGGTACCGGGGTTTTCGAAAACGATAATAGACAAGGTAAGCAGCCCGGCAAGCACCAAACGACTGAAAAATATTGCAACCAGCAAGCTAACCCAGCTTGAAAACCAAACCTATGACAGCACTTACGAGGCAGACTCCGCAGTTACCAAAAGCTTATTCAGCAAATACCACGTTGCCGGTGCCGACGAGTTTAACAAAAATTTAGATACCCGGTTAGCCGCCATCCGTACAGTTACTTACAACTACGCATACGCTATGCTGGGCTGTGTGGTATTTGCACTTGCCCTATGGCTATTAATGCGAAACCAGGTGCACCTGCATACCCCGCTTTTTGTGATGTCGCTATTGTTTGCTTTGATTTTATTGGTGGTGGGTATAACTGCAACTATTATACAGGTAGATGCACGGATACAGACCTTCAATTTTACGCTGATGGGCGAAAAGGTGGCATTTGACAACCAGGTATTGTTTTTCCAAAGTAAAAGCATATTCAGCATAGTTAAAGCATTGGTGAGCCAAACCAAGCCCGACGCTGTATTGGTGGGTATACTTATCCTGTTATTTATTATTGTGCTGCCGATGTTAAGGATGATAGCGAAGGGAATTCATATCGTAAGCCCGAAGAGAATTGCTGAAAACAGGGTGGTGAGATATTTGGCGTTTGAGTCGGGCAAGTGGGATATGGCCGATGTGATGGTGGTGGGTATCCTCATGACCTATATTGGCCTGAACGGCATCATCAAAAGCCAGCTTTCCAATTTAAACATTCATAGCGGCTCGTTGAATGCCATAACGGAAAACAATACATCACTGCAGCCGGGATATATCATATTTGCAGGCTATGTAATTTTTGCGTTGATATTGTCGCGTATTTTAAAACGGATTACGGCGTATGGTGAGGTGTGAAAGTGTCGGTAGCACTTTAGCGATGGAAATAGCTGATTCCGGGCATAGGGTTTGTATGATAAATCAACTAACTTTGTATAAACCATCTTCAAAATGAGTGATAAAGACCTGGCTAAACTTTTTGAGATCGCTAATGCTGCCATCGCGAAGGCCAGAACTATGACCAAAAAAGAAGCTATTTCCTCACTGAACGATGCCGGTATCGTGACCAAAAAAGGTAAATTTAAAAAAGCATATGCTGGTTGGGAAGAAATAACACAAGGCTAACCCACGAGCGAAGAGAGCAAAGGTAAGAAGCGTTGCGTACGTGTTGGCCACTTAGCGGAGAGGATTGGTCGCTGCTCAAAAGCCCATGAGACATACGCGCCGGAAGGGGGTAAATCTATAGTGCGAATTGCCCCTTAGTTATGCAACGCCAGCTGAAAGAAATCTCCTATATTTTGTGCTGGCAGCGTATATTTATCGCTTATTTTTTGATTTCCATAAATCAGATAACGTTTTAATATCGCCGTCGGATATAGCAGCAGAGGGTTCAGGTCGTACACTGCAAACATATTTACGTGGATTACTAAAATAGTTTGTTTCGTCATCTGACGGCAAAAGAACGCCCTGAAATACGCGCGCGCCAACAACTAAATTTATCGGGTTATTGTTGTTATTAGTGAGTTCAATTGAAAGGCAGCCGCAATAACCCGGTTGTACAATTGTCGACACAGTTAAACCTAACCGCGAATAGGAGCTGCGCATATACAGAGTGAGCAGGTGATCTTTTGGCATTTTAACGTATTCTAAACTGCTCGCTAGCACCGTTTGATTCGGATATAAAATAAATGTTTCTCCTAATTGCCGGCGTGACTCTTGGAAAAAGCGTTTAACATCCCGTTGACCCGCACCGGTCGCGTTATTTAACGAAGTGTCTATAAAGGCCTCGCGGCCGTGAACTGATACTAAGAAATTACAGCCGAGTCTGAAATCTATGCCGATGTGTGAAATTTGTGATTTCTCCAGCAATGGTCTAATGATTAGTTTTTGGGTATTCAATAACTCCTTTATTGTTTTACCAGAAGCAAATCCGCTCATGAGACCTTAAGCCCCTCCCAATCTTTAAGTATAAAATAGTTACCGATGGATTTCTCAATTAGGTTGTTGAGCGATTTATAGATCACTTTACTCGGTAGTTCCCCTTCTATTCCGGCATTTGATTTGAATTTTTCTGCTCCATCTAGCCAAATTTTCCAAGCATAGGGAAAAATACCATGCAATTCACCTGAATTCCCTAACTCTAAGGGCAAGAAATTATAAAAATCATCTGAATTAAGTACTTTATAACGTTTGGTCAGATCGCTTTTAGTTATCTCTTGGATGTATTTTTTTATGATTTCAACTAATGGATTGGGTTTACTTTCAAGAAAATCATTCACAATTGCCAATCTATTATTACTGGACGGATGACTTCCGTAGGTGCGGTCAGCACCCTTCGATTCTAAATAATTCAAATAATGGTTAGACGTTTTACCGATATACTGTGCGGCGAATAGATCACAAAAATATTCTCCCAAATGATTTTTGAGACGCTTAATTTTTAACGGATTTTGATGGAAGTCGAAATATTCTTGGATTTTTGTCCATTCGTGTGGCGGGCACTTAATTAATTCTGTGGCCATCCTTTTCGACATACCATAATAAAGATCTATGAAGTGCCCAAGTTCATGATATAGGATAACCGAAGAAAAATAGTCCCGCGCTAGTATTAATGGAAGATTAATTTGTACAAGACGTTTTTCAAATGAAATTCCATATCCTGCGAAAATGGAATCGTATATATAATCCTCATTAGCTAGTTTTTCATCAAAGCTGTAAGCATCAATATCATTATTTAAACTAGTAACAATTATAAAAGTTTCTTCCGGAATCCAGTCATCCATAGCGAGATTTAGACAGGACACTACCTCAAAGGGAATGGTATTCAAAGTGCTATCCATCAAAAATTCCAAACTCTTCGCTATAAAGTTTAATTGTCCCTGGATAACGAAAAGATTATTCTCATTTAGCTCTGCCGGGAGGTTTGATTTTATAGCGTAAAAAAGGCTTGTCAGGTTATTTTGATAATTTTGTTTATCGAGGTCTGAATAGCTATTATTTTGAGCTTTGCTGAGGAATATTTCACATTGCGATAAATGCAGGTCCAGTAGCTGACTATACTCCATTGATCCGACCTTTACAGTTAAGCCGTAACGGCGGCTCTACTGTTATTAATAATTGTCAGGACCATCGGTAAGTTCTGGGTTAGATTATCTGCATAAATTGGCATCAACAGAGTAGAACCCCAATCATATAATCGAAGCTTAATGTTCAACCCAGTACGATCAACGTCTGCTATTTTTGTTTCATCCCGTGCCAAACGGGCTGCTTCCAAAATGATTGGTTTAACAATAGCGATATACGCTTCTTCTCCGTTGATCGCATGATCTAAAAATGAGGTAAAAAAATCAAGCTCAACGTCTTGCTGGTTGTGGGATCTCAACATAAATTGGCTTTAGCGTAAGTGATAGTGACAAATTAATGACATATAAACTTAACTACAATTTTCCACAAAGGTTCAATTTTGCGAATTGTAATTCTTGTTTTCTTATTAACAAAAACTAACAAAACAATTGCAAATGCTTGATTTTTAGAATCTTATAGCATTTTGGCGATTGTTGATAATTTTAATTTGGAACGAATATAAATAAAAAAAGCGCAGGTATCTGCGCTTTTCTATATCGGTGCGAGCAATATTACTTTAGTTCTTGCTCAATCGCTGTTAGTTGATCTAGTAGCAGGAGCGGGTCAATAAGGCCAAACACTTCAGAGATATCCTCACTGTAGGATGCGCTTTTAAAGCGGAAAGCTGGTGCATGAGGCTGTACAAATGAGTTGATTAGTGCAGTAATACGTTCAGGGACTTTTTGCATTAATGTATCGATTTTTCCCATTATTATCCCCATTAACTGTTGCTCTTGGTTTGCCGCTATCTTTTCCATCAAAGCAAATTTATAGTTTTCAATATTTTTTAGGGTTTTATTGACAATGCTAACGCCATCAATACCTTCATTTTCCAACAGTTTTTGTGTGGTTTCTTCATCTTGATCACTTATTTTCAGCAAGGAGTTTAGATATAAATCCTCTATCTTATTTATCTTTTCCATAATTATTGAGTTATGTTTTTTCTTAATTCGGTCAATTTTCTCTCTATTCGTTTAACAGCATTGTATACCTGGTTTATAGGTATATTTAATTCTATGCTGATCTCGCGGGGCGGTAGTTCATTTTTTAAACAATCAAACACCTGGAAGGCTTCGGGATCGCTGCTGAATATTTGCATTACCATTTCTTCGAGTTCCTTTGCTTCTAGCAGGGCCTGGGGGTCGCTGGTCGAATCTTTAGCGGAGTTTTCAATAACCTCATCAATAAATGTGGTGGTTATGACTTCTTTCGATTTTAAAAAATTAGATCGAATGCTATCAATGGCTCCTTTTAGGAAATCATATAAACTAGGGTATTGTTCCACATCCCATATTCTTTCCTCTGTCCAAATCTGCCGGATTGCTTCATCGGCAAAATGATTTGATAGGTTAACTATGTTAAATCGTTCACCTACCTGCGGGAATTTCTTCAATCTGTTTAATGAATAATAATGTAGCTGTTTGATCAGCTTTTCCCAGTTTTCCGCTTTCAACCGATCCAGCAACTCCTGGGTTGAAAGCGTTTTTTTATTTTTTATCAGCTCCATATACAATAACTGCTGTAAACTTCGAGTTTTTTGCCGCGCTATTAAAAAAAAGTTTTGCCGCAAGGGATGGCAAAAAAATCATTTTCATCAGCATCTATTATCAGAAGGCCGACAAAGGCTTTATCACTTAGTAAATTAAAGAATCATGGAAAATAACATTTTTGAACTGACCATTAACGGCAAACTGTTTAAATCAGCAAAACAATTGATAAACGGTGAAGAATTACTCACGTTATTAGGCCTTCATAACTCTGCCGATTATGAAGTGCTGATGAAATTAACTGACCGCGAGTTTGAACCTATTGAGCTAAAAGAGGAAGTTGATTTGAAGAAACCTAGTGTAGAGGCATTCCTAGTAAAGCCTTACCGGTCTATTAGCATTGAGGTCGACGATGAAAAATACCCGGTGACCGAATTGTTAATGACACCTAAAGAAATCATGGTGCTGGCAGGCCTCGATCCGCAAAAGCATTATTTAAAGCAGATCATCGGCCATACGGACATTACATATAAAAACGATCCCGACCACATTATAGGTATCGTTGACTGTATGAAATTCAGCAGCTGTAAAATAACCAGTACTACCGTATCGTAATTAGCAATGGGAACACCTGAAATCGTAAGACAGCTTGAGGAGCTGGGTTACCAAACAACCGTTTATCCAGAAAACCCGAATTATCCGGGGGGATTTGTATCCTTTAAATATACTGTCCCCCATGGAAGGTTTATAGGTCAGGAGATTGAGGTGGCGTTAAACGCGCCTCAGTTTCCTCTTGTTCCACCATCAGGGCCCTATATCAGCCCGCAGTTATTGCCAATCAAGACGTTTGGGCCTTTGCCGCCATTCGACGGTATACATGCGCGCATGGTGCCGAATGACAACTTTCAATATTGGAGCAGGCCTTTCCATGGCTGGAATGAATCGGAAAAGACTGTAAAAGAATACATCTGTTTTTTAAGAACATTATTTGACTTCTGATGAAATATAGTATAGTAATAAGCGAGGCCGCACAGCGGCAACTAAAAGGGCATCTTGTAAGAGATGATGGACAGGAAGATTTATGTTTTGCATTCTATAAACTGTCAAGCGGGCTGCAACGCTGTTCGGCTTTAATTACCGAAATAGTGTTGCCTTTAAAAGGTGACAGAAACGTTCACGGTAATGTGAGCTTTAACGCAGCATTTTTTGATCGTGTTGGTTCTTTGGCCTTAAAAAAAGGTTGCGGCGTTTGCTTTATGCATAGTCATCCTTCCAGCGGCTGGCAGTTTATGAGCAACGACGATATCAAAGCTGAAGAAATGCTTGCCCCTCGGGTAAAATCAATTACCGGTATGCCTTTAGTTGGCATGACCATTGGTACCGACGAAGCCTGGAGCGGAAGATTTTGGATAAAAGAAGCCCCGAGGCAATACGTACGACATTTTTGTGAATCCGTTAGGGTAATCGGTAGGGGATTAAAACTCACCTTTTATGACAAATTACTTCCGTTACCAATATTTGACGAGGCTTTTCTAAGAACAGTATCCGCCTGGGGGGATCAGAAACAAGCTGATATTTCAAGACTGAAAATTGGTATTATAGGCTGTGGTAGTGTAGGCTCTATAATTGCGGAAGCTTTACTAAAAACCGGGATACAAAACATAATGTTATTGGATTTTGATACAGTTGAAGCTAAAAATCTGGATCGGCTTCAAGGCATCGGCCCAGATTCCGTTGGAAAGTCGAAGGTGTTTGAAATTCAAAATCGCCTGGATCGTATTAAGGTAGGAAAAGATGTGCAAATAACAGCTGTTCCTTATAGCTTAATTGAAGAAAAAGGCTTTAAAAGTGCTTTGGATTGTGATGTGCTTTTCTCCTGTGTGGATAGGCCGTGGCCGCGGTTCTTGTTGAATTTCATAGCTTACGCGCACATGATACCTGTAATAGACGGCGGTATCGATACAAACCCCAACAAACGGATTACAAATCTTGACCAGGCCCGGTGGAAGGTACATACCGTAGGCCCTGAAAGAAGTTGTTTATGCTGTCTCGGGCAATTTACCCCGGAAGATGTGGCGTTGGAGCAATCTGGTTTGTTAGAAGATCCGACGTATATTAAATCGTTGCCTAAAGACCACTTTGTAAATCGCGGGGAAAATGTATTTGTATTCAGCCTGGGTTTGGCGGGTATGGAAATGCAACAGCTACTATCGCTTTGTTTACAGCCGCGGGGACAATACTATGGTCCAAAGGAGTTTAATTTTAATTCAGGTACCATAGATAGCGACTTTGATTTTCATTGTAAAAAAAATTGTGAATATCAAAAGATGGCGGGACTGGGGGATTCAGCTACGGTGGGTTTGACAGGTCGGCATTCGGTCGCAGAAAAACATCGCCATAAATATATGATGGTTGAAAGGGGTGTTGCCAAATTAAGCTTGTTCAATCGGGTTAAAAACTTGTTCAGACAAATAAATTATTACGCAAAAAGGCTGCAGAAATAACATACCCTTCTGGTACAACGCGGCCAATGCCATAAAGGTGGAATTCTCGTAACGCCATCCAGAAGACTCCTTTGGAGCCGACTGATAGCCCGCATTGTTAACGAAGCTGGCTATTTTTGTGAATACAAATCTTGTAGTTTTTGAAGTAAATGGTTGTTGAAAATTTGTCTTCCGTAGTGCTCAGGTGTTCCATTTACAAAAGTGGGATGTCTTTCTGATGCGCGTAAAGTTAAATCATTGATAATCAAAATTTTTCAAAGCGTTCCACGTGTAAAAATGGAACGCTTTGCGGGAAATCGGGGCATTGTCTTCCCTAAAATTCAGCAATATTTTGCTCCATACTCCCGCAATTGTTTTTAACGTAGCCGCTGCGCGTCTCCGCTCACACCCCGGCGACAGGCAACAAAGCGACTAATAATCACCAACCAATAATTCACGTTTATAATACAAGTATTACCTTGAATAAAACACTCGCCTTATTTCCCCCTCCAATTCAATTTTTTTATTGTATTTTTCACACTTAAAAAACTTATCTTAACCTGTTCATAATTCCACTTACCAATTCTAATAAAACTTAATATGAGAAGCATAAAGCTTAAGGCAAAACTGTTGAGTCCCTTTATTATTTTGCTCTTTTCGTGTTCACAATTGATGGCCCAGATCAGCGGTAACAAACTGTTGTATGGTGTGGCTTATTATGATGAATACATGCCGTATCACCGCCTGGAAACGGATGTGAAAATGATGAAAGCCGCGGGAATAAACGTGGTGCGTATAGCCGAATCGACCTGGAGTACGGAAGAACCGCAGGAAGGCGTTTATGATTTCAGCCATATTGATAGTGTTTTAAATGCCATGGGTAAAGCCGGCATCCATGTGATCCTGGGCACGCCTACCTATGCCGTGCCAACATGGCTGGTAAAAAAATACCCTGATATTTTAGCGACTACGCCGAGAGGGCAAAATCAGTACGGTGCGCGGCAGAATATGGACATCACCAATGTGCATTTCCGCGCCTATGCCGAAAACATCATCCGGAAAATAATGGAGCACGTGAAGGACAGCCCGGCAATAATAGGCTACCAGGTGGACAATGAAACAAAGCCTTATGGCACCAGCGGCCCGAATGTTCAGCTCCTTTTCCAGCAATACATGAAGGATAAATTCAAGTCGCTGGATACGATCAATAAAGCATTTGGCCTCGACTACTGGAGCAACCGCATCAACAACTGGGACGATTTCCCTTCGGTTAGTGGCAGTATCAATGCGAGTTTATCGTCCGAGTTTGCAAAATTTCAACGCAAGCTGGTAACAGATTACCTGGCATGGCAGGCAGCAATTGTGCGGGAGTATAAACACCCCAACCAATTTATTACCCATAATTTTGATTTCGACTGGCATGGCTATTCATACGGCATACAAACGGAAGTGGACCATTTTGCGGCTGCTAAGGCCCTGGATATTGCGGGTGTCGACATCTATCACCCAAGCCAGGACCATTTGACGGGCCTTGAAATTTCTTTTGGGGGCGATGTTGGCCGGTCGATGAAAAACGGGCAGAATTACCTGGTGATGGAAACCGAGGCACAGGGTTTTCCGCAGTGGCTGCCTTACCCGGGGCAGTTGCGCCTGCAGGCGTTCAGCCACCTGGCTTCGGGGGCCAATATGGTTTCTTACTGGCATTGGCATTCCATCCACAACTCTGCCGAAACCTACTGGAAAGGCTTGCTCAGTCACGATTTTCAGCCAAATCCTACCTATGAGGAAGCTAAAACCATCGGTGCCGATTTCGACAGGTTAAGTCCGCATTTGATCAATCTTCAGAAAAAAAACGAGGTGGCCGTGTTGTTCAGCAACGAGGCGCTCACCGCTTTTAACGCGTTTTCATTCGGACCGGGGCCCCGCGAAGGCTACAACGATATTTTAAGGCCCCTTTATGATGCCTTGTACCATATCAATGTGGGGGTTGATTTTATCGACCCCACGAGTGCCAATCTTGAAAAATATAAATTGATTATTGTGCCGGTGCTGTATGCCGCGCCCGACAGCCTGTTAAAACGGCTAAACCTGTTTGTAAAAAACGGCGGCCATATAGTTTACACGTTCAAAAGCGGCTTCTCCGACCAAAATGTAAAAGTGAGGAGCACCATACAACCGGGAATAATCGACGAAGCGTGCGGCATTGAGTACAGCCAGTTTACGGCGCCTGAAAATGTATCCTTAAAAGACGATCCTTTTCATGTTGGCAAGGATAAAAATACGGTAAGCAGGTGGATGGAGTTAATAACACCTACAACAGCAAAAGTACTGGCCTACTATGACCACCCGGTATGGGGAAAATATGCAGCCATAACACAGAACAGCTATGGCAAAGGCCAGGCAACCTACATAGGCTGTATGACTTCGGACGCTGTAAATGAAAAAATAATGGAAAATGTCACAAGGTCGGCCGGGCTGTGGGGCGCCGACCAGGAATTGAAATTTCCGTTGGTGGTAAAATCCGGCATCAACCAGCAGGGAAAAGTAATCCGCTATTATTTTAACTACGCGCCAACACCTGCAACCTTTATTTATCCGCATAAAAATGGCACCGAGTTGTTGAAAAACGTACCCGTAGTTTCGCAGCGTAGCATTGAATTGCCTGCATGGGGCGTAAAAATCATAGAGGAAAATTAGAAACATGTAATGCCCGGCAAACACGGGTTTTTATGAAAAGTGCTGACACTAATTTGTCAGTACTTTTCGCATTTTTCAGGGTAGCAAACAAGGCAAAAAGTGCATTTATGAGGTAGAAACAGGCTTTTTGCGCATTGGGCCGGGCTTTTTGCTGTTCCACCCTGTTCCTTGTGTTTCAGTGTGCACAGGAACACAAAACTATACTAAAATACTGGCATAGGTTTTCTTCTAATTGCCAACAAATAATCTTTTATTTGTATCAACATAACACCCCCAATGATAAAAAACTTCCTATGCGCTGTGCTTGCCCTTTCCGCCAGCCTGGCCTATGCCCAAAAGGCAAATACAATTGATAACTACTACCCGCTGCTAAGAAAAACCTTTATTGAAGCCAACGCCTTTAAAACCGTAGCCTTTGTTGAAAAACGCTGGCGGGTGCCGGGCAATTCGGGCTTTAACGAGAGCATTTATGAGGTGGAGAAAATACTGCAGGCAGCCGGCTATAAAAAAGAGGTAAAAGGCGAAGCGGATGGCCCGTTAACTTATCGCCTGGAAACCCGCGAGCTGCGTCAGCCAACCTGGGAGCCGGTAAACGCCACTGTGACCATTGAGGGCGAGCAACAGCCACTATTAAAATTCGCCACGAACCGTAATATGCTGGCCATGTACTCGGGAAGCACGCCTGCGGGCGGTATAACCGCCGAAATTATTTATTTAGACAGGGCCTCCCTTAAAACCGCCGACCCGGAAAAGGTAAAAGGCAAGATCATTTTTACTGAAGGATCGATAGGCCAGGCTTACCAGGCTGCTATAAAAAATGGCGCATTAGGGGCTATGGCCTACAGCATGCCGGCCTATACCCAGCCCGAAAAAAATGTGAATTCCATCCAGTTTACTGGCGTGGGTAACCAGGATACCCTGAGCCATAATTTCGGGATATTGCTTTCGTACCAGGCAAAAGAGCGGCTGAAGGCCGCGTTGCAAAAAGGCCCGGTTAAAGTGCATGTGGAAACGGAATCGAAAATGTACACCTCGAAGGAATTGACGCTGCTGGCCAATGCGCGCGGCACGGTAAAGCCCGACGAGCGCTTTGTATTCAGCGCCCATGTGCAGGAGCCCGGCGCTAACGATAACGCTACCGGTGTAGGCACATTAGGAGAAATGGCCCGTATAACAGCGGAGCTTATCAAACAGAAAAAATTTGAGCCGGCACGCACCATCACTTTTTTATGGGGAGTGGAGATCAGTTCGACCGCGAGGTATATTAAGGAAAATTCGGAACGGGCCAAAGGCATAAAATGGGGCATGAGTCTCGACATGGTGGGTGAGTATGTAACCAAAACAGGCGGCACTTTCCTGATAGAAAAAATGCCCGACCCGTCGGCCATCTGGACACGCGGCGCCGATAAACACACCGAATGGGGCGGCAGCGTATTAACAGAAAAAGATATGTTCCCCCATTATTTTAACGACGTGGTGCTAAACCGCTGCAAGCAGCAGGGAAAAGACAACGGCTGGGTAGTAAAAAGCAACCCCTTTGAAGGCGGCAGCGACCACACGCCATTTTTGGAAGCCAAAATACCCGGCTTGCTGATGTGGCATTTTACCGATGTGTTTTACCACACCGATGCCGATCGGCTGGATATGGTGTCGCCGCAGGAAATGAAGAACTCGGGCGTAAGCGCATTGGCCACGGCCTATACCTTAACCGCCGCTAACCAGGCCATAACCCTGTCATTAATTGCCGAACTCGAAAAAAATGCGACCGACCGCTTGCAAGCTGAATATGAGCTGGGTTTGCAGGCCATAAAAGCCGGTTCGCCCGCCGCCGCCGAAAAACATAAAATTGACGTATGGACAAAATGGTATACCGACGCCATCGGAAAAATGACCGATATTAATGTAGATGGCGTTACGGAGCCGATAAGCAGTCGTATAGCTGAGGCTCAGCAAAAGATAAACGGATTGAATTTGAAATTGGATGAGGGACTGAAGTAGCGGTGATTTAATTAATTTTGGCGGGTAGAGGGGACTTGACATTGCGCCCGTTGGGTCGGGGTATTTTACCTACATCCGCAACATTCGTCGTGGCCTGAAGGCTATTTTCGCGATGATAGCGGGGCCGCTATTTCCTTTAGGGCGCTTACCCACAGTGGGCCGGTCAATCCGTGATGATCTTTTAATAATTAATATTTGCGTTCTTTCATAAAAAAACAAAAAGCCTTCAGATATAAATCTAAAGGCTTTTTGGTACAACCGTGGACTATCTCATTTCGATTCTGTCAGCAAAATGGCTGCTAATTTATCGGGCATAGATATGAATGGGGTATGGCTGCTTGGCAACGAATATTCCTTGCTAACATTACCATTGTTTTTTACCATTGTTTTTTGGAGTGTAAGGCTAACCGCATGGTCATCGGCAGTGTGGATATAAGCTTTCTTTACTCTGCCAAATTTTCCATCGGTTAAGGTAACGGGCGTCGCCAGAGGTGCTAACGGTTCTGGTTTAATGTTGTTAGCAATGTACTCACCAACCTGTGCAGGTGCATCAGCGGCAAATACATCTATTACGCCATCTTTTGCAATATTTGCTGAACCGTTGGCCTGGTCAATTTGCAAATATTTACCAACGTGACTATCGGGGTCTTGTTTTGCAAGGGATAACAAACTTTCGCCGTTTTGTGGCAAATACGCAGCCAGGTAAACCAATTCTTTAATTTGGCCCGGTATTTCTTCTGCAACCTGGCTGATAACCAAACCTGCCATGCTATGGCCTACTAAAATTACGTTTTTCCTGTCGCCGATAGCGTTCTTTACTGCATCCACATAGGATTGTAAGCTGATGCTTGCGAATGAAGTTCCATCACTTCCGTGACCCGGCAGGTTAACGGCGATTACTTCGTGCCCTTGTGCTTTCAATAACGGCACAACCGCCTGCCAGGCAGTTGCATCAGCCCAGGCGCCGTGAACAAGTACGATTGTTGATGAATTTTTGTTGTTTGATTTTTGGGCTTGAGTAGTAAAACCTAAAACGCTCATTGCCATAAATAATATTGCTGTTTTCATTTTGTTTAATGCCTAATTGTTTAGGACAGCACAAACATCGGAGTATGCCGGCGGGATAATTTTAACCCAGGTTAAAATCGAAATGCGGAATAAAAATATTGCACAACAAAAAATGATATCGGCGAAGCGCCCTATTTACCCACCATCCGCTTACGGATCCGGCTTAGCGATGGTCCCTGGATTCCAAGGTAAGAGGCAATATGATAGAGCGGTACGGAGTTGAAAATATTAGGGTGTTTAGCTATCATTTCCCGGTAACGGTCTTCGGGTGTTTTGAACAAAAAGCCTTCAGTACTTCGCATTACCTCGTGAAAAGCTGTTTCGGCAACCATCCTGCCAAATCGTTCCCATTGATGCGACTGTCCGTAAAGGTCATTCAGTTGGTCGATGTGGATGTATAAAATAAGAGAGTCAACCATAGCCTCTGTATAATACTCACAGGCGGTTTGGCTAAAAAAGCTGGTGAATGACGTTACAAATTGATGGTCAGAGAAAAAGAGCATGTTCTTTTCCTCGCCGGTGATTTCGTTTACCCGATAAATCCTGAACACGCCGCTGATGATGAACCCAAGGTGTTTACAAACATTTTTATATTCGTTGTAAAACTCTCCTTTTTTATATTGCTTTAATTTCCAATGCTGCAACGATAAATCAAATGCCTCGGCTTTCATACCAGCGGAGCCCATTACTTTGCGTAATAATTCTATCTCAGTTGCACCGTTTAACATACCCTAAAAATATCTCTTTTAAATAATACCGCGTAATAAAGAGAGCTAATTTATTAAGTTCAGCTTGAGTTTTGTAGCCTTAAAGTCAATAATTCGCTACAATAATATTTTCTTACATCAAATCTATAAATATCGATATGTAATTATATCTTTGTGCCATGGACATCATAAAAATAAACGCCTCGCTTGCCAACGCTGCCCGTTATGATATTTTAAGATGGCTTAAAGACCCTGAAAAAAATTTCCCGCCACATAAGGAAGTCAGCGGTTTTGGTGATGGGGTATGTGTTTCGTTCATTAAGGATAAATCGGGTTTGTCACAGTCCACCATTTCCCATTATTTGAATATGATGGAAAATGCACAGTTGGTTATCGCTACCCGTATAGGAAAATGGACCTATTATAAAAGAAACGAAGCAATGTTAGCAGCATATTTTAAAGCGTTGCAAAAGGACATATAAAAAATTTGAAATCATAAATCGATAAAGTTAAATATATAGATATGAGAATATTAATTATCGGAGCTTCAGGAATTATAGGGAAGCCATTATTTGAATCGTTAAAAAAGGAGCACGAGGTATTTGGCGCGTACCGGAGCAGCGCCGAATACCCGGTGGATACGAGGGATGTTGCCTCGGTGCGGTTGTTACTGGAAACACTGCCCAAACTGGACGCCATAATTAATGCTGCGGGCTCGGCCGTTTGGGAAGAGTTTGATTTGTTGACAGAAGCCGACTATTACGTGGGGATCAAAGACAAACTGATGGGGCAGGTTAATCTTGTCCATACCGCTAAAGAATTTTTGAACCCAAATGGTTCGATAACGCTTACAACAGGTATCCTTGCTGATTTTCCAGAGCCCAGTTCAGCGGGTCTGGCATTGGTAAACGGGGCCTTGCATAGCTTTGTTATGGCCGCCGCTCCTCAGTTAAAAAATAACATCAGGCTCAATGTTGTCGCTCCCGGGGCAATTAAGGGTGCCATTGAGAGCGAGGAACTGTTCGCCGGGCATGCGCCGGTAGCCATTGAAGCTGTGATTGATGTATATAAAGAAGCATTATCGGGTTCAAAAACAGGCCACGTATTTAAAATTTATTGACATGAAAATCCCAATTTATCAAATCGATTCTTTTACTAAAACGCTTTTCGGTGGTAACCCGGCTGCTATATGCCATTTACCTTATTGGTTGAGCGACCAAACCCTGCAGAACATTGCCATTGAAAACAACCTGGCCGAAACGGGCTTTTTTGTAGAAAAAGATGGCAAGTACGAGATCAGGTGGTTTATGCCACATGCCGAGATCGACCTGTGCGGGCATGCAACCCTGGCGGCTGCTTATGTGATTTTTAACTACCTGGATACCACCTTAACAAAAGTGTCGTTTTCGTCGCTTAGCGGTATACTTTCGGCAACAAAGGAGGACAGCGGCGCCATCACGTTAGATTTTCCATCATGGCCGCCAAAGCAGGTGCCTATACCCCAACAGGTTATTGACGCCTTCAAGGCGAAACCGCTGGCGGCGTTTGCCGCTAGAGACCTCGTTGTGGTTATGGAATCAGAAGAAGAGGTTTTAAATGCAGACCCCGATATAAATTTGCTGAAGGGCCTGGGCTATGTTTGCCTGGCTATAACGGCCAAAGGAACCTCAGCCGATTTTGTTTCCCGCATTTTTGACGCCGAAGCGGATATTCCGGAAGATCCGGTTACCGGGTCGACCCACGCCATCCTGGTGCCATATTGGGCGGATGTTTTGGGCAAAACGGAACTGTGTGCTCTGCAGCTATCAAAAAGAAGGGGCGAAATTGCCTGCCGACTGGAGGGTGAGCGGGTATTTATGACGGGTTTCGCAGTGCCTTATTTGAGTGGGTTTATCGAGGTGTAAACGCGGGCGTTTTAGCTACAGGAATAGTTGGGGGTGATTTGATTTAGTCCCTGCAAAGCCTTGGATGAAAATCTGAAGGCTTTTTTTGTTAAATTCGGCAATCATAAAACAAGCTAAACCGGAACGCCATAAATGTTAGATTGGGTAAAAAACTTATTTAGTAATAAAGACGATTTCGAAAGTTACGAGTGGAGAACCGATTCTTCCATTTTTAACTTTTTGGCTGATAACTTAAACCAAGAAGGAAAATTAACAGAACCGGGATTCGATTTGCCCGACGAAAAGCCAGCAAATGAGAATGAGCTGAGATTTGCTCCGGGTCTTCTCGATTCAATGTTGGGCGCGCAGGATTCAGATAACTCAAAATTAGAAATAGATGAATTGGTTCAACTTCTAAAGCGCATTTCAGAGTATGGAGATCGCAAAAGTGAGGCAAAGTTTTATCAACTGATTACTGCTACTGATTCTGTGATTGGTATTATAGATGATTTTCTTGACCGGGCTGCTAAATTATCATTACCAATTAATCCACACCTGCTTAACTTTTCCAAAGATTTGGCGTTCAAAACTGATCATAGAAACAGCGTTAAATTTGGTGTTGCAATGATTGGAATATGTGGCGACAAAAGCTTATCCAATCAAATTGAAATAATAGGCCTGCATGATGAATTTACACTTTTTGCGATTGTAGCGCTATCGGGCTTTTCAGATAATTTAATTAATGATTTATGGGCGTTGGCTAAAAAAGTAGAGGGCTGGGGTAAAATACATGCTGTTGAACGCTTGGCAAAAATGGAATTGCCTAATGATATTAAAAATTGGCTGATTACAGACGGATACAAAAACAGCATTATGTACGAATATCTTGCATACACTTGCGCATTAAACGGGGAGTTACATAATATAATTAAAAAGGAAACGATTAGTAATACCATATTTAACTCCTCGACCGAGATTATTACAGCTTTAATTACCGGCGGTCCGGCGGAAGACATAACAGTTTATCAATATGCTGCAGTTTTAATAGAAAACTATGTAAGACATGCGACCGTGCATGCCAATGATGTATCGGTTTTTATTATGCTAACTGATATAAAAGAATTTTTAATTGAGCTTCAAAGCGATGATATTGCGAACCAATCAAAGAACGGCTGGACACAAGATATCATTTCAAATTGCCTGATTGATATAGTTGAAATTATCAATGGTAAAAACTGGTCTGAATTTGTCATGCCGGCTTTACAAAGCAACGATAACACATTGTTTTGGAGAGGAAAGCAAGCTGCTAAGATCCTAAATATAGATATTTGGGATATAGTATGGCAAAGGCTGAAGAATGATTCGTCCGACAGTTCATTATGGTATGACGTGGTAAATGAAGCTAAGCCTGAACAGGCGGATGAAGTTATTAACTATGCTATCGAAACACTCCCCTTAAAAGAGTTGGCGACTGGACCCAAAGATTCATTAGGAATAGGGCCTGAATACGCCAGGCACCAGGCACTTGATTTTATCATAACATTTCTGGAAGGCTTCCCAACTAAAGGAGAGCTGATTATACTTTCTGCACTTGATAGTCCGGTGACAAGAAATAGATATATGGCGGTTAAGGCGTTGCAGAAATGGGGGAAGGCTAATTGGTCAGAAGGCATCGCCATCAAGCTTCTGCACTTAAGTAAGATCGAGCCGGATGATGATACAAAAAAGAATATTTTGCGGGTGTTAAAAGGACAGGACCTTAGCTATTGAAGCTTTTTTGCATTATTGCGCAGCCAAGTTAAGTGTTCAAATTCGGAACATGACATCTCAAAAAAGCAAAATTGACTAGAAACAAACTCGGCATTAACAATAGCGAAGAAACGCTCTTTAAAATCCAGGCGGATATCGAAGCGTTTGAGAAGGATGCCGCACTTTACGAAGAAAAGAACTGCGATAAACGCCTGGATGCGATAGATTTCCTGGAGTTTCATATCATTGACCATATTGAAAGTCTGATTGAAAAAACAGCCCAGACAAATCAATTGAGTTTACTGAAACAGTGGGCTGAAAACATAAAGCTTGCATTAGAAGCAATAGACAATAACCTGTTCAAAAAGCTCCGGGCACATATCCGGTCCAACGGATGTACCGGGGAACAGTTCAAAAAGCTGGTGGGTAAATACATTGATTTTGATGCAGATGGAAGTGGTCATGAAGAAGCAGGTTACGATAACCTTGATGTTTTTTTCAACGGGTTACTGTCGTTCGGATCTGTCCCGGAGCAAACTAAAGCCCTGGAGCCGGAAATGGTTTTTTACCAAAAAACGCCGACGAGGATAATTTTTGAACTTGTAGAGAAGGCTTACATTACTAAAAATGACGTTTTTTTTGATTTGGGTTCCGGCCTGGGCCAAGCAGCCATACTGGTAAACCTGCTGGCCGGAACGAAAACGAGAGGTGTGGAATTTGAGCCCGCGTTTTGCAATTATGCAAGCGACTGCGCGGCGCAATTCAACCTACCCAATGTATCCTTTATAAATGTCGACGCCCGGCAAGCAGACTACAGCGACGGCACCGTGTTTTTTATGTACACACCCTTTAAAGGCGAAATTTTGCAGGATGTTTTAGTACTACTGCGAAGCGAATCGTTGACAAGGAAAATTAAAATCATCACTTACGGGCCCTGCACGGCCCAGGTGGCATCGGAGGGTTGGCTGGATATTACTGTGAGCAACAATGATAATATTTATAAGCCCGCGGTTTTTACCTCTATTTGAAGGGGAATAGCCTGAGATGCCGGGAAAATGCTACAAATAATATTGCCGGTGTTCGAAGTTTTTGCGATACGCGAACAATTACGCAGATATTAAAAATATCATACTTTTATTACCCGTTCGCCACGGTTCAGGCTGCAATTTAAGTCGTACGCAATAGAAATTTAACCTAAACGCTGACAGCGAATCTTTTTAATTAATTCATGCATTAATGTTGTTACTTATTAAAAAATATTAATAACTTCCATTCGTGTTATTATTACACGTAACCCTCCCTAATTAATTTAAAATATGCAAAATAAAGCGATAAACGTTTTGTTGATAGATGATGACGACCTGAATAATTTAATATCGACAAGGTATATCAAAAAATACTTTGCAAACTCAAACATTACTGCTTGTTTAAACGGCAAAATAGCCATTGATCTTATCGCGGAGAAAAAAGCTACGCAGCCATCATTCGGTTACGATTATATTTTACTCGACCTGCATATGCCGGTAATGAACGGCTGGGAGTTTTTAGAAAACTACACATACCTAAGCATGGCCGGGAAAGAGAAATGCGAAGTTTTTCTGCTTACATCATCAGTGCACGACGAGGACAAGCTTCGTGCAAGCAACTATCCATTTATAAAAGATTATATTATTAAGCCCTTATTTTCAGATAAAATCTGCAAGATTTTTAATTTGGTGGAGTAACGGGCAGGTACAATTATTTGTTGTTTATAACGCTTTCTTTGATTTTTACCTAGCAATTATTAATTCAGGGCACACACAGTTAAGGCACTGTGTAGATATGTTATTTTAACTCAGCGGAACCTCCACTGTTAATTCATGATGACCTTCGGGACCGATTTTGCCCTGGATGCCCTGTCCTCCCTCCTTTGCCGACTTGGCCACACCATTTATGGTGCAGTTAAAAAACACATTGTAATCCCCCGGGCCCCCCGAAAAACGGTAAACGGCTTTTAGTACCTTATTGTCGATGTTTTGCTGATAGGAGATACCTGATGCTGTTACCGGAACCGGGTTGCCGTCAATGGTTACGTCCACGTACCTGAAATTTCCGGTAATTGTTGAAGCAAAGGTAGCCAGCGGAAATGTTTTGGGGTCTATAACCGGTTGCGGCGTAAAGCCTTTTAACAAGCCCCAACTGGTAAATTCCTCTTTCAAAGTGCTAAGTATTGCTTTTGTTAGCAGGCCGCGCAAAAGAATAAAGGTCCCAATGAACAGGAAGAATTTAGCAACGGGCTTGTAGTCAGTTACATTCAAAATTACTTTTTGGATACGGCTTTTTAGCGCACCGCTATATTGTTCAATAGCGTCCCAGTTTTGAACGGGCCATTGTTTGTTGCCGCCGCAAAAGTTTATTTCCGGCATTTTAATTTCGTCATTTCCTACGGGTAAAATCTGAATGCTCCCGTCTTTTGCTGTAAACTGCGTCAAATCAACGCCTCTGTAGCCTGCTGCAAAAATCGGGTTAGCCTCCAAGCCGGTTGCCGGGATTGTAAAATACTGCTGCAGAAAAACCTGGCAATTATACCGGCCAAGGAAAAAATCGTGCACACGAAATTCCTTATTTAAAAAACCGCTAAAGCCACCCAGCGCGCCACAGGCAATTGCCCGTTCACCCTGTATTGTTTTTTGTTCTGTCGTTCCCCTGTTGATGGTACGCGAGGGATCCACCAGGTACTGTCCGGCACAGTCAGGGTTCATCGCGTCCTTAATTTGTGAGGCTTTGGCGCGCATCTGGCTAATCATAGCCGAAAGGGTAAGGCCAACAACATGCAGCAGTTTATCGCTAAGGCTTATGGTCTGTGGTTTTGTGCTTGGAAAAGGGGCAATCATCAAAATGGTAGACTTGAACTTATTATAGCTTTCGTAGTCATTTTGATCCGGTTGTTCAGTTATGACCGCTAACACCTCCCTAACTTTATCAAAAGGTTCGTTATTTATCATGCCACCATCAACATTCAGACTGTTATAGGGGTCGCGGTCCGTCTGGATAGCCTTAATCGTTTTATTATCATATAAAGGGTTGTTGTTGACTGTTTTTTCGGTCCGGCTCACTACCCTTGAACGCAGGCCAACCGGGAAAGCGCCCGTTGCCATAGCTGCATCCATGGCGGCCCGGGTGTTTTCGCCCGATTTGATATTGAGCGGCATCCACCCATCCGAAGTTGGCTGCTCTCCCTGCCTTAGCAATTCAAAGCAGGCATAATCATTGTGAAGCTGCATGTAATAAGGGTGGCGGGTACCCGGCGCATCCGATTTGAAAGTTATATCATAGGTAAAACCTTCGAGGTTGCTTAATGTAGTGAACAATTTGAGTTTACGGGGGAAAAAATCCGGCATTTCCTGCCAGGCAACGGCCCCATCGGGCCTGATGGCCCGATGCGCCACCTCATCTATAAACCGGCAGTTAAGTGCCGAAACAACATCGCTGCCTATATCATCAGTAGCGAGCATTTTACTGAACATATCGCGGGCGGTCAAATCAACCCACGAATGATAAAGGATGTTTTCCGGGCGCTCCTCCTGCGGATCGGGCAATGGTGCTTTTACGGGGGTAATGCCCTGCTGCAAAGCAGCCGCGGTAATAATAGCAGTCATACCACCTGCCGAGGCTCCGCCCATAACCGGGATCTCAATTTTGTGAGAAGGAAAGCCGTTTTGGCCACGCGTTTTTTCGTAGGTGGCCAGTGCCTCTAACAGGTAGTCCATAACGCCGGCGGTGTAGGCGCCTGCCGAAACTGCACCAGCCATACAAATGCCAAGCTGAAATGCGGGATTGGGGGTTGGGTTGTCCGTCATATTTTTTTAATTGAAAAGCAGGATGATTATCAAGAAATTAAGGCTAATAATAGAAAAACTACAGGATATTTACCAGCGTAAAAACACGGTAATTTCCTGAGTATTTTCACCTGATTTTTGTAGTTGGAACCAACTGTGCCCCTGCAATAAATGGAATAACATTAATGATGCCTGCTCAAAACCAGTGAGAATATTTATTATAAAACTAATTTACCTGTTAAAACGTTATTACAGTAATAAATACACATTGCAATGGAAGATAATATCATACCCATAAACCGCAATCATAATATTATAGATATAACCGAATATTACGAAATTGAATATTGGGCTAGCAGGTTTAACGTCAGGCCTGAACAAATAAGGGCTGCGGTACTGGCTGTTGGTAGTTCAATAACCTCTGTTGAGCATTATTTGAATAAGAAAGCATCGTAGAATAGAATATTCGATGCGATAATACCTGGCGGCTTAGCTTTCCAGTGTTTTCTTCCTGCGTTCGGTCAAGTACTTTCTTACAGGGATATCAAACCCCTCCATAATCAAATACGCCACACCAACCAATAATATAATTCCTGTTATAATGATCAACGCCAGGTGGCCTGTTCCGGGTTTGTGGCTTGCATAATAATTCCCGAACATCCATATTGCGGCGTAATGCGTCATGTACAGGGGATAAGATATTTTACCGGAAAATACGCACAGCTTTTTTAACCCTTTGGTTAAAATTGCCCCGGCGCCTAAAGCAATCACCAGGGGGAAGTAAAATAATACTACAAATGGCTCGGTTAGCCAATTCCATTTAGTGAATGGCATTACAAATGCCAGGGCTAATAACATTGTTAAGCCAATAAAACCCAGCTTATTTTTAATAATCCAGTTTGAGCGATAAATCAGCAATCCCGCTAAAAACGAAAAGGAAATCCGGGCGCAGCCATCCCAAAAGTTCGGTCCGCCCCATCCGCCCATCAGGTTGCCGGCACTATAGCCAACAAAACAAAGCGCGGCAGCCGAAATCACGGTCAGCAATAATAAAAACCGGCGGCTTAACCTGCAAAGCACAAATGCATAAACAATATTTGCAATATACTCCCAAAACAACGACCATGCCGGCGCATTGAAACTAAAGAGATTGAATGCCCTATCGGTAACCACCGGGAATGGCACCATGAAAACGGAGCAAATAAAAACAAGAAGGATTTTGCCGGCGCTATACAATTCCGGGTGCCCGCCAAATGGGTCGAACAGGAAGGCGAACAGGCCTAATATTGAACCCAAAATAACCAGCGGGTGCAGCCTTATTAGCCTCGATTTAAAAAATTCTAAAACACCTATTTTGGCAATCCGGTCATCGTAAGCGTAGCCGATAACAAACCCTGACAGGCAGAAAAAGAAATCGACCGCCAAAAAACCGTGACCGATAAAATTTTTGCTATAATCGGAATAAGCCATCTCCATAAAATGGAACGTAACTACTGCAAGTGCGGCAACTCCGCGCAAGCCATCAAGGATTTCAAAATGCTGTTTGTTTTGAAGTATTTCCGGAGCTGGTTTTTCCATTTTTATTGCGCCTGTTACAGCATTCGCAATAACGTAAATTTAAATGAAAATTCCCCGGTATTTTATTGACATTGCAGCACCTGGAAACACACATGAAAAACTATCGTATCCTTATACTGCTTTTTTTAATTCAGCCGGTTTTCGGCCAAACAAAATTGCCGGTTATAAAAGCGACGTCAAAAAGCGTTGCCATAAACGATGGCGGCTATTTTGATAAAAATGCTTGGTCACTCTCGCCTAAAATTAAACCGGATGTTTTTACTGCCGACAGAACGCGCAAAACAAAGTGGGTTACTTTTTATACCGATATAGATTCCATCAAAGTAAAAGTAAAGCCCGGAACCCGGTTCAATTTTGTGGTGGTGCTGAATGGAAAAGATTCATGCTTTACCCAAATTGCCAGCGCCATACCGCCGGAAGCCACGGCGAAAAGCAATGTTGCTGCGCATGATACCATCCCGTTTGTACTTACCTCCTACAATGCAATTGCGGTAAAGGCTATAGTTAACGGTACTGATACTTTAACCATACATTTTGATACCGGGTCGTGGGATTTCAGGTTAACAAAGGATGCCATCCTGAAAAAGACGAGATTGCTGTCGAACCAGCCCGGCGCTTTATCAGGCACTACCAACCCGGATTATAATAAAATAAACAAAGTATTTAAGATACAAATGGGCCATTTGGTTTGGAACAACCCGGAGGTTGGCGTAACAACGTTAACCGCCCACGAAATGGATGGCCGTTTCGGCTGGAACCTTTTTGAGGGTAAATGCGTGCAAATTGATTACGATAAAAGCATTATTGTAATCCATTCAAAATTGCCAAAGGAGCTGAAGGGTTACACCAAATCAAAACTGGATTTCAGAAACTCATTTGTTATAGCTAAAGGAAACTTTGAAATTGGTAGGAATAAATTTGCCGGTAATTTTTTAATGGACACCGGCGCCGACCAGGCTATCATCCTGGACAGCGCCTGGGCCGCCAGCCGGAATTTCGCAGCTGATTTAAAGTTGATAAAAACAACGGTGCTGAAAAACCCACGGGGCGTAAAATTTGAAATTAAAGTAGTGCTCGCACCGCTGTTAAAAATAAACAACATTGCGCTTAGCAATATCCCAACCTCAATTTTGGCAGGTAAAAATCCCGCCGGATTTGAGATCAATAACTTCGGCAACGATTTACTGAAGCGCTTTAATATGATACTTGATTTTAAAAATGATTACCTGTACCTGCAACCCAATAAACTGATGAGCATGAAATACCGGGAAGGGGTATGATTAAACCCGTAGAGAAACAATCTTTGTGTCTCTACAAAAAAACCATGTTTTTGCTTGAATTAACATATATTGGCTCTCGTTATCCTGATAAACCTTTTGTAATACCGTTATGAATAAAAAACTTGTACTGTGGTCAATAACCGTTGGGTTAGGCGGCCTGCTTTTTGGTTTGGATGTTGCCGTAATTTCGGGCGCCGAACAAGCCATCCAAAAATTATGGGGCCTTAGCGACCTGATGCATGGTACAGCTATTGCAATGGCGCTATATGGCACAGCGGTTGGAGCGGCATTAGGTAATATCCCGGCAAATAAAATTGGCCGTAAAAAAACGCTGCTTTGGATAGGATTACTGTTTTTCATCACCTCGCTGGGCGCAGCGCTATCGCCCGGAGTTTATTTGTTTATGTTTTTTAGGTTTGTTGGCGGTTTGGCTATTGGCGCATCTTCAGTGGTGGCACCGGTGTATATTTCAGAAATTGCGCCGCCCAAATACCGCGGTCGCATGGTAATTTCGTTTCAGCTGAACATTGTAGCGGGCATTTTGGTGGCCTATTTATCCAACTATTTATTACAGGGCTTTGGCGGCGTGGACGATTGGCGCTGGATGCTTGGTGTAGTGGCAATACCTTCCCTGGTATTTTCGGCCCTGATGCTGTTTACTCCCGAAACACCTCGCTGGTTGGTGCTTTATAAAAAGGACTATGCTGCTGCCAAACAAGTACTGCTGCTTACCGGAGAAGCCACCGATTCCATGATCGACCAAATAAAAAATTCTGTTTCGTCGACCAAAGAAGCTTTATTCAGCAAAAAATTTTACAAGCCTTTAGTACTGGCATTTTTAATTGCGTTTTTTAACCAGCTTTCGGGCGTTAATGCCATTATTTATTTTGCACCAAAGGTGTTTGAAATGGCCGGCATCCAGCGCAGTGGTGCCTTGCTGTCAACAGTGGGTATTGGTGTGGTTAATTTAATATTCACTATAACTGGCTGGTATTTAATCGACAGGTTTGGCCGCCGTACGCTGATGTATATAGGCTCCTTTGGATATATCCTTTCCCTCTCGCTTATTGCGTTCTCTTTCAATGGTACCGACCATAGCATGATAGTATATTATGTATTTGTGTTTATTGCGGCACACGCCATTGGGCAGGGAGCTGTTATATGGGTGTTCCTGTCGGAGTTGTTTCCAAATTCGGTGCGGGCGAGCGGAACCTCGTTTGGCTGTTTAACACATTGGGCCTTTGCCGCGCTAGTGGCGCAGGTGTTCCCATATTTTGCGGCTAATGTGCCTGGTGCGTACATATTCGGCTTTTTTGCCTTTATGATGGTGCTGCAACTGCTGTACGTATGGAAAATGATGCCCGAAACTAAGGGTGTTGCATTGGAGGACATGGGGAGTAACATCGTGTTGCATTAGTAATTATGGAGATAAAAATCAAAGGGTTTCAGCATTTAGGGATTCCCGTAACAGATATGGAACGATCTGCGGCGTTTTACAAGGGACTGGGGTTTGAAAATGTAATGGCTTCGGATTTTGTAATGAATGGAGAAAAGGGCGTTATGGCCATGATGCAACGGGGAGATATGATCATTGAAATATACCAGCTACCCTCATCATTACTGGGCGATATTAAAACCCGGAAGGATGGCCATATAGACCATATCGCTTTTGATGTGGACGACGTTGACACAGTTTTTGAAACGCTTAAAAGCAATGGTTACCAGCTTATTGAACCTGCCCCCGTTTTCCTTCCGTTTTGGCAGAAAGGTTGTAAATATTTTAACATCACCGGCCCAGATGGCGAAAGACTTGAGTTTAATCAAATACTGTAAATGTACACCGGAGGACTGCCTGTTCTGGCCGTCCTCCGGTATACTTTGTAATGGTTTTGATACAAAACAATCACAAAAACTAAACCGCCAATAATTTCATAAATTTGATTTTACTATCAACAAAAAAACTGACCATGTTAAAATCATTTACTCTTGCCGCAATACTTTGCGGGGCGTTTATGTTTGCCAATGCGCAAACACTAACCATGCCGCCCGAAATAAAGCAGGCCTTTGATAAAGGCACCCGTTCATTGAATGGTAAACCCGGTAAAAAGTACTGGCAAAACCACGCCCGCTACGATATATCGGTAAGCATGGCGCCGCCAAACAGAACCATTACCGGCGTTGAAGCCATCACTTATTTTAATAACAGCCCCGATACATTACGCCGACTTAACATGAAGCTGATCGTAAACGTTCACCGCGGCAGAACGGCTACCGCAGCAAACGCCCCCCTTGGTATTAAGGTTGACGATATAAAAATAAACGGCACCAAAGCCGACTGGGATAACGAAAAAGCCGTTACCACCAACCAGATGGTCGACCTAAAATCGCCTTTGATGCCGCATGATTCATTAAAAATGAACATCGCCTGGCATTACGACCTGGCTGGCGGACAAGGGCGCGACGGTGCTATTGATTCTACCAGTTATTACCTTGCGTATTTTTATCCAAGGGTCTCAGTTTACGATGATTACAAAGGATGGGACACCCAGCCGCACACCGGTGGACTTGAGTTTTATAACGACTTTTGCGACTATAACTTGAGCGTAACCGTGCCTAAAAACTACCTGGTATGGGCAACCGGTACCCTGCAAAACCCCAACGAGGTTTTACAACCCGAATTTGCTAAACGCCTGCAGGCCTCAATGACCAGCGACGAGACCATACACATCGCTACCGCGCAGGACCTTGCCGCTAAAAACATTACGGCCCAAAACGCCACCAATACCTGGAAATGGAATTCCACCAATATATCTGATGTGGCCCTGGGCGTCAGCAATCATTACGACTGGGATGCCGCAAGCGTTATTGTTGATGACAAAACACAGCGCCGCACCGCCATACAAGCAGCATTCGCCGATAGTTCGAACGATTTTCATGAGTATGTGAAGTTTGCACATAACACGCTCGACTGGTTTTCGCACAACCTGCCGGGCGTGCCCTACCCGTTCCCAAAAACAACATCATTCCAAGGATTTGCCGATATGGAATACCCAATGATGGTAAACGACAGCCACACCAAAGACCTGACATTTGCGCAGCTGGTGCAGGACCATGAGATAGCTCACACCTACTTCCCTTTCTACATGGGCACCAACGAAAGTCGTTATGCCTTTATGGATGAGGGCTGGGCCACAACTTTTGAATTATTGATAGGCACTGCCGAAAATGGCAAAGCGAAAGCTGATGAGTTTTACAAACAGTTCCGCGTTAACAGGTGGACGCACGGCCCGCATGCCAAGGAAATGCCGATAATAACCCCATCGCCAGAGGTAACATTTGGTGGTGGTAACAATGCTTATGGTAAGCCATCGTTAAGCTACCTGGCTTTAAAAGATATGCTGGGCGACGAACTGTTTAAAAAAGCGTTGCATACCTACATGAATAACTGGAACAGCAAACACCCGATCCCATGGGATTATTTTAATTCGATGAAGAGCGGTTCGGGTAAAAATCTCGACTGGTTTTTTTACAACTGGTTTTACACGCCTTACTACATCGATTTGAGCCTGGATAACGTTGAAAAAACATCAGGCGGATATAACCTGGCCATAAAAAACATCGGTGGTTTTGCAGTGCCGTTTGATGCCATTGTGACTTATACCGACGGCACAACAGAAACCATCCATCAAACCCCTATAGTTTGGGAAAAGGACCAGAAAAACATCTCCGTAAAAATTAAAACCGGGAAAGAAGTAAAATCAGTAACGCTTGACGGCGGCATTTTTGTGGATGCCGATATGAAAAATAATACCTGGCCGGCAGTTGCGGCTGCAAAATAAGCGAGGCGCTGTTTTTGTATTAGAAATAATATGCCCTGGATAAAATTCCGGGGCTTTTTTGTAAAACGATGTTCCCAGTCGAATCAAATATGCTCGTCGAATCTTTGGCTAAAGCCTCTGGGTTTGGTATATGTTGTCCGTCGCTTAAAAGCAACGGCAATAAAATTGCAGGTTGCGTTTACTCATTGCCGTCGGCTTTAGCCGACGGGTAACGGTAAACAAAATCCGGCTTTAGCCGAATTTCTCGTAATGGGCAACTTCATTTATTCTACCCCTCCGACTGCTCAATCAACTTGCTCCAACCTTTATCTCCTGCATTTTTAATCTCTTTCTTCCGGGCTTCCATTACCTTTTTTATGCGTGAACTATATGCCCAGCAGGTGCTTTGGCGGATGGAGAGGATCTCGGATAATTTATGCGATGATATTTTGCCGTTGGTAGAATACATTAAAAATATCATGTAAAACGCCTTGTTGATAGGGATGCGCGTGTTTTGCAGAATGGTATAGGCAATAACCGACTCTTCGTACCCGCACTTGGAGCAACGGCGGCTGTAAGGCAAATGGCCGTGGCCGTAATGCGTGTTGCTGCACTTGCGGCAATTATAACCTTTATCCCATTTTAGGTCCGACAAAAATTTGAAACAGGTTTCCCTGTCGGGATAGATCTTGCTGAACTCTTCGAAATCTACCTCGGTAGACATCACCCGGTCGTGGCTGATTTTTTCGATATCCTGGTGCAGGATGGTATTGTCCTTCTCCAGCAATACGTTCATCCGCGAAATTTCTTCGGCCTGTTGCTGCAATAATATGTTTACTTCTTTCAGTTCTTCGTTCTGGTGCTCTATTAAGGATGATTTTTCAACCAGTTCTTTAGTACGTTCCTGTACTTGTGCCTCAAGGTTGCGGTTCAGGGTATCTTTCAGGTCCTCGTTAAGCCTTAACTGCCTTATGGCCTGCAGTTGCGCTTTTTCCTGCTGTTTTTTCAGCAGGCGCACTTTATCGCCTATGGCGAACGATATAAATACCATCTCCATAATAAAGCAAAAACTGAGGCTGTAATAGTTGGCGGCTGTTACCGGCAGCCACCATAAGTTTAGCGCTATCAAGGCCTTTATAACAAAGCCGGTTAGCAAAAACGAGTAGCCAATCACAAAAAAACGGGCAGCCCGGTAACCTTTTATCAGCACGTAACAACCGGTAAAAAGCGCAAGCGACAGCGGCACGATCTCTATGATTTTATAGCTGAACCAATTAGGATTAACGGTGAGGCATAGCACAAAATACAGGGTTCGGAACCCGATGACCCACCAAACCAATTTATTAAGCCTTGGTGCGTTTGCTTTTAAATTGAGCAGGCTTTGCGTAAACAGCACCGAGAAAATACTGGCCGAAAACAAAGCAATGCCATAGGCATTATGGTTCCAAATCGGCGAACCGGGCCAAACATATTGGTAAGCAATGCCGTCGGCGCACATTTCGTACAGACCTATGCTGAGGTTGTAGGCCACATAGTATAAATACTGCCTTTGCCGCATGGCAATAAACATCATCAAGTTATACAGACCGAACACCAAAATCATCCCATAAAAAACACCGAAGAAAAAATATTCTTCGAGGGCATAAGTGATAAACCAGCTTACCGAGCGCAGCACCATGATAACGTTTACCGGCTGGTGCGATTTGATGCGGACATAATATACCTGCTCGCCGGGTATGCTGTTATCGAGATTAAGGGTGAAGTTTTTATGCTGGTAAAAACGCGCCTGGAACGGCCTGCTGCTGCCCAGCAAAGTTGCTTTGTAATTGTTTTTTTTATCAGGTGCGTAAACAGCGATACTATCTATGGTCTGGTCGAAAAACTCGATTATCCAGTTGTTATGCGATTGCGGGTTATGTCTTATTTTAAGCCGGTACCAATAAGCCGGGGTTGGGTCCGTAGTGGTCGGAGTGGCGGTTTGATTAACCTTAAATTTGGCCTCAAAGCCGGCGCTTTTTACATCATTTATGGTAAGAGTGCCATGAAGGTCTTCCAGGTAATAAAGCTGGTCGTGCCTGAAAATTTGCTGTTTAGCCGTGTCGCTGATGATGACAGCACGCTGGGCATTTGTCGTAATTGCAAAACAGAGCAAAAACGGGGCAGAAAGAAGAAATCTCAATAAAAATTTACTCATGCGCACAGGGGGTTAGTAACGCTTTAGGTTTATTTAGTATACGTTTTCTCAATAAATTAGTTGCGCAGGTTCAGGTTGGTACGCAATGTTAACATTTTTACTTTTACAATCCTATTAAGGGTAAATAGTACAATTAAAACATCTAAAAGCCATACTTATGGCACTTTAAATCCCAGCGCTTCCATATATCCTTTGTTTGGTTTGCAGTTTTCAAACTTGCAATTGTTTAAAAAGCCATATAAAGCTTTAACCAGTTCTTCACGGTTTTCAGGAGTTGCCTTACGGATGTCCTCGAAAGTGGTACGGTTTTTCTCTGTATAATCTATTACTTTGTCGTAACCGGCCGGTACTTCAAATGTGATGATACCGGCAGTATTGTCCAGTTTTTTATAAGGCCAGTAATGCCAGCCAATGTTATTTTTTTCGAGCAAATCTTTAAATGTCTTTACCCACTCGTCTTTATTCTCGCCGGTTTCGCCGCAGTAAATGGGTACATTATATTTGTTGCTGAAATCAACGTAATCCTGTATAACGTTCTGAATTGGCTCCGTCCAGTATTTGTGGAACTGGTAAATCAATTTCGAATCAAATGGCGGACCGAATGGTTTAAAGTTGCTGTCCCATTGTGCACCGCCCAATATCACGATATGGTTTTTGTCAACAAGGCGGATTGATTTGGTTATCTTTTGATAAAGCGGCTCAAGGTATTGGTTAAATTCGTCAGCCTTAAAATAAGTGGCGATTGGCTCGTTCAGTAAATCATAGCCCATTACGGTTGTCGAGTTGGCATAGTGAGCCGCAATGCGGTGCCAGATATCGATGGCTAGTTGTTGGCTGGTCTTACTTTTGAACAGGAATGGGTAGCCATAGCCATCATCAATATTGTCGCCGGTTTGGCCACCTGGTGCGGCATGCATATCTAAAATAACATACAGGCCTTCTTTTTTGCACCAGCCAATCACCCTGTCCAGCAATTCAAAACCGCGGTTGGGGTTGTTTTCGCCCATATAACTTTCGGCGGTAAAAAGCCGGTAATTAAAAGGGATGCGGATGGAGTTCATTCCCGAAGTCTTTAAAAAATGGATATCTGCAGCGGTTATGTAGGTGTCCTGGTATTTTTTCCAGAAGGCTTTTACATCTTCGGGGCCCATTATTTCTGATAAGGCCTGGTTTATAAGCTTTGGAGAGTTTACGCTTTTAAACTTAAACATGTAGCCCTCGGGCACCAGCCAGTTGCCGAGGTTGGTACCCCGCATTAAAAACGGTTTGTTATCAGGGCCGATTACCTGCTTGCCTTTAACGGTTATGAATTTTTGTGTTTGGGCTTTAATAACTGCCGGGCCCATTAATACCGAAAGCAACAAAACGAAAACTAACTTTTTCATGGTTTATAACGATCTTTAATACTAAGCAATTCCTTAAATTTTTCTTTCTTGGTTCTTGGCTCTTGATTCTTGACTCTAATTCATCACCATACATAGGTTGCGGCAGCACCGCCCGGCAATGTGCTGGTAACTATCTTATTGTTAAATTGTATATTAAATGTTGCATTGCTGCTGCCTGTGTTAAATACAATCAGCACCTTGCTGCCATCTGTATTTTTAAAGGCCACGTTAGGCGTTACTGACAGTTCTGACGATGCTATTCTTACCGCCCCCGGCCTTACAAACTTTGACGCATGTGCGATGATGTAATAGCTGACATTACGTGTAACACTTGAGCCACTGATAGTTAAAGCGCCCTGGCAAGTAGAGCACCCGCCGTTGGTGTGCGGACCGTAAGCGGCATCGGTAGCCATGTTCCATTCCAGCACGTTGCGGCTCCAGTTTTTTGGCGCGCCAATAATCAGGTTTACCAAATGCCAGTTAAGGTCGCCGGCAAAGCTGCCCGTAGACGGTGTGTATTGCTCAGTAAAATAGAGGTTTTTGGCAGGGTAAGCATTGTGCACGGTAGTTAAGGCGCTAATGTTGCCGTTATAAAGGTGAAACGCGGAGCCATCAACATAGGGGTTAGCGGCAGGGTCGTTTAAAATAGCTATCGGGTATTCGGGGCGGTCAGCATTGTGGTCCCAAACTATAATCTTGGTGGTTAAGCCTGCGGTATGCAATTGGGGGCCTAAGTTATTTTTTACAAAATTGGCTTCCTCATCGGCCTGCATTACCATGGCCGGGTTGTTATTGGCGTTTAGCGGTTCATTTTGCGGCGTAATGGCATCTATTGTTATACCTTCGGCTTTCATGGCCTGTATGTATTTGATGAAGTATTTGGCGTAGGCATCATAATACGATGTATTTAAGCTGCCGCCGGTAAAGCCATTGTTGCCAAGTGTGTTTATCTTCATCCAAACAGGCGCGGTCCAGGGGCAGGCCAATATCTTTATCTGCGGATTGATAGCCAAAATACTCTTCAGCACAGGAATCAGGTCGGTTTTTTCTTTATCAATGCTGAATTGAGCTAGGCTTTCATCGGTGCCCGATACCACATCGTCATAAGTAAAATCGCCGGCGCTCATATCCGAAGCGCCTATTGAAATACGGATGTAGCTGATGCCGATATGTGTATCGTCTGTTGCAAACAATTCTTTCAGCAGGGCATCCTTTTTATCAGCGGGCAGGCTGTTAATTACGCTGGCACTGCCGCCGGTTAAGCAAAAACCAAAGCCGTCGATACTCTGGTAAGTAATTGTGGTATCAACCGCAATGGTGGTGTTTGAATTGGTTGCCGTGCTAAATAAAAGCGCAATATTTTGTTTGGCCAAAAGGGCACTTTGGTCGCCTTTGGTAAGCCACATAGTCACGTCTGTTTTTGCATCGACAGGTGGTATTACTGGTGGATCTACTATTGGGTTACCAGTTTGGCCTGGCGTATCTTTTTTGCTGCAGCCAGCCATTAAAAAAAGGCCTGCTGCTAACGTTAAAATGAGTGCATTTTTTATCCTTGTATTTTTCATAATATTAAAGCAGCGGTATTATAAATTGTTAATAAATTTAGCAACCGGCCGCTGTTGGTTTTTATTGGTGATGGTATATTGCTAATATAATACTAACCAGTACGTTTTGCATACATTTGGTTAATTTAATATCAGTGCTTTTTTAATTTTTTTTGATACGCTTTAATAACAAGTTAAATCAACGTTGTGTTACTTGTACACTATTGAAATGGAACAAGTTCCAACCAATTTAATACCATGCCAATGAAAAAAATAAATTTACTTTTAGTGCTCATCTTGCTTTTTACAGCGCCGATTTTTGCGCAAACCGTAAAAATTGCCGTCGCCGCCAACCTGCAGGCTGTGATAAAAGAGTTGCGCGCGGACTTTAAAAGCAAAACCGGGATTGCGATTGAACCGATTGTTGGCTCATCAGGAAACCTAACAACCCAGGTTAAAAACGGGGCGCCTTTCGATGTGTTTTTATCGGCCGATATGAACTTCCCGGAAACGCTTTTTAAAGACGGATTCAGCAGTAAAAAGCCGATGGTTTACGCGCAGGGGAGTCTGATTATTTGCAGTAACCAGGATATAGGCTTTGAAAACTGGGAGCGTTTATTGCTAACGGAGAGGGTGAAAAAAATTGCTATTGCCAACCCGGCTATCGCCCCATATGGCAAGGCAGCGCAGGAAGCACTGAATAAAAAAGGAATACTGAGTGATGTGAAATCAAAAATTGTTACCGGCGAAAGCATATCGCAGGTAAATACCTATATTGCTACTGGCGTGGTTGATGTTGGTTTTACCACCCAGGCGCTGGTTGATGACCCGGCGAACAAAACTAAACTTTACTGGAAAGTTATCGACTCCAAACTATACGCCCCTATTGAACAGGGAATGATATTGCTGAAGCATGCCGCAGATAATGCTGATGCAGAGAGGTTTTACCAATATGTGCTGAGTGCGCCTGCGAAGGCGATATTTAAAAAGTTTGGTTATAAGGTGCAGTAGAACAAGACAAAAGAACTTTTTTTAATGGATCTCACCCCTATCTACCTCACCCTAAAATTAGCAGCAATCACCACACTGCTGTTGCTGGTTATCGGCTTGCCGGTGGCGTGGTGGCTATCGCGGGGAAGGTCGTTTTTTAAGATTGCACTGGAGGCTATTATTACCATGCCTTTGGTTTTGCCACCATCGGTGCTGGGCTTTTATTTATTGCTGGCTTTTAGTCCCCTGCATGGCATTGGACTGTGGCTGCAAAAAACGTTCGATGTACAGTTTGTGTTTTCCTTTAAAGGACTGGTACTGGCATCTATTATTTATAGTATGCCTTTCATGATAGGGCCCATAAAATCGGCCCTGCAGCAATTGCCGGCTTCGCTGTCGCAGGCCTCGTACAGTTTGGGTAAAAGCAGGTGGCAAACTTTTGTAAAAGTGCTGTTGCCAAATATAAAGCCATCTCTGCTGACAGCAGTCGTGTTGACATTTGCCCACACACTCGGCGAATTTGGCGTGGTGCTGATGATAGGGGGGAATATTCCCGGAGTTACACGCGTAGCGTCAATAGCAGTATATGACTCGGTTGAGCAAATGGATTATCATACAGCCAATGTTTACTCGCTCATCCTTTTTGCTATTACTTTTGTTTTGGTGATAGCGGTGTTCATATTCAATAAATATCAGTTAAAAAGCCCTTTGGAATGATTAGCATCGATATTGAAAAAAAGCTAAAGTCCTACAAGGGGCAACACATATTGCAAATAAAACAACAGTTTGCAGCGGGAAGTATTACTAAAATTTATGGGCCATCTGGCGCGGGTAAAACCACGTTGCTAAAAACCATTGCCGGCTTTACCGAACCCGAAAGAGGCAAAATTATCGTCAATGATGTCGTTTGGTTTGATACCGAAAGCAAAATCAACCTGCCGCCTCAAAAACGGATGGCCGGGTTTGTTTTCCAGGACTATGCATTGTTCCCCAACATGACAGTGAAGCAGCACCTGGAATATGCCACAACTGATACTGAATGGATAAACCGGCTGTTAGCCATTGGGAAGTTGGGGCCGTTTGCTACTCATAAACCCGAATACCTCTCGGGTGGGCAACAACAGCGTTTGGCTATATTAAGAGCTTTGGCCATCAAACCAAAACTTTTACTGATGGATGAACCGTTTTCAGCGCTTGACCCGGAAAGTAAATCAGCTTTAATTAACGAATTGAAGACGGTTTTTGAGGAACTGAAAACGACAGTTTTGATAGTTACCCATAATCCGCAGGAGTTGGATGGGTTAACAAAAATGGAAATGAATATTAGCTAAGTTTTAATGTATCTCCATTGTTACATTACTGCCGTTTATTGAAAGACTGATGATTTTTGATTTATCGAACATGTTTTGCAGTACAACGTTAGCCTTCGTTTTAACTGCATCAGCAGCACCGTCATCGGTAACTGCAGTCCAGCGGCTGCCTACGCCGTAAGCGAAGTTTACATAATATTTGTTGTACATGGCTATGGCTTTTGCCTTATCGGTGCTTGGTCCGGATAAATCCAATCGCACATAATAATGCCGTGTTTTATCAGTGCTGATGTATGCCCCATACATACCGCGGAACAACACCTTGCTTTTATATCCCTCGGCGCCCATTAATTTCAGCATCTTATTTTCTTCGCCGCGTATTTGTTTATAGCCAGTTGCCCTATACCCATAAAACTCTTTTAATGCTTTGACAAAGGCTTGCAGCTCAATATAATCTGCGCCTGTATTCTCAGTAAACGCGGCATCCTGCATGTGCGCCCATGTGCCCGATTTTATCAAAATGTTATCTTCGTCAAATAAGCTGCCTTTGCCGGTTTCAGCATTTGCCTCTTTTGATGTTTTGTTGATGTAATCCCATTCAAACTCGCCGGAGAGCCTTCCCTTCTTATAGTCGCCAAAAATATAGTCACCCTCCTTGTTAATCAATATTCCTTTGCCGTTGGTTTGGTTGGCTGTAAAATTGCCATAGTAATAGGTTTTATAAAGCACCAGTTCGCCCAGTCCATCCAACAGGCTATTTTTAAAATTCCCCACATAGTAACCACCATCCATAACTTTTAGCCCAAAGCCGTTTTCACAATTTCCAAACTGGCAGCCCTTTTTAGTAGTATCAACAGCCACCACCTGTCCTTTAAAAAATATACCCGATTGAACCAATTCATTTTTTTCGTTGTAAACGCTTCCATAGCCGGCAATTTGATCATCGATAAACGAGCCCTGGTAGGTACTGCCATTGCTATAAAATTTCATGCTGCCCATTCCGCTTACGCCGCCTTCTATAAAAGTGCCGCTGTAGACATCTTCATTAAAAAATTGCTTCGCACCAAAGTTGCTATCGCAGTTTCCTAAAATACATTCATCGCCTTTTTTACTTTCATTATACAGTTCGACAAAATCATTGTCGTCTGACGCATAAATTTTTATCACCACAAAATCAGCCGGACTTTTTAAATAGTATACGGAGTCGCCGAGCCTGTTAACATCGTTTTTTAAAACCCAGTTGTTACCCAGGCATTTTCTAAATTCTGCAAGCATGCCCCTGGCTTCCCCTTTGCCTGATGTACCTTCGGTAATAACCATGGTGTTGTATGCAAATGTGTGCCGGTCATCATCGTACTTTATAAATTCACTGGAAAATTCGTTTGATTTAACCCAAAGGCTAACTATCGGGGTATAATGTTTGGCTTTATCGTATTTATCAGCAACCTCGGCTCCCCTTATGGCGGTTAAAGCTGAGTCGGAAGCAACCACTTTAATAATTCTTTGCAGGTTATCACAACTTAATTGTTGGGCATTGGCTTTAAATATAATAAGAGAAAATACGAACGTTGCTGCTAAAGCAACAGGTAAACGATTAGGGGCTATCATAATTACGGCATTTATACAGCCATAAAGTTCCAGAAAAGTTTAGGCAATGGATGTTGGAAAAAGTAGTAAAAAAGTAGTAATCTGGATTGCTCGAAAATTCACGAATTGGATTAATAATGATGGAATCCAATTCGTGAAATTAATGTACGTTATAACGCTGCAGCAATAGATGCTATTGATGCACGTTTGGTATAATCCTTATCAAATTGTACAAAAACAATTTTGCCCGAGCTATTGATAACATAGGTAGCCGGAACCGGCAGCACGTGGTCTTTATTGCCATTGTTTTTCTCAAGGTCGACGCCGTAATTTTTAAGCTTGGCATTCAGTGCGTCGTCAACCCGGTAATTAACATCATACGCTTTCATTATTTTGTAGCCTTTGTCTTCTATAATTGAAAATGAAGCGTGTGTTTTCTCGATAGTTTTATTGATATTTTCGCCTGTTTCAGGAGTCACACCGATTACATAGGCGCCTTTGGCAGTTAACAGTTGTAACGAATCCTGCAATTGCTGAATGTGCTTGTTGCAATAAGGGCACCATTGGCCCCGGTAGAAAAACAGCACTACCGATTTATGTTGTTTTAGTAATGCAGGCAGGCTAATTGATTTGCCTGCGTTATCTGTAGCTATAAATTTCGGGGCCTTTTCGCCCGCTTTAAGTCCATTTTGAGCAGAAGCCTGTATAGTAAAAAACAAGGCAACGGTTATAAGTAAGTATCTTTTCATTTTATTAACGATATAATTTTTTTAGAGTAAAAGTAAAAAGGGGGATTACCCCCCTTTTCAATCAAAAACAAAACAACTCACATTTTGCCTGAAGTGTCTTTCTTCATCTTCATTTTCTTTTTATCCATCTTGTCCATTTTGTCCATTTTCTTTTTCTCCATTTTGTCCATCTTCATCTTGTCTTTCTTCATTTTGTCCATTTTGCCGGTATCGCTAAGGGCAACGGTTGTTGAAGATAAATGGATAACCGGTTTTGCCTGGCTGGTTAATGATAAGCAAGCTACAATGGCGGTTGCTAAAACCGCGCCCGAAATAATTGATTTCATACTTTGTTTTTTTAGTTTTTTATGTATTTCCCGGTTAGTCGGGCATAAATTATAAACCTTACAAAGTATTTTAAAAAAGAGCTTAGTTTTTATTCAGTTCGTCCTCAATCCGGCCCTGTAACTCGTTCTTGAAATTTTCGTCGAGCTTATAATCCTGGTGCATCGAACTGCGGAACAGTTCCTGTACCATCTGGTTGATGATACGGCTTTGCTTTTTGTAGATGCGGCAAAAGGAGCAGCCCAATAAATGCACACGAAGCTCGAAAGATTCGCGGAAGGTGATTTTTCCTATGGACTTTTTTTCTATCAGGAAAGTGGCCTGTTTACAGTTATATATAACTTTTTTCAAATAGCTCATAGTTTTAATGTTTAAATCCAGTTTCGTTGCAGGCATGCGCGCAGGTTAACTTTGGCGCGGTGGATAATTACCCAAAAATTTGCCTGGCTAACCTTCAGTTCGGTGCAAATTGTTTCCGTTGGTTCCTCGTCAATGTGCTTCATGGTAAATACCGACATCCACAATGCAGGCAGCTTTTGCAGGCAACGTTTCATTATCTGTTCAAACTCTTTGCTTACCAGTTTGTCGCTGTCTTCAATGCCAAATTCTTTGGGGCCGCTGCTTTTTGTCCAGTGCCCGTCATCGGCGTTAAAGAAATCGTTTTGCTCGTCCTCAACTTCCTTTTCGGTTATGTTTTGCAGTCCCGACGACTTTTTCCGGTACACATCAATTATTTTATTTTTAAGGATAGCAGTAAGCCACGTTCGTTCAGAACTTTTGCCCTGGAAGCCTGCCGTTTTTTGCAGGGCAGCCAAAAAAGTGTCCTGTACAAGGTCGCGGGCAAGTTCGTCGTCGTTAATACGGGTTATTGCGAAGCCGTAGAGGTAGTCGGCATGGGCGGCAACCCATTGGTGCGGATTTAGTTGATGCTGCATATATTAAAACACAATTTGCGCTAATCAATTCAAATTTAACGAATTGATTAGCGCGCAATTGATGCTTAGTCGTTAATATAGCTAAATGCTTACAAAAAAAAATAAAAAAGCCGGAACCAGGTGGCTGGTTTGCGTTTAGCGCAGGACAGCGACCTGCGCCGATGCGGCCACTCCTTGGGGCTGGATGTATAGTATTCGCCCGCAAAGCGTTCCGTTTTTCTATGCGGAACACCCGGAACGCTGTGGAACATGCTGATTGTCAGGTGTTTTATTTTCATTGCAAAATATAAATGCCTGATGATCAATAATTGTAAAAACTTATGCCTTTGAACCAATCACCTGGCTCAAAAAAGCAATCGCATCCGGCGAATGTAGCAAAGCTGTGGAATCTAAAGATTCCTGTGTGGTTGCCGACGCCCGTTTGCGCATTTGCATTTCATAGACCACAATAGCGCTATGTATGCTGTCGTATTCATCGCTTAAAAGACATTCGCTTAGCTCTACGGCATCCAGCATAGCCATGTTTACGCCTTCCCCGGCATAGGGTGGCATCAGGTGGGCGGCATCGCCCAACATGGTAAGATTGGGCTGGGTTTCCCATGTTTGATCGGTGGGCATGCTGAAAATTTGACGTGGTATAAGGCAGGTGCTGGCATTTTCAAAAAGCTCCTGCCAAACATCGTCCCACCCCCGGTATTCCTGCTTAAACCAGGCAAGCGCCTGTGCTTTTTCGGTAAAATCAATGCCGCAATCGCGCAGCCAGTTTTCATCTTTTTTACAACCGGGGTAAAACACCAAACTGCCATCACCTTTCGAGCTTACGATCAGCGATTTGCTGTCGCCCACGGCAAATATCTTCCCGCCATTTAATAAGGTGTGAATTTTAGGGCTGTTTTTTGCTGAATCGTAAACTGAGCCTTCAATAGCAGTAAGCCCGGCATAAAAAGGTTTTATCGTTGTAATATAAGGCCGAATTTTAGAGTTGGCGCCATCCGCCGCGATAACCACATCAGCATAAACCGAAATGCCATTTTTAAATTCCAGCACCCAACCTTCGTTTTGCTTTTGCATGGCCACAAAATGGCTATCCCACATTACGGTATCAGGCAGCAGTGAATCGAGCAGGATATTTTGCAGCGGGCCACGGTCAATTTCGGGGCGTTGCCGTTCAGCCAGGCCGTTTATATCATCCTCAAAAATTGTATTGGCGGCTTTGTCCATAATGCGCAGCCTGTCGGCACCGGGGCGGTAGTTGGCTATAAACTCGTCCCATAAACCGGCCTCGCGGATGGCCCTTAAACCCGACTCATCATGCAAATCGAGTGTGGCACCCTGTGCGCGGGCGTGGCGGTTCGCATCCCGCTCGTAAACTGTTACATCGGCGTCGTGTATTTGCAAAAGGCGGGCAAGGGTTAATCCGCCAGGGCCGCCGCCCACTATGGCTATCTTTTTATCTTTAATTATACTCACCTTGTTGTTTTTGTGTTTAATGGATAGACGATTGGGAAAGGGGAACATTTTAAATTAATTGCATCCCGGGGTTGAAACCCCGCGCTAGAATATAGGCCGAGCCATGGCTCTTTATTTTGCAAAAATTGAAGCTTACCCTCTTTGCGTAGCAGAGAGGGTCGGCAAGCGAAGCAATGCCGGGGTGAGTCAAGCCGCCATGCTTTTACGCCAATGCATTTGCGTTAGTATCTCGCGCAGATTTTACCCACCCGGTCGACGCGTTGCTGGACCACCCTCCCTTCCGCAAGCGGAAAGGGAATTCCTTAGCTTAAAAGCCCGCCTAGGTGCCGTGGCTCATAGTGGCTACACTTTTTAAACCTATTTGAACATGCACATACATACAAGTTCATACAAGTTGATACATCTGGAATTTCCCCAATAAAAAAATCTAATTTTATTGTAAGGAATTAAAACCAAGTCCGACTAACCCATAAAATCGTAATTAAAAACATATCATACATCATGAAATCAATTAAAATATTTAGCCTGGTTGCCCTGGTTGCAATAGCCGCAGGGCTCACTGCCTTCGTCCGTTTAAAGGCGTCAACCCCAATAAAAGCCGGTGATAAGGGCTTTGCTGTTGTAGAATTATTTACTTCGGAAGGCTGCTCCAGCTGCCCGCCTGCCGATGCATTGGTTGCCAAAATTGAGAAAGAAAGCGGCGGTAAACCTGTTTATATCCTGGCTTACCATGTTGACTATTGGAACAGGTTGGGCTGGAAGGACCAGTTCAGCAGTGCCGATTTTTCGAAACGGCAAAATGAGTACGCACATTATCTAAACCTGCAGTCGGTTTATACACCTCAGATAGTAGTAAACGGTAAAACCGAGTTTGTGGGTTCGGAAGAAGGAACCTTGCGAAATGCCATTCACGCTGGCCTGCAAAAAACATCAACAACGCAGGTTGAGCTAACTATTGCAGGGATGGAAGCAAAGCAGGCCGTTCTAAAGTACGCTGTTGAAGGGGCCGACAAAAACACAGTGTTGCAGGTTGCCGTGCTGGAGAAAGCTGCCGTATCAAAAGTTGGCGCCGGCGAAAACGGAGGGCGCACGTTGTCGCACGTTCAAATTGTGCGCAAGCTACAGCAGCTTACATTAGCCGGCAACAGCGGCACTGCAAGTATTTCGCTGCCAAACGGTTTTGATTCCAAAAGCTGGGAAATCATCGGCTTTTTGCAAAACAGGGCCAACGGAACTATTACAGGCGCTGCAAGGGTAACATTTGCAGGCGACAATAGCACAGCCGCTGTAAAGTAAGTTACGAGATTCCAGACACCAGGAAGCAAGAAAGAATAGGTTTTCTCCTTTCTCCATCTTGACTCTTGGTCTCTTGGTTCTTAATTCTATCTTTATTATCTTCACTTCACCATTAATCGCAATATGAAAACCATAAAAGAAAAGCACTCCTTAGCCATGCGCTGGTGCCATTGGGTAAACTTTCCCATACTCACTATCATGATATGGAGCGGCATGCTTATTTATTGGGGAAACGATACCTATACGTTCAGCTTGTTCGGGCATACGGTTTTCCGTTTTTTTCCCGATTGGTTTTATAGCGCTTTAAAAATACCGGCGCACCTGGCCGAGGGGATGGCCTTTCATTTTTTATTTATGTGGTTTTTTACACTGAACGGGGTGCTGTATGTTTTGTACACCATTTTATCGGGCGAGTGGCGCGAGTTGGTGCCGAAAAGGAACTCGTTTAAAGAAGCCTGGCTGGTGCTGTTGCACGATTTGCATATCCGCAAAATGGCGCCGCCGCAAAAAAAATATAACGCTGCGCAACGCATAGCCTACACAGCTATAATTATTATGGGCATAGGCTCGGTAGTTACAGGGCTGGCCATTTATAAACCCGTGCAATTTTATTATTTAACCTGGCTTTGCGGAGGTTATCATTTTGCCCGCATTATCCATTTTATATTGACTTTGGGCTACGTTTTCTTTTTTGTAATACATATTGTACAGGTAATTTTGGCGGGGTGGAAAAACTTCAGCTCCGTTATTTCGGGTTTTGAAGTAGTGAACGAACCTGCAAAACCGGCTATTCAACACACCAACGATGAGCAAGCAAGCTAAAAAACCGAAAAAGGAGCTCACCATTGAGCAAAAGATAAACCGGCGCAATTTTATTTCGTTTGCCAGTTTTACGGTGTTGGCCGGCGGGGCATATGGTGGCTGGCGATGGCTGTATAAGTCGCCGGAGGAAGTTGCCGGTGGCATTACAGGGGGCACCCGTAAACCGTTGCGCAAGGCACTCAACAAGACTGAACTGTTTTTTCGCCGGGTATTCAGTGATAACCACCTGGTTAAAACCTACCCAAAAGAAATGGCAGTAAAAGGCGCGAGGGTGAACAGCGACATCGGGTTGGAAGCCAAAAAGAAATTCGACCCGGCGACGTGGAAGCTGCAGGTTATAAAAAAAGGCGGCGAAGTGCTGCAGGTAAGCCTGCAGGAAATTATGGCCCTGCCGAAAACCGAGATCGTATACGATTTTAAATGTGTTGAAGGCTGGGACGAGATACAACACTGGGCGGGAGTAAAATTCATCGACTTTATTAAACATTTTAAGCTGGACGAATACACTAAAATGGAGTACGTGGGTATGGAAACACCCGACAAGGCCTATTATGTAGGCCTTGATATGCCGAGTGCGATACATCCGCAAACCCTGCTGGCTTACGAAATGAGCGGCAAACCACTCCAGCTTCAGCACGGGGCCCCGCTGCGTCTTATCATTCCCGTTAAATACGGCATTAAAAATTTAAAACGCATAGGGACTATTACTTTCAGTAACACCCGGCCAAGAGATTATTGGGCCGAGGAGGGGTATGATTATTATTCGGGATTGTAGGAATGAAGTCGGAAGTCGGAGTGCCGAAGTCGGAATTTAAAAATGAGCAGTATAACCTGTTTTGATGCCGAAGTATTCATTAACTTAGGGCAATGCAAAACATCCCGGGTAAATTTTGGATTTTAGTTCTGCTGCTTTGTGCGGCATGCAGCCAGCCGGCAAAAAGGGTCAATACTGTAAAACGAAAGGCTTCTGCGCCACTGCTGAAAAACGTTAGTTATGACGGAGGCGCTGTAAAATCCATCCATGTTTTTGTGGCGCTTTGCGACAATAAATACCAGGGTATAGTGCCCGTTCCAGCTAAAATTGGCAACGGGCAGGACCCGGACATGAACCTTTACTGGGGCAATGACTACGGCGTACGCACCTTCTTCAAGAGAAGCAAAGACTGGAAGCTAATAGGAACCCGGAAAGCAACCGGAATTATCTTAGAACGCCTGATCTTCAAGAACATCGAAAAAAATTATTATTTAATTGCCGATGCTTATGATGGTCGTTACATTAAGCAAACTACCAAAGATTTTTTGCATAGTTGTTCGGGCCAACAGAAAGACACACTGAAAATTGACCATAAAACAATAGGCTTAAACGGTAACGCTGATTTGCTGGCTTATATTGGTCACGATGGTATGATGGATTTTCGTTTGACTGATACAATCAAAAATACCGATGGCAAAACCAGGAATTGCATCATCCTGGCCTGTATAAGTAAAACCTATTTTGGCCCTTTTATAAAAGCATCAAAAAGCTACCCGCTTGTATGGACGACAGGCTTAATGTGTCCCGAGGCCTATACCTTACATGATGCTATTAACGCATACATCAATAATGAATCGAAAGAGCAGATCAGGATGACTGCGGTGTCGGCTTATAATAAATACCAAAGGTTAGGAGCCGCAACTAACAGTCTGTTAGTTTCAGGGTTTTAACGTAGCAGCGGTTACCCAACCATCGACGATAATGTTAAAAGCACCCCAAAACCAGCGGCTATCACTATGTTTTTTGGGCTGACAGTATAAATCTCCCTTACATCTTTTTTAAACATAAAATACAGGCAACCGGCATTAAAAATGGCCCAGCCAAATAACGAACTAGGCGCTGAAGGCAGCAGTTGTGAAATCCGTCCGCCGGGCTCAAAGGGGTGTTTCAAAGCGAAATAAAGCAGGGCCATGGTGTTAAAGGCCAGATAAATTAAATAGCCTGACAACAAAACCCAACCGTATTTTTCGCGCAGGACAAATAAAATCGCGGCAACCGGCATTACTATCAACGGACGGAAAAAGTACATTACCATCGCAAAATTCCATTGAGCTGCATCGTAAGTAAGCATATACTTCAACAACCCAAATTGCGAATACAGCTGGTACAGGAACAGCATAATCATCAATATACTTACCCATAATATAGCTTTCGGCGTAGATAATTTTTCGGATTGTATGGGGTTTAACGTATCGGCAATGGTATGTGCCAAATCTTGCGCCTTATTCTCCCATGCTTTTGTTTTGGCGGATTTTAATAGCGATTCCTGCCTCAAATTTTCGTTTTCTTCGCGTGCGGCAAATAGTTCGTCATCGGTAAGCTGCCGCGCGATAAACTCATCATCGGCAGCTTCAATAGCTTCGGGCTGGTAATCGGCCGGGGAATCGATAATTTTAAGCAAATCGGCGCTGCTTAATTTTTTATAGCGGGCGGTGAATTGATTCATTGGTAGCCAGTGAAAGGCTCATTTATAAAGCCTGTTTAAATTAACGACAAGTATTCATAACAATAATACAAATAACAATCAAAACAATTCAGCCATTCTCTACTTGTTGAAAACCTCCCCTTGAAAATCCCCTCAATTCTGCTCAACTTCGCAATCCAAATTTGATTATGAGTATCCACTATAAAAAAATTGCCGCCGAGCTTTCCATTGCCGAAAAACAGGTTAGCGCCACTGCTGCCCTGCTTGACGAAGGCGCTACCGTTCCGTTTATTTCGCGCTACCGCAAAGAAGTTACCGGCGAGCTTGACGAAGTGCAGGTAGCCGCCATACGCGACCGCATGCAACAACTGCGCGATTTGGACAAGCGCCGCGAGGCCATCCTGAAATCGCTCACAGATATGGGCAAGCTTACACCTGAACTCGAAAAGCAAATAAACGAGGCCGAGACCATGGTTTCGCTGGAGGATATTTACCTGCCATACCGCCCCAAACGCAAAACCCGCGCCACCACCGCCCGCGAGAAAGGCCTGCAGCCACTTGCCGACCTGCTGATGGAGCAAAAACGCATCGACCCGGAAACCGAAGCCTCCAAATATATCGACGAAGAGAAAGGTGTAAAGAGCTTTGAGGAAGCACTTGCCGGTGCAAGGGATATCATCGCCGAGTTCATCAGCGAACAGGCCGAAGTTCGTACCCGCATGCGCAGCTTGTTTATTGAAAAGGGAACCTTCCAATCCAAAGTTATTGAGGGAAAGGAGCAGGAAGGAATAAAGTATAAAGACTATTTCGACTGGACGGAACCGGTAAAAACGGCGCCCTCGCACCGCATACTGGCCATGCGCCGCGGCGAAAAGGAAGAGATTTTATGGCTGGATATAAAGCCTGTTGAAGAAGAAGCCATAGACCTGCTGGAACATTCCTTCGTCATCGGCAACAACCCCAGCGCCGACCAGGTAAAACAGGCCATTGCTGATGGCTATAAACGCCTGCTAAAACCATCGATGGAAACCGAAGTGCGGCTGTTTACAAAAAAGGCAGCCGACGAAGAAGCCATCCGAGTATTCGCCGAGAATGCACGCCAATTGTTATTGAGTGCTCCACTTGGCCAAAAACGCACCATGGCTATCGACCCTGGCTTCCGTACCGGCTGCAAGGTGGTTTGCCTGGATGAGCAAGGCAAACTGTTAGAGTACACCGCCATATTCCCCCATACCGGCGCTGGTCAGGCAAAAGAGGCGGAGAAAACAACTGAATTCTTATTCAAAAAATATAACATCGAAGCCATTGCCATTGGCAACGGTACGGCCGGCCGCGAAACGGAAGTTTTTGTGCGCAATCTGAATTTGCCCGGCGCAGCCATTGTAATGGTGAACGAAAGCGGTGCGTCAATCTATTCCGCATCGGACGTGGCACGCGAAGAGTTTCCGGATAAGGATGTTACGGTTAGAGGAGCAGTGTCAATCGGTCGCCGCTTGATGGACCCGCTGGCCGAGCTGGTAAAAATCGATCCAAAATCAATAGGTGTTGGCCAATACCAGCACGATGTTGACCAAACCAAACTGCAAACGTCGTTGGACGATACCGTGATGAGCTGCGTAAATGCCGTGGGCGTTGAACTGAACACCGCGTCAAAACAAATATTAGCCTATGTGTCGGGCCTTGGACCGCAGCTGGCACAAAATATTGTAAGCTACCGCGATGAAAACGGTGCGTTTAAGCACCGCAGCGAATTAAAAAAGGTGCCACGCCTTGGCGATAAAGCCTTTGAACAGGCTGCAGGTTTTTTACGCATCCGCGATGCTAAGGATCCTTTAGATACCAGCGGTGTGCATCCCGAAAGGTACGGCCTGGTTGAGCAAATGGCAAAGGACTTAAAATGCTCGGTAAAGGATTTAATGAGCGACGACAAACTGCGCAAAAGCATCCCCCTGCAAAAATATATAACACCCGATGCCGGTTTGCCAACGCTTAACGATATTATGGCCGAACTTGCCAAACCCGGCCGCGACCCGCGTGAGCAGTTTGAAGCATTTAGCTTTACCGATGGGGTGAATTCCATTAACGATTTGAAGGTAGGCATGAAACTGCCGGGTATAGTTACCAATATAACCAACTTCGGAGCCTTTGTTGATATTGGCGTACACCAGGATGGTTTGGTGCACCTGAGCCAGATAACCAACCGCTTTATAAAAGATGCCAACGAGGTGCTTAAAGTGCAGCAAAAGGTGGAGGTGACCGTAACGGAGGTGGATGTTAACCGTAAGCGGATATCGCTTTCGATGAAAGAAAACAGCCCCAAACCAGCACCAAACGAGCGCCGCGAACCGGCTAATCAGCAGCGTAATTTTCAAAAACCAACGTATAACAAAAAGCCGGAGCCGCAACCGGAGAGCGATATTGCCATAAAATTAGCTGCACTGAAGGATAAGTTTAGGTAAAAAAAATGTCATTGCGAGCGAGGAACGAGCGCGGCAACCGCGAACATTACCGGGCGGACTTGTATAGTTCGCGATTGCTGTCCCGAAACAAGTTCGGGACAGGCTGTTCACTGGAATGACATAATTTTTATTTGCCCTGATATGATATAATTCCTATCTTGCCACCATTAACCACCATGAGTACAGGTAAAAACATAAGCGCAATTAACCTTCAACTGCCAGCCCTGCTGCAGTTGTCTTTGTTGGTGCTTATTATTGTCATTACCGGCCATTGGAGGGTTAGCTGATTGTATTTGTAAATTTAAAAACATACATAGTAAGCCCTCCGAAAACGGAGGGCTTTTTTTTTGATCAATTTTTTAATCATGAAAAAACAACCAACAACTGCCGGGCATTGCATCATTGCCATCTATTCCGAAGACAAAAAAGGCTTACTGGGCCAGGTGCTCGTCCTGTTTAACAAATTAAACTACGAGGTGAATAGCCTGAACGTATCGAGAACTGATATTAGCGATGTTGTTTTAATTACCATTGAAGCCTGCGTACCCGAAGCCCGGCTGGGCATCTTGTTGCAAAAGATTGAAAAAATAGTTGAGGTTTATCGTGCCAGCGCCTATCATCCCGGCGAAATGGGATTGGAGAAGGTGGGCTTTTTCCGGTTATCGAAACAAATTTTTAGCGCATCGTTTTGGTCGCTGGTGCAAAAGTACGGGGCAGTGGTAAGCAGTATCGGTGAGGATGCATTGGTACTGCGCAAATTTGGCAGCGACCGTAACCTGCAGGAACTTTATGGTCAACTGGATGGCCCGCACCTGCTAGGGTTTTGCAAAAGCGGGTTAATTGCCGAAGAAAGTTTATTGTCGATTGATCAATTTGGCGGCGGGTAGGTAATTGTACACGTAGAGATGCCCAGATGTCTCCGGGCGTCTCTACAAATTTATTATGTAAAGTAAATTTTACTCCAAAGTAATCTGTCTTTTAATGCTTTCTTCTAACGATATAAATGTCTCGGTGCGTTGTATACCTTTTACGCCTTGTATCTGCTCGTTTAAAACTTCGCGCAAATGAGTGGTATCATGGCATACAATTTTGGCGAAAATGCTCCATGCGCCGGTAGTGTAATGCAGTTCTACAATCTCCTTTACGGTTTTTAACTGCTTAACGGCCTCGTTGTATTGCGAGCCTTTCTCCAGGAAAATACCCAAAAAAGCGGTTATGTCATACCCCAATTTCTGCGGATCTACCTCTAAACTGGCCCCTTTTATTACACCCATCTCCTCCAACTTTTTCATCCTCACGTGTATGGTTCCGCCGGAAACAATCAATTCTTTAGCGATTTCCGTGTATGGAGTGGTCGCATTCTTCATCAATATCGATAAAATCTGGATATCGAGATTATCAATTTCTAAATTTTGGGCTTTTCTGTGGGACATATTTTTGGAATTCTTTATTATAATACAAGAATAATTAAAATCTGATAAAAATACAAATATTCTATTGAAATATTTGCAACAAAGTGATTGGTCTGTTAGATTTGTAATAAGCAATTGACATTTGCTTAGCGTTCTTTAAAGTAAAAACATTGTTGGGTGGTGAAATTTTTGGCAGACACACCTCCTTGTCCCGGTGGCGGAGAATATGGGAAATCAGTTTAGGCTGACCAACCACTCTGTGAAGGTTCGATTCCTTCCCCAACAGCTTTTTCTAAGTCGGTAGTGCAAAGTTAAGTCTTTTGTCAGTTTTAGACTACATACCACGAACTATTGACTTAGAATTACAACCCTGTAGGATGGTGAAATTTTTGGCAGACACACCTCCTTGTCGCGGTGGCGAAGGTTTTGGGAAACTCTTAGCAATAAGAATAACCACTTCGTGAAGGTTCGACTCCTTCTCCTACAGCTCTTCTCATAATTTAGGTTTATAATTGGTTAGCAAAGGCCCCTGCCCATCAGGGGCTTTGCTTATATATAAGGTTTTTATTTGTTGTTTTGACACATAAAAAAGGGCCGGTTAAAACAATGAACCGGCCCTTTTTTATGTTGAGATATTATTAATTTGCAATTTTGCTAAACCTAACATGCGCGTTTTCAGCGGGGTTTACACTGCTAAGGAAAAAATCAGTGGTGGTTTTTTTGCTGATGAACAGGTTTTTACTGAGCAGGCTTAGTGGTTTTACTGCGCCAAGGTTTATGACAAAACCATCGGGGCTCGAGCCATAAATAGGTACGCCATAATAAAATACAGCATTTTGGTAAAGCCATGTTCCGGTAAGAATTTTGCCGCTTTGGTTTGCAGTAATTTTACCCGAGGCATCAAAAGTAAACGTGTAGGTTGAAAACTTGTCAGTAGCGTTTTGTGTGCCTTCAAAATACGACGTTACTTTCCAGGTGCCGGTGGTTATCAGCGAGCCTATTGGCAGTTTTGAAGTTACCGTGTCGGTAGCCGGGGCGGTGGTTACCGGCGGTGTTACAGTAACTTTGGTTGATTTTGAGCCACTGCCACTTAACGTTGAACCACCAGCCGGTGCTGGTTTTAAACCTTGTTCTTTTTGGCAGCTAGTCAATGCGCATGCTATTATTAGCATGGTGCTTGTAATAATTTTTTTCATTTCAGTGATTTTTAAGCGTAAATAGTTTGTTTTAACACCTCTTTGTAAACCACCGAAGACCGAATGTAACCGCCAATTAAAATTAATTTCAAATACTTTTTGAGAGCAGGCACCACGTAAATGGTTTATATGCAAAAGCCCCACTGTAACAGTGAGGCTTTCGATTGTTTATAGACTATAAAGCTGCGGAGTGGAGCTATATTAACAAAGCCTCTGCAACTCTTTAAAGCTATCCATCCCAATTACAGTATTTTAAACCCAACACTTACTGCAAACAGGTTTTGGCGCTGGCCGAAGTCGGAATTAATTTTAGTCAGTCCGCCTTCGTAACGTACGTCGGCAGTAATAGCGCCTATGTCAACACCTGCACCTGCCTGGAAACCCAGCGTACTGCTTTTGTAATGGCCAAAGTCGGCATAAGCATTACTTAGGCTTTGCGAAAGGTTTTTACTTAGTATCGATGTGTAAACCGGGCCGGCCATAATCCTGAAGTTGAGATTTTTCTCACCAAACGAATGGCCTATCAACACCGGAACGTTCAGATTGGTAAAGTGGGCATTGCCGCTTACGCTATTATCGCTCGAGTGAAACTCGCCGCCGGTGCCACTAAGGTACAACTCGGGCTGTAAATACAGTGCACTGCCAAATCGGGTAAAAATACCGGCCTGGTAACCTGTGCGGGTTGATGAGCTTAAATTGTCGGTGTTAATTTTAGAAAAATTTGCACCGGCTTTAATACCTAACGAAAATTGTGCTTTTGCACTGATGCATGCCGCTACCAGTATTGCTGCACTTAATAGAATCTTTTTCATAGTACTTTTTTTAGTTTAATTGATCGGCGGCCGGCAGGGGTAATGTTACACGGCGCCCTTGTTTTTCATAATTAATGTACCAAACGCTTAATTCAATAATTAATTACATTGCCCTAACAATAGCCTTGCCAAAAAATTACTAATAAGCACGTTCTATTTTCATATTTTTGTTGAAAATAAATTTTATATGGCCGAAATCAGCATAAGCAATAAAGAGTGGGAAAGGGTGAAAATAAAAATCCAGCGTAAGTATAACCACCTTACCGACGAACAATTAAAGTATACCGAAGGCCAGGAAGAAAGCCTGATCACGAAAATAATGCAATTGGTTAACCGAGACAGGAACTATGTACTATTTACCCTGAAGAAAGCGTTAGTTAATATCGACAATAACCGTTTGTAAAACAGTGGGGTACCGTACAAACTATTATAGTTTTTTGTAGTTTTATATTTTAAATAATTTAGGGGATGAACAAGGGTAAAGTGACAGTGAATAAATATAAAAGGCAGCTTTGGATAGGTGCCGTTTTGGTGCTGGCTATAACAACATTTAGCTTTAAGGACGACCTTTTCCAGCTGTCAAAAAACCTGGATGTGTTTGCATCGGTATACAAAGAAGTTAATATTAACTACGTTGATGATATCAATTCATCAAAAATGATAAAGACCGGTGTCGACGCTATGCTCGATGGTTTGGACCCCTACACCGAGTTTGTACCCGAAAACGAAATTGAAGACTATAAGCTACACTATGTTAGTACACAATATGGCGGCATAGGCGCCGGTATTTTTTTGCGCAACAGCAAAGTGTATGTGTCTGACGTGTTTTCAGGCTTTCCGGCTGCTAAAGCCGATATCCGCCCCGGCGATCAGTTACTCAAAATAAACGACATAGCGCTTGATGGCAAGAATAACGACCAGGTGAGCCTGTTGCTAAAAGGTGCAAAGGGTGCCAACATTAAATTACTGGTTAAACGTGGAACCGACGCAAACCCGGTTGAAAAGAACCTGGTGCGCGATGAAATTAAACAGCCAAATGTATCTTACTCGGGCATGGTTGACGGTAACATGGGGTACATAAAACTGGACAAGTTTTTAGAAAACTCGGCCGACGAAGTTACCAATGCACTTGCCGCTATTAAAAAGAACAACCCTAACGGCATTATACTCGACCTGCGTTCGAACGGTGGCGGCATTTTGCAGGAGGCAGTTAAGATTGTTAACCTTTTTGTACCGAAAGATGTTGAAGTAGTATCGCAAAAGGGGAAAATAAAAGAGAAGAATTTTACCTATAACACCATGAGTGCGCCAATGGAGCCAAACCTGCCATTGGTTGTATTGGTAAATAATCACTCGGCTTCGGCATCTGAAATTGTTGCCGGCTCACTGCAGGATTTGGACCGTGCCATTATCATCGGTCAGCGCAGCTATGGTAAAGGGCTGGTGCAGCAAACTTTTAACCTTCCCTATAATAGCCTTGTAAAAATTACCATCGCCAAATATTATGTACCATCGGGCCGCTGTATACAGGAAATTGACTACACCCATCGTAAAGACGATGGCAGCGTGGTAAAAGTAGCCGATTCGTTGATTCATGAATTTAAAACTAAAAATGGCCGTTCTGTTTATGACGGTAGTGGTATTTACCCCGATGTGTTTGTTAAACAGGATCGCTTTGCAAATATTACCCAGGCGCTGGTAGGTAAACTATTTGTGTTTGATTTTGCAAATAACTACCGTAATACGCATCCCACAATTGAACCCAGCAAAAAGTTTTCACTCAGCGATGCCGACTATGCCGACTTCGTGAAGTTTTTAGATGGCAAAAACTACAGCTATAACACAGCATCTGAAAAGATGCTTGCCAGTTTAAAAACAGAGGCCACCAAAGAAAAGCAGTTTGGCGAAATTCAAACCGAATATGATGCCCTGAAAGCTAAAATGGCAGCCAGCAAAAAAAATGACCTGCAACTGCACAAAGACGAGATAAAGCAAGTGCTTGAAAACGAAATAGCCGGTCGCTACTACTACGAAAAAGGCCGGTATGAAACCAATTTTAAGTACGACAAAGAGCTTGCCCAGGCTGTAAAGGTTATGCAGGATAAAGAGATGATTGCCCAGATACTTAAAGGCGAAGGCAGTTACAAAGTAATTGGTAAGCCGGTACTGGCTGCTGTAGGAGCTAAAAAGCCTGTTGCGGATGCGGATAGTGATGATGATAAATAGGGCAAGAACTCGTCGAAACGTATTCGTGTTTAAGGCGCCGTCAGGTGCCAAAGGTCGGTAGAAATAATTTTGGACATTTTAGCGTGCCGTAGGTACGCAACCTTCGCGAAGTGGCGTATCTACGGCACGCTAATGCCTGTATTTTGCATTGCTACCGACCTTAACCCGATGGGGCTATTGATGATCCCTTCTATAATCAGAATCCTTCCTTTTCGTAACCAAACATCCTAACCTTACAATTTTTCGTAACTTACCATTATGAATTCCTGCCTGTACAAAGCCCGCGTAATGCACAATCGTTTAGCCCCTAAGGTACACCGGTTTCATTACGATGTGTTCATGTTCTACCTGGATTTGGATGAAATCGACACTCTGCACAGGCAACTGAAATTTATGAGCCGTAACCGGTTCAACCTTTTCAATTTCAGGGATAGGGACCACCTGCAGCTTCCCCGCGAAAAACCCGATACATCAAAAAATATAAAGCAACATATCAAAGACTACCTGGATGCCAATGGCGTTGACATTGGTATAGGCCGGATTATGGTGCTTACTAACCTATGCACCCTTGGCTACCAGTTTAACCCGGTGTCGTTTTATTTTTGTTACGATGAGCAAGATCGGCCGGTATGCTCAATTGTTGAGGTTTGCAATACGTTCCTGGAGATGAAACCTTATTTTTTGGGTGGGGATACGATGCAGGATGACCGGTTTAAACTGAACACGGAAAAGTATTTCTATGTATCGCCGTTTATTGATATGGATACTAATTTTTATTTCGACCTGCACATACCCGGCGACAGGCTACAGGTAAAAATAGACGATTATGACAAGGCTGGCAACCGCTTTTTTATAAGTACCTTAACCGGGGACCGTAAACAATTAAAAGATTTAACCTTACTGTTTTATTTTTTCAGTTTCCCGCTGATCACCTTAAAAGTTATTAGTCTTATTCACTGGCAGGCATTAAAGCTGTGGTTAAAGAAAATACCTTTTCACAAAAAAGAGGATGACCTTGAGCTACAAAAAGAAGTTTACAGGCCATACAATTAATTGAAATTTGTTATCTTGATAAAACTTTTATCCGGTTAGTTTACGTAAATATTACAATCGCTGAAATTTGGAGATACTTGAACTATGGCCAACACAATTACACTCGTTAAAAAAAGTACTTTTTACCAGGATTTGGTTTTAAAGATCCTTGGTAAAATGGAGAAAGGTAACCTCTACCTCACCTTAACGGATGGAGAACAAATTACTATTGGCAATGGCGAAGGCAACATAGCAGCAAGCATCGTTGTAAACAGCAATGAGTTTTATAAACGCATTATCTTATTTGGCGATATTGGTTTTGGCGAGGCTTACGTTGACGGTTTGTGGGACACGGATAATATCACAAATGTGATAAAATGGGTGCTGCTGAACATCGAAAACGCCCCGGGCATATCGGGTAGTAAAATTCAAGCCTTATCGCTTAACCTGTTAAAAGTATACAATAAGCTGTCGCACTTCAAGCGCGCCAATACCATAGAGGGCTCGCGTAAAAACATCTCTGAGCACTACGACTTAAACAACGATTTCTTCGCCAGTTTCCTGGATCCTACCATGACTTATTCCGCCGCATATTTTTACCGCGATGGTTTAAGCCTGCAGGAGGCACAGCTGGCCAAATATGAACGCCTGTGCCGCCAATTGAATTTAAGGGCTACAGACCACGTGCTGGAGATTGGCAGCGGCTGGGGCGGTAACGCCATTTATATGGCCAAAACCTATGGCTGCAGGGTAACATCGTTAACCATATCCGAAGAGCAGCACAAGCTGGCTGTTGAGCGCGTGGAAGCCGAGGGGCTCGGCGACAGGGTAAAAATCCTTTTGCAGGACTACAGGCAGATGGAAGGTGTGTTTGATAAGATAGTTTCCGTGGAGATGCTGGAAGCCGTGGGCCATAAGTTTATGGACGTGTATTTCACCAAGTGCCACCAGTTGCTTAAAAAGAATGGCATTCTTGCTATACAAGTAATTACCTCGCCGGACTCGAGATACGAAAGCTTAAAAAAAGGTGTCGACTGGATACAAAAACATATTTTCCCCGGCTCGTTACTTCCATCGGTTGGTGCTATCAATAGCTCGATAAACCGAACCGGCGATTTGACTATGGTTGATTTGAAAGACATCGGGATTGACTACGCCAAAACCCTGAAACTTTGGTACGATTCATTTAACGCCAATCTTTCTAAGGTAAAAACATTGGGATTTGATGACACGTTCATCCGCAAATGGAACTATTACCTGTGCTATTGCGAAGCAGCCTTTGCCATGCGTAATATTAACGTAATGCATTTGGTTTACTCAAGGCCGAATAACATTAGCCGATAGGTAGTCCATAGCCGATGGACCATAGACCATAGTAGTTTTTGCGAATTCTTTTTTTACTATGGGCCATTGACTATGAACTATGGACTTTCTTCACCCTCGGTTTCTTCTCCCTGAAACGGGTAAAAAACAAGAACGCTATCAGGCACAGGACAAATCCGCAAATGCCATTGAGGCGGAGGCCGAAGTCGTGACCGGGTGCGGTTCCAAACACAGTTAGGAAAGCAAATAAAGCCATGCCAAGGGTTTGCCCCAGTTTTACAAAAAGGTATTTTACGGCAAAAAACATTCCTTCATGATTCTCGCCTGAGTCAGCAGCATCTTTTTCGGCAATTTCGGCAAGGATGGCATTCGGCAAAATACCAAGTGCAGCAAGCGGGAAAGAAGCACAAATCACTAAGACATAAACCTGCACTTCAGGCGACAGAGGAGTCTTACCTAAAAAAAATATCATGGCAAATATTAATGCGAGTAGCCCGAATGAAAATAATACTAAGGGTTTCTTCCCTTTCTTTTTTGAAATATAGTTTATCAACGGGTAGTGACACAAGGACGCGATGACCATAATGCCCATCAATAAGCCCCCCATTGATGCATCCAATGGCACTAATACGGTAATAAAAAACAGGAGGCCGCTTGATATGATACTGAGCGCCATGTAAAACGAGAAATCGGAAATGAGGTAGTATTTAAAATTGCGTTGGCTGAAAGTTTTTTTTATTGCTGCCAATACAGGTAAATGCGATGGCTTTTTAGCGACCACATACCGGCTTTCGTTAATTGCTAAAACGGGCACCAGCATCACGAGTCCGGCAAAAAGACATAAGCCCCAGATAGTGTATTGCAGCGCCGAATCACGATTGACAACCGCAAAAAAATGCTGTACGAGGTCGGCGAAATTATTAACAAGAGCACTTATAATAATTCCAATTACAAAACCCACTTGCTGAAATGAGGAAAGTTTCACCTTTTCGTCGGCGGTATCGGTAAGTTCAGGCAAAAGTGCATTATATGGGATGATGTAGGCTGTCGTACACATATAAAATCCCGCAAGCACTAGTAACAGCCAATAGGCGTTATGGATATCGGCAGACCTTACAATCGGAAAAAAAACTAATCCGCAAAAAATAACGGCGGGCAATATCGTCCATTTCATAAAAGGGATGCGGCGCCCTTTCGGGTTTCGGCTTTTGTCACTTAACGAAGCGATGTAGGGGTCAGAAAACGCGTCAAAAATTCTACCTGAAGCCAGAATTACCGACATGACATTAATACCCAGAAAAAGCACCTGGGGCATAAAAGGTATCAATCCCGAGCGTGCTGGTGCAAGATAAAAGTAGGGAAGCATTACCAGGACAATATTAGTCATGATACTCCAGCCTATCATTCCGCAGGCGTAAGCAATCTGTTTTGAAAAAGGCAGTTTCTCGGCGGGCATATTGTAATGCAAATTAACATAAAAATTGAGTGTATCTGTAATTACGTGGACAAATCGAATTGTTAAATCATTCAGTGTGCCCAGCCGGCCGGGATAAAACCGGTAAAAAGCGAATGGCGACTAACTTATCATTAGTCGCCATTTGGCTTAAATTTTATAGACTACTTAGCTTGTTTTTGAAGCTTGGATTAACTTATGCCGCCAATTCCTTTGCCATACGTCTTTTTTCAACAATGCCGGCTACCACAATACTCAATTCAAATAAAATGAATAAAGGTACCGCAACTACAGTCATGGTTAACGCATCGGGCGTTGGCGTTACTATTGCCGCAATTATCAATATAATAACAATAGCATAACGGCGGCTGCTTCGCATCAGCTTGGGTGTCAAAAAGCCGAGACTTGCCACAATATAAACCAAAATGGGCAACTGAAAAACTACACCGGTTGCCAGCGTTAACGTAGATACAGAAGATAAATAAGAATCTACATCGAAATAGTTTTTAATGTCAGGACTAACAATAAAGCCTGCTAAAAATCGGATAGATAACGGTGTGATTATAAAATAACCGAACATTACCCCTAAAAGGAACAATAAAGACGCGTACATTACGAAGCCACTGGCGGCCTTCCGCTCTTTTTCGTGAAGAGCTGGCTTAATAAACCGCCACAGTTCCCAAAAAAAATAGGGGATACCTAATACCAGGCCTATCATTAATGATGAATTAATCTTCAACGTAAATTGCCCCGCCATTTCGGTGTTAATAAGCGTTACGTGGATACTATCAACGCAAAAATCTTTAGCGCTAAACCATGCCGGAATTAATCGTTGAAACAACTCGCCCATATCGCACATCATACGGTACGCCCAAAAATCAGTACGCGTAGGGGCCATTATTACATACTTGAAAATTTCATCGTAGTAGGCATATGCTGCAATAGCAAATGCAACTACAGCCAGCGAGGCGCGGATAAGGTGCCACCTTAACGCTTCCAAATGCTCGAAGAAGGACATTTCGCCCTCTAATTTGTTTCCTTTATCCTTGATCGCCTGGATCAACTTACTACCAAATCTGGCCATTTTTATATATAAAAGCCCGGCTACTTGCCGGGATGGGGTATCTTCGTCAAATGTAATACACGGTTTTGATTATTCCGAATATTCAAAGGTTTCCATAAACTTGGTAGTAAAATTACCCGCACGGAAGTTAGGGTCTTTTAAAAGTTTTAAATGGAAGGGGATGGTTGTTTTTACACCTTCAATAACAAATTCGCTCAACGCACGCTCCATGGTAGCTAAAGCTTCTTCGCGGGTTTGGGCCACGCAAATTACCTTTGCAATCATTGAGTCGTAATTTGGCGGGATTGCATAACCAGCATAAACGTGTGTATCTATACGTACCCCATGCCCGCCTGGCGAATGGAAATTAGTGATCCTGCCGGGTGATGGGCGGAAGTTATTGAAAGGGTCTTCAGCATTAATACGGCACTCAATTGCGTGCAATATAGGCTCATAGTTTTTACCTGAAATTGGGATACCTGCAGCAACTTTAATCTGCTCTTTTATCAGGTCGAAATTGATAACTTCTTCGGTAACCGGGTGCTCCACCTGTATACGGGTGTTCATTTCCATAAAGTAGAAGTTACGGTCTTTATCAACCAAAAATTCTACTGTTCCGGCGCCCTCATATTTAACGGCTTTGGCGCCTTTAATAGCAGCCTCGCCCATTTTTTTACGCAGCTTCTCGGTCATAAATGGTGAAGGTGATTCCTCAACCAGTTTTTGGTGACGGCGCTGTATCGAGCAATCGCGTTCGCTCAAATGGCAAACTTTGCCGTATTGATCGCCTACTACCTGTATTTCGATGTGACGAGGATCCTGTACATATTTTTCGAGGTACATGCCATCGTTACCGAAAGCGGCTCCCGATTCGGCACGTGCGCTGTCCCAGGCGTTTTCAAACTCTTCGTCTTTCCACACGATGCGCATACCGCGACCACCACCGCCGGCAGTGGCTTTTAGTATAACAGGGTAACCTATTTTTTTCGCTATGCTGATGCCTTCCTGTACACTGGCTAACAAACCTTCAGAACCCGGGATACAAGGTACGCCGGCTTTTTTCATGGTTTCTTTAGCTGAGGCTTTGTCGCCCATGGCATTTATTTGCGCAGCGGTAGCGCCAATAAATTTGATGCCGTATTCGGCACATATCGACGAGAACTTTGCGTTTTCTGATAAAAATCCGTAGCCCGGGTGTATAGCATCGGCATTGGTAAGCTCGGCTGCTGATATCAGGTTCGGAATATTTAAATAAGAATCGCGGCTGGGAGGGGGGCCTATACAAACAGCTTCATCAGCAAAACGCACGTGAAGGCTGTCGCGGTCGGCAGTTGAATATACAGCTACGGTTTTTATGCCCATTTCTTTACAGGTGCGAATAATTCGCAAGGCTATTTCTCCCCGGTTAGCTATTAATATTTTTTTAAACATGTTTTCAATTTGAAAATGTGACGATTTGAAAATGTGATGATTCGAAAACTTTCCGGTGCGCAAAGCATCTTAAATTTTCAAATTAACCAATCTTCAAATTACATTGGTTCAACCAAAAATAACGGCTGGTCATATTCAACCGGCGATGCGTTATCAACCAGTATTTTTACAATACGGCCCGAAACTTCCGATTCAATTTCGTTAAATAATTTCATTGCCTCGATAATGCAAAGCACACCACCTGGCTTTATCTCGTCGCCCACGTTTACAAACAATGGTTTATCCGGACTTGCCGAGCGGTAAAAAGTACCAATCATTGGCGATTTTACGGTTATGTAATGCGATGTATCGGCTACCGGAGCAGCGGCGGGTGCAGGTGCAGCAGCCGGAAGAGCAGCGGCAGGTGCGGCCTGGTGCACGTGGCCAAAGCTTGCGTCAGGTACGGTTGCGTTCACAATTGTAGCAGCAGCGTTGGTTTTAATTGTGATTTTAAAATTTTCCTGCTCTATTGAAACTTCGTTTACTCCTGATTTAGAGACAAAGCGTATAAGATCCTGAATTTGTTTAATATCCATGCCCGGGGGTTAATTGGTTTTGATAAAGTTATATGTTAATGTGCAGATGTGCAAACTCCAAATATGCATAATTGATGTGCGAATTTTAAATGTGCAGATGTGCGGATTTTCTTAATTAGGGTTAACAGTCAGTTGTAAGCAAATAAACAAAACATATTTGATAATGTTCGTGCCGACGTGCGGATTTTTAGTGTGCCGACGACAATCAATTTGTCATTTCGCACCTAAACATTCACGCATCAATAGGCCCATTTCAAATATATCGAGCCCCATGTAAAGCCGCCGCCAAAGGCTGCTAAAATAAGGTTGTCGCCTTTTTTAAATTTGTTTTCCCACTCCCAAAGGCATAAAGGTATAGTGCCATTGGTGGTATTGCCATATTTTTCAATATTCACGATTACCTTATCGGCCGTAACACCGGTGCGGTTGGCTGTAGCATCAATAATGCGTTTGTTGGCCTGGTGCGGTACAAGCCATGCAATGTCATCACTGCTAAGGTTATTGCGTTCCATAACTTCGGCGGCAACATCGGCCATTTTTGTTACGGCAAATTTAAACACTGCCTGGCCTTCCTGGTAGGCAAAATGCTCCAGGGCATCAACAGTTTCGTGGGTTGCCGGCCTCACAGAGCCACCAGCTTTTTGATGCAGGTAGGCTACGCCCGAGCCGTCGCTGCGCGTTATAGTATCAATAATGCCGTTACCTTCATCATTTGGCTCCAGTAGGACTGCGCCGCAGCCGTCGCCAAAAATAATACAGGTTGCGCGGTCTTTATAATTGGTGATGGCCGACATTTTATCGCCGCCAACAACTAATACTTTTTTGTGCTTGCCGCTTTCAATAAATTGAGAGCCGGTTGCAAGGCCGAATAAAAAACCTGAACAGGCCGCCTGCAAATCCCATCCCCATGCGTTTTTTGCACCGATTTTATCGGCAAGTATATTGGCCGTAGCCGGAAAAACACGATCAGGGGTGGTGGTGCAAAAAATAATTAAATCAAGTTCGTCTGCACCAATTCCGCGTTTTTTTAACAGGCCCTCAACAGCAGGCACCGCCATATCCGAAGTGCCAAGTCCTTCGCCTTTTAATATTCTGCGTTCTTTGATACCTGTACGGGTGGTTATCCACTCATCATTAGTATCTACCATGGTCTCAAGTTCATGGTTGGTTAATACATATTCAGGTACGTAACCGTTTACAGCAGTAATAGCTGCATGAATTTTACTCATTTTTATTTTTTTACTGTAAAGTACAAATTATGCCAATGCGCAAACTTTAAAATACAAGGGACTAAAAGTATAAATTTTTTTCGTTTCCCGTTCGCACATTAAAATCCGCAAATCAATATGCCCATTTTAAATAAAGCGCGCCCCAGGTAAAACCGCCGCCAAAGGCTGCTAAAATAATGTTATCACCTTTTTTGAATTTGTCTTCCCACTCCCACAAACATAAGGGCAAAGTTCCGTTTGTTGTGTTGCCATAGCGTTCAATGTTTATAACCACCTTATCGGGGCTAACACCGGTACGCACAGCAGTTGCGTCAATTATACGTTTGTTGGCCTGGTGTGGTACCAGCCAGGCAATATCATCGGCCTTAAGGTTGTTGCGCTCCATTACTTCGGCGGCAACTTCGGCCATATTGGTGACAGCAAATTTAAAAACAGACTGCCCTTCCTGGTATAAATAGTGTTCGCGATTGTCAACAGTCTCATGCGTGGTTGGCCTCATCGAGCCGCCTGCTTTTTGGTGCAGGAACGGAACGCCCGAGCCATCACTTTTTAAAACAGAATCGATAATGCCGTTTCCTTCGGTATCCGGCTCCAGTAGCGCCGCGCCGCAGCCATCGCCAAAAATGATGCAGGTTGCACGGTCCTGGTAGTCAATCATCGACGACATTTTGTCGCCGCCAACAACTAAAACCTTTTTATGCTTGCCGCTTTCAATAAATTGTGAGCCGGTAGCAAGGCCGAAAAGGAAACCCGAACAAGTAGCTTGCAGGTCATAGCCCCAGGCGTTTTTTGCTCCAATTTTATCTGCCAGTATATTTGCTGTAGCCGGGAAAACCCGATCGGGAGTAGATGTGCAGAATATGATCAGGTCAATTTCGTCGGCTGTGATGCCGCGTTTTTCAAGCAGACCATTAACAGCCGGAACTGCCATGTCTGATGTGCCTAACCCTTCGCCCTTTAATATCCTTCGTTCTTTAATACCCGTGCGGGTGGTTATCCACTCGTCGTTGGTATCCACCATTGTTTCCAGCTCGTGGTTAGTCAGTACGTAGTCGGGTACATAACCGTTCACAGCCGTAATGGCAGCATGAATTTTAGTCATCCTAATTTTTTTTACTGGAAAGCCAGTTTTATTTTTTCTGTGAGGGCACTTTCAACCATGTCTCTGCACAGCACTACCATATTCTTAATAGCCTCGGCGTTTGATATGCCATGGCCAACCACAACCGGAGCATTAACCCCTAAAATAGGGCTGCCGCCATATTGCTCGTAATTGAACTTATCAAAAAAATCGTCTTTAATTTTTTTCTTGCGCGATATCACGTAGAATGATTCGGCAAACTTCAACATCACATTGCCGGTAAAACCATCGCAAACAAATACATCTGCCAGGTCGCTGAACATGTCGCGGCCTTCGGCGTTGCCCACAAAATTAAATTGTGTGCTCTCCTTCATCAGCGGGTAAGCTGCCTGGCAAAGCAGGTTGCCTTTTTCCTCTTCCTCGCCAATATTTACCAGGGCAACACGCGGGTTGGGGATATTGTAAACATATTGAGCAAACAAGCTACCGAAAACACCAAACTGAACAAGATATTCAGGCTTGCAATCGGCATTGGCGCCTACATCAACCAAAATGCCCAAACCTTCTTCAAGTTTAGGCATAACGCTTGTTATGGCAGGGCGTAATACGCCCGGAATGGCTTTAACGCTAAACATAGCACCCACCAGCATAGCACCGCTGTTACCGGCGGATGAAAATGCATCGATACCGCCCTCTTTAAGCAGCTTAAACCCCAGCGATATGCTGGAATTTGGCTTTTGAACAACGGCTTTGGTGGGATGCTCGCCCATGCCAATTACCTCTGTAGTATGTACAAAGTCGAAATTGTCGGGGCTGAAATTATTTTCGTGAAGAATGCTTAAGGCTTGTTCCTTGTCACCTATAAGCACCAGTTTCTGATTAGCTGATAAAACCTTATACGCTTCAATTGCCCCTAAAACGGTTGCTTTGGGAGCGAAATCACCGCCCATAATATCTAAGCCAATCTTCATTTCAGAAAATTAAAACTTAAGCTACTGCTGCTTTCTCAATCAGTAATTTACCGTTGTAGTAAACGTTGCCGTCAACAGTATAAGCCCTGTGTGGCAAATGTACGGCACCTGTAGTTTTGCAGGTAGTTAAAGTTGGCGCAACAGCATTGTCATGCGTTCTGCGTTTATCTCTCCTCGATTTGGATATTTTGCGTTTTGGATGTGGCATAAAACCTGGTATTTATATTATTTAATATTTTTGAGCGCGTCCCACCGCGGGTCGGCCTGCTCATTTTGTTCGTTATTTGCGGTAAGCTTATTCAGCTTGTCCAGCATTTCTTTATCACAAAAGGGTGTATTACCCTCGTTATCGCAAACAGTTATAAACGGCAATGCAACGTTTATATATTCATAAATCAGCCCTGCTATATTGATCTCGTGATCGTTTTTAGTAAGGGTGATAATCTCTTCATCTTCATCAACCGCCTCTTCGCTAAACTTCGCAATAGCCTGTTCGTGTATATCCACCTGTTGCGGATATTGCGCCAGGCACCTGTCGCAGTTTGCATCAATTGTACCGGCAATGTCAAACGTTAGTATTAACATTGTCTCCTGCTTTTCCAGTTCAACACGGCACTTTAAATTCGCTTTTTTAACCAGCGAGTATTCAAACTCATTTAAAAAAGCATCATTAACATCGTATTCAAACTGGTGCTTCCCCAGTTTAAGGCCGGTAAAAGGAATCGAATAATTTCTTAGCGATTTCAATGAGCAACAATTAGCCCGCAAATGTAAGGATAAATATGAGAATTGAAAAGTGTTTTTTTAAAAGAGGATTTGAGAGCAATTTCCGGTCTTGTTATGTCCCAGAGGTGTTTCCTGAAAACGCTAAATAATATTTGCATTTATAAATAATATTTGCATAATTTTAATGACTGAATTTTTATAAAAATCCTAAACCATCTGCGGGTTAAAATTCATCGATTTGATAAATTGACTAAGTATAGTTTGCCCAATTTGGGGTAATCTTTTTTTTGCTGTTATTATAACCAATTAATACTGTGCTTGCACTTAAAGGGATCACAGAGTATACCTAAAACTTAACCTGTACATATGAAACGCTTAATTTTTACCCTGACAATTTTATTAGCGGCTGTTGCCGTATCTAAAGGCCAAAACTTGATAGCAAGACAGCATGGTGGTGCGCCGACATTTTATACGAAGCTGCCTGATGCGGTAGCTGCAGCGGCGGCGGGAGATACGTTGTATATACCAGGCGGCGGATGGGATGCTGTAACAATCAATAAAAAGCTTTATTTGATAGGAGTTGGGCATAATCCCGATTCTACCGGCGTTACAGGCAGGACTATGATCAATAATAACATTACGCTTGCAATAGGCTCCGACAATGGCTCAATGACAGGTATTTACGTAACAGGCGTAACCACAAGTGGCGCCCTTACTAACTATACTTTCTCCCGGTGCTATATAGCTCAGGTATATTTAAATACTTCTCCAAACATATCGAATATCACCTTTACAGAAAACATGATAGGTTCGGTTGATGTAACAGGTAGTCATTATTACATGAGTAATAATATTTTTTTCTCGGGAACCCTGGGTAGTAGTGGAGCTTACTTAGACGGCAGTGTTGTGAGAAATAATGTTTTTTTAAAATATTTATTTACTAGTGGCGGCGGTATTAACCCACCTTTGTTCGCTTCTAATTGTATTATCGAAAATAATATTTTCATCGTGTCGGGCACGGGAAGTAGTAATACCTATCGAAATAATGTAAATGCAGGTATTAATGGCACGGACGGAAGTAATCAGGGCAGCGGCAATTTTAGCCCGTCACTAAATCCAAATTCCGGAGCGCCAACAACATCGCTACAGTCAATCTTTGTTAATTTTGACCCTTCAAATATTAATGGTGACGATATTTACAAAGCGGACCTTCATGTGCTAAACGGCTCCCTCTATAAAAATGCAGGAACAGACGGCACCGATATAGGTATCTATGGAGGCGCCTTCCCTTGGAAAGCCGGTTCGATTCCTTTTAATCCTCACTTTCAAACATTAAAGATAGCGCCACAAACAGACTCATCGGGTAATTTGAAAGTACAAATTACGGTGGCCGCTCAGAATAATTAATGCAGTTCTCAAAAAATAAATTGATATGAAAACGGTACTCATTAAAAAGTATGGTTATTATATTGCGTTATCATTGATGCTAATCTTTTGTGCTATAGGATCAGGGTTTGCGCAATCGTTAAAAACACCGTATCCTATAATTTTTGTGCACGGTACAGGTTCAAATAATAACACATGGGGGAGGCAAGATAATCAATTTGATAATATAGTTGATTATTTAGAAGGTGCGGGCCTAAAATTAGGAGATAGCTTAAAGCTTTCGCTGAATTATCAGAGAACTTTGGCGCATTTTAATACAACGAAGGAACAAGATGTTCACCTATTTAACACCAATATAGGATTTGGTGATTTTTATACGGTAAGTTTTGACGTGCGCGCGTCCGGAACGGTAACAACCGTCAACGACCAAGTAGCAATAACCTCTAAGTGTTTAGCAACAGATAATATAATAACTGTAAATCATCCATCTCAGTTTATTAAAAATGATATTTTACGTATCAAAGATGAGTTTATGCAGGTTACAGGCGTTAATGGCAATTTAGTTTCTGTAAAGAGGCATTTATTAGGTACAGTCGCGACTGAGTATCCCGGGATAATACCAATATATAATCTTTCAAATCAGAGCAATCAGGCATCTATAGCTAAGCAGGGATACGCACTTAAACTTGCTATCGACGCGATAATAAAGAAAACCAATGCAAAAAAGGTAATCCTTGTCGGTCATTCGATGGGGGGATTGGCTGCCAGAGAGTATATAAAAAATTATGCAAATAATAACGTAGCAAAAATTGTAACCGTGGGGACACCACATTACGGAACGAATGTTACAGATTTTAACAATGCCTTTATTAATGTATTTCTTCCTACTCTTGACGAACGATCAGAAGCTGTCAGGGATCTAAGGACAGATATAAGTGGCGCCTTAGCGCCCTATTTATTTGGAGGCTATGAAAGCAGTGTAAAGGGTTATTATAGCAGCGACATTAACTGTGATGGTGTGGAGACCAGCATAATAGATGGTTTAAACAGCGCTTCAGGATATTCATCGTTAAATAATATAGCCCGTACATGGATAGCATCCAATTGGTCTTACCTGCCTGGCTTAGGGTATAACGACGCGGTTGTTTTAACAAAAAGCGAATACATTTCAAGCGACGACACGCTAATGACCAATAAAAGGCACGACGACGAAACAAGGGACTACTATACATTGCTTCGTGGCTTGGATGAGCCCGACGATCCCGCATTGGCGTATGAAATACAACCGACAAGTACCACAAAGGGCTTTGTTACATTTACCAAAGGTGAAAAAGCCGGTGAAAAAAATCCCTATGACAGAGACCTTTTTAAGATCAATATAACCCGTCACACACACCTGCAAGTTGACATTACGGCAGGCGTTTACACAGGGATAAATACAATCAGTTTGCTTGACGCAGATCTAAGTGTAAGAAAAAGTATATCTCATGTTACTGTTAACCCATCTATTTCGGACGATCTGGAGCCTGGTATATATTATATTCAAGTTTATGGAACGGCAACACCCGGAATTGCGCCGGATTATAAATATGCATCTTACAATTACCCCTACACAATAAATACAACAGCCACAGTAATTCCTGATCCAAAATTTTCAATTTCTCCGACAGGGCTGTTGACTTTTTATGACGTTGTATTGGGTCAATACCAGGAAAAAAATATAACGCTTACCAATAACGGCACTTCGACCGTGGCGGTTAGCAATCTATCCCTTAGTGGTATTGATGCGGGGCAGTTTATAATTACCACCCCAACAACTTTTGCAGTTCAGGTTGGCATGAGCCAAGCCATCACCTTACGCTTTAAGCCTACCAGCGCAGGGGTTAAAAACGCGGCAATTAAAATTGAAAGTAATTCAGCCGACAATCCTGCTATATTGGTAGCGTTAACCGGAACCGGAGCAGATCATGCAGCTAAAACGCTTGTAATTAACAACGATCCATCGTACAGTTTTGGTGATGTAACCGTTGCTGGTAGTAAAATCAACACTTTTACACTTCAAAATACCGGTTCCGACCCATTGCTGATATCTGGTTTATCAATATCAGGAGCCGATCCAAGCGCGTTCACTATAACACCTGTTGTCGTGCCTTTTACGCTACAAACTGGGTCAATAACGTCAATTGTTGTAGAGTTTTCTCCTGCCACGGTCGGTTCTAAATCCGGAAGTTTGGTTATTAGCAATAATTCGGATAACTATGGCCCAAATCACTCGATTGCGCTCTATGGTAATGGATCCAATAGTATATATAGTGGAATTTCAGGAAGCATAACTGGTTATGAATACTGGTTTGATGATGATTATTCGTCAAGAATTCAAAATAACGTGACGGCTCAAAATATCTCATACTTAAATACGAATTTCCAAACAACATCGTTAACTGTAGGCTCTCACATCCTTCGTATTCGTTACGTGGATAAACATGGACTTTGGAGTGCAGTAATGAGTCAGAATTTTTATAAGCAGCCACTGGCTCCGAATAGTGCACGGAAAATCGAGGGTTATGAATATTGGTTTGATGATAACTACGCATCGAAGTTATTTGTGTCGATTACTACGCAAGTAACCACCACATTAAATGCAAATATAAGTACAGGATCATTATCAACAGGATCACATTTGTTAAACATTAGATATAAAGATGATAACGGACAATGGAGTAACATTAGAACCAGTAATTTTTACAGACAGCCATTGGTCAACGGCGCTACTAGGAGAATTATCAGTTACGAGTATTGGTTTGACGATAGCTATACTACTAAAAATGTTATTAATATAACCCCACAGCAATCTGCTGTTTTAAATGGAAATATTAATACACTCGGTCTAGCCATCGGCCAACATAATTTGCATATCAGATATAAAGACGATAGCGGGCAGTGGAGCTTTATCAAAACCAGTAGTTTTTACAGGCGGCCTTTGGCCAATGGTGTAATAAGGAAAATTGTTAGCTATGAATATTGGTTTGACGATAATTATTCTGCCAAAAAACGCATTAGTATTTCCTCACAACAGTCCGCCGTTTTAAATAAAAGCATAAACACTTCCAATTTAACTATTGGTCAACATGATTTGCATATAAGGTATCAGGATGATAACGGGCAGTGGACCATCGTTTCAAATAGCAATTTTTATAACACTGGCCAACACAGTAGTAATAATACCGTCACCGCCTACCGTTATTGGTTTGATACAGATAATACCCATATGGTTACCGCCACAGTTTCAACTACCGCTAACCCATATAATTTTTCCGCCAATATCAATACTTCTACCCTGCCCAATGGTCAGCATACCATTCATTTTCAGTTCAGGGATTATAACAATGCATGGAGTACGGTCACCACCGATACGGCGATGTTTTATACCGCGAGGCCGCCAACAATTACCGCTTTTACCCCCGCTGTAGCCACGCCCGGTACCACTGTGACTATTACAGGCACCAATTTCAACACAGTAACTGCAGTTAAATTTGGAGGGGTTGCAGCTTCTTCGTTTACAATCTTATCTGCTACCAGTATCATAGCGGTTGTGGGTCCTGGCACTTCGGGCAGTGTTTCGGTCACAAATCCAGACGGCACGTTTACCAAAGCCGGATTTAGAAGCGGCTCAAGTAACGCGCTGTTAACTTCGATAAAAGTAGCCCCCATCACAGCGTTGACGGTAATAAGCGGACCCGACTACCGGGATTACACTACCACAGTGCCAAACAGCGAAACCAGCGTTAAAATAACACCCACAACGCAGGATGCCACGGCAACTATAAAAGTAAACGGCGTAACAGTTGCCAGCGGAGCATCTTCAGCGTCGATACCATTAAACTTAGGCGACAATGTAATTAATACGGTAGTAACCGCGCAGGACGGCATAACCACCAAAACCTATTCTATAAAATTCACCCGCTTACCATCAACCAATGCCAACCTGGCTAATTTGACATTAAGCAGCGGCACGCTGACTCCGGTGTTTGCAGCGGGCACAACCAGCTACACAGCAACAGTTGGCGCCGCTACTATTACCGTAACGCCCACAGCCAGCGATCCAAATGCCACCGTGAAGGTAAATGGCACAACGGTAGCATCCGGCACAGCATCAGCAGCATTGCCGCTGGTTGTTGGGTCAAATGTAATTACAACCGTGGTTACAGCAAGTGATGGCGCAACCACACAAACCTACACGTTAACAGTGACCCGGCTTCCAAATAACGCCCTTCTAACTACGTTAAAAGTAACCCCTTCAACGGCGCTGACTTTAGTGAGCGGGGCAGACTACAAAGATTATACAACTACAGTTCCTAATACCGAAACCGGCGTTAAAATAACGCCAACAGCACAGGATGCCCTGGCAACGATAAAAGTAAATAGCGTTACTGTAGCCAGCGGAGCAGCCTCTGCTGCCATACCATTACATGCAGGCGACAATGTAATTAATACGGTAGTAACCGCGCAGGACGGCATAACCACCAAAACTTATTCTATAAAATTCACCCGCTTACCATCAACCAACGCCAACCTGGCTGGTTTGACAATAAACAGCGGTACGCTGTCGCCGGTGTTTGCCGCTGGCACAACCGCCTATACGGCCACAGTAGGCGCAGCTAATATTACGATAGCGCCTACGGCCGGCGATGCAGATGCAACGATTAAGGTAAATGGTACGGCAGTAGCTTCCGGGGCGGCATCAGCAGCGTTGCCGCTGGTTGTTGGGTCGAATGTAATTACTACTGTGGTAACAGCAAGTGATGGTACAACCACCAAAACCTATACCTTAACGGTAACCCGGCTTTCAAACAACGCCCTCTTAACTACCTTAAAGGTAAGCCCGTCTACACCACTTACCTTAGTGAGCGGAGCCGATTACAAGGATTACACCACTACAGTTCCCAACAGCGAAACCAGCGTTAAGGTAATACCAACAAGCCAGGATGCCGGAGCATCGATAAAAGTAAATGGCGTTACTGTAGCCAGCGGGGCAGCCTCTGCCGCGATACCATTAAATGTAGGTGCCAACGTAGTGAATACGGTAGTAACAGCACCGGATGGCATAAGCGTAAAAACCTATAGTTTAACCTTTACCCGCCAGGCGCCGGGAGGGGTGGTGCTGAAATATGAACCGCAGGAACAACCAATTAGTACCGACAACATTACCGTACACCAAAACGTATCGCCAAATGGCGACGGCAACAGCGATGTGCTGATGATTGACGGCATAGCGGCTTACCCGGAAAATAAAGTGCAGATAATTAACCGTAGTGGTGTTTTGGTGTACGAGGCCAGCGGCTACGACAACCAGGCTAAAGTATTTGACGGCCACTCAAGTGTCGATGGTAAACTGCAACAAGCGGGCACTTATTTTTATTCGCTTGAATATAAGGATGGGAAAGAGACCAAGCGGAAAACCGGGTTTATTGTGCTGAAACGTTAATAATATGCAGACCACTAAGCCGGGAACGGGGATGTTTTTTTCCTGGTTCCCGGCTTTTTTGTTAAACGGAGGTTGAACTCAGGTATAACGGGCAATAAGTTTTTAACAAGCGGAATGCTATGTTTTGCTGTTTAACTACCAGCTTTGATATTTAAAGTATATCTTATTATAATAGTAATGATCGGCCGATTTGCATGGCTTGATATTGATAACCAACTGTTTAGGTTAGAAATTTTGATTTATTAAATATTTTATATTTACATTTATTAACTGATTTTCTGCTATTTAATTGTTTTTAACTGGCAGCAAACCTTCGTGGTTATTTAAAAATATAGCTTTTTACCGATTTTTAGAGAAGAATATGCCGTTATCCGCCCGGCGTTAACAGCGACTTAAAAAATGGATGGGATTGCAGCGTATTATAGTATGCTTATGAAAAAATAAGGTGTCCGCCTTTATAAAGTAATATTTGAAAACAAAGTATATGCGAAAAGCCTGCCCCTTACCCATCATGTTGCAATTAAAGCGAATTATCTTGCTGGCCTCGTTATTTTTTGCAGTTATAGTTCCTTTTAAATTATTTGCCCAGGTGCCAACCATTAGCTATAACAGCCCGCAAACCTATACGGCAGGCGCTGTCATCTCTCCGTTATCGCCCACAAGCACCGGCGTAGCCGGATTGCTATATAGCAGCACCCGCCTAACTTTAGGGTCGGGTTTCAATTCTCCTTACGGGGTAGCGCTTGATGCTACCGGGAATATATACGTGGCCGACTTTGGCCATCACCTGGTGAAAAAAATGCCGGCGGGTGGAGGTGCAACGGTTACCTTAGGTTCGGGTTATGAGGGGCCTTACGGGGTAGCTGTTGACGCTGCCGGAAATATATATGTGGCCGACGGCGGCAACGGTGTAAAGATGATTCCTGCCGCTGGGGGCAGTCAGGTAAGCGTAGGCGCTGGGTTAATTAGCTCGCATGGTGTGGCGACCGACCCGGCTGGGAACGTGTATGTGGCCGATAACGGAGCCATTTTAAAAATAACGCAAGGCGGCAAACAGGTTACTTTAGCCACAGTCAGCGTGGCATTCGGCCTGGCAGTTGATGCAGCAGGCAATGTGTACGTTGCAAACGGAAGTGCCACGATACAGAAGATACCGGCAAACGGTGGCGGCGCCCCGGTAAGTATTGGTTCGGGCTTTAGTAATGCCGAAGGAGTGGCCGTAGATGCTGCAGGCAATATTTACATTGCCGACTATGGCCATAACGCAATAAAACGGATGCCGGCGGGCGGCGGCGCACCAGTTAGCCTCGGGACGGGATTTACAAGTCCTTATGGCCTGGCGCTCGACGGCGCAGGCAACGTATTTGTTGCAGCAACCGGCAACAACGCAGTTAAAGAAATGAAACCTGTTGGCGGCTATTTCATCAGTTCGTCTTTACCGGCAGGCTTAAATTTTGATTGCACTACGGGAATTTTTAGTGGTATGCCATCAGCAGAAAGCCCTATGGCAAATTATACAGTTACTGCTTATAACAGTACCGGCAGTGCTGCTGCTATAGTTAATATAAAGGTTAATCCATCATCGCCACCGGCGTTATCCATTAGCTACAACAGCCCCCAAATCTACTCAACAGGTATTAAAATAACACCACTTGTTCCTGTAACTACCGGAGTGGTTGCGGCACCCGGATACAGTAACAATATGGCGAGCATTGGTTCAGGCTTTAGCAATCCGGCCGGCGTTGCAGCCGACCCGGCAGGTAATATATACGTGGCCGACTTAAACAACGGGCAGGTTAAAAAGATACCTGCGGATGGTGGCCCGCCCGTTGTTATAGGTACGTTCGCCCAGCCGAATGGGGTAGCCGTTGACGCGGCGGGTAACGTATATGTTGCCGATGGCGCAACGGGCATCCAAAAAATACCGGCGGGCGGTGGCAGCCCGGTAATGATAGGTTCGGGCATTACAAATCCTTATAGCGTGGCTGTTGATGCCGCCCGCAATGTGTTTTTATCGGACCTTGGCGATCATAAAGTAAAGGAAATTCCGACAGCCGGCGGCCCAATTATTGTTTTAGGGACAAGCGGCGAGTTGCTTAGCCCCTATGGCGTAGCAGTTGACCCTGCCGGAAATATTTACGTTGCCGATTTGGAGGACAACGCGGTGAAAAAATTCCCGCATGGTGGCGGCAGTTGGGTGCCCGTAGGAGGCGTGTTTAGCGTTCCGTTTGGCGTAACAACTGATGGGGCAGGCAACGTTTACGTAACCGACTCGGGCAATAAACAAATAAGGGAAATTCCTGCGGGTGGTGGCAGCACCATTACTATAGGAACAGGTTTCCTGAACCCGTACGGTATTGCGGCAGATGGCAAGGGAAATATCTACGTGTCTGACCAGATAAATAATACCATAAGGGAAATTAAGCCCGTTGGCGGTTATTTCATAACCCCATTTTTACCCGCCGGCCTCAGTTTTGATAATGGCACCGGTATCATCAGCGGCACCCCGGTTGCGGTTTCGCCCGCAAACAACTATACCGTTACAGCATATAACAGCTTTGCTGGTAATTCCACAATGGTAAATATAACTGTTAACAGTTTATTGGTTAATGCCGACATTACCGCCCTTGCAACAAATGCCGGCAGTTTATCGCCCGTGTTTGCGCCATCAATTACCAGCTACACTGAAGTCCTGCCTGCTACCACTTCGTCGGTAACCGTTACCCCAGTAGCCGCCGCACCCGGGGCCACTATAAAAGTAAACGGAACGGTAGTAATGTCAGGAGCTGCATCAGCAGCATTGCCGCTGGTTGTCGGGGCCAATGCAATCAACACGGTAGTAACCGCTCAGGATGGAACCACCACTAAAACCTATACGTTAACAGTAACCCGGCTATCAAATAACGCTGCGTTAACCACCTTGAAAATAAGCCCGTTAACATCACTTACGTTAGTGAGCGGCGCTGATTACAAAGATTACACAACTACAGTGCCTAACAGCGAAACCAGCGTTAAAATAACGCCCACAGCACAGGATGCTACTGCATCCATAAAAGTAAACGGTGTAGCCACGGTCAGCGGGTCAGCTTCTGCAGCTATACCATTACATGCTGGCGACAATGTAATTAATACGGTAGTAACCGCGCAGGATGGGACAACCATAAAAACCTATTCTATAAAATTTACCCGCTTACCATCAACCAACGCCAACCTTGCTGGTTTGGCATTAAGCAGCGGTAAGCTGTCGCCGGTGTTTGCCGCAGGCACAACCAGTTACACGGCAACAGCAGGCACCGCTACTATTACGGTAACGCCTACAGCCGGCGATGCGGATGCAACGATAAAGGTAAATGGTACGGCAGTAGCTTCCGGAGCGGCATCAGCAGCGTTGCCGTTGGTTGTTGGGCCAAATGTAATTACAGTTGTGGTGACAGCAAGTGATGGAACGACCACAAAAACCTATACGTTAACAGTAACCCGGCTTTCAAATAACGCCCTTTTAACTACGTTAAAAGTAAGCCCAGTAACAACGCTGACGGTGGTAAGCGGGGCCGACTACAAAGATTATACGACCACAGTACCTAACAGCCAAACCAGCGTTAAGGTAATACCAACAAGCCAGGATGCCACGGCATCGATAAAAGTTAACGGCGTCACGGTGGCCAGCGGAGCAGCCTCTGCTGCAATTTCGTTAAGTGTAGGTACCAATGTTGTTAATACTGTGGTAACAGCACAGGATGGTATAACCGTAAAAACCTATAGCATAACGTTTACCCGCCAGGCACCCGGAGGGGTGGTGATGAAATATGAACCGCAGGAACAACCAATTAGTACCGACAACGTTACCGTACACCAAAACGTATCGCCCAATGGCGATGGTAACAGCGATGTGCTGGTGATTGACGGCATAGGGGCTTACCCGGAAAATAAAGTGCAGATAATGAACCGCAGCGGCGTATTAGTATATGAAGCCAAAGGCTATGATAATACCACGAAAGTATTTGACGGACATTCCAGTACCAGTGGTAAGTTGCAGCAGGCAGGTACTTTTATGTATTCGCTGGAGTATAAAGACGGCGATGAAGTGAAGCACAAAACCGGGTTTATTGTGCTGAAATATTAGGGGTGGTTAATTAGAGGTTAGAGACCAGAGATTAGTTAAAAACGGACAAGGATTCACACTCCAGCCTTATGGAGTTGAGATTAGAGACCAGTTCATAGAACGCCTTGGTTTGGAAGTCTATGGTTGTTGGGTGAAGTGCGGTGTTAAATGCCTGTTATTGAATGTGATAAATTCAATAGCAATTAAAGCTATTGTTGCTGAAAAGTATACTAAATGTGCAGCTTTGATGTTTAACAATGAGATTCGTATCTTTATTAATTATGGCGAAGTACCTGTTATTCATACTCGTGGTTTCTTCCTCGTGTTTAGCGCTTAAATACCAGGGTCAAAAAATTTGGTTGTTTTCTAAAACGCAATACATGGGCAATGCGCCTGTAGATAAGGACGGCAAAGCGGTTAGGGGTTATACCGAAACCCTTTCATGTTTCATGGAGATCAGCAAAAATAAACCATCGCCCGCCTGGCAAACAGCCTGGTACAAAGGCGTAAAGTACTCGGTGAATATTTTACAGGTAAACCAGGATTCAGTTATAATCGGCCGGACAAAAAATGCAAAAACCACCTTTGTAATCAAACCCGGGTCCGAAACAAAACTCATCCAATTGGAACTTACTGAGCAGGGCAATTTTAAAGCCCCGAAAGCAAACGGTTTTGTATTGGAAGGTATCCTAAACAATAAACAAGTTTACCAAACATCCGACGAGCCAGCAGTTGAGTTGGCCCCGGTGTTAATGCAATAAAAATTCACGGTTATTCCTATAAACTAATTTTCTCTGCTCCTGCCCGGGCCAATTGCTCATTTAATACTTTTAAACCGGTCCCGGTAAGCTCGTTATATTTTAAATTTAAGTTGTTGAAATAACTATCAGCCTGGTTGACCGCAGCCGCGGCTTGTGCGGTAATTGGCATTTCGCTTTCCTGCAATAAGTTCATCAGCCCGCCAAGGCTGCCGCGTAAACCATTAAAACTTTCAGCCTTATTTGCCGGTGCACCATTTTCAATTTTCAGCGCATCCGCGTCTGTTCTTTTAAGTGCAGCTGCCAAATCGCCGCTTGCATTCGGCAATAATTTACCGATCTGCTCATGCAGACTATTTAGCTTTGCCAGGGCAGTCATCACAGTTTTCAAATGGCGGTAGCATTTGTCCGACAGGTCATATTGTCGTTGCAACTCCACTAATGGTGTTTTCACCCGGGGATCAATTTTAACAGTTAGCAGCTGGGTGTATGATTTTCCGTCGACAGTTAATTTTATAGTATAATTTCCGGGCATTACCCATGGCGATGTTGGCACCGGTGCTGTTTGTCCAAAAATTGCTGCAATTGGATAGCCTGGTGGTAAATCAAGTGGCTGGGTGTGCAGGTCCCATATAAACCTATGCGAGCCTTTTTCGGTAGAGAGTACCTGCTGCGGCCTGATCCAGTATAATGGGATATTTACAGGAGGCACATCATAAGGTTTGTCATCACTTTTATAAACCCGCATCAGCTTCCCGGTGGCATCCAATATCTCGAGGCTGATTACGGCCTTTGCATTGTCTTTTAAATAATAATCAATAATTGCCCCGTCAGGCGGGTTTTGCCCGGCAGGCTCTTCCTGTGGCAGTGGGGTATCGGTATTCATGTTCCATCGCACCCTGTAAAATTGCCCGGTTTGGTATAAAGTTGTCTGGCTTGCATCCTTAATTTTAGCAAGGTTGCGCAGCGCAGCTATATCATCCATTATCCAAAACGACCGCCCATGGGTAGCCACAACCAGGTCATTACCTTTTATAACCAGGTCGCGGATTGAACTGGCGGGCATGTTCAGCCTTAAGGGCTGCCAGTTTTCGCCATCGTTGAACGAAACGTAAACCATTCTTTCTGTCCCGGCAAATAACAGGCCTTTGCAAAGCGGATCTTCCCGTACCGCGTTAACAGGGTCGGCAGGCAAACCATTAACAATCTTTTTCCAGGTTTTACCGCCGTCGTGCGTTTTATAGATGTAAGGGTTCATGTCATCCAGCCTGATTTTATTGATAGCTGCATAGGCGGTCTGATCATCAAAATGCCCGGCATCAATTAACGAAACCTTGTTCCACGATGTAACCTCGGGCGGAGTAATGTTTTTCCAGGTTTTACCACCGTCGTTGGTAAGCTGGATAAGCCCATCGTCGGTACCGGCCCAAATGGTGTTTATATTTTTATTCGATGGCGCTACGGTGTAGATTACGCCGCGCTGCGGCATTTGCTTTAATTTATCACTGGTATAGATGCCCACACTTGCAGGAACATCCCAGGTTTTGCGGGTAAGATCAGGGCTGATGACCTGCCACGAGTTACCGCCGGTTAAGGTTTTGAATAATACGTTCCCGGCAAAAAACAACGTCTTCTGATCTACCGGCGAAAAGATAACAGGTGCGGTCCGAACAAAGCGGTAGTTTCCTCTTCTGCCGACTTCGGGTGCGATGTTTTGTACCTGTCCCGTACGTTTGTCAAACTTTGTAATCTTCCCCCCGTAAATAATATTGGGATCGAGCGGGTCAGCGGCAACGTAACCATACTCCTCGGCTCCAACAGTATGCCATTCCCTGAAAGTAATCTGGCCATCGTTCCCCCGGCTGGCAATCCCTACGGATCCGCTTTCCTGCTGTCCGCCATAAACATTATATGGAAAAGCATTGTCGGTACTTACATGATAAAACTGCGCGGTTGGCTGGTTGTACCACGAACTCCATGTTTGGCCGCCGTTTACCGTAATTTCGGCACCCTGGTCACTTGCCAGCAAAATTATTTCGGGATGCTGCGGATTGATCCATAAACGATGGTAATCATCGCCCCCGGGCGCACCCCTTATAGCTTTCCAGTTTTTGCCGCCATCGAGCGATTTCCAGGTAACTACGTTAGCTATATAAACAATATCCTCATTTTTCGGGTCAACTTTACACTCCGCGAAATCATCGCCGCGTTCCCATAAACGGATATCAGTGCTTTGCTCTGTCCACGATTCGCCGCGATCATCCGACCGGTATAAACCACCACCTTTCGCTGCATCAACGCAAGCATACAAACGTTTTGAATTACTCGCCGAAATACAAAAACCGATCCGGCCCAAACCATCGGCAATGGTTGGCAAACCTGCGGTTAATTTTTTCCAGGTAGTGCCACCGTCTGTAGATTTAAACAAACCGCTTTCGGTTCCTTCCCATTCCCCGTTTTCCCATGGCCCCTGCCTGCCTGCCCACATATCGGCATAAATAATATCTGAATTATTGGGGTCGATAGTTACTTGTATAGCGCCGGTGTTTTCGTCTTTATATAATACTCTTTCCCAGGTTTTGCCGCCGTCAGTTGTACGGTACACGCCCCTTTCGGAGTTTGGGCCATAGGGATGCCCCAGTGCCGCTACAAAAACCTTGTTCTCATTCCTTGGGTCAATTGCCAGTCCGCCAATTTGTTGTGCATCCTTTAACCCGGTATTTATCCAGGTCTTGCCGGCGTCAGTCGATTTATAGACGCCATCGCCTACTGAAAGGTCGGGCCTTTGAATACCTTCGCCGCTGCCGGCGTATATCACATCTGGATTTGAGGGGGCAACGGCCACATCGCCGATGGAACCGGTAGGCTGTTCGTCAAATACAGGCTGCCAGGTGCGGCCAAAATCATTCGTTTTCCAAACACCGCCATTGTTTACACCAATGTAAAAAACGTTCGGTTGCTGAACAACTCCTGTTGCTCCTACGGTCCGGCCACCACGATGCGGCCCAATCATCCGCCATTGCAGCATGTTGAACGCAGATGGATCGATGGTTTGCGCTTCAACTGTACCCATGTTGTACAGGAAAAATAAAAGCGTGGCAGCCAGCAAAAGGCGTTTAGGGGAGTTTGGTAACCTCATATGCTTGTACATTAGTTGACATGTAAGCGTGATATTTTAATATATCTGTTTGTTTATCAACCAAATTTACTAAAAACAACCATATACATCCCCAATATAGCAGAGTTAAAAAAAGTTTAGGCGAGACAAAAAATTCTGGAAAAAACAAAGGGCATCCCAACCTGGTGGAATGCCCTTTTGAGTGGCTTGTTTGATTAATAAATACAAGCCATTAAGTAATTTTAAATATGACTACCTGAAAAATTTAAAGGGATCAACAGCTTTATGCTTAAATTTCTGCCCATGTTATATACGCCAACCCTGCCGGTGGTATAATTTACCGGTAGATATTTAAAGCGGCTCATATAGTCAATATAGGCGGTGTTAAAGATATTATTGCAAATGATGTACAGACTGCAAATAGTTTTGCCTTTCGAAACTATATCACCGCCCGCTCCGGCATTAAACAATACGTAACCTTTAGTTGCCGATGTGCTGGCAGCATATTCATAAGGTGTTAATTCGGTATTTAACCCGCTATAAATAGCATACTGGCGATATACGTCGTTTTGCTGGAAGCAGGTTAACATGCCGGCTTTAAAATACGCGTTTTTTATAATGCTGCCTATTTTGCTGACCGGGAACTTCAGGTCGGCGGTAATTCTTGTTGGCGGTACAAATGGGAGGTATTTGGTTGAATCGGGCGCATTAAGCAAATGGCCGTATACATAGCTGAACGTGGTGTTTAGCTCAACCCACGGTACGGAAGACGGGTGTATGTTAAAAGCTACCTCGCCGCCATACAACTGCGCCCCTCCGTTAGTATATTTATAAACCGGCGCGGCGCCTAACCCAACTGCATTTAAGGAATTGTTGATGGAATCGGCACCCATGGCATCTTTAAGCCCCCTTGCGTAAATGAAATTGCTAATCCGGTTATTGAACAGATCAATTTCGAAGTCGACATCTTTTGAATTTACCCCGAAGGCAATATCTTCCTCAAGGCTGGTTTCAGGTTTGATGTCATGATCGCCAATTTCGTAAACTACGGTACCATCATGCACTCCGTTTGCTGCAGCTTCGGCAACGTTTGGCGCACGCCATCCCCTTGATAAATTAGCTTTTATAAATACATTTTTTGAAAAGTTGTAGGCACCTCCAACGCTAAATGATATCCCGTTAAAATGCGACTTAAAGCCCTGGAATTCGTGAAAGCCGTTTTCGGCATTTGGCGCTACAGGAGCCTGCGTGGTGGAATCAACCCAATGGTCGAGCCCGTTAAATGTTCTTGTGTCGTAACGTATACCGCCGCTCAGGTTAAGGTTGCCTATTTTTTTATTGGCAATAGCAAAGGCGCCGATCTCGAAAAAGTTATAATTCGGTATCAGCAACAGCGTGCCCAGGCTTTGCGACGATTGGTAAACCCCGTTTACGCCGCTGGTATAATTAAATGTGCCTTCCTGCGACGATACATAACGCATATCATACGTAGCCGCGTTTGAACTATAGTAGATATCGGAAACATCGGGGATGGTTGGGTCGTTATTTTCCTGCCGCTGGTTTTTTTGCCATGAAAATATCCCCTTAATGCGGCCGCTGCCGGCGGCAATGTTGTTATCCCACACTACTTTTGTGTGCCGTATTTTTTGGTTGATAACAAATGGAGTATAGGTTACTTTTTCCTGGTGGGTTGGCAATACGTAGGTGGGCTCGCCATCATTCAGGTCTGGATAGGATACCGGCCTGACCATTTGACCGCTAACCGAATCCCTGGTTCCGTCGACTATGCCAGTACGCAAATCAAAATAGCTTGCATGCAATTGTGAATAACCCCATTTACGGTGGATGCCAATAGTTGCATCAGCGTTAAAATTGCTGAATTGCGAATTTAAAACATATCCATCGTACTTATTGCGGTAAGCATGCGCCATGGTATTGTCTACACGGGCGCTCCAGGCAATCCCGTTTTTTGTACCCGCAAGGTGAAACGCATTATTTATGAGTCCGTTATTGGTCTGATAGTTGAATAGGATATCGCCTTTTGTTTGGCCTTCGGGCAGGATAGCCTCCGGGATAAGGTTTATTACGCCGGCAATAGCGTCAGAACCGTAAGCCAGTGAGCCGGGGCCCTTTAAAATTTCGTAACGGTTTACGGCGTTTCCATCGGCCTCGATGCCGAATTCATCAAACCACGCCTGGTCAACCTGTTGCACACCATCATTTATGGTGAGTACGCGGTTGTAGCCTAAACCCCGGATAACAGGTTTTGAAATACTCGGTCCGTTTGTCATGCCCGAAACACCGGGTGTTTTGGCTATAGCATCAATTACGTTGGTTGATGAATTTTGAAGCAGTTCGGCATTACTTACTGTGGCGAGTGGTATGGGGGTTTTTTGTTTGTCGGTGGCAGAACTAACGCCGGTTACCACAACTTCATTCAGCACCGTTGCAGAAACCGCGAGTTCGTAATTTTTTGTTACATCGCCTTTTATATCAATCGTTTCGATGTGGGTGGCGTATCCTATGCTGCTAACTTCGAGCAGGTAAGCACCTTTGCTTATGTTTTTTATACGATAGTTTCCGAGCGAATCGGAAATGGCCGAAATATTAAGATCGGGAATTCGCACAGTTGCACCGGCCACGCTTGAGTGACTTTTGCCATTGGTTATCTTCCCGCCGATGGAGCTTTGAGCCTCTGCAAGCGCATGAACCATTAAAAACAGGAAAGCAGATAAAATATATTTAAATGTAAGAGGTATTTTCATTCGTAAAAATTTAGTAGAAGTTGCATTGATAGAATTAAATTACGATCAGGCCCATTTACAGCAATGAGTACCTGTGCTTACAAAAAGCACGGCGAAATTAAATGCATTAAAAAGAGTCAGGAGAGTAGATGATCTGGCGGGGGAGCGTAGATATCTTTAAAAAGAGAGTTATATAACAAAGTGTTTTCTAGGGTGAATGCCCCCGTCGGAAGATCTAATGAAAAACAGGCAGGACGAAGGTTTTTCTTTGCAGCAAAATATTTTGCCTCATATAGTTTAATTGTTTTGCCTGGCGACGATTTTTCTGTGGAATTGCCTTTTTCAACATCGATAAGCTTGTGTACATATTCGTCCTCGTCGGCGTCAGCACGTGTGTAATATGATGTTATTCCGTTACGTGTACTGGTTTTTACGATATCGTACATTTTGCCGTTGGCAATTATCTCATCATCATCAACCAGCTTGAACCCTTTACTATCCGACGAAAATAAAACGAGCTTTTTGCCTGCTGCCCCGCTGTCGCGTTCAGCATGTTCTTCAGCCTTTATTTTACAGATTTGAATTTCAACCAGGTAAAATAGCGATGCCCCGAAGGAGTAATACCCAATTAACGAGATTAAAAATATGGAGAAATTCTTTTTGATAAAACGGTGATTGATATATGTGCTGTATTGTAAATATAGCGTTATGATTTTAAAATCTGACTTGGCGAAACGTAATTTTTGATTTATTATTATAGTTAAGTCAATGCTAACCTAAGAGATTAACGCTTATTAGATCATCTTTAAAGTTAAACTGTTGGTTCACATCCATATAGCCGGCTTGTATTTTTCACTATTTTGGTGGTAAATAATATTAAATAAGTTGTTTTTAAAATTATTATCTATATTTAAAGACAAAATCAGCGTAGGCCTAATACTAGCGATTAAAGACACTCTTTTATTTTTTTGCCGAAAGTAAATTCATTACCTGGCTGTGCCTGTAAATAAATAATCACAATTCAATACCCCCGTCACATGAAAACACTTTACTTAAGATCATTTGGTAAAATCATAATGATTTTATTGTTTGGCGCATTTTTTCAAAATGCCACCGCGTTAAACCGGGAAGCTTTGTTGGAAAAAACGTTGCCCGTAAAAAGCAATTTTGGTATTGCTGATACGCCGCGGCAGGTTTCAAAAGCGAAAAAAGTAGTTGTAGACCGCGACCGGGACAAAGCCAAGATAAAAGACAAGGACCTTGATAAGGATAAAAAACACCCGGAAGATGGCATTGACGACGATGTAAGCGCCCGCCAGGAGCAAGAGACTGCCCGGACTAAGGACCCTGTAACTCATGCGGTGCCGACCGAAAGGCTAATACAGGCGAGGCGTATTAAAGACAAGTTAGTATCCGAGCGTGCAAACTTCATTAAGTCGGCAAACAAACCGGGTGTTGTTGCTCCGGTTGCTTCAATAGGTGACATAGCCTGGAATGAAAGAGGCCCGAGCAATGTAGGTGGACGTACCAGGGCTTTAATGTTTGATTTAGCCGACGCCGGAAATGGCTATAAAAAAGTATTTGCCGGCGGTGTAGGCGGCGGTTTATGGGTTACCAACGATATTACAGCATCGCCTGTGTCATGGACTAAGATAAATGATTTCTTTGAAAATATAGCCATCAGTTGTATCGCTCAAAACCCAGTTAACCTCAAGGAGATTTATGCTGGTACTGGTGAAGGATTCTACAACGGCGATGCTATTCAGGGCCTCGGCGTTTGGAAAAGTACTGACGGCGGCGTTAACTGGACCCGGCTAATAAGTACTTCATTTTATACAAACATAAATGCTATAGCAGTTGATAAAAATGGCAGTGTATATTTAGCTGCACGCGACTTTGGTATAATGAAATCGGGCAATGGTGGCTCGTCCTGGAGCACTGCAGTATCCACTACAGGAGCTGCCGATGTTCAGATGGCTGCCAATGGCGATGTGTATGCAAGCGATGGTGTTTTTAGTGACGGGCATATTTACGTTTCTGATTTTGCAGTTAATGGAGCATCTACCGGAAATGCGGGTACATGGACCAATATAACGCCAAACACGGCGGGCACCATTACGCCTTCAACTACCAGTTGGTGGCGTATTAAGCTCGCCCTCGCGCCGGGAGATGCTAATACAGTTTATGCCTTATTTGAAGGGACTAATAGTTACGGTCTCGGTTCTTTTCAGCGATATAACAGAGCCACTAACACCTGGACTGTTAAGACTGTGCCGACAGGAAGCACCTTTAACAATGACCAGGCATGGTACTCCATAGCGGCGGCTGTCGACCCAACCAACGCCAATGTTATACGTGCCGGCAGTTTGGATGGCGGACAGTCGATTGATGGCGGCACTACATGGACGGTTCAGACGCAGTGGTACGTTGGCGAAGTGGCCGGGTTAAACGCTGACCAGTATGTACATGCCGACCATCATGCTTATGTATACGCTCCAGGCTCGGCGACCAGGTTTTTGATGGGTTGCGATGGTGGTATTTTTTACACTTCAACCGCTACCGCGGCGCATCCTTCATTTGCCGATAAGAACAATGGGTACGACGTTACCCAATTTTATTCTGTTGCGTTGCACCCAACCAGTACCAATTATGCACTGGCCGGGGCACAGGACAATGGCACGCAGCAATTTACCACTGCGGGTATAAATCCTACAAATGAGGTAACCGGAGGTGATGGTGCAAATGCGTTTATTGACCAGACAAACGGAAATATCCAGCTAACGTCATATGTTTATAACAACTTTTGGGTGGCTACCGACGGTGTGAATTTCATCCAGCATTTTTTTGGAAATACAGGGTCGTTTATTAATCCGTCTGATTATGATTCCAGTTCAAAAAATCTGTATTCGGGCTACTCAGGCGGACAATACTTCCGGTGGAACAACATCACTGCGGGAACAAGCACTTCGGTGGTAAATGTTACAGCATTTAGTGGAGCAAATATAACATCAGTTACAGTTGCCCCAATAACCGCCAACCGGGTATATTTTGGGCTTGATAATGGTAAAGTAGCCGTTGTTAATACTGCAAATACCGGTACAAGTATTGCCGGTACTGTTTTATCGCCAAGCGGATCGGGCACCGGTTCGGTATCATGTGTTGCTGTTGACCCTGCCTCGGAAGATCACATCCTGGTGTCTTATTTTAATTATGGCTATCCAAGTGTTTTTGAGACAAAAAATGCTACTGCAGCTACACCAGTTTGGACATTAGTTGAAGGTAATTTGCCAGATATGCCAGTTCGCTGGGCTATGTTTTACCCGGGCGCAAACACCAAAGCAATAATTGCCACCGAATTAGGAGTTTGGTCGACAGACCTGCTCAATGGCACTTCAACAGTTTGGTCGCCTACTAACTCCGGGCTTGCAAACGTTGAGGTTGACATGTTAAAATACCGCGCCTCTGATCGCACGTTGGCGGCAGCCACCCATGGCCGTGGATTATTTACCACTATTTTACCTGTGCTGAGCAACAGTTCAAGCGATGCAGGCCTGTCACATTTAACACTTAGCGCAGGCACCCTTACACCCGTATTTGCTACAGGTACAATCAACTATACTGCATCGGTAAGCAATGCCACTGCATCTGTAACTATAACACCTACCACCAGTAATGCTGGTGCTACGGTAAAAGTTAATGGAACAACGGTAGCTTCGGGAAGTGCATCAGCAGCGTTGCCGCTGGTTGTTGGGCAGAATGTTATCAGCACAGTAGTAACTGCGCAGGATGGCACAACTACCAAAACCTATACTGTAACGGTAACCCGGGTTTCAAATAACGCACTATTAACTACCTTAAAGATAAACCCTGCAACAACGCTTACGACGGTAAGCGGGCCAGATTACCGGGATTATACTACCACAGTACCTAACAGTGAAACCAGCGTTAAAATAACGCCCACAGCGCAGGATGCTACAGCATCGATAAAGGTAAATGGCGTTACGGTAGCCAGCGGGGCAGCGTCAGCTGCCATTCCACTAAACGTGGGCGACAATATAATTAATACAGTGGTAACCGCACAGGACGGAGTAACCGTAAAAACCTATTCCATAAAATTCACGCGTTTACCGTCAACCAATGCGGCCCTGGCTGGTTTAACCCTAAGCAGCGGTACGCTTTCACCTGTATTTGCCCCTGGCACAATGAGCTATACCGCATCGGTAGGTAGTGCTACGGCATCGATAACAGTAACCCCGACAGCTCAGGATTCAACAGCAACGATAAAGGTAAACGGGACAACAGTTGCCTCCGGAACAGCGTCGGCAGCATTGCCGCTGGTTATTGGGCAAAATGTTATAAGCACAGTAGTAACAGCGCAGGACGGTGCAACCACCCAAACCTATACAGTAACAGTAACCCGGCTTTCAAATAACGCACTATTAACTACCTTAAAGATAAACCCTTCAACAACGCTGACAACGGTAAGCGGGCCAGATTACCGGGATTATACAACCACAGTCCCCAATACTGAAACCAGCGTTAAAATAACGCCGACGGCACAGGATGCTACAGCATCGATAAAGGTAAATGGCGTTACGGTAGCCAGCGGGGCAGCATCAGCTGCCATACCACTAAACGTGGGCGACAATGTAATTAATACAGTGGTAACCGCGCAGGATGGGACAACAATAAAAACGTATTCCATAAAATTCACCCGTTTACCGTCAACCAATGCTTCCCTGGCTGGTTTAACCCTAAGCAGCGGTACGCTTTCACCTGTATTTGCCCCTGGCACAATGAGCTATGCCGCATCGGTAGGTAGTGCTACGGCATCGATAACAGTAACCCCGACAGCACAGGATGCAACAGCAACGATAAAAGTAAACGGGACAACAGTTGCCTCCGGAACAGCGTCGGCAGCATTGCCGCTGGTTATTGGGCAAAATGTTATAAGCACAGTAGTAACAGCGCAGGATGGCGCAACCACCAAAACCTATACACTGACAGTTACCCGGCTTTCAAATAACGCATTATTGACTACTTTAAAGATTAGCCCTTCAACAGTACTGACCTTAATGAGCGGGCCTGATTATAAAGATTATACAACCACAGTTCCCAATACCGAAACCAGCGTTAAAATAACGCCCACGGCACAGGATGCCACAGCAACGATAAAAGTAAATGGCGTAACCGTAGCCAGCGGGGTAGCATCAGCCGCCATACCATTACACGCTGGCGACAATGTAATTAATACGGTAGTAACCGCCCAGGATGGGACAACGATAAAAACGTATTCGATAAAATTCACCCGTTTACCTTCAACTAACGCCAACCTGGCCCATTTCACAATAAGCAGCGGCACGCTTACGCCGGTATTTGCGGCAGGCACAACCAGTTACACGGCAACCGTGGGCGCCGCTACTATTACGGTAACGCCTACAGCCAGCGATGCAGATGCAACGATTAAGGTGAATGGCACTACGGTTGCTTCCGGAAATGCATCAGCAGCATTGCCGTTGGTCGTTGGGTCAAATGTAATTACAACTGTGGTGACAGCAAGTGATGGCGCAACTACCAAAACCTACACGTTAACAGTAACCCGGCTTTCAAATAACGCCCTTTTAACCAGTTTAAAGCTAAACCCTTCAACAGCGCTGACATTAGTGAGCGGACCTGATTATAAAGATTATACAACCACGGTACCCAATACCGAAACCAGCGTTAAAATAACGCCTACAGCACAGGATGCCACAGCAACGATAAAGGTAAATGGTGTAACAGTAGCCAGCGGGACAGCTTCGGGATCGATAGCTTTAAATGTGGGTACTACCGTAGTTAATACAGTGGTTACAGCACAGGATGGTATAACTACTAAAACATACAGAATAACATTTACCAGGCCGGGACCGATAGCAGCTATAATGAAGTTTGACCAACAGGAGCAGCCAATTAGCGCCAATAGCATCGCCGTACATCGAAACGTATCGCCCAATGGTGATGGAATCAGTGATGTGCTGATTATAGATGGCATAACAACTTATCCTGAAAATAAACTTCAGATTATGAGCCGGAGCGGCGTATTGATATATGAAGCAAAGGGCTATGATAATGACACGAAGGTATTTGATGGACATAGCACCAATGGCAAGCTGCAAAAAGCCGGCACTTATTTTTACTCACTTGAATATAAAGACGGTAATGAAACTAAGCACAAAGCGGGATTTATTGTGCTGAAATATTAGCAGGGTGGAAAAGTAGGTGTTGAATAATGGAATATAATTGTTCGACACCTACAATAACCCATTCTCGTGGGCGTACTTAATAAGCATCGCGGTATTTTTTGTATTTAATTTCGTCATGATGCTTTTGCGGTGACTGTCAACCGTCCAATGGCTTACAAAAAGTTTTTCCGACATTTGGGTATTGGTTAACCCGTCGGCAATTAAGATAAGAATTTCTTTTTCGCGCCGGGTAAGTATTGGTTTGCCGCCTGGGTTGTTGCTGCTGTTTTTTACTACCTCCAATGCTTCCATGCACAGATGGGTTTTTCCGCCCGCAACATCTTTAATGGCACTCAATAGCTCTTCTTTGTCGGCATTTTTCAGGATATATCCGCTTGCGCCATTTTCAATCATCTTGTGGATATAGGATGGCTGATTGAGGGTGCTCAACGCCAGTACCTGCGTTTTAGGTTTTTTATTTTTTATTTCGGCGCACAAATCAATACCGCTTTTGTCGGGTAAATTAATATCCATTAAAATTACGTCGGCACTATTGCTGTTAAACCATGCACTGCAGGCAGCAGCCGTTAAGGCATGGCCGGCCCAATAAATGCCTTCTTCGTTAATTAACAACGAACGTATGCCCTCAACTACCACCGGGTGGTCATCTACAATAAAAACGCTGATCATGTTTGAGTGATTTTTATTTCAATATTTACAGAGGTGCCTGTCCCCGCCTGCGATTTTAAGTCGATATTGCCGTTTAGGTAATCTACCCGGCTTTTAATATTGCTCCAGCCACAGCCGGTTGACTGCTTTAGCCCATTTACGTCAAAGCCCTTACCGTTATCTTCAACACTTAAGGTTATCCAGTCGTCTCCTTTTACAAGCTGTACCATCACCTGGCTCGCTGCCGAATGTTTTTGTGCATTGTTTACCAATTCCTGGATAATACGGTAAATGATTATCCCGGCTGCAGCATCTATCTGTTTATCGCTGCCAAATGATTGAAAAATTACCTGGCATGATGCGGTGCATGAAGAGGCGCAATAATCTTTCAATGCTTCGGTGAGGCCGAATTTTGCCAATGCCTCGGGCATCATGTTTTGCGCCACCCGCCGCAATTCTTTTATCGCGGTATCTATCATGTTAAGCGGCTTTTCAAATACAGGGACGTTACCAATGCCTGCAATTAAATTTTCTTTCGTATTTATGATCGAATGCTTTACCCCGGCCAGCAAGCCGCCAAGCCCATCGTGTAAGTCTTTCGCGAGCCGGCTGCGCTCTTCTTCCTGCCCCTTTAACACCGCCTGCGATGCCAGCAATTGTTTTTCGTTTTCGAGCTCCTTTATTTTCTGCGACTGCATGGTAAAGTTTTGCTGGGCCACAATATTTTGTTTTTGCAACAATTTACTACGGCTATACCATATTACCGCAAGTAAGGCAGCAACTAACAGTAACGAAAGCGAAATGTTAAACCGGTTCCGCGATGCTGCAGCCTTTTTTTCACTTTCATTTATATGCGACTGAAAGACCAGGCTATCCTTTAATTTTTTCTGCTTGTATTCATATTCAAAAGCAATTTTTTCATTCTGAATATTTATTTTCTGCTTAAATATCGAATCATCAACTGCTTTTAGTTTTTGGAGGTAATCAAATGCTTTTGGTGTATTTGCTGTTGCTTTAAAATACCGGTACATCAGGTTGTAATGCTCCTGCAAAAAATCGTTATCAGTTATTTGCGGAACATATGAAGCAGCCATCGAAGCATATTTCCAGGTATTTTTAAAGTCGTGCCGCTGCATGTAACTTTCGGCCAGGTAATCTTCAATATTGGCAGTATTTTCAACATAGCTTAATTTTTGGGCGATATTGACAGCCCTGAGCAGGTAACTTATGGCCGAATCAGTCATGTGTTTTTTTCGGTACATGTTGCCAATATCACCTAAGGCTATTGATATGCCCACCTTATCATGTGCTAAAAAATACAATTTGTAGGAGCGTTGCTCATATATAATGGCGCTATCGGGCATTTCCTTGTTTGCAAACGCATCGCCTATGTTACCATAGGTACGCGCTAATGACAGTGAATCATGCGCTGCAAGTTTATATGCCAGCGATTTCTTTTCATAAAATATAGCATTGTCAGGGTCATTAATGCTTTCGTAAACCAATCCTATATTATTTAATACTTTGCCTGTTAGTCTCTTGTCATTTACATATTTATTCATGCCCATGCATTCGAAAAAAGCTAACAGGGCCTTATGGTATTCCGAGTTAAACATTAATGCGGTTGCCTTGTCATTTACTGCTTTGAAATAATTAAGGCGGTTATACTTTCTCCACAAATAGGCCGAACTGTCAAACGTTAACGCAGATCTTTTATAGTTGCCTGCATAAAAATTACAAAAGCCCTCTTCGTTATAAACCTTGGCTGTTAAGGTGTCAACTTTAGCAATTACGCATAGTTTTTTTGCTTCGGTAATCAATACAAAAGCTGTTTTTGTATCGGTATCCTCTACCGTTTTTATTCTTAAAAGCAGCCGGTCTATTTGCCTGATATTATTGGCGGGCGTTATTTGCGAAGGTTGCGCATGCAAGCTATTAATGCCACTTATAACCAGTGCGGCCATTAATAAACAACTCAACACCAGGCGGCCTTTGTAATATCTCATGCTTATGATATGCAAATCAATTATTTAAAGTTGACCTTTTATTTTACAGTATAAAAATTTATTTAAAAAACCCCCTTTTTAGGGGATTGCCCAGTTTCCATTCATCCTTTAATTTTACGTCGTGACAAAGTCGGTTGTTTTGATTATCAATAGTTTAACTTGTTTAATAATTGCATTGTTTATTTTTCTTAACAGTTAATTATTGATATTTGAGTACTTATTATTTAATAAAAATATTGTATTGTAGAATGATTTATTTTATTTTTAATAAATACTTTTTTAGTTTAAATCTGACTATAGCAAAAGCCAAAACCTCAATCATGGTTTTTAAGATTGAGATCTGCCCTTGTTTGTCTCTATCGTCTATACTTTACTAAGCCAAGGTTTAATTAGCGCGCTGAAGGCACCCCTTTTTAGCGGGATTTAACCCAGTTTATGTCATTATAAGAATCACATGATCTATCTATAACTATTGACTATTCAAATTCAGTAAAATGAAAAACCTAATACCCCTGTCAAAGTTTAACTTGCCCGCCAAGCTATTAAAACAAGGTGCCTTAGCGCTGGGCGCCATATTTTTTATGGCAGTAATGCCCGCTAAATTATCGGCCCAGGCGCCATATGTGACTTACTCAGGCCCTAAAACCTATGTTGCTGGTACGGCAATTACGCCGCTCTCTCCAGGTGGAGGGTTGGTCGCAGCGCCTGCTTATAGCAGTAGTACAACTACACTGGGTTCGGGCTTCAATATTCCGGCGGGTATCGCGGTTGATGCAGCCGGAAATATTTACATAGGTGACCAAAACAACAATGTTGTGAAAAAAATCCCGGTGGGCACCAATACGCCTATAGTAATAGCATCGGGTTTTAATACCCCGGATGGCGTTGCAGTAGATGCCGCAGGCAATGTGTTTGTGGCCGATGACGGTAATAACCTGGTAAAGGAAATTCCTGTTGGCGGCGGGCCCGTCATTACCCTTGGAACGGGTTTCCTGCAGCCATTTAATGTGGCGGTGGACGCGGCCGGCAACGTTTACGTGGCTGATAGGGGCAACAACGCTATTAAAAAAATTCCTGTTGGCGGCGGGGCGGTAGTTACCCTGGGTTCGGGATTTACCACTCCTACGGGGGTGGCTGTAGACGCCTATGGCAATGTTTATGTGGCCGATTTTGGCAATAGCGCTATTAAAAAAATACCAGTAGCCGGCGGCGCCCCGGTTACCATCGGGTCCGGGTTCAGTACCCCGTTCGGGGTGGCCGTTGATGGCTCGGGCAATGTGTTTGTTACCGATTACGGCAATAAGCTGGTTAAGGAAATACCTGCCAGCGGCGGCGCCATTACCACTATTGGTTCCGGTTACAGTTTCCTGTTCGGGGTAACCACCGATGCAGCTAACAATGTATTTGTGACCGACTACGGCAACAATGCCGTTAAAAAGATAAAACCTATAGGCGGTTATTATATCAACCCGGCTTTACCTGCGGGTTTAAATTTTGACAATACAACGGGGACCATTAGCGGTACACCGCTCGCTGCCAAACCTGCAACTAATTACACTGTTACGGCTTATAACAGCTCTGGCAGTACTTCAACCGTGGTGAACATCACGGTTAACGCGGTAACTATGAGTTACGTCAGCCCGAAAATCTATACAGCCGGTGCTGCAATTACACCGCTTACGCCAACTGGCAGCGGCGCAGCACTGCCTGCATATAGCAGCAGTACAACAACATTGGGGTCAGGTTTCAATATCCCGGCCGGTGTTGCAGTTGACGCCGCGGGCAATATTTATATAGGCGATCAGAACAACAATGTGGTTAAAAAGATCCCGGGGGGGACAGGTACGCCAATAGTTATTGGCACAGGGTTTAATACACCTGATGGTGTTGCCGTAGATGCTTACGGAAATGTGTTTGTAGCTGATGACGGCAATAACCTGGTAAAAGAGATACCTGTTGGCGGCGGCCCTATTATCACCCTGGGCTCCGGTTTTCTGCAGCCTTTTAACGTAGCAGTGGATGCAGCAGGTAACGTATATGTGGCCGACAGGGGCAACAATGCCGTGAAAAAAATTCCGGTGGGCGGAGGTGCAGTGGTTACCATAGGGTCGGGATTTACCACTCCTACGGGGGTAGCTGTAGATGCCTATGGCAATGTTTATGTAGCCGATTTCGGCAATAGCGCCATTAAAAAAATTCCGGTTGGTGGTGGTGCCCCCGTTACCATCGGCTCCGGGTTCAGCACGCCGTTCGGCGTGGCCGTTGATGGCACGGGCAATGTGTTTGTGACTGATTACGGCAATAAACAGGTAAAAGAGATAGTGGCCGGCAACCCGCTTGGCGCGCCGGTTGTCATCGGCTCAGGTTTTAGCTTCCTGTTCGGAATAACCGTGGATGCGGCCAACAATGTGTTTGTGACCGATTACGGCAACAACGCGGTGAAAAAGATACAACCGATAGGTGGTTACTACATTAGCCCTGCATTACCTGCCGGCTTAAGTTTTAATAATACAACTGGCACTATTAGCGGAACGCCAACCATGAGCAGTCCGGCAACCAACTACACAGTTACTGCTTATAACGGTTTTGGCAATACTTCGGCTATGGTCAACATCACGGTAAATGCAGCCACCTTTAGTTACGCAAGCCCCAAAGTTTACTCCGCAGGCACAGCTATTGCGGCCTTAACGCCAACAAATACAGGTAACCCGGTTGCGGCACCTGCATATAGCAGCACTACAACAACGCTTGGGTCGGGTTTCAATATCCCGGCAGGTATTGCAGTTGATGCCGCGGGCAACATATACATAGGCGACCAAAACAACAATGTGGTTAAAAAGATTCCGGGAGGTACGGGCACACCGATAGTAATAGGAACAGGTTTTAACACACCGGATGGTGTTGCCGTAGATGCTTACGGAAATGTGTTTGTAGCCGATGATGGCAATAACCTGGTAAAAGAGATACCTGTTGGCGGCGGCCCTATTATTACACTTGGTTCGGGCTTTTTACAACCGTTTAACGTTGCAGTAGATGCGGCGGGGAACGTATATGTGGCCGACAGGGGCAATAATGCCATAAAAGAAATACCTGTGGGGGGTGGGGCCGTAATTACTCTTGGCTCCGGGTTTACCACTCCTACTGGGGTAGCCGTAGATGCATATGGTAATGTTTATGTAGCCGATTTTGGCAACAGCGCCATAAAAAAGATTCCAGTTGGAGGTGGCGCGCCGGTTACTATAGGCTCTGGTTTTAGCACTCCTTTTGGAGTAGCTGTTGATGGCTCGGGCAACGTTTTTGTAACCGACTATGGCAACAAGCAGGTTAAAGAGATACCTGTTAACGGTGGTGCGCCGGTAGTAATTGGCTCCGGTTTCAGCTTCCTGTTCGGGATAACTGTGGATGCGGTCAACAATGTATTTGTGACCGATTATGGCAATAATGCAGTTAAAGAGATCAAACCCATCGGTGGTTATTACATTAACCCTGCGTTACCAGCCGGATTAACTTTTAATAATACAACTGGCACTATTAGCGGAACGCCAACCATGAGCAGTCCGGCAACCAACTACACGGTCACTGCTTACAACAGTTTTGGCAGTACTTCGGCTATGGTCAACATCACGGTAAACGCAGCCACCTTTAGTTATGCAAGCCCCAAAGTTTACACTGCAGGAACCGCTATTGCGGCCTTAACGCCAACAAGCACCGGAAACCCGGTTGCGGCACCCGCTTATAGCAGCAGCACCACAACGCTGGGCTCGGGTTTCAATATTCCCGCAGGTATTGCGGTTGATGCCGCGGGCAATATTTATATAGGCGATCAGAACAACAATGTGGTTAAAAAGATTCCGGGCGGAACAGGTACACCAATAGTTATTGGCACAGGGTTTAATACACCTGATGGTGTTGCCGTAGATGCTTACGGAAATGTGTTTGTAGCCGATGACGGCAATAACCTGGTAAAAGAAATACCTGTAGGCGGCGGCCCTATTATTACACTTGGTTCCGGTTTTTTACAACCGTTTAATGTAGCTGTGGATGCTGCAGGTAACGTATATGTGGCCGATAGAGGGAATAATGCTGTGAAAGAAATACCTGTGGGGGGTGGGGCTGTGATTACTCTTGGCTCCGGGTTTACTACTCCTACAGGGGTAGCTGTAGATGCATATGGCAATGTTTACGTGGCCGATTTTGGCAATAGTGCCATTAAAAAGATACCCGTGGGGGGCGGCGCGCCTGTTACCATTGGCTCCGGCTTTAGCACCCCGTTCGGAGTGGCTGTTGATGGCTCGGGCAACGTTTTTGTGACCGATTATGGCAACAAGCAGGTTAAAGAAATACCTGTTAACGGCGGAGCGCCGGTGGTCATCGGCTCCGGATTTAGCTTCCTTTTTGGGATAACGGTTGATGCTGCTAATAATGTATTTGTAACTGACTATGGCAACAATGCTGTTAAAGAGATTAAACCTATAGGGGGTTATTACATCAATCCTGCTTTGCCTGCAGGTTTAAGCTTTAATAATACAACAGGAACCATAAGTGGTACACCTACAGCCTCCAAACCGGCAACTGATTATACAGTTACTGCTTATAATGGTTTTGGCAGTACTTCGGCAATCGTGAATATCAAGGTTAACGCAGTAACAATGAGTTATGCTGGTCCGCAGACCTATATGGCCGGTGTTGCAATTGCACCGCTCACACCAACCGGCAGCGGAGCAGCGGCAGCTGCATACAGCAGCACCACGACAACACTGGGCTCCGGTTTCAATATCCCGGCAGGTATTGCAGTTGATGCAACAGGAAATATTTATATAGGCGACCAGAATAACAATGTGGTGAAGAAGATTCCCGGCGGTACAGGTACGCCAATAGTTATCGGTACAGGCTTTAATACACCGGATGGTGTTGCCGTAGATGCTTACGGAAATGTGTTTGTGGCCGATGATGGCAACAACCTGGTAAAAGAGATACCTGTTGGCGGCGGCCCTATTATTACGCTGGGTTCCGGCTTTTTACAACCGTTTAATGTGGCAGTAGATGCTGCAGGGAACGTATACGTTGCTGATCGTGGTAACAACGCGGTGAAAATGATACCTTATGGCAACTTACCTGTTGTAACCTTAGGCTCAGGGTTTGTAACGCCTACCGGGGTAGCTGTTGATGCTTATGGCAATGTTTATGTGGCCGATTTTGGCAACAGCGCCATTAAAAAGATACCGGTTGGGGGTGGTGCGCCGGTTACCATAGGTTCCGGTTTCAGCACGCCTTTTGGGGTTGCTGTGGATGGTACCGGTAATGTATTTGTAACCGACTACGGCAATAAACAGGTGAAAGAGATTCCCGCAAATGGCGGCGCACCGGTGGTCATCGGTTCAGGGTTTAGCTTCCTGTTTGGGATAACTGTGGACGCAGCTAACAATGTGTTTGTGACCGATTATGGGAACAATGCGGTTAAGGAAATAAAACCCATCGGTGGCTATTATATCAACCCTGCATTGCCTGCCGGTTTAAACTTTAATAATACCACCGGTACTATCAGCGGAACTCCTGTCACTTCCGCGCCGGCAGTAAATTATACGATTACCGCTTATAATGGGTCGGGTAGTAATTCTACCACAGTTAATATTAAGGTAATAAATAGCGCCCTTTTAACCAGTATAAAAGTAAACCCAGTGACAACGTTAACGGTAGTAAGCGGGCCGGACTACAGGGATTATACAACTACAGTCCCCAATTCCGAAACCAGCGTTAAAATTACGCCTACGGCACAAAGTGCACTGGCATCAATAACTGTGAACGGAGTGACCGTAGCCAGCGGTACGGCATCGGCCTCGATACCGCTAAACGTTGGCGACAACGTAATTAATACCATAGTAACAGCAATAGATGGCCTTACCGTAAATTCCTATTCAATAAAATTCACCCGCTTGCCCTCAACCAATGCCGGCCTGGCCAATTTAACGCTAAGCAGCGGTACGCTTACGCCTGTGTTTGCTACGGGCACAACCAGTTACACCGCTTCGGTGAGTAATGCTACAGCTTCGATAACTGTAACGCCTACAACAAGCGATGCCGGTGCAACGGTAAAGGTAAATGGTACAACTGTTGCTTCAGGAGCAGCATCAGGAGCCCTGCCACTGGTTGTCGGGCCAAATGTTATAAGCACGATGATAACTGCGCAGGATGGGGTAACCACCAAAACCTATACGGTAACGGTAACCCGGCTTTCAAACAATGCGGCTTTAACAACCTTAAAGGTAAACCCCGTAACAACGTTGACCCTGGTAAGTGGCCCGGACTACAAAGACTATACAACCACAGTGCCCAGCTCTGAAACCACCGTTAAAATAATACCTACAGCGCAGGATGCCACGGCAACAATAACAGTAAACGGCGTTACTGTAGCCAGCGGGGCATCCTCGGGTGCAATTGCTTTAAACATTGGCGACAATGTAATTAATACTGTAGTAACGGCACAGGACGGTATAACTGTAAAAACCTATTCGATAAAATTCACCCGGTTAACATCGTCTGACGCCACACTGTCCGCCTTTATAATGTCCAGCGGTGTATTATCCCCGGCGTTTGCCGCAGGCACAACCAGTTACACGGCATCGGTAAGTAATGCTACAGCTTCGATAACTGTAACGCCAACAAGCACCGATGCAGGCGCAACGATAAAGGTGAACGGTGCCATGGTTGCTTCCGGAACGGCATCAGCAGCATTGCCGTTGGTTGTTGGGCCAAATGTAATTACTACCATGGTAACAGCAAGTGATGGCGTGACTACCAAAACCTATACGGTAACGGTAACCCGGGTTTCAAACAACGCTACTTTAACCACCTTAAAAGTAAGCCCTGTATCAACACTGACGCTGGTAAGCGGACCAGACTACAAAGATTATACAACCACAGTGCCCAATTCTGAAGCAACCGTTAAAATAATACCAACAGCGCAGGATGCCACGGCAACAATAAAAGTGAACGGCGTTACCGTAGCCAGCGGTGCAGCCTCGGGTGCTATAACCTTAAATGTAGGGACAAACGTAGTTAATACTGTAGTAACAGCCCAGGATGGCGTAACCGTAAAAACATATAGTATAACCTTTACCCGCCAGCCGCCGGGGATGGTAATGAAATATGAACCACAGGAATCGCCCATTACAACCGATGCGTTAACTGTCCACCAAAATGTATCACCAAATGGGGACGGAAGAGGTGATGTGCTTGTTATTGACGGAATAGCAGCGTACCCGGAAAACAAAATACAGATATTGAGCCGCAGCGGTGCTTTAGTGTACGAGGCAAAAGGTTACGATAATGAAACCAAAGTATTTGACGGACATTCAAGCACCAATGGTAAATTACAACAGGCCGGGACTTACTTCTATTCGCTGGAATATAAAGTCGGTAATGAAATAAAACGCAAAACCGGGTTTATTGTGTTGAAGTACTAAGATAAATTTGAATAATATCGGCAATGCTCGCGTTGCCGATATTAATAAATAGGTGAGGGGTTTCATAGTTTATAACATAACACGCCGTCCAGATGCAGATTTAAAGCTGCCTGGTTTTGCCGGCATTGGGTATATGTAATTCTTTGGCGGTGTCAGCAGGTCTGGTAAAACTTTGCTACCCTAAGCGCTAATCAACCTGGGTTTTATACCGGGCGACAATCAGATGCGAAAAACGTAACAGCCCCCGCGGCTACTGAGCGCCTAATCCCAGGAACTCCATTTCGAAGCTTCCCAGCATCGCCTAAGAAGTACATAACAATATAGTTTTCGCCTTGGGCATTGCGGCGAACCCACCCCTGCCCTTACACCATTCCGTCGCAACCCACCCAGGGAGGGGGGGAATGACGCACAAAAAAGGCCCGGAGCAAACACGCCGGACCTTCGCTATATTTTTGCTCCTCCGCTAATCAGCGGAGGCTTGTGGGCTCAACGCCATGCTTTATACTGGTTTATCAACCCGTTGGTTGATGAATCGTGCGAGCTAACTTCGGCATTGTCCTTTAGCTCAGGCAAGATTTTGCCGGCCAGTTGTTTACCCAGCTCAACGCCCCATTGGTCAAAGCTGTAGATGTTCCAGATAATGCCCTGCACAAATATCTTATGCTCGTACATAGCTATCAGCGAACCCAGGCTACGCGGGGTTATTTTCTTTAGTAATATCGAGTTGGTGGGACGATTGCCTTCAAACTCCTTAAACGGTGCGATCTTTTCTATTTCGGCGTCGGTTTTGCCGGCTTTCTTCAGCTCCTCAACCACTACTTCACGACTCTTACCATTCATCAGTGCCTCTGTTTGGGCGAAGAAGTTAGAAAGCAGCATGTTGTGATGCTCACCCAGCGGGTTGTGCGATTGTGCCGGGGCAATGAAGTCGCAGGGGATAAGCTTGGTGCCCTGGTGTATCAGCTGGTAAAATGCATGCTGACCGTTGGTGCCAGGTTCGCCCCAGATGATAGGGCCGGTTTGGTAGTCAACCGGTTTGCCATTGCGGTCCACGTGTTTGCCGTTGCTCTCCATATCACCCTGTTGAAAATAGGCGGCAAAGCGGTGCATGTATTGGTCGTACGGTAAAATGGCATTGGTTTCGGCCTCGAAGAAGTTGTTGTACCAGATGCCAACCAAAGCCAGTACCGCGGGCAGGTTTTGCTCCAGCTCGGTGCTTTTAAAGTGATTGTCCATAGCATGTGCGCCGGCCAGCAGTTCGGTAAAGTTATCGTAACCGATGCTCAGGGCGATTGATAAGCCAATTGCGCTCCAAAGCGAATAACGACCACCAACCCAATCCCAAAACTCGAACATGTTTTTGGTGTCGATACCAAATTTGGATACGCCCTCGCTGTTGGTTGATAGCGCTGCAAAATGTTTGGCCACGTCAGCATCCTTGGCACCGCCGGCTATAAACCAGTCGCGGGCGCTGTGAGCATTGCCCATGGTTTCCTGCGTGGTAAATGTTTTTGAGGCGATAAGGAATAAAGTAGTCTCGGGGTTTAAGCCCTTTAAAGTTTCAACTATGTGCGTGCCATCCACGTTTGATACAAAGTGCATGTTCAAATGGTTCTTGTAAGCTTTCAGTGCTTCAGTAACCATTACGGGTCCAAGATCGGAGCCGCCAATGCCGATGTTTACTACATCAGTAATAGCCTTGCCGGTATAGCCTTTCCAGCTGCCGGAGATGATTGCCTCGCTAAAGGTTTTCATTTGTTCCAGCACGCGGTTTACATCGGGCATTACATCTTTCCCATCAACCAAAATAGGCGTGTTGCTGCGGTTACGCAAGGCAACATGCAACACCGGCCTGCCTTCGGTAACGTTAATTACCTCGCCGCTAAACATGGCGTCGATTGCCTTATTTACTGAACACTCGCGCGCCAGCTGCATCAACAAAGCTACAGTCTGCTCGTCGATCCGGTTTTTGGAATAATCGAGCAGCATATCCTCAAACTGCAGCGAAAACTTGTTAAAGCGGTCGCTATCAGTATCAAACAAACCTTTAAGGCTTTGGGGAGTAATATCAATGTAATGGTCGGCCAGGTATTTATAGGCCTGCGTGGTGGTAAAATCGGTATTTGGCAACATAATTGAGATGATTTTGAAACAAAAGTAACAAGTAAATACTTAGCACGTATTTAAAACCGAAAACTTTGACACGATACTGTGATTTTTAGCCGAAACCACGCTATGTATAGTGTTAGTTTAACACATCGTACATAGTGTTTATTTTACAATAAGTAAATTGTCATAATTTTAACAAATTTCACATACTGTTTGGAATTTGAAAATTATTATTTAATATATTTGCATCAATCATCCAATAAGGTGGGTTTTATTATAAATTTCTTAATACACTAACGCCATGTTTGAAAAACTGTTTATGCTTGTCAAAAATAACGCCGGGACGGCCGTTATAGACAACCCCGCTATTCCCGTAAAATACCATGAAGCAGTGATAAACGAGGCTTCAAGCTCGATCATCGAGGTGTTAAAACACCAGCTGGAGACGGGTAAGATAAAGGAGCTGGTTAAATTTTTCCAGTTTTCAGGTATTTACAATAATTCATTAGTATCAAGCATCATTAACAAGTTTGCCAACAAGCTGAACAATTTCTACGGCATCGAGCCGGAGTCGGCAATGTCGGCAGCAAATTCACTGATCACCCCGGTTATGGCCGAGCTGGTTAAAGAATCAAAAGATGCAAAAAATCTAGATTTCGGCCTTAGCAACTTCCTGTCAAAACTAAACGGCAACCGCGGCAACATGGATGCGCTGGTTGGCGAGATGATGGTTGCTTAAGGTTAATTACAAAGAGTTTAACATAGTTTTAGGGGGTTGTAAAGGTTGAAAGCTTTGCAGCCCTTTATTTTTGTTTTAAGTTGTAAAGACTGAAGATATTTTAGAGGTTGAAAGTTTGAGGCAACACACCACTCACTAATTCACCAATTCGCCAATTCACTAACTCGCTAATTCACCAATCTTCCCGCCAAATCAACCGTCCGCGCAAAGGGGTTTAAAAACCTGTTGGCCAGCACCGCAAACTCATACCGCGAAATCGGCCTGTTAACATCGAAATCCGATTTAAATTTATACTGCCCCTTCCAGGCCTTTGCCATACTTTTGTTTAGCACTGCCGGGTCGGTAAGCGTTATCTCGCTGATGAAGGAGAGCGTGTTGCCCACGGTAAATTTTTCGCCCGGCTTTTGGATGTTGAACCAGATAAAAGCGCGGGTGTATATTTCGGTTAAAACGGGCTGCACCTCAGCCGTGCTAACTGCCGAATCGGGCATAAAAATAAATTGGGGATTGCCGTTTGTAACCTGCTGCCTACCTCTTAACAATCCTGTGGCGCAAACCTGTTGTATGGCACGCCAGGCATGATCGGTTTGATTAATGTCGCCAAAAGGGAGCAGGTAGCCCTTAAAGTCGAGCAACTCACCCTGGGTAATGCGCACATTTAGGTGTTTGGTAGTAGTTTTAAAAAAGGCGCAAAAAGCAGCTGCACAGCCCACGCCCTGGCCAAGTTGCAATTGCAGAGGCAGATATTGGATGTTCTTTTCCGCCGGCAGCACTTTTTCGGTAACCAGTATATTCTCCACGTCGCCGGCTAAAATGGCATTTAACGGAATGGTAAACGCCGGGTATTGGGGGTAATTATTTTTTGGCGAATTAGCGTCGGTATGTATTTGTCCCGGCATGCTTTCTCCTGCGACGATGGAGGTGCGGTACATTTTAAGTGTGCTGTTATCCGTTTGGTTGCTGAAAGGCTCGCGCAGTTTGGCACCGGCTTTTATGGCCACGGCGCCGGTTTCCGTTGCATCAACCACTACCCTGGCTTTTACGGTGATAGTTTTACCATCCCGGATAAGGCTTACTTCCCAGCGATCACCGTCCTTTTTGATATTGCTGAATATGGCATTTTGGTAGACGGTAAGGTTTTTAACTGTATCGCTTATTTTTTTTAAGATGGACGTACCCCTGCCCGGCTCAAATTTCAAAGGGGCATTTTGCGCGGTATCATAACCTGCTGTCTTGCCGTAATTTTCGCGGATATGGTTCCTGAATTCCCCCCAGATGCCTGATGCAATGTTATTGTTAACCTCAAGGCTCACCATTTGATCAGCCACGGTAATGCCGCTTATTTTAAAGCCATCGTCGGCCAGTATAGTTTTTACTTTGCTGCGTCCGCATTGTATGGCCGCAGCCACCCCGCTGGCGCTGCTGCCAACCACCAGTACATCGGTTTTAATAGTTTGGGCGTAAATGACCGTTGAGTTTAAAAAAAGCAGGAGTGCAAGCAGTCGTTTTATCATTGGGGTGTAAATAACACGTAGAAAACGCTAAAATAGCCCAAAACCTTGTTGAACATTAAAATTATACCTAATTTAATTTTTTTTACTAACCATGACAGACGACCTATTAAAATACCCTGTCGGGACATTCACGGCCCCGGCATCGTATACTCCTGAAGATTTGCGCAAGTGGACGAAAACCATTAAAGAGTTCCCAGGCAAACTGCGCCACGCGATTGTTAACCTTAACGAGAAGCAGCTCGATACGCCCTACCGCACCGGTGGTTGGACCATAAGGCAAGTGGTACACCATTGCGCCGACAGCCACATGAACTGCCTGCTGCGCTTTAAATGGGCGCTTACAGAAGAAAACCCAACCATTAAACCCTACGAAGAAGCCGACTGGGCCTTGCTGCCCGACTACCGCATGCCGGTTGAATCATCGTTAAAAATACTGGAAGGCTTACACCTGCACTGGGGCGCCCTGCTTGATAGTTTTGGGGAAGACGAATGGCGCCGCACTTTTACGCACCCTGCAACCGGCAAAACCATGCAGCTGAAAACCGCACTGGCACTTTATGCATGGCATAGCAAGCACCATTTGGGGCATGTGACGCAGGCGCTGAAGCTGATAAACCATTAAACAGCCAAACCGCTGATGGGAGAATGGTTACGTTGATTGTCCAGGAATATAGCGCAGGCGAAATCAACGTGGTCAAAAAACCAACGGTTGTTACATTACATAGCCAGATGATACGTCCTGCCGCCGGTGCTTGATTTACCTGCGTCGGCCAGCGTACCCAAGTATTTTTTGGAAACCGATTTTGGCGCGAAACCCTTGTCGACTATAGTAACCGCAACCTGCCCCTCGGGCGATTTTGCAGCATTCATCAGTTCGAAGCTGTCGCCGCCATAGGTGAAGCGATTATCGGCAACTTTTACGTTGGTGAAGTCGAAAGTGGCTTTGAGCGTGCTTACAAAAAAGCCTGCATCCTTCACGCTCTTGCTTATCTGGTCAAAATTTACCTGTTCGCCGGTTTTAAAGGTAATCAGGTAGGTGTTGCGTATCAGGTCGGTTTTAATTTCGCTGATAAAGGGCAGTTTTTGTAACGATCTTTCGGTTGTTTTGGCGCACAGGGCGCAGGTAAGGCCGCTCACCTGTAGTTCGGCTTTGGTAAACTGGGCCCTGGCAACGCCGGTGGTTAATATCAGCAGGACCAAAAATATTTTGAGGGTCTTCATTTGTCGATTAAAAATTAAAGATAAAGAAAATTGAATTAATAGTTCGCAATTGCGAAATGCCATTAATCAATAGCAATCAAACACGCAGCATACAGTTCTTCAAAAAAACATGGATAGCGCCGGGCGGAGGGCCAGGCAAATCTTTATATAAAATGGCCGCCAGGTTACCATGCTTTGCCCTGTAGTAATTATCAGCGAAAACCACGGCAGGCAGGCTAGCACCAGGCTCTTTAGCAAAAGCCATAGTTATGCCGCCCTTTTTGGCATCCTTAATCTTGCCTGAGCAAATCTCCCGGTTCTTTCCTACTGACCCCAACACAAGCTCCTAAGTTTTTATTAAAAACTTCTGTAAGCAAGCATTAGGTTGTGCTGCTTTGGGGCAGATTTTGAATTCAAAAAAAGGGGTTGTGACACGACCAATTGACAACTTATATATTTTTTTTACAAAATTGATAATATCATAGGCTTGTCTGCCGTTTTGCAATTGTAACATTTTTGTTACCAAGATAGGCAAAACTATTTAAAATGGCTTTAACGGGCCATGTAATTAGTCGCCAGTTGGTAAAAAAATGGAACGTAAACGATACTGCTGCTGTAAAATTTAAATCAACCATTAAACGCTTCTCCCATGAAAAGACCCCTATTGATCATCGGAACTTTAATTTTTATGCTATTTGCGTGCACTCATGATGGCATAGCCCCTAAAAGCACTGGCACCCCTGGCGGGGGCACGGGCGGAAACACCGGCGGCACAGGTGGCAGCACAGGCGGTGGCACAGGTACACCGCCAAGCGACATTGTCTGCTTTCAAACCGACGTATTGCCGCTATTTCAAACCTACTGTGCAAGCGCCGGCTGCCATGATGCTGCCACCCAGCGCGAGGAACTTGTATTAACCAGTTATGCAAATATTATGCGGGGCATAAGGTCCAAAAACCCGAACGGGAGCAAATATTATACGGTTATACAGGAAGGCTCAATGCCGCCACGGAATAAGCCGCAACTAAGTACAGCGCAAGTAGCAACTATTGGTAAATGGATAAACCAGGGCGCTTTGAATAATACCTGCGCTGTTACCACGTGCGATACCACTAAAACAACATATAACAATGGTATTTCACTGCTGTTTGCGACCTATTGTAACGGATGCCACGGAATAGCTCCCGGATCGGGCAATGTTGTCTTGAGCGACTATGCCAGTGCCAAATCAGCCGGCACTACAATGAAGGCTAACTTTTTAAACGCCATTAATTTCACCTCGGCGAATGCAGCAATGAATATGCCGCAATCGGGCAAATTAAGTGATTGCCAGGTAACTCAAATAACCAAGTGGATAAACAGTGGGTGCCCACAATAAATCTTAAAAAAACATGAAATCATATATCATCCTGTTTACCATGCTAGTCATGCTAAGCAGTTGCTTTTACGACCATTCTAATTTGGTTTACCCCCAGGCGCCGTGCACAATTACTACGGCAACCTATAGTCAAAATGTGTCAGCAATTATAACTACAAATTGTTCGGCTTGCCATAGCGCCAGCGCTTCTGCAGGTGCCGGGATAAAATTAGACAGCTATAGTGCTTTAAAAATTTATGTAAGCAACGGGCAGTTAATGAACTCTATAAAACATACAGGAGGCATACCTGCTATGCCGCAAAATGGGCAGCAGCTTTCCAGCTGCGACATCAAAACTATCCAAACCTGGATTGATAACGGGGCCCTTAACAATTAAACTAACTACAATGAAAAAAGCAACCCTTCTTTTATTTTTTGCAGGCTTAAGTTTCGGCCTGCATGCGCAAAAAATATTTTCAACTAAAACCGGGCAAATAAAGTTCAATGCAAGCAGCCCCCTTGAACAGGTAGTTGGTATTAATAACCAGGTCGACAGCAAAATGATTGATAAAACCGGCCAGGTGGTATTCAGTGCCCTTATCAAAAGTTTCAAGTTTGAGAACCAGCTAATGGAAGACCACTTCAATGAAAACTACCTGGAAAGCTCAAAATTCCCCAAAGCCGAGTTTAAGGGCTTCATCACCAATATCGGCACCGTGAACTTTGCGAAGGATGGTAAATACCCGGCAAATTTTTCGGGAACATTAACCATACATAATGTTTCGCAAAAAGTATCAGCTGCGGGGGAGATTACAATTGCCAACGGCGCCCCGACAGTAAACGGCGCCTTTAAAGTAAAGCTTGCCGGCTATGGCATAACAGGTTCATATATCGGTGGAAAAATAGCAAACGAAGCCGAGGTAACAGTTAATTGTAAGTATCAATAATGGAAACCTATCAGCACAAAACAAGCGCAAAGCTATTTTGGTGTATCGCCTTAATTAGCATAGTTTATTTATTTCCGCACAACGCTTTTGCCCAAACCCCCGACCTGTTTAAAATGCAGGATGAGCAGGATAAAAAAGATGCAAAAGAAAAAACGGACATCACAACATCGATATTTAAATCGACCCGGCTGATAAACGGACAAACGATTGAAAATACCGGCAGGGGAATTTTGGATCTTAGAATATCGCACCGTTTTGGTTTCGTAAACACCGGGTCGTATAACTTTTTTGGATTGGATCAGGCTACCATGCGCCTTGGGCTTGATTATGGTATTACCGACAGGCTGGAGGTTGGCATAGGCCGAAGCACATTCAATAAGGAATTTGACGGATTTTTTAAATACCGGATTTTGCGCCAGTCGACCGGTAAAGTTAATATGCCAATATCAATAAGCCTGGCTGCAACGGGCGTGTGGCGCTCATTGAAAGATACGGTTACGACTTTTCCGATAAACTACTCGGACCATTTTAGCTTTTCCGGCCAACTAATTCTGGCGCGAAAATTCAATGATTATTTTTCATTGCAACTGGTTCCAACTATGGTGCATTATAATATAGTTCCGACTAAAGCTGTTAAAAACGATCTGTATTCGATGGGGATCGGTTTTCGTCAGCGCTTGTCTAAAAGGGTGAACCTTACGGGCGAATACTATTACCAGGTTACCCAGTTGGGGGGCTATACCAACTCCGCGTCTGTAGGGTTCGACATTGAAACCGGCGGGCATGTGTTCCAGTTGTTTTTCACCAACTCAACCGGGATAAACGAAAGCAGTTTTATTACCCAAACCCAGGGCTTATGGGGTAACGGCGGCATACGTTTTGGATTTAATATTTCGAGAGTATTTTCGGTAGTAAAACCGAAAAACCTCGCAAAAACCACCTACTAACATATCTGACAATGAAAATTAAAATCGTATTGATATTACTCGCGCTTTGCTTTACTTCGGTTGCGACGGTTTGGTATTACGTGTTTCAGTATTCAAAAACCCACCACAGGGATGTGGAGTCGGAAAATGCTATCTCTGTAACGGCCGGGCAACTTGTTAAGGATTATCAGGCTAACGAATCGAGCGCAAATACACGTTATTTGAACAAAGTAATTCAAATAAAAGGAGATGTGATAAAAGAGGGCAAAGACCAGGCTGGAAACTATACGGTTACCCTTAAGAGTAATGACCCATTTTCGGGTGTTTTGTGTACGTTAAAAAATGGCAGCAAAATAAACAGCACGCATTCCACTATCGTGGTGAAAGGTATTTGCGCCGGTTTTTTAACTGACGTAGTATTAAATGAAGGGGTAATAGTAAAATAGCAACCCACCTCTTAAATCTTACCCGGCTCCCACCCGCTTCTATACTGCCTTGTCAAATACGCATTGGCACCGGGTGGGAAACTGCGGCCATACGAGATTCGAATTACTCCCTCAATTCAAACAGCCATCAAAAACACCGCTTAACTATTTGATTTTCAAAAACATTTTTATAATTTAGTCACAGTTACCCGAACCGTAATTCAGCATAATTTTAAATTGATTGCTTGTTTATTTAACCTTGTTTCACTGGTTATTTGCCGCATTTTGATGGATAATACCCAATCGCTATAACACCTTAATAAATACACCTTAACCACAATTCCGGGCAAGCCGGCAAACCAATACTTAATTTCTTAAAATATGAAACGATTTTTAATTGTTTTCGCCGCGGTGGCTTTGGCTGCAGCATTATCTGGCTGCGAGCACGGAAAGGTGTCCGAGGGCCACGATATACAAGCCTATTGCGTTATAGGCGTTATCGTTGTGCTATCTTTCTTACTGAGTCGGTACACCAATATGCTTCGCGACGAAATCACCGACTGCGACCAGTTTGATGAAGAAGTTTCAAAAGTGCAGCGCCGTACAAAAACTAAAATACAAAATAAAAAAAGTCCCTTCAGCCTGGCAAAAACGCAGTTTGCCGCGTGGACGGTGATCATTGCTTCGTCCTATATCTATTTATCGTTAACCAAGGGCGACTGCGCGGATGGCGCCATTAATAAAACCGCCCTGGTATTAATGGGCATCGGCACCGGCATCCTAACGGCGGCGGCCATTATTGATAAACGTGAGGAGCTTGATAACAGGCCCCGGCATCAAAATCGCCCCTCGAAAGGCTTCTTCTCCGATATTTTATCGGACCATAACGGCGTAAGCATACACCGGTTCCAGAATTTTGTGTGGACCTCCATCGCCATGATCGTATACATAATGAAAGTGGCCCACGTGCAAAGCGGCTGCGTAATGCCCGAACTCAGCGATACCTTGCTGGCCTTAACCGGCATTAGCGGCGTCACATTTTTAACCATGCGGGCTTCCGAAAACAAGCCGACTGTTGAAAGCGCGCCTGAAGATCCAGCCACCGGTAATGTTGTTGCCCCAGCCCCTGCCCCGGTTAGCGCTCCGGTTGAGGCTGTTAGTATTACTGTTCCCGGGGGTAATGCGGCCGAGGCGATTAGTACCACTGTACCCGTGAGCAATAACCCGTAACCGGGCCGTGATTTTTTGGGGATTTTACTGCCAAATCCGTTCCTGTGCACAGTGAAACACAAGGAACAGGGTGGAACAGCAGCTAGTCGATAAATTTTGGTAAAAAGTGCCTTTCCGGGTCACTATAGCGGTTTTGTACTTAAAAACTACCACCAAAAATGCAAAAAGTACTGACAAAACAGTGTCAGCACTTTCCTCATCTTTAATGCCGAAATTAGCAGTGTCACAAATATCCGCCCGGTATTGGCCATCTTAGATCCTCCCCTGGAGGGCAGCCAATGTCATTAACTCACGCTTTCTCTGCCCTCTTTTTTGCTAGCAAAAGAGAGGGCGGTCCAGCGAAGCGTCGACCGGGTGAGTCCTCTACAAGCGGCGTTAACGCAAATGCATTGGCGCCACAGCACGCACCTTATCACCGCTTAAAACACACACATAATAAATCACACCCCCATGAACAAATCACAACACATCAATTCAATTTCGCCATTGCTCGTAACCCGGCCGCCCGAAATTGAACGCATCCGCCGGGAAGCCCGGCTGGCACTCCCCGAAGAATTTGAAGAATTTGCAGCGCCCGAAGAATTTGACGACCTGCCCGATGACCCAACTGACGACGACCGCGATGACGAAGCCTATACCGACACAAACGCCGGCTTCATCATAAAGCCCGGCGAAACATGGCTGCAAACCGCGGCCGACACACCCCAGGCCGAAATGTTGTTTGGCAGCTTCTGGTTCCAGGACGAACTTTGCATCCTGTTTGCCGATACCAATGCCGGCAAATCCATCCTCGCCGTACAAATCGGCAATGCCATCAGTCGCGGGCAGGCGACAGGGCCGTTCCAAATGAATGGCCCGGCCGAAACCGTGCTTTATTTTGATTTTGAGCTCAGCACCACCCAGTTCCGCAAACGCTATGCGGGCGACGATACCGGCAACGCAGGCGCATTTAACCCAAAGTTTTTGCGCGCCGTACTAAATCTATCGTCAAATAAGGCCCGCAAATTCAACAGTTACGAGGAGTATATCACTAACGAGATCGAAAACGCCCTCATCAGCACTAAGGCAAAGGTGCTTATTATTGATAACCTTACCTGCCTGCGCTTTGGCACCCATTTCGCATCCGGCGCCTTAAACCTGGTACAATACCTGCAAAGTATAAAAGAAACCTACCAGCTATCCATACTGGTGTTGGCGCATACGCCCAAACGCAACCTCGCAAGGCCAATCACCCGCAACGACCTGCTCGGCAGTAAAATGCTCATCAACTTTTGCGACAGCGCCTTCGCCATCGGCGAAAGCCAGTTACCCCCACCGGCCGAAGGCTGCGGACCATTGCGCTACCTGAAGCAAATAAAACAGCGCAGTACCCACGAAGAGTTCGGCGCCGCCAATGTATGCATGTGCAGCATCGTAAAGCACGACGGCTTTTTACAATTTCAGTTTAACGGCACCGCTCACGAGGCCGAACACCTGGCCCGCCAGCACGAGCAATACCGCAAAATTAGCGACACCTGCATCGCCGGGCTGCATCAGCAGGGCCTCTCCGTGCGCCAGGTAGCCGAAAAATTAGGCATCGCCTCCACCACCGTTTTCCGCGCACTGAAACGAATGGAAAAATGATGTGCGGATGATTATTTTATTCCCCTATTGACCGCGTGCCGCCTTAGCTTCAGCGGTGGCGCAGAGGGGGCGCGCCGGATTGTGTGGTGGCAGGGGTGTGTTCGTCGCCATGCAATAGCGTAAAAGCATCGCGTAGAGGACACACACCCCCACCCCTCTCACGAGCTACCGCCCACTCACATTTTTTCAGAACCCCATCGGGGTTCAAGGTCGGTAGAAAAAGCACCCATAGTTAGTTCGTGCCGTAGGTACGAAACCTCTCCGACTTGCATAGTGAGCCAAAATAGTTCATTAAGTGTTGCACCTACGGCGCAAAAATGATTGGGATGGCTGTTTTTCTACCGACCTATTGCACCTACGGTGCATTGACCTTGCGGGGGCGGCCATAGATGTTGGTACACGGTAGCTCCCGGCAGGCCCAGGGCATGGTTCAACCACCATCCATCTACTCATCTTGCTCCCAACCCCCAAAAACCATTTTTCATAACCAATAACCCCTCAATACCATGACCAGCGAATTTACCGACCATTGCACCCAATACTACCACCTCACCAAGCTGCTATCAGCGCAGGACGAACGCTTCAAAAACCTGTTAGACAATGCCCCGCCTTATACCGGCCAACGCAATTTAAGCGCTTTAGACGCCATAATCAGCCACAACCGCAAGGTACAAGCCGCCAAGGCTAAGGTGGACAAAACTTTAAAAGCATGGCAAGAAACCGCGCAAACCATCCTGAAGATGATGCAGTATTTTAACATACCGCCCCGCTCCATCCTCACCGGCCAAATACCCGGCGAACTGGAGTACGAACTATGGGCCAATGAAAAGGATGAGGTTTATATAATCAAAGCCAGGGATCTGCCACAAGAGGAGGTTAACCCCAATATTATAGTTATCAAATGTTGGAATGGCAAAAAGGGTGAGGAGGAGGATTGATAGTGCGGCACAGGGAATTACACTGTCAAATGCCTATTAATAACTGATTATCATGGGGTTGCGCTGCCGATAGAAGCAACGCCGCGCTTTCTGCTCATACGCCTGCAGGCCTTACGCGTAGGCCGGTATCCGCGGCAATCGCTAACCCGGGGGATGTAGCTACATACCGGGCGGGCTACCTAAACGCGGGGCAGAGGAGACTTGCGATAACCCTGAGATGACCAGCAAAAACCTAGTAAGCAAGACAATAATATTTCCAAAGCCTTATTTTACTATATTTATCCAGATTTAATGATATACCGACCCACAATTATGAAAGAAGCCGATTATCCCAAGGAGTTTTTTGACCATTACAAGCGCATTCAAAAGAAAGAGGAAAAAGAGGTGGGCAAACAAAAGACAGCCGGACTAATTACGAAGACCGGGCGCTTTTTTGAGAAGTTATCTATCAGCCGGGTATTACTCATTATACTCGGACTTATCAGTTTGAGTGCCGCTTACTTTTATTTTGCAACGGCTAATGGTGAGGGTATTACTGGGCCCAAAAGTATTTTGCGCGCGATATATTTCAGTGTTGTTACCTTTACGTCATTAGGATATGGTGATATCGCGCCGGTACACTATGGAAAAATTGTTGCCGCGTTTGAAGTGACTTTGGGTTTGGGATTAATGGCACTGCTTATTGGAAAAATCGCTTCCGAACGCCAGATGGCTCTGCTGACTCTGGTTTACACCAGTGAACAACAATACCGGATACGCGAGTTTGAAGAAGGTGTTTTACAATATGTAGACGAAATCCAAACAGCAATCAGGGATTATGACATGGATAACTTAGCCACAGCCGCGAAAAAGGCAGAAAGCCTAACGCGCGCTTACACCCGTTACCTCGTACTACACGCCAATCATGGTGATATTGCTTCTTTTGGGAATGATTCGTCTTTATTAAGATTATATCAGGCGGTCAACCTGTTGCAAGAAGCGGCGTTCGATGGGCTTCTAACTAACGGGATTTCGGGCCCGTGTTGGAACGCACTGGAGGCTATTGTTGAGGTAAGCAGCGGAAATGCGCGAGTAATCATCCCTCATCACCATCGGATGAATGCGTTGGAGGTATTGGCTGATATGCTTGCCCCCAGGACTACTCTTATTAGTTTAATCAACGACCGCGATAATGGCACGATTGCCTACCGGCACAAAAAGCAGATCACTCCTCAATTATTAGACACCATCTGCAGGCGGATTGGTCCGAGGCCCTGGCCACAATTCATCCACAAAACGATTGCTGACGAATTAGATATAACCTATTCCTTAGCGACAGAAGCGATTACTAAATTGATCGAAGACGGCCGCCTTCCTCGAAATAATGTCGAACCGCCGACTTGACAATATAATACGGGACGCTAAAAAACTTTTGATCTATTTAACTTAGCGGGAACAAAGTCAAATTCTTCTAAATACTGCTTATGGTCATAAAACAATACGCGGGCATTTTTTCCACGCAGTTTTTAGCTTGGATATGTGATTCCATCAAGACTTCCCCCCGCTACCGCAAGCGTTCTTGTGGTTCGTAGACAAGTTACAAAGCGGCAGGTGGCAAATTAAATATTCAGCAATAATCGTAAAAGTTTGAATTTTGCATTTACGAAGTAACCCGCTTCAACAATAAAGCGGGCTACCTATCAGCGAACCGCAACCCGGGAGGTTTGCGGAAGCAGAGAGCGCTAATAGCAAAGTTTGATAGACGTTCTTTTAGTGAAACCACAGGTAAAATAAACCTTATATTCGTCGTGTCATGACTACCCCACCTCTTTGTGTTCGAACTGCATACTTGCCAGATAGAATTATACAGAATCAATTTCTTACCATCACGCATTCATCTGTGAATATGAAAATATTATTCGCATAAGTTTCCCAAAATTCCGCAGATAGCTTTTCGACTAATTCCTTACGCGTATACTTTCCCGCCATTATAACGACGTTATCAATATCCTTTCCCGTAACTAGTAAACTCCACCCTTCTTTCACCCCTTTTACATATTGTGGATCTTTTTCTTCATATTTTGCTAATTCCTTTATTTCAGCCTCCGTAAGTATTCGTGGGGCAACAAAAACGAACAAGATATATTCCGGCGACACGCCATTTTTTTTAATAAAACGGTCATTAATATCAAACAATACAATTGGTGCACGTTTTGTGCTAAAATTGTAGATTTGATTTATTTTCTTTTCGCTAAACCCGCCCCTTTCACTAACATACAAACCAAGCGTTTCATGCGTCGACAAAGGACTCTGATCAAAAAAAGCGTTCAACCCATTGGAATAAGCGTGTATTATTTTGATTTTGTTTTTTATAGTCTGTTTCCCGGGAGCCCAAATTTTGTCAAATAATTTTCCGGGAATTACAGGATAAAGATTTGAAATAATGTCAAAATCTGGATTAGCTACGTTCCAGTTGTCAGCTCTTATCAGCATGTCATATTCTTCAAATGATCTTCTACGTTTTATAATATTATTTTTTAATACTGCTTCCGATTTTAAAGTAAGAGCAACTTCATCAAGCTGAATATTATCTGCAGAAATTAACTTAGTCAAAATCGGTTTTTTTGTCAATGTGTCCAATTGAAATAAGTACCAATTTTTTATGGTAACTTCTTTTGACAATAAAAATTCGTTTATAGAAATTTGTTTATCCACTGCCATTGCAAGCCCTTTCCAAAAAATACCCCCATACTTTGTTGCCGCTAGTTCGTTAATAAATAAATTGTCAGCGAAATCTACTCGTTGAAATACATATTCCCATATCAAATTAAATTCGGACGAATCGATCTTAAATTTATAACGTTCAATATGTTCCTGGGTCACCGATAATATCTTTTCGAGCAAAAGCTTAGTAATGTCTTCTGCAATTTGTTCGCATTCTTTTGGATAATTTACTATAGCTGTTCGGTCTACCGATAGTTGCGGCCTGAGTTCACCTGTGTAATTTAAAACGCCAATTTGAATTAAAGCGCTCGAGTAGTAATCTTGTATACTAACCGCATTACCTCTATCTAAGCTAATACCGTCTATACTAATACCATTAGAGCCCACTTTCGGATATGCATATAAATCTTTGACATTATCGAAATGAAAACTTTTTTTTGGCAGTGTCAAAATTAAGATGAATTCTACACCATTTTTAGATACTTCGACCCTGTAATTGTCTAAAAATTCTACTGCTTGTGCGATTTTTTGACGGAGTGGGTATGACCTGTGAAAGTTGTTTTGATAATCTACTAACTCAAGGTCTTCGTCGGTAAGTTTCAAGTCAGTGTTAGCTGGATCTATCAACAGTGGTTTCGATATAATTTCCAGAATGGTAAGATCGTTCATTTGGACACCAACAGTAATATTTTCAGGAACGATTTGCACAAAGTGATTTAGTTTACTGTACAGGTGATTTTCAAACTGTTTCTTTAGCAATAAGTAATGTTGATACTGGTCAGGTAGATTCGATTGAATACCTAATAAAAGTAGTCCGATCTTTTCAATTGGGCAGGTATTTAATAAATCATCAAACGTTGGATTTAATTTGACTTTTATAATGGTGCCTGAAGCGAGTATCTTCTCCTTCTCGATGGGTAGTGAATTCTTATAATAAAAATTTTCATGGGGGCCATCAATACAACAGGAAACATAGTCACTATTTGTCGTTTTCGTAGTAATTTCAATTCTATCGCCGATCATAAAACAAGACAAAATTCCAATTCCAAATTGAGAAGTCGGGGTAAACTTGCCACCCCAATTTGCTTGCTGCTTAAAAAAATCTGAGGACTTATAATAAGAATTGCCAATTTTCAAAAGAAACTTTTCAATTACCTCTTTAGTCATACCAATTCCATTGTCAAGACAAAAAAGATAGCTCTCTTCCTCTTCCTTCACAATACCAAAGACAATTTTTCCGTTAACCGAGGCCCCCGATAATAAGTTTTGCGACAGCATACACCGACAGGCATCTAACGAATTTTGATACAGTTCGCGAAGGCATGCAAGTCTATCTTTGTATAAGCCGATTCCCATTAACAATTCAATAATCTTATTTTGATTTAATGAGAAACTAAGGCCTCTTTTAGGAAAAAAACTATCCTTATCATTATTGATATTAGTCCGATCTACTTTATCTTGCAATTTGGGAATGTAAGACTTGTCCCATTGACGTTGAAACTTAAAATAGTTTTGTATTTCAACTTCAATCCAATCGATATATTGATGTAGTTTGAAATAAGTATCGGGAGCATCACAATACGCTCTAAAAGATATTAACCCATTTTCAATGGAGTAATTAACTCCGCTATTTTTTATCGCCCACTGTTGAAAACTGTATTCCGATTGAAAAATACGGGATGATCTCAGATCAATTGGCGCTCTATCAAAACTAAAATGAATTACATCCCCAAGCCGAAGCATAATTGCAACAAATTGGAGGTTCGCTCCTTGGGAACCGTAATACTGTGCGTTTTTGCTAAAATCATTAATATAAGAAGTGTCTTCACCATGAGAACGACAGATAAGGGCTAAGTCATGCGCTAATTTTTTACCCCAATTGGGCTGCTCAAACGAAATGGCGAAATCTGCTTCTAAATTCTTTATGTACTTTTCAATCCGGGAATGGTGTGTAATTCTAATAAAGTCAATCCTAATAAAGTCATTGAGTTTGTCAAACTGCTCTAAATTGTCTATTTTTTTTAGCTGATCAGCAAAGCCATTGCGATGATTTTGATAGTCGATAAGTAGCACACCTAGATATTCCAACAATTGAGACTCAGTATCAGGACTAAATAGCCATTTTTTTACGTCTCCGTTAAATTTGTCATATAACTCACCTTTTCTCTCATTGACTAAGTTTATTGCTTCGGACAATTTCAAAGTTGGCTTCAGATCGTGTTTAATTGATTTTGCGCTTAAAAAAAATTGTTCATTGCCTTCGGTTAGTTTTAACGTATTTAATTCCCAATCTGACGGCGCCATCGCACAGTCGTGAAAAAATGCGGAAAGCTGAAGTAGAAATAATTCATAACATGATAATTTTTTAATGACCTCATCTCCAAGTAATTGCTCGATATTAAGTATTACTTTCTCACTGTGCTTCTCATCGTGAATGTCAAACTCGGTTAGAATGGTGCCGATCCGTTTTAGATGATTTCTTGCTTTTTTTTCAAGAGAGTCAACCAGATTATACAACTTAAGTTCAATTTTTACATCGTCACAAGCCTTGTCACTCAATTCCTTAAGTTTTTCTTTAACTGTCATTTATATTGTAATTAGTGTTTGATTTAATGCAAAGCATGTTCATTTGCAAATCAGTCAATAGCTGAAAATATGTAATTAAGTGATTTAGATTTTTACTGTTGATACTAATGTACAGGTTAGAAGCCATAACTGAAACATATATATTCTATTTCCCGGAGACTCTCTGTCCACTAAGTCTCCCACAAGCATTTCCCCCGATGCCTGCTAATAACCGCTTGCTAAAACAATCGCATAATTAATACGGGCTTCCACGCTGTTAGAAACGTAGTCGCTCCGCTGGTTAGTAATCATACGGCTGCAGCCACCAGGCTCGAAGGCCCCCGAATGTTCGGGACAACAATCGCTACCCCGGGGATGTTGCTACATGGCGCGCGGGATACCAAAACGCTGGCAGCAAGGCAGGAGCCTTGCTGCCAGCGGAAAAATGCTTGCAGGAGCTTGTGAGCGTTTTATTATTAAATCAATTTAACCAGGATTAAAATTTAATTTATTTGGCCAGCGATTTGATCCATAGCGCAATCTTTCGGGCATCCTCTCTAGGAACCTGTGGCATCGGCGGCATCGGTGTTGAATAATCGGGCCAATGTTCCGGCTTAGGGTTATGGATCAGTTGAATCAATTCGGCCACACTGTATTTTCGTTTAGCTACGTCAACATACGCCGGACCAACCTGCCTTTTTGTAGCATTGTGGCACGAAAGACAGGTATTTTTCAGCAGGATAGCCTGCACTTCAGCATAAGCGGGAACAGCATTTAACCCGGCGGCAGATTTTACTGCCGTGCCCTTTTTACCCGCCACACCTTTTTTCAGGTTGTCCGAAACTGCGGCTTTAGCCGAGTTTACCGTACTTACTCCCGTCATGGACAGTTTTTGTCCTTCGGGGATGTTGTTTAGCGTATAATATGCCGTTGGATGAACTAAATTGAAATAATTCTCCTTATCGCGGATGCCGTTAAGCGTAATAGTATGGATATAATACCGGCGTAAATTGTTAACAATAAGCCTTGCCTTTAAACCATCGTCGGATACTTTAACGCCGGCTATAGGGCATTTTTCAGTATTTACAGGCGGGCTTCCATATACGCCGTGATATTTATAAATGAAGCTTTCTATCGAGTACGATGCAATATCTTCCGCCACTTTTTTATCAACCGGTTTGGTAAATTCTATTTCGAAGCCATCGGGCATGGCACGGATGGCACGCATTTCAAACGGAAGTTTGTTGTTCCATACCAAACGTTGCAGCCCCATCGTGGCCTCTCCCGCCGATCCCCAGCCACGGTTAGTTTCGCCCGTAGCCAATGAACCATCTGCCAGCCAGGCCAGCCTTACAATTCCGGACTGAAAGCCGCTTCTGAAAGCCCAGGCAGCGCCCTGGTATTCGCCGTTAACTTTTTCTAAAAATATCCTGTCGACCATGCTTTGGCCCTGGTCGCATATCAGTAGTTGCCCTGCAAAAGGGCCAAACGCACCCTCCGGAATCTTAACAATTTCGGAGTTTGAGATCCCTAATATGCCATGAGGCAACCAAACAGCGGGTAGCTGTAGTTCCGGAATTTCTTTTTTGGCTTCAAACTCAGTCTTAAATTTTTCATTAACCACGTCCTGTGGTTTTACAGGTTGACCGTTTTTATCAAATTCTATCCTTGGGTTGTTTTTGCTATAAAATTGTTCAGAAGTTAGTTTCAATGGCGAATTGGGCAAACTTGTCCAAACCAGGCTTGCAGGGTGCCCCATAAAAGCGCCTTTTTTTATCGGCATTATACTGCCCGACCCTACCCAGTCGCCCTGGTTATCGGCATACCAAAGTTCGCCATCAATCATACTGATACCGCAGGGAGATCTAAAACCGGCTGCCCATGGGGTAACAGTGCCATCTTCCTTAATATTTAAGGCCCAGCCCCTGTAAGGTACAAAACTTTTAGGGTGCCACCAATCGGGCGGGAAGCCCAGGTTCAGGGTAACAAAGAATGAGCCATCAGGTGCAATTTTGGGGCCGAAGCTATATTCATGGTAGTTACCCGATAACGGCCACGCATAAATAGTTTCAAAAACATCGGCCTTGCCATCCATATTGGTATCAACCAATTTGGTAAGCTCGCCCCGCTGAACAACATATAAAGCGCCATCTTTCCAGGCTGCTCCCAGCACCTCATGCAGGCCCGAAGCGAATTTACGAAAGAAAGGGTGCTGCCCCGCAGGATTCTCAACCATAAAAATGTCACCGCGACGGGTAGTCACAGCCAAAGTACCATTAGGCAGCGTGCACAAACCGCCAACTTCAAGTATGGTGCCTTCGGGTGCGGGCACTTTCATGATCTTAAAAAAATCGTCTTCCTTTGGCGATTCGGCCTGGGCAAAAGTATTTTTTATATCGCCCAACAGCACAATAGTTACCAGCGTAAATAAAAACGTGCCCCTGTTTATCATTTGTTTTAAAGTATTGTTCATGATCAAGGCAGCTTAAAAAATAATTGAATAAGTTAATTTGTTTTGTATCGGAATGATAAGCTCCTGCTTTCCTCCCGCATCACGTACAATAGCTTTGGCTCCCCCCACAGCGTCATCAACGCGGATATAATAGGACTTATCATCAATAGCATACAAACCGTTTCCAAGCGTTTCGATATTGCCCGATGCAAGGTGATAGAACAGGCCCGTTACAGGATTTGTAAGTGTTATTTCCCTGTGAATGCCCTGCCCTTTATCCATTACGCTACTGGCATCACTTACCGGTGAACCGTAAATAATGTATTTAAAAGCCGGCACATCTTCAGCATTTAAAACATAGCCTTTGGGCTTGTATCCCGTGCCCGCAGTATCCAAAGCCCAGGCGGTATTTGCATCGCTAAGTTTTTCAATAGCGGGTACCGGCTTGCCAAGGTATTGAACAGAACCGGCCGGGCGCGAAGAACCGTCGCCCCTGTCATGCCACATCGGGGTAGCATCCAAAAAACCTCCGCGCCACATCCCCACAATCATTCCTTTATCCAGGTCGTAAGTGTAATGCAACAGCTCAGGGCTGCCCACATTTACCCCATGTGTAACCCTTATGCCTCCCGGCAGATCAGAGAAACTACGTAGAATGGTGTTTGAAGTGGCGTTGATCAAAATAGGATCAACAGGATCATTGTTGCTAACATTAGCATCGCTTAACAAATATTCACGAATACCCGGGCCGGATGCAGTAAGCCCTAACGCCGGCTTCGCCCAATCAGCAGTTTTTGAATAGAACAATTCAAATGGATGATCGCCGGGTTGTAATTGTATTGCACCTTCACCCCGGTTCTGGCTTACTGTCACAGCATCGGTGCCATTTATCCTTAAAGTTCCTTTCCCGCCCGGTACACTCAGCTTAAAAGCATATTCGCCGGCTTCTTTAACCTGGATATTTCCTGTGTAACGGATCAAAAAATCATTGTTTAGCTTACTTAAGTTTGATGACAACACAGGCGAAGCCCCCTCAGATTCTGGCTTTAGCTTCTTATATTCATCACCTAAAATAGCACCACCTTTATAAACCCAATATTTCAGGTTTGAAAGTGTCAGGCGGGGTTTGTCAAAACTGGTTATTTTAATATTTCTAAACGCTAACGGGCCATGGTCGCCCTGCAAACGCAGCGGACCCGTTGCTGCTTCTTTATTAGCCATCGCACCGCGGGTTGGCCCGGAAAGCTCTACATTATCCTGGATCAAAACACCATTCAACCAAACAGAAAGCACTTTCGCGTTTGAAACCTTTTGGCCGTTGCTATCAAAGCGCGGCGCCTGGAACGAAATTTTCATATGCTGCCATAAGCCCGGCGCACGACTGGCATTTTGCCTTGGCGCATGGCCGTCATACCCTTGTTGTCCTTCGGGTTTGCTATCGTCCCAACGTTCATAAATGCCCCCGTTATCGCCAGGTTTCGGGTTTACCGTTCCCCAGCTATCCAATAGCTGGATTTCATAACGCCCCTGCAAATAGATGCCTGAATTTGAACCTTTGGCCATCATATAATCAAGTTCTATGTCGGCATCGCCATAAACAGTTTTGGTAAAAAGGTCTTTAGCCCCCATTTTACCAGTAAGGTTTACTAAAATCCCGTTACCATCTTTAACAGTTAAAACTTCATCCTGCACAATATCAGCCTGCGCACCGGCTGCTATCTTCCAGTTTGGCGATGGGTTGTCGAAAAAAGAAAGATCATTAAGGGGTACCACGCTTTGCGCCCGGAGTTGCTGGCAACCCAACAGGCAAACACACGCTATCCAAAACCTTTTTTTGCCAAAGAGTTTAGGAGATTGGTTAAAGTAATGCATTGATTTTCAATTATAATTGGTTAGTTGGCTAAGGCACCTACCTAATGTAGGTATTGCATCTAAAAACAAATATAATAAATTTGTGCAATCGATTGCAAAGATTGTTTTATCATTGCCCGGTGTAATTTCGTTCGGTCCGAAAGCCCCTAAGAAATTCCCTGCTTCCGCAAGCTTTTTCCCTTTGGTTATATTATAATAGGGGGGTTAGGGGAGGAAGTGCTTGCGGGAAGACGTGAGTCTTGCGGCATTTTAGCTAACCGTATAAACAGCTTCCAATCATTTAGCAAAACCCAATTTTGTGTTTTCAAATATTCTGTATTAATGAAAAACACTCAACCCGGCATAAGCATCCATCACCTTCTCCCACGGCACATACCCTACTATAAAATTCAACAGCACATGCTGAACGGCAAACATTGCCAGGGCAATTACGTAGGGTTTACGGATCTTGCCGCTGCGGTGGTCATCCCAAATGAGGGCTAAAAGTGCAAGCTCCGTGAGGAAATAACTTACATTGAGGGTACGGTTGAATGAATTGATGGCCGGTATCAAAAACAGCAGCCGGCCTAAGCCGGGGATGATAAAAATAAATACAGTGGCGGCCATGTAGCGTGCATGTTCCTGGATCTTGCGCCGGCTTACAATAGCCATCACATAAAAATACAGGAACTGGACAACCGATAAAAAATCGACAAAGGCCAGCTGGTAAACAGAGTTGGGCGGATAATGAGCTTTGGAAGCGATCATGGTTTGCTCCATTAAACATACGCTTAACACCACAAAGGGCACCAGCACAAACGATATTTTACCCAAAACTCGGTGCCATTTCAGCGTGCCTTTGGCAGTGAGCAAGGGCTGCACAATCAGCAGCAGCATCCAGCATAAGGCAGCCACACCGTGAAACTGGTGCTTATTATCGGTAGTGCCAAATTGCATCAGGAAGGAATTATAAAAGCCCGCCAAAATAACCAGCAGACCAAACCCGAAATACCAGGGTGCGTTGCCGTATAAGGGTTTCTTTTTGCGCTTCGTTTTTACCGGTTGCTGGTGTGGTAGGGTTGTATCCAAAATTCAGGTTATTTTAATGTTGATATTAATTCTAAAAATAATACAAATTAATAAACAAAAAAATAAAATCCGGGATAACCCCATAGGTGTTCGGAAGATTCTTTTTTGATCCCCCGCTCCTCTATCGAACGTGCGAAGGCATGCCACCCTGAGGTACAAGCCTGCCCTGAGTCTTATCGAAGGGAAAGGTTTGCGTAAAGCTGATATTTTTCAATCGGTTTGTCATCCCCGGCTAATCTTTTCAATTAACGGAACGAACGTTCCATTAATGTTTTACATTTGCGGAACGATTATTCCAAATATAGAAAAATTAATAATTCAAAACCATGAAAAAGTTAGCAAACAAAGTAGCAGTAATAACAGGCGCATCAAAAGGTATTGGCGCAGGCATAGCCAAAAGCCTGGCAGCCGAAGGCGCATCGGTAGTAGTAAACTACTCATCGGCCAAGGAAGGCGCCGACAAGGTAGTAGCCGATATCATCAGCAATGGCGGCAAAGCCATTGCCGTACAAGGCAACGTATCAAAATCGGCCGATGTGGCCCGTTTATTTGCTGAAACCAGTAAAGAATTTGGCGCGGTAGATATATTGGTAAACAACGCCGGCGTTTACAAATTCGCCCCGATAGAACAACTTACCGAAGAAGAATTTCACAGCCAGTTTGATACCAACGTGCTTGGCTTATTGCTCACAACACAAGGTGCGCTGAAAAGCTTTAACGAAAACGGCGGCAGCATTATCAATATCGGTTCGGTTGTAAGCAACATTGCCCCGATCGGCAGCTCGATTTACACCGCAACCAAAGGTGCGGTTGATGCCATTACCCATGTATTATCAAAAGAGCTTGGCCCGAAAAAAATCAGGGTAAACTCCATCAATCCGGGAATGGTTGAAACCGAAGGCACCCACAGCGCAGGCTTTATCGGCAGCGACTTCCAGGCAGAAACCGAGCGTACCGCACCACTTGGCCGTATTGGTCAGCCGGAAGATATTGCGTTGGTGGCCGTATTCCTTGCATCAGAAGAGTCGCGCTGGTTAACAGGCGAAACTTTGCTTGCAGGTGGCGGTGTGAGGTAAGAAGAAGTCCGAAGTCGGAGGTCAGAAGTCGGAAGTAAAAATCCGGGACGAAACACAACCTGATAAGTGCGGCAGTTTAATTTTTCTGACCTCCGGCTTCTGATTTCAGACTATCATTTTAATAACCTCTTTAAATTGAATAGCTTTGCTTAATTGTAAGCGAGGCTATTCCTGTTATGGCAAGAACAAAAGATTTTGATGAAACCGAGGTGCTGAACAAAGCCATTGCTATTTTTTGGCACAAAGGCTACAACGGCACTTCCATGCAGGACCTGGTGGATGGCCTCGGCATCAGCCGCTCGAGCCTTTACGACACCTATGTTGATAAGCACACACTATTTGTTAAAGCATTGGAGGCCTATCAATGCGCCGGCTCGGCTAAACTTTGCGGTATCGTTAACAGCGGAGGATCTGCTAAAGAAACCGTAAAGACACTGCTTGAATATATTATCGGTGAACTGCTTGGCGACCGGATGCAGAAGGGCTGTTTTATGGTGAATGCCGAAGTAGAAATAGCCCCGCACGACCCGGAAGTTAGTAAACTGGTGTGCCAGAACGACCAGCAGGTTGAAGATGTTTTTTACCAGGTAATAAAAAAAGGACAGGAAAGTGGTGAGATTACTAACCGGCAGGATGCGCGCGCCCTTGCCCGCTTTACATTTAACACCATAAAAGGCTTACGCGTAACCGCCAAATCAACCGTAGATAAAAGTGTGTTCGACGACATCATCAGGCTGGCTTTGTCTGCGCTTGATTAAAGCCACCTTCTCCCAAGCTGATTCTTGACTCCTGGCTGCGGCTACTGTTTCTTTTTTATGTTCAGCTGCAACTGCGTCCGCTGTAACTACATTGACTGCTGCTGCGTAAAAGCACCTGAAAAAACGTAACTTGTAATAACATTACCAAACCTGCATGGCAATAAATCCCCCTTCACGTAATTACGGCCTCGATATTTTAAGGGTGATTGCCTGTTATATGGTAATACAGGCCCACGCCGGCGAGTTTTACTATATCGGCAATGGCGACCTGGTGGCAAATAAAGTTGATGCCTACTGGGTTGGCTGGTACACGCCGTTGTGCATTGTGTCGGTGCCGTTGTTTGTAATGATATCGGGGCTTTTTCTTTTCCCTGTGAAGGATGTGCCTGCTTTTTTCAAAAAGAGGTTCAGTCGTATAGCTATTCCTTTTGTTTTATGGTGCATTTTTTATGCGCTCTATTATTATTTAAAAGGCTATGCCGATATGGGGACCACTCTTGCCCATATCGCCAACATACCGCTAAATTATGGGGCGCAAATTGGCCACTTGTGGTTTGTGTATATGCTGCTGGGTATTTACCTGTTTGCCCCTATCCTGTCGCCATGGATACAAACGGCTACCCGTAAAAATATGGAGTTTTACCTGCTACTGTGGGGCGTAACACTTTGTATTCCCTACATCCACCTGGTTATACCCGAAATTTGGGGCGAGACTTTCTGGAACCGCACCCCCATGCTCTATTACTTTTCGGGCTTTTTGGGCTACGTGGTGCTGGCCAATTATATCAAACGCTTTCATATGGAGCCCCGGCAATGGAACTACCCGGCAGGTATTGTACTCATTATTGTGGGCTATGCGTTAACAACCTATGGATTTTTACAAAGGCTGCCAACCGAAACGCATGTAAGCAAACTTGTATTAACCTGGGGGTTCGAAACCATTAACGTTGCCATGATGACCACCGGCGCATTCCTGATGTTTAAAAACATCAGCATAAAAAACCCCGACCGGCCGTTCATAAAGCTGTGGATAGATATTGCCGCAAAAAGCTATGGTATTTACCTGGCGCATATACTTGTGTTAAACGCGGTACACTCGCTGGTTGACAAACGCTTTGCCAGTGCCGCCGTTAAGATCCCTCTTATCGGCGTCTGTACTTTCATCTTAACCTTCCTGGTTGTTAAGTTACTATCCCTGCTCCCAAAGAGTAAATGGTTGGTTGGTTAAAACTATGTAAACCTTCGTTCGCGTAATTTGGGCTAAAAGATACCCGGGGGCACCCCTCGGGCGAAATTTAAATCCCATAATGTTAAATCCTTATTAAGCCCTTAAAATTTCGACAATGTCCGAAATATGTCATACTTTTTAAAATAATTTAAAAAGCCACCTACTTTTCATGGCATTTTTTTTAAGTTTAGCAATTATTTCTCAACCATTACTTAATTACCTAAAGAAGAATCTTATGAAGATTAATTTACCATTAAAATTTTGTTGTTTAACAGCGGCTTTATTAATAGCCTGCTGTATCAATGGCTACTCAAATCCATTGAAAATCAAAGGGATAAATGGCAAGGCTGTACATGCCCAGGGCCCTGTTAAAGGGATTGTAAAAGATAACACCGGCGAGTTGTTGGTTGGCGTATCTGTATCGATAAAAGGCACCACAACCGGTACGCAAACCGATGTTAACGGTGCATTTACTTTAAATGCCAACCCGGGCGACGTGTTGGTGTTTACCTACATTGGCTACGCCAAACAAGAAGTTACCGTTGGCACCGATGCCAATATTACGGTAACCCTGGCGCCCGACTCGAAACAACTACAGGAAGTGGTTGTAACAGCATTAGGTATTTCAAGGGAATCAAAAACCTTGTCGTACGGCGTGCAAACCATTAAAGGCACCCAGGTTACTGACGTTCCTGATGCAAGTTTGGTAAACAGCCTGTCGGGTAAAATTGCTGGTGCGCAAATCACCAAAAGCTCATCAGGCGTAGGTGGCTCAACCAAAGTTGTATTGCGTGGCAACAAGTCGATTAACGGCGATAACAACGCGCTTTATGTAATTGACGGTATCCCGATGCCACGCAACCTAAGCGGCCAGATTGGCGGCGTATTTGGTGGCATGGATCGCGGTGATGGTATCGAAAACCTAAACCCTGACGATGTTGAAAGCATTAGTGTATTACCAGGCTCTTCGGCGTCAGCGCTTTACGGCGGCCAGGGATCAAACGGCGTTATTTTAATAACCACTAAAAAGGGTAAAGTTGGTAAACCGCTTATCAGTTTTTCATCAAACACTACTTTTGAAAAACCGTTCGAAATTCCAAAACTGCAAACTACTTATGGCGAAACAACTGAAGAAAATGGCGTTCCCGTTACTTTCTCTCCCGAAAGTTGGGGGCCAAAAATAAGTGCCAACAATTCTGCCGATCCTAAGTCATTCTTTAACACTGGCAAAACTTTCATCAACGCACTTTCATTACAAACCGGTACTGAAAAAAATCAGAGCTATTTCTCTTTCGAAAGCACCAATTCAACCGGCTTGATCCCGTCTAACAAGTTAGATAAGTACAATTTTACAGCAAGGAATACCAGCAAATTCTTTAATGATAAACTAACGCTTGATGTATCGGCTAACTACGTAAGCCAAACAGTTAATAACAGGCCAAACCAGGGTTACTATTATAACCCCCTGGTATCATTATACCTGTTCCCCCGCGGAGTTGATTTTAACCAATATAAAAACAACTATGAAGTTTACGATCCTACCCGTGTGTTATTCGCTCAGAACTGGCCCTATGCTATCAATGACATTGCTACACAAAACCCATACTGGATCACAAACCGCAACAACAACCAGGACAAGCTAAACCGTATACTAGGTACCGTTAGCTTGAAATATGAAATCACTAACTGGTTAAATATTGCCGGCCGTTTAAAAGTCGACAGGACTGAAGACGTTTTTGAATCCGAAAATTTTGCTACCTCAAGTAACGTACTGGTAGGCCCTAAAGGCTCTTACGGTTACAATCCAAGCAGCATTAACCAAACCTATGCAGATCTGATCGCCAACGTAAATAAAAAGTTTGGCAACTTCAGCCTTACTGCAAACATCGGTGGCAGTTTGCAAAATTCACAAACCCAGGGATCAAATACAAATGGTGCCTTGCTGAACATTGCTAACGTATTCTCCATAGCTAATATCGATTATACAAAAGTACACCCTACCCAATATGCCGACAGGCAACAGATCCAATCTGTATTTGGCACAGCTACGTTAGGCTATAAGGATTATTTATTTTTAGATGTAACCGGCAGGAATGACTGGGATTCGAGTTTAGCCTTTACAGCTAAGCAGGATTTCTTTTACCCTTCGGTTGGCTTGAACCTGGTATTAAGCCAGCTTACAAAGCTGCCTGATTTCATCAGCTTCGCTAAAATCCGTGCTAACCTTACCAACGTTGGTAACGGTGCAGGTGCAATCCCGTATGCTACCAACCCAAGCTACGCAGTATCAAACGGTTCTGTAAATTCAATTGGTGCAAAGCCATTCTTAGATCTCAAGCCCGAAAAAACCCGCTCTTATGAGTTAGGAACCGACCTGCGTTTATTTAACGATAAACTTACTTTTACATTTAACGCTTACAAATCGTTCACTAAAAACGAGATTTATTCTATTAGTGCCAGTCCTACAACCGGTTATAGCACTTATTACTTTAATGGCGGCGACTTAGAGAACAAAGGTTTGGAGTTAACTTTGGGTTACAATGCTAAATTTGGCGATCTTACCTGGAAACCAAGCTTTAACTTCTCATTAAACAGAAACAAAGTGCTTGATGTATTGGAATACACCGATCCGGCAACAGGTAAATTAACCACCCTTGATTATGTGAACCTATCAGGCGATGTGTTCAACTTAAGGGTACAAAAAGGTGGCGCTTACGGCGATATGTATGCCCTGGCTTCCGAAAAAGACGCCCAGGGACATTACATTGTCGATGCAAACGGCGTTCCGATCAAATCAACCTCAGAATACACGAAAATCGGTAACGTAAACCCTAACTTTGTTGCAGGTGTGCAAAATGAGTTTACTTACAAAGGCATCAGGTTAAGCTTTCTTATCGACGGTAAGTTTGGCGGACAGGTTGTATCAGGCACACAGGCAATCCTTGACCAGTACGGCGTTTCAGAAGCTTCTGCCGCAGCACGTGATGCCGGTGGCGTGAATGTTAACGGCAAAATGGTTGATGCAAAAACTTACTATAAAACAATTGGCGGCAGAAACCCTACTGCTGATCTGTATACCTACAGCGCGACAAACATCCGTTTACGCGAACTGGTGTTTGGATATACTTTACCGGGCAGCCTTTTAAACAATAAGGTTAAAAATATTGGCATTTCGGTTGTTGCCAGGAACCTTTGGATGATAAAAAATAATGCGCCGTTTGACCCGGATGCTAACTTATCTGCAGGAAACGGTTTGCAGGCCCTTGACGTATTCAACCTCCCATCCATCAGAAGCTTTGGCTTTAAAGTTAGCGCCCAGTTCTAATTGTCAGATTCATAAATGATATTAATATGAAAACAAAATATTTAAATAAAAAATTAGGTGTCGCTTTAGCTCTTATAGGGCTGGGCTTCACTGTCACCCAATCTTCGTGTACCAAAAATTTTGAAAAGTATAATACCAACAAGTATAATGCTACCGACTCATTGTTGAAAATTGATGGCGAAGGCTACGGATCATTCCTGATCCCGATGCAGTTAGGTGTTATAAACTCAACAAACTACAACTTCCAGGTTCAGCAAAATTTGAATGCCGATATTTACTCAGGCTTTATGATGTCGGGCGATCCGTTTAACGGCGGCGTAAACAATACCAACTATGGTTTGGTTTCGGGCTGGAATACAGCAGCCTTTGATTTGGCTTACCCGTCAATAATGAGTAACTGGCAATCAGTTTACAAAAAGGCTGCTACAGCAGCCCCTGACTTTTTAGCGGTAGCTTACATTTTAAAGGTCGAGGGCATGCACCGCCTTACCGATATCTACGGTCCTATTCCGTATATTCAGTTTGGCAAAGGTGGGCTTTCAACACCTTATGACAGCCAGCAGGCCGTTTACAACCAGTTTTTCGCTGAATTGAATATAGCCATTAAAACTTTAAAAGATTATATCGTGGCTCATCCCGGCGCTAAGCCAATGGCTGCTTATGATTTGATTTATGGTGGCGATTATACCAAATGGCTAAAATTTGCCAACTCATTAAAATTACGTTTGGCAATACGCATTTCAATGGTCGACCCTGCCACAGCAAAAACCCAGGGCGAGGCAGCGATGACCGATGCAGGCGGCCTGATTGCGAGCAATGATGACAATGCTTATGTACAAGCTGCAAACGGGGTAACGTTTACGAACCCGCTTTGGTCTGTTGACTACGAATATACCGACATTAACCTCGGCGCGCCAATGGAGTGCTACCTTAAAGGATTTAACGACCCAAGGCTTGCGGCTTACTTTGTGCCAAACAAAAACGGCGAGTTCCGTGGTATCCGTAATGGTGTTGCAATTAGCTCAACCAGCCAGTATGCCGACGCAAGTAACTTTAAATTGACCAGCACATCACCTATCAGGTTTATGGCCGCGTCAGAAGTTTATTTCCTGAAAGCAGAAGCAGCATTACGTGGCTGGAATGCCGGTGGTACAGCCCAAAGCTTTTATGAGCAGGGTATAAACACCTCGTTTGCGCAAAGCAATGTATCATCAGGCACTTACCTCAGTGATGCAACAAGTACTGAAGCGCCTTATGTCGATTTATCAAGCGCTGTAAACAACGTACCGGCCAACTCACCTTACTTAAGTAAGATAACCGTTAAATGGAATGAGGCAGATACCTATCAGCATAAGTTGGAGCGCATCATCACCCAAAAATGGTTAGGTTTATGGCCTGATGGCCAGGAAGCATGGTCGGAGTTCAGGAGAACTAATTACCCGGTTTTAATGCCTGTTGTAGTTAACAATAGCCAGGGAACAATCAGCACCATGGATTTTATCCGCAGGCTGCCATTCTCTGCAAACGAGTACAGGGATAATAACCAGGAAGTAACCAAAGCCGTAGCCCTGCTTAACGGCCCCGACAACGGCGGTACACGTTTATGGTGGGATTTAGCTACCAAAAACTAATAACGTTAATTATAAATACGAAAAGGCCCTTCAAAAGAGGGCCTTTTTGCATTATCTGCTTTTTTTACAGATTATTTTCTTTAATCTGTAAATTCTGCTTTATGCCTTAAAAACAATTCAATTTTCCTGGCCAAAATTTTCCTTTATTTTTTTAATTTTTGTTTGTTGGCGCAGCAATCAATCCAAATAAATATCTAATAACCCCTCCGGCAAATCAACGCGCACTATCTCCTTCACCACATCTATGCCTTTAATTATTTCCTCGTTAAGCGGGAAAAGCACTTCGCAGTTTTTATAGGTAACGGTGGCCAGTATTTGCTGCGGGTATTCCTGCACGTCGGTAATTTTGCCGAGCTCGCCTTCATAATCGTCAATAGCGGTAAAACCAACCAGGTCGAACAGGGTAAATTCAGCTTCTTTCTTTTTGGGCTTCAGCTTATTTGGCAGATAAATATCTTTTTTAGCAAGCGTGGCTGCCTTTTCAATTGTATTCACATCTTCCAGGAACAGGTAGGCCGCATTTTTTTGCAGGTATTTTATCGATTCTACAAAATAGGGCACCAGCTTACCGGCAGTTTCAACAAAAACGGTATTGAACTTTACACTTTCAATTCCATCAAAATCAACATAAATATGCAGCTCGCCTTTAAGCCCTTTGGGTTTTAAAATACTGCCTATGCGAAAACAATCTTCGGTTGTCATAACATTGAGTTGTTACGGGGAATGTATATTAAACAACAATGGCGAAGTAACTTTAAGTTCTTCGCCATTGTTTATAAATTCTTGTCTGAAATTATTCAGCGCTGTCTGCAGGAGTTTCGTCAGCTGCAGCTTCCGGAGCTTCAACAGCTTCTTCTTCGGCAGGGGCCTCAACTTCTTCAACTTCAGGCGTGTTTTTAGCAACAATAGCCGCAGCTTTTGCTTCTTTCTTTTTAGCTTCGGCAGCCAAAGCAGCTTTACGCGCTTCGTCTTTTGCTGATACTAAACCTGTTTTCTTACCTGTAATTTTTCCTTCTTTGGTATCTAACCATTCCTGGAATTTTGCTTCAACCTGCTCTTCAGTTAACGCACCTTTTTTAAGGCCGCCCTGTAAGTGTTTTTTGTACAATACACCTTTGTAAGATAGTATAGCACGGCAGGTATCTGTAGGCTGTGCACCATTGTTAACCCAATCCAACGTTTTATCGAAATTGATGTCGATAGTTGCAGGGTTAGTGTTTGGGTTGTATGAGCCTAAACGCTCAATAAAACGTCCGTCACGCGGCGCGCGCGCATCGGCTACCACGATGTAATAAAAGGGTTTACCTTTTTTACCGTGTCTTTGCAATCTGATTTTAGTTGCCATTTTTTAATTTTATGTATTCAACATTGTCCCCGGAGTCCTTTCTGCGGGGATGCAAAGGTAGGTATTATATTTATTAATTGGAAATGATTTCGTCATTTAGTGATTGGAGGTTAGTTGATTAGAGATTAAGGGGGAGTGATCAGAGGCTGGTTAATTAGAGATTAGTTGAAAAATGACCTATATTCCGAAATTGGCATTCCTACTTCCGCATTCACCAACCTCTAATCTCCAATTAACTAATCACTAAAATTCACTTTCTTCTTTTAAAAACCGGCAGATATGTTTAGTATCGCAAAATAATAGCTGGTTGCAGCCATTAATGTGTTTTGAAGCAAAATCCCGGTAATTTGGCCGGGCAAATGGTTAAAATTTAAAATAATAGTTAACTTTATAAAAATGCCCAGGCGCTAAAATTAAATTATGCCCGATTTGCCTTTTAACGAACTTGGTTTTTTATTTGACGATAACCCAAACCCCATGTGGGTTTATGAAGTTCAGTCGTTGCGGATTTTAAAAGTAAATAAGGCGGCGGTTAAACACTATGGTTATACCGAAGACGAGTTTTTAAACTTAACCATCCTTAACCTTCGCGAACCGGCTGATGTTGAAGAATTTAACACATACTTTAAAAAACATAGCCTGGCCGATCCGAATTCAAAAGGCCCTTCGTACGCGGGGATTTGGAAGTACAAAACAAAAGCCGGAGGTATCGTTTATGCCGAAATTACCAGCCATGCTGTCACCTATAAAAACCAGGCTTGCCGCATTGTTGTAGCCGCCGATGCTACTGACAAAAGGCGTTACCAGGAAGAGGCGCAACTTAAGGAACAGGAACTGATCGGCACAAAAAACAGCCTTGAAGCACTGATAAACAATACCGACGACCAGATTTGGTCGGTTGATACCGAAACCCGGTATGTTTACATGAACCAGGCTTACCGCAGCAAAATCACCCACATTACCGGGGTTGAGCCTAAAAAGGGCGATTACTCGTACCTGCACCCGGGCTACAACAAACAATCGGTGGTGAGCTGGCAAAACTATTACAAAAGGGCGTTGGCCGGCGAAATATACAACGTGGTTGATGAAAGCATCGATCCTGATACCAAAGAGGTACTTTCGTTCGAGATAAGCTTTAACCCGATATACACCTCAACCGGCGAAATAATTGGTGTCGGCTGTTTCGCCCGAAATATTACCCAGCGCCTTAAAACGGAACAGGCCATGGTCGATCAAAATGAGCGCCTCCGGAACATCGCATCACTAACATCGCACGAATTAAGGCGCCCCGTAGCCAGCATGCTGGGTCTTATTGCCATAATGGACAGGGTAAACTTTTTTAACCCCGATAACAAGGAAATTATTGAGCACCTGCTAACCGTTGGTAACGAAATTGACGAGGTGATACGCCTGATAGTTGATAAAACTTTTATTGGCCATGAACATCGGCCGGATAAGTATCAAACTCCATGAACCGCTGATTTAAGGTGATTACGTTAATTTCGCTGGTTATGGTTTAACAATTGTTGATATTAAAACATTACAAAGCAAAAAGGCGATGAGCCCAAACCCATCGCCTTTCCTAAACTTATTGAACGAGTGCTACTAATCAGCCTTCACCCCATATTTATCAGCAAACTTTTTATAAAGCTGTTTGTGCAAATTATCAAGGTTGATGTTGCGGCCCTGTATAAATGCATAATCAACATCAATGCTAATCATATCCAGCGCATCGCCTTTTGACACAAACAGGTTGGCGTCTTTGCCGACTTCCAAAGTACCTGTGGTTTTGTCGATACCTAATATTTTTGCATTGTTAATGGTGATCATCGATATAGCCTGCTCTTTGGTTAAGCCGTAACCCACTGATTCACCAGCCTCGAAGGGCAGGTTGCGCTGGCGCCAAAAACCTATACCTGTCAGACCATAGGTTACACCCGCATCCTGCAGTATTTTTGGCAATTTGTATGGCAGGTACACATCATCTTCCTCTTTATCCGGCAGGCGCTGGGTTTCTTTTAATATAACCGGCACGTTATTGTCTTTCAAAACATCGGTAACCAGGTACGACTCATTGCCACCTACAATAACCACCTGCACGCCCATTTTTTTGCCAAAATCAACCGCCTGTATTATTTCTTTCGCACCTTCGGCGTTTACAAACAGCTTTTTAGTACCGTTAAACAAACCCTTCATGGCTTCCAAACGGATGTTGGTTACTTCGGGCTTTGCAATATCTGCGTATGCCTTTGCCTCGTTAAACAGGTTGGTGATAGCGTCGATGGCTTTTTGCGCCCTTTCGGCCGGCGACTCCTGCGGCACACCGGGTGTTGGTACGGCAGGCCTGCGGCGGCCGCCCTGTACCCTGGCAACCGGCCAGGTTAGGTGTATAGCAATATCGGCCTTATAAGCAGCGTCCTGCCAGTTCCAGGCATCCAGTTGTACAACCGACGATGTACCTGAAATGGTGCCACCAACAGGTGTTGGCTGTGCCAGCAAAATTCCGTTTGACCGCACAGTTGGAATCACCTTTGAATCAGTGTTAAATGCGATCAGCGAGCGCACATGCGGGTTAAGGTCGCCGGTTTCTTCTTCATCTACTGTACCGCGGGCTCCCTCTTCAATTTCAACCAGGCCCAGGGTGGTTATGGGGCATATAAAGCCCGGATAAATTTGTTGACCTGTGGCATCAACTACATCAGCCCCGGCAGTGTTAGGTGCCGAGCCTTCGCCAATAGCCGTTATCTTGCCCTTATCGAAAGCTATGTAGCCATTGTTTATTACGGTGCCGTTACCTACGTGAATGGTGGCTCCTTTTATTATTATTGGCTTCATTTGCGCCTTTGCCGGCGATATGTTTGCCTGTCCGTTTGCGAGGATGGTGCTTAGCAGTAATCCTCCAAAAAGTATGAATATCTTGTTTTTCATTTTATGCCTCTTTTAATTTGTTAACCGAATATCCCATCCGCACATCTTCATATCTGCACATTCGCACATCAATTATTTACCATTCGAGTTAGTTTGTCCCACGCCATCGCCCGATACAAATTCATCATCTTCATCGCTTTCGTTGTTGCGGGGGCGTCTTCCCGCCGGCCTTTGGGTTGCAGCGCCTTTGTTTTTGGCAGCAATCATTTTCTGGATAATCCGCGCCTCTTCGGCCTTTATGGCTTTCTGGTTGGCAGCGTCTTTTTCAATATCCCAATATGGTATGCCGTCTACATAGGTCTTTTCGGCAACTGCATAAATTGAAAGCGGGTCGGCCGACCATAATACCAAATCGGCATCCTTACCAACTTTAATACTGCCCACTTTTTTATCAACGTGCAGCATAGTAGCCGGGTTAATCGTAACCAGTTTCAAAGCCTCCTCCTCGCTCATTTTACCATAAGCTACCGATTTACCTGCTTCCTGGTTTAAGCGGCGCGCCATTTCTTCATCGTCAGAGTTAAAAGCAACGATAACGCCTTCGTCATGCATTAGCTTTCCATTGTAAGGTATCGCTTCGGCAACCTCGTTTTTGTAGGCCCACCAGTCGCTAAATGTTGAACCGGCAATACCGTGTGCTTTCATTTTGTCAGCCATTTTGTAGCCTTCTAAAATATGGGTAAAGGTGTTTATTTTGAAGCCCATCGAGTCTGCAACGTGCATCAGCATGTTGATTTCCGACTGTACGTACGAGTGGCAGGTGATAAAACGCTTGCCATCCAGTATCTCCACAATAGCATCCAGCTCAATATCGCGGCGCACATTGCTGCCTTTTGCGGCACGCGCAGCTTTATACTCTTTAGCGCGGGTAAACTCATCAATATAAACTTCCTCAACGCCCATACGTGTTTGCGGGAAGCGGGCGGCACCGGTAATTGGGCCGTTGTTGCTGCCTTTTACGTTTTCGCCAAGGGCGAATTTGATAAAGCCGTCTGCGCCTTCAAACTTCATATCGTCAGGCAATACGCCCCAGCGGTGTTTGATCAGCTGGGTTTGGCCGCCAATAGGGTTGGCCGAACCATGCAAAATGTGCGAGGTAGTAACCCCACCTGCCAGCTGCCGGTAAATATTGATATCTTCCGAATTTAAAATGTCGGCGATCCTAACCTCGGCGCTTACGGCTTGGGTGCCTTCGTTTATGCTGCCGCTGCCCGCAATATGCGAGTGCTCATCAACAATACCCGGCGAAAGGTGCTTGCCGGTAGCATCAATAACTTTGGCGGTGCCCGGTGCGAGGCCCTTGCCTACGGCTTTTATTTTGCCGTTTTCAATCAATACGTCGGTGTTTTTCAGGATGCCATCTTTATCGCTGGTCCAAACAGTGGCATTTTTAAACAGCACCGATTCAGCTTTTGGCAATTCGGTGGCGCCGTAGGCCATAAACGGGTAAATTACCGGGCCGGCCACATTATTTGCTTTCGGCACATCGTTACGGTTGCGGTCGGGCGCAGCAGGACCTGTATAGGCCGCGCTCCATTTTATTTCGCTGCCATCCGGCAAAATGCCGCTGCCGTTAAAGGTTAATGGCGATGTTTTGGTGATGTAACCGTTTAGCCTAACGTTGCCGGCAGGTTTGTTCTTCAGGTCGAAATAGATGCTTACCATGTCGGCGATGCGGGTAATAGTGCCTGTTGCCCGGGTGCTATCAGCGCCGGTACGTTCCAGGTTAACGGTGTACGCACCAGGTGTGCCGCTAATTTTCAACACTACATTTTGCAAAGCGTCGCTGGCAAAACTATAGTTACCACGCAGGTCGGTCACATCAATTTTGCTAACCACATACTGGCGGCCCTCAACCCAGTTTTCGAAAATCACGTTGTCTTTTTTAAACAAATCGTCAGACGTGATAATGAAATTGGCCATTTTACCCTTGGCTAACGAGCCTACCTTATCAGCTACGCCCAGCATTTCAGCAGGGATAGCAGTTAATGAGTTTAGAGCTTGTTTTTCGGTTAAGCCATTATCAAGAGCGGTGCGCAGGTTTGTCCAAAAATCGCGGACGTTCGTTAACCCGTACGATGTAATGGCGAATTTTATACCTGCTTTTTCCATAACAGCAGGATTGGTTGGCGCAAGTTCCCAATCTTTCATTTGAGTATAGCTCACATTGCGGGCATCAATCGGGTCTTCCACATCGAAAGCCTCGGGGAAGGTAAGCGGAATAATGAAGCTGCCGCCGGTAGCCTTCATGGCGTCAATGCGGCGGTATTCCTGCCCATCGGTTTTAAAAATATATTGTTTGCCAAACTCCTTGCCTATTTTATTGGCGCGCAATACGCTAAGCGGGTCGCCAACCTCAAAAATCTGGGGGAGTGCTTGTGTACGGTTAAATTCGTCAAGCGAAATATTGTATTCCTCTTTTTGATTTTTGTACCACTGTGCATCATAATAAGTTTGACGCAGCAGCGCTATGCTGCCCATTAACGATGAAGGATAATTGGTTGCCGCGGTGCCTTTGCTAAACGAGTAGTTGGCAGCAGCCTGGTCGTTCAATATTACAAAGTTATCGCGCTCGTTACCCAGGGTAACCACTGCCGAAGTGCCGCGGGCAATGCCATCGCGTATTACGGAGTGCACTGTACCAAAGCCGTTCTTTTTAAATTCTTCGGCTTTCGAATCATCGGCATGGAAAACAGCCTTTACATTCATTTCGGGCTTAATAGCTTCGTTCCAGCCGTAAGCGCCGGGTTTGGTTGATACCGGCACAGCCGCACGGCCAAAACCGCCCTGGGCAAATGCTGCTCTTGGCGCATCGGGGATGCCGTAGCCGGTGTATGCATCAACAAGACTGGGGTAAATGTACTTGCCTTTCAGGTCGATAGTTACATAGCCTTTGGGGATTTTAACATCAGTGCCAACAGCTTCAATCTGCCGGTCTTTAATCAATAAGACGCCATTGGTAATGGTTTGTTCGGCATTTACAACAATGGTGGCATTGGTAAATGCATACTGTCCGGGTCGGATGTCCCAGGCGCCGTTTACCGGGAAAGTTTGCTGTGCCCGGCATAGTAAGGCAAACAGCATGGCGCAGCCAAGAAGTAAAAGTTTTTTCATGTTAATAGTTTAGTCAGTTACGGAGCTAAATATATTAAACATTAGCGAAATCCCTGATCGCAAGGAGAGTATTATCATGGATTTGTTACAATGTGGAAGTCCGGAAGTCGGAAAAGTCAGTAAAGACCGAAAGATGACTTGCCGGCCTTGAAGTTTCTCTGGTTTTGCCGGATGGATTTAAGTGAGAAAAATGTATAATGACATTAACAGCAAGCAGACTATTCTCCAGTATTTATCATCTATTTGTTACAATTTCCAAAAAATTAAAAAGAGAGAAATGCAACCTGTAGATTAGTGAAAATTAATTTGTTACGATGATACAAATCCCTAAAGACTTGCTGAATCACCATACGCATATCAGGCTGAGGCTATCAGATATGTATGCCGTGCTTATTGATAAAAAGCGGCCCTTTAGCTGTGATGATACCCTGCAAACGGCACATTGTCTTGAGTTTGTTTTAACCGGTTCTATTGAAGTGAGGTATGGCAGCAGCGTGCATCACCTTAAGGCCGGGGATATACAATTCAGACGACGCGGCAATTACCAGATATTTCCATCAGATGATTATACCAGCCTGCTTATTTTTATGGAGAATGAGTTTGTCGATTATTTTTTGGAAAGCCACGTCCCCGTAATTAGATACGAAAAGTTTTGTGCCGATATGCCGCCGTTTACATTTAAAACCACAGAGTTTATAAATGCTAATATTAAGCAGGTAATCCAGCATATTTTACATCCCCAGGAATATTCGAGGTGTATCGTAAAATTTGCGGCCCATCAAACGCTATTGCAAATTTTGGCAGGCGACAAGACTAACACCTTTGTGGCTTTCCTGAAATACCTTGTCAGCGAAAGGAAGGTGGACCTGGCTTACTTTATGGAAGCTAATTTTAACAGGCAGTTGTCGATACCCGATATGGCAAAGCTTACCGGCAGAAGTGTAAGCGCCTTTAAAAAAGAATTTACCGAACGCTTTCACACAACTCCCGTAAAGTGGCAGATAAACCGCAGGTTGGAATATGCTGAATACCAGCTAAAAAAATCATGCGACCCGGTGTCGCTGGTAGCTTATTCGAGTGGGTTCGAAAATATATCCCACTTCTCGAAAGTGTACAAGCAAAAGTTTGGTGTTTCGCCTAAAGATACGCGTGATGAAGAGGAAGTAGTGTTCTGACAGCAAACAAATAGAGCTTCACAGCAAAATTGCAGCAGGCGCAAAGCCCCAACTTTGGGGTATGGAAACTTTAAAACACAAACGCCCGGCGCTAATATTGATAGATACACCGCAGGGCTTTTTTAGCAAATTTTTAGAAAAGATCACGGCAGCATATTCACCGGTTTCACAGGTATTGGCGGTGATTAAATAAAACACGATTTCAAGATTAATAAGATTTACAGGATTGTAACGCAGGTTAAAATCCTGTAAATCCTCAGTATCCTTAAATCGTGTTAATAGATATACCGCACAAACGCTTCCATAGCCTCATATTCGGCCATGCCCAGTTTATCGTAAGCATGAGCGGTTTCCCTTGTGCGGTCCTCAGCCCTTACCCAAAACTCCCTGGCATCATCACCCGGGAAAACAGGGCGGTCCTTTTGGCTCTGGTGCTTGAAGATGGCATTTCGCTTGCGGATCACTTCCTGCGGCGAAAGGGGTACGGCCATTTCAATTTCGTGCGTTTCAAACTCCAGCCAGGCACCGCGGTACATCCACAGCCAGCAGTCTTTTACCCAGTCCTCTGTTTTTTGCAGTTCTTTCAAGGCACCTAATATGATGTTGAAACAAACCAGGTGG
>NZ_JANYGQ010000013.1 GCF_025359345.1 Mucilaginibacter sp.
TGCTTACCGCTCATATTGCGGTTTGTCTGCAACTTATGACCACGTAGCTATTAAGCACAAAGACGGCAATTACATCACTTTAGGTGACGACCATACAAATACTATAGAGGGGTTTTGGTCATTGCTTAAACGCGGTATAATAGGCATCTATCACCAAGTAAGTCCAACCCATCTACACAGGTATTGCCATGAGTTCGGCTATCGCTACAATACCCGTATGATAACAGACCCTAACCGTTTTGTAAATACTTTCAAAAAAGCTGATAATATTCGTTTAACTTACAAACAATTAATAGCAAAATAATGGCAAAGGAAAAAGAGGAACAAATACCCAAACCTCGTGCTGAAAAGTACGAGGAAAAAGTAAAATTCGAGGGTAGCTTAGAGGATATGATTAAGATTGCCGTTAAACCTATTCATAAGAAAACTACTGCCAAGTAGATTATAGCAATTATACGGTGTTCCACCACTGTATAATAACCCTTATTGATTGAGTTTACCTACTCAAAGGTAAATAATTATGCTCAAAAAAACAATGCTTTATTTCGTGAAAAACCAGTATATGCCAATTAAACTGGCTATGAACCCTATGATAACAAAAACCCATTCTAAAACGGATTTTTTGGTTTTAGTGGTTTCGGTTTTGTTGTTTATTATTTGCTTGTCACGGCTCATATCCATGCTTAAATCAGATCCGTGAACATCGCCGCTTATATCATGCCCTATCCTTATGGAAATAGGTCTATTATCGCTATTTAAAAAGTTCTTCAATGACAGTCCGCTGTCATTAAATCGCCGCCCATTTGACGTTAGAACTCTATAATATGGTGTGCTTCCAATCTCTATTATTCCATCTTGGGTCAACTCTGATTTAGCCATATTCATTGTATCGCCAGAGCCATCTAATTGCTTCTCACCATTTTTAAGTTGATTTATAATGTTGATTTTCCAATCATATACGTTTAATGGTACCGGATTGAAAAAATATGCATTATGTATAAAATCCTTTCCGTTGCTGTTGGTTATTGCAGTTCCTATTGGGCCAGAGATAGACATCAAATCCTTTTTTAAAAGGTAATCTTTCATGTACAGTTCTTCTTCTGTACTTGATTTTGATATGGCAATAAAATCTTGTTTTAAGTATTTTACAATCAGGTCTTGAGTAACTTCCATTACATACGGTTTAGGATTAAAGATATACTATTTTTTTCTTTGTCCCATCTAATATATAGTTACCAAAAAAATAATTCCTGCGTCCGTTGCTGTTAAGCTGCCTGTCGTTCATATTGCCCCGCAGGTTATTAATATCCGTCAGCGCACTTTGACGGTCTTCGGCCGATAGTGATTTAATATTCTTACCATTGATTGTGGTGTCACCGTTTTCAATTCGTATCTCCATATCTTTCTGCGTTTTGTTTTGCGCAATCAATACAGGCGGCAGGGCAAGTATTGCCACTAAAGCCATCGAAAAAACAAATTCGAAGCCGGGTTTTTTTAAAAGATTTTTCATTGTTGGGGTATGTTTATTTAAGTTAATTAACTTTAATGAGGATTTAAATATTATTTAACCTGCATTAATGTTACAGAGGCAAGGGTAATTACCTATCAAAGGTAACAAACAACTATATTTCAAGGCGTTAAAAGAGGGTTATTATTTGTTAAATTTTGTTAAAAGCAAAATTGGTGAGTTTATTTAAAATATTTTTGTTTTTACAATGAAGAAAAGGAGTATCGCATTTATTATTGGCTTAATGAGCTTCGCGCTTTTGGGCGTAATAGTTATGCAACTTTATTTTCTGCGGCAATCGTACCAGTTACAGTCCGAATTGTTCGACCGTAACGTAAACGAGGCCCTCAATAATGTTGTAGCCAAAGTTACCCGGCACGATGCATTAAATTTCCTGAACGCCAGGGCCCGGCTTCGTCAAAAAGAACAAAATGCGCTGAAAAATAAGTATTTTAACGACAATGGCAATCTCGCCGACCTGGGCAAGGTAAACACAAAAAAGAAACTAACCAGCCGCGAAAAAAAACTTGCCATTTTACGCGATAGCCTTGGCAAACTGATACTCAGTAAAAAAATGGACGAGGAGTTCACCCGCCTTACCCAGGGAGGAAAGTTCGACCTTCAGTTCCGCTTTGAAGAGTTTACCGATGAGTTGGGCGTTACCCACCAGCGAATAACACCCGAATTTGTAAAGGTACCGTCAACCGGCCTTGTAAAAAGGAAACTGCATAAATATGATACCGTACGATACATCTACAGCGATCCGCAATTTGGCAAGCAGGTAATATCTGTACCCCATATTAATGCAGACTGGGCACGCGAGCAGGACAGGAAATTGAAGGAAAAGCAGCTGACTGAGGTAAGAAAACTCCTGGAGAATGACTCGTTGGAAAACACACCCCAGAATAATACAAAAACAACCGTAATTGCAAACCTGGCAGAAGAGTATGGCAAATATGGCGAACCTCTGAAATTTCGTCTCGACCCTTTTTGGATTGATACCTTACTTCGGTTCGAATTACACAACAAAGGGATTAACCTGCCGTTCAGCTACGAAGTTAGCCTCGCAAATAAAGATTCGCTTATTTTTTCGAAGGCCAACGATATATCCGGTGCCAAGCCATCGTTTGATGACGCGAATACTTACCAGACCCCCATATTCAGCAAGGACGTAATAAACGACCCTGGCTTGATAAAACTGGTGTTTCCGCAGCGGAATGTGCTTTTGGTAAACAAGATGACGGCTTCGCTGGCAACTACCGGTGGCCTTTTATTGGTGTTGGTGCTATGTTTCGGCTATACCATTTTCAGCATACTTAAACAAAAAAAGGTATCTGAAATGAAAACCGATTTTATCAACAACATGACCCACGAATTTAAAACCCCGGTATCAACTATAATGATTGCCAGCGAGGCTTTAAAGGACAATGAAATTGCGCAGGACAGAAGCCGGGTAGCACGCCTTGCAAATATTATTTACGAGGAAAATGAACGCCTGGGAAGCCATATTGAACGCGTTTTAAATATTGCCCGGATTGAGAAAAACGACTTTAAGTTGGAGAAAAAACCAATTGATGTTAATGAGATGATTGCTGTGGTGGTTGATAGCATGGAACTTAAGCTGCAAAAAGCCAACGCTGTTACACACCTGCAATTGGATGCCGAAAGTGCCGTTATAAGCGCTGATGAACTGCATTTTTCGAACGTGATATATAATCTGATAGACAACGCTATAAAGTACAGCGTGGACAGCCCCGACATTACCATAAGCACCCTCAATAAAAATGGGCAGGTAGTTATTAAAGTGGCCGATAAGGGCGTTGGCATGAGCCGCGACCAGCAAACAAAAATATTTGAGCAGTTTTATCGCATACCAACAGGCAACCTGCACGATGTTAAAGGTTTTGGCCTTGGCTTAAGCTACGTTAATACGGTGGTAAAACGTTTGAATGGCATTATCAGCGTTAAATCGGAAAAAGAAAAAGGTTCGGAATTTGAATTGAAATTCCACGCGGCGTAGGGTAATGTCCGAAAAGTCGGTAACGACCAGAAAAAAGTCCGGAAGAAGCTGCAACCGGCATTAAAGAGCAGTTATTAGTAACCTAAAAACAATCTTTCGGACTTTCGGTCTTCCCGGACTTTCCGACTAAAATAATCTTCGGACTTTTCGGACTTTACCGACTTTCCGGACTACATAACATGAAAAAAATACTACTTGTTGAGGATGACCCGAATTTAGGCCTGCTGTTGCAGGATTACCTGCAGTTAAAAGGCAAGTTTGATGTTGTTTTATGTAAAGACGGCGAAGAAGGTTTGCGAACTTTTACCAAACACACCTTCGACCTGCTGATACTTGATGTGATGATGCCCAAAAAGGATGGTTTTACGTTGGGCAAGGACATCCGGAAAATTAATGCCCATGTGCCTATAATTTTTGCTACTGCAAAAGGCATGATTGAAGACAAAACCATGGCCTTCAACTTAGGCGGCGACGACTACATCACCAAGCCCTTCCGTATTGAAGAATTGTTGCTGCGCATAAACGCATTACTAAAACGCACCAGCAATTCCGAAAAACATGAAGAGGAAAAACAAACCACCTTTAAGCTTGGCCGCTATACTTTTGACTACACTTCGCAACTAATATCCATTGGCGATACCCAGCAAAAACTATCCACCAAAGAAGCCGAGTTGTTGCGCCTCTTGTGCATCCGCAAAAACGAAGTACTTACCCGCGAAGAAGCATTGTTAAACATCTGGCACGACGACAACTATTTTAACGGCCGCAGTATGGATGTTTTTTTAAGTAAGATTAGGAAATATCTACGCGACGACCCATCGGTTGAGATAATTAACGTGCATGGGCGGGGGTATAAGTTACTGATAAATTAAAAGGTAGATACAAGAAATCAAGACACAAGAGTCAAGAAAAACGGTTCGTTAATCTTGGCTACATTGCTTTACTTTGGCGTCTTCCTCTGCGTTAATTTCAGCCTGGTTTCCCGCTCTAAAAGTTGTCCTGTCCAATCTGGGAGGGTTGTTTTCCGGATAATTATATGCTATGCTATTCAGATAATTTGCGATACGTAATCTTTCCTACCATGTTAATGATCTGGAATATTCAGCCTGCCTTTTAACGGCTTCGTCCGCAGTTTGTGCTTTAAACGCAGTCCGGTCCAAACAATACTCACTCATACGTCAAATATACTCCCAATTAATTACCACTTGTAACAACTTTGTTAACAGGCATTTTGAGTTTTGCAATTTTTAATAAATAAGTTTGTTTGCAACTGACAACATTATTAACTGAACAATTGGGGCACGCAAACAACGCGCGCCCCAATTGGAAAACTATTAACTCTGTATGAAAATAAATTTACTTTACACCTGCCTGCTTGTGGCAGCTACTGCGGGCACTGCATTTGCCCAGGACACGCCCGATCCGGCGATGGTTCAAAAAATCCGGGAAGAAGGCCTCAATCATTCAAAAGTGATGGATATTGCTTTCCATTTAACCGACGTTTCAGGTCCGCGTTTATCAGGGTCCCCCGGCTTAAAACGTGCGCAGGATTGGGCCGTAAATGAATTAAAAACCTGGGGCATGGCAAACGCCAAACGCGAAGCCTGGGGTAAATTCGGCAAAGGCTGGGAAGTGCAAAAAAACTATGTAGCCATGACAGTTCCGTACTATCATGCGCTGATAGCAATCCCCAAAGCATGGACGCCGAGTACAAATGGCCTTATTAAAGGCGATGTGGTTTTGGTAAAAGCCGACACCACTACCGACCTTGACAAATACAAAGGCACGCTGAAAGGTAAAATTGTAATATTTGACACCAAACCAGGTGTTGAGCGTACTTACAAAGCCGATGGAGTTCGGTATACCGACGAAGACCTTGACAAAATGGCCACTGCCAAACCACAGGCCCCTGGTCAGCGCCGCGGCGGACCAAATGCAAACGCTGCTGCGTTTCAAAAAGCTCGCGCAATGCGTGCCGCCATTAACACATTTTTAATGGACGAAAATGTTGGCTTAATTTTAACCCAGGCCCGCGGCGCCGATGGCACAGTATTCACCACCAACGGAGCATCATACGCCGATACAGCTAAGAAGGTATCGCCTGAACTTGAAACAAGCGGCGAAGATTTTCAGCGTATTTTACGACTGGTTAAGACCGGTATAAAAGTCAGCGTTGAGGCCGACATAAAAACCCAGTTTTTTACCGATGACTTGCAGGGCTATGACGTAGTTGGCGAAATACCAGGCACCGATCCTAAATTAAAAGAACAACTTGTTATGGTTGGCGGCCACCTCGACTCGTGGCATGCTGCAACCGGCGGTACTGATAACGCAGCCGGCAGCGCTGTGATGATGGAAGTGATGCGCATATTAAAAGCAGTTGAATTCAAACCACGCCGCACCATCCGCATAGCTTTGTGGAGCTCGGAAGAGCAGGGCTTATTCGGTTCGCGCGGGTATGTGCTTAACCATTTCGGCGATCCTAAAACTATGGAGCTAAAACCTGAGCAGGCAAAAGTTTCGGCTTACTATAACCTTGATAATGGCAGCGGTAAAATACGCGGTATTTATTTACAGGGCGATTCGGTAGCGGGGCCAATATTTAAGGCATGGCTGGCTCCGTTTAAAGATCTTGGCGCTACAACCGTTACCATCAGCAATACAGGCAGCACCGACCACGTTTCATTTGACGCGGTAGGCATCCCCGGCTTTCAGTTTATACAAGACGCTTTGGATTATGGCTCGCGTACACACCACAGCAACCAGGATACTTATGATAAGTTAAGCGAAGATGATTTAAAACAAGCAGCCACTATTGTAGCGTCTTTCGTCTACAATACCTCGCAGCGCGATGAAATGATTCCGCGCAAAGAGTTGCCAAAACCGCAGCCTGCCAGGAATTAATTTTAATACGAATTTTAAAGGGCCTGATGAAGTAACAATCTTCATCAGGCCCTTTTTTATGCCTTTATCCTGCTATCAAATACAAAAGGCTGTCGATTAAAAATCTTTATCTCCCCGAAATCTTTATGTTTCGGGTTCAGCAGGTAGTTTACTTCTTCGCTTACTATTGATGAGGGCACTTGCAATACCGCGGTATTATTTTCGCTTATCCATTTTTCTCCAATTCGCTGGGTAAGGCCTTTACCGCTGCGGTGAACCACATTTTCCAGACAAGCCAGTGAGCGCGATGATGCAGTATAAATCATTTCCACATCATTAGGATTCCAGCGTGCTGCCCGGCCTGATGCTATTAGCTTATCTGCGTATTTAGCAAGTATGATGCGGTATACCAGCATACCCTGTTTAGGCTAAATCACCAAACTCAATGCGGATGAGTTCTTCTTCGATGAGCTGTATGCCGGTAATGGTATCCATCAGGGTAAATGGCAACTGGTTACCAAGCCCATAGGCAGGCGTATGCAGCCATTGATGAAAGCTATCCTCAGTGCCAAAAACCTCGGCTCCTTTATCAAAAAGTGCGAATGATTTTAAAAGCTTTTCGCTAAGGGCGGCATCGAGCGTTAGCTCACGCGTTACGTGGTTTTGTATGGTTTTAACCGTAGTTTTAAATGTTTCCTGGAACTCATCCTGGGTAAAGCCCGAAAGTGACAGAAAATCAAGGGCCGCTTTAGCATTCAGCCCTTTTTTTGACTGGGCAAGCAAGTTGATATCATCAGTATAAGCATGCGGCCTTGTAATTACATAGGGTATTTCAAACTCGGCTACACTAAGGGTTTTGAGTGGCTCCGTTGGATACATTTTTGGCTTGTTGTTTTTTACTTTAGCTGCCATAATATTTGCTATCTACACAAATATAGAAATTTTTCCTAAATAAAAAGAAATTTTTCCAGTTTATTTAAATTTCTATTTTCTGATGTTGATATGGTATCTCAACAGACGGAAACCCTTTAGCTAAAATCTTTTGTCCAAAATGCTGTTGCACCTCGTATTCGCCATGTACAAGGAATATTTGTTTTACTTTTTCAGGGTCCTGGCAACTTATGAAATGGAGCAGATCTTCATAATCGCCGTGGGCGCTCATTGATTTTATAGCTTGTACTTCCGCCTTTACTTCGTATTTCTCGCCAAAAATAAATACCTCACGGTCGTGGCGTAAAAGATGGCCGCCGAGTGAATTTGGCTCACAGTAGCCCACCATTAAAATGGTATTTTTTTCGCTATTAATATTGTTTTTAATATGATGTTTCACCCGGCCGGCCTCGGCCATTCCCGATGATGAAATAATAACACATGGTGTTGGGTTGTCATTTAACGCCTTCGACTCTTCGGTTGATTGAATAAAACTCATCCCCTTAAATCCGAACGGGTTCGCATCGACCTTTAAAACATCGGTTACATCTTTATTATAAACCTCGGGATGGTCCATTAATACATGTGTAGCTTTTTCTGAAAGCGGGCTATCCACATAATAATGTAAATCGGGCAAAATACCTTTTAATTCAAGCGCATTTAAGGCATATAAAAGCTCTTGCGTGCGACCAACACTAAAAGCGGGGATTATGAGCTTCCCTTTCTTTACCTCACAGGTATACTTAATAACTTCAAGCAATGCATCTTCAATTGCGCCAACATCTTTGTGTAGGGAGTCGCCATAGGTTGATTCAAGTAAAATATAGTCGGCCTGCCTGAACGGTTGCGGGCTTTTCAACAACATGTCACCGTAGCGGCCAACATCGCCGCTAAAAGTAATATTTGTTTGTTTTCCGTTCTCGTTTACAGTTAAATGTACCGCGGCACTGCCTACCAAGTGCCCCGCATCAGTAAAGCTGAATTTTACTGAAGGTGTAATTTCATATTCTTCGCCATACTCAACTATCTTAAACAGCCGCAACGATTCCATAGCCTGTTCTTCGCTGTACAATGCATTGAGAAGCGGGAGGCCATTTTTTTTCCTGTGTTTGTTACTGTATTCAGTATCCTGTTCTTGTATTCTCGCCGAATCCATCATCAGTATCTTGGCCAAATCCATCGTAGGCGGGGTACAAAATATTTGCCCGTTAAAGCCTTCGGCAACCAGACGCGGAATAAGGCCGCAATGATCGATATGCGCGTGCGACAATATCAAATAATCAACTTTCACAGGGTTAAACCCAAAATGCTCATTGAGATCTTCAGTGTGGTCTCCCATTCCCTGGAACATGCCGCAATCTAATAAAATGGATGTTCCATCATCTAACCGGAGTAAGTGTTTGCTGCCTGTTACTGTGCGGGCAGCACCATGAAAGGTTATGTTCATTTAGTGTATAATATGCTTTAGGTATATCGCGAATAAATTTTCAATAAAACTTGCGAAACTAATATTTTAGTTGCAATTTAGTTATTCGCAATAATTATTTAAGGTAATAATATTAATCACATTATTGTTTTATCCTTTAGGTTAAAATACTATTCAACAACCGGATAAATTAAACCCGGTATATTTTTAGGCGAAAATTACGCCAGGTTAAGCAGATTAAATAAAAAGTGTATGGAAATTAAAGAATTAACACGGGCCGAGGAGCAGATAATGCAGGTGTTGTGGCAATTGCAAAAAGGATTTGTAAAAGATGTGATTGATGTACTGCCCGAACCCAAACCGGCGTACAACACGGTATCAACCATTATAAGGATTTTGGAAGCCAAAGGATTTGTAGGCCACAATGCATTCGGTAAAAGTCATGAATATCACCCCGTAATCAGCAAAGACCAGTACCAGAATTTTGCCACCGACAAGCTCATGAACGGTTACTTCGATAATTCGGTGAAGCGCATGTTTTCGTACTTCGTGAAAAAGGAGAAGATCGACCTTAAGGAAGCTGATGAGATTATGAAACTAATTGAAAAACTTAAAGAAAAGTAACCATGACGGGGTGGAACTATTTACTGCTGGTAAACATTTACCTGGTATTGTTTTACGGATTTTATGTTTTGCTGCTGCGAAAGGAAACCTTTTTTCAGCTTAACAGGATTTACCTGGTATCGGCATCGCTGCTTTCGTTTTTCATCCCCATGATACAATCAAACTGGGTAAAAAACCTGTTTATAACTAAAGAAGTTCAGCTTACTATATACAACAGCCCATTAATAGTTTACCAATTTAAAGCTACGCAGCATTCACAGGTAAATATCGGGCAGGTGCTCGCAATTGTTTACCTGGCCGGGATGGCAGTTTTAATTGGCCGGTTTATCTGGCAAATGGTTATATTGAATAAAATCATAAACCAGCCTGAAGCAGCGGTGCCATTTTCTTTCTTCAAAAAAATAAAGCTGGGGCCAAAGCACGAACACAACCATATAATAGCAGCCCACGAACATGTGCACGCTCGCCAATGGCATAGTGCCGATGTTTTATTAATTGAAGCTGTAATGATAATAAATTGGTTTAACCCGGTTGTTTATCTTTATCGTTTTGCCATAAAGCACATACACGAATATATTGCCGACAGGCAGGCCCTGAAAGCCGGCACCAATAAAAGTGACTATGCCTTATTGCTACTGAGCCAAACTTTTGATACCCCCGCACATCAGTTTGTTAACCCGTTTTATAACCACAGCTTATTAAAGCAACGCATTAAAATGTTGCAAAAAAACAAGTCGCACAGTATGGCGCTTGTTAAATATGGCTTGTCAGTTCCTCTGTTTATTTTGATGCTTGTTTTATCATCGGCAACAGTAACCAATAGCGAAACAGTTGATTTTGTAAACAAAAAGGTTGAGCAGGTTTTGCTGGCCCCTGCTACACTGCCCGACATCAGGCTCGATAGCACCACAATGGTTCATGAGCCGGTTGGGCAAACCAAAGCCCAGGCTGAAAAAACAAGCGATTCTATTGCAGAAACACCACCTAAAGTTGAACGGGTGGCAGCCAGGGAAGCTAATACTAACCCTATTTTCACATCGGTTGAACAGGTTCCCCAGTTCCAGGGGGGCATGGAAGGATTTTCGATGTTCCTGGCCAGAAACACCAGGTACCCGGCCAACATGCGCGAAAATGGCATACAAGGCAGGGTCATAATAAGCTTTGTGGTTGAAACAGATGGTTCATTGTCCGACGTTCATGTTACCCGAGGCGTCGCCGACGAGCTGGATAGAGAGGCTTTGAGGGTTATTTCTTCGTCGCCAAAGTGGAAACCGGGGGTGCAAAATGGTCGCCTCGTACGGGTAGCTTATTCTGTACCGATTAATTTTGCGCTTTCAACCGATGACGATGAGCCGGTGATTCGCAACACGTCATCAAATGAAAACGGCGCCATCAACAAACCGGACACTATAAAAAAACTCTCCGATTTAGGCATCGCCTTTATGGCCGGTAACCCAATTTATGTTGTGAACGGTAAAGAAGTGAATGATATTAAAAATTTAAACCCCAACAATATTGAAAGCGTTAGCGTACTAAAGGAGGGAACCGGTTTAGCCTTATACGGAAAAAGAGGTCGTGGAGGCGTAATTATGGTTAAAACAAAGCAAGCCGCTTTTAAGGCGCCGTCATTTTTAACGCCATCTAAAGAAACTGAAACAAAACATTAATCTCTAAGATATTAACCTAAAGCTTGTTCTGGCAGCCGGGCGTTCCCGGTTGCCATTTTTTATTGCTTTGTTTTGTTTAAGCCTATTTTTTATATTTATATCAAAAAATCTTTCACAATGAACTGGAAACTTATATTTCAACTGTCGCTTTTTGGGTTGATAATGGCCTTCGGCACTGTATCATTAATACCCCAGGATGTTGAACCTGTATTTTGGGTGGTTATATTTATTTTTTGTTCCGCTGTAATTGCGCGGGTTTGCGCAGCCAAGTATTTTTTATATGGATTTTTTACCGGGCTGGTTAACTGCGTGTGGATAACGGTTGTGCATGTCCTTTTTTACGCAAAATACATTACAGGCCATAAACAAATGGATGTTATGGCGGGCAAAATGCCTGAATCGTTTGCAGCACATCCCCGTGTGGCAATGGCAATTGCCGGCCTGGGTTTAGGCATCACATCGGCAATAGTGTTCGGCCTGATTGCCTTTATAGCCTCAAAAATTGTAAAAAAGAGGCAATAACAGCAGTTCATAGTAAAATTTGCAGTATTGCACAAGAATTATAAGGAAATAGGTTTCAGATAAATTCAAAATTTATACCTTTGGCATCAATTACAGCAATTGAGTGGCTGTAAAATAAAAAACTCAAATCGTATAAAATAAAAAATATGAAACCGTTTATTTCAACAGCAGTTTATGGCGTTTTAAATTATATAATTGCGCTTACACTTATTGCTTCGCCCTGGTTATTTGATTTGCGCAGTATTTCGAGCGCAGCATTCTTTTTACCTATATACATCGGGTGGTTGCAATTGATAATGGCCATATTTACCAATAACGAAACCGGTTTTATCAAACAATTCCCGGTGCGCATACACTATACGCTCGATGTGGTGATGGGCTTTATATTATTGATGTCGCCGTTTATTTATGGCTTCGCTTTTGATTCAGTTCGCGCAGCCGGTGTGTTTAAAGGCGTGTTTTTACCGGAAGTATTATTAGGTGGCCTTTTATTCATTATGGGCTTGTTCACCAAAAAATCACCCTTTACATTAGGATTACCAAAAACACATGCTGAAGGATTAATCGGCTCGACAGATTCGATATAATTATAACGGGGAACCGTAAAAATATAAAAAGGCGCATAATCACTTATGCGCCTTTTGCTTTAAATACAATTTCAGCCGGGCAAAAAAAACTTAATTTCCCAAACCCTTTTCGGGAACCCAAACCTGGCTTTTGATGAGCCATTTGCCATTTATCTGCCGCAGTACCATTCCGAAGGCCCCTCTCGCAGTAAAACGTGCATGCCCCGGCAACTCTCCGCTGTAGGATACCGGCACAATTACATAAACATTATCATCTGTTTGCTGGTAAACGGTCACCTGGTCAATCACACCTTTAAATTTTGAAATGTGGTTATCCTTTACTGCCTTCTCAACGGCATTTACCCATTGTATGCCTGCCGTAGGACCATTCCAGGAATAGGGTGGCTCATCGTCGGCAACAACAGCATTCGGCGTATATAAATTGGCAACAGCCTGGTCATTAAAATTATTAGCTGCATAAATAGCTATACGTACAACTTCCATTACATCGGCATGGGGGATAGTATCAGCTTTGGGAAAGCGTATTTTTCCCGTAGTAATTTTTTTAAGGGGCAATTTAGTATAACCTTGAGATGCGGAGCAGTTTAATGCAACCAGGCCAAAAACGGAAACAAGCAGTATCCTTTTTATCATGATATTTAAATTGACGCTACCCTGTCTTTAATTCACAGGATAAACCAGCAGGAAGTTAATAGTTATTAGTTCCCGAATATAAAAAAAGGATTTGATGGATAAAAACATAAAATAAAGCAGCCCGCAGGTACCACAATTGTTTGGCGGTTTATACCTTTGCGCTATGGAAACTATCACCTGGCACGACTTTGAAAAAGTAGAACTACATGCCGGTACAATTTTAGAAGTAGCCGATTTTCCTGAAGCCCACAAACCGGCCTATAAAATCAAGGTTGATTTCGGCCCGTTTGGCGTGAAATGGTCGAGCGCACAAATCACTATGCATTACACAAAAGAGGAGCTGCCTGGACGGCAGGTAGTAGGCATAATTAACTTTCCCAAAAAACAAATAGCGAACTTTATGTCGGAGTTTTTGGTTACAGGCTTTGCCGACGAAAACGGCGACATAGTTTTGGCTGCAATTGATAAGCCCGTACCAAACGGCAGTAAACTTATATAAATGAGGTATATTAATTTCGGCGACGAGCCAACCATATCGCCCGACGACTTTTTTATGGGCGAGGCTTTAAAAGAGGCCCAGGCTGCGCTTGCCGCCGACGAGATACCCATAGGCGCCGTTGTAGTTTGGAACGGCCGCATAATTGGCCGCGGCCATAACCTAACCGAGCGGCTGAACGATGTGTCGGCCCACGCCGAAATGCAGGCATTAACTGCCGCCGCCAATTCAACCGGTGGCAAGTATTTACGCGATTGCACCTTGTATGTAACCATGGAGCCTTGCGTAATGTGCGCAGGCGCCTGCTATTGGTTCCAGCTTAGCCGCGTGGTTTTTGGAGCTTATGATGTTAAACTGGGCTTTGGCCGCTTAAACCAAAAAATAACACATCCCAAAACCATTATCACCGGAGGGATTCGTGAAAATGAATGCGCCGAGTTGGTGCGGGGATTTTTTAAATCGAAAAGGAAATAGTCCATAGTCCATAGTCGATGGTCCATAGGCCATAGCAAATTTTCGGACTGCTAAAACATAAGTTCTCCGGCTATGGACTATCGTCTATGGTCCATGGACTAAAAAACAAATGACATTTATAAGAACAAATATCACTTTGAACGCTTTATATTTGTTACATACTATCGTTAAACTTTAAACTAATTCATTATGGCTTTTACACTACCGGCGTTGTCTTACGCTACCGATGCCCTTGAACCGCACATTGATAAGCTGACCATGGAAATTCACCATGGCAAACATCACCAGGCTTATGTAACTAACTTAAACAAAGCCCTTGAAGGCAAGCCTGAAGCTGATGGCAACATTGATGACATTATAAAAAACATTTCGAAATTTCCGCCTGCTGTGCGCAATAACGGCGGTGGTCACTACAACCACAGCTTGTTCTGGACATTGCTTTCGCCAAGCGGCGGTGGTGAGCCTACAGGCGCTTTGGCTGCTGCAATTACCAGCACCTTCGGTTCGTTTGCTGATTTCAAGACCAAAGTACAGGAAGCTGGTGCAACCCGTTTCGGCTCAGGCTGGGCATGGCTTATCGTTACGGCTGATAAAAAATTAGCGGTAACATCAACCCCTAACCAGGACAACCCATTAATGGATATTGCCGAGGTAAAAGGCACTCCAATTTTAGGTATCGACGTTTGGGAACATGCTTACTACTTAAAATACCAAAATCGCCGCCCCGATTATTTAGCGGCAATATGGAACGTTATTAACTGGAACCACGTAGCTGAACTTTACAGCAAAGCGTAGGTTCAAGATCACATCCTTCACTCGTCATTGCGAGGAACGAAGCAAACTCTGCGTAGGACAATCAATTTACCTGATGTTTGTGTTATACGAAATGCCGCGCGCTTTTTGGCCAACACAAGCTTCATTGGTTCATGATTTGCATGTGAAGAGGTTGCTTCGTTCCTCGCAATGACGCTTTTATATAATCCCATCTATGAAAGCAATAGTTCTCGAAGCAGCAGACAAGGCAGTTATCTATAAAGAAGTTGATAAGCCAACCCTTGCACCCGGCGAGGCGCTGGTACAAATAAAGGCCGCGGCATTAAACCGCCGCGATTACTGGATAACCATCGGTAAATACGCAGGGATTAAGTACCCAACCATATTAGGTTCTGACGGAGCAGGTATTGTTGCCGAAGTTGGCGGCGATGCTGATAAGCATTTAATCGGCCAGGAAGTAATTATCAACCCGGGCTATGGCTGGGGCGACGACCCAAACTTTCAATCAGATAATTTTAGAATCCTCGGCCTGCCTGACGATGGCACACTGGCTGAATATGTAAAAGTGCAGGCAAAATATCTTCATGCCAAACCGTCCCATTTAACCTGGGAGCAGGCTGCAGCATTACCGTTGGCCGGAGTAACCGTTTACAGGGGATTGTTTACCAAGGGCAAGCTGCAAAAAGGGCAAAAGGTATTGATTACCGGTGTAGGTGGCGGCACGGGTACTACGGCTTTACAATTTGCGCATGCAGCGGGTTGCCAGGTTTTTGTAACATCGGGTTCGGGTGAAAAAATTGAACGTGCTAAACAGTTGGGCGCTGCAGCCGGCGTAAACTACAAGGCTCAGGACTGGGCTGAACAACTGCAACTACTTTCAGGCGGATTTGATGTGATAATTGACAGCGCCCTGGGCGATGGCTTTGCCAAACTACCGGATTTGTGCAGGCCCGGCGGCCGCATCGTTGTTTTTGGTGGCACCGCAGGTAATTTTCCGCCATTAAATGGCCGCAAAATATTTTGGCGCCAATTGCAAATAATCGGCACCATGATGGGTAACGAGGATGATTTTAAAGCAATGGTCGATTTTGTAAATAAGCATAAAATTATACCTGCTGTTGACGAAATCTATCCGCTAAGCAACGCGGCCGAAGCGATAGCCAAAATGGAAAAATCGACCCAGTTTGGTAAAATAGTGATAACTGTTTAATAGCTATGCTTCAGTTAAAAGTTGAAGCCGTAAAATGGGAATTGCAGGATACGGCCACCTTCTTTTTGAGGGAAGTATCCGGTAGTAAAATCCATTACAAAGCCGGGCAGTTTATAACATTGGTGTTTACCCATCACGCCGACGAGATACGGCGATCCTATTCTTTAAGCTCGTCGCCAGATGATGAATTGCTTTCTATTACCGTAAAACGCATAGCCAATGGCGAGATATCGCGCTTTATGCTGACCAAAATAAAGCCGGGCGATATACTAAATGCTGTTGAACCAGCAGGCCGGTTTGTGATAAGTATTTTTAATGAAGAGAAAGATATCTTTCTTTTTGCCGCGGGCAGCGGCATTGTGCCAATATTCTCTCAATTAAAATATGTGCTGCCCCGGTCTGGTAAAAGCAGGCTTACGCTTATTTACAGTAACATTAACCGGCAATCAATCCTCTTTAACACAGAGCTTGAATTGCTGGCAAACCTGTACGCGGACAGGTTCAGGATAATCCACCAATTAAGCAGCGATGCAAACAGGCTGAATAACCAGGTAGTTGAGCGACTGGTGCGCGGTGAAATTAAGAATCAACCATCGCAGGCAGAAATCTACATCTGCGGGCCATTTGCCTATATGCGGATGATCAGGTTAACACTGCTTTATATGGGTTTTGAAACCAGCCAAATCCGTAAGGAAAACTTTGTACTTGAAACTATCCCGGTTTCGGCAACTTCAATAAACTATCCGCCACGCAACATCAAAATTTACTTTAAAAATGAAATGCACGACCTGCTAGTAGGCGAAAACCAATCCATATTACAGGCTGCGTTGCAAAACAACATCCCACTCCCCTATAGTTGCCGCGTTGGCGATTGCTCAACCTGCGCCGCCAAATGCAAAACCGGAAAAGTTGAAATGGCAAAAAACGACGTACTCACCGATGCTGACCTCGCCGGTGGCTGGATATTAACCTGCAACGGGCATCCACTTAGTGACGATGTGATTATAGAATTTCAATCTGACACCCAAATGCTACGCTGCGAAAACTAATCTCTAATCAACTAACCTCTAACCTCCAACACTTGTTTCTTTCCCTATAACTCCCTAAGTTTGCGCCTCAATTATATTTTTATGTCAAAAGCATCCGAAATAAAAAATGGCAACATACTCCGTTTTAACGGCGAGTTGCTGCAGGTTGAAGAATTTTTGCACCGTACACCCGGTAACTTACGTGCATTTTACCAGGCACGTATGCGCAACGTAAAATCAGGAAAGTTGGTTGAATATCGTTTCCGTACGGATGAGGATGTAACCATCGCGCGTGTTGAAACCAACAATTACCAATACTTATACGAAGACGGCGACCAGCTGGTGATAATGGATAACTCCACTTACGACCAGCACAACGTGCCCAAAGCCTTGTTTGGCCCGGCTGTTAAATTCCTGAAAGAAGGAATGAATGTAATTGTAGCTTTTGAAAGCGAAGAACCAATTATGGGTTCAGTACCAACCTCAGCCGAGCTTGAAGTAACTTATACCGAACCAGCTGTAAAAGGCGATACCTCAACCGGGGCACTTAAAAACGCAACCCTTGAAACCGGGGCTGAAATAAAGGTGCCGTTGTTTATTAATATTGGCGACAAGGTGAGGGTTGATACTACAACGGGTTCTTATGTCGAAAGAGTGAAAGCGTAGAGCCCTCTAGCCCCCTAAAGGGGGAACTTTTGGTTAAGATATTCGAGCCTCCAAATTTGGGGGCTTTATTTTTTTGGTAATGTTTTTAGTCGCCACCCGGAAAATGGCTTTACTGTTGCGCAGGTAGGCGCGCCATTTTTTGCTGTGCCCTGCACGTACGTTTCGAGGCCTGCATTAGCTTGGTCAATCATGTCCCAGGTAATGCCTCTTAAAGGTATTTTAAGCCGCCAGCCAGAATGTAATTGCTGCCCGGCATAAGTGCCAATATTTACATATAGAAATTTTTCCGGAGGTGCACCCTGCACAAACGGACCGCCAAAGCCGGGCGCACTTTCTTTTTGCTTGTCGCCTTTTACATCTATAACCCAGTCAAAATGTAAATCCTGCCCGGTTGAATGTTGGATTTGCTCAATTTCAAATTTACCACCGTGGCCTTTCTGCAAGCCATAAACCAGGCCGACCGGCGGAGTTTGGATGGTGATGTGGAGCGCAAGTGTCATAGTGTTAAAAAGCCAAAGTTATGCATCTAAAATTGCAACTCCAATAACACCGGACAGTGATCCGAATGCCTTGCTTCGGGCAATATAGCCGCCCGTTTAATATTCTCTTCGAGTGCCCGGGTTGCCATATTATAATCGATACGCCAGCCTAAGTTTTTTGCACGCGAGTTAGCGCGGAAGCTCCACCAAGTATAATTATGCGGTTCTTTATTTAAGTGCCGGAATGTATCGATATAACCCGACTCCAAAAAGTTCTCCATCCATTCCCGCTCTTCGGGTAAAAAACCGGACGAGTTAGCGTTTGATTTTGGGTTGTGGATATCAATCGGCCGGTGACAAATATTATAATCGCCCGACACAACCAGCTTTGGACATTGCGATTGCAGCAGTTCAAGATAGCGGCCAAACTCATCTAAAAAACGGTATTTAAAAGCCTGCCTGTCGTCGCCGCTTGAGCCAGACGGAAAATAAACACTCATTACCGAAACATCATCAAAATCAACTCGGATGTTGCGGCCCTCGCGGTCGTAATCGCTGATGCCGCAGCCATATTCAACATGCTTTGGTGTTTGCTTGGTAAAGATGGCGGTACCGCTGTAGCCCTTCTTTTCGGCAGGATACCAGTAATGTTCATAGCCTAAATCTTCAACTAATTTCAGGTCGGTTAATACGTTTGGAGTAGCTTTGATTTCCTGAAGGCAAACCACATCGGCATCGGTAGCCTGCAACCATGCCAGCCAGTTTTTGTTGATTGCCGAGCGGATGCCGTTAACGTTATAAGTGATTATCTTCATTTCGGAATTCGGATTTTCGATTTCGGATTTTAATTAGGACGGTTAATTAGCGGGTTCCAGTCCCAAAAGCCTATCCAATTGTTCACATTCTTTTTTGCTCAACAACTCCATCGTCATGGGCACATCTTTGTCCGGCCGGTCGCGTTGATCTTTTTTAACGGCTGCAATCAGGTCAACGATATCAATCCCGGTTACAACTTCGCCATAGACCGTGTAATTGTGGTCGAGCTGAGGGGTACCGCCAACGGTTTTGTAAATTTCGCGCTGCCAGGCGGGTATTTTAAAACCTTTTAAGCGGGTTGTTTCAAGCGTGTCCATTTTGCCATCGGTGTAACGTTTGCCCTCTACAATATAAAACTGGCACCCACTCGACGCCTTAGCCGGGTTGTCATCCCGCGCAGCAGCCAGCACACCTCTTTTATGAAAAAGACTGTCCCTAAACTCAGCCGGAACGGTATAACCAACATCGCCATTGCCTAACTCAACACCGGGCTTTGCTTTTGTGGTATCTTTCGAATCCGGATCGCCGCCCTGTATCATAAAGTTTTGTATCACCCTGTGGAATAAAGTGCCGTTATAAAAACCCTGCTTTACCAGTTTTATAAAATTATCGCGGTGTTTGGGGGTTTCGTTATACAGGCGGATGATGCAATCGCCATAACTTGTGTGGATACGTACATACTGGTTTTTAGGGCCTTTAGCAAAAGCAGTGGTAATGGCCAATAAGATGAGGGCTGTAGTAAAAAGTTTTTTCATATCTATATATAAAATTATTGCAGCTTCTTTCGGTCTTTCAGACTCATTCAATAAACCCAAGTTCCTGGAAATAATCAATTATCAACGATTTCAACACCATCTCCTGCTCAAGTAATGTGTAATTCGGGATTACACCCACCCGTTTCCAGTGTGGCCAGCCGTCCTGGTCGAGGCCTTCCAACTCATAAAAGCCCATCATGCTGAACAGTTTACAATTGGCAATATGCATCAGTTCTTCCTTTTGGCGCTTGCTGAACTTGCGCGGGCCCTGCCCCAACTCCTGCACACCTATAAGGAACAACATTACCTTTATATCGGGTTTTTCGTTATCAAATTCTTCCGCAACCTTCTGTTGCAACGCACTCCACTTTAAATTAATTTCCGCTGGTTTCACAGCAACAAATATATGCTATTGGATGGTAGTAGAATATAGGTAACCGCGCTTATAGGCTATATTTTTGATATACATTATACAACACATTCAAATCAAGCTGCGTTAGTTGAGGACTAATGTCGGTTTGTATAAAATGGCGTTTAAAAGCAACTATTGCGGCATTAATATCTGATGTGTCATAGCCTATCAGTTTGAGCGCAATAGTGTAATCAAAATTATCCGGTGGCAATTCTAACAGGTCGTCGCTCCAAAAACCAAAGCCATGCTGCGCCAGCGTTTTCCATGGGAAAAGCGGTCCCGGGTCGGGTTTGCGTTTGGGGGCAAAATCCTGGTGGCCGATGAAATTTGCCTGCGGGATATTATAAGATTTCTTTAGCTGGGCGAGTAACACCAGCAAGCTTTTTACCTGTGCGTTAGTAAACGGTTCGTGGCTGTTGTTATCAATTTCGATGCCTATTGAGCAACTGTTCATGTCGGTAACGCTGCCCCATTTGCCCAGGCCTGCATGATTGGCGCGCAGGTAGTCGTTCACCATATGGAACACCTTGCCGTTTTTGGCGATAACATAGTGGGCACTGGTCTGGGTTTGGGTAACAGTGAAGGTCTTGAGCGTTTGCTGTACCGAATCCTGCGCGGTAAAATGAATAATTACATAATTAGGCTTGCGGATACCGAAGTTCACTGTGCCTACAAATTCCGAAGGTATAAGTGCACCGGCGCTATCGGCAAGTGTGGCGGGTAATTCCTGTTTTATGGTTTCTGCAAAGCCGGTTGTTTTGTCTTTATAAACTTTATTGGTAATGGCGTAAGGGCCTTTGGGGGAGCAGCCGCTTATAATCAGTAGAAAAAAAAGAGTATAAAAATAAATTAGCTTCATAGGATGATGAAGCTAATTTAAGTATTTATTGTTTTAAATTATAATGTACTGTTCCGCGGAACACATGGAACGGGTGGAACAGTTGGAACACTTATTCTATTGACCCAATATCCACGCAAATATTAACGGAGCAACTATAGTCGCATCGCTCTCTACGATAAACTTAGGCGTATGGATATCCAGCTTGCCCCAGGTAATTTTTTCGTTTGGAACCGCACCCGAGTATGAACCGTATGAGGTGGTTGAATCAGATATCTGGCAGAAATAGCTCCAGAACGGGATCTCAGGCATTTCCATATCCTGGTAAAGCATCGGCACCACGCATATCGGGAAATCGCCGGCAATACCGCCACCAATCTGGAAGAAGCCTATTCCCTTGCCTGCCGAGTTTTTCACGTACCAATCGGCCAACCAGGCCATATATTCAATACCACTTTTCATGGTGGTTGGTTTTATTTCACCTTTTATAACGTACGACGCAAATATGTTGCCCATGGTGCTGTCTTCCCAGCCTGGTACAACTATCGGCAGGTTCTTTTCCGCCGCGGCCAGCATCCACGAATTTTTCGGGTCTATTTCATAATATTGCTCCAGCTCGCCGCTATTCAGAATCTTATACATAAACTCATGCGGAAAAAAGCGGTCACCATTGGTGTCGGCGTCTTTCCAAATTTTATGGATATGTTTTTGTAAGCGACGAAAAGCTTCTTCTTCGGGTATACAAGTATCTGTTACACGGTTGTAATGATTCTCCAGCAAATCCCATTCGTCCTGCGGACTAAGGTCGCGGTAGTTAGGCACCCTTTTGTAGTGTGAGTGTGCCACCAGGTTCATAATGTCCTCTTCAAGGTTGGCGCCTGTGCACGATATAATGTCGATTTTACCTTCCCTTATCATTTCTGCAAGCGAAATGCCCAATTCAGCGGTGCTCATGGCGCCGGCAAGGGTAACCATCATTTTGCCGCCTTCAAGCAAATGTGTTTCGTATCCTTTGGCCGCATCAACTAATGCTGCAGCGTTAAAATGCAGGTAATTTCTTTCAATAAACTGCGATATAGGGCCTCTTGTAGTGCTCATATTTCCGGGTGAATAATTTTGGTGCAAAAGTAGGTATTTTGATGAATTATAGCGATTTGTTTTTAAAACGCTGATTTTAACAATCGGAAATTTATGCCGTAAACTTACATTACTTCAGCACAGCAGGGTTTATATTGCCCTCAAAATGCCCTATCTTCGCAGCGCCTGCTACATGAAAAAACTTTTAATCTTCTGTATATTCCTGCTTAGCTTCCAGAGCGTTTTCGCACAGTTAAACTTTTTGCCAAAATTTATCAGGCAGATGTATTTTAGAAAAGACACCAGCCGCAAGCCAGGTTTTGTGCTGCTACCCGCTCTTAGTTCCGCGCCAGAAACAGGCGTTGAATTTGGCGGCGCAGCATTGTTTTCATTTTATACCGACACGCTCGACCGCGGCACCCGCGTCTCCAGCTTGTTTGGTTACTCAACCCTCACCACAAAGGGGCAGGTTAAACTTAGCCTTAATGCTAACTATTGGACACCACAAAATAAATTACACTATACAGGTGTAATCAGCTTTTACAATTATCCGTTTAATTTTTACGGCGTAGGCAATAACACAAAGACAGCCGACGAAAAACATACGGGCGAAAAACGGTATAAACTGGGCTTCGCCGGCGAGAAACGCCTGGGCGATAACTTTTACGTGGGCGTTGTAGCAGGCGTAATAAAATACTTTTACCCCTACAGTTACGATTATTCCAGTATTCTGTACTCTCCTGCGGTACAAGACAGGCACGGCGGCGCCAGCGCCTATATCGGCCCGAGCTTTACATTCGATACCCGGAATAACAATACCTATACCACAAAGGGTATGATTATCAGCAGCTATTACAATATAATGCATGGCACCTACGGAAATAACGGCTACAGGGGCGGCTTTTTTAATATCGAATATTCGCAATTCTTCCTGTTAGCCAAACAACTGGTGCTGGGGCTCGATATACAGGAGCAAAGCCTCACTGGCGGCCGGTCGCCGTTTTACCTGCTGCCGCAAATGGGCAGCGACGAAATGATGCGCGGCTACTACCAGGGCCGCTACCGCGACCGTAACTATATTGCCGGGCAAACCGAATTGCGGTACCGCATTGATAAACGCTTTGGTATAGTCGGTTTTGTTGGCACCGGTGAGGTATTTCATTCAGCCTTCAGCACCGACCAGCTAAAGCCAAATTATGGTGGCGGCGTACGTTACTTTTTTGATATAGAAAAGGGACTCGCTATCCGCATGGATTACGGCGTTGGCCAAAAACCGGCGGGCGAGAAACGGGAAAGCGGCTTGTATGTAGCTCTGGGACAAAGCTTTTGATGTGCGGATGTGCAGATACGAAAACCGCTTTGAAGATTACTCCGTTGTCAGAACAACATGAGCAGTTTGCTTCAATTTTTTCAAAAAGTCACTTTCAAAAATCCCTAAAAGTAATTTTACCTTAGGCGATTCACCTGTATAACCACCATAGGTGGTATTTTTAAAAGCGGCAACAAGTTTTATATGCGCAGTACTGTCTTCTGGATCGCACACTAAATCATACCTAATTGTATCGCTGCCGTGCTTTATATTGACGACCATATCGCGATCACCATTATCTTCTTGTTGCGTGCTATCTCTTCGGGATATCTTATAGGTGAAATTAGCGTCGCTGAGCGACAATGTGTGTAGCGCCTCGCCAAATTGTTCTACCGTTCCTTCAAATTTATATTCTTTTATAGGTGGATAGGTACAGCTAATGCAAGCAACCATATAAAAGCACCGGCCGACTAATCCAATCAATGCTAACCCTATTATAATAGCTGTGATTTTTATCGTTTTTTGCATCGCCTAAAATCGGTGAAATCTTTTCAAAATCGGTGAAATCAAAACTTAATTAAGAAATCCTCCTTCGCTTGTCCCGGTTTAAAAAACACGAGCCCTATCCAAAATAAATCGGTAGTTACTGTAACCTGCGGATGTGCTTTTATCTGCGCCCAGGCTTCTTTCATGCCCTGGCTCCAGTAAATGTCGTCAAAAATAAGCATGGTATTTTCGTGTACTTTGGGCAGGCACCATTCAAAATATTTAAGAGTGGCATCTTTTTGATGATTGCCGTCCACAAACACAAAATCAAGCTGGGGCAGATTATCAATGATGCCAGACAAGGTATCGTCAAAGTTGCCGACGGTAGGTTCAACGGCATCAATGCCGCCATTTTTAAATGTTTCTTTCGCTATGCGGGCAGTTTCGGGACAGCCCTCCAGGGTGTAAACTTTTGCATCCGGTGCGGCATTTTGCAGGTAAAGGGTGGTTGTGCCGAGGCAGGTACCCAGTTCAATAATATTGCGGGGCTTTAAATCGGCTACCAGGCGGTGCAGCAACTGGGCCAGTTTAGGTGGTTTTAGGGCGTTTCGGGCAATGTCGCTTATCTTTTTCTGGCGATTATTATTTACATGCGAACCTGCGCCAAGGTCGGTTACGGTTATAATCCGCGTGTCATTTATTAGCCCGTTGCGGATGTTCTCAACCTCGGTGTATACTTTTTTGGCGCGAAAATCGTAAATTACATCATCTATAAGCCGGTAGACAAATGGCGAGTGTACACCGTGCCTGTTTTTGGCTTTCAGCTTGTGCAGCACATAATCTGTAGCGAACCTAAAATTAAACATGGCTGTAAAAATATAGAAACGTTTAGTATTTTAGCGTGATAGCATGATAAATCCAACAGAAGTAAATTCACTGATACGTTTATTGGACGACCCGGATAGCGAGATATTTGAACACGTTCATGATAAGTTACTATCCTACGGCCCCGAAGTTATTGAATACCTTGAAGGCGCGTGGGAGCAGGCATTCGGCCCCTTGCAACAGGAACGCCTCGCCAACCTGGTGCACGAAATCCAGTTCAGCATAGTAAAAAACGACCTGCAGCTCTGGCACCAAAGCGGCGCGTTTGATTTACTGCAGGGCATACTGATAATAAACCGTTACCAATACCCCGATCTTGACGAGCAAAAGGTCATCAACCAAATTGAAGCCATTAAGCGCGACATCTGGATACAGATGATGAACGAGGCCAGCCCTGCCGAACAGGTGAAACTGATCAACCACGTTTTTTATAATATCTACGGCTTTAGCGGCAACACCGCCAACCACCTCGACCCACAAAACAGTTATATAAGCCAGGTGCTGGAAACAAAAAAAGGCAACCAGATTTCGCTGGCCATCATTTATTCCATCATCGCCCAAAAGCTGGATATACCAGTGTATGGCGTTAACCTGCCGCAGCATTTTATTTTAGCCTATTTAGATGAAAGCCTGCAAAGCGAATTCGAGGGTGGCATTTTATTTTACATTAACGCCTTTAACAAGGGCTTTATCTTCGGCCGCCGTGATGTTGACATGTTTTTAAAACAGCTGAACTTAAAATTTGATAAGCAATTTTACGAACCCTGCTCCAATACTGACATCATCAAACGGGTGCTGCGCAACCTGGTGAGCGCATACGAACATTTGGGGGCGAAGGATAAGGTGGCTGAGTTGAATGAATTGCTAAGCATGATCGATAGCCCAAGCCCCCTAACCCCCTAAAGGGGGAACTTTTGATTTGCAAAGCGATAATTTTTTGTTCCCCTTTAGGGTTTTTGGGGCTTGCCTCCCCCTTTAGGGGGCTGGGGGGCTTACGAATTTATTCTCCACCAACCACTCCTTCGCCCAATCCATCCATTTGCCTTTGTTTTTCGAATTGTTCATGCCAAAACCATGGCCGCCTTCTTCAAACAGGTGCATTTCAGCTTTAACTTTCGCTGCCAGCAGGGCCTCGTAAAACATCAGGCTGTTTTGAACGGGCACAACGTCGTCATCTTCCGCATGCACCAAAAATGTTGGCGGAGTGTTGGCGGTTACCTGTTTTTCGTTGCTGTATAAGTTTATCAAATCGGCACCGGGCGTTTTACCTACCAGGTTTTCGCGCGAGCCAACATGCGCCTGCGGACCAAAACTTATTACAGGGTATATCAGCATCATAAAATCAGGCCGGGCGCTTATATTGTCTTTGTCATCCACCAGCACCTTGTCGAAATGGGTGCCCTCAGTTGATGCCAGGTGTCCACCCGCCGAGAACCCAATTATGCCGATCTTATCAGGTTTGATGCCCCATTTTGCAGCATTGCGGCGCACCAAAATAACGCCCTGTTGTGCATCCTGCAGCGGACCGATGGTTTTATCAACCATAATACTATCGCTGGGCAGACGGTATTTTACCACAAATGCGGTTACGCCAAAGCTGGCAAAGGCCCTGGCAATATCACGCCCTTCGTGCCATGATGCAAGCCCGGCATAGGCGCCGCCCGGGTAAATTACCACAGCGGTTCCGTTGGCCGTTCCGGCAGTCGGTAAGTATGGCGTAATAGTAGGTACGCTTACTTTGGTGATCCAATCCTTATTGATGTTCTCAACATAGGTTTTGGGGGTTGGCTTTGCGTTGGGTATTCCGTTTGGATACAATGGCATTGGTTGTTCCTGGGCGCGCGCTGCACATACCGCACCAATGAGCATTAAGGAGCACAAAATTGTTTTCATAAATGGTTATTTCAGCTTAATTGATATAGTTAACGTTAGGCACAACGTTTAGTTAAAATACTTTTGATATTCGGCGGGTATCCCGTCAATCTTTTTTATCATGATATCCTTATAATACACTTCGGCAGCTTCACTTTGTATTTGTATTTTGCCTTTTACCAGTGGTTTGACTTCACCGTTAACCATGTAGCGGCTGTTTTGTAGCGCCATTACCACCTGCCCGTTTACTATTCGGATGCTTTTGTCGCCATAGGTTATCAATTCAAGCGTATTCCAGCCGTTTTTGTTTTCGGCATCAACGCCGGCATGGCAGAAACCGCCATTGCCTGTGCCGCCACCAAATGCGGTCAAGGGGCCATTGTTATCAAAAAAATAATCCTTGCCGTCTTTGCGGGCCTTAACATCGGCCCTTGAACTGGCTTGCGACCAAAAATCGCCCATCCCTTTTTCGGTTACCTGGAACTCCTGGCTCAGCATCCAGGTGCGCCAGTATTCAACCCCGCAAGGCCCTTGAGAGTGGTATAAAATGCCGGAATCCTTATCCTCAGTTAAACGCGGCGCCCACTTTTTATCGCCCCATTTTACTTTTAGCTTCAGGTGATAATTATCAAATTCCTGTTTGGTAAAAACGCAGCCATATATGTCGCCATAAATTTTTAATACCGGTTGGCCGTCTTCCATAATAACCGAAAAAACGTTGTCCTGGTTTTTGTTATAGCCAATTGGTTTTACATCGGTACCATCGGCGTTTTTCGGAGCTTCGCCTTTATAGCCGTTAGGAAAACGGAAACTTTGATATATTTCCCATTGGGATAGCTTTTTATCAAGCAATGGCGTCCATTCATCTTTTGGTTTAAAAGAGGTGGAACATAAAAGCACGGTCAAAAAGCAAAACCACAGGAGCAAGTTTTTCATAATGCTAATGTCATGAAATAAATTGGTTTTTGCGAATGGACGGTGCACCCTGCATTTGCATTTAGCGCAGGCCTGCGACCTGCGCTGAAGAATGCCGGTCCTTTGGGGCTGGGTGTTTTGCATTCGTTACCGATATCATTAAGAAAAAGAAAATTTCAAAGCTCCAACGGAGCGCAATTCATCAGCACAGGTCGCAGGCCTGTGGTATAATGAAGTTTTATTCTTCCTTCTTCAAATTAACCATCTCCGTAAAACTCTTAGCCGCATTGGTAAAATCAGACGGCACCAAAACTATCGTGGTGGTGTTGTTATCGATACCTATTTCGGATAGCATTTGCATACGGCGCAGTTCGAGGGCTATCGGGCTGCCTTCCATTTGCTTGGCACCCTGCGTAAGTTTGATGGATGCTTCCAGCTCGGCTTCAGCCTTGATAATACGGGCGCGTTTTTCGCGGATGGCTTCGGCTTCGCGGGCCATTGCACGTTGCATCGATTCAGGGATTTCTACATCCTTCATCTCTACCATTTCAATTTTAATGCCCCAGTTTTCGGTGGCAGCATCAACAATTTTTTGCAGGGTGCGGTTAATTTCCTCCCGTTCGCGCAAAACTTCGTCCAAATGGTGCTGACCAATAATGTTACGCAAGGCAGTTACCGAAAACTGGTAAACCGCGCGCTGGTAGCTAGCCACTTTAATAATAGCGTCTTCGGGATTGGTTACCTTAAACCATAGTACAGCATTAACCTTTATCGTTACACTGTCTTTAGTGATGGTTTCCTGCTGCTCAAGATCGACCGTGTTGGTGCGGATATCGACAGTTACCTGCCGGTCGACAAACGGGATGATGAGATAAATGCCCGGACCCTTGGTTTTATGATAGCGGCCCAAACGAAAAACAACGGCGCGCTGGTACTCCTGCGCAATGCGGACGCCCATTATTATTAAAATAAGGGCGATAAAAGCTGGAATTAATAAATACATGATTTTGGTTTTGTTTAAATCGCCTGCCTTGTTAAATCCGGGAGAATATTGACATCGGGGAAAGTATCACCGGTACGCGATTGTTGAGTAAATGTATATACATTCCTGGCGATAGTGAAATGTTTTGAAGGAATATTTTTAAGTGGAATTTCCTTCTACATAAACACATCAATAAATTACCACACTAAAATTTGTATTTGCGTTTTGAGTTACGTCTATCGAAGGGGCATCAACAATATCCGACGCATTGATAACACCATCGCCATTGGTATCTCTAAACCTCACCCCGCCAATTATACCCGGGGGCGATTGCGCCGGACTGTAATCTATCTCAGTTTGAGAACCGAAAATACCGACAGGAATATAGCCGTTGTAGTAATTGGCGGCGCTGCTGTTTTTTACAATAATATAGTATTTTGCCTGGTACGCTACCGTAAAGGTTGTTTTGCCTGATGCATCGGTAACCTGCGAATATTTGGGCGAACCGCTTGTTGCTGCGGCAGCAGTTTCATAAAGGTTAACAGTTGCCCCATTTGATTCGGCACCCGATGGACCCTTGGATACAGCAACCGAAATTGTCGTGGCGTTGGTTGTACTGTTGGTTTTTTTACAGGAAAATGCTAATGCTGCAATTGCCAAAAGCATTAACAGGGGTAATTTCTTCATTTATTGTAAATAGAGGGGTAAAAGCTCAATCACTATAATAACGTGAAAAAACCTTTCTATTTCACTCGTTTATAAATATCTCTCAAATTCCGGCCCATTTCTTTGTAGTCGAGGCCATAGCCAACTACAAATTCATTCTCAATTTCAAACCCTACGTACTTCAATTCGTCAATTGGTTTTAGCAAGGCCGACGGTTTTAGTAGCAGCGAACAAAGTTTTATTGACGCAGGCTGTTTTGCGCGCAATTTATCCAGTAAATAGCTGGCCGTGTTACCAGTGTCGACAATATCTTCAATAACTACTACGTCGCGGCCTTTAATATCAACGCTAAAGTCGATATCGTCGCGTATTTTCAGCGTGCTTTTTGTGCCGCCGTAGTACGATGCCAGCTTGGTGAACGTTATTTCGCAAGGGATATCAATTTGCTTAATAATGTCGGCAATGAACAAAAAGCTGCCATTTAAAACCCCTACGAACACGGGGATGGTGTGTTGGTAGTCGGCATTTAGCTGCTTTCCAATTGTTTTAATACGCTCTTCTATAGCGGCCGATTTTATGAGGGGCTCAAATTTAATGTCGGCTATTTGTAGTTCCATTGGGCCAAGATAAATAATTGTGCTGATACTGAACTTAAAAATATTATTTCAGCCCTAATCGCAGTCTACTTAATATAATAATCAAATTTTATTGTTTGCCCGCCAGCTGCCGCGGCGCTTGCCGGTAGCCCGTTAGCTAAATATTGGTAGGTATAGGTACTAGGCATCGAGCTTGTTTTAATTACGTTATTAGCGCTGCCCAATGTCGCATCGTTTACCATAAACAACGCGAACAGGTTATTAACCCCCACATCGGCAAGCGGCGACTTTTTATCATCATACTGGATATCAACCGAACTGGTTATTCCAGCGCTGTGGCCGGTAATGTTGGTTGCGTTTCCCTTACTGTCGCGTTGGTAGTCAATCACATAATCATTCTCTCCAAGGTAGCGTATAACCTGGTTGTTGCTAAGCACAAAAGCATATTTTAAATAGGGCGTAACGCCGTCGGCGGCGTATTGCTGCACCACAACTGAGTCGGCATTGTATCTGAACTTTTCGATAAATGTTAAAGTACCATTGTTTACAATTGATACAGTAGCCAACGTATTGTTAGCGTTATAACTGTAATTACATGTTTCAATCGAGTTGGTAGAATGACTTGATACGATGCGGTTTTGGTCGTCATAAGTAAAATTATCGCTCCAGGTAACACCGGCCAAAGTGTAGGTTGCCGATTTTAACAGGTAAGTGCCATTAACATTCTTGTTGCCATCAATTATTACGCTGTCTTTTTTACAACCGGCAAACAGCAACACGGCAAGCAGCATGGGTAGTAACAAAGTCTTCATGGTTTTCGAAATTGGCAGTATAAATTTACGACTATTTTTCAATAAACAAATGATTGTGAATGATTTGCGAAATCACTTTAAAAAAGCAAAACGTGGCTTTTCCCAAAGCGATGGTTTTTAAACCCATCGCGATAATGAAATTTCCCGCCGGGCCTTTATGCCCTTTTCTTTTCTTCTTTCGGACTTCCGGACTTTTCCGACTTTACTAACTTTACCACTAAAACCCTATCTTTGCGCCTCAAACAAATGACGGATTACCAGCTCCACACGTTACCTAACGGCATCAGGATACTTTACAAGCATGCAGCGTCGACCATAACGCATTGCTGTTTTATTGTTAACGCAGGTTCGCGCGATGAAACTGAACGCCAAACCGGCCTGGCGCATTTTATAGAGCACCTGTTATTTAAGGAAACCGAACGCCGCAACACCAACCAGATACTAAACAGGCTTGAACTGGTGGGCGCTGATTTAAACGCCTACACCACCAAAGAATATACCTGCATCCACGCCTCGTTGCTGAACCAACACCTCGAACGCACCATTGATCTTTTTGAGGATATCTTGTTCCATTCCACTTTCCCTGAAGACGAGCAGGAAAAGGAGCGCGGCGTTATACTTGATGAAATTTCATCATACCTCGATCAACCGGAGGAAGCCATACAGGATGATTTTGAGGAGCTTTTGTTTAAGGGCCACCCGCTGGGCAACAACATTTTAGGCACACCCGAAACTGTTGCCAGGTTAAACAGTGCGGATATCAACGAATTTATAGCTGCTAACTACAACACTTCGGAAATGGTTTTTGCGGTTTTTGGCGATTATAATTTAAAAAAGGTTATTCGCCTGTCCGAAAAATACTTTGGCACTATACCTGCCAGTTCCGCAAAAAAGAACCGCATCGCCCCTGCCCTGATAGCGCCATCAAAAACAATCATCACTAAGCCCATATCGCAAACGCATTGTATTATCGGCAGCAGGGCCTACCCGGCATCGCATCAGCATAAAAACGGCTTATTGCTGTTGAATAATTTACTGGGCGGTATGGGCATGAGCAGCCGCCTGAACCTGGAGATAAGGGAGAAACATGGCATTGCCTATACCGTTGAATCGAATTATACAACATTAAGCGATACCGGCATTTTCTCCATTTATTTTGGCACTGATAGCGAAAAGGCTGAAAAAGCGACGAAACTCATCCACAAAGAATTAAAAAAACTGCGCGATAATAAGCTCGGCACCTTGCAGCTGCACCAGGCTAAAGAAAAGTTTATCGGCCAAATAGCCCTTGCCGAAGAAAACCGCATGAGCCTGATTATCTCGATGGCCAAAAGCCTGCTCGATTTTAATTGCATCGATACCCTGCAGCAACTGTTTGATAAAATTAATGCCGTTACCGCCGAAGATTTGTTAGCTATAAGTAATGAAATCTTTGATAGCAACAAGATGATTACCTTACTATTTGAGCCTAAGGAATAATCCCGTATTTTTGCACCCATGAAGTTTCCAATAATAGCATACGGCGACCCTGTTTTACGACGCAAAGCAACAGCAATTGAACCTGACGAATATCCTCATATAAAAGAACTGGTTGAAAACATGTTCGAGACCATGTACGGTGCCCACGGCGTCGGACTGGCAGCCCCACAGGTCGGCCTGAGCATGCGCTTATTTGTTATTGATGCTTCAACCTTTGGCGATGACGATCCTTCATTAAAAGATTTTAAGAAAGCTTTTATCAATGCCAATATTTTAGATGAAACCGGTGACGAGTGGGCCTTTAATGAAGGCTGCCTGAGTATACCCGAGATAAGGGAAGACGTTTACCGCAAACCAGTCGTAACGCTATCCTACTACGACGAAGACTGGAAACACCACGAAGAAACTTTTAAAGGTATGGCCGCCCGCGTTATCCAGCACGAGTACGACCATATTGAAGGCAAACTGTTTACTGATAAGCTTAACCCTTTGCGCAAGCGTATGATTGAAAAAAAGCTGAACGATATTTCGAAAGGCATTGTGGATGTTGATTATAAAATGAAATTCCCGGCAGCAAAAAAGGGAAGGTAGTTTGGCCCCCAGCCCCTGAAGGGGAGCAGCTTCACCAGTCTTAAAAGCCTGGGCTATAGTTCCTCCCCTCTGTAGAAACGCCTTATTTCACGCTAAACGCCAGCTCATTTTCCCAAATAACCTTTCTGTCCAGCTGTGCTTTGAAATTGGCCATGGCAAATTATTCATCAGGTGATATGACCTTTGAAAATATCCGCATTCCATTTACATAAATGTTTACCTTTTGTTTATAATCAACCGCCTATAATTTCGTCGGTAAAAGCAGTAGCAAAAAAATAGCTTTTCTCATGTTCAGGCTTTTTTAGGGTATTTGGCTTGCAGGTATTTTATTATCTCCGGGAAAAAATCAGCGAAGTTTTTGTATTTGGCCGAGTTGATATAATTATCGTAAATAAACGGTGCAAGTTCATCTACATAAATAAAATCGCTTGCTGTTTGGCGGGCAACCTGGCGTTTATATGCCCGTTCGGTACGGTATTTTTTGTAAAGTGCCGCAGTAATGGAACGCACCATATTTTCATCGAAACAATAGGGCCAGTTGTTGATTTGGTTGCGTTTCATGCCCTCGTCGTCTTTGTTATACAGGTATGATAATTCATCAATTTCCTTCTGGTATTTTTTGAGCAAGGTGCTGATGTACACGTGACTTCCCTCGTGCCAAACCAGGTTTTCAAAATCCCTGAATTCAAAAACGGGATCTGCGTCTTTCGCCCCACCCTCTTTAAAATAGCCCGTATTATAAACCAGCCAGTCTGAAAATTGCGGGTTAAGTGTTTTGGTCATAATGGCGTGCGAGCCCCAGCTGTTGAGCGGATCTATACAAATATCCCAGTTGATGGCCGCATCGTACCTGTAAAAATCCTGCAGCTTCTTTATCAGCTTACCCGAGTCGACATTGGCTTTTAAATCGTCGCCCCATTTTGTATACCGCGCCTGGTGTTGCTGGAAGAAGGCCCAAAACTGTGTATCGTTAAAAAAGTCTCTGCACAGCTTTATGTATTCCAGCACATTTTCTTTGCCGTACATTTTGTACCAGCTTAATTCAGCAGGTTCATAAATTTTTATGTTGGGAAAATCGCTCATGCACCAACCGAGCTCAACCAGGTCGGTATAGGTTTTATCAAACGATATTACCTTTTTTACTGCCGGATGGTCTTTATACTTACCGAAGTAGTTCATTACCTCTTTGCTGTAGGCTGAGGGATTGGGCTGCGGGTATTTATCGCCCAAAATTTGAATGATGGTAAACAGTTCGACGCCGGGGTGTACGTTTACTTTCAATTCGCCCTGGCAAATGCCTGCAACAGGCAGCAATGCAATTAAAAAGAGGATAATAAGTTTTTTCATTTCAATAAAAATTAGGTAACGCAAACATGCGATGCCGAACCGGCTATTGAAATTGTAATTGATGAAGGGGCTTTTTTTGCTGATGAACAGGTTGGGACGGAATAACGGCTCGGTGCAATTCTTTGTAGCACAGGCCTGCGACCTGCGCTGATGAATAGCGCTCCGTTGGAGCTTGAAGTACGTCTTCAATTTTAAAGAGGTCGGAACGTACTTTGATTCGAAGTTAATCATGGTGATACACAATACCCCCAGCCCCAAAGGGGCGTCACTCATCAGCGCAGGTCGCAGGACTGTGCTAAAACAGCGATTTAAACAATTACATCGCCCTTATATTTACATTCCTTACCTTAGCGCTTTGAAATATGAGCGCGTTAAAAATAGTTTCATTAATCCCTTCAGCAACCGAAATTGTTTGTCTATTGGGCCTCGAAGAAAACCTGGTTGGGCGGTCGCATGAGTGCGATTTCCCGGCATCGGTTAAGCAATTGCCGGTATGCTCCGAAGCCAATTTCCCGGATAATTTAAGAAGTGCGGCCATTGATGTTAAGGTTAAAGAAATTTTGGCTGATGCCTTATCGGTTTATACGGTAAAGCGTGATGTGGTAAAAGAACTGGCGCCCGATGTGGTGATCACCCAGGCGCAATGCGAAGTTTGTGCTGTTTCATTAACAGAAGTTGAAGAAGCCCTGGCAAATTATTTGGATAAGGAGGGCCGCATTGTTTCCTTACAACCCAATAGTTTGGATGATATTTTTAATGATATAAAAACAGTTGCAAAAGCATTGAACGTGCCCGCCGAAGGCGAAAGAGTGGTTGAAGACCTGCAGGAACGTGTCGATATCATCCGTCATAAATTAAAATTCAGCGACAGCAGACCGACGGTCGCATGCATTGAATGGTTGGAGCCAATGATGCTGTCAGGCAATTGGATACCCGAGCTGGTAAGCATTGCCGGCGGCACCAATATTTTAACCGAGGCGGGCAAACATTCGCCTTATGTGCAATGGGACGACATCCGCCTGCAAAACCCGGAGATAATTTTGATTATGCCCTGCGGATTTTCCATCGAACGGACTTTAAAAGAGGTGGATATTATATTGCAATTGCCGGGCTTTAACGAAATGAAGGCGGTAAAAAACAACCGGGTTTACATTGCCGACGGCAACCAGTATTTTAACCGCCCGGGCCCGCGGATAGTGGATTCAATTGAAATTTTAGCAGAAATTATCAACCCAAAACAATTTGCTTTTGGATATGAAGGGGATGGATGGATAAGATTTGGCGTATAAAACCCGCAGATTGCCGATTTAGATAACATGCCCCTACGCACTCTCGCGTTAAATATGTAATTTGTGCCGATATAAGAATGTCGCCGTTTAAGCGTTTCGTCTTTCGGACTTTACTGACTTTTCCGACTTTCGGACTTCTTACAAATGAATCCATACCAACAAAAAAAACGCTGGAAATATTCGTTACTTACCTTTGCGGTGGTTATAGCCAGCGGGTCGTTGCTCTACACCAGTTATTTGGCGCGTAACATTGCCCGCTCCGAGCGTACACGCGCCGAAGTGTGGGCGCTAAGCATGAAACATTTGCTGATAGCCGATGATGATGATTTTTTGAGTTACGTAGTTTCTGTTCGCGATAGTTTGAGTGTGCCGGCCATTGTTACCAATAAAAAAGGTGATGTGCAGTTTACGCGCGGACTCGACCCCACCAAAACTTACATAAAGCTGGAAGCTGAAAACAGCAAAACGAAAAAATACGACCCGGAGTATTTTAAGCAGGAGCTTGCTTACATGCAGGGTCAGCACTCCCCAATAAAGTATAAAGTTTATGGCGAGGAATGGCTTGTTTATTATAAAGACAGTCCTCTGCTTACGCAATTGAAATTTTTCCCTTACATACAGCTTTCGGTAATTGCCATTTTTTTATTGGTGGCCTATACTGCGTTTAGTTCTTCGCGCAAATCGGAGCAAAACCAGGTTTGGGTGGGATTGGCGAAGGAAACAGCACACCAGCTGGGTACACCCATATCCTCGTTAATGGCTTGGATTGAGCTGATGAAGGAGAAATTTAATGCCGAAGACGACCCCCTGATTGCCGAGATGGAAAACGATGTAAAGCGGCTGGAAATAGTTGCCGACCGTTTTTCGAAAATAGGCTCTACACCAAAATTGGAGGAGCACCGCGTTTATGAAGTAGTAAAGGATTTTGTGGACTATTTTAAAGTTCGCGTAAGTAAAAACATCACCTTCCAATTAACCGGCAACCCGCATTTGCAGGCGGGCGTAAATATCCCCCTGTTTGATTGGGTGCTGGAGAACCTCCTCAAGAACGCAGTAAATGCGATAGAGGGCAAGGGTTCGATACATGTAGATATATCGGGCAACAAAATAAAAAAACAGGTATTTATTGATGTAACTGATACAGGCAAGGGTATACCGCGTTCAAAGTTCGATACGGTGTTTCAGCCTGGGTACACTACCCGGAAACGGGGCTGGGGGCTGGGCCTGTCGCTAACCAAGCGGATGATAGAAAACTATCATAACGGGCATATATTTGTGAAGGATTCGGAGCTTGGGAAAGGCACAACTTTTAGAATCATATTAAAAAATGTACGACATGATAAGCAGACCAAACACTGACGAGTACTCAGAATTTGCCGCGCTTTACGTAAACCTTGTAGGCAGCGATCCGATACTTGATATCCTGGAGCGCCAAAAGAATGAAAGCTATGAACTCTTTAGCAGCCTTACCGACAAAGCGATGTATGCCTACGCCGAAGGCAAGTGGACCATTAAACAAATTGTAGGCCACATGGCCGATACAGAAAGGATTTTTGCTTACCGGGCACTGGTGTTTTCGCACGAGTCGGTTACCCTGCCGGGCTTTGACCAGGATGTTTACATGAAGCAGGCGACCTTTAACTGCCGCCCGCTTGAAGACCTCGCAAATGAGTTGAAGACAGTACGCGAATGCAGTTTATTCCTGTTCCGCAATATGACCGATGCACAATCCAAACAAACCGGGATCGCCAGCGGCAGCCCTTTTTCGCCAAGGGCCTATGCCTATATGATTGCAGGGCACGAACAGCATCACTGGAATATTTTGAAGGAAAGGTATTTATAAAAAGAATCAAGAGCCAAGAGCCAAGAATCAAGATGGACGATTTGCATTCCTGTCTTGATTCCTGGCTCTTGATTCCTGGCTCTTTCCTTTACTCCTCCAACTTATCCTTACTGTTTTTATCAGTTTCTTTCTTCTCCATCAAAAAAGAAACAAATAGGCCGCCACCGCCAAATATGGCAATCAGCGCGAAGTATATGGCCACATTGGGATTGTCATTAAATTCACCCCTCATTTTGCTAAATACAGTATTGTCTAACAGGAAGGCGAGAAATAAGCCGACACCGGCGCCAATTAGTAATAAACCCCATTTTAAAGTTTGAAAAGGTGCCGATTGTGGTTTGTAGCGGCGTGGGTCCATTCCGCGTTCAATCATTGCCATTCTTTCGCGCTTGGCCAGGTAAACTACGCCAAAAATCATTGCAAAAAGGGCGAGAGGTATTATAATGCCTGCCATTACTCCCAGTTGTGCTGTCTTATCCATGATATTTTATTTTTTAAAAGTTAATAAATGTGCTTGTTTTAAACACCCCGATGGTGTATTTGTAAGCTATGACCACATGGTTTTGAAGGAGGTTACACTCGGGTGAAAAAAAGTTTGCAGTGGGCAGTTTTGAGTTTGCAGTTTTAAAAGTAGCTGAAGTCAGTAGCAAGGGTAAGTAGCAGTTCAGACGAATTTGCTCAAAAAGCACTTACGCCGTATATCCATTTATATAATAAAACTACAACTGCTACTTATTACTGCTACTTATACCTAATTTTACAAAGCAGTGTAACCTTAAACAAAAACACGTAGTCAGAGAGCTATAACAGATGCAGAGCAAGCTTTCAGATATCGAGTTAATTGACCAGGTGCTGGCGGGTAACCAGGCGGCGTATGCCGATTTGGTTAAACGGCACCAGCGTTTTGTGTTTACACTTGCCATGCGCTTTGCAAAAGGAAGAGAAGATGCCGAAGAGATTGCTCAGGATTGCTTTATAAAAGCCTACCGTTCCCTGGGTTCGTTTCAGCGGCAATCAAAATTCAGCACATGGCTGTACAGTATTGTATATACCACCGCCATGACTTTCTTACGAAAAAGACGGGTGGATACTGATTCGATTGATGATGAAGACACTTATATACAGGTAGAAAACCAATCGTCGGCTTATGATGTTAACGATGCGGAGAACAAATCGCGGTCGTTTTATCTTAACCAGGCTATTGAACAGCTTTTACCGGATGATGCAACCATCATCACCATGTTTTACAAAGGCGAGCAATCGCTCGAGGAAATTGCACAGGCCATGGGGATGGAAGCAAATACGATAAAAGTAAAATTATTCAGGGCGCGCCAGCGTTTAAAAGAAAAGCTGGAGCGTAATTTAAAACATGAAGCTAAAGAACTGATATGAATAACATAGAAGAAAAACTTTGGAACTATATTGATGGCACCTGCACAGCAGATGAGCAAAGCGCGATTAATAAGCTTATTGCAAGCGATGAGGCGGTTCGGCTTAAATACAAAGAACTGCTGGCCCTTAACAGGGAATTTGCAACAATGGAGCTCGATGAACCGTCAATGGCCTTTACTTATAATGTAATTGAGGCTATCCGTACCGAGCAGGCACTGGTGCCGCTTAAAGCCGCTATTAATAAACGTATTGTAATGGGTATTGCCTTGTTTTTTGTGATAACGCTAACGGGCTTCCTGGTATTTGCGTTTACAAAAATGAATTTTGCATCGATGGGCACAGCCGATATTTTACCCAAGGTGCCTGCAAATTTTAAAATGCCCGAAGTAAGCATGCATTTTTCGAAGCCACTGGTTGAAGGCTTTATGTTTTTTGATGTGGTATTAGGCTTGTTCTTATTCGACGCTTACCTGCGCCGTAAAAAACAGGCACATACGGACTAATTGGTGTACAAAAAAAACAACAAAGTATTTACTGTTGTATACACCAATTCAGGGGTTTGCAATAAAAAATATCATGTAAATAATTTTTGGTACAGTAATTGATAAATGATATGCGGACTGGCTCTCACCAGTTCAATTGTGATAAGGTTTAGGTTGAAAGTCCCCCGCAGCAAGTGTGGGGGGCTTTTATTTTTTAAGAAAAAATATTTTCCTAATACACTTTACCTTTGCAATATTTTCCAGTCTGATACTGTTATAATAATCAAACTACAATTAATAACTTAGCGGTAATAAGAACCCGGAAGCAAGAGTCAGGAATCAACAAGAAAAGGAATACAGGCGCTGTGATACTTTTTATAAAGATTTGTCGGCTTACCCCCATTTTCCCGGCTCTTGGATCTTGTATTTTGACTCTTGTTTATAACTCAAAAACTAAATATGAAAAAGTGTTACCTATATGTACTGGCTATTTTTTTAGCAGGAATATGTTTTAAAAGCAATGCACAGCAGGTGCCGCGCATACCCGAAGCCAGCCCAACGCAAACTATTATACAGGATTTTGGACTTGGCAAAGTTACCATAACTTATTCACGTCCAAGCGTTAAGGACCGCGTGATATTTGGCGGCATAAACCCTTACGGCGAAGTTTGGCGTACCGGTGCCAACGCAGCCACAACCATCAGCTTTACCGAAAATGTGATTTTTGAGGGCCACAGCGTACCCGCCGGCACGTATTCGTTGTTCACTATTCCCGACAAAACTGAATGGACCATTATACTGAATAAAACAGCTAAACAATGGGGCGCTTATAGCTACAAAGAAAAAGACGACCTGCTGCGCGTTAAAGTTAAGTCCACATACCGCGCCGAAAAACGGGAGAGCTTTACCATACAATTTGCCGATGTAACCACCCATTCGGCTGATTTGCACCTGGTTTGGGACCACACCTCGGTATACATTAAGTTAAATACTGATGATGATGCCAAAATTACAGCCAATATTGACAAATTGATGCAGGGAGACCGTAAGCCGTATTACTTTAATGCGATACAATATTATTACGAAAACAATAAAGACATGAAAAAAGCCCTTGGCTGGGCGCTGGAGGCCCAAAAGGTTGAACCGAAGGGTCCATGGTATAAATTATGGGAAGCTCGTATCCGCTTAAAAATGGGCGACAAAACGGCAGCTATCAAAGCAGCCCAGGAAGGCGTTGCACTGGCAAAGGCATCAAACGACGAAGAGTATGTGCGCCTGAACCAGGCGGTGATTGATAAGGCTAAGAGTTAATGGTTTTTGGAAGAAAATTCCATTTTTAGGAATTAAATGGCATGCCAATAAAAAAGGGCAAAAAATATTTTATTTTTTGCCCTTTTTTATTTTAATCGCCGCGGCGGTAACTTTCTTTAACTGCTCATTCTTGCCATCTGGAAGCACTCATAGGCCATTTTTCTGTTATACTCAGCAGCAAGCGACTTATGGTTTATCAGGTCGACAATTGAGCCGATAAAGCAAAGACCAATTGTAAAGAAATATAACAAGCCCATGCCTATCTGGCCAACGATAAACCGCTGCAGGCCGGGCACTAAAAACAAGCCCACCAGGCAGAAGATCAGCAAATCCTGCTCAGATTTCCTTTTGCCTGAATACGCCATATAAAAATATTTTTTCTGGTTTTCAGTAAGTTCAGCGGTGCCTTGTTGTAAAAAACCCATTTCCTCTGGAGTTATCCCCGGAAACGCCATATAAGGATTTTGATACATGTCCATTTTCTTAATTTTTTTAGGTGATTATTCTTAATTGCGACATAAAACTAAGGTAGAATTAAAATTTGGCCTACGCAAAGTTGGCTAACAGAATAAAGTTATCGGTGAGGACGGGGAATAAAGCGGTGAAATAATGTCGGATTTGCGCCACCGCTAAAGCTAAGGCGGCACGCGGTCGGATGTTCGATTTCGGATTTATCGAATTGCTGGTGGTGCGCTGTATCTATAATCCGCGAAATCAACGCAACGGCGCAGCCCTCTTGAGTGCCTTAAAAGAAATAAACAATTGCGAAAAATCATAATAATCAGCGGTCTAATTATCGGTAGATGGATCGATTTCAGGCGGCAGCACGATATCCCTGGTAAAATTAATTACCTCGGTAGTAAATTGCCCTTCAGTAATGTTTTTACTACCATGGCTGTTTCGGCCCCTGAATTCGAATGTTCCGCTAATGCGCTTGCCATCAAATGAGCTGATAACCAGTTTTCCTGAGTCACTTACAAATCCACCTGGCTGGTATGAGCCAATTGCGTTATCGCCTCTGCGTTGAAAATAAAAATTCTCGACTTTGGTATTGGTATAAATGTAAAGCGATATTTCCGGACTGGCACCTCCGCCGCCAGAAATCAATAATGAATTGTCGGCAAAGTAAGACGCATCCGGGTTAAAAGTTTTCACAATACCGTCAACTTTGTACGATATAACATTTGCCGGTTTTACAGTTTCTTTTTTGCACGAACCCAGGATAGCAACCAGGCTGCCTGCAAGCAGTAGTTTTTTTATAAGGCGCATAGGGTAAAAGTTAAGGTTTACCCCGGTTAGACGTCAGCCGGAACGAAAGGTTTAAAATAATGGGGCAATTTTATTGGCGTTGGTGGAACTTACGCTAAACTCAGTGGTGAGGGCCGCGTTAAGGAATCATGGTAATCAATAAATCCTCAAAATCATGGTTCAGACAACCTCATATTTTCTTCCATCCTCAGCCTCGCTAAAGCATAAACCCTGTATAAGATCATACCCAGCGCCGGTATCCCCAACCAGTGTGAATGAAAGGAGCTTTTAATATCGCCGTGAAACAGAAACGAAATGGAATGCCCCAGGCCGCAGCCGGGGCACCAGGTTATGCCCATCAGTTTTAACGGGCATAACGAAAAGTGTGATTGGTCGGTTGGATTAGCAATGGCTAAAGCTATAAGCGCCACCACCCAAAACGCAAGTTCAAAGTATTTATGGAAAACTGTTTTAATCAACCTTATTGGGTTTGCTGGTGAAAAGTACCGACACGCCCAGTGAAAATAAAATGCCAACTAACAGGGCGCCAAATATCCTGCCCGAAAAATTCATCAGGCTGGCCTCTTTTGCAAATTCATCGATGAAAATTATAGCGGCGACAACCGTTACTATGCCCCCCACAATTAATATTTTAAAGCTTTGCATCAGGGCCTCTAAAAAACCCATCTTGCCACCGCATTCGTTGGTGCGATAACTGCGCACGCCCAGGTATAAAATTATTAACGGAATAATTACGGATACATATTCAATCGGTTCAACGCCGCTTTGTTGCGGAGAATAGCCCAGTGCGTGCATAATAAACATCCAGGCTCCGCTTAAAACGCCTATCAACAGGCCAAAAATAATTGCATTCTTCATAGTATAGGTTGGTTTATAATTGACTAGAGGTTAGAGATCAGAGATTAATCAGAAGGCAGGAACTAATCTCTAACCTCCGATCTCTAATCTCTATTACACTAATTTACTACTTAAAAGTAATTATAGCGCAATATTGTTTGCAATAATTTTTCAAGTGCCAGCCGTCATTTATTCAAGCGCCTTTTTTGCGTATATTTGCGGCAGTTTTGAATATCCGTGATATATTAGATAGATATAAGGCTGATGACCGGGTAAAAACGTTGGCGGAAGCGCTCAATAGTTCAAAAAATCCAAGGGTACAGCTGCGAGGTTTAGTCGGATCAAGTGATGCGGCCATTGCGGTAGCATTGTATTTTTTGCAGCATAAGCACATGATTTTTGTGCTGCCCGAACGCGAAGAGGCCGGCTACTTCCAGGCCGATTTAGAAAACCTTACCGGTAAGGAAGTATTGCTTTTCCCTTCATCGTACCGCAAACCATTTGAATTTACCCAACCCGACAGCAGCAATGTTTTGGCCCGCGCCGAAGTGTTGAATGAACTGAACCACTCGTCGGAGTTTGGCCAACTGATAGTTACTTACCCCGAAGCCCTCGCCGAAAAGGTGATTGACCGCGCATCGCTCGAAAAAAACACGTTAGAAATTTCGGTAAACAACAAGCTTGGGATTGATTTTATCAACGAGTTTTTGGTGGAATATGATTTCGACCGGGTTGATTTTGTTTACGAGCCGGGGCAATTTTCTATCCGCGGCGGCATTGTGGATATATTTTCCTTTTCGCACGAGTTGCCTTACCGCGTCGAGTTTTTTGGCGATTTAATTGAGTCCATCCGTACCTTCGAGATCGAGAGCCAGCTATCTGTTGAGCAGGTGAAAAGCATTACGATAGTACCTAACGTACAATCGAAATTTTTAACGGAAAGCAATATATCCCTGCTGGAATATGTAGATGCCGGTACCCAGGTTTGGATAAAAGATGTACAGTTTACGCTGGATATTATCCAAAGCGGGTTTAAAAAAGCCAACACACTGTGGAAAGCCTTGTCTGCTGATGAAAAAAATCAAAACCAGGATTGGATAGACCCTAAATTTTCTTTTACCGACGAAAAACTAATAGCCGACCAGCTGCATGATTTTCCGCTGGTTGAGTTTGGCAAACAGTTTTTTTACAACGATGCCAAAGCGGTAAATTTCGATATGCGTCCGCAGCCATCTTTCAATAAAGATTTTACGCTGCTGATACATAATTTTAAGAATAACGAAACGGATAAGATTGAAAATTTTATCCTTACCGATTCGGCCAGGCAGGTGGAGCGGCTTTATGCCATATTGGACGATCTGGATAAGACGGTGAAGTTTACACCCATAAGTATTTCCATCCGGGAGGGCTTTGTGGACAGGGAACAAAAACTGGCTTGGTACACTGATCACCAGATTTTCGACCGTTACTATAAATATAAGCTTAAGAAGGGCTACCAGCGCTCGCAGGCCATCACCCTGAAAGAGCTGCGTGAGCTAAAGGCCGGCGATTACGTTACCCACATTGACCATGGCATAGGCAAATACGCCGGGCTGGAGAAAGTGGAGGTAAACGGCAAAATGCAGGAGATGATTCGCCTGGTATATGCCGATAATGATTTGCTGTATGTAAACATCAATTCGTTAAACCGCATCAGCAAATACAGCGGCAAAGAAGGGCACATGCCCAAAATGAACAAGCTTGGTACTGATACCTGGGAACGGCTGAAGAAAACAACAAAAAAAAAAGTTAAAGACATAGCGCGCGACCTGATTAAGCTTTACGCTATCCGTAAAACACAGGTGGGCAACGCATTCAGTCGCGACAGTTACTTACAAACCGAACTGGAAGCCTCATTTATTTACGAGGATACCCCTGACCAGGAAAAAGCCACTGCCGACCTTAAGAAGGACATGGAATCGCCGCACCCTATGGACCGCCTGATTTGCGGCGATGTGGGTTTTGGCAAAACCGAAGTTGCTATCCGTGCAGCGTTTAAAGCGGTTGCCGACAGCAAGCAGGTTGCCATTTTGGTGCCTACGACTATCCTGGCTGCACAACACTACAAAACATTTACCGACAGGTTAAAGGGTTTCCCCGCAAACATCGATTACGTAAACCGCTTTAAAAGCAGCAAGCAGATAAAGGAAACTTTAGAGAAGCTGAAAGACGGCAAGGTCGACATCATCATCGGCACGCACCGACTGGTGAGCAAGGATGTAAAGTTTAAGGATTTGGGGCTGATGATCATCGATGAGGAGCAAAAATTCGGGGTGGGCACTAAGGAAAAGCTGAAACAAATGCGTGCCAATGTGGATACGCTTACGTTAACAGCAACTCCGATCCCGCGTACGCTGCATTTTTCGCTGATGGGCGCGAGGGATTTATCCATTATATCAACCCCGCCGCCAAACCGGCAGCCTGTTGTTACCGAATTGCATGTATTTAACGATACGCTGATAAAGGAAGCTGTTGATCACGAAATTGACCGGGGTGGACAGGTGTTTTTTATCCATAACCGCGTTGCCGATTTACCACAACTTGGCGGCATGATACACAAGTTGGTACCAAAAGCGCGCATTGGTATAGCCCACGGTCAGCTGGAAGGCGATGCGCTGGAAGATGTGATGCTGAAGTTTGTAAACGGCGAATATGATGTGCTGGTAGCAACTACCATCATCGAGGCCGGGCTGGATATTCCTAACGCTAATACCATCATCATCAATTATGCCCACATGTTTGGGCTGAGTGATTTACACCAGATGCGGGGTCGCGTTGGGCGGAGCAATAAGAAGGCATATTGCTATTTGCTGAGTCCGCCGTTATCAACGCTTACCAGCGAGGCCCGGAAACGTTTGAGCGCAATCGAGGAGTTCAGCGATTTGGGCAGCGGCTTTAACGTGGCCATGCGCGATTTGGACATCCGCGGCAGCGGCAACCTGCTGGGTGCCGAGCAAAGTGGTTTTATTGCCGAAATCGGTTTCGAGATGTACCATAAGATATTGGACGAGGCCATACAGGAACTGAAGGAAGATGAATTTAAAGGCGTATTCCCGGATGATAAGCCGCGGCCGTTCATTGCCTTTACCCAGATTGATACCGACCAGGAAATACTCATCCCCGATGAATATGTAACCAGCATAGCCGAGCGCTATAACCTGTATACTGAACTATCAAAACTGGAAAACGAAACCGAACTGGTTGCTTTCCAGCAGCAATTGCACGACCGCTTTGGCCCTATCCCGCCACAAGTAAACGACCTGCTGAACACCATGCGCTTGCAATGGCTAGGCAAATCAATCGGCTTCGAGAAAATATCCCTCAAAAAGAATGTGTTGCGTGGCTATTTCATCACCGACCAGCAATCGCCCTATTTTGAAACGGAGGCATTCCGTAATGTATTGCGCTTTGTGCAAGCCAACCCAAGGCGCACCAACTTAAAAGAGGTTAAGAACACACTACGCCTGAGTATTGAAGGCGTGAATAGTATTGACCAGGCGGTTGTTTTGTTGAGTGATGTTGGTGAAGTTGTAGGGGTGTAGCTGTTCCTCTGGATCTTGCCTCATTAATCTTATTTTTTTCGTCTCTCACCTTGCTTATTCCTTTATGTGTTATTGCAACAATCAAAAAAAGCAGGTACATTAGTTTCTCCCAATTATAAACCACTTTCTATACCTGGATATGAAAATTATCAAACACCTATTTCGCGCGGGCTGTATTACTGTTCTTTTATTTTCGGCTGCGGGCACTAAAGCGCAAGACAAAAACGGCTGGCGGCAACTGTTCAACGGCAAGGATTTAAACAACGGCTGGAAACACGTTGGCCCCGGCAGTCGCTACGTTAAGGATGGCTTAACCGGCAGCCATGGCGGCATGGGTTTGGAGTACTGGAGCAAAGAAAAGTTCAGCAATTGCGTAATACGCGTGGTATATAAAATGGAAAAGTTTAACAGTAACTCCGGCGTGTTTATACGCATACCTATTGAGCCGCGCGAAGAATGGATGCCGGTATTTTATGGCTACGAAGTTCAAATCGACAACCATCCCGAAACATCAAAAGAAGACGAATACCACGTAACCGGCACCTTGTACTCACTTACTAAACCACTGGCCAAACCCGGCAAGCCGGGCCCTGAGTGGAATACCATGGAAATTACCCTCGACGGCCTGCGTACCATTGTTACCGTTAACGGCCAAAAGGTTACCGACTATACCGAAGGCCAGCCAACCCCGAAGCGCAAGTTTGACTTTGAACCATGGCGTGGTCCGCGGCCACTGGAGGGTTACATAGGTCTGCAAAATCATGGCAATGATGATGTGGTATTTTTTAAGGAAGTTTCTGTAAAACCTTTGCATAAATAAAATCGCTATGGAAAAGAAAGAAGAAACCACTCCCTCCGCCATTACCCGCGGCGACTTTATTAAAAAAGCGGCAGTTGCCGCTGCAGGCTTTTACATTGTACCCCGTTACGTGCTGGGCGGCACCGGCTACACCGCCCCCAGCGACAAGCTTTACATTGCTGCTGTTGGCACCGGAGGCGAGGCCGAAAACGACATTCACCATTATGCGACCGCGCCGAAAAAGAATGCCGAAATAGCTTTTTTATGCGATGTGGATGAGCGCCCCGCAACCGCACGCCGCAAAGAGTTCCCGAAGGCGAAGTTTTACCACGACTGGCGCGAGATGTTTGACAAGGAGCACAAAAACTTTGACGCGGTTACCGTTGCCATCCCCGACCATAACCACGCCATTGTTGGTTTAAGTGCTATGCAACTGAAGAAGCATTTGTACCTGCAAAAACCGCTAACACATGACATTTACGAGGCTCGCATATTAACCGAGGCAAGCAAAAAATACCAGGTGGTTACCCAAATGGGCGACCAGGGCGCCAGCTGCGACGGCATGCGTACCCTGCGCGAATGGATAGAAGCAGGTCTGCTTGGCGATATTGAAAAAGTTTATTGCTGGACCGACCGCCCGGTTTGGCCGCAGGGTATCAGCTGGCCAAAATCAGGGCCACAGGTGCCGAAGGAACTGAAGTGGGATTTGTGGCTGGGTACCGCTAAAGAAACTAATTATATAGATAACCTGGTGCCTTTTAACTGGCGCGGCTGGTGGGAGTTTGGCACCGGTGCCCTTGGCGATATGGGTTGCCATATAATGGGGCCGCCATTTAAGTTGCTGGGCCTGGGCTATCCTACCGAGGTATCGGGCAGCGCAAGTACGGTGTACAGCGGCATATTTAAAGAAGGTATTTATCCCGAAAGCGGGCCGGTATCAAGCAGTATTAAATTTAAGTTTACCCAGCAAAACGGCAAAACGCTTGATTTATACTGGATGGATGGCGGCATTACGCCGGAGCGGCTGGGCGAGCTTGACCCAAGCCTCAACCAAAATGAGGCCCTGGGCGATATACCAGCCGAAAATGATTTTGAGGGCTGCACACTTTTTATTGGTTCTAAGGGTAAGGCCAGTTGCGGTTGGGGTGGCAGTCACCCGCGATTATTGCCATTGAGTTTGAATAAGGATATCCATGTCCCCGAAAAATATCCACGTATTGAAGGCGGTATGGATGGCCATTGGTGGCAATGGGTTGATGCCAGTATTGCCGGGTATGGCAAAATGGAGGTCGACTCGCCGTTTGTGGGTTATGCCGGACCGCTTACCGAAACCGTGCTGATGGGCAACCTGCTGCTGCGCACCTTTAACATACAGGAGAAAATAAAACGCAACGACCCCGTTTACGGTAATATGGAAGGCTACAAATTCAGTGGCCGCTATACTGCCCTTAAATGGGATGGCGAAAACATGCGCATCACCAACTTTGAACCGGCAAACCAATATATTAAACGGGAATACCGGAAGGGATGGGGTGAGATTAAGTTGTAGTGAAGTGGTTGATTAGGTTCATTAAGTTGGATTGAGCTCTCTCCTTCCCGTGTCATTTCGACAACGAACGAGGAGAAAATTTGTCGGCAAGTAACGTGACGCGCCCGGACGAATTACTCGTTTAAAATAATAATACTTTAATTGTAATTACTTTGTGCTAACTTTATACTATGGAAACCAAGCTTATTAAAATCGGCAACTCCTATGGTATACGACTACCAAAGTCGCTTATACAACAATATGAGCTTTCAAATAATATAGAAATTAATCCTACTGAAAAAGGCATTCTTATTAAATCAAAACGCCAATCGCGCGAAGGCTGGGAGGAGCAGTTAGCTACAGCTATTAAAGCCGGCCATCAACCTGATGACGAATTATTGGAAGGTTTTAATGATGATCTGACAGAACAGGAGTGGCAATGGTAATTAAGCGTTTTGAGATTTGGCTGGTTGATCTAAATCCGGTAGTAGGTAGCGAAATCAGCAAAACCAGACCTTGTATTATTATTTCGCCCGATGAAGTGAATAAATTACTGGCAACGGTTACCGTTGCCGCAATGACATCGGCCATCAAGCCATATCCGCAACGGGTAAACTGTACTTTCCAAAATAAAACCGGGCAAATAGCATTGGACCATATCCGTTCCGTTTCGAAGCTAAGGCTGATAAAAAAGCTTGGGGAAATGGATGAACCAACAAACCGAATGGTCTGTCAAAAATTGGCTGATTTTTTTAGTTACGAATAATTTCATCTCGCTTAATCACTTTGCTCCCGGGTTAGCTCACCGGCTTATCATCCGCACGTGATGATTGCTGAAAAGCATTGCTATTATTAACAGGCTCCCGGTAATCAAATCCGCTAAACTGCTTGGGCGGTTTTGGACTTTCGCCGTACTCGTTATATACTCTGCTCCCTTCCTGGAACATCAGCCATAAAACATAAAAGGGGATTAGTTGCCACCAGCCGCTATTGCCAAGGTCGTGGCATCTTTTGGCGCTTTGGGTAAGTCTGAACCATATAAGCGGTATGAGCCCCAGCAATACAATTTTTTCGCCGTCGAAACCTTCCGAAAAATACAATATTATGAAATATCCAGTCCACCACATGAGCAAGCTGAGGCAAAACTCGGTGCGCCTGATGCGGCCATAGAAAGAAAAGATATTTTTGAACATAATAGCGCGAAAGGTTAGTCTAAGATAGATAATTCCAGCCGAAGTTCAAGTATTTTCATCAAAAGGGCTCTCAACGACCACCCATATGCCGCATCCAGGTCACCATAGAAATAAGGATTCGTGACTGTCCTTTGTAGAGATGGCTTTCCCGAATAACTCAGGACAGGCTGTTCCTCGCCATGACCGACCGTGTTTTTACTTCGTTCCACCTTTAGGCGTAAAAGTAACCTGGTACATCTTCGGCCACTTTTTACCCGTTATAAAAATCCGTTTAGTGGCAGCATCATAGGCAATGCCGTTTAATACATCGGCGCCGACCCTGCGGGTCTTTTCCGGGTACAGGTTGGTCAGATCAATTTTTCCTATTACTTCGCCTGTTTTTGGGTCGATAATGATAATATTATTTGTAGTCCAGATATTAGCATAAATCTTACCCTCAATGTACTCCAGTTCGTTTATTTTAGTAACTGCGCCTTTATCGTCATACACATCAATTGAGCCTGTTTGGCGGTAATTATCCTTGTCTAAAAACCAGATACGGTTGGTGCTGTCGTCCATATACAGCCTCTTGCCGTCGAAACATAGGCCCCAACCTTCAACGCCCACGTTGTTGGGGAAAGTTTTTAGCAGTGCGAAAGAGTCTTTGTTGTATTCATAACCAATTTTTGATTTCCAGGTTAACTGGATCAGCTTATCACCTACAATCGATATCCCTTCGGCAAATATGCTGGTATCGTTCATTACTTTTTTCAGGATTTTGCCGGTGGTCAAATCAACTTTCCGCAAACTCGACTGGCCATTACCATCTGCGGGCGTACCGCCACCGCTCTCGTAAATAACGCCATCCTGGTATATCAGTCCTTCGGTATAGCAGCTGGTATCATGCGGGAAGGTTTTCTCCACTTTAAAGGTATACTCAACCGGTGCTTTGGCGGGCATCAGCACAATATTGGTTGATGACTCCTGCGGTTTTCCTCCTGAGTAAACCCGGGCGGTTATTACGCGCGGACCAACCGGCATACTGTCGGTTTTTAACGCAAAAGCGCCGGAGTCTTTCTTTGCCCCAACCCGTGCGGAGTCAACCAAAAACACAATAGAATCGGCTTTCACATTTGCGGCGTAATGCGCTTTCACCTGTACCACATCGCCGGTTTTGTATGATGTGCCTGCTTCAGGACTTACGGTAATATTGGTGTCGTCCGTACTTTTGTTTTTGCAACTGTCACAGCCAAAAGCCAATAGAATGGCTGCTGCAAATAGTATGTTGTATTTTAATTTCATGATGATGTTACATGGCTGTTGGCCAAAACGCGTCTTCTATATGTTTTAGTGTGTAATTGTTATTTTTGTCAAATAAAACCGATATAATATCAAACCGCACTTCGCCCTGGTGGTTCATCAGGTAAAGGTACTCATCGGCGGCATCAACCAGCAGGCGTTGTTTGCGGGCATCCACAAAGTCCTCGGGCTCGCCAAACCAGTTGCCTGTACGGGTTTTTACTTCGGTAAATATAATCACCTTATTTTTATACGCAATAAGGTCAACCTCCAAACGCCCGTGCGTCCAGTTTTCGTCTAAAATTTCGTAGCCTGTTTTCTCCAGGTGCTCTTTTGCCAGGCTTTCGCCCCGGCGACCAAGGTCGAGGTGTTTTGCCATTATTTAGAAAAATTGAACGCTACCCATATAAAAAAACCAACCACTAAAAAAACTCCAATTGAGCCGGCACCTATCATACCCCAACCCAAGTCTTTTATAAATTTACTTTGGCTGTTGTTTACTGCGATTAAAAGGGCACCTGCTATTAAAATTAAAGTAAATATCGGGACTAAATACGTAGCGCTATCTAACAGTACAAGAAGTTTAAATAAAAGAAACTCACAAAACAAAACTGCCAAGAGATATAGGTACCGCATGTATATTATTTCAAAATTACTGAGCCCAAATAATCCGAAATGGTTTTCTCCACCTTTTTCATGTGCATATACTGGTTTAGCAGTATTTCCTGGTCGGCCTCAACGCTGGTTGTTTGCAGTTCCTTGCGCAGTCCTTCCAGTATTTTCCCAATCTTATGCTTTTTGAGGTGAAAAATAGCGCCAAGTATGGTGGCCTTCATATTGGCCTGTTCATCGGGCACCAAAATTTTGTGCATCTCGTACCAGTTTTCGCTCAGGGTGTACTTGGTGGCTATCTGGGTTACCGTTAAGTCAACAATTTCTTTATCGGCATAATGGATAAAATACTGCTCATCAGGCAACACCCCGTTTTCCACTTCGCGGCGGTATATTTCAGTGAACTTTTTGGCGGCCGGGTAATCAAAATCTACATCGCTCAGTTCAGCAATCATAAAGGGGCCAATATAAGTATTGGCGATGCCGTCCCAGTCGATAACTTTGTTACCATATAAAAGCAGCAGGCGGATGATCTCTTTCTCCTGTGTTGCATCTTCCCGTTCAACGCGTTCCTGCGGCTCATCAAAAAAATGGGGTTCATCAACCGGTGCTGGCCTTGCATTCTGCTGTTGCTGCGAGTCCTTGCGGGCTTTGGCAGTACGCATTTTGTTGAGCTCAGACAACAGCGCGCGCTCATCAATCTGCAGCTGGTAACTACACTCCTTGATAAACACCGATGCCTTTATCGAATCTGGTATTTTGGCAATACTTTCAACAATCTCGCGTATAACTTCTGCTTTTTTTATAGGATCGTTGCCTACTTCTTTTAGCAGTATATCTGTTTTAAAAAGGATGAAATCCTTCTTGTTATCGGCTATGTGTTTTTTAAACCCGTTGGTGCCAAAGTTGCGTACGAATGAATCCGGGTCGTGGCCATCGGGGAAGAGCACAACTTTTACGTTCAGCCCTTCTTCCAGAATCATATCCAGCCCGCGCAATGATGCTTTTATGCCCGCGGCATCCCCATCGTATAAAATGGTGATATTTTTGGTGAAGCGGCTGATCAGGCGTATCTGCTCAACGGTTAATGATGTGCCTGACGAGGCCACAACATTTTCAATACCAGCCTGGTGTACTGATAGCACGTCTGCATAACCCTCCACCAAATAACAGTTATCCTCCTCGCGGATAGCTTTCTTGGCAAAGTAAAGCCCGTATAATACGTTCGATTTATGATAAATCTCCGATTCCGGCGAGTTTACATATTTGGGGACGTTCTTGTCGTTTTTTAGCGTGCGGCCACCAAAGGCAATTACCCTGCCGGTGAAGCTATGGATAGGGAACATTACCCTGCCGCGGTAACGGTCGTACAGCGAGCCATTGTCGCGCTTAACCGAAAGGCCGGTCTCCACCATAAAATCTTCCTGGTAGCCGTCTTTCAGTGCCTGGCCGGTAAAGGCTTCCCACTGGTCGGGCGAGTAGCCAAGTTCAAATTTCTTTATGGTATCGTTTGTAAAACCGCGCTCTTTAAAATAGCTCAGTCCGATGCTTTTGCCTTCTTCGGTCTCCAGTAAGCTTTCATGAAAAAATTTGGCAGCATACCCGCTTACGATCATCAGGCTTTCGCGGCGGTTTTCTTCTTCGCGGTTTTCCGTCGATTCTACCGTTTCCTCAACCTCGATGCCGTATTTTTTTGCAAGCCATTTCAGGGCTTCAGGATAGCTGAATTTCTCCAGTTCCATTAAGAACGTAACGGCCGAACCACCTTTGCCCGACGAAAAGTCTTTAAAAATACCTTTGGCCGGCGATACCGTGAAAGATGGCGTACGTTCATTGGCAAACGGCGAAAGCCCCACATAATTGGCGCCACGTTTTTTTAATTGCACAAATTCGCCTATCACCTCCACAATATCTGTGGCTTCCATAATACGGTCGATAGTCGATTTGATAATCATTAATAAATACGGTGTTTTTGTGTTACACAAAAATAGCTTTTTTAGCGTTTGTTAACCCGGTTAATTTTAAACCTGTAGCATTTTGCTAACTTTACCGTATTGTTTAAAAATGCTATCCTGTAAACATGAAAAAATTATTATCCGTAGTTTGTTGTGCTGTTTGTGTAATTATCTCATCGTGCCATAAGGACACTAAGGTAATACGCCAGGATTTTTATTTTAACTCCAGCAAAAACGGCGTCGACTGGGGTGCCCAGGGTTCCGCCGCTAAAATTCTCGGGGACAGTTTAAGGATAACAGCATTCAGACCCACTGGCGAAGAACAACTTTATATCGATATCAAATTTAATGGCGCCGGCACCTATCCTTTGACACTCGGTCAGGCCAAATTTTTTACTACCATAGGCATGGATGCGCTAACCAGCGATTACCGCCTCGACACAACTCAACACAGCAAATTGGTTATTAGCAGCTACGATGCCAAAAACAATATCATATCGGGCAGCGGCGATTTTTACATGCTGAAAAATTCAATCACCGAATATGTCCAGCTTACGTTTGGCGGCAGTAGCTTTCGTGTAAAACTCCCCGAATAATATTAGCGCCATTGCTTTTAAAGCAGAACCCGGAATCTTTTGACCTGGTTAATGCGTCCACGTTTAAAAATTTATAGTCTCCTGTATCGCAACGCGTTAATTCTACGTAATTAACTTAAATAGTACCTGGTTAATTATTTGTGATATGAAAAAGCTATTACTTGCCGTACCCTTTATTTGTTGCCTGATATTTACAGGGTGCAAAAAAGACAACCAAAATGTGGTAACCGATCTTTTTATGGGCGCCTTTAAAAATGGCCAGGCCTGGGTGGGCCGGCCTTTTGCAGGCTACCTTGCCGGTAAAGACTCGGTGCAGGTAGGCGGCTTTAAGGCAACCGGCGAAGAAACCCTGTATTTTAATTTAAAAGCGCTGTCAAAAGGCACCTATACTATTAAACCGGGCCAGGCAGTTTACTTTACCACCATAGGTATGGACGCGGTTACCGGCAATTATAAAATTGACGCCACTTTAACCAACACCGTTACCATACGCGATTTTAACGTGGCTACCAATATTGTTAACGGCACTTTCCTGTTAAACTTTGTGAAAGTAAGCGGTGCCGGGCCTGATAAATTAAGCTTTACCGAAGGGAAATTTTACGCCGTGATGCCGCAGTAATTAAGATACGGCCACCTGTTTCTTTGGTCTCAAAAATGTAACTGCTATACCTGCCAAAACAATTGCGCTGCCAATTATTTCATTTAATTCCAGTGTTTCATTCAGTAAAAATATAGCTAAAAAACCTGCGATTACAGTTTGGCTCAATAAGGCGATGGACACTTTGGTCGATTCCAAAAACCGCAGCGAGTGGTTGATGGTTAACCATCCGGCCAGTTGGCAAAGTACACCCATGCCTAAAAAGCAAAGCCAGGTTGACAGGGAAAAATCGACCATTTGATTATGCAGGAACAGGTTGATCAAAAATAGAAACACGCTGCCCGCCAGCATATTGTAAAACATAAATGTTACGGTACTTATATTTTGGAGGATGCCACGGGTTATCACAATATAAATGGCATAAAACAGGCTGGCCAGCAATGCAAGTAATATACCAGCATTAAGTTCGAGGGCAAATAAGTGTTGGTAGCCCACCAAAATAACCATACCGGTAATAGCTACGCAAGTGCCTATCCAAAACAGGCGGCCGGTGGCCTTTTTAAATATAAAATAGGTCATCAACCCAACCCAAACAGGGGCCAGGTTGGCAATAAGGGTTGATACGGTTGCAGATATTTTGGTAAGCGACAGGTTCCAAACCGCAATATCAAGGGCGAATACTATGCCGCCAAGAAGGGCCACCATTAAATCTTTACGGGCAATTTTAAGATTTCCTTTTACCAGGCAATACGGCAGCAGGCAAAACCAGGCAATAAATATGCGGTAAAACCCTGATGTAATTGGCGAGCCGCCGGCGAGCTTTACAAATATTGGCGAAAACGAAATACAGAGGATGCCGACAATAAGGCTTGCTTTTGGATTCATGGTGAAACAAACTTAAACAATAGTCTGAATCAGAATTTATAGAATTGAAAGATTTTCAGAATGGATTTTCAATCAACATTTTAAGCATCATCCCGCTAATTCTCTAATTCTGAAAATTCTGATTCAGACAACCCCCAAATAATCGTATTTTTGCCCCTCAAATATTTTAATATGAGCCAGCGGATAAAGATCAAAGCATTATTAGAAAGCGAACAAACAGGTATCGATATAAAAATTAACGGTTGGGTACGCGCCTTCCGTCAAAATCGTTTTATTGCTTTAAATGATGGCTCAACTAATAACAACATTCAAATTGTTGTTGATTTTGAAAACACCGACCCAAACCTGCTGAAACGCATTACCGTTGGCGCTGCTATCAGCGTTACCGGCGAATTGATTGCAAGTTTGGGCAAGGGCCAAAAAGTAGAAATTGTTGCAAAAGACATTGAAATACTGGGCGACTGCGACCCGGAGAAATATCCCCTGCAATTAAAAAACCGCCCCAGCCTGGAGTTTTTGCGCGAGATCGCTCACCTGCGTTTCCGCACCAATACATTCGGCGCTATCTTCCGGGTGCGTAATAGCCTGGCTTTTGCAGTACACCAGTTTTTCCAGGAGCGCGGGTTTATTTACCTGCATACGCCCATTATTACCGCATCGGATGCAGAGGGTGCAGGGGAGACTTTCCACGTTACCAACTTTGATTTAGCTAACCCGCCAAAAACCGAAAGCGGTGAAGTTGACTTTTCGCAGGACTTTTTTGCCAAGGCTACCAACCTCACGGTTTCCGGTCAGCTGGAAGGCGAGCTGGGTGCTATGGCCTTGAGCGATATTTATACTTTCGGTCCAACATTCCGCGCCGAGAACTCAAACACCACCCGCCACCTGGCCGAGTTTTGGATGATTGAGCCCGAGGTTGCCTTTAACGATCTGAACGATAACATGGACCTCGCCGAGGACATGCTGAAATATGTTATAAAATACGCGCTCGACAAAAACGCTGAAGACATTGAGTTTTTAACCCAACGCCTGGCGGAAGAGGAAAAGCAGAAACCGCAAAACGAACGTTCAGAAATGAGCCTGCTCGAAAAGCTGCAGTTTTGTTTGGATAACGATTTTGAGCGCCTTACTTATACCGAGGCCATTGATATTTTAAAAGAATCGACCCCGAACAAGAAGAAGAAATTCCAATACCCGGTTGAAGGTTGGGGAACGGATTTGCAATCGGAGCACGAACGTTATTTGGTAGAGAAGCACTTTAAAAAGCCGGTAATATTAACCGATTACCCTAAAGAAATAAAGGCCTTTTACATGCGCCAGAACGAGCCTGATGCAAACGGCCGCGAGACTGTTCGCGCTATGGATATCCTGTTCCCCGGCATTGGCGAAATTGTGGGCGGCTCACAGCGTGAGGAGCGTTTGGAGAAACTGGAACAACGCATGGACGAGATGGGCATCCCTAAAGACGAGCTTTGGTGGTATTTGGACACCCGCAGGTTTGGCGCTTGTCCGCATGCTGGTTTTGGGCTGGGCTTTGAACGTTTGGTGCTGTTTGTAACTGGTATGGGTAATATCAGGGATGTTATTCCTTTTCCAAGATATCCGAAGAATGCGGAATTTTAACCGCTGATTGTTTTGATTTCGCTGATTTCGTTGATTCCTTATTGAATTAAATAATAAACTATGTCATTGCGAGGAGGAACGACGAAGCAACCCCGTCGCCATGTATATCCGTCAAACACTGTTCGTTTTAAATTGCGACGCGGTTACCGCTATGCGCTGGCGGTATCAAAGGGGCTTTTTACTCCGGGAAATGTAACGCAGATAGAGTTATCAACCCCAATCAATGCCCCCATCGGGCGGTGTTTTGATTTGTCGCGCAGCATTGATTTGCACATTGAATCGACTAAGCAAACCGGCGAGCAGGCTATTGCCGGGCGCACCAGCGGGCTGATCGAGTTGGGCGAAACGGTAACCTGGCGGGCAAAGCATTTCGGCATCTGGCAAAATCTCACCTCAAAAATTACTGAATTTGAATATCCCAGCCATTTTACCGACGAGATGGTTAGCGGCGCATTCAAAGGCTTCAGGCACGAACATTTGTTTTTTGCAGTGAATAACCAGACGGTGATGAAGGATATTTTTGCGTTTGAATCCCCTTACGGGAGATTGGGAAGGCTGGTGAATTTTCTTTTTTTAGGGCGATATATGCAGAAGCTGTTGCTGGAGAGAAATAGGGTAATAAAAGAGTCTGCCGAAACCGCTGATTGAGTTGATTTCGCTAATTACGTTTCACGAGTATGAACATAACCTTTCCCATGGATACCTATTGGCAGTATAAGATTCTTCGCTGCGTTCAGAATGACAAAGGGGATTTTTGTTTTAATTTTGATAACGGTTAGTAAATCAGTGTAATCATATTTTAATCCGTGTAATCATGTTGAATAACCAAACTATCAAAGCCTTTGTGCCCACCACAAAGCCTTCCGAAGCAAAAATATTTTATCGCGATGTATTGGGTTTAACCCTATTGTCCGAAGATGCCTACGCGCTTGAATTTAACTCGAACGGAACTTTGTTAAGGGTAATCACCGTCCCTGAATTAACGCCGCACCTGTTTACTGCTGTTGGCTGGAACGTTGATGATATTGCTGCCACCATCCGGGCGCTTAATGCAAAAGGAGTTTATTGCGAAACGTATGGCTTTATGGAACAGGACGACCTCGGTATATGGACTTCGCCAGGCGGTGCTAAAGTAGCCTGGTTTAAGGATGTGGATGGTAATGTTTTATCGTTAACGGAAGGATGATTAAACTGTTTTTACAGATTAAAAACGCACGTTCGAAACGAGTACGCGGCAACTGCTCAATAATGTCCGGGATCAACTGTGAACTCCCCAAACTCAATTTCCCAACTGCTTAACCGCCAGATAAGCCATTAAGCCGGTGCTTAACTCCAATGCAGTTTCTTCCACGTCGAAAGTTGGGGTATGTACCGATGAGGTGATACCGCGGCTTTCGTTGCGGGTACCCAGGCGGTAAAAGCATGAATCGGCTACCTGCGAGTAGTAGGCAAAGTCTTCGGCAGCCATCCAGATGTCAAGGTCGAGCACGTTTTCTTTGCCCAGGTAATCTTCGGCGTGACCGCGGGTGCTGGCGGTTAGTTTTTCTTCGTTGATGAGGAAAGGATAGCCGCGCACAATATTGAATTCGCAGGTTGCACCCATGCTTTCGCAAAGGCCCTCAGCCAGTTTTTTCATTTTTATGTGGGCCTCATTGCGCCATTTTTCGTCCATGGTGCGGAAGGTGCCTTCCAGGTATACTTCGTTGGGTATAACGTTGGTTGCGCCATTGGCTATTACCTTACCGAACGAAAGCACTGAGGGGCTTTTAGGGTCGGCAAAGCGGCTTATTATTTGCTGCAATGCGGTGAGCATGTGTGCAGTTATAATAACAGGATCGATGTTTTGTTGTGGCTGTGCGCCGTGGCCGCCTTTGCCGCGTACAGTAACATAAAGCTCATCGGTCGATGCCATGTATTTGCCCGCGCGGAAACCCACTTTGCCCGCTTCAATCAGCGGCATTACGTGCTGACCTATTACAGCCTGTGGCTTCGGATTTTCCAGCACACCTTCTTTTATCATCAGGCTGGCGCCACCGGGAAGTTTTTCTTCAGCAGGCTGAAAAATAAGCTTTACGGTGCCCCCAAACTGGCTTTTTAATTCGGTTAATATTTTAGCCGTCCCCAGTAATGAAGACGTGTGCGCATCGTGGCCGCAGGCGTGCATTACACCTACGTTTTGCGATTTATAACTCACATCGTTAGCCTCAGTAATAGGCAGCGCGTCCATATCGGCACGCAGGGCCACTACCTGGTCTGATGGTTTATCACCCTTTATTAAAGCCACAAGCCCATTGTCCGCCATGCGCTGGTAGGTAAGGCCTAAAGCTTCCAGCTTACCTGCAACAAATGCCGATGTTTCCACCTCTTGAAAAGAAAGCTCGGGGTGCGAATGCAGGTGGCGGCGGTTGGCCACGGTATCATCAAAAATATTTTTAGACAGTTGCTGAATCTGCTCTTTAATCATTGGGCTGGTCGGTTTTGGGGAGATTTATTCTATCGGAGATAATAAAAATACTGGTAAACATGGAACGTACTTCACCAGCTAGTTTTTGCGCTTCCAACCGGGTACGGAAATCGCCGGCGCGAACTTTAAAGTTTGGTTCGGTATAGCTAACATAGGTACGGTATTCGGGGTATTCCTCGTTAAATTTTGCCTGTGCGTCATAAGCCGCCTGCCTGCTCGATCCAAAAAATATCTGCACACGGTAACCGCTGCCTGTTTCAACGCCGGGTATGCCCTTAATTGCGCCAAGCGATGCACGGCGCGCCATCAACGTATCAATCAAAGGGTCTTTGATTACTTCAACCTTGCCACGAGTTTGGGCGAAGGCCATGGCCGGTAAAAAAATCGCCATAAAAAAAATGCAGCACCTTATATGGCTAAGTATAGCTTTTTTATAAGATAGTGCATTTTTCATAGTTATATAACAATTCCCGTCATTGCGAGGAACGATCCGCCAACTGGCGGACTGCAAATCATGTACCTTTAACTACATAGTGGCCAAACAGCTTGTGGCGGTATTGTTCACCCTGAGCATCCCGGTTCTTGATTGTCCTGTGCAGAGATTGCTTCGTTCCTCGCAATGACGCTTTAATATTTGCTTCAGTCCTTATGCCTGCCCAACACCGTGGCAGTTTTTAAACTTTTTACCGCTACCGCATGGGCAAGGGTCGTTTCTGCCAATTTTTTGCTCCACACGTACAGGCGTTGCCTTTTGTGTTTCACGCATATCCATCATAGGTACGCCATTGGCTTCGCCTACCAGTTCGGGTTTCGAGGTACGCATTTTTTTCAAATCCAGCTTTGGCTGTGGTTTTGCTTCGCGTATTTCGTCGGGCTCCTGCTGGGTTGGTATACCCCCCCTGAACAGGAAGCTCACCAAATCTTTATTCACGCTTGCAAGCATGCCGCGGAACAGGTTAAACGCCTCGAACTTATAAACCAACAACGGGTCTTTTTGTTCGTAAACAGCATTTTGTACCGATTGTTTCAGCTCGTCCATCTCGCGCAGGTGCTCTTTCCAAGCATCGTCAATCAGGTACAGGGTAACGTTTTTCTCGAATGATTTAAACACTTCCTGGCCCTTGTTGGCAATGGCTTTTTTAAGCGGAACCGAAACCTGTATGCCGTTGATGCCATCAGTAAATGGTACCACGATATTTTCTACATAATCGCCGCGGGTATCATAAACATCTTTTAATACTGGGTAAGCCTGCTGCGCAATGGCATCGTGCTTGCGTTTATAAAATTCATTTACTTCGGCAAAAGCTATGTCGACTATGCCGTTGATATTTTTAGCTGTAAAATCATCGTGTGATATTTCCACATCAACAGAAAATAAACGGATCATTTCCAGCGTAAAGCCTTCATAATTGTTGCTTTCCTTGTATTCGGTTACTACATCTTCAACCACATCAAAAATGGTGTTGTTAATATCAACCTCCAGGCGTTCGCCAAACAGTGCGTTTTTACGTTTAGCGTAAATAACGGTACGCTGTGAGTTCATCACATCGTCATACTCCAGCAAGCGTTTACGTATACCAAAGTTGTTTTCTTCCACTTTCTTCTGCGCGCGCTCAATCGAGTTTGATATCATGGAGTGCTGAATTACTTCACCTTCCTCAATACCCATTTTCACCATCAGGTTGCTGATCCTTTCAGAACCAAACAAACGCATCAGGTTATCCTCCAACGACACAAAGAATTGTGACGAACCTGGGTCGCCCTGGCGGCCTGCACGACCACGCAGCTGCCTGTCAACACGGCGCGACTCATGGCGCTCCGTACCAACAATTGCCAAACCTCCGGCATCTTTAACGCCAGGGCCTAATTTTATATCCGTACCACGACCAGCCATGTTGGTAGCTATGGTAACGGTGCTCGTTTGACCTGCTTCCGCCACAATATCCGCCTCCTTTTGGTGAAGCTTGGCGTTCAATACGTTGTGCTTAATACCGCGCAGCTTAAGCATACGGCTCAATAATTCCGAAATTTCTACCGATGTGGTACCCACCAATACCGGGCGACCTGCCTTTGTAAGGGCAGCTATCTCTTCGGCAACGGCGTTATATTTTTCACGCACGGTGCGGTAAACCAAATCCTGCCTGTCGTCGCGGCTGATGTTGGTGTTAGTTGGTATTTCAACTACATCCAGCTTGTATATTTCCCAAAACTCACCTGCTTCGGTAACAGCAGTACCCGTCATACCGCAAAGCTTGTGGTACATACGGAAGTAGTTTTGCAGGGTAATGGTAGCAAAAGTTTGCGTTGCATCCTCAACCTTCACATTTTCCTTCGCCTCAATAGCCTGGTGCAAACCATCGGAATAGCGGCGGCCATCAAGCACACGGCCTGTTTGCTCGTCAACTATTTTTACTTTGCCTTCGTCAAGAATGTATTCTGTATCTTTTTCAAACAGAGTATAAGCCTTTAGCAACTGGTTAACCGAGTGTATACGTTCGGATTTGATGGAGAAGTCGCGCATCAGCTCATCTTTACGGGAAACTTTCTCTTCAGACGGCAGGGTTGACTTTTCGATATCCGAAATTTCGGTACCAACATCAGGCATCACAAAGAAGTTTGGATCCTCACCCGATGCAGTAATTAACTCGATACCTTTTTCAGCAAGTTCAACCTGGTTGTTTTTTTCGTCGATAACAAAAAATAGTTCGGCATCAACCTTGTGCATTTCCTTGCTTTGGTCCTGCATGTAATGGTTTTCCGACTTCAACAACAGCTGCCTGTTGCCGCCTTCGCTCAAATATTTTATCAGCGCCTTGCTTTTTGGCAAACCCCTGAAAGCACGCAATAAAGCTAAGCCGCCTTCTTCAGGACCACTTTTGCCTTCTGCAATTAACTTTTTGGCTTCGTTCAGGGCGCCATTTACATAGGCTTTTTGTGCATTAACCAAACGCTCTATACGTGGTTTCAGCTCATAAAACTCGTGCTCATCGCCACGTGGGATAGGGCCTGATATAATTAATGGTGTACGGGCATCGTCAATTAACACTGAGTCAACCTCATCCACCATGGCATAGTGTAATTTTCTTTGTACCAGTTCTTCGGGGCTACGTGTCATATTGTCACGCAGGTAATCAAAACCAAACTCGTTATTGGTACCAAATATAATGTCAGACATATAAGCCTGGCGGCGCTCGTCTGAATTTGGCTCATGTTTATCAATACAATCAACCGATAAACCGTGGAATTCATAAAGCGGGCCCATCCATTCAGAGTCACGACGTGCCAAATAGTCGTTAACTGTTACAATGTGTACCCCCTGGCCTGATAGCGCGTTAAGGTAAGCAGGCAGCGTAGCTACCAATGTTTTACCTTCGCCCGTAGCCATTTCCGATATTTTACCCTGGTGTAATACTATACCGCCTATCAATTGTACATCATAGTGTACCATATCCCAGGTAACTTCGTTGCCGGCAGCTAACCATGTATTGTGGTGGATGGCTTTATCGCCCTTAATAATTACGTTTGATTTGCGTGCAGCCAGGTCACGGTCGAACTGTGTGGCTGTAACCTCGATGGTTTTGTTGGCTTTAAACCTGGCTGCGGTTTCTTTAACCACGGCAAAACCTTCGGGCAAAATGCGCATTAATATCACTTCAAGCTCTTTATCGCGGTCTTTTTGCAGTTTATCAAGCTGGGTATATAGTTCAACCTTTTCGTTTACGTCGAGGTCGGGATTATCGTCGGTTCGTTCTTTAATTGCAGCTATTTCGCTGTCAATATGGGCGAGGACTTCGGCAATGGTTTCTTTAAAACCAATGGTTTTGGCCCGGAGCTCGTCGTTGGTCAAATCGCCAATTTTGGCAAATTCAGCCTTTACCTTTTCAACTATGGGCATTATGCCTTTAACGTCTCTAACTGATTTGCTTCCGAAAAGCTTACTTATAAAATCTAACATGCTATTTTTATATCTGTTGCAACAAACTCAACAATTGCGCCACGGCAAATTTTGAGTCATTATGACAGGCAAAGCTACGATTTTGATTTGGCTTTGAGACGATTTTGGAACGATTTCACCGATTATCAACGGCTGGTTTTGGCTGATTACGGTGATTGTAAAATAAAAAATCCTCTAACCTGCTTAACAGGTTAAAGGATTATATCAAACTATTTTAATTTAAAAATATCTAATCTGAAAATCACCGCTTTAAAAACGGTGCAATTATCTACTTGTCCTGTGCAGCCATTATACTGCCCACAATTTTGCCATAAGCCAATACGGGCAGTGCTCCAAAGGATATTTTTTTCTTCCAGTTAACATAGCGGTCGCGGATAAAGTTATCCCAGTTGTAACCGTTTAACTGTGCGCGACCCAATGAGATACAAGGCTCGGTTATACGGGTAGTATGCCACCAGCCCGACGGAAACAATATGGTTTCCCCTTCTTCAACGGTAACTTCTATAGGCGTTGCTTTTCTGTATAGCGGGAACTTTTCATAATCAGGATTATCAAAATTTACCTGCGAAAATTTCGGGTTATCAGGGTAAGGGTACATGTACGGGATCTGGTCCGGCGGGTACATGATAAATATTTTAGAGCCGTATATCTGCGTAATCTGTGTATGCATAAACAAGGCATCAAAATGCAAAAACGGAAAACTGCTGCCATTGCCGCCTAAAAATATTTCGTAAACGGTGGTGCCCTGTAATAATTTCTTCGGCATGAGCGGGTGGTTGATCCGGTCGAGGCTGCCATAAATTATCTCGGGTAAAAAGTCGGCCATCAGCTCGGGGAATACCTTCTGCACATCAAAGTTATACGGGTAAGGCGCCTTATTATCGGCGTTGGCAACCAACATATGGTCGATAAAGTCGTCCATACGGTAGGTAACGCCGTTAATGGTTTTGGTAACAGCCGGGTAGTTCTTCTTAAAAAACTCGGGCGTAAATTTGCCCATAGCTTTCCAATCCTTTGCGGCATCGGTTAATATTACCGGGCGCGATTTACTCACATATTCGCTAATAAATTCCTCGTGCGACAGGTTAGTACGCTTGTCTATTGACATGCCACCGTTATTTTTGGCTTTAGATTTCGCTTGCTCAGCAACCATAACTGTTTAATTTATCGTTCAGTATTACGCTTTATACGGATGGGGAGGCGAGAGTGTTTCCTTTTTGTCCATAGACAATAGACCATGGACCATAGCGGAAGATCGCACAAAACAAATGATAATATTACCATGGTCTATCGTCCATGGACTATGGTCTGATTTCGTCATCTTCCCCGGTTTCCTCATCATCCCCAATATCTTCATCCTCATCAAAATCGTTAAAAAAACGGTCCTCGTCAAACATCAGTTCTTCCAGTTTTTCCTGCTCGGGTGTACTGCAATCAAAGCGAATGGCCCAGTTGTCGGGGATGTCGTAGGTTTTGTCAAACCCGCGTACCCAATCATTAAAAACCAGGCGAAACTCGTCAATTTTATCGCGCATCAGGTCTACATAATCTTCCTCGTTGATCTCCACCATCGAGGCAAAGGATATGGCATTAAACATATCCTGTGTAGCCAGTTTTATCAAAACTGCATTTTGCATACGCAGGGTGTAAAGTCCGCCGCCTTCGGCGCCCGCTATTTTAGCCTGGATGAGCGCGGCATTGGTAAACATCTGCACAGCCAGGTGCTCCTTCATCTCGTCCTCTTTAAGAGCTTCGGCAATTATCTCAGCAAGGTCGAACAGTTCCTGTGCTTTTTGGTACACAGGCAGTTTTTCGTATTTATCTAATCGGCGGGACATGGGAATCAGAGGCTAGAGGTTAGAGACCAGAGATTAGTTATAAAAGCACGAATATAACGAAATATAGTCGCTGTAAATTTCATTGATATCGTATGATTTTTCCTCCTGCTAAAAATAACTAATCTCCGGTCTCTAACCTCTAATCACTAAACGTTATCTTTGCCCCCATGAACATCCTGCTCCTTGGTTCGGGCGGAAGGGAAAGCGCCTTCGCCTGGAAAATTGCTCAAAGTAATAAATGCTCAAAGCTTTTTATAGCTCCGGGCAATGCAGGTACCGGCCAGTACGGTACTAATATTGACGTTAAGGTTAATGACTTTGAAGGCATTAAACAAGTAGTTTTAGCAAATAGCATAAACATGGTGCTGGTTGGTCCCGAAGAACCGCTGGTTAAAGGCATCCATGATTTTTTCCTGGCGGATGAGCAATTACGCAACGTGCCGGTTATCGGCCCGCAGCGCGAAGGGGCACAACTTGAAGGCAGTAAGGATTTCTCGAAACAGTTTATGGTCCGCCATAATATCCCTGCAGCAGCTTCACGCACATTTACACGCGATACTATGCAGGAAGGATTTGATTACCTGCCAACCATTGGCTTGCCTATTGTTTTAAAGGCTGATGGCCTTGCAGCGGGCAAAGGCGTTTTAATTTGCCTTACCGTGCAGGAAGCGCAGCAGGAACTTATTGAAATGCTTACCGAAGCCAAATTTGGCGAAGCCAGCTCGAAAGTAGTTGTTGAGCAGTTTTTACAAGGGATTGAACTATCAGTATTTGTGCTTAGCGACGGCAATAACTATAAAGTACTGCCGTCTGCCAAAGATTATAAGCGTATTGGCGAGGGCGATACCGGTTTAAATACTGGTGGTATGGGCTCCGTTTCGCCGGTGCCGTTTGCAAGTGATGAGTTTTTGCAGAAGGTGGAGCAACGCGTTATTATACCTACTATTGAAGGGCTTAAGCAGGAAGGCATACCCTATAAAGGCTTTATTTTTATAGGCCTGATGAACTGCGACGGCGACCCATACATGATTGAATATAACTGCCGCATGGGCGACCCCGAAACCGAAAGCGTATTGATGCGCCTTGAAAGTGATCTTGTCGACTTGCTGCAAGGCGTTGCCGAGGGTAACCTTGACGAGCGTGAACTGAAAATATCAGATAAAGTTGCCGCTACCGTAGTAATGGTAGCCGGTGGTTATCCCGGCGAGTACCTGAAAAACAAAACCATAACCGGCATTGAAAATGTGCGCGGTTCGCAGGTATTTCATGCCGGTACCTATATGGATGGCGACGATATTAAAACCTCAGGCGGACGGGTGCTGGCCATAACATCGCTACAGGATAACATGTTTAACGCCCTGCAGCAAGCCACAGCAGATGCCAGTCGTATTTATTACGACGGTATGTATTTCCGCAAGGATATTGGGTTTGATTTGTTGTAGTCCGAAAGTCGGAAAAGTCCGGAAAGACCGAAAGAAGCTACAAGTTTGACTGGTAGCTTTTTTCGGTTTAATATGCAGCTTTTCATGAAGTTTCTATCGCTCCCGGCGGGAAAACCAGCTTAAATGTGCTGCCCTGTCCTTTTTGAGATGTCACCACAATTTTTATGTTGTGGAAAGCGGCTATCGATTTTACGATTGGCAGCCCCAGCCCAAAACTATCCTGCTGTAAGGATTGACGAATTTTCTTAAACCGGTTAAAAATATAGGGCAGGTCTTCTTCAGCAATACCGATGCCTGTATCGGTTATGCTAACCGTAAACGTGTTATTTTCCCTGGCCGCAATTACTATTATTGCGCCATCGGGCTTATTGTATTTTATGGCGTTGTTAATCAGGTTAAAAAACAGGTTAAACAGCAGGAATTTATTAACGTGTACCAGGCGCCAGTTCTCAGGCACCTCGGCTTCGTAGCTAATGTTTTTGTCCTGCAGGCGAATAGATATTTCGTCGTAAAGTTCCTGCAGCATTTCTGATAAAGAAACATTATCGGCCTTTAAAAACTGTTCGTTTTCAATTTGCGATATCAGCAGCAGGGTCTTGGTAATACTTTTCAGCCGGTTCAATATTTTCTGCATTTCAAGCAGGCGAGCCTTTGTTTCGTCCACAATATCCTCGCGCTCAAACATGTTCTCGATTTTCGATTGCAGGATCGATATGGGTGTCATCAGCTCGTGCGAAGCATTTGAAATAAACTCCCGCTCTTTCTGAAATGTGCCCTCAATGGTCTCAATCATTTTATGGATACTGAGGTCAAGGTGCTGAAAATCGGAGGTGCTTGTTTTTACCTGCTCATAAGAGCCAAAATTGGGAAATTTTTGGCCAACAAGTTTGGTTTTTATGATTTGCCCCAAAGGCTTAAGCACATAATTTGAGTACAGCTGATCAGCCATAATCGTCAACAATATCATAGCTACCAAAACCTGGAAGGCGATATTTTGTATGGGCCGGGTAGTTTCAGTTATGGTGTCAACGCTTATGGCAATCTCAAGCAGGTATTTCTTATTGTCGGCCCTGAAATTATGGCTCAAAATCCGGTATTCAATGGTATCGCCCTGAAGTATGCGTTTTTCATTTTTAATGGTATCCAAATTAAAAAACGAAGAGTCGATATTCAGGCTCACATAATCTTCTTTGAGCGGGGTATAAAAGCCGACCGCATTCTCGTCGCTTTGGATGTAGCTTTTTATCCCCTGGTTTTTTACAATCTGCATCATACGGTCACGTTGTTTGAGCAGCTTGCTATCGGTATAGGTTTGGTTTATACGCGTTATTAAACGCGGCAGCAATAACACAAAAATGGTTGCAATCACCAGTTTTGATATCGTATTAAACAGCGTAAGTTTAGTTTTTAACTTCATTGGCGGAAGAGCCAAGAGTCAAGAATCAAGAGTCAAGAGAAAAAAAAAGAAAGGAAAAAGACCGGCTTCCTATCTTGATTCTTGGCGCTTGATTCTTGACTCTCTTCCTCTTAACTGTTTATTTTTATTTTATATCCCAAACCACGTACCGTTTCCAACCAATCGGGCGAAGCGTATACATTTAATTTTTTGCGGATGTTTTTTATGTGGGCATCAATATAATTGGAATCGTAGTCGTCATTAATAATGCTTCCCCAAATATGCTCGCTTAACTGCGACCGGGTAAGCGTGCGATTTTTATGCAAAATTAAGTACGCTATCAGGTCGAACTCCTTTTTGGTGATGGTATTTACTTCGATGTTTTGATAGTTGATGATGCGCTCGGTTAAGTTAATAACGAAGCCGCCCAAATCAACCAGGTTTTGGTTCAAGCCAAACCTGCGGCGGGTTATGGCCTGCATACGGCTCTGCAGTTCAAGCAAACTAAATGGCTTGGGCAGATAATCGTCGGCGCCAAGGTCGAGGCCCTTTATGCGGTCAAACACTTCTGCCCGTGCAGTTAGGATAATGCAGATTGCCTCGGGGTTGTTTTTTTTGGCTTCCTTTAGCAGGTCGAGGCCATCGTAGTCAGGCAAACCAAGGTCGATCAAAATGAAATCGTAAAGGTTTACAGCAATTTTTTCCGAGCCTGAAATACCGTCGTAACATACCTCGCACATGTAATTGTAATTGGTCAGAAAAATCTCCAGTTCCTCGGCAAGGGCTTTTTCGTCTTCAATTATCAAAACATTCATATGCGTTTAAAAAAATAAGTAGTAAAATGTCATATTAAAAAACACCTCGTGCCGGTTTTTCAGTTCGCCCTCCACATTTACCGGTATCGAGTATTTCCATGATGCCTCCAGTGTGTAATGCGGGCGGTTGTAGGCAATAGGCAGTTTCAGGCTGTAATTTAGGGCATTAAATTTACCATTGTTATACGGGCGCTCGGGTGATCCTTCAAGAGGTTCAGCTATGCTGTATAGCGCAAACTTATTGATATGGTCCCTTGAGTACTTGCCCACAAAATTCTGAGTGCCAAAAATGGCAGTGATTGTTGGATTGAATGATACGTAATCCTGGTCATCAAAAATACTCCAGGTCGGCTCAATATATTTTGACGTGCTGAATGTCAGGAAGAAATCGCTCGATTTGCCAAACAAATAATCTGCCGTAACACTCGTTTTGGCAATTTTCCAGTCGAAGCTGTTTTTAAAATTGATATCGTTTGATGAGGCCGACTTTATAACATCGGCTGCTGCTTTCATAAACAAAAACCTTGTGTAGCTAATAGTGCCGGTAACCTTTTTATTGTATTTATAAAAATAACCGGTTCCCAAATCCACTTCGTCAACCAACGGATCGTACCCTATTACCTTTACTGCCGAGCCATATACAAAGAAGCCGGTTTTGGTATTGTAAATTACATCGGTACTTAAAAAGGGGTAATTAATAGGCCCGGTGCGCCCAAAAAATTGTACGTCGCTACCATAATTAACCCCAACAGAAATCGATCGCTTCCTGAAAACGGTATCGGTATCGGCAACAGCACGCTTTTCTGCGTACTTGTAAAGCATCGGCTCAAGGTTCGCAGCATTTGCTGCGGTCCCCGTTATAATTAAAAGCAATACCAGGTAGTATTTCATTTACGCTCAGCAATAAGTTGGTTAATTGTTAATTGCCATTGTGCCTTGGTATTTCAGGCGGCCTTTCCAAACCTTCCGGTCTCCGCTGTCTTTTTGGTTTTGGCTTGGGCGTTACCTCAACCGGTTTCTCGGGCTTGGGTTGCTTTTTGGCTTTAGCTACCTCTTTAATTTTCTTTTTGTCCTCCTGCTCTTGTTTCTTTGTTTTGGCGGTATCCGTTAACATTTTATTAACAGACAAACTTATCCGCAAATTATTACAAACAAAACTAAAATGGGTATTTTTTATTTTGGCAGATGATAAACATGGTGCAAACAATAACAACAGGACAATATACGAAAACCACTTTATCATTACAGAGTAGAAAATGTTAAAATTCTTTTCAAATAGTATTCAATTAAACTTGGCCATTTAATTAGCTGAACCACGGGCGGCATTCAATAACAATGCGCCAGGCAATTAAATCTAAAACTGATCGGAATAATATAATTGAGGTTTATTTCAATAGCATTTATAGTGTGTTTTATACACCAGAACGGATTAAAATTAGCTTTTATTTAATCAACTCGAAATGAAAAATAAAATTTAATTGATGTTTATATTTTTTGAGGTATAAACGCGACTGTGGTCGTCAATAATAACAGCGGCCATTTGGTTTAGCTGGTTTATTAAATACAGGCCCGCATTTATGCCTATTGCCATTATTGGGGTAGCCATAGCATCGGCCAGTTCGGCGGTGGTGCTGATTATGCTTACGCTTTTTATTTTACTTACAGGGAAACCCTTTTTTGGAGTAAATGAGCCTAACAATTTCTTATCAACTATAGTGGCATATTTTTCGGTATATACCGAACTTGCTATAGCCATATTACTGATGGCGACATTGGCAAACACCGCTTTTTCCTGCGATGGGTCGGCAACAGCAACGGTCCATGGCTCGTTGTCGGGCTGGTTACCCCAGGTTAGTAAATCGCCGCCTGCGTTTATTACGCCGCTGCTTACACCTTGTAGTTGCAGTATATATTTTGCCCTGTCAGCAGCGTAGCCTTTGCTATTTGCAGCAAAGCCAATGCGCATGCCCGGCTCTTTTAAAAATACAGTTTGTTCCGTCGCGTTAAGTACTACGTTTTTATAGTTAGCATTGCTAACCATGGTTTTTGCAGCTGTGCGGCCATTTAAGTTTTCAAGGTCAGTATCGTCATTACCGCCCGAATTGTAAGTAATATCGAATGCACCGTGAGTCAGTTCCGATATTTGCAGGGAACGGTCAATCAGCCTGAAAATTTCGGCATTTGCCTTTACAGGTTTTACGCCTGCGTTCCGGTTAATGGCATTAATGCAGCTGTCATCGCTAAAAGCGCTTAGCAATTTTTCAACCCTGGTTATTTCAGCAACGGCTGCATTAAAACATCCTTCGGCCCACGCCGGGTTATCACCAACTACACTTATCTCAAACTGATCGCCCATCAGGCGTAATGAACGTCTGAAAATTACAGAATTGCTATTAGGGGAAATGGTTTTTACAGCCAACATACGCTAAACAATTTAAAAGGCTTTATAACATCGCCTTTATTTTGAACCGGCAATACGCTGCATTTTATTAACGTTAATACAGTATACCGCTAAACTTTATAACGAAAGTAGCATTGCTTTATGAAAATGAGATGAAATGGGGTCGGTGAGAATGGTAATACGGTCAGGCCTATGTCAAAACTGCAACAAAAAGACATTAACGCAAAAACGCCCCGATGTATCAGGGCGTCTTTATTTAAGCAATTAGTAAAACTATTTTATGCCACTGTGCCTTCTTTCAATTTCTCAGCATTTTCCGCAAACTGAAGCGCCTCCATAATATCCTGCAAATCGCCGTTCATTACGCCGGTAAGGTTATAAATGGTTAAGCCTATGCGGTGTTCAGTTAAGCGGCCCTGCGGGTAGTTATAAGTACGAACTTTTGCAGAGCGGTCGCCGGTTGATACCATGGTTTTACGTTTTTTCGAAGTTATTTCCAGGTGTTTTTGCAGCTCCATTTCGTAAACGCGTGAGCGCAACACCTGTAATGCTTTGTCGTAGTTTTTTAATTGCGATTTCTGATCCTGGCACTGTGCCACAATACCTGATGGTATGTGTGTTAACCTAACTGCCGAATAGGTGGTATTTACTGACTGCCCGCCTGGTCCTGATGCGCAGAATAAATCCTTGCGGATATCGCTCACCTGCAAATCAATATCAAACTCATCCACTTCTGGTAGTACTACTACAGTAGCGGCAGATGTATGCACACGGCCCTGGGTTTCGGTATCAGGCACACGCTGTACGCGGTGCACACCCGATTCGTATTTTAAATTGCCGTAAGCGTCTTCGGCATTTACATTAAACACAATTTCTTTGTATCCGCCAGATGTGCCTTCGGTATAGTCAACCAGTTCTGTTTTCCAGCCGCGGCGTTCGCAATAGCGCATGTACATGCGGTAAAGATCACCGGCAAAAAGGGCAGCCTCGTCGCCACCGGTACCGCCACGGATTTCAATAATCGCATTTTTCGAATCTTCAGGATCCTTAGGTATCAGCATCAAACGGATAGCTTCTTCCATTTCGTCCTGTTTGGTAAGCAACTCATCCAGTTCTCCTTTGGCCATTTCGCGAAACTCTTCGTCTTTCTCGGTAGCTAATATCTCCTTATTGCTGTCGATATTGCTCATTATATTTTTGTAAATGTTGTACTGGTCAACAACCTTTGCCAAATCTTTGTATTCTTTATTCAACTGGGCAAAACGCTTCATATCAGCCATGGCATCAGGGCTGCTCAGTTCAGCTTCTACATCTTTCCAGCGTTGAAATATCGCCTCTAATTTCTCTAACATAACAAACTATGATTTTTAGGATTGATAGGCTTTAGGATTGTCTTGTAAAAGACAGTCCCTTGTTCCTGTTATCCCCGGCTTTAATTAAAGCGCACAAAGGTACGTAATTACGCGCAATATTAATTCATGCAGATGTAAAGAGAACCACTGACTGGGGTGATTGTGTTGATTTCGCCGATTATTTAATGGGCGAATTTGGCCTTATTTAATCTTGAGACAACCATCGACGCTATTTCTTGTTAATATTGCGCAGTCTATTTGCTCAACATATACATGCAAACGATATGATAAGGAAAACAACTCTGGGGTTAATTATTTGTTTTACAATTGGTTTGTGCCATGCCCAAACTAAAATCGACCCAAAAACTATTGCCGACAAAATGCATTGGTTTGAAGATGCCAAGCTGGGTATTTTTATACATGCGGGTATTTATTCGGTAAATGGCATCGATGAATCGTGGAGTTTTCACAATAAAAAAATAAGCTATGCCGACTATATGAAGCAGCTGAAGGGTTTCACCCTAAGCAAATACGACCCGGCCACCTGGGCCGATTTGATTAAGGAAAGCGGCGCCCGTTATGCGGTTATTACAACCAAGCACCACGACGGTGTAGCTATGTATGACACTAAACAAAGCGATTTAAACATTGTAAAAAAGACTCCGGCCAACCGCGACATGGTGAAACCTTTTTTTGATGAATTACGCAAGCGCGATATCAAATGCGGTGTTTATTTTTCACTTATCGACTGGTCGAATAAGTTTTATCCCGGGTTTTTAAAGGATAGCTCGCGCTATGAGGTGCAGAACGATTACGACCGGTGGAGCACTTTTCGCATGTTTTTCCAGGGGCAGATTACCGAGATCGCCAATACCTTAAAGCCCGATCTGTGGTGGTTTGACGGAGATTGGGAACACAGCGCCGAGGAATGGGAAGCCGAAAAGGTGAGACATATCATTCTATCCAGGAATAAGAGTGCAATTATAAACGGCCGCCTGCAGGGCTATGGCGATTATACCACACCCGAGCAGAACTTCCCGGTTACGCGCCCGCCGTTTAACTGGTGGGAACTTTGCATGACCATTAACGACAACTGGGGCTTCCAGCCGCAGGACCAAAACTGGAAAACCCCGTACGAAATCATCACTATTTTTGTTGATGCTGTGGCCAATGGCGGCAACCTGCTGCTCGACATTGGCCCCAAAGAAGACGGCACCATCCCTGATCAGGAAGTTAATGTTTTAAAGGAACTGGGTGCCTGGAACAAAAAGAATGGCGAGGCTATCTTCGGCGCTAAGGCGGGACTGCCTGCCGGGCATTTTTATGGAGCAAGCACCATGTCGAAAGACTCAACCACCTTATACCTTTTTGTGCCCGCCAAAACCGTTGGGACGTTGATGATAAAAGGGCTTGACAATAAAATTGAAGATATAACTGTAGTTGGAAATGGCGCAAAGCTTACCCCGAAAGTAGTTGGGAAAATATCATGGAGCAAAGTACCGGGCCTGGTTTACATTGATTTACCCGAAAATGTGCAGGATAAATATATGACGGTATTGAAGGTAAAGTTGGATAAGCCGGTGAAATTGTATCGCGGCGAGGGAGGGCTGTAATGATAAGATACTAATTTTCACGAATTAAATCGAATTACACGAATTATAAAACCAGATTAATTCGAAAAAATCGCGGCCGTTCTAATTCGTGAAAATTCGCTTAATTCGTGAAATTCGAGTTTATTTTATTTCTTTTCGCTCACCTCAAAGCTCGCCAATAATTTAACATTCGGGTCAGCCTTAATATCAACAGGTTTTGCGGGCACCTTAAACTGTACGGTTGTGGTTTTATCTTTTAAATGTACAGTATCGACCTGTTTGCCTATCTGCAAGTCGAGCAATACGTCGTATAACACATCCTGTTTTTGGGTAATGGTTATGTCGACAGCGCCTTTTGCAGCATTGTATTTCCAGGTGATAGCCAAATCCGGGTGACCGGGCGTGTATAGCCATTGGTTAAAAAACTGTTTCAAATCCTTGCCGCTGGCCTGTTCCATTATTTTTTGCAGACCACTTGTATAGGCATTGCCACCGTTGTATTTAGCATAATAATTCCTAAGGCCTGTCCAAAATGCCTGGTCGCCAATTTTGTGGCGCAGCATGTGCAACACCCAGCCACCTTTTTGATAGCTGTTGGCATTAAGCAGTTGCATGTAGTTATCTTTTACCAGCGTATCAACCACTGGAGTATGCCTTCTTTTCTCGAAGCCAAAAACCACTTTCCTGTCGTCGGCCTCGCGTTTCTTTAGCGTATCGGGGCCGTATTTATTTTCAAGGTAGAGATTGGTAACATAAGTGGCAAACCCTTCGCTCAGCCAAACGTGACCAAAATTTTTCTCGCTGGCAGCATCGCCGAAGTACTGGTGGGCAATTTCATGTGCCATTAATTCTTCAATACCTTTTGTAGTTGGCGATTCTTCAAAATAGAAAATCGACCCCGCGTTTTCCATACCGCCAAATATGGTTTTTGACTGCACATTGGCCAGCTTTTTATACGGGAACGGGCTAATGCTTTTTTGGTAATACCTTACAATTTCGGGTGCCACCGCATAGCTTTTAAAGCCGGCATCCTTACTTTCAGGGAATACGTAGGTGTAAATTGGCACATTACCGGCGTCGCCGGGGTGGTCAATGGCAAAATCTGCTGCGCCTATAACCATAACCTTTGTTGGTAATTGTGCAGTCTCTTTCCAGTGTGTCAGCTTAAAATTAAAGGGCAAAGCGGTTTCTTCAATTTTCAATCCATTTGATACTACACTGTAATGACCGGGTGCGGTAACAAAAAAATCGACCTGGGCTTTGTCGCCGGGGTAATCGGCGCAGGACAGCCAGTTATGTGCGCGGTTGGGCCAGTTGTCGCCAAAAAAAGTGCGGTGCCCTGCTTTGTTTTTTGATATAATGAGCCCGTCCGCAGGTATCCCGGCGTAGTTTACAGTGTAGCTATGCTCGCTGCCGGCGGCGGCAGTTGCGTTAATGTTGAGCTTTTCGGCTTCCTGCGTAAATGCTATGTTCTTGCCGTCTTCAGTTACAGACGATACCAGCATCCCCTTGCCTGCGGTGCTTACAGTTTTATTGTTGCGCACGTGCGTACTGCCCGAATTACTGGCGGTATCTCCGGCGGCTTGTTGTTTAACCAGATCGAGTTGGAAAGCACTTATATTCTTCAGAAATTTAATCCTGATTTTGGCCTGCCCTTTTAAGGTGTCGTTACTATCATTAATTTGTATCGCAAAACGGTAGTGCTGCACATCAAAGGTCGGCGCCTGGGCTTGCACTTTCGAGAGCATACAACCCAACATCGCCAAAGCAAAAAATGAAAAGGCTTTATTCATGGTCAGTTAGTTATGAATTATGTGTAAACATCCTAAAAAAATCCGATATCACGATAGGCGAAAATCACCCCCGGATTTGCATTCGCCGGTTACGCACCTACGGAGCGCAAATCATATTATGTTTATTGCTACCAATATTTCGCCCCTAAAGGAGCGGTTATTCATTTCGTAATTCCGCAGTCGGCATTGTGACGTCTGCTTCAAAACTTTCTTCTTTCAGACCTCCGACTTCGGACTTTCGACTTCCGACTCCCCCTCACTTCCACGTAAAGCTCTTTATCATCAAGTCAACATCCTTTTTTACAAACGTAAGCACGGGTTGTATCGAATCCAGCCTGGGTTCGTTGTTAAAATATAGCGCTCCGCGGATATAGTTTTTTGTACTATCGGTTAAATAGAACTGAACGGACGATGCTGCATTGCCTTCAATACTATAGTAAATGCCGTAAACCTTCCGGTCCGGGTAGTTGATTATACCCTGGTCGATAGACGTTGCTTTAATGGTGTGCTTAAAACTCAGCTTATGTGCATCTTCAGCAAGTTGGTTAAATTCTTTTTTTGAGTTGATGTGCTCATAGCTCAAATGTAGCGTGCCATTAAATTGCTTAAACTGCATATTTAGCCAGTAAGGCTTTGCATTGGCATTTTTGTCGGGCTCAATAACCGCGTAGGTGGGGTATTGAAAGGTAAAAGGCGCAGCGGCCTGGTATGGCTGATAGGCCTTTTCAGGGAAAACAATACGATAATACCCCCGCGGCTTTGGCGAATAATCGTGGTTGCCGCTGCACGCAGCAAAAAGCAGGATGATAATTACCGGTAATATTAGTTTCCTCATGGATGTTTTTGTGCTTCTGTCCATATTTCCCAGCTCTTTTCGGCCTGCAGTATTAACATTTCGTAGCCGTTTTTTATTGTGGCACCCTGCTCTTCGCCCTTTTGCAAAAACAGTGTTTTTTCGGGGTTATATACCAAATCGTAAAGTAAATGATCCTCGGTCAGGGCTTGGTAAGGGATATCCGGGCATTCGTCAACATTTGGCGATGTGCCCAGTGGTGTAGTGTTAATAATGATGAGGTGTTTGGTAATATGGTGTGGCTTTAAATCCTTGAATAGTAAATTATCTCCAAAAGGTTTGCGTGTTACACTTTTAAAACCAATACCGAGGTTATTCAGCACACATTTCACAGCTTTAGCAGCCCCGCCATCGCCCAAAACCAGCGCCTGGTCATGATAATCACGCAGCAGCGGCATTAAACTCATCTCGAAGCCGTAAATATCCGTGTTAAATCCTTCTAGCCTGAAATCGTGCCCTTTTATACCCACTTCGCCCGAGAAAGCTGCCATCACAGGGCTTTCGGCACTTATACGGATACAGTTTACTGCACCCGCTCCTTTTGCATCAGGCTCAATCCAGTCCAGGTATTTAAGTATAGATAATTTATGGGGAATGGTAACATTAAGCCCGCACAGTTCAGGGTTTTTAGCAAGTAAAGCCGGCAAATCGTAGATATGCTCCAACGGAAAAGTATGGTACACCGCATCGGTAATATGTTCCCGCTCAAACTTTTCGGTAAAATACTTTTTCGAGAACGAATGTGTAAGCGGGTAGCCAATAAGCCCGTAATGTTTCATTTTTGTTAGATCTGAGACGTGAGTATTGAGATTTAAGACATTGCGGTTAGCCTGTTTAAAATCCTGGTTTTTTTAAAATGTAATATTAGTAAGAAATCGGGCAATTGTTATGATTGATTTGTAATATTGCTAACCAGCACCTGTTAAATGAAAAAATACTTTGCGCTTATCCTCATCCTGTTCACTTTAACCAAAGCCCACGCTCAGGCCCAACCGGCTATTACCATAAAACCACCCGATTACATGCTCGGCTCCTTTGAAGACGACTACCAGATACGCTACAAAATAACCGACACCCTCTGGCTGCAGCTATCCAATACCCGTTTCCACATCATTAAATGGAATTTGGAGAAGAAATACATCATCGCAAAAAACGATGCAAAAAACCCCGGCGAGGGCGGCCTTTATACCCGTATAGATTATATGACTTTCGATAACATGGCGCCCTGGAAATGGGGTTATTGCCTTACGGCCTATAACGCTCCAACCGATGCAGCAGCCGAAGCAACGGCAGCTGCCGACAGGGCGAACCCGATGAAGGGGTGCGGAGGATACCCGTTTTCGAGGATGAAGCGGGTGAAGTAGTGAATGGCGGATACATGCTGTTTAATTAAGCAACGCCTGAACCTCCCCAACCCCGGTGTCTAAGTTATCTGCGGACCTGGATTGTGTAATCAGTTGTTATAATTACGGCAAAAAATGTTCCTGTTCACAGTGGAACACAATGAACAGGGTGGAACAGCAAAGGGTCTGTGTATTTTAGTAAAAAATGCGTTCCCGGGGCTCAATGGCTGTTTTTTACTTAAAAGCCGCCGAAAAAAATGCAAAAATTACTGACAAAACAGTGTCAGCAATTTATCACTATGTAATACCGAAATTTGCGGCGCGAAAAAAACCGGCGCAGCCTTTAACTGCGCCGGTACCCTAACAAACAGCTGCTTAAAACTTGTAAGCGCTGATTTCGCTGCCACCAGACACATAGTAAACCATGTTGCCAACGGGATCAAGCTCGTAAACGGGCTTTTTGTTGTTTAGCACAATAGCGGCTTCTTCTTTGCCATTGTCTTTATTTATGCGTACAATACCCACGCCTTTTTCTTCGCCATCGCTGGTTTTAGTGAGGATGGATTGGTAATCCTCAGTCGACTTTGATGCTTTAAAGCGCTTGCTGATTTCTTTGAGCGATGCTGCCGCTATCCCGCTCCAGGCATTTGCCGATTTTTGATAATCATCGGCCACACTGGTAGCGCCTACGCCACGGGCATAACCACTGGTGTACGATTGGCTGGCCGAAGTTGCCATGGCCGTAGCGGCCAGCGCCCCATTCATAATTTTTCCAAACGTGCTTATGCCTGGTGCCGGTTTGTAAACCTTGTAGATCTGGCTGCCATTAAAATCAACCAGTGTTAAATTTTGGCTCGATGTTAATAACAAGCCATTGCTGCGCAGCTCGAAACTTCCGGGTGCTTCTTTGCCATCAAATTTGTACATGTTGGCGAAGGTTTTGTAAGTGCCGGTTGCGTTATCCATTACATAAATGGCACCATCAGCATTAAAGTAGGTAAGGCCGTCCTTATCCACACCCAGCCCACCATCTTTATATTTTATCGATTTTGGCCAAACGTCTTTACCAGTGTTCAGGTCGAGTACATTAGTTTCTTCGGTGGTGCGGTATAGCAGTCCTTGCGGAAGCATCCGTACATCCACAATAGTGCCGTCAACTTTTAATTGTTTTGGGATAGCAGGTTTACCAGCATCAAGATCAATAACGTTAACTGCATTCTGCCCTTTGCTTTTTTCGGTAGCTACGCAAAGCTTATTACCTGCGTACGAGTAAAATACCACAGAGCCGGCAAGGTCAAGTGCGCCACCGCTCCATTTTGAGGCGCCGGTTTCCGAGTCGTAAAGGTTAATGAAAGCTTTTCCACTACCGCCGCCGTTTGTGAGTTTACCTATAAGTCCGTGCGATTTTTTCACGTGGCCTTCTGCGTCGGTTTTTGGGGCGCGACTGTCGTCTGTACAAAGTAAAATGCCGCGATCGTCAAATATGATCTGCGCCACCGGCGACTCCAATTCCGCACGTTTCCAAACTTCTTTGCCGGTTTCAATATCAAAAGCCGTCATCACCGTATGGCTGGCGAAATATATCAGGTTGGGGTTTTTATATTTTAAAAACTGTGCCGATGTTGAGGTAGCGTTGCCGTTTGCCAAGGCATTACCCTTGCCGCCAAATGCGCCAAAGCCTTCTGCTTCCTGCAATGCAGGCGGCTGGGTTTTCATTTCCTGTTTCCACATTACCTCGCCAGTTTTGCCGTTAAGCTTGTAAATCTCCTTGGTGGTCGATATTACAAAGGCTTCGTCGCTAACAGCGTATGGGGCGGCGGTTATAATTTCGCTGTTGCTTTCAAACAGTTTTTCCTGTTTCCACAATACGCTGCCGGTTTCGGCATTAACCAGTATCATTTGCCCTTTATTTGATTTGTTAAAGCCATAAAACAGGATGCCGCCCAGGCGCGGTATTTCAAAACGTTTTTGTACGCGCTGAAATTCCATATCCTTGGTTTTGCAAATAACACGACCGGTAGCCACGTCAATAATAACATGCTCGGGGAACATGCCGCGCTTTACGATAGCCACATATGGCGAATTTTCAATAGGGTCGTAATTTTCTTCTTTCAGATCGGTTAAAAAGTCAATTTTCCATTTAACCTGGCCTGTGGCATTATCAATACCATAAAAGCCATCGTTGGCGCTAACCACCAGTAAGCCGAGTGGCGTAACTTTTTGCCAGTTCACGGTGGAGGTGAATTTGGCTTTCCATACCGGGTCGCCTGCCAGCAGCCTTGCGCACAGCAGCATTCCCATAAAAAGGGTGAATAATTTTTTCATGATTTGTTGGGTTTTTGTTTGTTAGTGTTTGTTGCAGAACACCGTTTGTAACGGTGATATGCCGGCTTTTTACACCGGCATTTTGGTTGAGGTAGTATTAATGCGAATTGATTTTACCGGAGAATTTACCCTGCTCGGCAAAGCCTGCTTTACCTGCGGAGTTGTAGCCGGTAAAGTAAAAGGTGCCTTCGGCTTCGGTTGATGTAAATTTGGTTATTACCACTTTACCGCCGCCTTTAACGCCATGTAAATCGTCATTGTCGGTGCTGTAGCTTAGGGTGTTATCGGTTGGTTTGGTGTAATCTTTGGTTATTAATGCCCCATTGCCTGCGGTATTGCCCTGGTCAAGGCTGTAAGTACCGGTTGTGGTAGCGCCTATCAATACAATTGACATTGATTGCGTGGTGCCATCCTTTATGGCCGAAACGGTAAATGTACCGGCCGCAACCACAATGCCCGCCTGTGTGCTTTTAAATGCTGCCCCGCCGCCGCCGTCAAAGCCATAATTATCGGCAGTTAAAGATGCCGCTACGCCTGCTTTTGGTGTAGTACTGTCCTTTTTGCACGATGTAAGCCCGGCAACAACTATTGCAAACAGGATAATTGAAGATTTTAAAGTTTTCATGATGGATTTTATTTTGCTGTTTTAGATGTTGTAAATTTCTGATTATTAACAGCTTATATAAATACCGTGATGGGGGCATATTAATATACCGGGTAACCGCAGGGCGGGATGATCCGGCGCTACAATATGGGCCGGGCCGATGGCTCTTTGAAAACAGGTTTGTTAAAAAGGAAATGGGATATGAATGGAAATCGCAGGGGCGAATCGAATTCCCTCCGCCATGTTTTGCTATTTTATTTGGCAACAATGCAAAATCCGGGAGTATACCAGGTATAGAGCGTACGCAATACGCCGCTACAATGGGAAAACAGAAATCATATATGGTTTTACGTTATCAGTGCTACGGGAACTTATACACCACGCCAAGCGCTAACCCTTCTGTCCCCTGCACCTTCGATGAAGTGTTTTTGTCGTAAAGGAACGTACCGTTCATAGTAAAGGCAATCAAACGGCTAACTTTTGAGGTAAAAACAGCGTCGACACGGTGGCTGGTATAGCTGAGGCCCTGCTGGTAGGGCACGAACAGGGCATAACGGGCATTTAAGTGTGTACTTTTTGAAAGGTCCTTGTCAAACACGGCAACTGCCTGGAACGCCAGTTCATTTAGCATCCGTTTGCCTATGGGCACGCCGTAGTTGGAAGGTTGATTATGGTAAATGGTGGTATCCAACACAAAGGTTTGGCGGGCGGTACCGGTACCCAGGCGCAAATCAAAAAACTTGCTGGGCTTAAACTCAAAACCAACCGACTCGGTTAAATAACCGGGCGACATGAAATTTGAGATCAACTGCGAAACACTGCGCCCCACCGAATCGGTAGTGTAATTAAAGCCCTTGTCAAACTGCGACTCGAACGTTAGCGACCCGAAAAAGAACCAGTGTTTTGATAGTTGTGACGCTATTTTGTTGTCCCAGAAAATACGGTCGTTGGTTTTGCGCGAGCCCTGGCCCTTGTTTTTAGAGATGCCGTAAAGCAGCGCCAGTTCTGATGTAAAATCAAGCGGGGCCTTATTATATTCAATCTTATAGTCAAAGTTTCCACCCAGCGCAATAGCACTTATACCCCCTGCGCTATAGTTGCTGCTAAAGGCCGATTGGCTGAAGTTTAACCCAAACAATATTGATTTATGCCAGTAGCTTACCCGGTAATCCAGCATCGTAACGGGTACTTCATGGCGGTGTATCTGCACTTCGCGAAACCGGAAGGGCAGCGCATTTTTAACCGGCTCAATACGATATTTATTTAACTGGTTGGTATCAACTTTTAGCGAGTCGGTTTTTTGTGCGCTGGCCGATAAAGCGGCGCCTAACAGTATGAGAAATAGTAACCCGGGGGTGGTTTTAAACATAGTGGCAGATTTTTAAACAAAAGCTTTAATGGCAACAGCACAAAGCAATTTCATCTAAGCGTTAACAGTTAAAACGGCAAATTTATTATAATATAATAAAAATGTGGCATTTGAGGGGGATAAAAATGAAGTATAGACAGAAAGTTAGCTTCTGAGGAGCCCTATGGACCGACCACAAAGCCGCGCCGGCGCGGTTGCTGAAAAATCAAGTGAAGCTGCCGGGGATTATATGCACTCAAGCGTTCCATTTTTCCACGCGGAACACCTGGAACGCCGTGAAACATGCTCATTATCAATGACGTATGGTCTTGAAAAAAGTTTACACTTTTTAATGAATAATCCTGGTTTGAGTTTATAGTTGGTTATTACACGCAGTAGGCAGAAATTGAAATCTGCTCCTGTTAAAATTTATTTCCTTGTGATTCATAAGCCAGGATTTCCCCAAATAATTTTCAATGGCGCCAAAACCAAGTATTAATTTGTTGTTTTTCTTTAATAAGGCAATCGGGTTCCTGTAAACTGTTGTTTTGGTACCATCGGTAAATATATAGTCGGCGAATAGAGTATCCTTTTTGAATTGCCCTATAATTTCGCCGTGATAAAAGTCTTTTTCCAGGGCATCGGGTTCAGGTTCTGCATATTTTATAACTAACCTGCCCTTGATTTTACCATTCGGCAAAGTTTTAAATTTCAAAAAAGCGCTGTCTTTTTGATAAATGGCTGTGAAACATTGTTCACGGTTTTCAATCCGTTTATAGTTGTCACCATTACGCTGTGCAGACTTATTTTGGCCATGGTTACAACCAAACAAAAGCATCGAACAAAAGAAAAGTAACCTATAAATTTCATTTTTCATCTTTAAATTGATTTTAGCTGTAAATATCTTGTTGCACTACTCCACTATGTCATTTCGAACGAGGTACGAGGAGAAATCTTGTACATGCGCTAAGCATGCGGACAGGCAAGGCGGACAAGATTTCTCACTATCGTTCGAAATGACAAAGCGGGAAAGCTATAAACTTCCCTTTTTACCAATGACATAATGACCCAATAACTAATGACCAATCCCCATCCTCCCCCCTTCCGAGTGTGAATTAAACTCCGGCGCGTACATGCTTTGTATGCTGGTTATCCCGGTTGAAAAATTGCCGGGTTGCGCTACCCGCAGCTGGTATTCAAACACGTAGTTACCTTTGTTCAAATAACTTATAAAAAAGTTGGTGGCTACATCTTTAGTTACCTGGTAATAATAGAGACCGTCCTGGTATTTATATGTTGATAGCGCTTCAACAGGTTCGGTACCGGCGGGGCGTAAATCCTTTAGCTGCACGTATTCAAAATCACGGTCGGCTTTCAGGTTGATGACTACTTTCAGCAAGTCGCCTGTTTTGGGCTGATGCGTGGCGTCGACAGCAACCAATACCGGACCGGTATCGCCTTGTTTCTGGATGTAGTATTTGCGTACCAACTGTATATTGGTTTGAGCCGAGGCTATCTTATCCAAATTTTCCAGGTATTGCCAGTGCATGGCGCCCCAGGTGGTGTTGGTGCTTGCGTTTTGTATTTCTATTTTGCCAAGCGAAGGCTTCACCTGTTCATCGGCCCAGCTGGTTTTCAAATAACCGTTGCCCGCATCGGCCTTAACACCCGGTTTCAGTTCTTCCAGCAGTTTTCCGTTTAGTTTTATGGTTGATGTGCCGGTGGTGGCTAAAATATCATCGCCTTTTAACAGCAATGCGTAGCAGGCGGCGGCTGTTGCAGTAGTAGTTTTCCAGTTATTGGTTTGCTTATTGCGCAGCAGCCATATCTTCATTTCGTCCACCGCTTTGGTGTTGTTGCCGGCCTCGGTAAACAGCTCGATCAGTAAACTCTGCGTTTCGATGGGTGCTTCGTACCAAAAATAGTCGCGCTGGTTTTTGGCCCAATACATGCCCATTTCCTCGCTTTGCTGCGCAGTTTCCAACAGCGATTTTTCTATCTGCTGGGTTACCGCCGGTTTTTTATAGCGCTGCATCGTTAAGGCGATCATACCCTGTTCATAAACATTTTGTGTTGTCCATTGGGTGCTGGCGCGATTCAGGTAATCGGTCAATAATTTTTGTACCGGCGCATCTATCGTATTATTTAAGAAATAGCTGCGCGTAAACCAGGCCTGTATCTCCATATCATTTATCGGCCTGTTGGCGTAATCTTTATCTTTCTTTAACAGCTTATCATCTGCGATCAATTGCCTGTCCATGTAGTTTAATGCGTTCGTTGTCATCGGTTCAAGGCCCGCATCGTTACCAATATTCAGATGGTGCAACTCTCCAATGCCCTGCAAAATGTGCTGGGTTATAAACCTGTCGGCCCTGTCGCCCCCAAACCACGGGAAACCGCCATCAGGCAATTGCTTCTTTTGCAGCTTATCCAAATTCATACGCAGCTCGTCGCTCATTTTGTTTAAATCAAACAGCAGGGCAATGCGTTTCTTTTGATCGGTTTCGCTCACGGCATCCTGCAGCCATGGCGTTTCTTCAATTAAAGTAGCTTTCAACTCCTGGTCTTTTTCGAGGTTTGATAATAACGCTGTGCTACTACCCGCCTTCCATTGGTCGAACACCTGCTTAATAGCCGGCATCTTATTCACCAAATTAGTGGCCAGGCTGTTGGCATAGTAACGACTAAAAGTTTGCTCGGCGCACTCGTACGGAAACTCCATCATATACGGCAGGGCCTGTACTGCGTACCATGCCGGATTTTGGGTGTACTCCAGTGTTAGCGTTTTGTTTTGCAGGGTTTTGCTGCTTTGCTTTACCAGCTTATCAAATGTAAAGCTGCGGGTTTGCCCGGCGCGCACCATCATCGGCATCGATTCGGTTACCAGCGTGCGGTTAGGCAGCACCGGCAGGGTATTTTCTTCGCCATCGGTAAACTGACCGGCATCGGCAGTAAGGCGGTAGGTTAATGCATCCAGTCCGGCCGGAATGACAAGGATAAAGGTAACGGCCTTATTGGTATTGGCGACCACTTCAAAAGTTTGCTCGCCATCGGCCTTATTTGCGAAGAGGTTTACCGGCTGCATGTTCAGCGCATTAAACAACTGCATTTTTACTGTGCCTTTTAAGGTTTTGTCTGTTAAGTTAGCCAGCCTTGCCGATACCGACACGGTATCGCCCTCGCGCAAAAAGCGCGGCATATTGGCGCTGATGCTCAATTGTTTTTGGGTGATGACTTCATTCTCCACATACCCGGTTTGCAGATCCTTATTATGCGCAAAGCCGCGGAACTTCCAGCGGGTAAGCGCCTCTGGTATGGTGAAATCAATCAATATCTGTCCTTTTTCGTCGGTATGCAGCTGGGGGTAAAAGAAGGCTGTCTCGTTAAAGTTTTTGCGGGGGATGATGGGAACAGGCATACCCAAAGGAGCGGCGCTTTGACTCCTTACCTGTACACCGGCTACTTTACCCGCAAGTGCCTTGTTAATATTTGGCTCCCTAACTTCCATGTCAGAAGCAGGGCTGGCATTGCCAAAGGAAGCAGTACGGACTTTACTTGCCGAAACCATTGCCCTTAAATTGGGGTCATATAACTCGTCATACATCATAGCAACTCCACCTTTACTTTTCTGTCCCGGGTCGGCAACTTTTAATTCTTCTATAACAGGCCCGTTGTTGCCTCTGCCCATCTGTACAGTTAGTTGACTCGCGGCTTTGGTTTTAATTTCTTTTTTTGGGAAAGGCGGCGAACTAAAAACAAGTATACCGTTAACAGGCACTTTAATTTTAAAATACCCTTTTGAGTTTGAGCGTGTGCTTATGCCGATGTTTTTTATGCTGATTTTAACGCCCGGCAAAGTATGCCGGTTAAACATCGTTTTGCCACTTACATCGTACCCGCTCTTAACTAAAGCTGCGTTTTTAAAATATTCCGCAGCAAGGGTTTTGTCGGCCTTAAGATTTGCAAGGTTTTCCTTCACTTGCTCAAGATAGGAGTTGTAGCCACCGTTATCCCCGCCGAAGTAGTCGTAGCCAAATAAATTCAACCGCTCGTAGTTAATGTCAAGCGAATACCCCGGTGTATCTTCGTCTCTGTCTATCCATTCGGCGGTGGTTTCTTCGGCAAGTTGCGTCCGTATCCAAATAAAATAATCCCTGGTATATGGAAGATAATAACCGTAATCAGTTTGCCAATATTGGGCAGGCGCTATATCATCCAGCGATGCATCATATAAAGCGCCCAGCATTTCGGCTGCATTTTTTTCATCGGTGCCGGCAATTTGCAGCTTCCATCGCTCTTTTTCGCCCGGCTGCAGTTTATTGCGGAAAGTAATAAAGCGTATGGGCAGCTTTTTAACGGTGTCCCTCACTTTTATTTGGTTGTAAAAAATGTGCATCCGGTTATCGCTCATCGTTAAAAACTGTACGCCAAAGCTGTTTTGATTAGTAGTTGGCACAGGCACTTTTATAGTTTGCTGGTAGGGGCCGCTCAATGTAATCCATTCAGAAGAGAGCAATCTTGCCCCGTCGAATTTTTCCATCAATACATGCGAGGGCTTATCGGTGCCTATTAAATACTCCAGGCTTTCGCCGGGTTTCACCGTTGTGAATAACTGCCAGTCCTCGGTATCGCACACCGGGGTGGGCCCGTTAACTACTTTCACAAATTTGGTCATCGATGTAATATCGCCGTTATCACTGCGGGCATTTATTACAATTTTATATACGCCATTAGCTTGTTTTTTAAGTACGCCCAAATCTAACATGCCCATCGTGCTGTCGGCGGTAATATTTACTTCGCTTAGTTTATTCAAAACTTCCAGGCCCGCAGGGTCGGTCTCCTGCTTCCAGGGATATGCGGGGAAAGTTTTTTTAAACTCATCCCTGGTCAGCATAAACTGGTCGGGGTATTGCCAAACGCGGTCTTTAGTAAATTGCTGTGGTTGTTTCAGCGCGAATACTTTAATAGTTACAGTTCCTTTTTGAGGCTGGCCATTTGCATTATTTAGCCTCACAGGTATCAAAGCCGAATCTTTGGCCGACCATTTTGCTGGTACAGTAACATCAATATCCAGCACTTTACTGCTTATTATAATTGAGGTGGCTGCGGTTTGCGTTTCTCCCGATGCATCGGTAACATCGGCATTAACCATATAAATATCCGAATAATCAAACGCGCGCGCAGCAACCGTTACCGTATCGCCTAATGCTTTAAACCGGGTTTCAAATTCGCCTTTATCATTTGTTTGGATGGTATCGGCAGCAACTTCACCGTTTCTCGACCAAACTGACCCAATATTGCGGCTTTTTGTAAAGCGCTCATCGTATACTGGCATTACCCTGCTGGTAACGTGATAAGCTACTTTGGCATTTGATATGCCATAGCCGGAAAAAGCCATCACCCTGCCCTTTATTTTTACTGAATCGCCAGGTCGGTACAATGCGTTAACCGGCGAAAAAGTAACCTGGAAGGTCGGCCGCTTGTATTCTTCAACCCGAACAAATGCCCTGCCATTTACAGCAACAATTGATACCTGCCCGTTGGCAATATTTTGCGGGATAACAAACGAGCCCTGAACCGACCCAAATTCGTTGCTTTTTAAAGTAAGCTCCGTCAAAATCTTGTTATTCATATCCTGCAGGCTTACCTTCACGTCTTCGCCCGGCACTATCGCGTTTTTACCATCTGTTGTTGTTATATGCAAGCCTTTAAAGTAAATAGTTTGCCCGGGCCTGTACAATTGCCGGTCGGTAAATAAAATTGTGCTTATTACCGGCTTACTACTGGTTTCGATAGTTTCTGAATTATAAAAATCTCGCTCCTCCTCAACATAATTGTCGTTTTTGTAGCTGAGGATGAAGTTATATTGTTCCCCATTTTTACCTTTAAAAAGGTATCGTCCATTAATATCTGACAGCCCGGAAAACGCAACATTTTTAACGTTTTTATTTTTAACATAGTCCGACCGGTAAATCACAACTTTTACGCCCTGCAAAGGCGCACCACTATCACGGTTTACAATCCTCAGTTCGGTTTGGCCGCCTGGCAGGGCACGCGCCACGTACGATAAACTGGTTATTCTAAAGTTAGTTGATTGGGATAGATACCTGCTTTTTGATTGCACATTGCTGATAACCGTAACATAGCGCCCAACCGGCAAACTGTCTATCTTAAACTCCGCGCTGTGCTTGCGGTAGTCGTTTATGCCGGGCAACAAAAGGCGCCGCTCCTGTACCGGTCGCAGGGGCTTTAAAAATTTAATAATTTTATCAGCAGCCCCAAGATAAAACTGATCAATCAACGAACTTTTGCCGGTTAACTGCTGTATTTGGGCCGGCGATAGATAATAGATAGAAACCTTAGCCTCCTTAACGTTGCTATAGCTCACCAACCCCAACAAAGGTTTGCCCGGCACGTTAACGTTTTCGACTGATACCGACAGGGTAGGCTGCCGGATGTTAATTATTGAAGCGGCGGCAGTTTCACCACCACGGCTTTTGGGATACATGGTAACCGCTTTTTTAAAATAGCTATAGGCGGTAGTTAGGCTGTCCTGGTCTTTATAGTAAGTTCCAATCAATACCAATGCATCTGCATTGATAGGACTAGTCGATAAATTATCAGCAACCCGCCGCAAGGCTTTTATGTAAAGCGAATCTTTACCCGCCACACTGCTTTGCCTAAACAACACGCCAAGCCGTTTTATATCGATATCCGCCAATGCTTCGCGGTTGTTTTTTTCGAGATGGAACAGTGTTGCCTGTTGCAAATATTTGATCCCTTTGTAAAGAGTTGAGGCTGTGTCGGTAGTTTTAATGTCCAAACCGGCAAAGGCCCGGCTGTCGCTAAAAAAGCGCGGGTCATTCAGAGTAAAAGGCAGCCGGGGTTTGTTTATGGACGCCTCGTCCGAAAGGTAAAAATCAAAAGCGCGGTGCACCAACAAATCGTACAAAGTTGGCCGCAGGTAGCGGGTTTCTTTATCGCCTTCCAAAACGCCATCAAGCACGCCTACCGAAGTGTTTTGTTCCTTCACCACATCCTGCAGCGAAAGGGCGTACATGCGGCTGGTTTCATTAATTACGGTTTGGGTGTCCCAGTTGCGGAAATCTACATCTTGTTTTTCAAGTTTGGTGCGCTGACCAAAGCGGTAGCGATTTTCCTTGTAATACTCCCAGTACATTTGCGCCAGCAGCGATTGCAGCACCGGCTTAACCGGGAATTCAGCTTTGTCGATATCTGCCTTTAAACGTGTAATAATGGCAACCAGCGCATCCTCTTCGAGGTATGATTGGAAAGTCATGCGGTATATTACCGCCCTTACCTGCTGCGCAATGTTGTTATCTGCGCGCGCCAGGGCATCCAGCTTATCAACTTCTTTTAAGGCTGATTTTGGCAGGCCGATGTTTGCCAGCGAATCGATCCGCAAGCTGAGCTTTGCATATTTATCTTGTGCATAGCTTATTGTAAAGCACAGCAGCAGGCTTGCAGCGAGCAGGCACCTAACGATTTTTGTAATGGATAAGGACATTGGCCAAAGGTTTATTTGGTGAATTTAAGCAATAAACGGAATAGATGCAATATTGTTGCATAATATATTGTTTTTATTTATTATATGATGCAGGATGGGGGAAATTTCCATAAATTAATTGATAATACGTCATCATCACCTGTATATTTATTCAATGAACCATACCCTAAAATGGATACTTATTACCGCCGCAATCCTCGTGTTTTGTAATTTTCTCATCCCTGTAAATATATATAGCTCAATGCTGTATTTAATTGTGCTTGCGGGCGCAGTGGCTATTACAGTAGGTGTGGTAAAGGTATTGTCGGGGCTGTTGTTAAAAGACCTTAATGCCGCAGTTGCAAATCCCGAATTATCCGAAGAGGAACGCAAAGCCGCAATTGCGAATACCTACAATCCATCCGGCTGTGTTATATTACCGGTAATGCTGGTGATATTTTTCGCAGCCGCCTCATTGCTGATATGGCGGGAAATAGACATGGAAAAAACCGAGCTTGAAACTTATGGCCGGATTGCCGAAGCAACGGTAAAAAACGGAAGTTCGTTTTCAAGCCGAAAGTTTGATTTTTCGAACCTGGTGCTTGGCTTTAAAACCGCCGCTGGCGATTCGGTATTTACTAAATATTCTGTTTCGGCAAAGCAATTCAGCAATTATTATAAAAACCAAACGCTTCCCGTAATTTACTCGTCGCGCTACCCGTCTATTTTAAAAGTAGCAACAACGCAGGAAGAAATAGATAAGTATAACAGGCGCCATTGAACAAAGCACACACTATTTTCCCGCCATTGCCTCCAGCTTCCTTATACTCTTATAACAAATATAAAGCGGCATAATCCCAAATACGCCAAAGCAACAGTCAATCACGCTCCAGTAAACGGGAATATGGCGGATTGGCCCGGCAATAAATGCCAGCGGCAAAACCATTACGCAGGCTATCATACCGAATTGTATTACCCAGATATTTTTTACCGGGTCGCGCAGGGGGCCGATGAAAGTGGTGGCAATAACTATGTGGCCAAATGCCAGCCAGTCGGTGCCATAGGCCAGCCAGGGGTAACGGATGTTGGTATCGTGTACAGCGCTATAAATAGTTGCAATCCAATGCGCCATAAAATCCGGGAAGATCGATGAATGGTTGACCATAATAGCCAGCTCGGTTTCTATCGGGAAGGCGGTAACGCCGCTCAATACCAGGCCGACGATAAATATCCAAACCCAAATGCGGATGCGTTTTCGTAATTGCTGCTCGTTCATGGCTATAAAGCTACGCAAGTTTCAACTTTTTTAGCCATGCCGCATTTGCCGCAGCGCTTTGCAGCGGCGTTTCATGGAAAAAGCGGGATTGCTCCACAAAAAAATATTCCATGCCATTGTCCAGCCCGGTTTTAAGCAGGTGCAGGTAATTGATAATACCCGTGCCCAAATCGCAAGCCGATTCTTCTTCGCTGCCTTTGGGCAAACGCACTTTCAGCACATCGCGCATGTGGCAAAGGCGGAAACGTGGCGCATGTTTTTTGATATAAGCCTCCGGGTTTTGTCCTTCAGTAACGGTATAATAAAAATCCATCTGGAAGTCAACGAGCTCTTTATCCGTACCTGCAAGCAGCACATCAATTGGCAACTGCCCGTCCACCGGTTTGTAAGGATAATCGTGCGGATGATAGGCAAATCTTAAACCATTCTTTTTACAGATGGTGCCGTAGTGGTTAAACTCCTCTGCTATGCGTTTAAAGTCATCGATGCTTTTTTGCGGGCCCTTCCATGGGTAAATTAAATATTTCATGCCGATTTCAGCAGCTTCGGCGGCCAGCTTTTCGTACCCTTTGCTGTCGCCAGCGTAGTGGGTGGATACAAGTGTTAAACCGTTATCCTTAGCCAGTTTGCTGAAATCTCTATTGCCTATTCCCCAAAATACGCCCTTATTGCCGCCGTAGCTTTCAATTTGGGTGTAGCCCATTTTGCCGAGTTGCGCTAAAGTACCGGGGGTATCTTTCTCCATATCCTCCTTAACCATGTACAGCTGTATGCCCATGCCCGGCAGCTTGCGGGCAAAGGGCGCGGCAAATAATTCACTTTTCAGCAGTGGTGCTGATAGGGCTAAAAGGCTGGCGTTTTTTAAGAAGGTTCGTCTGGTGGTCATGGATATTCTGATTAAATATAAAAGTATGTTATTTCGAACGACAGTGAGAACTATCTTTTGAGCGAAGCGAAAAAATCTTTTGCGCCTTGCTTTTCCGCCCGCTTAACGCTTGTACAAGTTTTCTCACTGTCGTTCGATGACATCGTGGGGTACGCCCCAGGTTAAACCTTTACAATCACTCAACACCCCCTTAGCTACCTTTGTGTTTTACAATTACCATGAACACAAAAAATATCCGCCTTAGCGTGCTGGACCAATCGCCGGTTCGCAAGGGCGTTACTGCTGAGCAGGCGGTTAAAGAAACCATCGAGCTTGCAAAATATACCGACCAGCTTGGCTATACCCGCTTTTGGGTATCTGAGCACCATAATACCGGCAGCCTGGCAGGCTCAACTCCCGAGGTACTGATGGCTTACCTGGCGTCGCAAACCACCAATATCCGCATAGGGTCGGGCGGGGTGATGATGCCAAACCACAGCGCGCTAAAAGTTGCCGAAAACTTCAGGATGCTGGAGGCGCTTGCCCCCGGTCGCATTGATTTGGGGATGGGTCGGGCACCGGGTACCGACAGGCTAACGGCATCGGTATTAAACCCATCAAACCAGTTTCGCGAGCAGGATTTTATTGAGCAGTTGTACGACTTACGCAACTTTTTCCATGATACCGGCGAGCTTGGAACGCCTGTGGGCCGCATCCGTGCTATCCCGCAGGTACAAACCGTGCCCGATATGTGGTTGTTGAGTTCGAGCGGACAAAGCGGTTTGTTTGCTGCGCATTTTGGCATGGGCCTTTCGTTCGCGCATTTTATAAACCCCTTTGGCGGTCCCGAAGCAGTTAAGCTTTATCGCGAGCGTTTTGAACCATCCGAAGACATGGCAGTGCAGCAGGCCAACGTGGCCATATTTGTATTTTGCTCGGAAGATGAAGAGAAAATACGCCGGCACCAGGCGCTGATGGATTACCGTTTTAACCAGTTTGAAAAAGGCGCAGGCCTTAGTCCGGTAAATTACGACGACATCAAAGATGTTGAATACTCGCAAGGCGAACTCGACCGTATTAACTACAACCGTGCCCGCGTAATAACCGGCACCCCCACCGAAATAAAACTAAAGCTAAACTGGCTGGCCGAAGATTACAAAGTGGACGAAATCATCGCCGTTACCATTACCGAATCGTTTGAAGACAGGCTGGAAAGCTACAGGTTGCTGGCCGAGCAGTTTGGGTTAGGCAAATAAAAATCCGTTTTGTCATTCTGAACGCAGTGAAGAACTATTTCTTGAGCGCAGCGAAAAATCTTATACAGTCGACAGGTTGCCGCCATACCTGTCCGGCGTTTATATCGCGCGTAGAAGATTCTTCACTGCGTTCAGAATGACAAAGTTTTTTTGAGTTTAAAAATACTACGCCAACTCCTCTTCATAATTCTTTATCGCTCTTTCTCTGTCCAAAGTATTATACAACCTTTCCGGTATTTCGGCGAGGGTTGATGGATGGACATTGTCGCCCAGGCTGTAAAACTGCTGAAAGCTCATGATGAGCGGTTTCCATTTGTCGGGGTCAACGCGGTTTTCGTGGCCGTCCATTAGTATGGATTCTTCGAGGTAAACCTTTTGTATCCGCAGCTCGAAGGTCACTATTTTTCCGCGCTGATCGGGGTCGCCTTCGGCAAGTCCGTGTACGGCTTCAACAACGGCTTCCATTTGCACGGGGCATTCTTGTATGCGGGGTGCATCTACCGTGTCGCCCCTCTGCTTGGTAAGGCCGGCTATGCCAAATTTATCTTCTTCAAAACGATATCCTTTTAACAGTTTGCCTTCGGGAACAGGGTTTGTGCCGGTTGTTTTGGCCAAACGGTTTACGGCTGCAACTTCGTTTACCGATGGCAGGTTTAACACGCACTGGCGGTTGCGCATCAAATTATGTGTTGTTTTTGAAGCGGCGGCCAGCCCGATAACACACCGCCAGCCTAGCCAGAAGATAGACGACATTGGCGCAAGGTTATCGGTTCCGTTTTCGTTTTTTGTGGCGATAAGTACCACCGGGGTACCAAAGTAAAGGATTGATGGTTGGCTTGTAATATGCATGGCGAAATAATTTGTTTGTTATAATTACATAACAAAAGTACCAGCGGTGCATGGGCCGGGAAACCCGATTCTTGCTCACATTGCAAGGAAGGAGAAGGCTATTTTTTAATGGTGAGTTTTTTAACCGTATACCCCAGGTTACCGTTCATATCCGTCCCCTCAACAATCATGGTATAGGTTGACGCACTACCGGCCGAATAAAACGACACGCTTGCTTCGCCGTTGCTATCGGTAACTATGTTGGGCTCCCAGTTAATTGTCGAGCGTAAATCGGGTATTTTTCCGATGGCATCCTTTACCAGGTATTTGGGTTTGTAAAATTGCTTTGGCCAGCTTATGGGCAAAGGTTTATACAGGTAAACACCGGGCGTATTGTCTATTATTGGCCCATGGCCCGAGCGGGTGGTTATTTCGATAAATGCTACGCTACCTAATTGGCATTCTGGACAAAAACGACGGTAATAACTCAATGCATTTTTTGATGTGGTCATCACTTCAATCCCTTTTATATCTTCCGCAGTGTGGTTTTTAAGATAGGCTATCACATCGTCAGTAGTATCCGGATGAATCACTGTCCTTAAATCATACCCATCTATTATAAACCAGGATGCAAGCCCATCAACCGCGTAATACGGGACCCCCTTCTTATATTTCAACCGGAATCCATTTACTTTTTCGAGCAGCACATCCAGGAATGTTTTCTTTCCCTGCTTTTCTACTTCTTTTTCGTCAAGCACTATATCGGCATTGCCCGGCCCGTTTAAATTTTGCGAATCTTTCACAATTTTTTTTGCGGTGATTTTTACTTCTTTTAAAATATGGCCGCCATCCGGCGCGTATTCTTGCTGTTTGGCCACTTTGTTTGTTTTGGTATAATTAAGCAAAGTGGTATCGCTGTTAACATACCAGGGCGCCAAAGGCGGAAATTCTGATTTTGCATAGTCCGGCGGTTTTACTTCATCAATGTTGACAATTACATTAAAGCTTTTACCCCGTTTGTTAACGGCCTGCACAATAAACACCGGCGTATCAACGCGGGGGAAACGGGTAAATGAGAACCGGCCATCGGGGCCGGTAAGCGTATCTTTAATAATCTGCGGACTTTTGGAAAGGAGCAGCACCTGGGTGCCTTTTAAATTTTTGTTGAATACATTGGTAATACGACCGCTAACTTTCAATTCCGGTTCGGCTTCAAATTTTGGCGGTTGTTTTAAGTCGTAACTAACCCAGCCTTGTGTAAGCAGCAGGTTATCCAAATCGTTCCAAACAGCCGGCTTATTTGCCGAAAAATAATAGCCTGGCTGTTCGATATATCCTCTTATATCCGAAGTAAGCAAAAAGCGCGACAGGATATTTTCGCTATTCAAACTATCTGCTTTTACCTGCGCATCATCAGTAACAGCCATTGAGAAACTGCCTGTAACCGGCTTTCCACTCGCATCAGTTATTTTTAATTTTATGCCGATACTGTCGCGGGTATCATAAACAGTTTTACCGGTATTTAGGCTGATGCTGAGGTTATCATCGTGGTTAATAAAAACAAGGCGCTCGTTTAAAGGCGCTTCTTTCGTTGTCATCAACACAAAATGGGCAATACCCGACGGGAACAAGCTTTTGGCAATTTTTTTAGTTAGATACCTGCCGTCATGAAAACCCACAACCGCCGCATAGCAGACGATACCCCTTGCTTTACCTATTAAAAAATAACTGTTGCCGGCGGCGGCGATATCGGCCGTTGCGCCTATCACCACGTCAAGCGAATCGCTTTCGCCGGTATTGGTTACATGTAAAACGGTACCCGAACTTTTTACAGCCGGCAGCTGAACGGTTTTAACTATACCGCCCGGAAAAATGATCTTAGCGGTATAAGTTTCGCCAGGCACTACATCTAAGTTGAAACTGCCCATACCGTTGTGGGTAGTCGTAAGCCGTGAGACCGGCACTTGATTTTGATTAAATATGCCGCCGGATATGTCGATACCCCTGCCATCTTCGTCAATTGCTTTAAACCCGATTTTGGATACTGTACCAGCGACCAGGTTGCCCCCCTCGGGCATAAATTGAATATCTGCATTTTCTGCCCGGTTTAATGGGATGGGGATAATGGCCTTTTTGTCTTTTGTGTCGCTGGTGGCCACAATTGCTAAGTTGGATGCTTTTTCGGGTATACTGAAGTTAACATCCAATGCGCCATCAACCCCCGTTTGCAGCTTTTGGTTATACAAGCGTTTGCTGCCTGCTATAACCTGCAATTGCAGCGGCTTAACTGCATAAGCCGTTTTATTAATATCGCTAAACAGCAGCTTAACATTTGCCGTGCTTACGCCATTTGCAGTTGTTTCCCCTATAGTTGAATTTACCAGTAAGCTGCTTTCGCCCGCATTGCTGATGTAAAACTGTTTGGTAAAAAAGCCGTCGTCGCCATAATTGCGCATCCAGGTGGTATAGGCCTTTAGGGTATAGGTGCCCGCCGTAAATTCTTTATCGCTTAAGCCAATGTTGCCCCAGGTTAAGCCTTCGCCAACCGGGAAACGGTATTGTTTGACCACTTTGCTGCTATCGTTCAAAATATCAGCATAAATAAACCCGCTTTTTACCGACGGCACCAGGTAGCTGGCATTCAAAAGGTAGGCCTTAAACCATAGCGTATCGTTGAGGGCGTAATAAGGCTTATCAAATTGCAGGTAAAGTTTTTCGATGCCTGCTTTTTTATTCAGACTATCGGATGTGGCGGCGATTTTTAACAGGATAGTGTTTAAGTTGAGCCTTTTGTCACCGGTTAACGTGCCGGACATTGAATTGGGGCTGGCATTAAATTGCGCGACACAAATAGCCGGCAAAACAACCAAAAGCAAAGCAGTTAAAATGCAATGCCTGGTTTTATACATTACAGGTACACTTTTATTATCCAATTTAAAAGCAGTTTAAGGGTTATGCGGTATAAGGCCGGGCCGGTTTATAATTAGTACTAATCTAGGCAATTTCCGTTTGATTGTGGCCCGCGTCTGTAAGTTCCGCATCAAAACATTTATGTTAAGCAACTAAAGCGCATATTTTGTACGTATATCATACAGCTATACAATAATTTAGGCTGAACGGCATTAATTAGGCTTAATATTTTTACTTTTAGGTTCTGCAAAACATAAAGCAGTAAATTTTTCGTTATCCAATTTAATATTCACAAGGTATACAAATAACACATGGGGAAAGTGTACGCAGGATGTCGCCCGCTGATTGTTGGGGGATTGATTTTAACATTGATGATCGCATCCTGTAAAAAGGATAACAAAGTTACACCGGTTGTGCCCAAGGCAGTACCTATTGCTACGCTCGGACTGTACGAGGTACAAAGCACCATATACCGCCGGGTATTTATAGGCGTATCGGTAGGTACAGTAGCAAAAGTATATTATACCGTATTTGATACCGGCTCATCAGCCATGACGATGGATGCCGATGGCCTTATACCGGCCAACTTGATTACTACCAATGGCTTCACCATAGCCGGCGACTCACTGCTGGTGAACGGCATTACGGTGACCAAAAAAACCGCCACCCTAACTTATGGCGATGCTACGGCAGGGATTAAAGAATACGGAAACCTTGCCTATGCTACATTGACCATTGGCGACGAAAATGGCTCAACAATCACCAAGCGCATTCCGTTTTTCCTGTATTATAAAGCGGTCGACACACAAACAGGCACAAACCTGGGCACGCACGAAAATGATGTTTTTGGCGTAGGCCCCAATACCCGTTTCAGCAATTTAAGTATTGCCAGCCCGATAAGCTATTTCGATATGAAGGATGGGCTAACACAAGGGTTTAAACTATCGAAGTTTGACGTAAATAAATACACCTCAACCGGGACCTTTGTTAAAGATTTGCTGACCATAGGTTTAGTGCCCGATGATATCAGTTCTTCTTCAGGTTTTGTGATGCACAATCTTACGCAGACGACGGCGGGATATTCTCCCAATATACCGGCATCAATTACATTTAATGGTAAAACGATTCAGGGAACGCTCCTGTTTGATACCGGTACACCGGCGTTTGCCAACATTGAAGACCCCGGTGCCACGGCAAACCAAACGCAACTGCCTGCCAACTCCGTGGTGAAAATAACCACCGGCTCTGGTTTTAGCTATACATACACCACCACCAGCGACTATAACTTAACGCAGGTTGATAACCCCAACTTTACCAAAGACCCGCGCACTATATTCAGCATCGACTTTTTTAACGATAACGAGTTTTTGCTGGATTATACCAACCATAAAATTGGATTGAAGAATTAATCTATCAACACTTTGATCTGGCGAAGAAGAATGTCTTTGGGAACGATCAGGTCATATAGCCCCGAAAACGCACTGAATTGTGTTTGTTGTCGAGCTAACATCTAAAAGGCTTCAGATTACCCTTTTACGATACAAAAAAGGAGTAGAAAAACGATGCTTTCTGCTCCTTTTCTCATCCATCAATACTAACAGACTTTTTCAGTACCCTTCGTAAAAACGGGTCACCTTTTTTATTGCCGTAATAAAATGGTACAATAGTATTAGTCGCCAATTGATGGATTGTTTAATTTAGGGTGTTTATATTTTTTTGGATATGATAAAACGGCTAAGCTGCCTTGCGCTAATAATATTGGTTTATAAATTTTCATTGGCTTCAACCAAAGGCGATGCACTCAAATTTTATAGTGCCGATAATTCCAATATCCGTTACGTGGGCCGCGTCGATTTTTCAAACAAGCTGAAGCCGCGTATTTGGGCGCCGGGCGTTTACATACAGGCAAACTTTAAAGGTACCCAGTGCGAAATTATTTTGACCGATGAAGCGCTTGGCGGAAATAATCTCAATTACCTGGAAATTGTTATTGACGGCAACAAACCGTATCGCATACAAACCACCGGTAAAGAAAATGTAATAAAGGTACCAGGAGGATTACCTGACGGTGAGCACACTATTTTGATTTGTAAAGACACAGAATCGAATATTGGTTATATCGATTTCGTAGGGTTTAAGTGCGAAAAGCTGTTGCCCTTGCCGGCCAGGCCCAGGCGAAAAATAGAATACTTTGGCGACTCGATTACCAGCGGCACAGGTATGGATCAATCGGCACTCCCCTGCGGCAAAGGCCAATGGTACGACCAGCACAACGCCTACATGAGCTATGGCCCGCGCACCGCCCGCAACCTCGATGCCGACTGGCAGCTTACCGCCCTGGCGGGTATTGGCCTGGTGCACAGCTGCTGTAATTTAAAAGTGGTGCTGCCCCAAATAGTTGATAAGACTTTTATAGTGGCCGATTCTATCACCTGGAATTTTAAAAATTACCAGCCCGATGTGGTGACCATTTGTATAGGGCAGAATGACGGGCCGCAACAGGATTCGACCTTTTATTGCAGTACTTATGTAAAGATGCTAACTGCCATGCGGCAGCATTATCCCAGGGCTGATATTGTTTGCCTGAGCAGCCCCATGGCGGATGCAACCTTAACTGCAGTATTACAGCGTTACCTAACCGGCATTGTGGCGTATATGAATGCTAATGCTGATAAAAAAGTGTCGAAATACTTTTTCTCCCGCCAATACCATAACGGTTGCGGCGGACACCCGGATATTGATGACCATAAACTGATTGCCGATGAATTAACGGCGTATATTAAGCAGTTGAAGAATTGGTAGAGACACAATACGTTGTGTCTCCCTCTAATCATATATAGTTCGGAGACGTAAAGCATTGCGTCTCTACGGGTTAATCCTTCTTTATAAAATTGCCGTTTTCGTCAAAAATCAGGTCTTTGCCTTTTATTTCGGCTTCATACATGGTTTTGCCTGCGGCATCGGTTACTTTGCCTGCCTCCTTAATTTTTGCCCCGTTATAATGGGCCTTAATGTAGGGTGCAATGCTTTTTGGTAAGTCGCTTACCGGAATCGCCTTTACAATTTCAATAAATGCACCCGTTGGCGTAAACATTACCGAATTATCCTCACCCGATTTACCCCCCCAGTTGGCTTCGTAATTGCCTTTTTCTTTTTCCCAGCTAACTTTTGCAGCAGCGGGATATTTCTTCATTAAGGCCTCTTTTACCACTGCAGGTACGTCCTTAGTTTTTAGATCCTGCGCTTTAAGATTGCTCGCTACGGCCAAAATAATGGCGGCTAATACTAATGCTTTTTTCATGATTAATTGGTTTATTTTATCAATAGTAGCCAGTTAATCTGTAGAAAGGTTGGTTGTTCTTTGTAGAAAAATTGGATTAACCTCTTCTTCAAAGACGCAAAGTATTGCGTCTCTACGATAAAAATGGTCAAACACGGGTTATTATCGTTATCTTTATCAAAATCACCGTGCTCATGATCCTGTTCTCCAGAAGAAACTTACATTACACCGACTATAAATGGACTGCGTACGCGCAAAACGATCCGCATGTTAACGGCAAGCCGGATGATACACTTTTTAACAAGGAAGAAGGCAACGAGGTTGTTTACCTGATAAACAAACTAATGATTTTTTGGGATTACCGCTTTGCCAATACCGGCAATAAGATGGAAAAACTCATCCACGATAAACTCCCCCCGGAATTAACCAAACAAGAAGAAGTGCAGGTTTGGCTGAAGGAAAATTTAAAATTCTAACCGGGATTCAGCGGATTTAACAGATTATTCCGCGATAAAGAAAGGAGCTGTGCAAGCACAGCCCCCTCCGTATTAAGACTTCATAATCTTTCAATAAAAATCCATCTAATCCTGTAAATCCCGGTTACCATTTATCGCCCCAGGGATCTTTTATATTATATTGTTTCAGTACCTCCGCCGGTACGCCATCCCATTTGCCAGGGGCATTGCCAGCGTAGCCCAGGTCGTCGATGCCTATTTTGCTGGTATAAAAGCCTGAGGCAGTTAAATCGCGCATGCGATTGAAAAATGATACACCTTGTGCCATTTCGGGTTTTGCCTTTTTGGGGTAGGCAATTTCGGTAACCATTTCAATTTGCTGGCTGCTGCTTGCATCAACAAAAGTTTTACCATAACGGTTTAAACATTGCAGATCAAGCCAGCGGAGTCCGCCGCGCACAGGTGTTTGGTGATCGGGCATATCTTTTACGATAAACTCGATAAACGCCGGCACCTTAGCGTCAGATGCGCTACCTGAGCGGGCGTCTTTGGGGATAATAATATCGCCCAAAACGGTTATAGTAGCCATCTCGTGATCGGTAAAAAACTTGTCGGCATTAAGTTTTTTATCCCGCTCAATTTCAAATGGCTGGCGCCCGGCGTTGTCGGCAGCGGCGCCGGTATCCTTATTGTCTTCGGCTAACTTATTGTTATTGGGCTTACAGGCTTCCAGCAGCACCCCTGCCGATAATGTGCCTATACCTAAAGCCTTTAATGATTCGCGTCTGTTCATGTTGTTATAACTGATTAAACGTTAGTTTTTTTACGTTGAGATAAAATGTATTCGGCGGTACGCATGCTCAGGGCCAAAATTGTCCAGGTGGCATTTTTATCGCCCTGCTGTACAAAAGGCGCGGCGTCAACCACAAAAAGGTTTTTGCAATCATGCGCCTGGCTGTATTTGTTCAGTGCCGATTTCTTCGGATCGTCGCCCATACGCACGGTGCCCACCTCGTGTATAATCATACCCGGGGCCTCCAGACCGTAGCTGGTTTCTTTACCTGCCGGCGGGCCATAAATAGCGCCGCCCATATTATGCATTATCTCCTGGAAGGTATCCTGCATGTGTTTGGCCTGGTTTATTTCGTAATCGCTCCACTTGTAGTGAAAACGCAACACCGGGATGCCGAATTTATCAACCACGTTAGGGTCAATTTCGCAATAGTTATCATAACGGGCAATAGCTGTACCACGCCCAGCCATTCCGAAGCCTGTTCCGTAAAAACGGCGATAGTCATTCTTTAAGTCGGCACCAAAGCCACCGGCCTCTTTCATTTTACCATCTTTGCCTGGCACTACACCATTCATGTTTTGTATGCCGCCGCTAAAGCCGTAACCGGGCATATGGAGGCCTCCGCCAAACTCAATATGGTAGCCGCGCGGGAAGTTCAGTTTTTTATTGTCATAAACCCAGGGGCCATAAATATGTACGCTGCCCACGCCGTCTTCGTTATAGCGTTTGCGGTCCATCAATTCGGGCAGCCATCCGCCTGCGCTCGATCCGGTAGAATCGTGCAGGTAACGGCCTACTACGCCGCTGCTGTTTGCCAGTCCGTTAGGGTGCCTTGATGATTTTGAGTTGAGCAACAACCTGGCCGACTCGCCGGCGCTTGCGCCTAAAATCACCATGCCGCCTTTTACCTGGTATTCCTGCATATCATCTTTACTGATGTATGATACGCCTGTTGCAAGGCCGTCAGCATCGGTAAGCACCTCGCGCACCATGGCGTTTGGTATTACCTTTAAATTACCTGTCTTTATTGCCGGGATAACCAGGCACGATGATGACGAAAAATCGCCATAAATTTTACAGCTGCGCCCGCATTGCCCGCAGAAGAAACAAGCGCCGCGGTCTTTATTACCAGGCAATGCTTCAGTAAGTACTGAGCCACGACCAGCAATTACTTTTACGCCGGCCTTTGCCGCTCCTTTTTTAATATAAAGCTCATTAAGTCTTGGTTTCGGTGGCGGAAGGAAAATACCATCTGGTTCGTTCGGCAGGTTTTCAACCGTACCGTATACGCCAATCAAACGGTCGACTTTATCATAAAATGGTTTTACGTCTTCGTAGCTGATTGGCCAGTCGTCGGTTAAGCCGTCGATGTGATGACCTTTAAAATCATCCGGGCCCATCCGTAGTGATATGCGGCCCCAATGGTTGGTGCGGCCACCCAGCATACGCGAGCGGAACCAGTGAAATTCGGTGTTATCTTTTGTGGTATATGGCTCTCCTTCAATTTCCCAGCCGCCGTAGGCAGCGTCAAAATCGCCAAAGTAGCGGGTAGTGCCTGCACCGCGGCGGGCAGATTCGTACGGCCATTTAAGCTGCATGGAATCTTTCGCCGGGTCGAAAAACGGCCCCGCCTCCAACATTAAAACTTTTAAACCGGCATGGGCCAACACATACCCCGCCATACCGCCGCCTGCACCGGAGCCTACAATAATGGCATCATATACGGTTGACGACTTTTTTATTTGTATATCGTTCATTCTGATTAGTCTTAAGTCTTGAGTCGAAAGTCCTAAGTCGAAAGCACTCCTGACTTAAGACTTTCGACTCGAGACTAATTTTTCAAAGTTCTTTAATGGAAATATCTTTATATGAAACTACTGCGCCGTGGTCCTGCAGGGCTATATGTCCTTTAGGATAAGCAGCAAAACCTTTCCAGGTTTTAAATTTGCTACCATTCAACAACTCTTGCCACTCGGGGCTGCCAATTTTTACATCGATGGTTTTGGTGCCGTTCATCCAGAAGGTTAACTGACCCTTGTCTTTACGGATTTTTATTTTGTTCCATTCGCCGGCTGGTTTTGCAGCAGCGGATGCGGCTTTCATATCATATAACGCTCCCGCAAGGTGGTTGGCTTTTTTATTGTCTTCAGCGCCTTTATCATCTAAAACCTGCATCTCGATGCCCGTTAGATAAGTTGCCCCGAAAGATGGATCTTCGTGTATACCGAAAATAACCCCGCTGTTGCCGCCCTCGGCAATTTTCCATGTTAAGGTCAGCTCGTAGTTTTCGTATTCTTTATCGGTAACCAGGTCGCCCTGGTCAGGAGCCTTTGGGTCAAGCTGTAAGGCACCGTCAACAACTTTCCATGCCCCCGGGCCGGCTTTTAAATAGCTGTGCCAACCGGTTGTGGTTGTGCCATCGAACAATTTTGTGGTTTGCGCCATAAGCGAGCCGCTTATAACCGTGAATACCAGGGTACTTAACAGGATTTTTTTCATTTTTGGTTAATTTGTTTAATTAGATTGATGCGGCTGTATTAGCGTGTTCGTTTTTAAAACAAACGTATTATGATACGGGGCTATTACAACGGGTAGTAAAAATAGAATAAATTTCTGTTTGAGTGAAAAAGAGTGGGAAGATTGTTACAAGAGGGAGTCCGAAAGTCGGGAAAGTCCGAAAGACGAAGTCAAAGCGGCGATGAATCGATAATAACAGAAATAATCAGGCGGCAGTTGCAGCAAATAAAGCGTAAGAGCCAGCATAGTAAAGCGTCATGTCTACTAACTTTCTTCTTTCGGATTTTCCGGACTTAAGAAATTACACCTTGTGATAATCCTTCAACTGCTCCCTGGTTAACAGCCGGTATCGGTCTTTTAAACATTTGGCACAAAAATATCTCCTGACAGGGAGAAAAAACAACAAGTTACGCCCAACCCAATTCCGGGTTTTTTCAAAGTGATAAGGCGCATTACATTTAGAACATCTAAGTATCTTCTTCGGCATTTATATTGGTCTACTAACAAGCGGAGGGAGGCAAAATTAATCTTTTATAAGTGAATGTCCAATCAGTAATATTAATTTTACAATTCCCTATTGTGCAGGCGGTTAACAACCCAATAATTTGTTTTTATTTTTCAAGCATCAGTGCCAATAATTAACTTATTTTAATGCATGTAGTTAAATATCATTTTGTTATATTTGGTTAGCCCAATTCCACACCCTGTAACCAAACTATTATGAAAAAAGTATCAAACATCCTTGCCCGCAAGGGCAGTAATGTGATTGCCATTGATGGCGGCACAACAGTTTTGGACGCCTTAAAACTGATGGCCGATAAAAACATTGGCTCGGTAGTTATTACTGAAGATGGTGCCTATGCCGGCCTGCTTACTGAGCGTGATTATGCCCGCAAGGTGATATTGCAGGGGAAATCATCGCTGGAGACACAAGTTAGAGAAATTATGAGCACTGAGTTTCCGCGAATGATACCTGAGAATTCGGTTGAAACCTGCATGCACGTAATGAGCGAAAACAACCTGCGCTACCTCCCTATTTTTAGGGATAATAACATGTGCGGCATTATTTCCATCAGCGATGTGGTTACGGAAACCATCCTGTCCCACGAGGAGACTATTGAGCATTTGAAGAGTTATATACAGTCTTGAGAGAGTCAAGAAATCAAGAACCAAGAGTCAAGACCGAAAAGTCAAGAATTAAGACAAGCCTTACCCATTTTAAATCTTGATTCCTGACTCTTGGTTCTTGATTTCCTGACTCTCATCTCAACATAAACATACGCCCCTATATGCCTGAAACCAATGGCTGATAAAAGCCCCGAAAAGCCCAAAAACCGCTTTTATTATATCGACTTTTTGAGAGCGCTGGCAATTTTTGCCGTAATTATCCTCCACAACTCGGCAGATGCAGCCGGGCAATATGGTAAAATACCTGAGACTGACTGGCTTTCGGCAGCTTTTTATAATGGGCTAACCCGTTGCTGCGTGCCCATGTTTGTCCTGCTGAGCGGCGCCCTGCTGTTAAAACCCGACAGGGATGTAACAATTAAAGAACTTTTTCGCAAGCGACTGCCAAAGCTGGTGATACCACTGGTAGTTTGGAGTATTATTTACGAGGCATTTCAATTTTATACCGATAAAGGGTATGGCACATTTAACCTGCTTTCTGCATTAAAAACCTTTTACCAGGGGCCACTGGTTTTCCATTTTTGGTTTTTGTATATGATGATCGGGATATACTTGGTATACCCTATTATAAATACATTTATACGCGCGGCAACAAAAAGCCAGGTGCAGTATTTTATCGCAGTGTGGTTTATAACCAATTGCGTTTGCGGCATTATAGGTATAGCCACGGGCTTAAGCATCGCCGTTGAGTTAAACTTTTTTACGGGTTATATCGGGTATTTTGTGTTGGGTTATTATTTAAACAGCACCACGTTTTCTAAAAATCACTTAAGACTTATTTACAAGCTGTGCGTAGTTGCGTTTGGGATATCAATAGTGGGTATCATATCATTACAAACAGACCATATAAAAGGCTTTAATGACGTTATTGAAAGCGACTTTACGCCCGACATTCCTTTTGCATTAGCCGGTATTTTTCTGTTGATAAAAAATTACACCTTTAATTTTACCTCCACCTGGTGGCAAAGATTAGTTACTGAAATAAGCGCTGAAAGCTATGGGATTTATATTGTGCATGTGCTGTTTTTGCGGCTGTTGTTCGATAAAATATATCTAAACTTAGCCTTTAAAAACCAAAGCCTGCTTTGGATAGTGCCTGTTAAGTCGGTCGCAGTGCTGGGATTGTCATACGGTTTAACCAAATTGATACGGCTGGTGCCGTGGCTGAGGATGACTGTATGACTAAATGATTTAGCAGTATATCAGTGCTCCGCCTTTAAATCTGCGATATTGATCTCATAAATAAACCGCATACCGTTTTTGGTGGAGTGCAGCAGCTTATCAAATGCTTCGGCGGTTACTTTACCGCCGGGATACACGGGCCTTTCAGCATGTTCCCGGTTCGAGAGAAAGTACAGCGTTTTATCATCGCGCGATAGGCCCGGCGCGCCATCAGCGCCTGCGGTATTTACTTTGGGGCCGAGGTTTTGGGGTTCGGTCCACGTGGTGTCTTTTTTAAAGGAAACCCATAAATGGCGATTTGAGTCAGCAGGATAAATGGGAGAAGGAATACCAGCGCTTTCATTTGGGATTAATATTTTGAGCAAATAAAGGAATTAAGAGGATGGCTGTGTAACTTCTTCAACCATTAGGGTGCCTTTTTTAACGTTTAACGCCATAACACAACATTTTTTGCTACCTTGCATACCTCATCACCTATAAAAGTATAGTGACATTCAAGGATTTTAATTTTAACGGGGAGTTATTTGAAGGCATCGAAAGCATGGGTTTTATTACCCCCACCCCTATTCAGGAAATGGCTATCCCCATCATTTCCGCCGGTCGCGACATAATTGCCTGCGCACAAACGGGTACGGGTAAAACCGGCGCCTACCTTTTGCCCATATTGGACAAGATCGGTAGCACCAACCGGCACCATACCAGCACGCTTATTTTAGCGCCAACGCGCGAGCTTGCCCAACAAATTGATCAACAAGTTGAGGGCCTTGCCTATTTTACAGGCATCAGCTCGATAGCAGTTTTTGGCGGCGGCGATGGCAGCGCTTACGAACAGCAGCGCCGCGGTATACAAGCCAATGTAAATATCATTATTGCCACGCCCGGCAGGCTTATTGCGCACCTTACATCGGGCGTATTAAAGCTTAACCATTGCACTAACTTAATTTTGGACGAAGCCGACCGCATGCTCGACATGGGTTTTTCGGACGATATTATGCGCATCATCAGCTACCTGCCCAAAGAACGGCAGACACTGTTGTTTTCGGCAACTATGCCGGGGCGCATACGTACGCTGGCTAAAAAGATATTGAACAACCCTGAGCAGGTAAACATTGCACTGTCGCAACCGGCAGTGGGGATCGACCAGCAGATATACCGCGTGCACGATGCGCAGAAAACACCTTTGCTGCAATTGCTGCTTAAAAATGGGTCGTACGCCAGTACCATTATTTTTTGCTCGAGGAAAGAGATCGTAAAGTCGCTAACCCGCGAGTTGAAGCAGGCTAAGCTCAACGCCAGCGCCTTTCACTCTGATTTGGAGCAGAAGGAACGCGAGGAAATTTTATTAGCCTTTAAAAACAAACAATTGCCGGTTATCATAGGTACCGACGCCCTTTCGCGCGGTATTGATGTGGAGGGGATTGACCTGGTTATCAACTACGATGTACCTGGCGACCCGGAGGATTATATCCACCGCATTGGTCGTACGGCCCGCGCCGAAACAACCGGCACCGCCATCACCTTCGTAAACCACCGCGACGAACGCAAACTGAAAAACATTGAACAACTGATAGAAAAACCTATCCGCCTAATCGATGTGCCGGATGAGCTGAAGTCGATAGAGCAGGCTAAACAACCGGAACATGGCCCTAATAAACGCCCGCAGCAAAGGCGCTGGGGTAATAAGGGTAAGCCGAGGGGTAAGAGTTAAGAAATGCAGCTCACCCTCTTTGCGCTTGCGCAGAGAGGGTCGACGAGCGATCCGCTGGCTAGCGGACGGGGTGAGTCTACACCGCCGTGCATTCGCGCCAATGCATTGACGTGAACATCGCGCGCATATCGACTCACCCGGTCGTTGCTTCGCTCGGCCTGCCCTCTCTGCTTCGCGGCAGCCGGCAAAAAATAAAAAGATACTTTTTATGACAACACCCAAAAAACTCCTTCTTATCCTGCTGTTAACCCAATGCGGCATCGCGGCAGCACAAAAAAAAGAAACATCAGGCAACCCGATTGCCCAAGGCTGGTACGCCGACCCGGAAGCTAAAATTTTTGATAAAACTTATTGGGTTTACCCTACCTACTCGGCAAAATACGATGAGCAGGTTTTTATGGACGCTTTCTCCTCAACCGATCTGGTGCACTGGACCAAGCACCCCCATATTGTAGACAGCAGTTCGGTTAAATGGGTAAAACGCGCACTTTGGGCGCCGGCGGTAACTAAAAAAGACGACAAGTATTACCTGTTTTTTGGCGCCAATGATATTCATGATGACCAAAAGGAAATCGGTGGCATCGGCGTTGCCGTGTCAGACAATCCCGGCGGGCCGTTTAAAGATTACCTGGGCAAGCCGCTGATCGGTAAAATTTACAACAAGGCCCAGCCTATCGACCAATTTGTTTATAAGGATGACGATGGCCAGTACTATATTATATATGGTGGCTGGGGGCAGTGCAATATCGCGAAGCTCAATAAGGATTTTACCGGCTTTTTGCCCTTTGCAGATGGCGAAACCTTTAAGCGCATTACCCCGAAGGATTATGTTGAGGGCCCGGTGATGTTTAAGCGCAAAGGCAAATACTACTTAATGTGGAGCGAAGGCGGCTGGACAGGTCCTGACTATCGCGTAGCTTATGCAATTGGCAATACGCCGCTGGGGCCGTTTAAACGTATTGCTACTATATTAAAGCAGGATGTTAAAATTGCTACCGGCGCGGGGCACCACTCGGTGTTGAATGTGCCTGGTACTAATGAATGGTATATTGTTTACCATCGCCGCCCCCTTGGTGAAACCGATGGCAACCACCGAGTGACTTGTATCGACAAAATGTACTTTGATAAAAACGGGATGATATTGCCGGTAAAGATTACCAATGAGGGAGTTGCAGCGAGGGTGATAAAATAATAACTACATACCGGCGAAACAGCAGGATAAGCTGGTTTTTACCAAAAGTGCTGACACTAATTTGTCAGTACTTTTTGCGTTTTTAGGGGTAGCAGGCAGGGTAAAAAGTGCATTATTACTACAGAAACAAGCTTTTTAGCACTTTGCGGGGAACTGTTCCTGTTCCACCCTGTTCCTTATGTTCCACTGTGAACAGGAACGCAAAATCTATACCCAATGACGAACCTTACTCCTCCAATTCCCCCGCGGCAAAGGTATTTCCCTGTTTAATATCGCCGGTATCAAACCCCTTTTTAAACCAATAGGCGCGCTGGGCCGATGTGCCGTGGGTAAAGCTGTCAGGTTCTACATGGCCCTGGTATTGCTGCTGCAGGCGGTCATCGCCAATGGCATGGGCTGCGGTTAGTGCCGAGTCGATGTCCGGGCGGTTGATGACAATACCGCTTTGATTTTTTGCTTCATAATGCGCCCAAATGCCGGCATAAAAATCGGCCTGCAGTTCGAGTTTTACGGATAGCTTGTTATATTCCTTTTTGCTCATGCTTTGCCGTGCCTGCTCCATTTTTTGCGATACACCCAGCAGGTTTTGTACGTGGTGACCAACCTCGTGGGCAATTACATAAGCCGCAGCAAACTCGCCGGGGGCATGGAAGCGCCGCTGCATCTCGGTAAAAAATGAAGTGTCGAGGTAAACTTTACGGTCGGCGGGGCAATAAAAGGGGCCTGTTGCCGAACTGGCGAAACCGCAGCCCTGGGCATCAACGCCTTCGCTGTAAAGGTGGAGGGTTGGCTTAGTGTAAGTTCGACCCATGCTGCTGAAAATCTCCGTCCAAATATCTTCGGTACCGGCCAGGATTACCCGCGAAAATTTTTTCTGCATCCCCTCAGGTCCGTTGGTAACACGGGTATTTTGCTGTTGAGTGCTGTCGCCGCTGCTTCCACCGTTTAAGAGCTGGGCGGGGTTAACGCCTGTAAACAGGTAGATCAGCAGGCCTATAAAGCCGATGATGCCGCCTCCAAAAAACAATCCGCGACCTCCACCACCACTGCTGCTACCTTCTTCAACATTATCGCTTTCGCGTCCGCCAAACCATTGCATAACTATTTGATTTTATGTTAAGGGTTAACAGGGATTTGGGGAGATTGTTTACGGGGGATCTGAATCGGGATTAAATAGATTTTGCGATTAACGGCATGTTTGCATACCGGCATGAATAAGACGATTATCAACGGCCGCACCCTGATATAGACCGACGATACGTGGTCGCCAAAATCGCGGGCATCCTAAAATCTGTTTAATCCCGGTTCAGACAATTTATCCAAAAAGCTCACTGCTCAAATACCTGTCGCCCCTATCGCAGCAAATAAATACGATGGTGCCTTCGGTAAGTTCTTGTGCTACTTTTGCAGCTGCCGCCATTGCGCCGCCGCTGCTCATGCCTGCAAATAGCCCTTCTTCCCTGGCAAGGCGGCGTGCCATTTGGATGGATTCAGCTTCTGATATATCCAGCACCCTGTCGACACGCTCTGGTTCAAATATTTTTGGTAGGTATTCAACCGGCCAGCGGCGTATGCCGGGGATTGACGAGCCTTCGGTTGGCTGACAACCTACAATTTGAATGGCCGGGTTTATCTCTTTAAAATACCGCGAGTTTCCCATTATCGTACCCGTAGTACCCATGGCGCTTACAAAATGGGTGATCTGCCCTTCGGTGTCGCGCCAGATTTCGGGGCCGGTGGTTTTGTAGTGGGCTAGATAATTATCGGGATTGGCAAACTGGTTGAGTAAAAAGTAGCCATCGGTAGCGCCTTTTTCTTCCGCATAATCGCGGCAGATTTCAATACCTTCCAACAGTGTTACCTTGGCCCCGAATGCTTCCATAGTTAGTGTGCGCTCGCGGGTGGAGTTTGAGGGCATTACCAGCTCAATTTCCAGTCCGTACATGCTGGCGATCATGGCGAGGGCAATACCTGTGTTGCCGCTGGTGGCTTCAACCAGTTTGGTGCCTTTTTTAATGTCACCGCGCTCCAGGGCGCTGCGTATCATATTAAGTGCCGCCCGGTCCTTCACGCTACCGCCGGGGTTGTTCCCTTCCAGCTTGGCAAAAATGCGTACATTGGGGTTAGGGTTTAGTCTTTTTATTTCGGCCATTGGCGTGTTGCCAATTAAATCTATTATTCCAGCCATGGTATTTAAGTTTTATTTAGAGGTTCGCGCCTGCATAGTTTGTTACCTGTCGCCGTCTTGACTCACCCCGTCCGCTAGCTAGCGGATCGCTGGTCGACCCTCTCTGCGCAAGCGCAAATAGGGTGAGCTGCAATTTTTAATCTTTATTTTTATTCAGCACAACAAGCGCCGGTTTATGATAAACTGTCGAGTTTGGCTCCACACTTTTAGTCAGCCAAACGTTGCCGCCAATAGTGCTGTGGTGCCCTATTGAGGTTTCGCCGCCAAGTATAGTAGCACCGGAGTATATCACAACGTAATCTTCAACCGTTGGGTGGCGCTTTGTAAAAGCCATATTTTTGGATACGCTTAAGGCGCCAAGGGTAACGCCCTGGTACAACTTAACGTGCTTGCCAATAACGCAGCTTTCGCCAATTACAATGCCGGTGCCATGATCGATGTGAAAATATTCATCAATCTGCGCCGCGGGATGAATGTCGATGCCTGTTTTTGAGTGGGCGTATTCGGTCAATATCCGTGGCAACAGTGGTACATCATGCTGATATAATACATGCGCCAACCTGTAAAACGATATGGCAAAAAAGCCGGGATAAGTGCGAATCACTTCAAACTCAGTCCGAGCGGCCGGGTCGCCTTCAAAAATTTCTTGTATATCGGTATTCAGCAGGCGGTATACCTCGGGCAGCTGTTCAAAAACCGATTTTGACAGTTGGTCGCTATCGCAGTTTTCACAGGCTTTGGTGGCACTCATCACCAGGCAAAGCTCGTTACGCAGCCTTTTGAACTCATCCTTTAATTCGGCTATGGTGTGAAACTCCTGTTTGGATTGCTCCGGAAACAGCAACCGGATTACCTGCAGCGCCCAGGCAGCAATTTCCCTGTTTGATGCTACGGCCTCGGTTTTGTCGTGTTTATCAAACAATTGCCGGTAAAAATCTTCATTGGTCATTGGTTATTAATAATTGGTTGCATTCAAAATTTACTACGGGTGGCTTTAAAGGTAAAATAAATCTTTCCCTAAAACTATAGACTTAATAGTATATTTGAAATTACAAGTTTATATAAAATATTGTTGTTGGTTTGTAATTTTAGCGGTTAGAGACTGGTTATTAGAGATTAGTTGCGCAGCGACAACCTTTATTGCGGGAGACGTGATGCATCACTCCACAATTAAACCTTTTTTCAAATCTAATCTCTAACCTCAAATCACTAATCAACTTTTTTTTCAAATGTGTCAAACTTACACTATATTTACCATCACCAATTATTAAACCAATGAGTACCAGGAGATCGTTTCTTAAAACTTCGGCTGTGCTATCTGCCGGGTTATTAGTAGCCCCACAACTGTTTGCCTACGACAAAAAGTATATCGGCCTGCAATTATACACCGTTAGGGATGCTATGGGCGCCGACCCTGTTGCCGCGTTAGCCAAGGTTGCACAAATAGGCTATACTTCTGTTGAAGGCGCTACCTACACGGGCAGCGAAAAATTCTACGGGATGGATTCGGCCAAATTTGCTGCGCTTTTAAAATCCAATGGCTTAATAATGCCCAGCAGTCACTACCGTTTAGGTGAGGACAGCAAGGACATGAAGGGCACCATATTAAACGATTGGCAAAAAGCTGTTGACGATGCTGCCACCGTTGGCGTAAAATACATGGTTTGCGCATGGCTGTCGCCGGTAGAACGTGGTAAAATTGAACACTATAAAAAAATTGGCGGTGACTTAAATACCGCGGGCGAGATCTGCAAAAAAGCAGGTATACAGCTTTGCTACCATAACCACGATTTTGAATTTATACAGGAAGACGGCAAATATCCCTATGAGGCGTTATTGGCTGCAACTGATAAAGACCTGGTAAAAATGGAGATGGACCTTTATTGGGTAACCAAGGCCAACCAGGATCCGATAAAGCTGATCAATGAGCATCCGGGCCGTTTCCCGCTATGGCATGTTAAGGACATGGATAAAACCGAAAAACGCAATTTCACCGAGGTGGGCAATGGCGTTATCGACTTTAAAAACATATTCAAGCACGCTAAGAAGGCCGGTTTAAAATATTTCTTTGTTGAGCAGGATTCATGCCCGGGCAGTCCTTACGACAGCATTACCACCAGCATCAACTACATTAAGAGCAACTTGGTTTAAGATCTTTACAATCAATCAACTCAGGCCGGGTAGTTTAATTACGCCCGGCTTTTTTAATTAGCACGAATTTTTACGAATAAGTCGAATTTCACGAATTTTAAAATAGCGTGAATTCGATATAAGAACTCAATCCATTGAACTGCGGTTGAAACCAAAATAGTCAGCCATCGCCTCACCCTGCCCTCTCCAAAGGAGAGGGTTCTGAAAAGGAAATTTCGAGGAGCGAAGCTTCAGTCCTCTCCTTTGGAGAGGATTATTACATGAGGGCTTCGCCGTTTAGGTGAGGCGAAACGCGAACCCGTAGGTAAGCGCCACGGATTTGATAGTATGAATTCTTATATCTAACTCACGTTCAATTATTGCGAATTTGTATTCTTCTTATTGTGTAAAAACTTCGATGGTGTTAAGGTCGTTACCACCGCCACGGTTGGGCGCGCCTACGGCTATGTATATTTTGTTTTTGTAGACTATGGCCTGCATATCATGCCGGCCGGCTGCCAGGTGAGGGAGTTTTGTCCATAGACCCGTTTTGGTGTCAAAGGCTTCTGCCTCGTTGTGCGATGGTACCTGTGTACTGCTTTCGCCGCCCATAACAACCACCTGTTTTTTAAAGGCGACCGCCGTACCGCCACCCCTTAGCGTTGGCAGGTTTTGGGTTGAGAGCAGTGTTGTCCATTGGTTGGTTTTAAAATCAAAAACGTCAACTTCGGGGATGGTAAGTTTTAAAAGTTCGTTTGTTTTAACCGATGTGCGCCTGCCCGCTGCAAAATACAATTTACTGCCAATCACTACTGCATGTGCATGGTCGCGGCCGCGCGGGGCATCGGGCATGGTGCGCCAGGCGCCGGTTTCGGGGTCGAATTCATCCATCCAGGTCACGGTGCCATCATAGTGTCCGTCCTGTATACCGCCGACTAAGTAAAATTTATTTTTATAAATAACCGTGCCGCCGCCGCCGCGAAGTCGGCCGGCAGACATGGCGGGGCCTTTTTGCCATTCGTCGGTTTGGGGGTTGTAGATGTAAATATTCGCCAGCGGCGTTTCATGCGGGTAGCCGCCGGTCATGCCGCCTATTACATAAATCTTATTTTTATAGGCCACCGCCTGGAAGTGGTGCATCTCGAAAGGGGTGTTGCCCTTATGCGTCCAAACGTTTATCGCCGGGTCGAACACATCAACCGTTTTAATGCCGCGGCCACCAAGCAGGTAAAAATGATCGTTCACCTCCACAAAGCCGCAGTCTTCACGGTTAGCGGGTGTTCCCTGGGTAGTAATTATTTGCCAGCTGCCCGACGGGGTTTTGGTGGTATCCTGTGCAGGCAAGGTAAATGAGAACGCTGTTAAAACAACGAGGCAGGCGATAAATTTCTTCATGATAATTGGTTTGTTTAAAAATAGGATTTAATTATGGTTTAATAAATCGGCTTCTCCCTAATTCTTCGTATGTTACCATATGAAAATCAAAATTAGTTATGGTTTATTGTTAGCTGCTGTATTTTCGGTTGCAACATTTGGAAAAGCGCACGCCCAAGCCGAACAAAAAGAATTGGCAGTTGGCGATAAAATGCCGGCATTTGCACTTACCGACCAAAACGGCAAACGCTTTAACAGCGCCGATTATCTCGGCAAGAATTTCCTGGTGATTTATTTTTACCCGAAGGATGAAAGCATGGTTTGCACCAAAGAAGCCTGCCAGTTTAGGGATAGCTTTAATGATTTCACCAAAGCCGGCGCCAAAGTAATCGGCATAAATGCCGGTACAGTTGAAAGCCATAAGAGCTTCACCGACCATTACAAGCTGCCTTTTATTTTATTAAGCGACCCGGATAACGTAGTTTATCATAAATTCGGGGTGAAGAATAAAATGTTTATGACCGGCCGTCAAACTTTTGTGGTAGATAAGGAAGGCAAAATAGCGTTCACCTATACAGCCATGATGCAGGGCAAAAAACATGCGGATGATGCACTGGCATTTGTGAAGGGGCATAAGTGAGGTAGTTAATGGTTCATAGTTAATGGTAGCGGCAAACCCAGGCCTAAGGGCCCTGTAGCAACAGATGTTCATAGCTCAATGGGTTCCATCGCCTATAATCTAAATGCTATTGATAATATTTTGTGGCCATTAACTATTAACTTGCTATACACTACTTTTCCGGCTATGAACCATTAACTATGAACTAATCATGATAACCTCTCTCAAAATCTTCTTCAGCGTCCTCTTCGTTTGGATGTGTTACCAGGTGATAAATACCAGCATCCACAGTAACTTGTTTGAACAATGGAACTTTTTAGGCGGCATACCCTGGATGAGGGCTACCCTTTGGGATTTTTATGCCAATGTAGCTGCTATTTTTTTATGGGTTTGCTGCAAAGAAAAAAGCGTGGTGCTGATGATCATCTGGCTTATATTATTGGTAGCTTTAGGCAGCATTGCTACCTGCGGTTATGTGCTGATACAACTGTTTAAGCTTAAACCGAACGAAGGATTGAAAGAATTTTTTAGCAAACAAAATGGATAATCATTCAGTATGGGCGCTGGCGCTTTATAGTTTAATAGCCTGCTGCGTAATCATGTTTTTTGTATGGCTGTGGTCGTACAAAATAAAAAATGCGGGAGTAGTTGATATTTTCTGGTCATATAACTTCCCTGTTATCGCCATCATATTGTTATTACTGGCGCCGGGATTTGAAACGCGCAAGATTTTGCTTTGTAGCATGGTGATTATTGCCGGGGTACGATTGGGCACTCATTTAGCGGTGCGGGTTTTAAAACACCTGCACGAAGAAGAACCGCGATATGCTCAAATCCGTAAAGAGTGGGGAGCAAGCGCCGAGGTAAAAATGGCCGGCTTTTTCCAAATGCAGGCAGCTTCGAATGTGTTGCTGGCCATTCCGTTTTTTATCGTCGCTATGAATACCAGTACAGAACTGTCGCCGTTTGAATACGCCGGCGCAATTTTATGGCTGATAAGTGTAATCGGAGAGGCAACTGCCGACCAGCAACTGACCAATTTTAAAAAGAATCCGGCAAACAAAGGAAAAGTTTGCGATACAGGGCTGTGGGGTTATTCGCGGCACCCCAATTACTTTTTTGAGTGGCTGATGTGGGTATCATATTTTGTATTCGCGCTGGGGTCGCCTTATGGGTATTTGGCAATAATCAGTCCGGCTATTATTTTATACCTGCTTACGAAGGTTACCGGCATACCGGCTACCGAGCAGCAATCGTTACGGTCGAAAGGGGAAGCTTTTAAAAAGTACCAGGAAAAAGTGAGTGTGTTTGTGCCATGGTTTAGGGAATAAGATGCAAGAGTCAAGAAATCAAGAGACAAGACGAAAAACCACATTGGTAAGTAAATTTATGAATTGGCGCTTTTATCTTGATTCTTGCATCTTGACTTCTTGATTCTATTCCCCATGGCTCTAAAAAAATCACCGTCCGCAATCCATCTCCAATAAAAAAACGTAAACTGCTTAAACAAACAAAAACAACAAACGAGCCGGCTTTTGCCAACCCTATTACATGCGGTACGATAAACTGATTGAACAAAATAAAGTCCCTGATTTTTTGCTGAGGCAGGGCATCCGTAAATTATTAAAGCAACGGCTGGCCGACGAAAATAAAGGCGATGTTGAAGCACAGCAGGCACACCTGATGGCTTTGATTGATAAGCTGAAAGCATCGCCAATAGCAGTTAACACGGTTGATGCCAACCAGCAGCATTACGAGGTACCGACTAAATTTTACCAATATTGCCTTGGCAAAAATCTTAAATATTCAAGCTGTTATTATAAACCCGGCGTAACCAGTCTCGACCAGGCGGAAGATGATATGCTGGCGCTTACGTGTGAAAGGGCAGAACTTAAAAACGGGCAGCAGGTATTGGAACTTGGCTGCGGCTGGGGTTCGCTATCGCTTTACATGGCTGCGAAATACCCCGATAGTACTTTTAAGGTGGTATCGAATTCGCGCACACAAAAAATGCATATCGACGAGCAGGCTGCACTGCGGGGTATTACCAATTTAATGGTGATAACTGCAGACATGAATACCTTTAAAATTGATGGCCAGTTTGATCGGGTGGTATCGGTAGAAATGTTCGAGCATATGCGCAATTATACACTGCTGATGAAGAAGGTAGCATCGTGCCTGAAACCGGATGGCAAGTTGTTTATTCATATTTTTACCCATAAAGAATATGCCTACCTATTTGAAGTAATTGACGATACCGACTGGATGAGCAAGTATTTTTTTACCGGCGGCATTATGCCCAGCGACGATCTTTTATTTTATTTTAACGATGATTTGGTAGCTGAGCAGCACTGGCATGTAAACGGCACCCATTATGGCAAAACAGCTGAAGACTGGCTGAAAAATATGGATAGACACAAAGCCGAAATCATGCCATTGTTTGAAGATACTTACGGAAAGGACCAGGCAGTGAAATGGTGGGTTTACTGGCGGATATTTTACATGGCCTGCGCCGAATTGTGGAATTATAACAATGGGAACGAATGGATTGTGAGCCATTATTTGTTTCATAAAACGCGCCAATCGTAGAGACACAAGTATTGTGTCTCTACATAAAAATAACATATGATTAGATTTTACATTTTAGTTATTCTCTTCCTCATTTCACTGCTTTGCATATTTAGGGCGCCCGAATATCATTTGTGGTTGCTGGCCATAGGCGTTACCGAATTCCCTATGCTATTTGCAAGTATTACCATATTTATGCTGGCGATTGGTATCTGGATACAGCGTTATCAATTGGCAGGGACGGTTTTAGGGCTGATTACGCTGGCGATTTTCCTTTCCCCTATTGTGCGCGCTTACTGGGTATCAAAAGACATAAAACAGGATATGGCGCAAGCATTCGGCACCAAAGAAAATGGCGAAATTGCCTTCAGTTTTTTCAGGATGTTTAAATCCGCTGAAGGTGTCAAATACAAAACCATCGCCTATGTAAAATATAGCGACACATCAATGGCTATGGATTTCTACCCGGCACAGTTGCCCGGAGGTTCGCGGCTTATCCCCAATATGGACGAAGCAGAATATGAGAAAATGAAACGGCCGTGTGTCATTGTGGTTCACGGCGGCTCGTGGGCTGGTGGCGACAGTCAACAATTGCCGGAACTCAACAGTTATTTGGCGTTAAGGGGTTACAATGTGGCCTCTATAAACTACCGCATGGCACCCAAATGGCAAACGCCCGCCCCGGTTGAAGATATAAAGGCAACCATAGCCTACTGTCGCCAGCATGCGGATGAGTTACATATCGACACTGATAACTTCATATTAATAGGCCGCTCGGCAGGAGCGCAGATTGCTTTGCTGGCAGCTTATACCATGCACGAACCCGCTTTAAAAGGTGTGGTTGATTTTTATGGCCCGGCAGATATGGTTTGGGGGTATTCCATACCATCCAACCCGTTGATTATGGATTCGAGGAAAGTAATGGAGCAATATATTGGCGGGCCGTATAGCAAAGTTCCGCAGAAATATGTGGCCTGCTCGCCTTTGGAATTTGTAAACAGGCAATCCGTTCCAACACTTATTATTCATGGTAATAATGATGTGCTGGTTTCACCAGAGCATAGCCGTCGCCTCGATTTAAAACTCACACAAAATGGCATCAAACATTACTGGCTGAAACTGCCGTGGGCAACCCATGGGTTTGATTATAATTTGAACGGGCCGGGCGGGCAATTGTCTACTTATGCGGTGGAGACATTTTTGAAAACGGTAATGGGCGAAGCCCCAAATAAATAATTTTTTCGCCCTCTTTTTGCTTGCAAAGAGAGGGCAGGTCGAGCGAAGCAACGACCGGGTGAGTCCTCTTGAGGCGGCGTTAACGCAAATACATTAGCGCCAATGCACGGCGGCGTTGACTCACCCCGACCTCGCTTCGCTGGTCGACCCTCTCTGCGCAAGCGCAAAGAGGGTGAGCTACAGTTCTTATTTAACCAATATGTTATCGCCACTACAAAATAAGCTTCTAGGCAAAAAAATTGAATATAACAAATGAACCAACCAGATATTAGTTCCCCCTTTAGGGAGTTAGGGGGCCTCCGCGTCGCTATAATAGGAACCGGTATTGCCGGTATGGGCTGTGCACATTTTTTACGTAAAGGCACCGATTTAACCGTTTACGAGCAAAACGATTACGTGGGCGGGCATACCAACACGGTTACCGTTGATGAGGATGGCAAGCCGGTTTATATTGATACCGGATTTATGGTATTTAACTTTGAAACTTATCCCAACCTTTGCAGGCTGTTTGATGAAATAAAGGCGCCCATTAAAAAAACGGATATGTCCTTCAGCGTCCAACATATGCCGAGCGGGCTGGAGTACAGCGGGTCGAGTGTTAACCACCTCTTTGCCCAGCGTAAAAATATTTTTAACCTGCGCTATATCAAAATGCTGAACCAGATTGGCCGCTTCAATAAAGAAAGCGTTAAAATACTGGACGACCCGAAATATGCCAACTATTCGATAGGTGAGTATATTAAGGAATTTAATTTCGGCGAGGATATGCTGTGGAGGTACCTTGTGCCGATGAGTTCGGCGGTATGGTCTACACCGATGGAGCAGATGCTGGATTTCCCGGCGGTAACATTGATCCGTTTCTTTCTGAATCATGGTTTTTTAGGGTTCGACACCCAACACCAATGGTATACCTTAGAGAAAGGCAGCCAGGCCTACCGCGAAATTTTGATAAAGCCCTTTAAAGATAAAATACATGTTAACCGCAAAGCCATAAAAGTAACCCGTGAAAACGGCAAGGTTACCGTGCATGCTTCGGATGGTTCGCAGGAGATATTTGACCGGGTAATTATCGCCAGCCACGGCGACCAGGCTTTGGCGATGCTGGGCAACCCAACCAACGAAGAGCAGAGGTTGCTATCGAACTTTAAATATCAATACAATAAGGCAGTGCTGCATACCGATAAAAGCATCATGCCCAAAACAAAGCTGGCCTGGAGCAGCTGGAACTACAGTATAAAAATGCAGGACGGCAAACTAAACCCAACCACCATTTACTGGATGAACAGGCTGCAGGGCGTATCAGATAAAAAGGATTACTTCGTGTCGATTAACCCGCACAATGGTTTGGACGAAAGCAAAATAATAAAAGAGCTGGATTACGATCACCCCCTGTTTGACGTTCCGGCAATAAATGCCCAGGCCGAATTGCAAACACTGAATCAAAACGGCCCCATATATTTTTGCGGCAGTTATTTTAAATATGGCTTTCATGAAGATGCTTTTGCAAGTGCAGTGGCGTTATGCTCACAGTTGTTAGGGAAGCCCGTTTATGAATAGCGCATGCAAGCATTTAGCCTGCTTTTTTCGATACTTGTAACAAGAAAACCTACTGATAACCAGTTTGATATTATAAAATATAAAAAATAAAATAAACTATTGGCAATAATATTTGTCTATCATTTCAAACAAGGAAATTATTATGAAAAAGTTAATTTTAATAGCAGCAATAATATTGGGCTGCTTGTCGATAAAAACAGCCGAGGCACAAGTAAGCGTTAGTTTAGGTTTGAATATAGGCAGCCAGCCCGATTGGGGCCCGGTAGGCTATGATCATGCCGATTATTACTATATGCCGGATATTGATACTTATTACGATGTACCTTCGCACCGTTATGTTTACATGGAAAACAATGTATGGGTACACCGTACTTACTTACCTACAAGGTATGCCAATTACGACCGTTACCATGGGTATAAAGTAGTGGTAAATGAGCGTAACCCATGGGAGCGCCACGACGTTTACCGTACCAGGTATGCTACCTACAGGGGCCGCAGAGACCAGGTAGTAATCCGCGACAGCCGCGACGAACGTTACCGCAACCACTGGCATGATAATGGCAACCACTATGGCCAGCGTGAACGTGGCGACAAGGGCGAGGGCCACGATAAAGGCCATGACAAAGGTCATGGACACGGACACGATCGCGACTAATCAAACACATAAACTACAATTAAATAGAATTGCCCTGGCATTTGCCGGGGCTTTTTTTTATACCCCCAGGTTGTGGGGGAGTTTTCATAACGAAAACAGTGCATCCCAACAATAATTATTGGCATATATTAAGCATATTTACCACGATATTTGATATATGATAATTGAATTTGTCACCCAGCCACAGCTTGACTTTATGTCCCTGTTTGCAGAGGCTCTTAAAGTAGAGGTGGTAAATAACGAATTGCAAATTCCGCCAGCTATGGGCGAGGGTTTTGTCCGGCGGGTTGCGCTTAATGACGATTTCCGCCTGCTTATCCACAGGTACCGGTTAAAGGAAGACCTTGTTTTAAAACGTATTGGATCCAAAGACCCGGCGAGCTTTATCAGTATCATTTTTTACAGCAACGATGAGCCGGTGACGCTGGTTACCGGTGAACAGCAAGTGCAGCAATTTACCCGCTATAATGCTATGGCCATCCAAATTGCATCAAACAACCTTGATTCGGTTATCACTTTTCAGGCAAATACCGAGATTTACTTTACTGTGGCAGGGATTAGCGCAGCACGCCTTGATGCCATGCTTACCTTAAGCCGGCCCGACCCCTTGGTAGACGCCATCACTAACCCCAAGGGCTCATTCCTGTTTTATGAAAGCATGGCGGCCGAGGCGCAAATAGCTCTGAAACAGCTTTCAGAGCCGCAAACTGGCAACCCATTGGCCAGCTTTTATTACCGTGTAAGGGTTGAAAGTTTACTATACTACGTGTTTGATAAATTATGCAACCGACAGGCCACACAGCATAGCCCGGTAAACAAGGCAGACGTTGAAAAACTCTTCATTATCCGGACGGCAGTATTGAGTGATTTAAGCCAGCCGCCCAGCCTGCCGGACCTGGCTAAACTTGGCGGCATGAGTGAAACCAAAATGAAGGAACTGTTCAGGCAGGTGTTTGGTGATAGTATCTATAACTATTATCAAACCGCCCGCATGGAGGAAGCAGCTTACCTGCTCAAATACAAGCATTATTCCGTTAGCGAAGTTGGCTACCAGCTTGGCTTCAGTAACCTTAGCCATTTCAGCCGTTTATTTGAACGGCACCATCAGCAAAAGCCTAAAAAATACGCATCCGGCGGATAGGACTATTTTTCGGGCGCAGGGCGCTATTTTAAGTTTCGTGGTCTCCGCACCTTTGACATATCATTTAAAACAAAAACAAACGATATGAAAAAGCTACTAATGCCCTATACCAACGAAGCGCTGAATTTAAAAAATCATTTGGTAATGGCACCTATGACACGCAGTCGCGCTATCAACAACCTGCCCAATGACTTAATGGCCGAATATTACAGCCAGCGCCGCGGTGCCGGGCTTATTATAACTGAAGGAACCGCCCCTGCACCGGAAGCACTCGGATACGCCCGTATCCCCGGCATTTTTTCGGGCGAGCAAATTGAGGGCTGGAAAATTGTCACCTCGGCGGTACACAAAAATCAAACTAAAATATTTTTACAACTGATGCACACTGGCCGTGTTGGTCACCAGGATAACTTGCCTACAGGCATACAATTAGTTGGACCGTCGGACATTGCTGCGGCAGGGCAGATATTCACTGATACTGCCGGCATGCAGGACCATTCCGCCCCTGTTGCGCTTACCGGGCAAGGTGTTAAAGACGTTATAGCAGGCTATGTTACTGCTGCAAAAAATGCAATTGAGGCAGGTTTTGACGGAGTGGAGCTGCATGCGGCAAACGGATACCTTATAGAGCAGTTTCTGAACCCGAATGTGAATAACCGCACAGATAATTACGGTGGCAGCATTGAAAACAGGGCAAGGTTCGCCGTCGAAATTGCTCAACAGGTTGCAGCTGCAATCGGCAAAAATAAAGTAGGCGTGCGGATATCGCCAAACTCGACACTGGGCGATTTGCAGGCTTATGACGCAGATGCTGTGCAGGAAACATACATACACCTGGCCAGAGAGTTCAACCGCTTCGGGCTTGCCTATATACATATCAGCCTTAACCAGCAAACACCGAAAGATACATTGCTCGCTATTCGTACGGAATTTGAAGGCACGCTGATTTATTGTAACACATTTACCGCCGAAAAAGCTGAGGCTGAATTAAATGGTGGCGACGCAGATTTAATAGCCTTTGGACGGCCATTCCTGGCTAACCCCGATCTGGACGAGCGCATAGCCAATAACACCGAATTGAATGCGCCCGACTTTTCGACCCTGTACACTCCCGGCGCAAAAGGATATACCGATTATCCAGTCCTGTTTAATTAATCACTAACGAATTTTTCAATCTTTAATTCTTAAAAAAATGGCACTTTCGAAAGAAGTATTGCAAACTATTGCCTATGCCAGCGAGCATGGCTACGATAAACTTAACCGGTTCCCGGCAAAACAAACCCGGGAAATGATGAAACTGGCTCCGAAAAATGAAAACCCTACACCGGTAGCGCAAGTGATTAATACCGTAATTGAACAACACGATATCCCGGTCAGGATATACATACCCGAAGGCACGGGGCCATTCCCGGTAATATCTTATTTTCATGGTGGCGGGTTTGTGCTGATGAGCCTTGATACGCACGACGAAATTTGCCGGCAGCTTTGTGCAAATACAGGCTCTGTGGTGATGTCGGTCGACTATAAACTGGCGCCTGAACATCCGTATCCTGCAGGGCCAGAAAGTTGCGTGGTTGCCACGCGCTGGATGATTAAAAATGCATGGCGCTACAACGGCATTAGCGAACGCATGGCTGTTGCCGGCGACAGCGCCGGTGGATATATGGCTTTATACGTTGCACAAAAGTTAACTGCAGATGGCGTTAAGCTAAAGGCACAGTTTGCCGCTTACCCGGTTACCGACCATTACACCGCCGACCATCCATCGTGGGACAAAAACAGGAAAGGTTATGTGCTAACTGCTCAGCTGATGCAATGGTTTTGGGATATATTTTTGCCAGACCCTGCAAAGTTTGAAGAAGCATCTATTTTAAGGACATCCGACTTTTCGAACCTGCCGCCCGCGTTTATTATGACAGCCAATTACGACCCGTTAAGAGATGAAGGAAAAGCCTACGCAAAAAAATTAAAATCGGCAGCGATAAAAACCCTTTACAAAAACTATCAGAATACTCACGGCTTTTTAGGCATGGGCACAATGGGTCAGGATGCTTTGCAAATGGCTTGTGCATTTCTAAGAAAGCATTTAAATGGGTAGCAGCTAACCTATTTCGCCAGCTTCTTCACCACCTTATTTATCGCATCGCCCCAAAAGTTCCCTAAGGCTGCTGCGCCTTGTTTGTTGGGATGAAGATAAAACGTTCCCTGGTGGCCTTGCTCGGGCTGCAAATCGGTAGTTGAATATTTTTTGAAATAATCAAAGCCTTTGGTGTCGCCAACAAAAACACGTTTGGGGTAGGTGGCAGCATAGTCTTGTACCAGTAAGTCAATTTCGGCGAGATAGTTGGTTAGGCGTTCCAACCCCTCGGCAAGGTATTTAGCGCCATTGTAGGTATTGGGGCTGTACCAAACCGGGTGCTGGAAAATAACAACGGAAGACGGGAATTCCTTTAACAGGCTATCCGCAATCAGTTTTAAATTCTGGTAGTAGTTTTCAGGAAAAACAGGTGCACCGCGCGGGCCTTCAATTGCGCTGTCATTAGTACCCAGCTTTATCGAAAATATCAGCAGCCCTTGTTTATCGGCAAATGATTGCGCAGCTTTTTCAACATCTTTAAAAACACCGTTTGTTGTTGGTAAAAAATCGACAGTGGTATAACCACCATGCCCTTGGTTTGCAATTTCGACTTTGCCTATGTTTGATTGCTGTTTCAGGTAATTTGCAGCAATAACCGGCGGTGCTTCGGTAGCAGGATCGGCCAGGCCGGCGCCGTAGGTTATACTGTTACCGATAAATACGATATTTAAGTCTTTTTTGCCTTGTGCAAAAAGGTTGATTACGCTAAACAGCATTAATACTACTAGTAGCGGTGTTTTAAATCTTATCATATTTGTATCGATAACTGGTTTAAATCAATTTATAAGCTGAGTGCAGCGCGCTTCTTTGATCTTGAGGCCGGTGGGTGCCAAACTATAACCCCGCCTGCGATCAAGCATAAAAGCATGGTGTAGAAACCCCTCCCTGCGCCCTCCCAGGGGAGGGAATCGCACATTCCCGCGCTTTTTTGTTCCGCGTTCGCCTTTTCTAACCTCTAACTACTGATCTCTAGTCTCTAAAATTTCACCCCCATATTCCAAAACATAAACGCCCATTTGTCAACCTGGCCGCTTATAACCTGCTCGGTGCTTTGGCCTGCGCCGTGGCCCGCCTTGGTTTCAATACGGATGAGGATTGGTGCCGGGCTTTTCTGATATTCCTGCAGGCGTGCAGCAAACTTAAACGAATGCGCAGGTACTACACGGTCGTCATGGTCGGCTGTGGTTACCATAGTGGCCGGATAACTTGCCGGTTTTAAAGCATGATATGGGGAATATTTGTACAGATACTCGAACATTTCTTTGCTGTCTTCGGCTGTGCCGTAGTCATAGCTCCAACCCGCACCGGCGGTAAACTGGTTATAACGCAGCATATCCATTACCCCAACTGCCGGGAACGCCACTTTGCACAAATCGGGCCGCTGGGCCATCACTGCGCCAACCAGCAAGCCGCCGTTCGAGCCGCCCGAAATGGCCAGGTAGTCTTTAGACGTATATTTATGTTTGATGAGATATTCAGCTGCGGCTATAAAATCGTCGAACACATTTTGCTTCTTCATTTTAATACCTGCTTTGTGCCATTTTTCGCCGTACTCGCCGCCGCCGCGCAGGTTGGGTACTGCGTAAATGCCGCCGTGCTCCATCAAAATAATATTTGATGTACTAAAGGCCGGGGTAAGACTGATGCTGAAACCGCCATAAGCATAAAGCAATAACGGGTTTTTACCATTCATTACCGTACCCTTTTTGTAGGTGATGATCATCGGGATTTTGGTGCCATCCTTCGACGGGTAAAAAACCTGTTTGCTCTCATACTGCTCCGGGTCGAATTGCACACCTGACTTTTTGTAGATGTTTGAAACGCCTGTAGCTATATCAAGCTTAAAAATAGTGCCCGGGTAAACATAGTTGGTAAAGGTGTAATAGGTTTCCTTCTCTTGCTTTTTTGTGCCGAAACCGCTGGCCGTGCCTATAGATGGTAAAGTTATCGTGCGCTCCAGCTTGCCTTCCATATCGTACTGCTGCACAAACGAGGTCGCATCCTTTAAATACTCGGCAAATATTTTACCGCCGCCGGTTGTGGCGCTAAGCACGTTGGTGGTTTGAGGTATCAATTCTTTCCAGTTTTTTGGCTTCGGGTCGGAGGCATCAACGGTAACAATTTTAAAATTCGGCGAGTACAGGTTGGTGATGATATAAAGCTTGCTGCCAACATTATCCAGTACCGAATGCTGGTTGTCAAAATTGTCGATAACGTTAATAATTAAACTGTTTGGGTTGCTTAAGTCCTGTATATAAAGCTCGTTGCCGGTAGTTTCCTTAGCTGCAGATATAATTAAGAACCGCTCATCCTCCGTTAAATGCGCGCCGATGTACCGGCGCGGCGTGGTATCTCCACCAAAAATCAATATATCGCTGCTTTGCGCCGTGCCCAGCCTGTGATAAAACAGTTTGTGGTACTGCGTAATACCCGCCAGTTGGCTTCCCGCTTTAGGCTTATCATAGCTGCTGTAATAAAAACCGTCGTTACCCTTCCAGGCTATACCACTGAATTTTACGTCGATAAGGGTGTCGCCTATCATGCTTTTATCAGCAGTTTTTATCACGATAACCTTGCGCCAGTCGCTGCCGCCTTCTGATAGCAGGTAGGCTGCCATGCTGCCGTCTTTGGTAAAATCGATCCCCTGTAAGGAAGTGGTGCCATCAGCTGAGAATTTATTAGGGTCGAGGAACACTTCGGGCGACCCATCACCTATCTGTCGCCACAAAACAGCCTGGCTTTGCAGACCATCGTTTTTATAAAAGTAGGTGTATTGGCCTTCTTTAAAGGGTGCGCTGTATTTTTCGTAGTTCCATAATTGTTTAAGCCTTGTGTGCATGGCATCGCGGTAAGGTATCTGGCTTAAATAGTCGTAGGTTACCTTATTTTCTTCCTGCACCCAGGCCCGGGTATCGGCGGCGCGGTCATCTTCCAGCCAGCGGTATGGGTCGGGCACCTGGGTGCCGAAATAGGTAGTTACGGTATCAACTTTTTTGGTAGCGGGGTAGGTGAGTGTTTTAGTATTCATTTGTTGAGCAAAGGCAAAGCTGCAAAATAAAACAGCTGCGCATAAACAGTTAATAGTTTTCATTGCAAGGGTTGGTTGGTAGGCTAAGATAGGATTTTTTGGGAGAAGTCGGAAAAGTCCGAAAGACAGAAAAGATCGGCAAGACAGGAAAGTTCAATAGCAATCATATCGTTCTCAGCCAGCAGAAAAGGTAGTCGTTGCTAAGATACCTGCTTGTTTTTTTGACGGTATGTTTTTACAAGCACAATTATGCCTGCGGTAACCATTAAGCCTAATGATACGGCACCAGTAACAATACGCCATGTTTCATGCTTTTGCGCTCCATTTATCAAGGTGGTAATATTTATGACTACCGTACAAATAAATATAAAGTAAAATACTACCCGGCTGTTTTTATTCATGGCGTTGCTGTATTATCCTTCGGCAGTTGTTTTGCGGTTTTTGATAAAGGCATTGATAATAATAGCTGCAATCACCACAAAAAACAACCCGCCAACAGATGCCAGCACAATGCGCCAGGTTTGGTGTTGGTCAATACCCTTAAAAATGCTGTTTACGCTGATGGCGATAAACCCTATAGAGGTGATGAAGGGAATGAGCAGCTTTTTGTCGATGCCTTTTTGCATGTTGCTAATGTAGAAAGTTTCTTCTTATTTAAAAAACGGACGTAAGCACAACGTATCTTTCGCGGACTTTACCATTTGTGTTTGGTCAACATAGCGTGGTGGCGAACACACCCCTGCCACCGCTTAGTCCGACGCTCCCCCTCTCAAGAGGGGAATTAAGAAACGTTACGGTTTTTACTGGTGCTTATTATTAATCTTCCCGGCATCTTCCAGCTCAATATCCATCTGGTCGTCGTATTTAAAGCGGTATAGTACCCAATCGTTTTGTGGTTTGTAAAAAATAAAGGTAAACCGCAGGGGCTGTACTTCGTGCTTAACCAGGTAGCTGTAAAAATAAAGGCTGTTCGACGCATTCTTTTGGGAGATAAGATCCTTGCCCAAATACATGCCTATCCCCTGCCGTAACGAATCGAGCTTGGCTTTTAACTGGGCTATGCCGGCCGTGTTGGTGAAATATTTATTGGTGCCGAAAAGGAAATCGATTGCTGCAGACGTGCCATCGTTTTTATATTTTTTAAAGAAAGTATCAACCACGCTAACGGCGCTTCTGCCCACTGCGGGTAGTGCCACAGCAGGCTTGGCAGCGGCAGGTTTGGACCCCGGTTTGGCTGCAGCAGGTTTAGCCTGCGCGTTTGCATACACAATGCAGCAACAAAATATCCCTGCTAATAAAAAGGATCTTGTTATTAATTTTAAGTTCAAGTGTTTCATGGTATGTGTTTTAACGCCCCAAAGTAAATAAAAAAGCCTGCTATTTTGAATAGCAGGCTGTATTTTTTTAGTTCGGTAAATTGAAAAGCTTATAACCTAATCAACTCAATCAACCGCTCCACTACTTAGCCACGTACATTACTTCCTTAACCGCTTTAATTACGCGGTCGGCATTTGGCAGGTATTCCTGTATAAGGGTTGGTGCATAAGGCAATGGCACGTCGCCGCCCATTATGCGCAGTACCGGTGCATCTAAATAATCAAATGCATCTTTTTGCACTTTAAAGGCAATTTCGGTAGCTATCGAGCCCAATGGCCAGCTTTCTTCAACAATAACCAAACGGTTTGTTTTTTTAACAGAAGCAATAACGGTATCGTAATCGATAGGGCGCACGGTGCGCAAATCAATCACTTCGGCGTGGATGCCTTCTTTTTCCAACTCGGCAGCAGCGGCGTTAACCACTTTCATTATTTTACCAAAGCCAACCAAAGTAACATCGCTGCCTTCTTTGGTTACATTAGCTTTACCCAAGGGGATATAATATGTTTCTTCAGGCACTTCTCCTTTATCGCCATACATCAATTCCGATTCCATAAAAATAACCGGATCAGGGTCAATTATTGACGATTTCAATAAGCCTTTTGCATCATAAGGGTTTGATGGTACAACCACCTTTAAACCGGGACAGTTGGCATACCAGCTTTCGAAGCACTGGCTGTGCTGCGAACTTAGCATACCTGCGTTGCCTGTCGGGCCGCGAAATACGATAGGCACCGAGAACTGGCCACCGCTCATCGACATGATTTTTGCCGCGCCGTTTATGATCTGGTCGATAGCCACCAGCGAGAAGTTAAACGTCATGAACTCGATAATTGGCTTTAAACCATTCATTGCCGAGCCTATACCTATACCGGCGAAACCGCATTCAGAGATAGGAGTATCAATTACGCGCTTGGCGCTAAATTCGTCGAGCATGCCCTGGCTAACTTTGTAGGCGCCATTGTATTCGGCAACCTCTTCACCCATCAGGTATATCTTATCGTCGTTGCGCATTTCTTCGGACATTGCCTCGCGCAGCGCTTCTCTGAATTGTATTTCTCTCATCGTTTTAAAAAATATGCTTTTTTAGCGAACGCAAATATAAGCAATGAAGTGTGATTTGCAATTTGTAATGGATTTGAGACGAGAGATTTTAGGAATGGGGTGAATTTTGGTGTTCTGAACCGGTATAATACGCCGAATTTGTCGCCGAGTTAAAACCCGGCGCTACAAAATTGGCCGAGCCGATGGCTCTTTAAAAATGGGTTTTCATTAGTAATTCATCGTTCCGGCAGCAAAAGATCATTCTATTTTAAAAAACTCGCTGCTCAAGGTAGTATCAATGTAATTCGAAGTAGACGTTTGAGTATAGGAGTTTGAAGTAGTATTAGTGATTGTAACGGTTATCATCGCGTTTGCAGGAAGCTTTGATCTTTTTAATGTTTCTTTGGTGGGAGTTAAGGTATATGTACAATCATCCAGCCATTTAATAGTTACGAACGATATCAATGAGTCCTTCGCATCGATAAAATATTCCTTTTGGTTCGCCCCAACACGTTCGATGATATAAGTGTACCCAGCATATTTAGATTTGAACTTTCCGTTCCTAAACGCAGCACAATTTGATGGCTTTGGATGGGGTGCGCAACCCAAAAGGAAAATCACAATGATAAAAAGAGAGTTTTTCATTTTTTAATTGAGGGCAATTAGTTTCTTGACAAAATACCTGTTTCAAGCCATTCTGCCAACTGCCCACTCAAAACTGCAAACTCTATTTCCGCTCCCCCTTCATCTTTGAAGCAATCTCCAATGCCCGGTAAGCATTTACTATGCCTCCCGTTTTGCTAAGCGTACCAAAATCAACCTTGGTATTGGTGCCGGGTTTGTTTACCATTACGCCTTTTACAGGTGTGGCGCATTCTAAAATAATTTGCTTGAGCTGTTTGGCGCTCAAGTCGGGGTAGTATTCGAGGCACAGGGCCGCTATGCCGGTAACTATCGGGGCCGAAAAGCTGGTTCCGTCGGCGGTGTTAAATTCGGCATCGGTATCAATCGATGTTACTTTGGCGCCGGGAGCGAAAACGTCAACGCTGTTTTTACCATAGTTGCTGAATGTTGCGGCCAGCAGGGTATCGGGCTTGGGGCCTGATGCGCCTACGCTGATTACGTTATCGGTTGTTGAACCGTCCAGGTAAGTGTCATTCGGGAACTCTGGTTTGGCATCCATGTCTTCATTGTCGTTGCCTGATGCCTGTACCAGCAGCACATCTTTCGATGCGGCATACTTAAAGGCGGCATCAACCCAATCTTTATGCGGCGAAAGTTTTTTACCAAAACTCATGTTGATGACCTGCGCGCCATGGTCTACAGCGAAACGGATGGCATTGGCAATATCTTTATCGTACTCATCGCCGTTGGGCACCGCTTTTATCGACATGATGCGCACATTATCGGCCACGCCATCAATACCATAACCGTTATTGCGAATTGCGCCAATCAGGCCGGCCACACCTGTTCCGTGCGATGCATCTTCGTTTTTAAGCACATTGTTGCCATAGGGTTTGCCATCGTTAACATCCGGATCGTCGCCAACTATGCGGGCGCGGGCATCAAGGTCGGGGGTAATGTTGTTGTTTAGCTTGGCGTTGTATTCGGTAATGTCTTTCAGCACTTTTGCGTTGTCAGATGCTCCGCCTATTTGCCCGAAAACCGATTCCCAAACTGTTTTGCTTTGCGTTACTGTATCATTCGCGGTGTGTATCTTAGCCAGGTCGGCCATGGTAAATGTCTGGTCCGATTTTAATTTCAGCTCCCTTTTAATATAGTGGTTGGTAGCCGACAAAATATTTAGCTCGTAGCCCACATCCTTAGCCTCGCGCAGGGTTTTGCTCATGGTGCTATCGTAGGTCATTTTTACTTTTTCCCAGTAAGCAAACTCTTTTTCCTGTCCTGCCGGGGCAGTGGTAACCGCAATGTATTTGCTCTTAAGTTTGTTATATTGCCTTACCTCTTCGGTGGTTTCGGTGAAATCAACCTTGCGGTCTTTTCCGCCTAAAAAATCCCAGCCGTGTACGTCGTCAACATAGCCATCACCATCATCATCCTTGCCGTTGTTTGGTATTTCTTTGGGGTTTACCCACAGAATAGAAGCCAAGTCTTTCTGTGCGGTATCAATGCCACTATCAATAGTGGTAACGATAACAGTTTTGCTTTTTTTACCCTTTAAAAACAGGTAAGCCTGCTTTAAACTGATGCCGTAAAAGCCATCGGTTTTTAAATCCATGGCGTGCCAATTTTTTGGCGGATCGGCAGGTTGTTTGGGCATTTGCTGCCCGGTTGCGCTTAGGGTTAAGAAAAGAGCCCCAAGCAGAAAAGGGGTAAAGATGTAAGTGCTTAATTTCATATTGGTTGATTGGGTGAGTGGTTGATTGGGTGAATGGTTGAAAAACTTAATCAACCTAATCCAACTTAATCAACCACTCACTAAAAAATTATAAATCAAATTTAATTCCCTGAGCAAGGGGTAACGTTTTTGAATAGTTAATAGTATTTGTTTGCCGCCTCATGTAAACTTTCCAGGCATCCGAGCCCGATTCGCGGCCACCGCCGGTTTCTTTCTCGCCGCCAAACGCACCGCCTATTTCGGCACCCGATGTACCTATGTTTACATTGGCTATGCCGCAGTCAGAACCAGCGGCAGACAGAAATTGTTCTGCATCGCGTAAATTTTGTGTCATTATTGCTGATGACAGGCCTTGTGGTACGCCGTTTTGCATCGCAATGGCGTCATCCAGGTCTTTATATTTGATAAGGTAAAGTATGGGTGCAAAGGTTTCGTGCTGTACAATTTTGTAGTGGTTTTCTACTTCGGCGATGCAAGGTTTTACATAACAGCCCGAAGCGTATTGATCGCCTTCCAGCTTGCCGCCATCAACAATAAATTTACCGCCTTCGGCTTTGCATTTTTCTATCGATTCGAGGTATAATGCTACGGCATCAGTGTCAATTAGCGGGCCCATGTGGTTGTTTTCATCCAGCGGGTCGCCAATGCGGATTTGTTTGTAGGCTTTTACCAGTTTTTCTTTAAAGGCATCGTAAACGCTTTCATGGATGATCAACCTGCGGGTACTGGTGCAGCGCTGCCCGGCGGTGCCTACTGCGCCAAATACGGCGCCAATCAGCGACATATCCAAATCGGCATTCTCGGTTATGATGATGGCGTTGTTTCCGCCAAGTTCTAACAAACTGCGGCCAAGCCTTGCGCCTACTGCCGCGCCAATTGATTTGCCCATTCGGGTGGAGCCGGTTGCCGAAACCAGTGGTACGCGGGTATCATTAGCCATCAGTTCGCCAATCTCGCGATCTCCGATAACCAGGCAACTTACGCCCTCATCTATATTATGTTTTTTAAATACTGCCTGTGCAATATGCTGGCAGGCAATAGCAGTTAAAGGTGTTTTCTCGGATGGCTTCCAGATGCAAACATCGCCGCAAACCCATGCCAGCATGGCGTTCCAACTCCATACGGCAACCGGGAAGTTAAAGGCCGATATAATGCCCACGATACCCAGCGGATGATACTGCTCGTACATGCGGTGCTGCGGGCGTTCGCTGTGCATGGTAAGGCCGTAAAGCTGGCGGCTAAGCCCAACTGCAAAGTCGGCAATGTCAATCATTTCCTGTACCTCGCCATAGCCTTCCTGCAGGCTTTTGCCCATTTCGTAGCTTACCAGGGCGCCCAGGCTTTCCTTGTTTTCGCGCAGCGCATTACCGATTTCGCGCACAATTTCGCCGCGCTTGGGGGCGGGTATGGTTCGCCAGTTGATGAAGGCTTTTTGCGCTGTTTCAACTGCCTGGTTGTAGTTGTCGGCAGTGGCAAATTTCACCGACGCAATTTTTTTACCGTCGGTTGGTGATACGATATCTTTTATAGCTGCATTGGGGCTGCTTGTCCAGTTGCTGCCTGTACTAAATGCGTCATTTATGTCGTTTATATGTAAACGAGTAAGAATTTCGGGAATATTAAGGCTCATAATTGTTACTTTTGTCAAAGGTAAAAATCTTTAAGGCAATTTATTATCAACTCATCCTTTGCCGGCAAAATGATTCGCATTAATTATCAGGACTTTGTAATTAGGGCTGTTAACAATGTTTGAATGTTGATAACTAAATTGTATTATGGATGTTTATTACTTGTAATTTAATCTCAGTTTAAGTCAAAGTTTCCCTAACCGGGGAGATTTAGAGTGGGCTAATAGAGCGAGTTTATTGCCTGTAACAGAGTAAATGTTCTGAAACAAAATTGAATGGAAGAAGAATTTGAATTTGGTTTTACCGAAGACCCAAAGTTTTCGGTAGAACGGTACGAAGAGATGATTCGTAATCATGACCAGTACTTTTTTGATGCCCAGGCGTTTGAGAACATTATCGACTACTACATCGAAAAGAACGATCCGTCTAAAGCCTTACAGGTTGCTGAATATGCCCGCAACCAGCACCCGTTTGCCGCAATTTTCCTGATAAAACAGGCGCAGCTATTGGTTGTGAGCAACCAGGTTGCCGAAGCATTTGAGGCGCTTGAAAAAGCCGCAATGCTGGAAGCATCGGACCCTGATATTTATTTGATCCGCGGCAACCTGTACGAGAGTATGGAGCGCTATGGCGAAGCCCTGGAAAATTATGAAAAAGCGCTCGACCTTGCCGAAGAAACCGACGAAGTGTTGCTGCATATCGCCTACGTGTACCAAAACATGGGCGACTACGAAACATCCATCACCTACCTGAAACTTTGCTTAAAGCAAAATATGGAGAACCAGGATGCTTTGTACGAACTGGCGTTTTGCTATGACGTGTTGGACAATCAGCAGGAGAGCGTGACGTTTTACCAGCAATACATCGATAACGAGCCCTACAGCTATGCCGCATGGTATAACCTGGGCAACGCGTTTACCAAGCTCAGCCTGTTTGAAAAAGCTATCGACGCTTATGACTACGCGATATTGATAAAGGACAGCTTTGCATCGGCCTATTTTAATAAGGGCAATGCATTGGTTAACCTGGAGAAATACGCGGAAGCGATTGAGGTTTACCGCCATACTTTTGAGTACGAGCAACCCAACGCAGATACCTATTGCGCCATTGGCGAATGCTACGAAAAGCTGGAGCAGATGGACGACGCGCGGGCTTTCTACAAAAAATCGGTTAAGATGGACCCTAAGCTGGCTGATGCCTGGTTTGGGATTGGCGTAACCCTTGACTTTGAGGAACGCTATTTTGAGGCCCTGCACTTCTACAAAAAAGCGCTCGATCTTGATATTGCCAACGCCGACTACTGGTTTGCCATTGCCGATGCCGAGTACAAGCTGGGGCACCTTACCGAAGCCGAACATGCTTACGAAAAGGTGGTAGAGCTAAACCCGATCGACGTTGACGCCTGGCTGGATTACTCATCTATTTTATATGAGCAGCAACGCCTTAGCGATGCCATTGAGGTGATAGCCCAGGCCATAAAAAACAACCCCGAAGCCGCCGAACTGTATTACCGCATGGTAGCTTACCTATTTGCCAAAGGCGAATACAACGAAGCCCTGAGCCACCTTGAAATGGCCCTGACATCGGATCCGGACAAACATTACATCCTGTTTGATTACCTGCCGCAGTTGCAGAAGAATAAGGTGATTGTGGATATTATTAATAGGTATACGAAATAGTTGATTAGAGGTTAGTTTATTAGAGATTAGTTAAGCGCACTGGGTTGCGACCAACCCAATCTCGACAATCAACAAATTAATCTCTAATCAACCGACCTCTAATCTCTAAAAAAAGCCAGTAATTTGAATTCAAATTACTGGCTTTTTTTACGACCTTTGCAGCCATTAGTACTTTTAGTTATAGTCTATAACCAATTGCGTGTTTCTATATGAACTACCAGATCAATAACCTTCCGGAAAGGGTTGCAAAACCACGCCAAAGCGGCATAACTATGGTGATGGACAAGGGCCTTAGCCTGCGCCAGGCGGAAGATTTTATTGAAGTTGGTGGCTTGTATACCGATATGGTGAAACTGGGCTGGGCAACCTCATACGTTACGCCAAACCTTACCGAAAAACTAAAGCTTTACCGCGATGCCGGCATCCCCGTATATTTTGGGGGCACCCTGTTTGAGGCGATGATTGTGCGCAACCAGTTCGACGATTATTGCCGCCTGCTCGATAAATTCGGGATGGATTATGCCGAGGTGTCTGACGGTTCCATCACGCTGGAGCATGATGTAAAGTGCGAATACATCCGGAAGCTGGCTAAAATTACTACGGTAATATCTGAAGTGGGCTCGAAAGATGTGCAGAAAATATTTGCGCCCTATAAGTGGATCAACCTGATGCGGGCTGAAATTGAGGCCGGATCGTGGAAGGTTATTGCCGAAGCCCGCGAAAGCGGCAATGTGGGCATCTACCGCGACTCAGGCGAAGTGCGCCAGGGCCTGGTTGACGAAATACTAACCCAAATACCCGAAGAAACCATCATTTGGGAAGCCCCCCAGAAAGCCCAGCAGGTATGGTTCATTAAACTAATAGGCGCCAACGTTAGCCTTGGCAATATTGCGCCGGCAGATGTTATCCCGCTGGAAACACTGCGCCTGGGCATCCGCAGTGACACTTTTGATCATTTTTTGTAATCAAATCCATATCCCCATCCTTCCCGCTATTTTTATTCACTATAATTTAATATTAGTAAAATAATTTAGTTCATATTATTATTGCCTATAAAATATTTCGCAGAGGTTTAGTATATTGGTCGGTAAATTATTGACTGATAAACCTTTTATAACCGACTATTGAAAAGAATATTTTATATGCTGCTGCTTATATCGGCGGCTGCATCCGCGCAAAAAAAAACTATCGATAGTTTAAATAACCGGCTGAAAGGCAAACTCGACGACACTTCGCGGATTGAGCTCTCGCTCAAACTGGCAAAGGTTTACCGCGATACCCTGCCCGATAAGGGGATGCAGTTAATGTATCAAACAGTCGCACTCGCCTCAAAAACCAATCATAAAGATTTGCTGGTTGATGCCTACGTTCAAATCGCCGAAGCGTTTGAAGACCAGGCCATTGCCGATTCTTTGCTTAAATACACCAAAAAAGCAATCGACCTTGCTACCACCCTTAAAGACAATCAAAACCTGGGACGGGCCCATAATTTAAACGGCAATAGTTATCTGCAGGCGCGTAAGTTCGACCTGGCGCAGAAAGAATATCTGACCGCTTTAAAGTTTTACGAATCGATAAAAAATCCGCTGCCAAAAGGGAATTTGATGGTAAACATAGGCTACCTGTTCCAGCAAATGGGGAACGTGGAGAAGGCACACGAATATTATGATGGCGCGCTAAAAATATTTAAAGAGATAAATAATCAAAAGGCCATTGCGCAGGTTTATAACAACCTTGGTATTTTGTATGGAGAAAATAATCAGCTTAAAAAATCGGAGGCGTATTTTAATGAGTCGACTAAAATAAGGGAGCATTTGAATAATAATAACCAGCTGGCTTACTCCTATCTTAATTTGGGCGGCATAAACGTGTTGCTGAAAAACTACGACAAAGGCCGGCTGTACAATGATAAGGCCCTGAAGCTTTTTGTGCTGCTGAAAAACAACCAGGGCATTGCCAGCTGTTACACCAATTCGGGGCAGATAGAGCAGGAGACCGGCAATTATAAAAAATCGGTGGAGGCCTATAACCAGGCGCTTTTGCTGGCCACGAAGATAAAAGACATGGAGAACATGGAGAATGCGCTGGTCAGCATATCAAACACCTACGAAAAAATGGGCGACTTTAAAACCGCCTACCGCTACAATAACGAGCTGATCAAACTAAAAGACACCATCTACAACAAGGGCATGTCCAAGCAGATTGCCGAGTTGGAAACCAAATATAAAACCGAGAAAAAAACGCAGGAAATTGCTTTGCTAAACAAGCAGGGCACCATCCAGAAACTGCAGATTAAAAACCGCAACGTAACCATCGGGGTGGTTGCGGCGGCTTTGCTCATTACGGTTTGCTTCGGTCTGTTATTTTATAACCGGTACCGGCTGAAGCAGGCGGCCATTTTACAGGCCGAAGTAATCAAACAACAGGACATCGCCTCCAAAAGCATTATCGACGCCGAAGAACGCGAACGCAAGCGCATTGCGAGCGACCTGCACGACGGCGTGGGTCAGCTGTTTTCGGCGGTAAAAATGAATTTGGGGAGCTTGCTGGAGCATGTGGAAATAAAGGAACCTACCTATAGCCAGCTGGCCGAAAAAACCATGCTGATGGTGGACGAGAGTTGCAGGGAGGTACGGTCCATTACGCACCAGATGATGCCTAATGCGCTGCTGAAAGCCGGCTTAGGATCGGCGGTGAAGGATTTTATCAATAAGATAGATTCGCATAAACTGAAGATCACCGTTGAAACAACCGGCCTGGGCGAAAGGCTCGACAACAATACCGAGGCCGTGCTTTACCGCGTGATACAGGAATGCGTTAACAACGTGATCAAACACGCCGGGGCAACGCGGCTCGATATCCAGCTTACGCGCGAAGACAACGAGGTATCAGTAACCATTGAAGACAACGGCAAGGGGTTCGACAGCACGCAGCGCGACAAGTTTGAGGGCATCGGCCTAAAAAATATCATTACACGTATAACCTATCTTAAAGGAACTGTGGATATATCATCGGCGCCCGGCAAGGGCACGCTGGTGGCTATTTATGTTCCGCTAACACTATCATAAATGGCTGCTACACACAAAATATTTATTGTCGACGATCACCAGATGGTGGTTGACGGGCTAAAACTGCTGATTGGCCACATGCCCGACTTTGAGGTGATTGGCGAATGCAATAACCCCGCAAAAGTGGAGGGCATGCTCGATACGCTGAACCCCGACATCCTGCTTACCGACGTTAACATGGCCGGCATGAGCGGCGTTGAGCTTACCCGGCATATTAAACGCGCCAAACCCCATATCAAGGTGCTCGCCCTATCCATGTTTGGCGATAGCCAGGTGGTAACCGAAATGATGGACGCCGGCGTGAGCGGCTTTATACTGAAAAATACCGGCCGCGCCGAACTCGAAGACGCCCTGCGCAAAATTGCCGCCGGGGGCGATTATTACTCCGCCGATATTACCCGCCACCTTGTTCGCTCGTTTAAAGACAACCAGGAAGGCAACCACCTTACCGACCGCGAAATTGAAATTGTGCGCATGATTGAAAAGGAATTCAGCAACAAGCAAATTGCCGACCTGCTGTTCATCAGCGAACGAACCGTTGAAACGCACCGCAAAAACATACTGCGAAAAACCAATACTCAAACCGTGGTAGGCTTGCTGAAGTATGCTTATGAGCGGAAGATAATTTGAGGGCAAGCGTTCCATTTTCCCACACGGAACACTTGGAACGCTATGGAACATGCTGATTATCAAGCGCTCTATATTTCTGTCTCCGCAGGATCTCCCGCAGATTTGAGTTAACCTATAAAGTTCTTCAACTATTTAAAGGGCCATCGGCCCGGGACATATTGTAGCCACGGGTTTCAACCCGTGGTAAATTGATTAAAAAATAAAGAGTGCCGTCGGCACGAACCATATTAAGGTGTGAATATTCAAAAATATTGGTCGAACCTACGGTTCTGAATTCATTTCGACTTTATTCCACGGGTTAAAACCCGTGGCTACAATAGCTGGCCGAGGCTACGCCTCTTTAATTCACATTTCTGTCTCCGCAGAGTCTCCCGCAGATTTAAGTTAACCGATAAAGTTCTTCAACTATTTACAGGGCCATCGGCCCGGAACATATTGTAGCCACGGGTTTCAACCCGTGGTAAATTGATTAAAAAAATAAAGAGTGCCGTCGGCACGAGCCATAATTGTAATTATTAAAAATATTGGTCGAACCTACGGTTCTGAATCCATTTCGTCTTTATTCCACGGGTTAAAACCCGTGGCTACAATAGCTGGCCGAGGCTACGCCTCTTCTGTCTCCGCAGGGTCTCTCGCAGAGGACCCTGCGATGGTTTGCAGCTATTCATGAATGGAGCATCATCCCGCGCATACCTGGCACGCCGCGCAGGGTCCCTTTCAGGAGACCCTGCGGGGACAAAAAGAACTATCTATTGAACGTGTGATGGCATGTCACCCTGAGGCACTCGAAGGGTGCGCGTAGAGGCCCTTGCCCGCGTGCTAAGCAAGTCGTATAGGCCATTGCGCTCATGCTTCGAGTACCTCAGCATGACACCCTTTTTTCATTTTCCCTTCTGTCTCTGTCTCCGCAGGGTCTCTCGCAGAGGACCCTGCGATGGTTTGCAGCTATACATGTATGGAGCATAATCCCGCGCATACCTGGCACGCGGCGCAGGGTCCCTTTCAGGAGACCCTGCGGGGACAAAAATTGCTTTTGACGCTTCCTGAACTTCATTTCAAAAACATTTCCGTAAGTTAGTATCGGCTGTCGTGCTTTAAATGGACAGCGGCTAAATGAGTACGATAGAAAACAAGAAAGATGCGCCCACCCAATCATTTGCGTCGGCAAGTGCGTGGGGGGAATGGCTTGCTGCCAATCATGCTGAGTCTGACGGTATCTGGCTGCGCATTTTCAACAAAGAATCGGGTGAAAAAACGGTTACCTATGCAGAAGCACTCGACGAAGCACTCTGTTATGGTTGGATCGACGGACAAAAGAAGAAAGTTGACCCTGATTCCTGGGTCCAGAAATTCACGCCGCGCCGGGCACGTAGTATATGGTCGAAACGAAACATCGAACATATTGAACGGCTTACCAACGAAAAGCGAATGAAAGCCGCCGGTTTGAAGGCTTTTGAAGACGCAAACAACGACGGGCGCCTGGCGGCCGCATATGATTCACCTTCCAATTCCACAACCCCTGCCGATTTTCTCGAACTCCTTGAAAAAAACAAAAAGGCAAAAGCTTTTTTCGACTCGCTGAACAAAACCAACAAATATGCCATCACCTGGCGGCTGCAGACCGCCAAAAAACCGGAGACCCGCGAAAAGCGAATGCACATTATCCTGGAAATGCTGGCTAAGGGCGAGAAATTTCATTAGGGGAAAGAAACCTAAAGCAGCACCCGATTCCGGGATGCTATGTAGGCGGGCTACCTAAACGCTGCATACTAGCGAGAGGAGGAATTTATTGTAGCCCTTCGAAAATATTGCACACTTATTAGGGTCATTAACATTTTTCAAAAAACCCTGATAATCAATGTTTAATGCGATTAATGTTAAGAAAAGTTGGAGTTTTTGTGCAAAACTTATTGGGGGTGTTAAAAACTTAAAGGAATAATTTGTAAAACCATGTTGTAGCTTTGTCTCTAATCACTCCATAGATAAATTGTTGAAGTAGAAAAAGATAAGAGACTGAGAAAATGAAGTCTGAAAGGTGTTGACGCACCAGACAGACTCCATTAGCCGGAGGCTGGTAACCTCAATCCAGGTTTTTGATTTCCTGGGGATTAAATTGTTCTAAATTGTAGCGCAAATGTGGTGTAAATTTTGGTATTACTCAAAATAATTTCAAGATAATTATCGACATCTGTTAAAAATGAACGTTTGAAAGTAAAAAAAATTAGCGGGAAGAATACCGTAAGCATCTATTATTCTTTCATTTATCGCTTTTTTTAAGTGGTATAATTTTTTTACTAAGATGTTAACATTTAAGCAACACTTCGGAATTCCCGACTCTCAGCCGGTTGAGTTCCAAAATATACCTCTTGAAGAAGATTTGGAGGTATTTATCGATCCGTTTCTTATAACTAATAACCGGGATACTGGATTTTTTAATGGGTTATATGTTCAATTAACCGGTTTTTTCACTAAGCTTAATAGGGATTATATCGTGCCTAATGACCAGCGCAACGGTTTATTATTTCTTGACAACTTGCACGAGCCGAACGAATACCATTTAGGATATTCAGCATCAAACAAAGGCCGAGCAATATCTGCGACCAGGGCGGGTACAATTTTCGAAGCTTTAAGAAATAATCGGTTTGCTAGAGGCGGGGTAAGTATAACCAACCAAGCGCATAGTGTTTTACTACTGGTTACTGGTATCGGGCAAGATATTATGTCAGATACGATTGAAAATGTTTGCAGGGATAAATTTGCAGCATTTACTTTAGAGCAGTGCTTGAAACACAACATTCCAACCGAGAGTTTTCAGCGTCATTATTACAATGCCGCGCATGAAGTTTGGGAGTATGCTGATTTTGAACTGCCGAGCTATTTAGGTAAACCAATTATTCTTTTGCCAAAGGAAGTGTTATCTTCTCCGCGAGCCTATGTCAATAATTTTAATTACTTCGTAGCCGGAAATTTTATCGGACCGGATATAATAAAAGGCAAGATTACAGTAACAAAAGAAGGGCGTTTCGTAAAGACGCTTAAAGATGGCACAAAACGACAAATAACAAAAAATATCGTTGAGGTTTATAGAAAGCCTAAGTCTGAACTCGTCGACTTTGTTGTCGAGTACAATGATTCAGTGGATAGGTTTACGGATTATGCTAAAGAGCATTATCCGCCGGCGAACCTCTCCATTTGACAAAGTTTCTAATTACAGCGGTTCGACATAAATCTGTGTCGGACTGCTATTTATATTCAAACTCATTATGAGTTGAAAATGTCAACGATCTTCCGTTCGCTCGTCCTCCCTTTTCCTATAAAACAGAAGAATACTGGCTGTACAATAATGTTAATTTATAAAACGCACTCGAATATTCCGACTACCTCCAAGTCAGCCAGTTCATCCGCAGTCAAAACAATATCCTGATATGACGAATCGTATGATAATGGCTTCAGCGAAATTGATTGATGATGCCATTGCCCATCGGTGACATTTTTTTTACTTATATATTCTTTTACAGTGTAGCCTGAGCCAAAGTCAGAATCTTGGATATTGGAATGTCGAACTAAAACGATTTTACCATTTCTAGAGCCTCCACCATCCCTTCTAAATAAGCAAAGCGAGCCATTCGGAATAACCTTGTTCATGGATTCTCCAATAACGGTGCATGCAAATAATTCCTGAGACGACTTATATTTAGGAGGTAACGAAACCCATTCATAGCTTTCGGTATTAATTTGCTGGAGGTCACTAAAATATCCTGCGGCAGCCTTCAAGTTAAAGACCGGAACGGAATTTACGAATGGGATAATATGATCCTGATCTAAATATTTAACGGCGGAGGTGATTTTGCGGCGTGTTTCGATATGTTTTTCAAAATAGTCTCTTAAATTTTTATCGCAGACATATAGATATGTACCTTTTATTCCCCTCAACATTATCGTCTTGTATATATTAATTATGAACCCTTTTAATTCTAAAGGATCTTTAATTGATGATTTTCCGTTCCTATCGTAGTAGTTATCTTTTAAAATTACAATTTCATTTATTTCTTTATCATAACTGATTTCATTCCCAAAGATTATTGCCGCATAATTCAAATCGTAACCTTGAGTGGTGTGTATGCACCCCACCTCATTTAATGCATTTGCGGAGTTTATGAAATCGTCCGAAACACTATTCCACTGCAGTTTGTAATTGTCAATGATGATATCATACGCAGTTTTATCATTTTTTGATATCCATGGCCATGAAAAACCTGCGATCAATCTTGCCAAACCTCCTTCAGACTCTCTCAATTTTATTTCGCTGACCATCGTCTCTACCGAGTCAAAAAGTACGAATTCATAGTCTTTTGAAGGAAAAAATCTCTGCGATTCCTTTAGTTTGCAATTCAAAAGATCATCGATATATTTAACGTAGCCATTGCCGCCTTTCACCCTGAATTGAGATTTCAAAGACATGACTCTCGTGTATTCTGACGATTTTAACTTATCAAAATCAGCCTTTTTTACGTCAGCAGGTTTAATTGACTGATCTTCATCGTAGAAGAATATTCGCTTGTTTGACTGTTTTACAACCCAGTCTAATTCGTTAAACTTATTTTTATCAAGACCCAGCTTTGCGGATGCTAAATCAAAATAGCGAAAATAACTTCCCAAGTTCACTCTTCGCCGTAGTCTGTGGGACTCGTCGACTAAAACTATGTCGAATCGACCATTAGCTAAATCTGCGGGGCCGATTACCATATTTGCGTTTAAGCCTTTTATATTTTTAAATACTTTTTTTAATGTGTTCCTAAATGAAGCCATTGGGACAACGAGAGCCATCCTCGGATTAGGATATACTTTTTTTAATTCAAAAACTGTTTGAATAAAATCTAACTCGTCATCTCCAAATTCTTTATAATTTAGTTCCTCGTAATTCGAGTTGAGAAGCTTGAATAAAAATGTCGCTAGTATGGTTTTGCCAGTTCCTGCTCCCCCTTCAGCAATAATATTTTCAACCTTACCATTAAGCAAGCCTTTAAGGATAGTTAGTAACCCCGCGCGTTGGTCAGCAGTAAGGCTTTTATAAGGCGAATATTTAAAAAGATCAGAGTTATTTATGTGCTCAATTGAATATTTAGTAATGCCTTCAGACCTTAAATTATTCCAAATTAGGTTAAAAATATCCCAATAAACTTCTTTTTTTTGATAATAATTGTGATTTGCCAGGCCGATATTTCCGTTTATCAATTTATATTGACCATCGCCCGCCATGTATTTTATTAAATTTGATTCTATATCAAGCGTGGCCGACTTGTTGAATTTTTCACTGCTAATTAGATGGACTGTTGATAGGATATTTTTAGCGTCACTTTTTAAATGGGCAGCCATTCTTGAGTATGTATCGGTTGTTTCACCAACATAAGCTTCTTTAACATTGCCGTCACTTAAAATGTACACAATTGGCCATAAATCTTTTGCATAATGAGCATCTTGAAATTCATTAAACATGGTGGCGTTAAATTCATACTTTTTTATTTCAAAGGGTTTATTTAACATTATAGTTCATTATATTTCTTTGCGTTGCCTTTTGCCTTATGTACAGGATATTTATCTGCATTCTTTTGAATCTTGCTCGTCATTATTTCGTTGATGTCCAGATTATATTTATCCGCCAGCAATAAAGCGTAACCCAAAACGTCAGCAAGTTCGTCTTTAATTTTTTCTACGTTAGCCTCGTTAGCATTTTTCCAGAGAAATAATTCATTTAACTCGGCAGCTTCAATCGATAAAGCGAGTGCCAAATCTTTAGCGTTATGAAATTGCGCCCAGTCGCGTTCATCTCGAAATTCTATTAATAAGGTTTGTAGTTCTTTCCAATCATTCATTACACAATTCCGATAATTAACTAGTATGAATTTAAAAAACGAAAATTACAATTAATAGAAAGGATTAACAACATTGACAATGTCCATAATCAAATTTATATATACCTTAGTAATTCATTGATTAGTTAGCAATTAGATAACCTAAATTTAACCCTTGTCATTATGTTATTTTCCGATCGCTTTAAAATTGTCAAAAACGGGTCTGAAGACTGGTTTAATCCTATCCTGGATGATGACACCCTGTTATTTGTAGATCCCTTCTTAATCTATTTAGATAACACCGGACTTTTCCAAGGGGCTTATCAAAAGATTATGGATTTCTTTTCAAAGGTCTTTGAGGAAGCAGCTAACGTGCCTTACAATGTGAAGTCTCCACGATTTAAAGTTTTAATGAGTAGAGTGATTTTTAAGGAGCCCAGAGAAGCATGTCTGGGGTTTTCAATAGGAAGTGTCGACGGCGCGGGCTCTGGTTCAGGTTTTGCAAAAAACACAATTTCGGCCATCTATCAAAGCATAAATGCCGGAATTATCAATTTAAATCATTTTGAGGAATTAGGAATTTTTAACGCAAATATTAAAGAAGACAGAATAAGTGACACAGCTATAAACATTCTTAAAGAAGAATTCATCGCATATAGTCAAAGCATTTGCAATAGTTTAAATATTCCACTTTCCGATTTGCCTTGCCGGGTATTCGATCAAAGTACCAATCGATGGGTCGTTAGAAAATATAGGTTGCCTCGAAATCCGTTTAACAATGGACCGATTATTCTTATTCCAAAAAGATTTCTCGCAAGTATAAATGCCTTGAATTCGGAAGATTTTTTTGATTATTGCTGGGAGCAATTTGACGACAGTGTAAAAGACCAATTAAATGTAGAGATTAAGTCAAACGTAGACAAAAAGAAAATTGTTGAAATAGCAAGAAACAACCCTGATTGGGTAGCAAAATATTTAAAATTTAAGGAGGACGAAGATAAGCAAAACGCTTATGACTTAGAAAATGACCCGGCGGGTGTTTATCAATGGCACAAAGCAACTGAGAAATTCGTGAATGATAGCCCGCTAGAAACGGACGTTAAAGATCCGGATTCCTTCATTTCTTTTCTTGATGAGTTGGCAGAAAGCTTCAGGATATTTCTTGAAGAATCCAACGGCTATACATTGTTATTGGATAGTTCATCAAAACCCAAAAGAGAAAAGGCCAGTCAACTTTTGTTATATGGAATGATTAAACATTTCTGTAAAGCAATTGGATGTAAGATCGATTTAAAAGAGGCTGGTAAAGGAATTATTAATTTTATCTTTCAAAGCGGCTATAAATCAATTGCATTTTTGGAAGTAAAATATGCAAGAAATTCTGAATTGCTAAAGACATTTGATTCATTTCTTCAAAAAACCAATTATGGAGACGAAATTGTTCATGGTTATTATTTCGTTATTGGGTTTAAATTTGTCGATGTTCAAAAAGGACTCGAGTTAGAAGACGATTTATTGGGTTTAGCCGAAGAGTATAATTTTCGGTTAAAATATAAAACAATTGATTTAACAATAAATTAGTCCCAAGAAATGAAAGTATTTATTTCGCATAGTAGCGATGACAAGCGGTTTGTACGAACTCTTAAAGCCGATTTGAATGAAAACGGAATTAATACTTGGGTGGATGAAGACGAACTCAACTTTGGAGACAGTTTAGTTGAAAAGCTAGAACTGTCAATTGATGATACATCGCATTTTATCGTTGTCCTCTCTGAAAGCAGCATAAATTCAGAATGGGTTCAACGGGAGTTGGCTAGAGTTTTGAAAAGTTTTCAAAAAAAAATCATTCCTATCAAATATAAAAAATGCGAGATTCCGAAAGAACTTCAACATATGCTTTTTGCAGATGTATCTGATATTGCTAGAATAGTAGATGGCGATAGGCTAATTTTACGCGACGAAAAATATTATAAATTTATCCAAAAACTGGTTAAATCGTTAACCAACGTTGAAACGAAATTGACCGGTTTAGACAAAAGATTGCTTACTGAGGACATTAAACAAACCAACATCAATTCAATTTCTGACGATCATAACCGATATTTAAAATTAAAAATTAAAGGTTACTTGGGTAATACTGCGAGAGATAAATATAGCGAGATCATTGAACGTTCGATTAATCTCAATGAACGATCAAAGGTTAGAATTAATTTAAATAAGCCTGTTTTATTGCCTCATGTCTTCAAAGAGATATTTAAAGAAATAAAAATAGGGGATAATATTACAATAAAAAATAAAAGTAACGAGAAAAAATTGGGGTTGTTCGCTGGTTTCCGGAAAGAAAATGACGACATTCTAATATTACCTGTCTCTATTAGAAACTATTTAAATATTGAAAAATCAAATAAAAACTTTGATGTCATCGTGTCTGAAGCAAAATTCGAAATTTTAATCTTATGACATTGTATACCTCTTCTCTCTTTCTCGCGCTAGTATGCAGCGCGGCCTGCAGAGGTGGGGTACTAGTGCGCCGCGTTCAGGTAACCCGCATGCCATTTAACCACAAACCCGGGTTAGCGATTGCCGTGGATACCGGCCTTCGGGGGGCCTCAGTGCAGGCCGCGCCTAAGGCCTGCAGGCGTATGAACAGAAAGCGCGCCCCGCTTCTACCGGCGGGGAACCCCATGATAATCAGTGGGCAGTTGGGTGTAGTGAGTGGTGAGTAGTGAGTGGTTAATTAGTTGGCTTTAGGCAGTTGGCAGTGGTTAACTGTTTCGATCAATTATAAAATAACCTGCTTTTAATTATTGAGCTTCATGAGCCTCAATTGAATAAACCAGGGGGATGAGGTTGCTGATGAATTAAACAGGCGTTAAATTTGCAAGCTATGCTTAACCTCAATTTTACGCCATTCCCAACAATAACAACCCAAGGCCTGGTGTTAAGGCAATTACAGGATGACGATGTGCATGAACTTTTTGCCCTGCGTACAGACGAGCGTGTGAACCGTTTTTTAGACCGGTCGCTGCCGCAGTCGTTGGATGATGTGCGGGAATTTATTGCAACGGTAAACCAAATTACGCAGCGCAACGAGGGCCTTTATTGGGTAATTACCCGCAAAAACGAAGATAAGCTATTGGGTACTATCGGCCTGCGCAATTTCGACCCCGAACAATACCAGGCCGAAATAGGCTATGAATTGCACCCCGATCACCAGGGTAAAGGCATGATGCACGAAGCAATAACCCATGTATTAGCTTATGGTTTCGGCCGGTTAGGTTTGCAGTCCATTAAAGCCGATACCCACCCCGGGAATCTGCGATCCATCCAAATACTTGAAAGGTTTGGCTTTGTGAAGATTAATGGCGGGGAAAATATTTACATATTGGTGAGTGGTGGATAGTGAATGGTGAGTGGTTGATTAATCAGTTGGGAGTTAGAAGGTTCACCATGAATGGCCCTGGTCCGTATGCTTTCCTTTGGCAAACCGGGGGGCGACTGGGATTGTATACTGTGGAGGCGGGGGGGCTGATGCGGGGGTATTGGATTAACTTTATGTTGTCCCCGCTCAATTGCCGCGGGGCTGTTACTTTTTGTCTTGATACAAAAAGTAACCAAAAAAATCAAGACAGAAAAAAGCTTCCCCGCTGCAGGCCAGACTCCCCGGCCCGCTTTTCTGTCGTGCCTTTGCCCGCCTTAAACACATTGCTACTGCTTCACTAACCATGAAATACTTTGAGGCATCCAATATTTTTTTGTTGTCCGTCACCAGATAAGCTTCGGGCAAAAGCCAAGACAACTGCAGGCCTGTGCGCCGGGCAGGGCATAGGAAATTTTTGCATACAGGTTCGACGAGAGACAGGGTCATCCGGCAAAAAGATTCCAGCCCGCAGTTGTCTTGGCTTTGTGCGTGAAAGGCCTAAAGCGCAAAGAAGCATTTCTGGTGACTTGATTTTTTTGGTCCTTTTTGTATCAAGACAAAAAGGACTAGCCCCCGCGGCAATTGAGCGGGGTGAACATTAGGTTAATCCCCGAAACTAAATTTCGAAGCAACCCGATGTTACATGGTGTATACACGCCGCTTTCATAGGAACGATCCGCCAGCTGGCGGATCGTTCCTCGCAATGACGAGAGGGTGATTTGCACCGGCTGTTTGTAGTTTAGAAACCACGGACGACTATGTCTCCCATGCCCCGCGTTTAGGTAGCCCGCATGCAATTTATTCGCGCCAGGCTAATGAAAATCAACCTGTCTTATTTTAATATTACCGAATTCCGTACCTTTAAAACCTGCACTTGCAACAGGCAATAGCCGCAAAACATGGATGAAAGCAAAATAATTATATACCAAACTGAAGACGGCAATACCAGGATTGAAACCCGTTTGGAGGACGAAACGGTGTGGCTAACACAGGCGCAGCTTTGCGAGTTATTTCAAAAATCAAAATCAACCATCAGCGAGCATATCAGGAATATTTTCGCTGAAGCTGAATTGCTGGAAAATTCAGTTGTCCGGAATTTCCGAACAACTGCTGCTGATGGTAAAAGCTACGACACGGCCTACTATAACTTAGATGTAATTATCTCTGTCGGCTACCGGGTAAAAAGTCACCAGGGAACAAAGTTCAGGCAATGGGCAACTGCCCGGCTGCGGGAGTACATTGTAAAGGGCTTTACCATGAACGATGAATTGCTGAAGCAAGCCGGCGGGGGCAATTATTTCGACGAATTGCTGGCGCGCATCAGGGATATACGTTCGTCGGAAAAAGTGTTTTGGCGCAAAGTGCTCGATATTTATGCCACGAGTATAGACTACGACCCGAGGCTGCAAATTTCGGTACAGTTTTTTCAAACCGTTCAAAACAAAATACATTGGGCGGCACACGGGCATACCGCCGCCGAAATTATTTTCTACCGCATTGATGCAAACAAAACAAACCTCGGGCTTACGCATTTAAAAGGCAGCAAGCCAACCCGACAGGAAATTGAAATAGCCAAAAACTACCTCGACGAAGACGAGCTGAATATACTTAACCGCATGGTAACCGCCTACCTGGAACTGGCCGAATTACAGGCGCTAAACCGCAAGCCCATGTATATGAAAGACTGGATAGCGCGCCTGGACGACTTTGTAAAAATGACGGGTAACGATGTTTTAGATAACGCCGGCACCATCAGCCACCAACAGGCCCTCGACAAAGCCACCACCGAATACGAAAAATATAAAGAGCAAACCAAAAACGACCTTTCAGCAGTCGAAAAAGACTTTTTAAAACAGCTTGAGACCACTGCTAAAAAGTTGAATAAGAAGAAGCCCAAATAACAGCGCTATAAGCAATTTTTTTAAAAAAGTGCTGACACTATTTTGTCAGTGCTTTTCGCGTTTTTCAGCGCGGCAATGCGAGAAAAAGCGCCCTATTAGTGCAGAAACAAGGTTTTTGGCACTTCGGCGCACCTTTTTGCTGTTCCACCCTGTTCCTTGTGTTTCACTGTGCACAGGAACATAAAACTATGCTAAAATTGATTTTAAGGGTAACGAATTGGTAACCTTAAAAGCCCTGAAATAGTTCTTCGGCTTACTTATAACACGTACAAACACGTACTATTACCCGCTCAATAACCGTATTTATACTCACTAAATAGGGTATTTTCCCCATTGCGGGCCAGACTGCGGCTGCCTAATTTTACCTGTGCAGCATGCCCTCTCAGGCGGCAGCATTAATTGGAATTAATATGGAAACCGGGGGCAATTATTTAAATCAAACTACCATTTACGTATCAACACAGGCCAAACTAAACGCCAGCCAAACCCAGGGCATCGCCGACGAGTTGCTGCGCATTATTGGCTACTCAGACCATAGCCACGGCGTACAGTTCAGGTTCTTCGAAGAAGACGGTTTAACCCAGGCGCATGCGTCGGTTGATAAAGAGTTGAGGGTTTCGGTGAATGGGTGAATTAGTGAATAGACCATGGATGATGGGGTGAAACTATCAAACTTATCAGGGTTTACCCAACAGCGTGGACAAATTTTTTCCCTGTACCATTTTTAATTTTCTCCCGAACTAAGGCTAAATCCGCCTTTCGATTAGCTAATTCGGTTTTCAACAACTGTATTTCATACGAAATGCACTTCTTTTCATCAAGAAGCATCATGTATTCTGCTGTTTTTTCCATGTCAATATTTTAGGGTTATTGCAAGGGTCGGCCTTAAAGGTAATAAAAAATCCAGAATTTATCCAGAATTCGTTTCGAATCAAACAAGAATTTTACATTGTTAAGGGTGGGTGATGGTTTATTCAGTGCGTTTTCTTCCCTCTACAGAAAAGAAAAAATATTTTGTCAAGTTTATTTGACTTTTGTAAAGTTTGTTTTACATTTGGTAAATCAAACTTTACAAAAAATGAAATCGAGATTTCTTTTCCCCCACAAATGGCGACTGTTAGGTTACTTATGTTTTGCCGCTGATCTGATTTTTGCGATTGCTTTAAAGATGTTGCGCCCGGAAGGCTACGTTTACGCTGACTTGCACGGCGTGCCGGGTTCCGCGCATAATCTACAGCCTGGTGTCATCATAGACCAGGGAACGAGGTGGCATAACGACGTCATAATTTTACTGGTGATTTTTGGATTATTATTGATTGCTTTTTCGAGAGAAAAAATAGAAGACGAACTGATTGCGCAGATGCGGCTAGACTCATTGCAGTGGGCTGCTTACGTTAACTATGGCATTTTTATAATTTGTGTCATTTTTATATATGGCACTAATTTTCTGCCGATACTTATTTTCAATGTTATAACTCCCCTTATATTTTTCATCATTCGTTTTCAATGGAGGATGTACCAGTTTAGCCGTTTACCAAATCAGCCATTAGCATCATGAAAAACCATTTTTTATTTCCGTATTGGTGCCGGTACATTGGGTGGGGCAGCATAATTGCGCACGTGCCACTGGCTATACTGGGCAAGGCGCATGGAATAAACAGCGTGCTCGACCACGGGCCTGTTAATGAAACGCTTTTCAATGGCGAACACCTGTTTTTTATCTGTACTACGCTACTTATGTCGGCAGGTTTATTCCTTGTAGCATTTGCCCGCGAAAAGATAGAGGATGAGCAGATATGGCAAATCCGGCTTAACTCGCTGCGGTGGGCTATCTACATTAATTATATTGTACTTATAGCCAGCCTTGTTTTAATAAACGATACCGGGCACATCCTGGAGCTTAACCTATGGGTGCCTCTGGCGTTTTTTATCATTCGTTTCAGGTGGGTAATATTCAAGCTTAACCATTCAATAAAGGAGGACACAAAATGAAAACAACATATTTATTCCCTGCATGGACAAAATACCTGGGTGCAATACTGGCTGTTCCCGGCTTCATATTGGGCTACCTGGTGGTTTATCAAAATTACAGTATTCCAGGCCTGGAGATCCGCTTGCGCAGTACCAGCACCCTGTTTTTAAGCGCTGTAGAAAACTTTACTAACGAGCTGGCGCTTACGCTGGTAGTTGTAGGCTTATTGCTGGTTGCATTTTCGCGCACTAAAAAGGAAGATGAGCTTACAGCCAAAATCAGGCTAAACTCGTTGTACTGGGCCATATTGGTAAATTACATTTTATATGCATGTTTTGCTTTGCTTGCCTTTGTTGGTTACCTGTTAAAATCAACATCGCTTAATAAATTTATTGATGATTTAACCAATAACCTTGAGTATACGGTTTACAACTTTTTTGTGCCGCTGGTTATTTTTATCGGTCGCTTTTACTTTTTGTTATATCGCAATAAAAATGAGTTTGACATAAAGCAAGTGCATTACCTGCCTTATAAACCATACCGGCAAATAGGGAAATGGGTGTCAATTGTAATTATGGCGATTGTAGCAGCCAATGAAGCATTTAACTGGAGCAATGCCCTTTCAAATTTATTTTGGCTGCTGCCGCTTAGTTTGTTGTTGTGGATATTTTCGACAGAAAAAACCGAAGACGAATACATTAATGCCACCCGGCTGGACGCCATGCAGGTTGCTGTGTATGTAAATTATGCCGTATTATTACTATCCAATTGGTTGGTTTACGGTATTGGCTTCCTGTATATACAGCTGGTGAACCTGGTAACCATCCCGCTGATTTTCATCGGCTGGTTCTACTACCGGGTGTACCGCATATCGAGGCAAACAGAAGTTAAAAGCATTTAGTTATGAAAAACAACATACGCGTTGAACGCGCCATAAAAAATATAACGCAGGCCGATCTTGCCGATGCCGTAGGCGTATCGCGTCAAACAATTAACACCATCGAAAGTAATAAATACGTACCTTCAACCGTACTGGCATTAAAAATATCAAGAGTTTTCGGCAAGCCGCTCGAAGAGATATTTATGTTGGAAGAAGGGGATTGAGAGCAGAACCAAGAGTCAGGAACCAAGAATCAAGACAGAAGGATAAAATAAACCCATATGAAAACCAAAACAACTTTTGCCCCGGAGCTGGTTATTCCAAACGGGGTAACCGATATCAGCTTTTACGTTAAAGCATTTAATGCCGTTGAGCTATGGAGATTAAACAATGATGACGGCTCGGTGCATGTCGCCGGGTTTACCATTGACGATGCGTTGTTTCATATTCATGAGCAAACGGCAAATACCGGCTTTAGTCCGGCTACACACAATGGCACCACGGTAAACGTTGGATTGATGGTTGGCGATGTGCACGCGGTGGTAGCGCAAGCGGAGGCCGCAGGCGCCCGGATCACCTCGCCGGTGACAGATTATGAATACGGCTACCGCCAGGGCAGCATAGTCGACCCATTTGGCCATCACTGGACGATTGAAAAAATAATTAACAACGATATTTTAATGACAGGTAACTATGGAGAATAACACCACAAATGATTTCGAAACGGCTATCAGGCCTACTTTATCGGTAAGCAATGGTATTGCTGCGGTCGAGTTCTATAAAAAGGCCTTTAACGCCGATGAACTGATGCGTGTTGAAGCACCGGATGGCGCTATTGTGGCTGAACTATCTATTAATGGTGCCCGTTTTTTTGTGGCCGATGGCCCGCCGGAAGCAGAGCATGCAACGCCTGAGAAAGCTGCATCGATTCCCATCCGGATGGGATTGATAGTGGCCAATCCCGATGCTTTCGCTGCCAGCGCCATTGCAGCAGGCGCAACCGAAGTATACCCCGTTGCCGACCAGGATTATGGTTACCGCTTAGGGCATATTATTGACCCCTACGGGCATCATTGGGAGATTTGCAGACCTTTGTAGGAGAGGCAAGAAATCAAGAGACAAGAGTCAAGAAAAATGTTGGTTAATGCTTTGCCAGCTGTTTTCTTGAACAGAAGTGATTTTATCATCTTGATTGCTGACGTCTTGATTCTTGTCTCTTGATTTCTTGCTTCTCTCCAAAACCCTATCTTTGCCATATGCGCTTTGATATTATCTCCGTATTGCCCGATTTGCTGCAGAGCCCCTTTGCTCATTCTATTTTGCAGCGTGCACAAAAAAAGGGAATAGCCGAAATTGTGGTACATAACCTGCGCGATTATTCAACCAGCAAACAAAAAAGCGTTGATGATTATCCTTATGGCGGTGGCAGTGGCATGGTGATGACTATACCACCTTTTGCAGCCTGTATTGAAAAGCTGAAGACCGAGCGGGAATATGATGAGGTGATATTTATGTCGCCCGATGGTGAAACGCTGAACCAGGCCATTGCCAATCAGCTATCCGGCAAACAAAACATTATTATACTTTGCGGCCATTATAAAGGTATTGACCAGCGCATACGTGATATTTACGTTACCCGCGAGATCTCCATTGGCGACTACGTGCTGTCTGGCGGCGAATTGCCCGCGGCGGTTTTGGTTGATGCCGTGGTGAGGCTGATCCCCGGTGTATTGTCTGACGAAACATCGGCCCTTTCTGATTCTTTCCAGGATGGCCTGTTGGACGCTCCTGTGTACACCCGCCCAGCCGACTGGAACGGCTACAAGGTGCCCGATATCTTATTAAGCGGCAATACCCCAGAAATTGAAAAATGGCGCTTTGAGCAGGCTGTTGAACGCACCAGGGCAAGAAGGCCGGATTTGTTAGATGAATAATTTGTATGGGCGTATCGCATACACCCTCGTCTGCTTATCAACAAACCAACACACATTGCATATTCACCAGGGCGTATTCAATACGCCCCTACTATTGATATTACTTCGAACATTATATCGTAAATTAGATTGCAACCAAAATGCACCCTTTGCATTATAGCGTTGCAACCATGAACCCCGAACAGGAAAAAGAACTTATACAACAATGTCGCGCCAGCCCGGCCGCGTTTGGGCAGGTGTTTGACATTTGGTATAAGCCCGTGTTTGGTTACATTTTACGCCGTACTGCCGATTATGACCTGTCGAAAGATATTGCTGCGGAAACTTTTTTAAAAGCTTTTTTGAAGATAAACACTTTTCAATGGCGGGGGATCAGCCTTTCGGCGTGGCTGTACCGCATTGCCACTAACGAGCTGAATCAATATTATCGCAGCAGTAAATATAAGCCGCAATCGTTACAGCAACTGCTGGAGAACCCCCAAATGGAAAAGCTGTTGCACCAACAGGACGGCGACGAGCGCGAAGCAATGGAGAAAGAAATGCAGGGCTTTAACGATTTTAACCTGATCCGCGCCAAGCTGCTTAGGCTGGATATTAAATACCAGGAAGTAATTGCGCTGCGCTATTTTGAGCAAAAAACCAATACGGAGATAAGCGCCATATTAGATAAGAACGAGGGAACAATTAAATCGCTGCTGTCGCGCGGATTAGAAAAATTAAGAAACATGCTTTAACACTGCAACCAAATACAGGCTCTGCATTATAAGGGTAATTAACATGAAAGATAACGACGAATTTTTAAAGAAAATGGAAAACTTACAAGTACCGGATATAAACCCCGGTGAGCACCCGAAGATGGTAAAAATGGCCATCATGAATGCGGAGCGTTCGGCGGCGCTCGGTGTATGGCTCATTGTTGTGCCATGCTATTTTTTGTTCTGTGTGTGTATGTATTACTTTTTTCACCTCAGGCTCAGCTGGTTCGAGTCGATGTTTAATTTGATGGCCAGCCTTGATAAAAATCCCTCACTCCGGTTTTTATCGCCGCTTTTACTGGTGATATTTCCTATTGTATCCATCGTGATAAACGCCTTTGCCATTACACATGTACGATACCAAAAGTTAGGGCCTGAACATAGCAAAATAAAGGAATTCAGCATCACTATAAAAATAAAAATCTGGAACATTTTATTAATACTGCTTAGCCTGGCTATTGTATTTACATTTTTGGCTTATATAGTTACCGAAAACATTATTATAAAAAATTAATACCATGAAACTAAACTGGTTTACCCGCAAAGGGATTATTTATTGGCCGGCATCAATAGCGGGCTGGGTGATATTGGTTTTAGCGACCGCATTTGCCATATACTCATTTATCGATATCGACAGCCGCTCGCACTCGGTAAGTGATACGCTTACAAATTTTGTTTTCAATTTATTGTTGATCGGCCTGGTGTACACCATTGTCGGTTATTTTACAGAGGCAAGAAGAAAGGGTGATTGATTTTGTTGGAACGTTGTAAAGTTTGAAAGTTGTAATGTTAAACCGGCGTTTGCCATGAGCAGACATTAAAGCTTGTTGAATTGGAGTCTCCGGTGTTTTTTTTCTTTCGGACTTTTCCGACTTTCCGGACTTTCGGACTCCCTGATTGTTAACAAAACAATAAATGTGGAAATTTTTCACATTGACTTTTTTTATTAAAAAATAATCCCTATAATTGCAATCCGATTTTTACGGGCTAAAAATCGCTTTTAAGAGCTAAAAATCATGGATTTAGTAAAATTTGTTGAAGAACAATCAGTAGAAAAAAGACAACTTCCGTCTTTTAAATCAGGAGATACGGTAAGTGTTCACTATAAAATCAGGGAAGGTAATAAAGAACGTATCCAAGTTTACCAGGGTGTTGTTATACAACGCAACAGTACCGGCGCTACCGAAACCTTTACCGTACGTAAAGTATCAAACGGAATTGGTGTTGAGCGTATATTCCCAATTAACTCACCAAATATTGATAAAATTGAGGTGAACAGCCACGGTAAAGTACGCCGCGCTAAATTGTACTATCTGCGCGCCCTTACCGGTAAAGCAGCTCGTATCAAATCAAAAAGAGTTTAATTGTTCCTGCCTCCGGCATGAGGTAACAATAAAATATTTAAGCCTTTCCGGTATTCGGAGGGGCTTTTTTGCGTGGCTTATAACGCGACACTATAACCCACTTTTACATTATTCACTACCATGTGGGTGTAAAAGTGTTTTAGATTGACATTTCCATCAGCCACTTTTTTGCAAACACCTCGCCTTGCTGCATCGACAATACATTTACAATCATTATAGAAACATAGCTGCAGGTAACGGCCGCCGCTAGTTCGCCCTCGTTTTATTCTATTGCAAATACCCAATTATCTGTTGATATTTGAGCTCCCCCTTTGATAACATTTAAATTATTACGGAATATTTTTGGTTAATAATTAGATTATTACAAAATGGGTGTTCAGGAAAATAAACTGCTGCGAACGAAAAAACCGGCCATAACGCATAGCCAAGTTTCGGGGCAGCTTTTTGATACCCTGCCCGTTGCCGTTTATGCTTGCGACAGGAATGGCTACATTACATCATTTAACCAGGCTGCTGTAAATTTGTGGGGCCGGAAACCTGAAATTGGCAAAGATTTGTGGTGTGGTTCATGGAAAATATTCCATCCCAACGGCGAGCCTTTAAACCTGGACAACTGTCCGATGGCCCGTACCCTGAAAGCAGGTATTGCTATTGAGGGCGAAGAAATAATTATCGAACGACCGGACGGCACCAGAATTAATGTACAACCATACCCTGTACCCACTTTTAACGATGCAGGCGAACTTGTCGGCGCCGTAAACACGTTGATTGACGTTACCGAGCAGCGTAGCAGCGAAACCAAACAAGCCATGCTCGCTGCAATTATCGAATCATCGGAAGATGCGATAGTAAGTAAAACCCTCGATGGAACAATAACCTCCTGGAATAAATCGGCCGCTAAAATGTTTGGCTATAGTGAGAGCGAGATAATAGGAAAGTCGATAACCATTGTAATCCCTGAAAACCGCAGGCAGGAAGAGGACGTGATATTGGGGAAAATACGCCAGGGTAAAAAGGTTGAACATTATGAAACATACCGCCGTAGAAAAGATGGCACCGAAATAGCTGTTTCACTAACTATATCACCCATCAAAAACCAAGCCGGACAGGTTATAGGTGCGTCAAAAATTGCACGTGATATTTCAAAACAAAAAACCAATGAAGAAAGCCTGCAACGCTATGCTGATAACCTGGAAACGGTTAATAGTGTAGGTAGAATGGTTTCGGAACGTTTGGATGTACAGGAAATATTGCAACAGGTAACGGATGTTACAACCCAGGTTACCGGAGCCGCATTCGGTGCTTTTTTTTATAATAAGCTCGATGAGCACGGCGAGTCGTATACGTTGTTTACCTTGTCAGGCGCGCCGCGCGAGGCATTTGAAAAGTTCGGGATGCCCCGCAACACAGCTGTTTTTCATCCCACATTTAGTGGGGAAGGAACCGTTAGGGTTGATGATATAACGAAGGATCCCCGTTACGGAAAAAATCACCCACACTTTGGCATGCCCAAGGGGCATTTACCTGTGGTGAGTTATTTGGCAGTACCGGTAATTTCAAAATCGGGCGCGGTAATAGGCGGACTGTTTTACGGGCACCCGGAACCGGGCCGGTTTAACATACACCATGAGGGCCTGGTTGAAAGCGTAGCTACGCAGGCTGCAATAGCTCTTGAAAATGCCAGGCTTTACGAAGAGATACAAAAGCTAAACTCAAAAAAGGACGATTTTATCGGCCTCGCCAGTCACGAGTTAAAAACGCCCGTGACCAGCCTTAGCGGTTATCTGCAAATAATAAACCGCCGCCTGCCTGCCGACGACGGAAATAAGCCTTTTATTGAAAAAGCCCTGTCGCAAATAAATAAACTTTCGGGCCTGATATCTGATTTGCTGGATGTGTCAAAAATTGAAACCGGGCAATTGCCACTCTCATTTACCGGGTTTGACTTATTGCACCTGGCAAAAGAAGTTATCGAGGTGATGCAATATTCCACCAAAACACACCGGCTAACACTCGAGTCGGGCGTTAATAAGCTATTGGTTACGGCCGACAGGCAGCGGATCGAGCAGGTTATTATCAACTTGTTGTCAAACGCTATTAAATATTCGCCGGGGGCTAACCAGGTTAACGTAACAGTTTCGGTCGCCGACAACAAGGCGTTGGTTGCTGTGCAGGATTTTGGCTTAGGCATAACACGCGATCAGCAGGATCGCATCTTTACCCGTTTTTACCGGGTTGAGGATATGGCGGCCCATATATCGGGCTTGGGCATTGGTCTTTTTATCAGTAAAGAAATTATAAGCCGCCACAACGGCAGGCTTTGGGTCGAAAGCGGGCCGGGCAAAGGGTCGGTATTCTTTTTTGAGATACCTTTAGGGTAGCAAAAGGAGAACACCCTAAAGTTAACTCTTTGATTTACTTAAATCTCTTCTGCACTCCAAAATATTCATCATTCGCAACCCCTTCGCCATCAAAATCAATCATGCCATGGAATGTTGCGTGGTCGCCATTAATTTTCACTTGTACCTTTAGTGTGGATTTATCAGGTGTCAGCTGCGCCATAGTCAGCGAATCGCCGATAAGACTCCATGTTCCGGCGGGGCGCCTAACCAGGCTATCTTTTGTGTTGCGGTATTCAGAGTAATACGTACCGTCTTCCATAAAGTGCGTGCGGATTGGTTTAATACCAAGCCGGGCTTCCCAGTTGGTGCTGTCGGCTTCCATGGTTACAGCGGGTTTGGTCTTGTTGTGCATAATAACTTTTACATACACATTGCGCCATTCACCTATAAGCTGTGTAGCCGGTTTATCGATTTTCGTATATGCCGTAAAGGCAATAAGGCAAACCATAAAACCTGCAATCAATAGCGGTATGTTTTTATTCTTTTTCATTTGTTGAATTTTAGCACCGCTGATTTTTATGATTACGTTGATTACTGTTGATATAAAGTTAATAAAGGGGATGGGGAAATCCTATAGGGAAACTGGGTGTGTTGCCAGCACATCATGTCAAGTAAAATCCGGCAGTATCATAATATTTATCTGTCCAAAAACAATATTTACCCTCAGCTGTTAATCAATCGATTAATTTTTAACGCCTGATAATCAGTGCATTAAAACAACATGACAATTAAATGATTTTATCAATCAATCGTTTGATTAGTTTTGTTCGAGGAAAACAATGGAAAAAGAGAAAATAGATAAGAAAGACCACATACTTGATGTTGCTGAACGCGTGTTTTCAGACTTCGGGTTTGATGGCGCTTCAACCCGCATGATTTCGGGTGAAGCTGGGGTAAATATGGCTATGCTTAATTATTATTTCGGCTCGAAAGAGGGTTTGTTCCTCGCAATTTTTGAGCGGAAGATATCATCCTTTCAAACGTTGCTACAAAATATCGGTAACGATGACAGCATGACATCGTGGGATAAGCTGGCCAAGTGTATAGACAAATATGTTGACCGCATCATCGTTAACAACTGTTTCCAGAAGTTGATTAACCGCGAAATTACCATGAATAAACGCGGCGACCTTACCGATAAGATTACCGAAATGTTGATGGTAAATGTCATCGAAATAAGGAAAATACTGGATGAGGGCATAAAAAACGGCAGCTTTTTTAAGGACATAGACATCCAACTGGTTATTGCCTCAATATTCGGCACCAAAAATTATATCATCAACACCCCGCACCTATCATCGCTGATTTTGGGACATGATATCCGCGACGAAAAATTCATGGAAGAACAACTTAAGCCCCGCATAAAAACGTACATGAAGAGACTTTTGAAAGCTTACTTAATGACCGACAATGACAACACAAAATAATAACATCGACCAAACACATCCTTTTAAAAGTACGCTGAAAACCTTTCTGCGTATTTTAATCCCTGCGCTTATCTTAACCTTACTGCTCGGGGTTGCAGCAAAAGCGCAGGACCGTACCCTTACCCTCGACGAAGCGATTAAGCTTGGCCTTGATAACAGCAAGGTTTTAAAGTTGTCGAAATCGAAAATTGACGAGGCGGTGTCTGTTTACAACCAGGCACTCGATGAGGCCAAGCCGACCGGCAAGGCCAGCTTTGGCTATAACCGTGCCGAAATACCTGCAAATAAGCTTGCTTTTGGCACACAGAGCCTCTCGCTACCAAAAAGTGCTGACGCATGGTTAGGCACAGTTTCAGTATCAGAGGTTATCTTCGGTGGTAATAAGTTAAAGTACGCTAAGGAATCAACAGACTTACTAACCCAGGTTAGTCGTTTGGATGCGGATAACGACAAGGACGAGATAACTTACGACATTATTAATTCTTATTACGGGCTGTATAAAGTTTTGCAAAGCAAAAAAGTGGTACAACAAAACCTGGCGTCGATAGATCGGCAGATTAAACAATCCCAGCGTTTTTTTGAGCAGGGTTTGGTTACCAAAAATGACGTGCTGCGTTTTCAATTACAGCACTCAAACATCGAGTTGAACGGCATCGACCTGGAAACTAACCGCAAAATCATAAACTATAATTTAAATATTTTATTGGGCCTGCCGGAAGGAACGCAATTGGCCATCGCTCAAATAAACGAGGCAGACAGGCAGGTTGCCCCTCTGACCAACTACCTTGATACAGCCATGAGCAACCGCATCGAGCTAAAACAACTTGACTTGCGCACCAAATATGCCGAAACCGGAATTAAAAACGTACAGGCCAATATATTACCAACATTGGCAGCTTCGGGCAGCCTTTATTATGTTGACGTGGCTGCAAGTCCGATACCCAAAAGCGGCTCATACGTTACACCCATAGCATTGGGCCTAAGCCTGAACTGGAACTTCGGGGCTTTATGGACCAACAAAAACAAGGTATCGCAAGCTAAAATTCAGCGCGAAGAAACGATCATCAACAAAGATATTAAGCTTGATAATGTAAAACGAGAGGTAAATCAGAGCTACCAGCAATATACACAGGCACTTGATAAAATTAAGCTGCTGCAAACTTCGATCGACCAGGCGGGTGAAAACAATAAAATACTGGAATCGAAATATAAAAGCAATATCGCATCGGCCACAGACCGCGCAGATGCCGAAACCTTACTTTACCAGGCACAGATAAACCTGGAGCTGGCCAAGGCCGATGCAGGGCTGGCATACTATACCCTACTAAAATCGACCGGAAAACTTAATAAATAATACACAAACCCAAACAATACATACAATGGCAAAGGCAAACGAAACACAGGAAAACGAACCGAAAAAAAAACCGAACAGGGTGCTCCCGATAATATTGGGGACCATACTTGTAATTGGTATTATTTTCGGGATAAAAGAATATATATACTACGGCAAGCACGTTGATACTGATGACGCACAGGTTGACGGCAACATAAGCCCCGTTGTAGCCCGCGTTGGCGGCTACGTTGACAGTATTTATTTTGAAGAAAACACTCACGTTACCAAAGACCAGATACTGGTAAAAATTGACGACCGCGACTTTAAAGTGAAGCTTGAGCAAGCCGAAGCCGCCGAAACCGGCGCAAAATCAAACATTGATGTGGGCCAAAGCCAGATTTTTGCTACCGCAGCCAACTCGTCGAGCGCAAGGGCTGATGTTGCGTCAGCAGCAGCAAGGCTGGAGAAGGTTAAAAAGGATTATGACCGTTATGCCAATCTTGTTAAAGATGGCTCTGTTACTCAACAGCAATTTGACCAGGCTAAAGCAGACCTTGAGGTAGCGCAGGCTACTTACCGTGCCACCCAGGATAAATACAAAGCCGCTCAGGAACAAGTAGGCACCACCAAGAGCCAATTGAATGTAACCCATACCGGCGTGAGCCAAAAGCAGGTTGACGTTGATTATGCAAAGCTGCAATTGTCATACACACTTGTAAAATCGCCGGCAGATGGCATCACCTCGAAAAAGAATGTACAGGTTGGCCAATTGGTGCAAGCCGGGCAAACACTGTTTTCGGTAGTAAACGATAACAGCCTGTTTATTACCGCCAACTTTAAGGAAACCCAGCTTGATAAAATTCGGAACGGTCAAAAAGTTGAGATTGACGTTGATGCCTACCCAGACATTAAATTTGAAGGTAGTGTTTACAATTTCTCTCCGGCAACAGGCGCTAAATTCTCGCTTTTACCTCCGGACAATGCTACTGGCAACTATGTAAAGGTTGTACAGCGTGTGCCCGTTAAAATTAAAATAAACGGCAGCAAAGAAGACCTTGCAAAACTGCGCCCGGGTATGAGCGTAAGTGTGTCTGTGAGAGTGAAGGAATAATTAGGAAGTCATTAGTCTTGAGTCTGAAGTCTGAAGTCGGTTGGCCGACTGTGGAGATGTTTGACTTAAGACTAACGACTATAGACTTAAGACTTAGAAAAAATGGCTGAAACCGGCTTTAAAAAGTGGATCATTACCATCACGGTTATCGTTGCCTCCTTATTGGAGCTGATTGATACCACGATAGTAAACGTATCCTTGCCCCAAATACAGGGTAACCTGGGCGCTACGCTGGAGGATATTGCCTGGGTAGTAACAGGCTATGCAGTAGCAAACGTAATTGTTCTCCCTATGTCGGGCTGGTTAGGCAGCCGCTTTGGGCGAAAACAATATTTTATAACCTCCATCATCGTATTTACCATTGCCTCGTTTTTATGTGGTAATGCAACCGGACTTGACGAGCTTGTAATATTCAGGATTTTGCAAGGCGTTGCTGGTGGTGGTTTAATATCCACCTCGCAGGCAATACTGGTTGAAACCTGGCCGCGCGAGCAAATAGGTACCGCTACAGCGCTGTTTGGTTTAGGTGCTGTGGTAGGCCCAACAGTGGGGCCAACCATAGGTGGCTACATTACTGACCATGCCACCTGGCGCTGGATATTTTATGTGAACATACCCGTAGGTGCTATTGCGGCATTTTGTGCATTCACTTTTATAAGGGAAACACCCAAAGATGCAAAGGGCAAGCCGGTTGACTGGTGGGGAATTATCCTGCTGGCTATAGCGGTGGGCAGCTTACAAACCGTGCTTGAAAAAGGCGAATCGGAAGATTGGTTTGCAAAGACATACATCCTGGTGCTTACAGTTACTGCCGTACTAGGTGTAATATTGTTTATATGGCGTGAAATGAGCATCGAATATCCGATAGTGAATTTCGGCATATTAAGACATCGAAGTTTCGCCGTAGGGATGTTTACATCGTTTATACTGGGGTTTGGGCTTTATGGCTCAGTGTTCGTGTTCCCGGTGTTTTGTCAGAATTTGCTGGGCTTTACCGCGCAGCAAACCGGTGAGCTGCTCTTCCCCGGTGGTTTGTGTACCATTGTGATGATGCCTTTTATCGGTAAGATGCTTAACAAGGGTATACCAGCGCAGTTTATGGCCACAGGGGGCATGTTTTTGTTCTTTGTGTTTACCACTATGCTCAGCAATTCAACACTTGCCACCGGACAGGCGGATGTATTGGTACCACTGCTGATACGTGGTGTTGGTATGGCCCTATTGTTTGTACCACTTACCACCCTTGCCATTGCCGACCTAAAGGGCCCTGAGTTGGGCCAGGGTACCGGTTTAAATAACATGATGCGTCAGTTGGGCGGTTCGTTTGGTATAGCAGTATTAACCACCATTATTCATATACGGTCGGGCTTTCACCGCAGTGTACTTATTGAGCATGTCAATCCTTATAACCCCGCGTTTACACAACGACTCAACCTTTATACCCAAAGCTTTATTGCAAAAGGCAAATCGGTGCTCGATGCTACTCAAATGGCTTACGCGGCAATTGAGGGCGCTATTACAAGGCAAACGTTGTTATTAACTTATGACGATGCTTACTGGATATCAGGCCTGGTGATGTTGTTTTCGATACCGCTGCTTTACTTGCAGCCATTTAAAAAAGCAGTGAAGTTGCCGGTGGATGCGCATTAAAGGGAGTCTGAAGTCGTTAGTCGGAAGTCCGACGTCTTAATGGACCAACGATTATATTGACCCTCTGCGACCTCTGTTGTGCCATGGTTAAAAACCATGTAAAAAGCAAAAAGCTGTTCATTTTACATGAACAGCTTTCCCCAAAAAACTACAATTAAAATTTTATTATCCCCCGGTAACAAATTATAAAGTCTGAAGCCAGGATTATTTAATCTAAGGTCTAAATGTACAATTATTTACCCCAAAAAAGCAAATATTATTGGCGATAGAAACGCGAATAATGAAAAATAAATGAAAATAGGCTTTGGGTAGCATCCATGACAGGCCCTGAGCCGCAACGCGAGGTCTAAATCCAGCGTCCTCCGGATTAATGCCATCCGCTTTTTTCAATTAAAAACATCATGCTGCCTGCAATAACGAACCAGCGCCGCGCGCTGTGCCGCCAGACCACTACGTAAAATACCCTGCTAAAATGCGCCGGCTACCCATAAACAGCAGGTGCAGATGTAGAGTAATCATCATTTAAAACACCCTGCGCCCCTTTTTTCACATAAAATAAACTTTTTTAAAAAACTGTTTGTGTAATAAAAAATGGTGCGTATATTTGCAACCCCGTCCAAAGGCTATCTTTGGACAACCGGAGTGGTAGTTCAGCTGGTTAGAATACATGCCTGTCACGCATGGGGTCGCGGGTTCGAGTCCCGTCCATTCCGCTGAAAACAATGTCAAAATTGACTAAAAGCCTGTAAATCATCGATTTACAGGCTTTTTTGTTTGCTCGAAAACACCAAATTATGCATGTTTTACCATATAAAAGGTGAGCAATTCGGTGAGCATATTTGAGGAAACAAGATGCTCACCAGAAACGCCATAAGTAACTGATTGGCAAGATGTTCAATGGCTGAACATCTTGTTTGCAAGTGATTAAATAAACAATTTTGTTTCACTATTTAATTCATTTGTAATGAGAACTAACATCAATTTGCTTTTTTATTTAAAGAAGCGCAACACCTACACAAGTGGCCCGGTTGCCATTTATTTGAGGTTTACTGTTGACGGCCGCCGTGCGGAAGCATCAACCGGAAAAGTTTGTGACCCTGTCCGTTGGAATACGCAAGCGGGGCGCGCCATTGGCACAAAAGAAGACATACGAACATTAAACGCTTACCTTGACACGCTGCATTCCCAGGCCCAGGAATTTCATCGCTGGATGACTGCAAATGATGAAATGGTTACTGCCGAAAGTTTAAAGAACCGATTTATCGGGAAAGTGGATAAGGTGCGAACACTTATAACCGTATTTGAAGATCATAATCAAAAAATGAAAAGCCTGGTAGGGCAGGAATTTGAGAAAAGCACCTTGCAGCGTTACGAAACCGCCTTGATGCACACAAAAGATTTTATGCAATGGCAACATAATGTTTCCGATATACCTATCACAAAAATCAACTTCGCTTTTCTAAACGATTTTGAATACTACTTGCGGAGTGTACGCAAGTGTGCCAATAATTCGGCTATCAAATACATTAAAAATTTAGGCAAGATTGTCCGTATTTGCTTAGGTAATGGCTGGCTTACAGTTGATCCCTACTTGAATTATAAACCTAAAACAAAGGCTGTTCACCGGGATGTGCTGACTAAAGAAGAATTAGACAGGCTTATCAAAAAGAAATTCGACATTGAGCGGCTGAATGTAGTTAGGGATGTATTTGTTTTTTGTTGTTATACAGGCCTGGCTTATGTTGATGTGCATAAATTAAAACGCTCCGAATTAGTTAAAGGCATTGATGGCGATCTGTGGATTTATACCAGCCGCAAAAAAACAGACACCTTATCAAGGATTCCGGTTTTGCCTGCCGCGCTGTCTGTTATTGAATCCTACAACGATCATCCGCAGTGTATAGCAGAAGATTCTTTGCTGCCAGTAATGAGCAACCAAAAGATGAATGCCTATCTAAAGGAAATTGCCGACCTCTGCAATATCAAAAAGCTTTTAACCTTCCACATCGCCCGGCATACATTTGCAACCACTGTAACGCTTAATAATGGCGTTCCGATTGAAAGTGTGGCTAAGATGATGGGGCATACGAGCATCAAGACCACGCAAATTTATGCTAAAGTTATGGATCATAAGATAAGTTCGGATATGCAGCTATTAAGAGGAAAGTTAGCGTTTAGCTAACCTGATGCAAATCAAATTTACGGCAGTAAATCATAAAAATTGCCGTAAATTTGAATCCCGCCAATTACTATTTACCGCTTCTTTGTCGGATGTGCAATGCTGTTAAACCGAAACGTTGCAGGGAAATGTATTACTACCAACCTGTCTGAATAAACCATCCCATATTTACCGCTTAAGCAACCAACAGCGCGAGCCGGGTAAATAGTCAAGGCCCTTTAGCTTTGCTTAGTGATTATTATCGAAACTATCTTGTTGACAAAGAATAAGGTGAACCAAGTCAAGGCCCAGGTTAATGACCTATGCTTCGTATTAGTCCTTTTCCAAGTCCTTTAGATTTTCTTTGTGATTGCTATTAAAACTATCTTGCTGACAAAGAATAGGGTGAACCAAGTCAAGGCCCAGGCTAAAGACCTATGGCCCGTATTAGTCCCTGTTCCGAGTCACAAGTCGATGTCAATGACAAGTTAGAATTTTAGACACCAGGTCTTATAAAGGTTTTAGTCTCAGCACATCACATTAATTTATTTAGTATGAAATACAAAGTATTTATCGGAATCGATGTATCAAAGCTTACTATTGATGCCCACCTGCACGGAATTGGTGCTTCCAAAACATTCAGTAACGAGGAAAAAGGATTTGCTTTATTTTTAAGTTGGGTAAAAAAGTATAGTAAACAATCGGAACCGGCGGAGATGATCATATGCTTCGAGCACACCGGTATGTATTCAATTAAACTTGCCACCTATCTAAATGATATTGGAATCCCATTCGCTATGCTTCCTGCGCTTCAGATCAAACAATCTTTAGGGATCAGAAGAGGAAAGAATGACCAGATCGATGCACAAAGAATCGCTGAATATGCTTGGCTACATCGCGAAACCATTCAGGCAACTCTATTACCAGCCAAAAGTATTCTCAAACTTCAGTCGCTGCTTACATTACGAAATCGCTTGGTATGTGATCGTGGAGGGTATGAAGCCACGTGGAAAGAACAGAAAAAGGCATTAAAAGGAAAAGAGCATAAGGGGATATTTCAAGTTTATAAAAGTCTGATAATGAACCTAACGGTTCAAGTTAAAAAGATTGAAGAACAAATAAAGGCGGTTATAGAAAGTGATGAAACAGTTAAATTAAACTATCAATTACTGACCAGTATTAAGTGTGTAGGACCTGTACTGGCCGCAAATATGATTGCTTATACGCACAATTTTACCCGTTTTGCTACCTGGCGAAAGTTCGCCTGCTATGTGGGAACTGCTCCTTTTGAACACCAGTCTGGCACTAGTATAAAAGGAAGAACACGAGTCAGTAGTTTATCCAACAAGCAGCTAAAAAAATTAATCCACATGGTGGCCATATGTGCTTGCGCATATAATCCAGAGATGAAAAGCTATTATAAAAGAAGGGTGAGCGAAGGGAAAAATAAGATGAGTACGCTAAATGTTATACGCAATAAGATCATTTCCAGAATGTTTGCTGTTGTCAATCGCGGCTCGGGCTATGTAGATCTGATGAAATATGCAGCTTAGGGCTTATCATCTTAACTCTTAAACAACTCCCCTTATTTTGGACGGGTTCTGTCAAGGGCAGCGAAGGGCGGGATTGTGCGACTGAGCTGTTTATACACCCTTGACAGGTTCCGGCCAAAATGAGAATTTTGTGTGGGGATAAGATGAATTTTAGTTCTACTAATTTTTTAGAATATTTTTCAGCGAATATAAATAATCGGGGTTTTGGTCCATAAATGGATGTCCAGCCCCTTTTAAAGTAATTAATTTATCCCCTGGTTTAAAAAAAGTTTCCAGTTTTAACGAAGAACCATAGTAAAACATTTTATCCTGGTCTCCATGGAAAATAATGACCGGGACTGTTGTTAGTTTAAGGAACTGATAGGTATCAAAATGAAATGCAATTTTGGTGGTATCGTATGAAGGTCTCAAATGATGCATTGCATCTGGCAGGCTATAATAAGGTGCTTGCAAGATTAGTTCTTTTGGATGATTTTTTGATGCTAAAAATGCGGCTGGCCCTGTCCCTATAGAATAACCTAATAATATGATCTTGTTTTCATTGTAAAAGGATTTAAGATAATTATATACTTCTTGCACATCGCTATACAATTCGTCTTCGTTTTTAATTGAATCTTCACTTTTACCATAACCTCTATAATCCATCATGAACAAATCATAATGGAGACTGGTGTATGTTTTAGATATATTTCCCCACTTATCTAATGCGCCTGTGTTACCATGGAGGTATAATATAACTCCTTTAGACGAGTCTGACGGGAACAGAATGCCATTTAGCCGTACGCTATCTTTTGTTATGATGGTGACTTCTTTAAATTTTACGGGGTAATTATAATTGTAGTTTTTGGGTAATTTTGCGCCGGGGAAAAAGAATTTTATTTGTTTTTGAGTCGGATCGGCCCGCGTTTGTGCATTTGAATTATGACTTATCAAAGCAAACGAGAGTAGCATAGAATATATTACTCCTTTCATAATAGATTTATTAATGGTCTGTATCATTTTTATCAATGTAATTATTTGTAAATGCGGTTAAATGAAAGATATGATAAAGAATTACTACCAAGATACAGTATCATTAACATCGTATTGATAATTTAACAGTCTTTAACTCTTTGCTTTAATTAGAAAATTACCTCGGACTGAATAAATATAATCATATAAATAAATTTGGTAAAGTCTTAGAATACG